>CAZMNY010000004.1:0-289406 GCA_964567745.1 uncultured Pirellulaceae bacterium | reverse complement strand
GAACGGCCGCCCCAAATGTCGTTGCCATCGGTCGCGTGATAGCGGTTGTGCCAATGCCAGTTTTTGTCAACGACGGCTTCGTAGATTCGTTCGAGTTGGTTGCCTGAAGGAGCCGGCTTGCCGAGAAGTCCTTGCGATACGATTCCTCCCAGCTCTTTGTAGCCGTCTGGATTCAAGTGAATGCCGTTGACAGTAAAGGGCTTGGAGCTCGCCTTGAACAAACGTAACGTCGGCGAGAAAAGATCGACAAACTTCGCGCCGGATTCCTTGGCGGCTTGCTCGGTCCCTTTCGTATAGATGGCAAGATTTGCATTCAGTTCTTCGCCGTCGGGCAGATGACGATTGCCTGTGTTTTGGTAGGCGATCGGGCTGAACAAAACAAACCGAACGTCTTTGCCCTTCTCTCGCCTCAAAGCCGTGTATCGCTCGATTAGTTTCAGCAGCTCGCCTCGATAGGCGTCCGCACCGTCGCGCCCCGCCCAGGATTCGTTGTAGCCGTACATGACGAACACGACGTCGGGAGCAACGTGCTGAAGGTATTCCGTGTCGTTCGTGAATCCTTTGTTGCGGGGCTTCTTGTTAACCATGTCCCCCGAAAAACTCATATTCCGAAAACGGACGTTCATGCCCTTCAATTGGCTTTGTAGAACCGTCTCGACCCAGGGATCATGTTGCATCCGGTCGGCAAGCCCGTTGCCATAGACCGCGACGACGTCATTCTTTTTGAATTCAAATGGCTCGGCCGAAAGCGCTGTTTGCCCAGCCAGGCCGGCAAGCAGAACAAAGGACAGAAGTCGAACGAACTGGATTTTGAGCGCGGGCTGCATTGCGTAGGTCATAACTTCTCGCGTGCCTTGTGTCGTATTCATCGTGTGAGATGGGCGTACTATTCTAAAACCGTGATGTTCGATTAGGATTCTCGCGACATCCGGCAAACATTAATGCCGGGAAAGAATGCGGCGAGTGGTTGGCGCCGCCAACTCGGCCGGTGTGGACGTCCCTTGTCCAACACTGATTGAGGAAGGCAGTCGGCCTGTGAAACCATCCATCATAGTCAAAAACAGACCGCACTATAATGACGTCCGCGCTCAGAATTCCAGCCATTCTTGTTCGCCGAAGCAGCCGTTGAGCAACTTGAGTCAGCGGCGAAGCAGGAACTACTGCGCGGGTCTCGGCGGGTTGGCCCAGTGACCGCCCACGTCTTCTCCTCGCACGACAACGCCTTTCTTGTGCCAGTCGTACCAAGTGGTAACGTCCGCGGCAGCGTAACGAATCGTCAGTCCGCATCGACGCCGATCGGAGTCGTTCACGTCTGACCCATGCAGCAGCAAATCAGAATGCATCGAAAACTGCCCCGCCGTGAGCGCGTCGTCAACCGCGGCGTCCCCGTACGACTCGGCGTTCTCGATAGCTAAATCCAAGACGGTGTCACTGTCCTGAATTTCGCTGTAGTCGACGAGTCCATGCAGGTGGGAACGCGGAATGAACTTCATGTTGGCGTTTTCCGGACTGGCGTCATCAATGGCCAACCAGACTGTGACTGTCTTCGTCGGGCTCAGTGGCCAGTAAGTACAATCCTGGTGCCATGGCACGCGTTTTCCGTCGTGCGGCAATTTGCAGAAAAAGTGGGACCCCCAACAGACCACGTTTTCGCCGAGCAGATCGGACACGGCGTCAACGATTATCGGGTGTTGCACCAGATCGTAGATCCGGGCAAACCTTAGATGCGCCGTGCTGATGGAATAGCTCGTTCGCCCGAGTTCTATGAAGGCCGCCAGCACTCCATCAAAGAAGACGCGGGTCTCGCGAGTCTCGGCTTCACTGAGCCCGTCAAATGGCATCAGAAATCCCAACTCGTTGTATTCGTCAACCTGCGACCGAGACAGGACATGGTTGGACCCACGCGTCGACGGGACAAAACCCATTTGACGCGGCAGCTCGGCCAATTGCGACGGCGAGGGATTCGGAAGATCATCGACACGCGTGTTCATAGCAATTGAAAATGTGGGGCGTTCATACGGATATAGAGTTGGTATTCGTTGGTTTTCGCATGTCGCGTGCCGGCCAGCAATGTCCGTTAGGAGTTGCGGACGCGTTTGCGTTCATGAGCCGCGACTGCGCTTCGCAGTCGAGCGTCAGACATTTCAGTTAAACTGGTGCTTCACAGGCAACTCAAACTCGGCCACTCTAACAACGGACCACTGGTCGTCCTCGGCCGGACTACTGACTGAAGAAGAAGAAGTGAAAATGAAACGACTGGTTCTATCCCTCATCTTGCTGACTACGGCGTCTTCTACTGGCCTGGCGCAAGAGAGCGAAGCACGCAAGCCGGCACCGAAACCGTTACGAGCCCTGTTGATCGCTGGCGGCTGCTGTCACGACTACGCGGCTCAACAGAAAGCGATTTGCGAGGGGATCCAGGCGCGTGCCTATGTTCGCGTTGACGTCTATTGGACCGACAATTCCTCAACAGCGCCGGTCTTCCCACTCTACAAGAGACTGAATTGGGCGGAAGAGTACGATGTCATTATTCACGACGAGTGCGCCGCGGCGGTCAAAGATCAAGCGATGGTCAACCGGATCATCAAGGTCCATGAGAAGATTCCCGCCGTCCACTTGCACTGTGCAATGCACAGTTTCCGCACAGGCGGCGACGCCTGGTTCAAGCACTTGGGCCTCCAGTCCAGCAGCCATGGTCCGCAAAAACCGATCGACATTCAATTTACGAGGCCGTCACACCCGATCACGGAAACGCTGAAGAATTGGACCACGATCAACGAAGAGCTGTACAACAACGTGCGAGTCCTCGGGGCCAAGCCGCTCGCGATTGGCAAACAAAAACTGGGCGGCGCAAACAGTCGAGTCAATGAAGCGATTGTGGCGTGGGTGAACGAATCGGCTGGGGCAAGAAGTTTCAGCACAACTATTGGGCACAACACCGAAACGGTCCAGGACTCGCGGTATCTCGATTTGGTAACTCGCGGCTTACTTTGGGCCTGCGGAAAGTTGGAGCCCAATTATTTGCAGCCTTATCAAGACGAGAACAGCCTCGTCTTTGTCGACAAAACCAAAGTGCAAAGTGCTCCGACGAACGCCCTCGGTCAGCGCCCGAAAGATTCGACGTTGGTCAGAATGATTGCTTCGAGTACGCAAAACGGACACCCGACATACGACGCAATCGATGGAAAGACGAATACGCGTTGGTGCGCCGGCGGCGGCGGTTACCCTCAGTCATTAACATTCGAATTTGAGAAGCTAATTACGTTGAGCGGTGCGAGAGTCGTTTGGGAATTTGAACGAGTCTATCGATATCGTGTCGAAGGATCTGTGGACGGTGAGAATTGGCACGTGTTGCTCGATCGATCGGATGCCAAGAACATGGACAAGGAGGTCATGTCGATCGTCAGCAAAGCGGCGGTTAAACAAGTTCGCATCGTCGGCTTGGGCGCGCCGGCAGGTAGCTGGTGCAGTATTCGCGAAGTCGAATTCGAGGGACCCGAATTGAAGAAGATGTGGCCAGCCTCGCTCGACAAAAAGTCCGGCAAACTGATTCCATTGCAGGCTAACGCATTCGACAAGGGCGGCAATTCCGCACCGAAGATAGAGCGGATGACAGCGGAACGTGAGGCCGAGATTTTGCGAGACGTCAAAGTGCCCGAGGGGTTCGAGGCAACTCTTTTTGCCGCGTCATCGGCGGCAAACTATCCGGTGTTTGTGGCCGCGTCTGTTGACGGTACTGTCTTTGTCAGCTCCGACGGCAACGGTTCGCTTGGGCGAGATTCCGAGCGGGGTCGTGTGATTCGCTTGCGTGATTTGGATGGGGATGGCCGAGCCGATGAGACGAAAGTGTTTTGCGAAGTCGACGCCCCTCGCGGACTCGTGTGGGATCATGATCGTTTGTATCTCATGCACCCACCCAATTTGAGCGTCTTCATCGACGAAGATGACGATGGCGTGGCGGACATCCAGAAGACGCTCGTTAAGAATCTGGCGTTCGGCTATGACAAACGGCCCGCCGATCACACCACGAACGGCATGTCATTGGGAGTTGACGGCTGGCTCTACATTGCCGGCGGTGATTTCGGATTTCTAAATGCGGAAGGAGCCGATGGAACTCGCCTGACGCACCGCGGAGGCGGTGTGATTCGCGTGCGTCCCGACGGCTCCGGTCTCGAGATCTACTCGACCGGAACGCGAAACATTTTGGAGGTGGCGATCAGCCCACAGATGGAGTTGTTCGCGCGAGACAACACCAACGACGGTGGCGGATGGGACGTTCGTCTTCATCACTTTACCGGTAGTGAAGACCACGGTTATCCGCGTCTCTACAAGCATTTCAATGACGAATGCGTGCAACCTCTGGCGGATTACGGCGGCGGTTCGGGGTGCGGGGCCGTCTATATCGACGAGCCCGGATTTGGACGTTGGAACAAGGCCCCGTTTACTGCCGACTGGGGTACGGGCTCGTTGTTCCGGCACACAGTAAAGCCGCGAGGAGCGACGTATCAGGAGACCGCCAAGCCCGAGTCGTTCATCAAGATGACTCGACCCACCGATGCCGACGTCGATGGCAATAGCCGCGTCTACTGCGCCAGCTGGAAAGGGGCCACATTCAAATGGAACGGGCCCGATGTCGGCTTCATTGTCTGCGTGCGGCCCAAGAATTTTCGCCCAGATCCGATGCCAAATTTTGCCGCGTTGTCAGACGACCAGTTGGTGTCGTTGTTCGATTCGCCAAGTTATCGACGACGCGTTGAAGCTCAACGCACTTTAATGAGGCGAGGTAATTCGGCTTACCAAAAACTATTGAACGACGGATTGGATCGGCGGCGGGTTGAACGTCAATTGCTGGAGCGGCTACAAGAAAATGGCGAAACGACAGTCACGATGTGCCTGCAATCGCTGGGACACGCTGATCCGGTTGTCGTTCACACCGCGATTCGATGTTTGGCTCGACAGCAGGCGTACGCCCAGTGTTTCGCGGCTTGGGATAGGCAGTCCGCGCCGAAACACGCGTTGGCTCGGACCCTGGCGATGATGCATCGTCCTGAGGTGGTCGACGGCATTGTCAGCCGATTGGACAAGGCAACAGGGCCGGCTCGCCGTGAGTTGTTGTTCTCCCTTTGCCGATTGCACTTTCGAGAGGGCCCCTGGGAGGGCGATTCCTGGGGCACTCGCCCCGATACTCGCGGCCCCTACTATCGCCCGGTTACTTGGCCCGAAACGAACCGAATAGCGACCGTCCTACACGATGCACTCAAACGATCATCGAGCGTTGACGCTGTGGCGCTAGTTGAGACGATGCAAAAAAACCGAATTCCAGCCGACCGCGCGCTGGCCCTGATGCTCGACTTGGCCCGCGATGATGAACGGCTTGTTCCCACAGCGATCCGGCGTTTGGCGGCCGCCGGTGAGTTGCCAGAGGGCGCAATCGCCCTGTTCGACAAAGCGTTGACGCGACCCCTATCGGCCGAAGACACGTTGCAGGTTGTACGCTGCTTGGCGCGACTCGACTCGGCGGAAGCGGCCAACTTGATGATCATCGGACTGCATCGATTCAGTCAGACCGGAGGAGATTTGCGAGCCGCCAGAAATGAGCTGGCGCGTTCTCGTAACCTGAACAATCAAGTACGAGTGTTTGCGACGTTGGCCAGTGCGATGGAGGACGGCAGCGAATGGGCCGATGCTGCGCTGTTGCGCTTGATCGACGATAGGCGAACAAGCCCCGAAGCGCGCAAGACCGCCAAATCCGCTGTGAAGCAAGGCTGGGGAGTCATTAAGCGCCGTGGGCAATTGATCAACGCGGCAATGAAGGCCGATAGTCATCACCTCGATCAACAGATCTGGCAAGCCAAGACAGGAACAGACGCGGCGATTGCAAAGCGAGCGGCCGTTGCGATCGAGCGACTAAGGATTCGGCCGCCGGCGATTGACAAGACGCCCAAACTGGCCACGCTTAGTCTTGCGACCGCGGCCGGACAACTCGTGGCTACCCGGGGCGACGTATCACTCGGGCAACAAGTTTTCAATCGAGCCAATTGTGCGGCCTGCCACTCGTTGTCGAAGAATGAAGTTCAAAAGGGACCGTTTCTTGGAAGCATCGCGAAAACTTATAAGCGTCCCGAATTGGCGGCAGCCTTGTTGGAGCCAAGCAAGACAATCGCCCAAGGCTTCGCCACCAATCAATTTATCACTGTGAACGGTCAGGTTTACACTGGCTTTGTGACCGACGAGCAGAGTGATCGAGTGACTTTTCGCGATCAGAACGGCAAAGCAACGACTTTGCTGAAGGAAGACATCGACGAACGAAAGACTTCAAAAATCTCCGTGATGCCAGTCGGTTTGCTCAACAACTTCACCGTCCGCGAAGTTGCATCGTTACTCGACTTCATCCAGGCACTGCCGAAATAGTCGCAAGTCCTTCCTCGCGAACTCGAAAACGTCTTTGGAATAGACTGTCGTTGCGAGTTGACATGACGAATCTACGATTGAGACGACCGATAACATGACGAAAAGAGCGCAGTGCAAAAATCTCGTCGTTGCGAGCTTGGCAACGGCACTGTTATTGGCTGGAACGGTGGCAGCATTTGCTGCAGACAAACCGCCCAACATCATCTTTATTTTTGTCGACGATCAGGGTTATTACGACCTAGGCTGCTACGGCGCTAGCGAGGTCGAGACGCCGCGGATCGATGCGTTGTCGAACGCGGGCACTCGCTTTACCGACTACTACGCCGCCGCTCCCATCTGCAGTCCCTCACGCGCAGGGTTGTTGACCGGCTGCTATCCGCGTCGAGTCGGGAATCACATTTGGGTGCATCGGGCCGACTCGCAATCGGGCATCAATCCGGACGAACTAACGATCGCCGAGCTATTGAAATCTGGCGGCTATGCAACCGCCTGCATCGGAAAATGGCATCTAGGTTTTCACGAGCCGTTCTTGCCGCACAATCAGGGATTCGATCATTACTTTGGCTTGCTGCACAATCTCGATCCAGTCGAGGTCGTCTATTTTGCAGACCAAGGCGGCGTCCCTTTGATGCGTAATCGCGAGATCATCAAGCGTCCTGCGGATCCAACTGAGCTGACGAAAATCTACACGGACGAGGCGATCGAGTTTATCGAGAAGAATGAGGCTGGTCCTTTCTTTCTCTATCTGCCGCACACCATGCTTCACAATCCGCTCGGTGTCGGCGAGCAGTTCAAGGGGAGCTCCGATTGGGGCGAATACGGCGACGCGATTCACGAATTGGATCACAACGTCGGACGAATTCTGGATTCTCTCAAACGCTTGTCTATCGACGACAACACGATTGTCATTTATGCCTCCGACAACGGCCGCGGACCCGGGCGTTCGGCAGACCAGAAGATTCGCGGGCGAAAGCTCTCGACGTACGAAGGCGGCATTCGAGTCCCCGCGATCGCTTGGGGCCCGGGACTGGGGTTGCAGTCGGGCGTGGAGTCGAAGGCCGTCGTTCGCGCGATGGACTGGTTTCCCACGCTGGCGACGTTCGCCGGGATCAAGGTGCCCGAGGGACGAGTCATCGACGGGCGCGACATGAGTCCGTTGCTAAAAGGCGAAACGAAGATTGTGCCGCCGCCGGGAATGAAGAAGTCGCTCAACGCCCTGGTTCCATTGCGCCGTCGTTGGGAGCCGCCCGGCGAATGGGCGCCGCTGATCAACCGCAGAGAATACGGCGATGCGTTCTTCTATCATGGCAGCCAAGGCGCCTTGGCCGCAGTTCGATGGCGAAACTGGAAACTCTACTTGAATCCAAGCCTCGAGTTGTACGACTTGGATGCCGATCCCGGAGAGTCCCGTTTCGTGAGAAATCGCGACATCTCGCGAAAGCTGCGAGGCATGGCGATTCTGTTTCAGGAGGAAATGCGACTCGACTCGCGACCTGCCGGCATCGTTGCAGCTCGTCGAGCGGACGGCCGAACCGAAATTTCACCAGAAACGCTCGGTCGCTTGCATGAGAAGCGAGACGTTACGTATGCACACTACGCGGATCGCACGCTCGAAATGGATATTTACCGGCCGAAGGAGGTCTGGGGCGAGTTGCCGGCGATCGTCTGTATTCACGGTGGCGGCTGGGAAAAAGGCAATCGAACGAACCACGCAAGAGTGGCTCAGGCGTTGGCCGCAAGAGGCTTTGTCGCAGCGACCATTTCGTATCGTCTCAGCGGTGAATCGCCGTTCCCTGCTGCAATTCAAGATTGTAAAGCAGCGGTGAGATTCCTTCGCGCCAACGCCAGCGAGTACGGCATCGATTCCGACCACATCGGAGCAATTGGGCTGTCGGCTGGCGGACACTTGACTGCACTGCTCGCCACTTCGGGCGGCGTAGAAGAACTCGAAGGCAATGGCGGAAATGCCGCGTTTAGCAGTACGATTCAGGCAGCCATTCCCATGGGCGCGCAGACCGACTTGATGTCGTCGCGCACTCGCGAGATTTCGAAAATTGAAAAACGCGGCCAGATCTGGCGACAGTTTCTCGGAGGCGCGCAAAAAGACAAGCCGGCGACATATCGACTGGCGTCACCGCTACAACACCTCGACAAGAACGACCCGCCATGCTGGTTCATTACGGGCGAACAAGACGACCCCAGCACGCAGGCTGACCTATTTCGAGAGCGGATGAGTAAGCTGGGAATCGCGCCGGGCGTCACCGTCATCAAAGACGCGCCCCACCCGTTTCTGGGAAAGCAAGTTTGGTTTGACGAGATGCTCGACGTCGCGGACAAGTTTTTTAAGAGCACCTTAAAATAGCGGCCTATCGTATTCGCCCACGCTTCAAGTCGACGCCTCACGTTCACTTGATCTCCCGAGTCAACGACGACCTGTACCTGCGGAACAACTCTATGCTTAAGAAAATGAAACGCATCGTGTTTTACAAATCAATCGTTGTTCTCGCATGCGCGTGGTGCTCGGCGGCGACGGCTGCTGATACGTTGCCGCCGTTACGTGACGGGCAATCGCCGAACGACTTTGAAGCGATGTGGGCCGGTTTTGACCCGCGGGCCGAGCCGCTTGAGACCGAGACGCTCAAGGAGTGGGAAGAGGACGACGTCAATTTGCGGATTGTGCGTTTTCGCATCGGGGTCTTCAAGGGAAAGAAGGCGACTCTGGCGGCGATTTATGGATTCCCCAAACGTGTTGCTGGCGACGACGCTCGGTTGCCTGGCCTGGTGCAGATTCACGGCGGGGGCCAATACGCGGATTACAAAGCCTGCTTGGCGAACGCTAAGCGAGGATACGCGACCGTCTCGATTGCCTGGGCCGGCAGAATCAGCGCGCCTGGCTACCGCGTCACACCGACCGAAGTGAAACTCTTTTGGGACGGCAAGAAGGACGATCGACGTTACCGACTGACAACCGATTGGGGTGCCCTCGACGGCTATCACGCTCCGGGCAAGAACAAAGGCAATGTGTTTCCCAGCGCCAAGTCGGCGGAATGGACTCTCGATTCGGTCGAGTCGCCTCGCAACAGCGGATGGTTTCTTTGTGCACTGGCCGCGCGCAGAGCGTTGACGTTTCTCGAACGTCAGCCCGAAGTCGATTCGAAAAGGCTGGGAGTTTACGGGCACTCGATGGGCGGCAAGTTGACGGTCATGACAGCGGTCGATTCGCGAGTCAAAGCGGCGGCACCGTCGTGCGGCGGCATCAGTGATCGCAGCAACAAGAGCGCTCTGTTTCGCTCTACGGTCGGAGACAATATCAGCCTGAAACGAGTTTCGTGCCCGGTCATTTTCCTCAGTCCAGCGAACGATTTTCATGGCCGCATCGGCGACCTGCCGTACGCGGTGAGAGAAATCGGCAGCAGCCAATGGCGAGTCAGCTGTTCGCCTCACCACAATCATCAGGACACGGCCGAGTACGAAGTCGCAACACTTCTCTGGTTCGATCGACACTTGAAGCGAGAATTCAAATTCCCCAAGACCCCCGAAACCGAATTGCGGCTGAAGGCGGACGATGGCGTGCCCGTCTTCACCGTCCGGCCGGATTCCGCTAAGCGAGTGCTTTCGGTTGACGTGTATTACACCCAGCAGGGCAAAGACAATGAACTGCCGGAGGACCGCGAAGACACGATGCACCGATTTTGGCATCTCGCCAAAGCCAACCAAGCCGGCGGAGCTTGGACTGCCAAGCTGCCCGTTTACGACACGGACAAGCCGTTATGGGTATTCGCCAATATCAGTTATCCGCTCGACACGCCCGTCTCCGGAGTCGGCTATTACTATGGTGCCTATACGGCGAAGGAATTCAACGTTT
This sequence comes from uncultured Pirellulaceae bacterium, assembly GCA_964567745.1. Taxonomy (GTDB): domain Bacteria; phylum Planctomycetota; class Planctomycetia; order Pirellulales; family Pirellulaceae; genus CAZMNY01. Next base: position 279,130 of record CAZMNY010000004.1, on the reverse strand, counting down.
CATCGGTTCTCACTACGGCCTCACCGGAAGCACTCGCTACAGCGGGGGCGCGAGCAACGCTCTCACATTCGAACATGATTGAAGACTTCAAAGGCCAGTGGCAAAAAGAATGGTTCACCTACCGACCCAGCGAGTGGGCTCGGACAACACACAAGCTGAACGACGATATCTGGAAAGCGATGCCTGGCGCGAGTCTGTCATTGGAAATCAAGTCGGCCGAGTCGAATTCGCTCGTGGTCTTCATCGATGGGTTTGCCGCAGAAGTAGAATTAACCTCGGGCGAACAATGGCAGTCGATCTCGCTCGAACCTCGAGACTTTCGCGACTTCGCCGGCGCAGCGTTGCCGAGTTGGAAAGACGTGAGACGGCTCAAACTCAGTCCCGCCGAGCGCCTTCGCCCCAACCGCGGAGATCGCAGTAAAAATCGAGTGGTCGGCGGACGTTGGAAGGGCGACCCGCCGCAATTCCGCAATCTTCGCTGGCTCGACAATAATCATCCAAGCAACAAGAAGTGAATGCATCCATGACTCGGCTTACCGTCTTCGCGATCGCAACCGTCATCCTTGCGGCGTTGCATCCGCCGCACTGCAGCGCGGCGGAAAAACCAAACATCGTATTCATTTTTGCCGACGATTGGGGTTGGGGCGATCTCAGCTGTCATGGGCATCCCTATGTGAAGACACCGAACATCGATCGGCTGGCACGAGAGGGAACTGACTTTCATCGCTTCACTGTCGCCAGCGGCGTCTGCTCGCCTAGTCGCACCGCCGTTATGACAGGTCACTTCCCCGCTCGATACAACATTGACGGCCATTTTGCCTGGGTCCCGAGTAACGCCCGACGCAACATGCCGGACTGGCTGAGCCCCGACGCCCCGTCGTTGCCTCGATTTCTTCAGCAGGCCGGCTACGCCACGGCCCACTTTGGCAAGTGGCATCTGTCAAACAACATGATTCCCGATTCGCCGCTGCCAAGTGAATATGGATACGACGAGTACGGCGCGTTCAACTGCGCCGGCGAGCAGATGCCGGTTCATGAGGACGCTCGCAACGCGATTGCCTTTATCGAAAAAAGCCATCGCCAGAAGAAACGCTTCTTTGTCAATCTTTGGATCCATGAACCACACACGCCGTTTCACACCGTGCCGAAGTATCGTTGGCGTTTTCGCGATCTTGACGAACGCGACAACATTTACGCGTCGGTGCTGTCGCACGCTGACGACCGTATCGGCGAATTGCTGAATGCCCTCGATCGATTGAATTTGACTGAAAACACACTCGTCATTTTTAGCTCCGACAATGGCCCCGCTCGATCGGCCCGCCCGACGGAGTTGACGCTTACTCACGACACGGCGACCGGCGCTGGATACGGAATCGCCGCTGCTCGAGGAATCACAGGCGGCAGGAAGGGGTATAAGAGCGCCCTTTTCGAAGGCGGCGTCGGCGTTCCCTTTATCGCCCGATGGCCCGGCAAGATCGCTGCTGGTCAAATCGACAAGACCTCGCTCATTTCCGCGGTCGATCTGCTCCCCACTTTTTGTGCGCTCGCCGACGCCGCCACGCCGAGCGACTATCGGCCCGACGGCGTCAATCAAGGCGAGACGCTCTTGGGCAAACCCGTCGCGACTCGACAGAAACCGTTGTTCTGGAAAATGAACTCGGCCTGGCCCATCCAAGAATCGCGTCCCTATCACTGGGTGTCTTATGCCGTCGTGCATGAAAACTGGAAGTTGTTAACCAACCGCGACTCGAGCTATTTCGAGCTCTATGACCTTGCGGCCGATCCCTATGAGAAGACAGAACTCAAAGAGAGGAAACCGGAGGTGGCTCGCAGACTCATGCAACAAATGGAGACGTGGAAATCGACTTTGCCAGCGAAGCCTACCGGCGATGTATTTTCCAGCGAAAGAAAAAGTCGACGACCGGCAAAGCGAAATAAATAGCGACCCCAGTTTGTTTCGTTTATCGATCCGCCAGCAAAGTGAAGATCCAAGGGCGAAACGCGACTAGCAGGACCACGCTCTGTTTGCTCTCAGCCGGCAAAGCCATATCCAATTCGGCCAGCTCATCGCACTGCTTCACCAGTTTTTGAATCCGCCGAGCGAGGATTTTCATCGACGACTCCGAGAGCTCGCCGGTTTCGAAACGCATGACGCCGCCAGCTTGATCAAAATCGGTTTCGAGAAAATCTTGGCGAACGCGACTCTCGTGCAATCGGGAACGGGTCCGGCCTTTCGCCAAGCGATCGTTCGAGATGTGAGCAAGCGAACTCGGTTTCTCGCACGCAACTCAATCAGTTTTAGTCGATGCAGTTTCGTCAGCGCCCGAGTTGTTTGCAGGTCGGTTAGCTTCAGTTTGTTTTTTATCCGGCCCGCAGTCCAACGATTGATTAGTAAGTAGAAACACGCCAGCAATCGCGGCTCGTTCGCCAACGCCGCCTCCTGCTTGACGCTCAAGGTCGTCTTGGCCGGCCGTTCCCGACTCGCCGCAAGTCGCGACAGCTCGTAGATCGTCAGATCGATCAGCTGGCAGACCTCCTCGAGCCGTTGAGAACCAACTTGAGGCGGCATTCGCCTGCCATTTGGACGGCGCAGCGCAGATCCGTATGACCGTCAAGGATTTTCCACGATGACATTCTTCTCGTCACAACGCGAGCGTCGGCTTTGGATCTGGACGGCGAGCTTGGTGGGGGCGATCTACTTGACGTTGCCTTTGGCTTCGTTGTTGGCCGAGTTCCTGTACAACCAAGGCATTGCCGCGATCCTCTTCGTTGCAGGAATGTTCTTCGTCGCGCTGACGATTCTGACTCAAGGATTGAAGACGCGACCGGCTGGCAATGAGATCGGCATCTGGTATGGGCATCGCCGTGGTTTACGGTCTGGTGCTGTTTCGCTTGACCTTGCCCAAACGCAGCCATTTGATCGAGTACGGCGTGGTGGCCGTTCTTGTCTTTGAGGCCATTCAAGAGAGAGTCACACAGGGGCGTCGAGTTCCCGCGCCGGCATTCTTGGCGATTGTCGTCACGTCCATGATCGGCGCGACCGACGAATTCATCCAGTTTCTGCTGCCCAATCGCGAATTCGAATGGACCGACATCGTCTTCAACGTCTTGGCGGCGGTAATGGCGACCGTCGCCATGGTCGTGTTGCGGTGGGCGAGACGACTCGCTGACCGCCGAAGGACGGCTAGGCTGATCGGCAAGTTGTCCGCGGCGGCGGACGAAACCATGGCACGCGACAGGCGCGAATAGGAAGATTGGGAAGGTTCTGCTTGGCAGCCTTGCCTTCGGCAACGGGTTAAACGAACTTTTCGAGGCGTTTCGATTGCCTGGCCACAACCGTCCATTCGTTTGCTCTAACAAGCCGTCCAAGCCGCACAAATACCAAGTGAAAGGTGATCTTGTCCCTTGTGCTTTTTCGTGTTTTTCACGGCCCGTCCTTTCCAATACTCGAAGAACGGAGGCTTTGGGCTGCGACTCGCACACTCCGCGGCACGTGGTTTCTTCCCGCGAGTTAAGCAACACCCTATAATTTAGGGTGTGGTGCGAATAGCGAGCGGTGGAGTGGGATTAACGAGCAAGCGAAGCTTCAGCTCCGTTGTCGCCGGCAAGGTAGGACCCGATGTTGTTTCAAACGAAAAGACTTGGCTGGCTGGCCATTGCGGCGTCTGTCCTCATGATGGCGGCCGATTCGCCTCAGTCGCAGCCTGACAAGTCGGGCGAGGCTGAAAAGGCGGACGTGAAAGCGGGGCCGGATCGCGCCCTCATTATTCGCGTTCCGCTGCCGATACGGGGAACAGCAGACGGACAAGTCAAACGCCAGATTGAACAAGCCGTGGCGGCTCATAAGAACGCCGGGGCTGGCCGAGAGCGTCCGATCATCGTGCTCGAGTTTCACGGTGATGGCGATCAAGATGGTGAAGGTAGCGAATACGAACGGGCGCTGTCGCTCGCTCGTTTTCTAGCCGGCCGTTCGATGAGCGGCGTCCGCACGGTCGCATTTGTGCCGCAGACCGTTCGCGGTCATGCCATCTTGGCAGCGCTGGCTTGCGAAGAACTGATCATGTCCAACGAAGCTCAGTTTGGCGAAGCGGGCGTCGGTGAAACAGAACTCGACGAATCGATGTTGGCCGCTTACGCCGACATTGCCAAGCGTCGTCGAATATTCCCCCCCGCGCTCGTGCTGTCCATGCTCGACCCGTCTCGTGAGGTTTTTCAGGTCAAGACTCTCGATGGCGACAGCTACGTCGACGCGGCGGCCTTAGCCGAAATGAAAAGCAAGACGGCTGTGGGTGAAGTGATCACAATCGTTCGAAAAGGCGACTTGGGTATCTTTCACGGCGAAGATTTGCGAATTGATTACAGTGTTGTGAGCCACATTGCGGCGGATCGCAAAGCACTGGCGGGCGCATTGGGAGTCCCGCCGCATGGAATCACAGAAGCCTTAACGGCTTCAGGCGACTGGCGAGCCATTCGCGTGAACTTGCATGGCCGAATCAATTCGCGCACCGTCAGCGAAGCGATGCAGGCGATCGACCAGCAGATCCGCACCGAGTCCGCCAACTTGCTCTGCTTGCACATCAACAGCCCGGGCGGGTCCGTGGCCCAGAGTGCCGAGTTGGCTAATTTCCTGGCATCGTTCGACGCCTCCGAACTTCGCACGATCGCATTCGTTGAACAGCATGCTCGCGGCGACGCGGCCATTCCCGCTATGGCCTGCGACGACCTCGTACTCACCGAGGACGCCATTTTAGGAGGTCCGGGTGAAGCGTTCATCACCGAAGAGCAACGGTTCGACCTCAAAGACCCTCTAAAGAATATCGCTCAAAGAAAATCTCGAGACTGGTCGTTGATGCTCGGCTTGGTCGACCTGAAAACAACCGTCTATCGGTTCACCAAAGAAGGCGCGGAAGAGCGGATTTTTTGTGACGAAGAATGGGAAAGTCGGGAGGACCGTGAGCAATGGCAACGCGGCGCGGCGATCGACCTGACCGAAGGCATGTCTGCGGCCGACGCGGTGCAGTGGAAAACGGCCAAGCAGGTCGCGACAAGCTTTGGCGAACTCGCCCGAATTTACAATGTCGAAAAGTTTGAGCAAGTCGAGCGTTCCGCGATTGTCTCCGCGATTGAACGGTTCGCATCACAGCGATGGCTGGCGCGATTGTTGCTGTTCATCGGTTTCTTCGCGTTGATCTCCGAAGCGTCGGCGCCGGGTATCGGCGTGCCCGGATTCGTGTCGGCCGTTTGCTTCATGTTGTTTTTCTGGATGCAGTTTCTCAACGGCACGGCCGGATGGCTTGAGGTCATTCTGTTTGTCGGCGGCCTTGCGTTCATCGCGCTCGAAGTTCTCGCCCTGCCTGGTTTCGGGCTCTTCGGTGCGGGAGGCCTGTTGATGGTCCTGATCTCGATTGTCCTGGCGACACAAACGTTCGTTCTGCCTCGTAATACATACCAATATGAAGAACTCCCCAAATCGCTGTTCACTTTGATCGCGGGCATGGCGGGAACATTTGTGGCCGTGCTGATTATGCGACATTTGTTTCCACATACGCCGTTTGCGCGTCGGATGATGTTGCTGCCTCCGTCAGAGGAAGAAATGGCCGAGCGGGATAAGCGAGAATTGCTGGCCGACTTTGCCCACCTGTATGGCCGGCACGGCGTTGCCGCCACTCAACTGACACCTTCCGGAAAAGCGATGATCGGCGATGAATTGATTGACGTGATCAGTCGAGGCGAGGTCGTTGCCCAGGGAACGGCGGTGCAGGTTGTCGAGGCCAAGGGACATCGCGTCGTGATTGAGCCGGTGGAAGCGGCGGAAGGGTAGGCAGTTTCAATGGACCCGATGCACTGGTCAATCCTGTTGTTTCTTCTAGGGCTCGTGCTTATCATTCTCGAGCTCTTCATACCGTCCGGCGGTTCGCTGGGCGTCATGGCGGCGGTGTCGATGGTGGCCTCGATTGGCCTGGCTTTCTCTGTCGGTGCCTTCCAAGGTCTCGTGATGTTGCTGATCGTGATGGCGTCTACTCCGATCGCCGTTTTCGCGGCATTCAAACTTTGGCCGCACACGCCGATGGGTCGCGCGATTCTGAATCGCTACGCCGCCGATACCGATCAGGCTCCGAACGATGAACGCCAAGAACTCGTGGGGCGAGTCGGCGTTTCCAAGTCGAAAATGCTACCGAGCGGTGCCATTCTTGTTGACGGGAAGACGTATAACGCGGTGTCGATGGGGATGCCGATCGAAGCCAACGTCCCGATTCGTGTCGTGAAGCTCGACGGCAATTCAATTGTGGTGCGGCCTCACGACGGGCCGATCGACCCGAATCAAGCCGGTGCGGAAACCGTCTTGGACCAACCGCTCGACACGCTCGGATTGGACCCATTTGACGACCCGCTTGCTTGACAGCGGCCTCGCTCTGAGATACCAAAAGGCAATTGCCAATCACTGCGTCTTGGCAAAAACGGATTTACGCTTCCCGAGAATCGCAACACCAGGTGGACACGATGGCGATGGACCCATTGACGGCAACTCATTCACCATTGGGCATGGCCACACTCTTTGGCGACATGATGGGCAGCCTGTTGCTCGGCGGCATGCTCGTCGTGATTGTGGTTTCCTTCATTTTGATTCTCGTATTCGCGTCGTTCTTTACGCTGTGGATTCAATCGTATTTTGCGGGCGCGAAGATCACCTTCGGCGATCTAATCGGAATGTGGTTTCGCCGAGTCAACTCGCGAGTGATCGTGAAGAGCAAGATCATGGCGGTGCAAGCCGGAATCCGAGTCGATGAAATGTCGAGCAAGGCGTTGGAAGCGCATTACTTGGCCGGCGGCAATGTTCCGCTGGTAGTACGAGCTCTGATTGCGGCGAGCAAGGCCAAGACGATCGCCTTGACGTATCGAGAAGCGACTGCAATCGACTTGGCGGGCCGCGATATTTTGGAATCGGTGCAAACGAGCGTCTATCCCAAAGTGATTGATTGCCCCGCGAAAGATAGCGGCAAGATCGCACTCGACTCCGTCGCCCGAAACGGAATCCAGCTCAAAGTCAAAGCGAGAGTGACGGTTCGAGCCAACCTTCAGCAGTTGATCGGCGGTGCCACGGAAGAAACCATCGTGGCTCGAGTTGGCGAAGGCATCGTCTCGGCCATCGGTTCGGCACCGAGCCATGAAGCGGTTCTGGAGAATCCCGACATGATCTCCAAAACCGTGCTCGCTCGACGACTCGACTCGGAAACAGCGTTTGAAATCGTCTCGATTGATATCGCTGATATTGATGTCGGCGACAACATTGGCGCGCGTTTGCAGGCGGATCGAGCTGAGGCAGATACGCGAATCGCCCGAGCGAAAGCGGAGGGTCGACGAGCCAAAGCGGTCGCGCTCGACCAAGAGATGATTGCCAAAGTTCAGGAGAGCCGAGCTTCGCTCGTCAACGCGGAAGCTGAAGTCCCCAAAGCGATGGCCGACGCATTCCAATCAGGCAAACTCAGCATTATGGATTACTATAAGTTGAGAAACGTTCAAGCCGATACCGATATGAGGAACTCGATCGCCTCAGCCAGCGAGGGCGGCGGTAAGGCGTAACGTCTCGGCCAAGCAAGAAACGGCAAGCCCGCTCAACATTCCTTCGACTTAGCGAACGTCAGCCATGGCGGACAACTTACAAGACTTTTTGAAGCGGGCGGCTGCAAAGCGTCAGCAACAAGCCGATGGCGAGCCTCAATCGATCGAATCCGTTCGAGCTGAGCCAGTAATTCAGCCAGTCAAACCCGCGCCGACGCCCTACATCGAGATCATCGAAACGGAGCCGGTGAGGACACAGTCGGTCACTCAACATGTCGCCTCGAATGTTTCGGCCCATGTCGAGCAGCATCTCAATTCGGACGAATACGATCGGCGCGCCGAGCGGCTGGGCGACAAGATCGAAACCAGCCAACTCGCACCGCACATGCACGAGGTGTTCGACCACAAGGTCGGCGCGCTTGACCAGTCGAGTTTCTCGGACGATGTCTACGACAAGGACGGCGGCGATGCGGCGTACGAAATCGCCGACGTCGACCAATACGAAAAAAAGGGTTCGAAGAAGACCAGCCTGATCGCGGATTTGCTGGCTTCGCCCAAGACAATTCGGCAGGCCTTTATCTTTAGCGAAATCATCAAGCCGCCAAGCAGCCGTTGGGAAGATTAATCATCTGCTCATCGGTTTGCGTCAGATTACGCCAAAGGCCCAGTTTCGGACTGCGAGTCGATTCTCTCGGCCAGATGGCGCGGCTAGATTCCTGGGCCCCATTTTTCCACAATTGGATTTTGAAGAAAGAAAAGACAGATGACGGCGACTCCCGGCGAAACAAGAATCGGATGGATCGGCCTCGGCGTAATGGGATCGAGCATGTGTGGCCACTTGATCGCCGCCGGTTTCAAGGCGACCGTCTACTCGCGAACAAAATCGAAGGCCGCTAGCGTGATCGAAAGCGGCGCCCAATGGACTGACTCGCCGCGAGCTGTCGCCGAGCAAAGTGACGTGATCTTTAGCATCGTCGGTTTTCCAGCCGATGTCCGCGAAGTGATGCTGGGCGAATCGGGAGCGCTCGCGGGAGCGGCCGAGGGAGCGATTCTGGTCGACATGACGACCAGCGAGCCGTCCCTGGCAATTGAGATCGCCGAGGCGGCTCGGGCGAAAGGTGTGCACAGCGTCGACGCGCCCGTCTCAGGCGGAGACGTCGGCGCCAAGGAAGCTCGGCTTTCGATCATGATCGGCGGCGACGAGCAAGTTGTTCAATCTCTCGACCCATGCTGGAACGCGATGGGAAAGACCATTGTGCATCAAGGCCCAGCGGGAGCCGGCCAACATACCAAGATGGTCAACCAGACGTTAATCGCGACCAACATGATCGGCGTCTGCGAAGCGCTGCTATACGCCCATCAGGCCGGACTCGATTTACGAACCGTGATGCAATCCGTTGAATCGGGCGCGGCGGGCAGTTGGTCGCTCACGAACCTTGGCGCACGAGTCATCGACAACAACTTTGACCCGGGCTTCTTCGTCGAGCACTTCATCAAGGACATGGGAATCGCGCTGTTCGAGGCGAATCGCATGGGCCTCGCTCTTCCCGGACTGGCTCTTGCAAAGCAGCTTTACATCTCGCTTCAAGCTCAAGGGCACGGTCGAGACGGAACGCACGCTCTGCAGTTGGCTTTGGCGTCAATGTCGGGAGTCGATTGGCGGAACCGCTAGAGTCCTGCCTAACTCAGCAAGACTTGCGCCGCCGCCCAAACTGCCTTGGCCGTTTTGAGCTGCCTTGGCTCGCGACATCAGGCCTTGAAGCTGAGCGACATCGGCTCCATTTGCGGTGCCACCGAGCGCTGACAGCCCGGCTAGCCCGCTGGCAGCCGTTCGATCACTGGCCTTCTTCTTTCGGTGCTGAGCGTCCGCGGCAGCGGGAGTGAGGACGAGGGCAGGCAGTGAGCAGAAATCGTCCACACATGTTGCCATTCTCCGTTGCGCGGTCTGGTTGATCTTGGACAACAGAAAACGTACGTCGCACGCAGTTGGGGAGACGCAATCAACTCAAGCCAAGCCAATCGTTCGGAGCAGTTTCCGCCTCATCACAATCAGCCGAATCGGTCATGACAAGGGCCATGTCTCACGGCTCGCAAGACTGCGCCGACTTCAGAAGGCTCCAGATACAACGGCGCCGCCGCCAAGGGACAGTTCGGCTGTGCGGCAGTTGATCGGGTCTTGACGACTGTTCGGTTCATCATCGTTCTACCGGCTTGGGGGTTTTTCGAAACAAGTTTCAATTTGACAACCACGTGTTGCGATCTAACTTTGCGATGGAGAAGTGATTGCTAGGGCAAATGGACTGCCGCAGGTTCAACATAAGGTGTTGATTGATGATTTATGCGAGTCCGGAATCAGAGCCGCAGATTGACGTCGAGGAAGAACCGCGAACCATCCTGATCGTCGATGACGACGAAGACCAGGCGTTTTGTTTGGCAACTCGATTGGAGAGCCAGGGATTCGCGGCCGTCGTCGCACACACCGGCCGGCACGCGCTCGCTTCCGCTCAAATCGACCCTCCGGACCTGGTGTTGCTCGACCTCAGACTGCCCGACATGAACGGGTTTGACGTCTGTGCAGAACTGGCGGACGTCCCCGGCACCAGCAGCATTCCGGTGATCATTTTGAGCGGTGTCGACCGTTCGGACGTTGTCCGCAACTCGAGGGCTGCCGGTTGCCGATTCTTCGTGCACAAGCCGTACGACCCGAATGCTCTTTTGGCTCTAATCGAAACATCGCTTGACTCGAGCGAATTCTAGCCGACCTCCGCCGCTGATCGGGAAACTGCGAACGAGCCAGTCAGCGGGCCTCCTCATCGCCCACCGGTGCGAAGCGGTTGCGGCGAGCGTCAATCTTGTGGTAAAGTACGCGTTTGGCCACAGCCCGATGGGCTCAGGCCCCTTATTGCAGCAAAAAATGCCACGGAGACGCTTAGGTGGGAACGAAGAAAACGGGAAAGGGTCGACGAAAGATTGGCCGCAAGAAACGACGTATGCGCGCCAAGATTCGTCATCGCAAGAAGTAATGCGCTGAGCCGAACCGGATTCTCCACTCGCGCGCGTTTTCTGTAGCCTGCCGGGGCCAAATCGATCCAGGCCCCCGAGTCTCTATCAAACCGGCTGCCTCTCTCTGCAGGCCAGTTCTTTTTCGTGGCCAACTTCGTTGAGTCACCCAATCGGACGGGCCACGAAAAGCACGAAGAATGTGATCTTTATTTTTGGGCGTCGCGCTCGTCTGGCGCCCCGCCGCGAGATCTCATTCGGCTAATCGTCCGGAAAGGACTTTTTCTTCTTTTCGTGGTCGCAAAGAACGCGAAGGCTCATTTCTTATCCTGTCGATCATGTTAATCCTGTCTCTTCTTCGTTGTCCTGTTTTGGACAGGATCAACATGATCGACAGGATGAAAAATTCGCTTCCTAGGGCGTTGCTCCAGGCTTCGTGCTCTTCGTGGCCGCCTTTGTTGACGGACCGGACGGCCTCGGCTTGCGTTGCACTTATCGGCTGGCCGTTTCGACAAGTTCGACGATGGTCTTACCGATGTTGAGCGAAGATGTCGCGGCTGGCGATGGCGCGTTGCCAACGTGGATTACCTGCTCGCCCTGCTGAATGAGAAAGTCGTCCACGAGCGAACCGTCTGGCCGAACCGCTTGAGCTCGCACGCCCGCTCGCGCGGCCACTAGCTGCTCGCCGCGTATTTCCGGAAGCAGCTTTTGCAGAGCTCGCACAAAAGCGGACTTGCTGAACGACCGCCACATTTCTCCAGAACCCATCCTCCAGTGCTTTCCCGCCAGCCGCAAGAAGCCGCTGTACGATAGCGATTCGAACAGGTCGCCCAAGTTGATATCTCGCTTCCGATATCCCTCACGGGCAAAAGCCAGCACGGCATTCGGTCCGCACTCGACGCCGCCGTCGATCATTCGAGTGAAGTGAACGCCGAGGAATGGAAACTTCGGATCGGGAACTGGATAGATTAGATTCTTACAAAGGTGTTCCGCTTCCGGCTTGAGGTCGTAGTATTCACCTCGAAATGGAACGACTTTGGCTTCCGGCTTCAGCCCTGCTTTTCGCGCCACGCGATCGCATTGCAGACCGGTGCAGTTCACAAGCCACTTCGCTTGGACGATCGCATTAGGCGACTCGACAACCATCTCGCCCGAGCTGCGTTCAATGGAGCGAACGCCGGAGTCCAAGATGACCTCGCCACCTGCTGCGGAAACCAGTTCACTCAGCTTCTCAGCCACCTTTCGATAGTTGACGATTCCTGTCTCTGGGACGTGGATTCCCTTGACCCCCGCCGCATGCGGCTCGAGCTCCGCGAGTCGTTCTGGTCCGACAAGTTCACAGGCCACGTCATTCGCTTGGCCTCGTTCCAAAATGGCTTCGAGTCGCGGTATTTCCTCGTCGCATGTCGCCACAATGACTTTCCCGCAGATCTCGTGAGCGATCGAATGCTGCTGGCAGAACTCAACCATCGATCGCTTTCCTTCGCGGCAATTCACAGCCTTGAGCGATCCCGGTTTGTAATAGATCCCTGAATGCAGCACGCCGGAATTGTGTCCGGTCTGGTGAAGACCAACGGCCTTCTCCTTCTCGAACAAGACAATGCGGTCGTCAGGCCGTTTCAGCGCATATTGATACGCCGTGGCAAGTCCAACAATACCTCCGCCCACAACGACCAAGTCTGCTTTGTTCATATCACTTCAAAAGTGTGGACCCGATACGCGTCACCTCAAACCGTAGCTCGACACATCATAGAGCGACATCGGTGGCAGCCGAAGGGCACATCAGCGTTTGAATCGCCCGTCATGCGCTCGGCCTCATTGCATGCGCGCCACTCAACGCATGTAACGACCCGTGTTTTTTCGGTCCCAATTGTAACGGCCAAAACAAGACACGAGCCGCCTCTCCCGCGACGCGTGGGGGCTTGGGAGAGGCCGAAGCGCGCGTCAAAAGAAGCCCTTACCCAAAATCCTTGCTGCATGGAACGGATCGATGACGGCTCGAAGTTGATGAACAGTCTTGCCTGCGGCGACGGGTTAAACGCAATACCGGTTCTCTTATCCTGTCGATCTTGTCCCGTCCTTTTGAAAACGCGATTACGCGCCGATGTACTTCGCGTACAGGGTCTTGGCCTCGGAGATATCCTCGGTGCCCGCGACGATGGCGCGGCCGTCGGGGAAGACGGTTAGCAGAAAACTGTCGACGTGCAGTCGCAAGAGGTATTTGTTGCGAGAAACTTTGCCGATCTCCGCGAGTTGCTCAGCCAACTTGTCGAAATCGAGTTTGGCTTGCATCGGGAAACTCAGCTGAACGGCGTTCCGCCCGCAGAGTACGGCGGTGTGGCTACCTCGTTCACCATCGAGCCAAGGGAACGATTCGCCTTTGCAAGCGGGGCAATCGACGGCGTCGCGGAGCTTGTCGAGCTTGACTTGCCGGCTTCGATTCTCCCATAGTTCGATCACGTTGAGGAATCGGTTGACGGCTTGCGTGTTCCCGCTGAGAATCTTGATCGCTTCATTCGCCTCCATGGAGGCGATCACGTTGATAATCGTGCTTAGGATTCCCGCCGAATCGCATGTGGGCGTCGTGCCTGGAGGAGGCGCTTCGGGGTGCAGGCAGCGGAGGCAAGCAGTCTCGCCGGGCAAGATCGTCATTTGCTGCCCTTCAGCGCCGATGCACCCGCCGTAGATCCAGGGAACCCCCTCTCGCAACGAAACGTCATTGAGCAAGAACCGCGTTTCAAAATTGTCGGTGCCATCCACGATCACGTCGACACCATCGATAAGCGAGAGAATATTCTGATGTGAAATGTCGGTGACGACCGCCTCGATATCGATGGCGGAATTGATTTGCCGCAAACGTCGTTCGGCCGCAATCGCCTTCGGCACGCCCTCGGCGACATCCGCTTCGTCGTAGAGGACTTGCCGCTGAAGATTATTGAGCTCGAGAAAGTCGCGGTCGACAATCCGTAAGCGACCAACGCCTGAGCGGGCAAGTGTGTTTGCAATCACGGAGCCCAAAGCGCCGCAGCCGCAAATCAACGCCGTGCTCTGGCTCAATGCGCGCTGGCCTTGCTCTCCGATGGGCGGGTATCGCATTTGGCGAGCGTAGCGATCCAAGCTCGTATCTTCATCGTGGTCGGGTTCGGCGTCGGACATATCGAGCAATTGAGAACGGGCGGCGGTGGGTGTGAACACAGACCAATGATCTTAGTCTGTTTTGCTCGTCAGTTTGACCCCGCGTCCGCTTTCATCGCGCAAGACAATCTAGGAAAGTCAGCAAGCGCGGGGGCGCGGTCATTTTTTCTCTTCTTTCGGCGTTTCATCTTCGGCCGCGTTCTCGGGCGGCCTTCTGAGATTGTGCCCCATGGCCAATTGCAGTTCTCGGGCAACGGCAAGAAGAGTTTCTTCGCCATAGAGATCGCCGGTCAACGTAACTGAACTGGGCGTCTCGGCGCCCCCTCGTTTCGTCAAGGCGCCAGGCATTGCGACGCTGGGATGTCCGGTAAGATTCGTGATTCCCAGATCACTTCTGCTGACATAAACATCGACCCCCTCGAAGACCGCCTTCATCCTCTGCATCAATTGCGTCCGGGCTCGATTCGCCTCGAGATAGTCGATCGCCGGCGTAAATTGGGCCGCCCGAAAAATGCTGGGCCAGCGGTTGAGGCCTTCGACTTCGCCCGCCTTGGTGAATTGATCGAAAACCGCTGCCGCCTCGGTATTGAGAATCATCGTCATTTCCCAGACCGGCATGTCCGACGGCAGTTTGATGGGCGCGAGTTTCACACCTATGTCGCGAAGCGATTGCAATTCGGGCCTCGCGTCGATCTTACCCTCCGATTCAAGATAGCCGACGCGAAGCGTGTGTAGAGATAGTTTGGGCGGCCATTGATAGGGCGCGTCGACTACGGTCGGATCGTGACCGTCACGACCATGAATGGCCGCGAAGACCAAGGCGCAATCCTCGACACTCCGGCAGATCGGACCGATCTTATCCATGCTCCATGACAAAGCCATGCAGCCGTGGCGACTGACTCGGCCAAACGTTGGTCGCAAACCGCTCGCGCCGCATCGACGGCTCGGCGAAATGATACTGCCGAGCGTCTCACTGCCGAGCGAAAAACCGACCAAGCCGGCAACGCTCGCCGATGCTGAGCCGGCCGAGGAGCCGCTTGATCCCTCTTTGGGATTCCACGGATTTCGAGTCATTCCGTTAAACCACTTATCGCCCCAAGCAAGCGTCCCCAAAGCCAACTTGGCGACCAAGACGGCTCCCGCCCGCTCCAGCCGCTCAGCGACAGTCGCCTTAACGTCGAGCACTCGATCTCGAAAGTGCTTCGAACCCCAAGTCGTCGGGTATCCCGGATAGGCGATCAGATCTTTGGCGCCCCATGGAATCCCGTGTAGCGGGCCGCGGTATTGGCCTGAACCAATCTCTCGGTCGGCCTGATCGGCCTGTTTGAGCGCCAGTGATTCGGTAAGCGTGACGATGCAATTGAGGACGGGATTGTATTTCTCGAGACGATCGAGGTAGAGCCGAGTCAGTTCGCGCGAGGAAACTTGGCGGCTACGAATGAGCGCCGACAACTCCGTAACTGGCAGGTAAGCAAGATCGTCATCCGTCTTGGGTCGCAATCCACTGGACCATTCAACAGGCTGAACCGTTCGCACGGGCGGAGTTGGCGTCGGGGGCGTCGCTGTCACTTGCAGCCCAATCGCGGGTGCGACATCGTAGTCAATCTTCAACTCGCGGATACGCTGGCTTCTGCTTTGATTGCGAGCGACAGCGGATGCGGCTTGTTTCCGTTGCTCTTCTGTCAGTTCGACTCCCGCGATCCATTCGGCTTGGGCGATCATCTCCGCCGTGGGCTGTTTTGGTTCGTCATCCACTTGCGACGCGAGCGCTCGTTGGAACACAAGACTGCCAACGCCGGCTGCAGAGAGTGCCTGAAGCAACTTCCTTCGCGACAAATTTGGCGTGCACTGCCCGCCCGACTGTTGATTCTCAGAGTAATCGTCAAGCGTTCGACTATCGTCATTTGGGTTCGTCATTCGGCGCGCTTTGCTATCACCAGTCGATCGGGGGATCGCGATTGCTGATGCTCAAACAGTTGTCGATTGGGTTTGCGGCCATTATTGTATGGCACGAGAGAGCGAGCAGCTACGAAAATAGCCGCCGTCAATTGTTCGATTTCCGCATGGCGGCATGTCCGTCCAAGCTTTGACAAGGGAGTCCCGCATGAGCAACACAACACGCCGGCGTTTCCTTAAGACGTCTGGAGCAATCGCCGCGGCTTCCGTACTGAGCGGCGTCCATTCCGCCTCGGCGGTTGAACCTGAACGCGTAAATTTGGGCATCATCGGATGCGGCGGAATCATGACTCACCACCTGAAAGGTCTCGTGGCGAGAAAAGAATCCGTATCGATTTCCCATTTGTGTGATGTCGATCCGGCTCAAATCGAAAGACTCGTCAAAGTCATGGACGGCTTTCAGTCGAGACCAGCCAAGCGATCGAAGACGCATGAAGCGGTGATTGGCGACAAGAATGTCGACGCGGTCGTCATCGCAACTCCGCATCATTGGCACGCGCCGATTGCCTTGGCGGCGATGATGGACGGGAAGGACGTCTACATCGAGAAACCGATCTCGCATGTCTACAACGAGGGCAACTTGATAATCGAGGCAGCGAAGAAGTACGGGCGAGTTGTGCAACAGGGCAGCCAAATGCGAAACAGCCCGGTGACGCAACAAGCCGGGCAGCTGCTTAAGGAAGGCGTCATCGGCAAGGTCAGAATCGCCAGAGCGTGGACAGCGGAGACGCGGCGAACCGTCAAGCCCGTGCCGGACAGCTCAGCGCCGAAAGGCGTTGATTACGATCGTTGGCTCGGACCCGCGCCAAGCCGAGCCTTTAACCAACACCGCTTTCACGGCACGTGGCGAATGTACCGCGACTACGCGAATGGCGAAATTGGCGATGACGGCATTCACGATATCGACATGGCGACTTGGGGTTTAGGCGTCGATACGACGCCCAAACAAATCACGGCTCGCGGCAGTCGCATGTTGCTGAAAGGGCACGCCAGCGACTATCCCGACAACATGAATGTCACTTACGAATACCCTGATGGTCGGTTGCTGATTTACGAGAACTACCCCTTCACCGCGTACGGGTTACACGGCTTCGATAACGGCAATGTCTTCTACGGTGATGATGGCTACATGATCTTCTCGCGTCGAGGCGCGTTTAGCGTGTTCCTCGGACCGAAGAATAAGAAAGGTCCAACCGAACGGCGCGAGACTCGGGGCCAGCGAGGTTACGCGGAGCATATGGCGGAGTTCCTGAGCGCGGTTCGAAATCGTACGCCGACCAAAGCGAACGCGCTGACAGCCCATCACAGCTGCGCTCTTGTCCACCTGGGCGAGATTGCTTATCGCACGCGCGGTCGTCTCGACTTCAACCCCGAGACGGAAGAGTTCACAGACTGCGACGAAGCCAATGCAATGCTCGGTAAGATTTACCGTGAACCATTCGGCCTGCCGACGTAGCTGATAGGGCGCGTGGGCGGCGCGCCGTCACTTTAGCGGCCGCTCGCCAACAGCGACTCGCGCGGCGTTGACGATTTCCAGACCTCGCCGGTCGACCTTCAACAATTTGACGAGTTGAGTCGAGCTGACTCTAAGCGTCTCCGCAGCGTCGGACACGGATTCGGAATCGTGAATCACGTCGAGCGCTTCGGCAAGCAGGGTCGCGAAATCATCGTGGTCGGCCGCCACTCGTATTCGCCGGCCGCGACAACGCAACTTCCATAACTCGCTGGGAGGGGCCTCTGAAGGCACGCGGATTTTTAACGCCAAGTTAACCCGGAGCCGCGCGATGGCGACGACTTGGTTCTGTTTCTGACTGCGTCGCTCGGTCGCTTCACCGGTAACGAGCGAAGGCGAATGGGTAATCGTAATGGCCGTTTCGACTTTGTTGCGATGCTGACCGCCGGGGCCAGAGCGTCTTCCGCGTCGCACTTCGCACGCCTTCAGCAACGTTTCGATTTCGAGTGAAGCGGGATGCCGCGTCGGTGCGTTGGGGCTCGTCGTCATGGCTTTGTCTATATCGCGACGTTTGCTTGAGCTAGCTGGGCGCGGTCAACGGGTCGCCATTGTCGTGCGGACCTAATTCGAGAAGAAACGGAGCCGCCTTTCGCGCCCAATCTTCTGGACTGGGATAAGCCGACGCGGACGGTCCGAAACAGCTTTCCAGCATGTCAGTGTGGATAATTCCTGGATTGAGCGGAATCGCAGCCAGGCCGTGAGGCAATTCGCTGGCCAGCGCTCGAGTCATGCCTTCGACTGCCCACTTCGTCGCGCAATAGGGTGCCACTTGAGGCGAAACGGAACGCCCCCAGGTTGAGCTGAGATTGACGATGACGCCCTCGCCCCGAGCAATCATCGACGGGGTGTAAGCTCGAACGACATGAAACACGCCCTTGATGTTGATGTCGACGACCTGGGCGAAAGTGTCGACGTCGGTTTCCCAAAGCTCGGCATTCGGATTGATTGTCGCGGCGTTGTTTATCAACAGATCGGCCGGACCCTGTTTGAGAACGTCATCAGCCCATTTTTGAACGGACTCGAAGTCGCTCACGTCGACGACGTCGAAACGACTTGGCGACGGGTGGCGTCGCGACATCTCTTGTATCGCCTCGGCCGATCGACCACATCCAACAACAACGTGCCCCTGCTGAACGAACTCGCTTGTTAACGCGCGGCCAAGTCCGCGACTCACACCAGTGATGACGATACGTTTCGATTCCATTGCAACTCTAACTCTAGATCAATTGCTTACAGTGCCGAGCCAATCGCGGCTTCGAGCAAAATCATTTTCGCTCGTCGAGCCCGCGCGTCAATTCATGTGGCCAGCGGCGGTGACGCTTCGGCCAACTGGCGCGAGTAGCGATCGGCCGTTTCCAGATCGCCCTTCGAGCTAATCCAGCCAGCCATAATTCGAGCTCGTCGAATGACACCTTTCTCGAGCGATTCGCTCAGAAGCTGAAATTCGGCTCGCAGCGGACTGTGGCCTTGAACCGACGAGGACAAGTCCGATGAATGAAGTAGCTGAAAGAAGCTGCAATCAGAATCGGCAGAGCGAAGGTCGGCCGGACGATGGAGAAACGCATTGGTGTGCGAATCACCGGGCTCTGCAGTCGAACGCCAAGCGTCTGCGCAACGCATCAGCAGTTCGCCGCCTTCAAAAGCCGAGACGACCCGTGTACCAGGTTCGCTTTCGAGCAAGTCGGTTTGCATCGAGATGATCAATTGCACGACAAAGTCGCTAGCCGCCTCGAGAACACCAATACGAATCTGAGGTTGTACGGTGCGCAGTTTTCCTTGGTGGTAAGTCACAACCAAGTCGTCGCGTCGCGCGTAACAGTCGGCTACGGATTCGGATTCGGATTCGGATTCGGATTCAGATTCGAGTTCGCCAGGCAAGTGGATGCTCAGCATTGGAGCATAAGAGACGGCTTGACGGGAGTAAGTTAGGCCAAGTTGCGGTCGAGCTATTTCAAAGGCGAGCCGATGTTCGCCGTGGCGGAAGACGGCTTGCCCGTCGTCGATTGTCCAGCCGGTTGTCATTTGTCAGAGTCGAGACGAACAGAGTCGATGAATCAGAAAGGTGTCCAGTTCGCCGACAAGGCAATAAAAAAACCCCGCCGCTCGCAGAGCGAAACGACGGGGCCGGAACAGAGAAGAGGCCAAATGAAAATCCGCAGGTATGAACAATATAATTCCAAAAATTCCTTTGGCTTCCTCTGATCATACCAAAGTGAGGCTCATTGTCCATAATTGTCGGACCGAAATTCCCTGCCTCTGTATTAAGGGAAATTCTGGACGCGCATCAACTCCTGCGACCCTGGAATTTCGCCTCAGCCCCCTTTTTGACCAGTAGAACCCACTCCTGTGCAATACGGCTCGCGATTGAGGGTCAATCGGAACGGGATGCGGCCGGCGTCCGTCCTCGCGAGCTCATGTGATTTTGGCGGTCCAATGGGCATCCTGCACAGCCTTGATATAATCAAGGCCTTTCCGAAGTAACCCCTGAAACAGACCAGCGAATCGGCACAATGCCTGATTTCATAGAGATTTGCGAAAAGGCCGCTCGAACAGGCGCAGTCGAATTGATGGCTTGGCGAGACAAGTTTAGCGCAACGGAAAAGGGCCCCAAGGACCTCGTGACCGAAGCCGATTTGGCGTCTCAAGAGGCGATCAGGAAGGTGGTCATATCGGCCTACCCATCGCACCGATTTGTCGGTGAAGAGGACGGGTTGCCAGCCGACCTGGAGGGCGTGCTGGACGGGTACTGCTGGATTGTCGATCCGCTCGACGGTACCACCAACTACGTCCACCGAATGCCGGCTTTCGCGGTTTCCGTCGCGTTGTGCCTCAATGGCGAGCCCGTCGCCGGCGTCGTATACGACCCAAGTCTGGACGAGTGCTTTGCGGCTGAACGGGGGGCTGGGGCATCGCTCAATGGAGTGCCAATTCGTAGCAGTGACGAGTCTCAGCTTCGACAATCGCTGTTGGCGGCCAGTTTCTCGCCGTCGGTGCCGGAGGATTCACAGGAGATCGACCGTTTTGTTCGCGTGCTCTACGAATGTCAGGCCTTGCGACGACTCGGCTCTGCGGCGCTCAACATGGCCTACGTCGCCTGCGGCCGGCTTGACGGCTATTGGGCGACGAGCGTCAAACCTTGGGATGTGGCCGCGGGGTGCCTGCTGGTCACCGAGGCGGGTGCCGAAATCTGCGACATCGGAGGCGGGCCGTTTGATCTGAAAGACCCCCGATTTGTCGCGGCGAGCACGCCGGAACTACACACGTCGCTTCGTCGCCTTTTGTAACGGATGTAGGAATTATGCCGTTTTGCTGATTGGCTGCGCGGAGTCAGCGGAGAAACAACGCCTTGATTCGGGCCTCGTCGGCTCGGGATTTTCTTTATTTTAGGGGCATGGGTGCCTAAACTAGAGAGATCACGTCCATCTCTATTTTTCACTTCTCTATGGCGCGTTTCCTCGATCCTTACGAAACGTGTGAAGTGCCGTGACTCGCCTTTCCTTTTGGCTGATTCTCGTTCTACTCGGCCTGACGTGTTCGATTCCATCGAATGCATGGGCTCAGGCTGAACCGCCATCGAAAACCGATGGCGTAGGCACCGCTGCGCGCGCTGGCCAGACGAAGGCGCCCGACGGTGGCCCCAAGAAAGCCGGCCAGGACAAACCCGATTCTGAGCAGGGGAAGCCGAGCAAGACGGACCCGGCAAAGTCGAGTCCATTGGAGGCGGAAATAGCCAACGCGGGTAAAGCGCCGCTCTTCTATTTCATCACCGAAGACAATCAGCTCGTGCTCGCTTCGAACATCAAGTACGAGGACATTCAAGAGTACTACAACTTAAAGCAGGGTCTTCGACAGCAGAACACGGCGCCAAAGTATCTTGTGCGATCGGTCGACGTGCGCGGTGAGGTTAGAAACCAAGTCGTTGACCTAACAATTCAGTTTGAAGTCGAAGTCCTTGTGGATGCCGTCGAGCCCGCTCCGATTTCACTGCAACTCGGCGGAATTATTCGTCCTGACATCCAGTATCGCGGAGACGGCAAGCAGTTCGTCGTCTTTGACGGCAAGTCGTATGTTTGCTGGATGGCGGCCAAAGCCAATTCGAAACACAACTTCACTGTGAAGGCGGCGGCCCCGGTCGAGCGTTTTGAAGACGCATCGAGTCTATCTCTCGCGTTGCCCTATGCGCCTTCGCGGATTCAGCTAGATGTTCCCGTCGCTCGCGCAGCGGTATCGCTAAGCGATCGCCGGAGCACGGTGACAACTCGACGCCAAACCGGCAACAAGACGCGTGCGGTCATCGATAGCCGAGGCGGAAATCTAGAGATTCGTTGGGCCAAAGCCGACGCGCCCGCGCGAAACGTCAAACCACTTGTGTTCGCGGACACAACGCTAAACGTTCGAGTTGAAAACCAGTTCTTGATTCGAATCGACGCGGCCGTCGAAGCCAGAGCAGCTCGCGGCGAACTGTCCGAATTCGATGTGCGGCTGCCACAAGGTCTGAAACTCTCGCCACGGCGACCAACCGGCTACGTTGTTTCCGAGCCGATCACGGACCAAAGCGGCCGGAGCATGGTTCGCATCAAGCTCGACACTCCCGCTCAGCGCGCTCCGCGCATCCACCTCGCAGGTGAAATCACTCTGAAGCAGGGTGGCGATAGCCAAGCGGTCGACGTTTGGGGCTTTGAGGTTGTTGACGCGCACCAAACAGGAAACATCGCATTGATGGCGGGCGACGCTTGGGTTGTCGCCGCCACCGCGGGACGCAGCGTGCGCCGCGATCGATCGTCGCCCGAGAACGCGAGCCTGCCGAGCGGCGCGGCGAGGTTTACGGTCGTCAATCAACCCTGTTCGCTCGAGATCGCAATTCGACCAAAAGCAACTCGAGTCGTTATTGACCCTACCTACTTGCTGGACGTGTCGCCGACAAAGACCGACCTAGAAGCGCGGCTGCTTTGCCGATTTGGAAACGGCCGTCCCTTGGATCTCGAACTGCCTTTGCAGGGTTGGACGATCAAGGAGCTGCTTCCTGGGCGACTTGTCGACTCCGATGGTGAATTCGAAATCGAGAATGGCAAGCTCACGATTCCGCTCGCCAAGATCAGCGACGCTCCCATGGGCGACGCGGAGATCATTATCCGAGCCGAGCGATCGAACCAGGGCGATAACGGACTGATTCAGCCGCTTCCTTCGCCGCAAGTCAGTGAGTTCTCGCCAGGGCTATCGTTGGTTGTACGAGCGCCGCTCGTGATCGCGGGCGCAGCCAACAACGTGCAATTGACGCCAGACTTGAACAAGATGCCGAATCTGCGGACGGAAAACATCGACATCGATTCGCTTCCCGAAATGTTCAAAACTCGACAACAGCCGCCGTTCGCGTTCCGAGGCGAAACGCCCGCCACGCCTCTGGCCTTTCACGCCGCTCGACAAGTCCAACCTCGCTCGATTGCCGCCTCGCCGAATGCGACACTCACGTTCGAATCGGAAGTGGTCAAGGTTGTCGACAACGTGCGACTCGAGGTTTCCTACGAGCCTGTGTCTCGCCTGCAATTCGCATTGCCGCCATCGGCAATGGAGGACGGCAGTTTAACAGTGGAGCTCGACGGGCAGTCGTTGGCCTTCGAAGAACTTCCCGATGGATTTGTCGTCGTGTTTCCCGAAAGTATGATCGGCGACTTTTCGCTTGTGGTCACCTATGAAGTTGCACTCGCCGAGATCAGGCCCGATTCGAATCAAGAGCTGTCCGTTCCGCTAGCCAACCCGGTTGCTCCGGATATCAAAGCGACTCCCGCCGTCATTCGCTGCGTTTATCCTGACGACCTTCGGCTGCAGCTTCCCGAGGACTCAAGCATTTGGTCAGCGTCGTCAGCCGCTTCTCGATCCAATAGCAAACTTGAACAACTCTACGGCGCTTCCGAACCGACGGGCGCCGTCACGCTGCTCGTCGGGTCAGCCGAAGCAGTTAGCGGATCGATCACGGTCGAACGCATGTGGGTGCAATCGTGGTTGACGCCAAACGGGCGGCGAGAGCGAGCTGCGTTTCGCGTCTCGACTCCGAATCAAGTCTTGGCGATTCGCATTCCCAAAGACGCCTCAACGAGTCCTCAGGATTTGATGCTCGCGGCGGACGGCTTCAAGATCGACGAACTGGAAGTGGTTGATGAGACGATTCGATTCGACCTCCCGGACGCGTCGGGGAAACAACACTTGATTGAAGTTTGGTACGAGTTTCCGAAGGGACGTTCGCCGATCGGCTCTATCGATTTTGAAATGCCTGCGGTCACCGAATCGAGTCGCGTCAACGAATTCTATTGGGAGCTGATTACGCCGCGAAAGGAACATTTGTTCTCGCACCCAAGCACGTTGACCGCCGAGATGAGTTGGCGTCGACGAGGAATGACGTTTGGCCGCGAGACAACTCTGACGCATCAACAAATGGCCGAGCTTTCAGGCGCAACCGTCGGCGAACTTCTAGGACCTCGGGACGCGAATCGCTATCTGTTTTCCTCGCTCGGCGAAGTGCCAAGAATTCAGGCTCGCACGATACGCCGGAGCTGGCTCGTCGCCCTCGTTGCGAGTGTCGTTTTGTGCCTCGGATTCGCATGGATGTCCCTGCAAGGCGCTGGCCGATCCATTTTCTTTCTGATCGCGGCGGTTGTGATTGCGGGCCTGGCGACCGTATTTCCCAATCCCGCTGTTCTCGCCGCGCAAGCTGGATTTCTCGGCCTGACCTTCCTTTGCTTTGCTCGCTTACTGAAGTGGGCATTCTGGCGAGTGCGAACGATCGGCGTCGAAGTCCATGGCGCGCGCCCGGCGCCTGCGTCCGACGCGCCCGCTACGGTTCATGAGCAGCGCCCCGCTCAACCTGTGACAACTCAGATTCATGCCACGTCTGAATCGGGGGGTTAGCCCGATGCGTCGCCCGTCGAATTCTCTACGCATGATTCCTTGCTTCGCGATAGCCATCTGCATCGCGCAATGGACTCAATCACCTAGCTGCTTCGGTCGCCCACAAGATGGTCAAGCGCCTGACGCAACGTCTCGAGGTCAAGCCGCAGGGGCTAACGACGGAGCAGCCGATGGTTCAACTCGATTGTCCGGAGCTGAAAACCGAGCGATAGACAGCGGCGCAGAATCAACTGGTCAGACAAGGTCGTTTCGGCCAATCCTGATTCCAGACGAGCGAAAAGCCGAGTTGGTGCGGGACATGGTGCCGATTCGCAAGGACCTGTTTCTGGAAAAGTGGCGACGCCTTCAGTTGGCGAATCGCGCGAAGCCCATTGAGGCGCGAATCAAGTCGGCTGTCTATCGCGCGAACCTGGAGGGTGATACGTGGATCGACGGCGAAGCCCAGTTGAAGGTCGAATCGATTCGCGCGGACTCGCCGGCAATGTTGCCCCTGGGCCGAATTTCGCTTGCCCTCAGCAACGCTCGTTTTGTCGACGAACAATTCAATCCGCCTGAATGGGGAGCTGCCCCCGACGGGAACTCGTGGCTGAGCGTCGAGGGTCGGGGCGAGTTCCTGATCGATTGGTCGTTTCGAGGAGTTAGAAATGCTGTCGGTGAAACTGAGTTCGAATTTGAACTGCCGGCAAGCTTGAACACCACGTTGGAATTGACGGCTCCGGCGGGCGTTGAACTTCGTTCCGATGCCGGCATCGTGCGCCGTCAAGCGATCGATACGAGCGGGGGAGACAGCCCGGTTCTGTGGACGATCGACATTGGCGGCAAACAGCGTTTCTCAGTCTTCAGCGTCGACGCCAGTCAACCTCGTCAAAGACAGTTGGGTGTGGTGCAAAAGGCGGAGTACCGATTGGGACGAGTCAGTCTGGAAGCCAACATCGACCTGCAAGTCCGCGTTCGCGGCGGCCCGCTTTCGACATTGGATCTGATTGCCGATCCCAGGCTCGTGCTGATTTCCGCCAAACTGGGTGACGAATTCCTAGCCGACGAATCGATCCAACAACTCGATCAAGAAGGGGGTGAGCGGAAATGGCGAATCAATTTACCTCGTCCGCTTCGGGGGCAAGCCGGGTCGATTCAATTGCGGGCATTTTCACGGCTGCCACTGGATGAATCGTGGAGTTTGCCGCAAATACGAGTCGACGCGAACGAATGGAGCGCTACCGAGGTCGCCTTGGAGTTGGCACCGGAGCTTGAACTCCGTCGATTCGAAGCCAGACAGTCACACCATCACAACGTGACTCGCACCGCACAAGGCAACCTGCGACTGCAGTTTCAACATTGCCAAGCCGCGGGCGAGATCGATCTTGTTGTTGGCGAACGGCGATTCGACCCCTCGGTGGAATCCGGTTTGCATCTTCAATTGAATCCCGAGCGGATCGCGGCCAAATTGACTGCGGATATTTCCACTTGGCAAGGCGAGCTTTACGCGTTGACAGTGAACCCGGCGCCGGGATGGCGAATCCTGTCGGTCGGAACCGAGCCGCCCGAAGCGCTCATGCGTGACGAATTTGAATGGCAATCCGATTCGCCGTTCACGGTCCCGTTTGCGACTCCAGCCTCAAAAGAAAATCCCGTTCGACTGCTCATCGATGCCGTTCGCGACTACCCTCAATCGACCAAGCGAATACAAATCGGCGAATCCCAAGTCGCCTCGTTTCCTGGCATCGCGTCGGAGACACGGCTGATCCGCGTCACGGGCGGCGAGAACGCGCAAGCAGTCTTGAGCGGCGATATCGAAGTCGCTCGGCTGGCTCCGGGCGATTTGGGCGAGAAACAAACGCAACGTCTCGGCGGAACGGAAGGCGTTCTGTTTGACGGCGGAAGTCGAGCGATGCAAGCGATCGCTTCACTCCGTCGGCAAGACGCATCGTTCGATGTTGCGGTCAAGACAACCATCGACGTTGAGGAGCAGCGTACGAGGGAGACGTATCGTGCGACGTTCACGCCAAACGCTATGTCGTTGAACGAGGTCGTCGTACGATTCAATAGAGGGCGCGCCAGCGACGTCGCCTGGTCGATCTTCGGGCGGCCCAACGGCATCGTAACGTCCGTTCGCGAGGCGTTGGCTGACGGCGATTCCGGCGAGCAATGGCGAATCACGCTTCGGCAAACAATGGACGAGCCCTTTGAACTAATTGGGCAACGCGATTCTTCAAGTGGAGCGACCGTTAACGAGGCAGCGCTTATCGACGTCGTTGGAGCCGCGACTCAATTGTCAAAAATTGTCGTTCGGTCGAGCGACAAAACGCCTTTGGGACTAACGCCCACTGGGCTGGAGCCGTCGACGATTCCGCCAACATCGCCCGGCCAATATAGTTTGGCGCAAGCCGCCTATCGACACGAATCAGCGCGGACCGCTTCGCTGCGGATCGAACGCCTTCAAGGCGTTGCGCCCGGCTGTTGGGTATGGCGGATGAACACCTACGCTAGCCTCGAGAAGAACGGGGTCGTCGGTTACCAATCTGTTATTCAATTGGAAAATTCGGGGCGAAGTGCGTTGTCGATCGGCGTGCCCGATAACACGATTGATTGGCTCGTCTATGTCGATGATTTGGAGGCCGCTGCGTTAAAGTCGGGCAATACGATTTCGGTGCCGCTTCCGGATCGGCGTTTAAGACCAACTGTCGTGTTGCGTTATCGCACTCGAAGCCGACCGATTCGCTGGCTGGGCGAGGTCAAGCTTTCAGCGCCGAAATTGGATATGGCGGTGTTGAGGCGAGATTGGACTGTCTTGTTGCCGCCGGGATTTGCCGAGTGGCCAAGCGGCGCGAGTTGGGATTGGCGCGAACGAATTTTCGCCGGCGCGCCGAGTCGCCTGCTCGATTCGCTACGGCGAGAACAGCAGCGCATTCGCAGTTATCTGCTCTCGCAAGAAGAACAGCCTGCGATCGATTCGCTGGCGGAAACACTTGTTCAGCAGCCCGCGAGTTTTTCCGAGTTGGCGCGGAATTGGTCTCGGCGACTGAACGGTTTGAATCAACGCGTGCTGGTCGATTCTCAATCTTTGGCCGTCGCGACGATCCTGCCAGAGAGCCTTTTGCCCGCGCAGCCCCAAACGATGTCGTCGAACGAAGCCGGTCAGTGGTTAGAACGTCGAGGACTCATGCTGCGAAAGACGGACGGAGTATGGGTGCTCCATGCCGAAGCAGCTGACGACACTGGGCGGGGAAGCACCTCTGCCGCGTTAACGCCGCTGGCCGATTGGGGCAGGAAGACCGAAGGCGAGCAGCAAGTCTGGGACGTCTCGGTCACAGCGCCGGCGACGCGCTCCAACCGACGGCAACTTCGATTTGCCGAGACGATAGAAGTAACTACTTCGATCTATAATCGAAGCACGTTCGCCGCTTGGGAATGGTGCGCGGCGTGTATCGCTTTGGCGCTTACGCTGCGTGTGGCGAGTCGATCGTATTCACTTGCGATCGCCGCCGCGATGGTGTTGGTTGCCTTGACCCTCTGGGCGCCGCCTCACCTTGTCTTCGCGACTCGCGGCGCCCTGTTCGGCGTGGCTGCCGCTGCTGCCGTCAGAACGATTGTTCGCCGCTACAAACCAGCTGAACCGCCGGTTGACGAATCGGAATCGGATTCAGATTCGGTGACGACCCGAACCGCGTCTGCGGTGGCCACCGCCTCGGCCGTTATCGCCGGGCTCTTAATCTGGGCCTACGCGTCGCAATCGAACGGCCAGCAACCAGAGAGCGGAAACGACGTCGATCGATTCGGACTCCCCGGAGATCAACCTAACGTACTCATTCCGGCAGTTCCCGCCGGTGAAAAACTCGAACCCTTCGGTGACTTTTGCTACGTCTCGCCATCGCTTTATCGGCAACTGATGGAAGCGAATTCGGCCGAGGGCGGGACCGGCCTGAACTGGTTGGTTCGCGACGCAGCCTACACAATGCAAGTTGAGCGACAGGCTCTGAGCGAAGTCAACGTGAGGATGACAATCAGTGTGCGCCGTGCGGGCGCGATCGTGGCGCCGTTTCCAGGCCCGCTTGTGCGCAGCGCTTTCTGGGACGGCCGACCAGTCACTTTTCAGTCAAATGAATCGTCAGTTGAATTCTACGCCAGCGACCTCGGCTTACACGAACTGGAATTGGTGCTTGAACCCGAGCTGACTGACGGCGCGGAACCCAACTACACGATTCCGGCGCCGCCAACGTCAAACGCAACGTTAACTCTCAACGGCACCGAGAAACTCTCCGGAATTCGATCTCCGTCCGTGCGAGGTTCGGTCCGCCGTTTGGACGTCGACCGCTGGACGGCGCAACTGGGCCGAGTCGATCGAGTCGAAATTGGCTGGCAGGGTCTTGGCCAACCGGCGGATGTTCGTGAACTTGAGGTTGACGAGCTCTATTGGTTGCGAGTCCGCCCCAAGTCAGTCTCGGTCGAAGCGCAGCTGCAGTTGCGACCGTTGAGAAACGACGTGCGGCAGTTCTCGATGCTCGCCGAACCTGATCTGCAGCTGCTGAACATTGGCAGAGAGCAAGGTGTGGAGAGCCACGAGTCGGTCGCGGCATCGGACGATTGGGTACTGCATCGGTTTGTCTTGGAAGAGCCGATCGAGGATGAACGTACGGTACGATTGAGCTTTCTCTGGAAGGGCATGGGCGGCGTCGGAAGAATCCCAGCGCCCCGCCTCAAAGTCGACGCAAGGTATGTGCGTGATCAACGGATGGCGCTTTCGGTTGCTCAACCGCTGCTCTGGGATCTGTCCCGCGACGACCAATGGGAATCGCTGGCACCGGCCGAATTCGCTTCTGCCTGGGGCGATGAAGGAGCGCCACTTTCCGCATTCCGCGCGCCGAGGGATGAAGCGC
Organism: uncultured Pirellulaceae bacterium; assembly: GCA_964567745.1. Lineage (GTDB taxonomy): Bacteria > Planctomycetota > Planctomycetia > Pirellulales > Pirellulaceae > CAZMNY01. The sequence goes on along the minus strand of CAZMNY010000004.1, from coordinate 250,189 downwards.
CATGGATGCTGCATACGAGATACCCAGAATCGACGAGCACGGCTCAAGGCGAAATGGTGGTGGTCGTCGAAAATCGGAAATTGATCTGCGAACTCAGCGCAACCTTCCGAGCGTCGACGACAGACCGTTATCAACATCGAGTTTTGGCGCCGAAGAACTTCCGCTTGACTTCGGCGTCGCTGATTGAAGACGATCGCGAACGGCCCATTCAAGCTCGACTCGATCAAGACGGCCAATTGGCGTTGTTCAGCGAAAAGCCCATCGCGAGCGAACACCAACTTCGGCTCGTTGGCGAAATTGATCGACAGGGAAACCGTTTCGAGTTGCCGACGTTCGGAATTTTGGATGGCCAACTCACAATCGATTCCGTTCGAGTTTACCGACGTCCCGACGTTGGCCCGTTACGTTGGATCGAATTCTCGGGGTTCGACAAGACGATGCCGATGGGCGGTGGGTTCTCCGCGCGGCACGGTCGCCTGGAAGCTGTGCTGCTGCGAAATGAACGACCGCGAAAAGTCGCGATTCAATCTTCCTCGCGACGACGCGCCGCGGCGCAAGGCGTTGGCGTGACGTCGTTGACCCGCGAACAAGGCCAATGGATCGCAACATCGAGTTTTCGCGTGCGAGTCGGGAAGGGCTCGCCGATGGACGTTCTCCGATTCGAAGTCCCGGCGGAGTGGACCGACCTAAAGTTGGACCCAGCCTGGCCGTTTCGCATGGCGCCGCTCCCTAACGCGAATCGAAAACACCTACTCGTTTATCCGCCTTCGCCAATCGACAATTCAGCCCACCTGACCATTCGTGGCGCGCTTTCCACGGCGGGCGAAGATCGACTGCGGCATGCCCCCGAAATCACTCCACTCGACTTGCGCAGCGCCGAAAGATATTTTGTGCTTCCAATGCGACTGGAAAATCAGCGGTATGTTTGGGAAATCTCAGGTCGAGAAAAAGAGCCGCCTGCCGGTCTCAAGCCGACTCTGCCCGAAGAGGGTGAATACCAGTCGATCCTGGCTGTCGGCAATTCCCGAGCGACCGTGCAGATCGTCAGGCAGCTTGCAGGCGACCTCAAGATTCAATCGGCCGACTACCGACTTCGCTGGCGAAACAAAGATGAAGCTTACGGGGTGGCTCAATTTGATGTCGACGCGACCGGTTCGCAATTTTGCATGCTGTCGGCACCGGTCAATGTCGAGCTGTTGCGAGTTGCGGTCGATGGCATCGAACATCATATGGTCGACTCGACTCGGCGCGGAATCGCGATTCGTTTGGGACCCGAACAACTACCTCAGCGAATCAGTGTCGTCTTCGTCGTGCGAAACGCTGCCGAAGGTTTCCAGCAAGCGCCTTTCCTGTCGGACGACCGAAACAACCTACTTCCCTGCGAACGCACGCTTTGGACGATCGACGCGGCCGATCAACGCAGCCTCAAACTGACTGCCGTCGACTCGGACGCGATCCATGACGAAACGACTCATGACCTCGCTCGCCTGCGCCTCGCTGTCAACATGATGCAAACGGTGTCGGCTCGCGATACCGGAGCGACTCAAGATGATTTGGGCGTGTGGTTTTCAACTTGGGCGAGCCGTGTCGCCCAATTGCAAGAGCGCTTGAGAAAAGCGGCGCAGCGAACGGATGTGGCGTCGGGAGAATTGAGGTCGGCGCGGGGCGACGAAATCCGCCAGGCCGTCGAAGCCAGCGAGGCAATCAAGGAAGCCTCGGCCAAGCGATTCTCCGCGACGACAATTCGCGCAATTGACTCGACCGACGAAATTAGCTCGGCATGGGAGCTCGAATCGGCCGCGAGCACTCAGCACTTTCATGCTGGCTACGCTGACACGCAGCGGGCCGCGATACCAGTCTTCGCGGGGACGCCGGAATCGCCCTCGCCTGCGCCCCATTGGTTACTGGCTGGGTTTCTCCTCATCGCCGCCATTCCGATCTTGGGCGCGCCGGCCTTGCGAGCGCCGCGCGAATGGTTCGCGGCTTGGCCTCAAACGGTGCTTGCCGCGATTGGACTCATCTGGTGGGCCTGCGGCCCCCTGCCCTGGATCGGCTTGGGACTCGCCCTCCTGATGCTCGCTTCGTCGCTCGATAGCAGCTGGCAAGCGACCCGCCGGTAGCTCGCTAGCGGCGCATATCCACACCGGATTGCGAGTCGACATGGCCAATCTCGGTCAACCCCAAACATCGTTAAATGACGGGATTTACATCGATTGTTGGCGAGCGCGTGAGCCGTCAAAAAATGAACGCGCCAGAGAGGTAGATTGCGATTGGCAAGCCAAGTCGCTTTTGATAGTGTTATCAGCCCGCTGGGTTAGCGGATTGGCATGGCTACTTTGCCCATCGTGATGGATCGCTGGGTGAGTTGCAGAGGAAGGAGCCAACCATGACGGTCCACAGTCAAGATGACGTCTGCGTCCATATTCGTTGGATGATTCGCAGGGACATGCCGGAAGTACTCTCGATCGAGAACTCGGGATTCGAATTCCCTTGGTCGGAAGAGGACTTCATTCGCTGTCTTCGGCAACGCAATTGTATCGGCATGGTCGCGGAATACGACGAACGGGTCGTCGGCTTCATGATCTACGAATTACATAAGAATCGCCTCCACGTCCTCAATTTCGCAGTCCAATCTGATTTCCGCCGTCGCGGCGTTGGACAACAGATGATCGGCAAGCTGATAAGCAAGTTGTCTCATCAGCGGCGAAGCCGAATCATGCTGGAAGTGCGAGAAACCAACCTGGCGGCTCAGTTGTTCTTTCGGGAAGCCGGATTCAGAGCGGTCTCGGTCCTTCGCGATTTCTACGACGATACGGTCGAAGACGCCTATCTGATGGAATACAACTATCGCCACGCCGAGCTTGTCGGGAATGGTCACGCCAATCGCATTTCGCGACTGGCTGGATAACGCGTCTCTGTATCGAATGCTAGCGCCGGCGGTCGGCTATCGAGTTTGGTCCGCTAGCGAGATAATATTGGCGTCCATCGTCTCCAAGTCGACGACCGCCAGTGAATGCGGGCGAGCCCGGTAGAGTGCGCCAGGATTCAAAACGAGCGTTTTTCCAATTTTCTGACACTCAGATTGGTGCGTGTGGCCAAAGCAGACAAGGTCATTCGAGTCATCGTTGCAGGCTGCTTCAAGTCCGGTCGCATCATCACCATGCAACGCCGTTATGGTGCGCCCGTGAAGTCGAATCGTGGCGACTCGACCATGGCAGCAGTGATCCGGATGTTTTTCGATCGCCTGCTGCAACTCGGCTCGATTTCCGTCAACGTTACCGAACACAAAGTCCGTAGGCCACTGCTGGAACATGGGTGGAATCGCCACCGAACCGATGTCGCCGCAGTGAATTATCCTCTCAACGCCTAATGCCCCAAGCATGCGAACCGCCTGGCGCGTATAATGCTCGTGGCCATGAGTGTCGCTGACTACGCCAATGATCATTGGGTCGCTCCGATTTTTTTCCTTCGGTCATTCTAGCTGCGATACGACTTCTATTGTCCGTCCGGCCAGATGACGACTTTCTTGATGAACCTTGTACTTCTTGGTCAATTCCATGTCGAACCAGCAACTGATCGCGATCGGGTTTCTTTCGCTCGCCGGCGCGTTCGTTGTATTTCAAGTCGTACGAGAGCTGTTTCGAAAGCCATTTTCTCCAATGCAGAATGTGCTCTGGTGGAGCGCTCAGGTCCTAACTCGGTTTTGGTGGCGAACCAGGCGGCCGTCCGATCTCCCGCTTCCAGAATCTGGGGCGGTTCTGATCTGCAACCACCGGAGCAGCATCGACCCGATCTTCTTACAAGTCATCTCGCGGCGAGTTATTCACTGGTTAGTTGCCGTGGAGTTCTGTAATAACCCGCTCTTTTCCAGCTTCCTGAAGATCCTACAAGTCATTCCCGTTCGACGCGGTGGTATCGATACCGACGCGACCAAGGCGGCCATTGAATGCGCCGAGAATGGCGGTTTGATCGGGATGTTCCCCGAGGGCCGTATCAACATGACGGAGGCCCTGATGCTGCCAGGTCGGCACGGCGCCGTGATGATTGCGATCAAGGCCAGAGTGCCGATCATCCCCTGCTACATCGAGGGTTCGCCCTACGACCGCACTCCTTGGAGCCCGCTATTCATGCCGGCTCGGGTACAGCTTAAGGTCGGCGAGCCGATTTACCTCGACGAGTATTATGGCCTTGAAGTTGATGGAGATGAACTCAAACGGATCATGCAAGATTGCATGCAGAAGGTCGCGGTCTTAGCAGGTCAGCCCGATTTTGAACCTCGAATCGCTGGCCGACGCTGGAAGCCGACCGAAGAAGAACTTCGAGCCGACCTGGCTGAAGCAAAACGGATTCGCCGTCAGCGCTCCGGGCGTGAACAGAGCCGCGCGGCTCGATAAGCGTCTCAGGTTGATCTCTTGGTCTTGAACGATTCAAGACTTGCCAGCGCGCTCGAACAGCATCGAGTGTGGATGCCCAAGAAGAGCGCCCAGTCGCTACCCGGCAGCAAACATCGCATCCTCATTTACCGCGACCGCCAAGTGAACTGGGATGGACAAGATGTCCGCGCCGATAACCTCATTCCCGAATTGGAAAGTTAGCGAACGACAGCAAAGGGAATATCGAATATTGAACAAGGAATAACGAAGGCTGAAGGAACGAAACATAGACCAACGGCACCCCGTACCTGTCGGCCGAAGGCCAACCTCATCGTAGCCTGGGGCAACGCCCTAGGAAGGACGAGCACGACGCTCTGCCTTCTTCATCTCAACGCGATTCGAGGCTCAGCGGATGTCGATCGGATCGTCGAGTTGGAATCGATCTTTCCAAAACAAGGACGCGAAGAATGGACAGCTCTCATTGATTCAGAGCGAGCTTCGCTTTAGAGCCCCATTGCCGATGACGATTTCGACAGTCGGCGATCGATATCTCTCGCCGCGTCGTCGACGAAGACGTCCTCTGGATTGGCGGGGAACAAGCGATCCCAAGCGTCTTTTTGGGTTGGGGTCGGCGTCATGCAGCTAGAAGCGGGTAGAATCAAGCCAAGCATCGCGGCGAAGACGAGATGTGCTCTGCTACGCACGTGTTGCCTGTGCATTTTCCGGCGCCTTTATTGGTGTGCCAAAACGGCTTGATTCAGAAACGTGGTCCGTCTCTGCGAAGTAGCGGCGACTTTTCCCAGAATCGGCGACTTGCGCCAAGTCGAATTGTCGACCAATGCTTGTCCAGTTGCTTACCCAGATTGCTAACACAGGAGTCTTCGAGTGAATTTGACCGTGTCGCGAGGTGAAATCGCAACGCTGCTCGATGCGATTGTCGTCGCACCGCATCCGGACGACGCCGAATTGGGAATGGGCGGCGCCATTTGTTCGCTCAAACAACAGGGATTCAAGATCGGCGTGGTCGACCTGACCGACGGCGAGCCGACGCCGCACGGTTCGATTGAGACGCGCGAGAGAGAGACCGCCGCAGCAACTGAAATCCTCAACCTCGACTGGCGAGGCAACCTGAACCTGCCCAATCGCAGCCTCGAACCGACGTTGGAGGCTCGCGCGAGTCTGGCCAGCGTATTTCGCCTCACACGGCCTAAATGGATCTTTGCGCCGTACTGGGTCGACGCTCATCCCGATCATGTGGCGGCCACCCAGTTGATCGAGGCAGCTCGATTTTGGGCCAAGCTGTCCAAGACCGACATGCCTGGCGAACCACACCACCCGCAACGCATCTACAACTACTTTTGTGTTCACTTGAAGCTGGTGCCTCAACCCGCGTTCGTGCTCGACGTCTCCCCCTTCTGGGAATCCAAGCTTGCGAGCATTCAGTGCTATCACAGCCAGTTTGTCGAGGGTCGTCCGCAGACACCACCAACCTTCATCGAGCGACTGCACCACGAATCGGCCTATTGGGGAAAGACGATCGGCGTTGCCCATGGCGAACCGTTCACCTGTCGCGAGCCGATCGGCATGAAAGACCTCGCGTCACTGATCTAGCGAGACACGAAAATCGTCCAGTGTTCAGATGCCGGCGTTTTCGGCTCGTGAGTCTTAACGCGCGCCTGCGCGTTGCCCCGAAGGGTGACGCAACATAAAAGGGCGTTGAGAAAAAGCCGATTAGAGGACGTCGATTGAGCAGATTAGTTGGAGTCGGCCAGATTCGATTGCCGATAAACCGTCCGCACTGCTCAACACACTTCGGCCAATTGGCCTGATGGGACGTGAAGCTGGGCTAACAAAGCGGTCAGGGGGGCCCGTCCGCGACAAAACAGGCTCCTAATGCGCAATCGCGCCATCACCATCTTCGTTTGCCTCTCGATGGCAGCCAGCCTTCTCGGCTGTGCCGCGATTCCCGATATTCGATCCCAGCCCCAGATCCACAATCCGTTCCCCCAGCTTCAGCGGGTGGCGGTGCTTCCGTTCAACAATCAGAGCCAAGAACCGACGCTCGACACCGATCGAGTCACGGTCGCCTATCACAACGAACTTCAGAAACTTCCGGGGTTCGAAGTCAAACCGCTGGGCGTCGTTCGAACGCAGATGGACGCGATGGGTATCGAGATCAATGAAGGCACCGATCTACAGGCGCTGGCTCAACATCTCGACGTCGATGTCGTGGTCCTAGGCGCTGTTACCGAATACACGCCGTACTACCCGCCTCGGCTTGGAATGCGAGTGCACTGGTACGCGGCCAACCCGGGGTTCCATCCGATTCCTCCTGGTTACGGTTTGCCGTGGGGGACGGCGGAAGAAGAATACATACCTGATCGGCTTGTTCATGACGCCGAATTCGCATTGGCGAAAGAGCAGCTGAAAACACAGACGCCCGACTACCTCAAAGTCCCGCTGCCGCGTCATTCCCTGGCACCATCGGGCCCCGCAGACCAGCAGCCAGCAATGCTGCCTCCTGGACCAAGCGACTCCGGGCCGCTCGACTCACCCGATTCGCGGGAGGTCCCTCCGACAGAGGAGATTCCGCCGGGCATGGGAGGATCCGAAGATTCCGGCGACGCTCGCAACATGCGCCGCCCCGCCCTTCGAGTGAGCCAGCATCAGGCCCAGGAATTGGCGACCGGACAACCAGCTCCGCTCGGACTTGCCGATCCGCACAACCTCGGGCCTGGCGGATTGGGTGGCTATCCGCCTGCCCAAGAGCTCCCCCCAGACTGGCCGGATCCCATCGGATTTTTGCCGGAAGGCCCTAGTCCAACGCGGCCGCCACTGATTGCTCAGGCCGAGCCGATCATTACGCACACGCGACTTTATGACGGTAATGACGAACATTTCACCCAGCAGGTGTCGGAATATTTCTACTTCAAGGACGACGCGCGATATGGCGGATGGCAAGCCTATTTGCAGCGAAGCGAGGATTTTGTCCGCGTTTGCTGCTATCTGCACGTGACGGAAACCTTGGCCGCAAGGGGCGGTGCCGGGAAATCTCGAGTGGTGTGGCGATGGCCGATTGACCGATATGAGCGGTAGCACGGCTTCGATTGTTAAGACGTGGTCGCCGCAACTGCGAGCGATGGAACGCAACACACGGATGGAGGTCATACCGTGACCCACGACATCAACGTTCTCGCGCTCGTTAAGGGTGAAGAACGCTACATATTCTTGTTCAACGACGACAATCGAGCTGAAACTCTGAGGACATTGGGCCGCTACGCGTCCAATCCGGAGTTGAGTTTTACGTGGTACGACGCAGCGGTCTTGAGTCAGAAGATTCGCCAAACCACAGAATCGGCAAAGTCGACTGGGCGATTCTCGCTCCCGCACACTTCGGAAAACTCGCTTGATGATGAGTTCATTTGAGTTGAGACCGAATTCCTCGTAGCCGACGCGGTCATCTCGCGGGAAACGGCGCACGAATTCCGTATTTGAGTGAGCCGCATGACGTCCAGGCCCGCCCAATCCGAGATGGAAGCCCACGCCGATCGTTTCTTTCGATTCATGCAAGTCGAGAAGAACGCTGCCGAGCTGACGATCAAGTCCTATCGAGAGGACTTACTGCTGCTGATCGAATTCTTCGAGCAGGCAAACGGTCGCATTCTAGCGCCCGCCGAGGTGACTCCGCTTGACCTACGAGCCTTCGTGGCGTCGCTGCATGAATCGGGTTACGCAAAGAGTTCCATCGCGCGACGCCTGGCTTGTCTGCGAAGCTTCTTCCGATTCGCTCAGCGTGAGGGAATCGTCGAAACCAACCCGGCGAAACCTCTGCGAAACCCGCGCCCCGATCGCAAGCTCCCGCACTTTCTGACAACTGACGAAATCGCCAAGCTGCTTCACGCGCCGCCGCTGAGCACGAGTTTGGGAGCGCGAGACCGCGCTATCTTAGAGACGATCTACTCGGCCGGCCTGCGTGTCAGCGAGTTAGTCGGCTTGAACGACGGAGACCTGGATGTCGAATCCGGTTTGATACGCGTTCGAGGCAAGGGAAAACGCGAGCGATTGGCACCGCTGGGATCCTACGCGATCAAGGCGATCAAACGCTGGGTTAGCAAACGCGTTTTGGCCGCGGACGAAGAACAAGAGCTGCTAGCCCCCCTGTTTACAAATCGATTCGGACGACGACTGACCACTCGCAGCGTGGCTCGAATGCTGGAAAAGTATCTCAAGCTACAGGGGCTCGACCTACGGACGTCGCCTCACACACTGCGTCACAGTTTCGCGACCCATTTGCTCGACCGAGGCGCCGACATACGCAGCGTCCAAGAGCTGCTCGGCCACAAGAGTCTCGTCACGACTCAGATCTACACCCACGTCAGCACCGCCAGTCTGCTACAGGCCTACGAGCAAGCGCACCCGCGAGCGAAATAACCCAGAGGACGGGACGATCCTGCTAGGGCAAGGTCTCGTGAAGCGGTTCGGAAAAAGCTGCGGCGGGCGGCGGAATCTTCAGCAGCCGAGCCAAGGTGGGGGCCAGCATCGTTGGGTCAACGGGCCGATCAAAACTGCCATTGGCGTCACCTCCGAGCAACATCATGGGCACGTGGGTGTCGTAACGCCAAGGACTGCCGTGTGATGCGCTATAGCCGAACGTCTTGTATTGGTACGGCGCCAAGACGAACAGGACATCGCCGCTTCGGTCCGGGTGAAAAGCGCGGAACAGCTTCTGATGAAGAATCCCACCCGCGCCGCCGCTCGCTAACAAGTCATCGCGTGTGGCCGCCGCCACAACGCTTGAATGGGCAAGCATGATCGTTCGGACCAGTCGCTGAGCTTCCGCGAACCGGCCGACAGCCAAGTTGGGATGTCGCTCGCGCAGATAGACTTGATTGGAAACGACATTGGTCACATAGGTTGGCTGATCATCATCCAAGGCGCCGAAACGCGCCGCCAACTGGCTCTCCAGGATTGCCTGAACTCGCTCCAGGTCTCCCAGCGGATCGACTTTGGCGAGCAGTCCCAATTTGGCCGCGTAAACCGGATTAGCGCCGACACCGTGATCCGACGAGATTGCCATGACCCATTCGCCTTTGCCCACTTTCGCATCGAGCACATCAGCAAACCGGCCCAACTGAAGATCGGTTCGGTAAAACATGTCCTCGACCTCTTTGCTAAAGGGGCCAAAGTTGTGTCCGACGTAGTCATTCGACGAAAGACTGATGCAAAGCAAGTCGGGCGTCGCGTCCTTGCCCATCTGCTCATTCGTAACGATCGCCTCGGCCGACAACAAGACGTACTGGTTGAAGAACGGCGATGCCGCCAATTGGTAGTAGTAGTGCTCGTGGTCCGCCGCCGGCAAAGTGTGTGGAAATGCCGCACTGATTTCATTCAACGGTGCCTCGACTTCGCTGTCATCGGGGCGAAGCGGCTTGTACGCCTTGTCGGCCAAAAGCGGTTCCCAAACCTGGCCGGCGAAACTGTCGGCGTTGACGATTTCGCTTGTCTTGCGAAGGTAGCCCGGGACATCTTTTCGGTACGCTGTGGACGTCACCCACGCTCCATGTTTCGAATCGAACCAGAAGGCGCCGTCCGCCAACCGGCCCGCGGAGAAAATCGCGGCTCGATCCTTGAGCCCCAGCGAAAACACTTTCGCGCCATCGCCCTCCGCCAATTTCAGGGCGTCTCCCAAAGTTGGCGCCAGCAGCTTGCGCGGCGAAGCGCCCGTCGCGTCAGAAGCGCCAATTGTCTCGACGTTCTCGTCGAAGACGACGTTCTCAACTTCGCCAAGCGAGCGGACGTACCAACGGTTGTCGATAATTCCATGGACACAAGGGTTGGCGCCGGTCGAAAGCGTGGCGTGCCCCGGCCCCGTGATCGTGAACGCGGAACCGTAGTTGCAATCAATGTACGACGCGCCCTCGGTCGCCACCCGACGGAAAACGCCTCTCGCGTCGAGGTTGTCGCCGAATCGTGTGAAATACGAATAGGGAAGTTGGTCCACCGTGACAACAACAACCAGCTTAGGCCGTTCCGCAAGGACTTCGCTCACCGTGAGTGTCGCGGCGAAGGCGAGCACGATAGCGCTGAGGGTCGGAAGAGCCGAGAGTCGATTGGCTACGTTAACGTTTCGCATCGGATTGTCCTGCCGTCATGATTCTCGCCAACCGTTTCGAATCGTCTCTGGTTGGCGTCGTGTTGCGGTGTCAGGTTGCGGTGTCGGCACCTTTCGTGAGGCGCAGGCCACAAAGAGCCCAGAGCGACGTAGCCGCAATCCATTCTGCCCGGAAGACTAAGTGTCTGACCATCTCGCTCGTCGATTAGTCCTCTGCTTGATTTTCGATGTCCCCTACACCATTAATCACAGCCTTGCCTTCGGCGACGGGTGAAACGAATTCGCTTTCCTGCACAAGTCTTCGCGCTCTCCGCGTCTTCGATCTCGAGAATCGGTCGCTAAAAGTCGTCATCCGGCGGCGGTTGGAAGCCGTCAATCGCGGGCGGCGACGGAGGAACGCTCTCTGCGACTCCGGCGTTGAATTGGTCGAATTCGTCGAGCCGCTCCGGCGCTTTGTCTTCGAAGCGAGTGTACTCTTTTCGCCAAACCAATTCGACTTCGCCGACCGGCCCGGCACGCTGCTTGGCAATAATGATTTCTGCTTGGCCAGCGAACTGAGCCTGCTCTTCGCCGCGGTGGTAGTACTCTTCGCGATGCACGAACATGACGACGTCGGCATCTTGTTCGATCGCACCCGACTCGCGCAAATGACTCAGCTTCGGACGATGGTCCCTCGATTCCTCGGCCTGCCGGTTTAACTGGGCGAGGCAGAGCACGGGCGTTTCTAACTCTCGGGCAATTCCCTTCAAGCGCCGGGCAATCCGGGCGACCTGTTCTTGTCGAGGGTCGCGGGGATTATCGGGTTCGATCAACTGCAAATAGTCGATCACAATCAATCCCAAGCGATCTTCCCGTCGGAGAATACGGCGAGCGGCGGCGGAGATTTCACTGACGGTTCGGTTGGGCGAGTCGTCGACGTAGAGTGGCGCTTGACTAATCTCGCCGGCCACTTCGACCAGCCGCCGGCGATCGTCGTTGCTGATCGTACCGTTTCGGAGCCGATGACCGTTGACTTTGGCGCGTGAGCACAACATTCGGTCAGCCAATTCGATGCCCGACATTTCCAGACTGACAAACAGCACCGGCGCGTTGCCTTCAACTGCAACGGCCTCGGAGATGTTCATCGCCAGCGCCGTTTTCCCCATCGCTGGACGAGCCGCCAAGATGACAAGCTCCGAGTTGTGGAGTCCGCCGGTCATCTGATCAAAGTCGGCGAAAAGCGTCTCCACGCCGCCATCAGTATGCTCGCCGCGCATTCTCGCGTCGATTCGGTCGATAGCTAGATCGAGAATGTCGCGAATGGTCGAGACGGACGACGAACTTCGGCTGTCCAGAATCGCAAAGACTTTTTGCTCCGCCTCGCTCAGCAAAAGTTTAGGGTCCTTCGACTCGTCATAGGAATCGCGAAGGATTTCAGTCGATGCGGTGATCAACGAGCGAAGCGTTGCCTTTTCGCGAACGATCTTCGCATAGTAAGCAAAGTGAGCTGCATTGGGGACCAGATCTCCGACGTGCTTGATATAGGCGGCGCCGCCAATCGCTTCAAAGTCGCCACATTTTCGAAGTCGATTGACAAGAATCGTGATGTCGATCTTCGAGCCCTCTTGGTGCATTTCCAAGAGGTGGGTAAACAACCGTCGATTCGCGTCATCGTAGAAGTCGTCCGCTCGCAAGATCAAAGCAACTTCGTCACAAACCAAATCGGGCAGCAAAAGAATACTGCCTATCACACCCGCCTCGGCATCCAAGTCAAAGGGCGGTTTACGAGTCAGAATACTTGACGGGTCCTGCGGTTCATCGCCCTGCGATCCGTCGTTGCGGCGTTGGAAAGCCAAAGATCACCTCCGGAGAGCTTTGTCGGCAAAAGCGCGAATCCGTTCAGGCTCGCGCGGCTCTGCATGATAGCCGAAATTCCTCTGCCTGCGAGCGAGCCCTTCAACTGAAAAACGCAAAGGTCGCTTGCCAACCTGATTCACCGGCACGAGGCGAGCCCGCGGGGGTCCGGTGTTGGGTCTGAACGAGCCGGTGGGTGGCCTTCATGCATCTCCCACCACAAGCTAGTGCCGCGTCAACTCTAAAAATGGGGGTTGGCTTCGGCGCAATTTGACTTGGCGGCGTACGATACAAACACTGGGATCCTAATTCTTAGTGTTGACGCTGCACTAGGTCGTTCGGTGAGCAAGATTCGATGGCTAAACGCACCAGGCTTACGTGCCTTATTCGCGCAACGCGTAAGTCTTGCACAGCGAGAATATCCGAGGACCGATGGCTTCACAGCGTTGCCAGCAGGCTATTCGCTGTCTTCCGTCGATGGGACTACCCAGACTTTCAGATCGGCCTGAATCTCTTGATGGAGATGGATCTTCACGGTGTAGAGACCCAATTCTTTGAGGAGACCCTCAAGGCGGATTTGGTCGGTCGTGAGGGCGAAGCCGAGTTCTTTGAGGGCGGCAACAATTTCGGGAGCGCCGACGCTGCCGTAAAGGTGCCCTTCCTCATTCGCGTTGGCCTCAATGGTCACGCTCTGTTTTTCCAAATCGGCACCGAACAACTGCAGATCGGCAAGTCGCGCCGTTTCGATGTCGAGCAGTTTGGCTCGATGCTTCTCGACCATGCGCCGGTGGTGATCCGAGGCCAAGGTCGCCAAGCCTTGGGGGATCAAATAGTTATTGGCGTAGCCAGCTTTGACCTCCACCACATCGCCTTGTTTGCCAAGGTGATCGACATTCTGAATCAACAGCAATTGGAATCCGCCATTGGGGCCCTTGGGGATTCGCTTGAAACTCGGTCTCTTGGTTGATTTCGTTCCGGCCATTAGTTCAGCAACCCTGTTGTTTTCAAGTTATCGACAAGGCGACGGTTACGGTCGCGTATCGTCCACAGCATTCGCCGGGGACAGCTGTCTTGCGTACTAAAATGTCTTGCGTACTAAAATGTCTTGCGTACTAGAAGGGAATATCGTCGTCCGCTGGCGCTGACGGCGCCGAAGGTTGATCCGACACGGCTTGGCTGTAAGCGCCTTGATTCTGGTTTTGGTTCTGATCCCGGTTTTGCTGGAATCCGCTGCCGCCCTGCGATCCGCCGCCGCCGGGTCGGCTGCCGAGCATCTGCATGCGTTCGCCAACCACCCGAAGCTTTGATCGTTTCTGGCCGTCGGTCTCCCAGGTGTCCAACTTCAATCGGCCCTCAATCAAGCAGGGCGAACCCTTTGAAAGGTATTCGCTGGCGATTTCCGCGGTGCGACCCCAAAGGGTCACATCGACAAATGTGGTTTCGTCAATCCACTCGCCCGCTTGGTTCTTGCGACGATCGTTGACCGCCAACCCCAGTTCGGTCACTGCGGTGCCGCTTGGCGTGTAGCGCAGTTCGATGTCGCGGGTAATGTTGCCCACCAGAATGACTCGGTTGAAACTAGCCATGCTCGCGTCCTTTCAGCTCAGGAAGTGAACAAATGTTCTCTATCAACTTACGAGTCGCCGGCATCCCTGACAAGGGTTTGCCAATCTGTTGGCACCGCATTGTTACCTATTCTGGGGCCAAATGTCTCGTTCGCGGAGACGTGTCGGTCCCGACTTCAGCTTTCGCCGTCCGCAGGCGCATCGGTCTCAGCCACTGCCGCTTCGCCAGCGCCTTCGTCAGCCGGTTTGGCTTCGTCAGCCGGTTTGGCTTCGTCAGCCGCTTTGGCTTCGTCAGCCGCTTTGGCTTCTTCGGCCTGCTTGGCTTCGCCAGATGCGTGTGAGACCAACGCGTCGACGAGACGCGGGTCGATCTTGAGCGTCAAGTTACGGAGCACAAAATTGTTCAACTTGCACTCGCGATTGAACTTGGCGACGCTCGTGCTTTCCATTCGGAAATAGCTCAGCCAGTAAGCGCCTTTGCGTTGGCCATTAATTGGGTAGGCCAATTTTTGTTCGTTGTAGAGACGGCTTGCGAGCATCTCGCCACCGCACTTCTCAACCATTTGGGGGATCGTACCCGCGACGTTGTTGGGATCGCGAGCGTACCGATTCGCATCGAGAATGAACATGCATTCGTAGACATTTTGCGCCAACGTACTTCTCCACTAATTGGCGTTGTATTGATTCATACAGTATTGAATATCGTGTGACACCCAATCGGCAACGCCATCGGCAGCACGCGCCACCGCCTGATCGATTGTTTGCCGGTCTTCTGACTTGAACTTACTCAGAACAAAGTCGGCCACATCCCAGTTTTCCGGCAACGGCCCGATGCCCAACCTCAGTCGAGACACGTCGGTTCCAAGTCGCTGGATAATGTCGTTAAGTCCTTTTTGCCCTCCAGACGAGCCAGAGGGGCGAAACCTCAGTTTTGCCAACGGCAAGGCGAAATCGTCACAGATCACTAAGATGTCAGCCAAATCCAATTTATAGAAATCTCGAGCCGGTTGTACGCTTGCCCCGCTCAGATTCATGTAGGTCAACGGGCAGAGCAACAACGTTCTGCTTCCATTGATCGTTACTTCGCTCAACTCTCCTTGAAACTTCGCTCGCGGAGCGGCTGCCGAGTGCCTTCTCGCCAACTCCGCAACAACGTCAAACCCGACGTTGTGTCTTGTGTTTTCGTATCGCTTACCTGGATTCCCAAGGCCTACGACCAGTTTCCTTTGTTGCGCGTCAGCCATGAAAATCTTGACGTCGCCGACCGGTTGCTGATCACCCAGCAACTTGACTAGTCGTCGGAATCACCTTCGTCGTCATCCTTGCGGCCAATGACTTCCGGTTCGCCAGGCATCGCTTCCGCCGTCTCTTCGTCATCTTCCGTGCTCGCTTCCGTGCACGTCACAACGTTGACATCGCCGCCGGAAATCAACTTGGCGCCGTCCGGCAATTCGACTTTCGAAACCGTGATCGCATCGCCGATGTTCAGCCCGTTGATGCTCACCTGCAATTTATCGGGAATCGCCATCACTGGGCACTCAATCACAATCTCATGCAAAGATTGAATGACCACGCCGCCCTGCTTCGTGCCTGGCGCGACGCCTCGCAATTCGACGCTCACGGTCACCTCAAGCAACTCGCCAGCAACGACTCGAGTGAAGTCGACATGGATCACGTTCGTACCAAAGGCATCCCACTGGACGTCGCGAATGAACGCGTTTTCGCTGAGTTCGCCTTGCAGGTCCACAACCTGGACCCCTTTGCGAATCGCAGCGTCTAGTTCATCCCTGGTGACCGAAAGAGTGAGGTTCTCCGCTCCGTGCCCGTAAAGCACTGCAGGAATCTTGCCTTCCGCCCGACTTCGCCTCGCGTTGCGACTGCCTCGCGACTCGCGTTTTGTTACGTTAAGTACATCCGACACGGATGCGTCCTTTCAAAGTGGATTCAGCCGCAATCTGCGGTGCCTTCAAAGGCGGTAAATCACCGACCGCAGCTTCAAAGAACGTGGCTTAATACAGTGACTCGAACAACCATTGTTTCCATAGACCGCGAATCTCAACGACCCCGGCCGCTAACTTTGCCAACGAGCCATACCGTAGCGAACTCGAGGTTACTTGGGGAGCATTCCTGCCCCTAAGAGAGACCTCGGGAGATTTGGCAAACCGGCCATTTTGCCACATTGCCAAGGGATTTCAAGCCCAACCTAGCCGTTTGTCATCCCATAAATCCAGCGATCCGACTCCCAACGAATTCCGAGCGAAACCGATGCTACCCTCGAGCGAAGTCGATTCCGGCTGAGAATCAAAATGCCACGGCGAGGCGTCGCCGCCAGCGATCCGTTGCTTTCCGACGCACTTGCCCTATCTTGCGGCACCGACTAACTTTGCAGGGAGTCGAGCCGAAATGCACACTTAAACTGTGGATAATGTTATTCCATGTCGAAAACACGCGCCCAGACTTTTGAATACGTGGAGCCGATTGGAGCTCGCGTCTTGGTTCGAAAAGATGAGCCGAAGCGAGAGACCAAGGGCGGAATCGCACTGCCCGATCAAGCCGAAATCCCCACGATTACCGGCCGCATCGTGACGATTTCAGCCCAAATCGAAAATGACGAAGACGTGCCGCTTCGCCAATACGACAAAATCCTCTTCCATCCCAAAGACGCCATCCCCGTCGACTTTGAACCCGACAACCAACTGTTCGTCGTCCCCGTCGACGATGTCGTCGCCGTCTTTCGCCGAGACGATCCAGACGAGCCCGATTCGAAATAACACGCCGCGTTTCGCTCCGCGAAAGTGGCGCTGCATTCGCTGAGCGAAAGGCGACAAGTGCGCAACTTTCGCGACTTCGAACGCCTAGTCAGCCGAGTTGTCGTCGAACATCTGGCTGATCGATTGATCGTGGTGGATCCGTCGAATGGCTTCGGCCAAAAGAGGCGCCACGGTCAACGTGTTGATCTTCTCGAGCTGGAATTCGGGTTTTAGTGGGATACTGTCTGTGATGGTCAGCGACGTAATCGGAGCATTTTCTACGTTTTCGATCGCGTTCCCGCAGAACACGGCGTGAGTCACGGCGACATGAATGTCGCGGGCGCCCGCTTCCCGAACGGCTTGAGCAGCTCCGCAAATCGAGCCGGCCGTGCTGACCATGTCGTCGAAAATAATGGCGACTTTGTCATCGAGCGGCCCACCGATGATGTGCTTCTGAGACGTGTCGGTCGGGCTATCCCTTCGCTTGTCGACGATCGCCAATCGCCCTCCGAGCCGCTTCACGTGGCCAACCGCTCGCTTAATGCTCCCCGCATCCGGACTCACGATAACTAAGTCGTCGGAGTGAATCTCGAGATCAAGGAAGTGCTTATTCAGCACCGGCGCGGCGTAGAGGTGGTCGACTGGAACGTCGAAGAAACCCTGAATCTGAGCAGCGTGCAAGTCCATCGTCAGCACGCGGTCGGCGCCGGCCCGAGTGATCAAGTTGGCGACCAGTTTCGCGGTGATCGGCACTCGCCCCTCATCCTTGCGATCTTGCCTGGCGTAACCGAAATAGGGAAGCACAACGGTAATCCGCGCGGCGCTTGCCCGCTTGCAACTGTCGATCATGATCAACAGCTCCATCAGGTTCCGGTTCACCGGCGGGCAACTCGGCTGCACAAGGAAGACGTCGTACCCGCGAATGTCCTCGTCGATCTTGCAGGAGATTTCGCCGTCGGGAAAATCACCTACGGAAATACGACCTAGCGTGAAGTTGAGGTACGCGCAAATGTCTTGAGCCAAGGGTCGGTTGGCTCGGCCGCTAAGGATCTTCAGCCCACGCATGGATCGGGTCCGCCTCGTGTGTGTGTTGGTTGACTCTCAAGTCGTATCAGCCGTAAAGCTAACCATACCCCAGGCGCCGCATCTCGTCTTCCACCATCGACAATTCTTCCGTCGTATTGATGCTCAACGACTCACAATCTCGCAAGACCGGCAGCGCCGCGACCGCTTGTCCATGCCTCTTCAGGATCCCAGGGCAATCGGTCAGATAGTATTCCTTCTGCCGGTTGTCATTGGTCAGCCGCTCCAACGCCGATTCCAGCTGCCGACAGTCGAAAAGGTAGGTGCTCATGTTCACCTCCTTAATCTCACGCTGCTCGTCCGTCGCGTCCTTCTCCTCAACGATCCCCGTGAATTCACCATCGGCATCACGAACAATCCTGCCAAGACCGAACGGATTCTCCTTGAGCAATGTCCCCAGCAAGCACGCAGAAGTCTCCTTTTCGGCGTGTTGAAATAGTGCGTTGACGGATTCGGTTTGGAGCAAAGGCGAATCACCGGCAACAATCAGCACTTGACCGTCGTGCTGAGCAAGCCAATCGCGGCAGACCATCACAGCATGCCCCGTCCCCAACTGCTCGGTCTGCTCGACAAACTCAATTCCGTCAAAATTCGACAACTCGTCTTGAATCAAGTCGGCTCGATAGCCAACCACTAACGCGACCTGGTCGATCCCGGCGCGCCCCAGGCATTCCAACACCCAGCGGATCATCGGCTTGCCGCAAACAGGAAACAGAACTTTGGGCAAATCCGACTCCATTCGAGTTCCTTTGCCAGCGGCCAATACGATCGCTTGACGACCCATATCTTGACGACTCCTTCCTCGTTAGCAGTTTCGGCCGAATAGACCAGATGAGCAAGAAACGGGCGGTGCGATTGGGCGAGCCAAAAAGTGGTTCCCCGCTTCGCTCGATCCGACGCCCTGTGCGAGCAACATTGTCCCACAGCGAGCGAGCGTGGCGAAGGGGGCAAGTCAACCGCAAGCCAACCTCAACTCAGCGCATAACACATCCCTTGCGGTTCGGCTGCGTTGACACTGAGTCCCGAACGGACCTAAAATGATCCGTTTTCCCACACGTTATCTTCTTCAACCGGAGTAGGACGCTTGCTCGAAGCGATTGCGAAAGCCGACACCCTGATTGAAGCCCTGGGATGGATCCGGCAGTTCCGCGACAAGATCACGGTAATCAAGTTGGGCGGCAGCGTGATGCAGGACCCCGAGGCCCTGTGCCACATCTTGCTCGACGTCGTATTCATGGAAACGGTCGGAATGAGGCCCGTCATCGTGCATGGCGGAGGTGCCGCGATTAGCGAGGCGATGGAGCAGGCCGGAGTCGAAGCCCGATTTGTCCAGGGCCGGCGATTCACCGACGATAAGACGCTGAAAATCGTCGAAAAAGTTCTGGCTGGCGACGTCAACAACCATCTTGCTCAGCGGATCGAGTCGCTGGGCGGACGCGCGATGCCGCTCAACTTCGACGCCGGCTGTGTACTGGAGGGAGAGCGAATTAGCCTGACCAGTAACGACGGCGAGCCGCTCGACATAGGCCGAGTCGGCACAGTCACCAGCGTCGACCGGCTCGTGATCGAGAACCTCTGTTACGCCGGGCAAGTGCCCGTTATTCCGTCGATGTGCCTGGATGCCGACGGCGGCAAGCTGAACGTCAACGCCGACACGGCCGCCACCGCCGTAGCTCAAGCGCTGTGCGCGAACAAACTTATTTTTCTCAGCGATGTCCCAGGCGTCCTCCGCGACAAAACCGACCCGGACTCGCTGATCCACACGCTCGATGAGACATTGGCGAAAGAGCTGATCGAATCCGGCGCCATCGACGCGGGCATGATTCCCAAAATTGAAGCTTGCATGGAGACGGTAAGGCGCGGCGTTCGCAAAGTCCACATCGTCGATGGGCGGCTGCGTCATTCGCTGCTGCTGGAAATCTACACGTCATCCGGCGTTGGCACGCAGATTATCCAAGAGATCCCAACGTTTTCGGCGACTCCGCCGAACCCAACTTAATTCCCCAAATCCCGAACTTGCTCGGCACCAGCCGACTGAGTTCATCGCGTCCAGAACGCACGGCTGCGAACCAATTCGAGTCCCAATGGGTCTTTGCCCGCTGTCGGCCTTGGATAAAACCATCGCCGGCCCGAGGTAAGAACCGAGGCGAAGAAACGTGGCAATCGCCAGCTCGCCTCACCAACCATCCACAAAAGGAGACAGCCTTGACTGCCGCCGCCACCAATTTGGGCTCTGCCGACACAGTGACTCTGTTCGAACAGCATGTGATCCCAAACTACGGACGTTATCCGGTCAATCTGGTGCGGGGCGAGGGCTCGCGAGTTTGGGACGCCGAGGATCGCGAGTATCTCGATCTGTTTCCTGGCTGGGGCTGTAATCTGCTAGGCCATTGCCCTCCGCGAGTTGTCAGCGCGATTCAGGAACAAGCGGCCAAGCTAATCCATGTCCCCAACACTTGGCATATCGATATTCAAGGCCGTTGGGCTGAGTTGCTCGCGAAACACAGCTTTGGCGGACAGGCTTTCTTCTGCAACTCGGGCGCGGAAGCCAACGAGGCCGCCATCAAGCTCGCTCGCCTCCACACTCCGCCAGAGCGTTACAAGATCATCACGTTCGAGGGCGGGTTTCACGGCCGCACGATGGGCGCGATTTCGGCGACCGCCCAGCCTAAGTATCACGACGGAATCGGACCCGTGGTGGCAGGATTCACGTACGCCAAGTTTGGCGACTTAGAAGACGTCAAGAACCGCATCGACGACGAAACCTGCGCCATCATGATCGAACCCGTCCAAGGCGAGGGCGGAGTGAACATTCCTTCGGATGGATTCTTGCAAGGGCTTCGAGAGCTCGCGGACGAACACGAGCTCGTGCTGATTTTCGATGAAGTTCAAACTGGCTGTGGTCGAACGGGCGAGTGGTTTGCCTATCAGCATTTTGGCGTCACGCCGGATGTGATAACGCTCGCCAAGGCACTGTGCGGCGGAGTTGCCGGCGGCGCCATGTTGGCCACTCGAGAACTGGCGCCAAGCCTCCGCCCCGGGATGCACGCCGCGACGTTTGGCGGCAACCCGATCGCCGCCGCCGCGGGAATCGCGACGCTGGAAATGATCGAGGAAGAAAACCTGCTGCAAAACGTTAAACAGTTGAGTCAGCTGTTTAGGCGCCGCTTCGAAGAACTCGCGTCACAATGCGATCTGGTCCGCGAAGTGCGAGTTTTGGGTCTGATGGTAGGTGTGCAGTTGCACGTCGACGGCGCCGCAATCGTGCAGAACTGCCTCGAGAACAACGTTCTTATCAACTGCACGCAAGACGATGTGATTCGCTTGCTGCCCGCGATGAACTTGAGCGTGGACGACGCGGAAAAAGCTTGCGACGTCATCTGCCGCGCCATTCGTGAATTGTCTGAAGAATAAAAACGACTAGTGCAGCGTCAACACTAAGAATTAGGATCCCAGTGTTTGTATCGTACGCCGCCAAGTCAAGTTACGCCGAAGCCAACCCCCATTTTTAGAGTTGACGCGGCACGAGCACACTCGATTTAAACAGCACTCGATCCGTTTGACTCGGTGGCATGGCCATCGCGGCGAACAGAAACGGTGAGGAGCACCGCCGATGAGGCACGTACTCACACTCTTTGATCTTTCGACCCGAGAACTCGAGAGGATCTTCGCTTTGGCGGAGGACCTGAAGTCGAAGTACGTCGCCGGCGTTCGCGAGCCGCTTCTTCCCGGCCGCGTGATTGGCATGCTCTTTGAAAAACCATCCCTGCGAACTCGACTCAGTTTCGAATCGGGCATGACTCACCTCGGCGGCGGCAGTCTGTTCCTGGGTGAAGATGTCGGCTGGCAGAACGGCCGCGAATCGATCGAGGATTTCTCACAGGTGCTTAGCGAAATGTTGGACGTGGTTGTCTGTCGAGCGAAGTCGCACTCCACGGTCGAATCGCTCGCGAAATCGTGCAGCATCCCCGTCATCAATGGACTCACCGACATTTCACATCCTTGCCAGGCTCTGGCCGATCTGTTCACCGTCAAGGAACGGCACGGCGGATTGGCAGGCTGTCGCGTCGCCTACATCGGTGACGCCAACAATGTTGCTCGCAGCCTCGCTGTGGCTTGCGGGAAGATGGGCCTCGGATTCTCAATCGCCTCGCCAAAGGGATATGAATTCGAGGACGCCTTCGTCCAGCAGTTGAAACAAGAGTGCCCCGAACTCGAAATGCTGCAGACCGACGATCCCCGCGAAGCCGTCAAGGATTGCTCCGCGATTTACACGGACGTTTGGGCCAGCATGGGTCAGGAATCGGAACGCGAGATACGGCTCAAAGCATTCGCGGAATACCAAGTCGACGACCGCTTGATGCGCGAGGCGCCGTCCGAAGCGATCTTTCTACATTGCCTGCCAGCTCGACGTGGCGAAGAAGTAACCGATTCCGTCATCGACGGCCCTCAAAGCGCCGTCTTCCAACAAGCGGGCAATCGAGTCCACGCTCAAAAAGGCCTTTTGGCCTGGCTCATGGCGTCGCAATAACCGACGCTCGGAAATCATAAAGAGACAGCATGAAACGAAGAAGTAACGAACTCCGCGCCGTCAAAATAAAACGCCGTTTCACGAAGACGTCGCCCGGCAGCGTCCTCTATCAGTGCGGCGGCACTCGCGTGCTCTGCACCGCCAGCGTCGACCAAAACGTGCCGCCCTGGATGGCAGGGAAAAACCGCGGCTGGATTACGGCCGAGTACAATATGCTGCCGGGATCTACGAGCCCGCGCAAGCGACGAGATCGCAACAAAGTCGACGGCCGAACCACCGAAATCCAACGGCTCATCGGGCGAAGCCTTCGAGCGGTCGCCGATATGGAGGCGTTGGGCGAAATGATGGTCACCGTCGATTGCGATGTGCTCGAAGCCGATGGCGGAACTCGAACGGCTAGCATCACCGGCGGCTTCCTGGCTCTCGTCGACGCGATTGAAAGCGTCCGCAAGGATTTGCCGGACCCAAAGAACTTTCCCCTGCGAGATAGCGTCGCCGCGGTCAGCGTCGGCATCGTCGGCGGCAAAGCTTGTCTCGATCTCGACTACGAACAGGACTTTGCGGCCGCCGTCGATATGAACGTTGTGATGACCGGCAAAGGGCGGTTCATCGAGATTCAAGGAACGGGCGAGGAAGCCACGTTTGGCGACGACGAACTCGACGCCATGCTCAAACTGGCTCGCCGAGGTATCCGCCAACTGACCGATCTTCAAAAGAACGCAGCCAAACAGTGGCCGTTCGCCTGAGAACGGAAAGCGAATGAACGAATTCGATCCCTACCTCGTGTGGCTCGACATTCCTCCTCATCACCGCCCGCCCCAACCCTGGCGACTGCTGCGGGTAGGACCGGACTGCCGTGACGAAGCGGTCATTTGCCAGGCCGCCCAAGCCGCCTTGACTCGAGTTGAACAGGCGTCAGCCGGACAGCACGCTCAATGGGCCGCCCAGATTTCCGCCGAGATACGTCAGGCTGAACAATCACTTTTGCATTCGCATCATCAGCCGCCCGCGCCGGACTCGCCCGCACCGGCCACCCAACACGAATTGCCGCTCAGCCCCCCTGCTCCGTCAAGACCAGAGACCCCGCTCGCCCCGCCGAACCAAAGGACGACTCAGTCGCCGGAAGTGCCTTTGCACTCTCCGTCTCGGCAGCAGACGCAAACGCCGATGGGAGCGCCGCCTCAGCTAGCCCCACCGCCGGCTGCCGCCGCATCGAGCGAGCCGGCCAACTATCCCATCGCCGCGCCGCCGAGCCCTTCGCCGCCTATCGCCGACGCCTCGACTCCCTCGACGAACGCGCCCCCAACGCCGGTGCCGCCACCCGCCGCGACAACGCCTCATGCCCCGCCCCTGCCGGCCGCCCCTGCGCCAACTCGACCAGCCGAAACGCCGCCCGCAAATCCAGTTGCGCCTGCCTCGCCAGCCGCCCGCGGGCCGCTTCCGCTAGAAGCGCCGATTCAAGCCGAGACGGTTGGACCGCTCAGCGCGGGAAAAACTGACATGTCGCCTGTTTTTGATTCGATAATAGCCGACTCGGCTCAAGCTCCGCAGGCCAACTCAACTGACCGGACACCACACTACGAGCCGGCGAAAGCGGCAAGCACGCTTGCAATCGCGGCTGTCGCGATTGGTTGTTTCTTGGCCGGCGTTTTGCTCATGCTACTCTTCATCTGGCTCAGCTGAAAGATGGAATCGAACGAAGTGAGTATGAAGAATAGTCTGCCCGACGATTGGCGTCGTGAACTCACGGAATCGATGGAGAGCGATGGCTTTGCACAACTCGAACATTTTGTACGTGACGAACGCGCCGCCCACCGCGTCTTTCCTCCAGAAGACCAAGTCTTTCGAGCTTTTCAGCTCACGCCCTTCGATCAGGTTCGAGTCGTAATCCTTGGCCAGGATCCGTACCACGGTTCGGGTCAAGCGAACGGACTTTGCTTCTCCGTCCAACCGGGTGTCAAACACCCGCCGTCGCTTCGCAACATCTTCAAAGAACGCCAAGCCGATCTGAGCCTCGCGCCACCAATCGCCGGCAACCTCGACGCCTGGGCTCGCCAAGGCGTGCTGTTGCTCAACACCGTCCTCACCGTTCGGGAAAGCCAAGCCAACTCGCACCAGAAGCGTGGTTGGGAACAGCTGACGGACCATGCCATTCGACAAATCGGAGAACATGCGGAGTCGAGCGTGTTTGTGATGTGGGGCAAGCCAGCTCAGAAGAAGCGGCCGCTCATCGATTCGAATCGGCATCGCATTATCGAGTCCGCCCATCCCTCGCCTCTCTCGGCGTTCCGCGGCTTTTTCGACAGCCACCCATTCTCGCTCGTCAACCGACACCTCGCCGAACTGGGTCGAGGTGAAGTCGATTGGAGAGTCGACGAAGAGTTAGTCAATGCGTGAGCGACGCGGATAACTGCGGTGATGGATGAATCGAATTCACCGGCACGGGGCAAAGAGCCAACGTTGCCCGTGCACGAAATGTCCCTCCAAGTAATGACGCGTGTTTTTCGGCCCCAATTGTAAAGGCCAAAACAAGAAACGATCCGCCTCTCCCCCCGACACGTGAGGGTCAGGGAGAGGTTGAAGCGGGTCAAAGACTCGCCCCATTTGCTTCACGGCGTTGCCCCTTCGGGCCTTCGAGGCAACGCGCAAGCGCCTGGCAAGCGTCAAGACGCCCCAGCCTAAAGCGCCGGCATTTGAAAGCTGGAAGATCTTCGAGCCCGTCTCGCGCCTCGATCGACTGAACTACTCTTTCCAGCTGGCTTTCTTGCGCCGAGCTTTGGGATGGCGAGAGGGCTGCAAACCGCCATCGTTGGTGAGTTCGCCACCGGGCATTTTGTTGAGCAGTTCGACAACCTTGGCGCGCCGCTGAGGCGGCTTTGCGTTCGGATCGCGTTCTTCGTCTGGCGGAGTTCGCTTCTTCGGCTCCAGCTCAAACTTGACCGCTCGCCCCGGGTTGATCTTCGGAACGTCGCCCGTGATGCCCAATGAGGAGACATGGAAGAAGATGTCCTGCCCGACGTCAGGGCGGATAAATCCGAATCCCTTGTCCTCAAAAAACTTGACCACAGTTCCGTAACGCATTGGTTTGAATCTCTTTCAGAATCACGGCTGACTGGAAGCACGGCAGGCTGGAATGACTGCAGCCTGCAATCGGGACAGACGAAATCACTACTGGCTGGAATCCGCCAAGAAGCACATCGGGCCGAGCCACCATGGCACGGACGTCGCTCAGTCGCTACTTCAGTCTATTTTCTGGTTTGCCGGTCCGCCAGTGCAAAAGCGCGCCGAGTTCCAACTGGCTACATTTGAGCGATCTCTTCGGCGGTAAACTTTCGCTCGAGCCGTGCTCCGAGCTGACTTACGATTCGAGCCGCAGCGTGCGAAGCCAAGTGCCCCGCATCTGGCCAACTCATCCCATTCGTAATTCCGTAGAGCAGCCCGCCAGCGTACATGTCGCCGGCACCGGTGGTGTCGATTGCGTCGACCGTTACGCCCTCGATCGGAATCGCCTCGCCACCATGCATG
This sequence comes from uncultured Pirellulaceae bacterium, assembly GCA_964567745.1. Lineage (GTDB taxonomy): Bacteria > Planctomycetota > Planctomycetia > Pirellulales > Pirellulaceae > CAZMNY01. Next base: position 224,417 of record CAZMNY010000004.1, on the reverse strand, counting down.
ACGATCGATCCGCTCCCACCCAAGGTCAGCGCGACGTTCTCGGTGTGCTTGTGGATTTCATTCGCGCACTCGATGATGTCCTCGTGCCCCGTCAAGCTCTTCGCCTCTTCCTCATTACAAAAGAACAGATTGACCGGACCTTTGATCAACTGCCAAATCTCGTCGCGGATCATGTTGACGAGGAATGGATCTGAGGCGGTCAGAGCAACCTTGACGCCGTGCTCGAGCGCCAACTCGATCGCTCGATAGGCAGCGTCCTTTGAAGAATCTCCCGAGAGAAGGTACCCCTCGATGTAGACATATTTCGAATTGCGAATCTTCTCCTCTTCGACATCATCCGCAGACAGCAGCACGGCGGCGCCGAGGTGAGTCATCATGGTTCGCTGAGCATCGGGTGTAATCAATACGGCGCAAGTCCCAGACCGTTCGGTATCGGACGGCGGCACATCCGCAGCGACTCCGATCTTTCGCATGTCGTCAGCAAAGAACTGACCGTAGGCGTCATTTCCGACTTTGCCGCAGTAGGCAGCGGCGCCGCCGAAATCAGCGATGCCGACCACAGTGTTTGCGGCCGAGCCGCCCGCGCATTGATTCAGCGGCATGCCGCGAATGCTCTCCAAAATCTGCTGCTGCTTGTCGTCATCCACCAAAGTCATGATGCCTTTGGCAAATTCAGTCTGAGCGACAACGTCGTCGGATACCTGGGCTTGAATATCGACCAGAGCATTGCCTATTCCGTAAACATCAAATGCCATTATTCTTCCAGATCCTGCGGAAACGCCGTAACAATTGAACAATTCGAAAGGCCAACAGGATAGCAGAAAACGACGTTGCCGCCTGCCGTCCATTGCGAGAATAATGGCGCTCGCCCCATTAACACGCCGCATCAATTCTCGGCCGCGGGAAGCGCCGTTCGTCGTGCGACTTAGCTCAACTCGGCAATCGGGTTGCCGTATGGGAGGATCGGCATCGGTCGCCCGGCGTGATCGGTAAAGGCCGTGTGATAATCGATACCAAGGAATCGATACATCGTCGCCAGTAGATCGTTCGGTTCGAGCTTGTTGTCTTTCGCGTAGGCGCCATTGGACGTCGTCGATCCGATCACTTGTCCCATCGGCATGCCGCCGCCGGAAACTAAAACGGACATGGCGCCTGGCCAGTGATCGCGGCCCGGCTGAGTCACTCCCGAGCGAGTGCCTTTCTGCGGATTGATGCGAGGCGTCCGGCCGAATTCGCCCGACACCACCACCATCACTTTGCGATCGAGACCTCGCTGGTAGATGTCCTCGATCAACGCCGCGACAGCTTGATCGAAAATGGGAAGCCGAGCTCTCGCGTCATCGAACAGATGGCCATTGACGGCGTGAATATCCCAGTTGCCGATGCCGCCGGGCACAGCCGGGTTCTGCATCTGCATCGTGACAAATGTCGCTCCCGCCTCAACCAACCGCCGCGCCAACAAAGCTCGCTGGCCCCACTTGTGACGACCGTAACGTTCACGAGTCTTCGTATCCTCTTGAGCGATATCGAACGCTTGTCGAGCCTTGTCGCTTGTGAGCAGACTCACCGCGCGTTGATTGAACTTCTCGATCGAATCGAGCGACCCCGATTTGTCGATGTCACGCTTCATGTTGTCAAACGATTTGAGCAACTTCATACGGTCATCGAGGCGATCCTTCATGTTGCCTGGCAGCCCCAAATTGGGGACCGAGAAATTGTCGGCGTTAGGGTCTCGGCCGACAACAAACGGCAAAGCCGACTCGCCCAAGTACGAACTGCCTCCGCCGTAAACTCGGTTCGCATTCGCAATGTAGTTCGGCACGCCGACGTTGCGCGACTCCTGCACGCGATTAACGATCGTTCCAATTGTTGGAAACTGAGACTTGGGATCGAGCGGGCGCAGCGGATCGCGTCCGGAAAGAAAACGTCCGGCGCCGCCAGCGTGATTTGCGAAACCGTGCGAGATCGAACGGATGATGGTGAACTTGTCAGCCAGCCGAGCATGCTGAGGAAGCAGCTCGCAAATGTCCATTCCCGGCACGTTGGTTTGGATCGGATTCATCTCGCCCCGATAGTCAATCGGAGCGTCCGGCTTCATGTCATACGTTTCCATATGACTCGGACCGCCTTGCAACCAGATCAAGATGATCGACGTGTCGGAATGAGGCTTCTCTTCAGCGGCTGCCCGCAAGCGAAGCAAATCGCCCAGTCCAAGGCCACCGAGCCCTAGCATTCCAGCTTGCAGAAAATGACGCCTCGACAGGAGGCCGGGACAATCACGTGCGGAAGGCTTCATGGCGCGGCCTTGATGTTCGGGAGCGGCGAACGGCGAACGGCAGCAGCGGCGAGGTCGCTTTATTATAGGCGTGACGCCTCCATCCCTTCAACTGCGAAGTGACTTTCACTTTCAATCTTAACCTTATCTCTTACTCTTAATCCCGTCCGAGCAAGCGAAGCAGAGTATGAGTAAGCGGAGCTAAGTAAGAGTAAGAGAAAAGGTTAAGATGAAAATGAGTGAGGGCGTCACTGTTTGGTTGAAGTAGGCTTGCTACGTCTTGGCATGGCGTTCCGATTCGGCATCCAAGAGCGAGTTTGCCGCCGCGCCGATCTTCGTCGCATCATCGTCGTCGACATCGCACAACAAGGGCGTGATGGGGCCCATCTCGCCGATACCCGTTTTGCTCACGGCGGTATGAAGAACTCGGACGGGATGAATTGAGTTTCGCAGAGACTCGAGCGGCGAGAAAATCTGGCGAATCTCCTCCGCTCTCGCAAAATCCTTCGACTGAATCGCTCGCAACATTTGCGTGGACAATGCGGGCGCGACGCAGACGCAACCCGAAGTGAAACTCTGCAAACCGAAATCGCGTAAGTGAACAATGGCCGGCTGTTCGCCGATGCCGCTGACGATTCGCTCGGCCCCAACTGCATCGACGAGCTCGTTGAGGTAATCGTCTTGCGATGTGTCGTCGCGCACGATCGCGTACTTGATCCACGACAGCAGCCCGTCGTCCATCAGTTGCTTGACTCGAGCGACGTCGATGTACCCATCGTGTTTGATGTAGAGGACGGCTGGACGATCGCACTTCTCGACAAAGTGGCGAACGGCCGCGGCCACTCCGGCGGGTGTTACGGCGTCGCGGGTCGGCAAGATCATCGCAGTCGGAAACGACGTCTCTCGCAACAGCGCCGCCTGCTCCAGCATCGCGCCGTAGGAGGGACCGACTGAAGGGATGACAACGGTTTCATCCGCCGTTGTTTCAGCCAGCATCTGCAGAAACGAAGCGTACTCGCCGACAGCAATGTGGTGCAGAATCGCGTTTCCGCCGTACAGAAGCGTGCTCACGCCACCCGCCTCGAGATGTCGAACTTGCCTCTGATTTGCTTCGTGATTGAGCGAAAGATCTGAGTGTCGCGCGAGCGGCGGCACAGCGATCACGGAAGCGGCAAGCGTTTCGGGAGAAATCGGCTGATTGTTCATTGTAGTCGTGGCTGTTTTTGTGCTGTAGGTTGGGATTTCGCATACAGGCAGGTCCATCCTGCTAACGACCAATTGACGCGATGCACAGTCGCGAATCAAGGAGTGGTAGGTGCGAGTATCCCATGTTGAAGTGACCGTCGTCGAAGTGCCGCAGGTGGTGCCAATCGCTCCCTACCGCTCTCACGTCCGAACGAGCTCCACAACTCAAAGCGCCATCGTCTGCATTGAAACCGACGACGGGCTAATCGGTTGGGGCGAGCACAATGTGAATTTTCTCGAAGGCGTTAGCGCCAAGCAAATGCAAACTCAGGCGCAAGCTTGGATGGTGGGCCGAGACGCTCAAAACATCGCCGCCTTTCATCGCGACTGCCCGCTCGAGACTCGCTTGAAGTCGGGGATCGAACTCGCACTCTGGGACCTCTGCGGCAAGGCCTTGGGAGTTCCGGTCGCCACTCTCCTTGGCGGCGTTGTGCGGCCGCGAGTCGAAGTGGCGGCTTGCATGGGAATACAGACCTATGAGCGAGCCGGTGAGATTGCGGCTTATTATGTGGAGCAGGGATTTCGTTCGCTGAAGACCAAAGCTGGCGCGGACATTGATGAAGACATCGAAATGGTTCGCGGCGTGCGGGATGCTGTCGGCGACAAATTGCAACTCCGCATCGATCCGAATCGAGCCTACACGCCGTCGCAAGCGGCAGAGCTCGTCCAACGTTTGGAGCCGTACAACCTCCAGTATCTCGAGCAGCCGATTCCCGCCGAGCCGCTTTCCGACTCGCACTGGCTGCGTCAACAGAGCAGCGTTCCCATCGCGCTAAACGAGAGCGTCACCGATCCGGCAAGCGTCCTCGCGATACTCCGTGCCGACGCCGCTCAGTTCATTTTGCCCGACACCCACATCGCTGGCGGGATCTTGCCGTGTGTCACTATCGGCAGAATCTGCCAAGCGGCTGACGTTCCCTGCATCATGCATTGCGGCCATGATTTGGGCCCGAAGACAGCGGCGATGGTTCACGTCGCAGCGGCTTGCGAGGCTTACTCGCTCGGCAACGACACAACCTACTACGGGTTGGAGGATGATGTGCTGGCGGAGCGGATCGAGATTCACGATGGATGCATCGACGTCTCGGACAAGCCGGGGCTGGGAATCGAATGCGATCGGGAAAGATTGGCGAAATACAAAGTTGAGTGTTGAATCAGCAGAGACAATTTGCTGACGGCAATGGAGCGCAGCTGACTGAGTACGGCAACATCGAAAGGAAGTTTTCATGAACGTGAATGAAAGAAGGCAGTTCCTTCACCAGATCGGCGCGGCCGCATGCCTCAGCACACTCCCGACTTTAACCGGAGCAGCCGCGGTGCCGATCGGACGGCGTCCGCGAGTGGCAGCTATCTTCACCGTTCTGAGATTCCGAAGTCACGCGTACAACATTTTGGAGAACTTCCTGGGACCATACTATTTCTGCGGCAAGCTAGTCGATCCGGGCGTCGACGTTGTCTCGTTTTACGCCGATCAGTTTCCCGAAGACGACATGACTCGCGAAGTCGCACGACGGTTCAAGATCCCCTTGTATTCGTCGATCGACCAAGCCCTCTGTATGGGCGGAAAACAATTGTCGGTCGATGCGGTGCTTTCGATTGGCGAGCACGGCGACTATCCATACAACGCGCGCGGCCAACATCTCTATCCGCGCAAACGGTTCTTTGACGAATCGATTTCCGTGATGGAGCGTTCCAATCGATACGTGCCGTTCTTTAACGACAAGCATCTCTCGTACCGTTGGGATTGGGCCAAGCAGATGTACGATACCGCGAGATCCCACGGCATGCCTTTGCTCGCCGGGAGCTCGGTCCCGTTGGCTCAGCGCAGGCCGAATCTCAACTTGCCCGCCGGGGCGAAGATAGAAGAGGCGGTGTCCATTCACGGGGGCGGCCTCGAGTCGTATGACTTCCACGCGTTGGAGGTGCTCCAGTCGATGGTCGAGTCGCGCAAGGGAGGCGAAACAGGAGTCGCGCGGATCGAGTTGCTTTACGGCGACAAACTCAAGCGAGCTCAAGCGTCGTCAGCTTGGCCCAAAGCACTGATTGAGGCGGCGATGAAGGCAGAGCGAGCGATGCAAGCCAAACGGCAACCGTTCCCCAGCAAGGGCGTGTTCCGCCCCGATCCCAAAACGCGTCCCAACCCGCCTCGTCCCAAGGGCCCGCACGCAATCGTCATTGAATACACGGACGGACTTCGAGCGACAGCGCTAACAGTCGGGTCGAGCGCCGACAGGTGGAATTTCGCCTGCCGACTTCAAGGTGAATCGAAACCTCGCGCGACCGCCTACTTCAACAGTCCATGGGGAAATCGCGGACTCTTCAAAGCGCTATCTCGCGCGATTCAACACCACTTTGTTCACGCGGCCGAACCCTACCCGGCCGAGCGAACTCTTTTAACGACCGGCATGGTCGAAGCTGTGATGCGTTCCTTTGAGAAAGAGGGCCAACCGATCGAAACTCCGCACCTCAAGAACATCGCCTATGAGGCGAAGCCGTGGCGGCAGTTTCGCGAGTCGGGCGACACGTGGAAAGTCATCACAGCCGAGACGCCTCAGCCCATCACCTTTCAGCCGCGCACCTTTGAGCCCTAGCGGAATACACCCTTTGGTCCGCTGCTACAGGCAAGGTAGCGCCTCTCTTTTGTCCTTCGCATATCGACCAAGCTGTGGTCGTTAAAGCGGCCGCGGCAGGCAGGGCTGTGTCGACGGGGCAACGAGCGAATTTGCCATTTTCTTTGGGAAACTCGAGCGTGGCCGGTGACAACTATGAAACGGGCCAGGGAATTTCGTCGCCGATCGCGAGTTTGGCGATGATAGGATAGTTGCGGTGGAAGACTGACCGAGGTTTTTGGCAGCAAACACGTGGCCCAGTGTTTGTCGGTGCCGATGGCTTTTGGCTCTCAGCATTCGCCGATGGAAGCACTCGCCGGATCACGGACAAGGTCAGCGCGAAAACCGTGCTGCACCTGTTCCAAATGAACGACGGTAATCCGATCGACTACAAAGAACTCCAATGAGTTTTGTTCTTCGGCCACAATTGAAAGGCCAAAAAACAAGCAACGAGCTCACTCCCGCGACGCGCGCGATGGGAGAGGGCGAGGCGTTGGGTTGAGGAAAGCGCCCTCTCTCCCAGTTTTGCTTCAGCGTTGCCCCGAAGGGGCAACGCGCGGCCACGCGTCAAGACTCACGATCCAAAATCGCCGGTATTTGAACGCTGGACGATCTCCGAGCCCATGGGACTCCGATTCGGTGGTCGAAGACTTTCAGCGAGCCGACAAACCTGATTCGCAGCTAGCCTGGCTACCGCCATCCCTCAAACGCCTGGTAGGGAAATTCATCCTGGCAATCCGATGACGGTTCGACGCCCAAGCCAGGGCCGGTGGGCAATGGAAAATAGCCGTCGACGGGTTGCAGGGCGGCCGGCGCCATCCGGCGATGAAGCTCAAGGTCCGCTGGAGACCCGATCGTCTCCAGCATGAAACAGTTGGGGATTGCGGCGAGCAATTGAACTGCCGCTGCCGTCGCCAACGGACCGTTCGGGTTGTGCGGACACATCGAAACATAGTGCGACTCGGCTACCGCAGCGATCTTCTTGCCGCCCGTGATCCCGCCGCAGTTGGCAAGATCGACTTGCAATATCGCTAGCGCGCGCGATTCCAAGAACGGCCGCACCTCATACACGGAAGCCAAGCGTTCTCCCGATGCGATTCGAGTTGTCGTACGCGCGGCGACCTCTCGTAACGCAGTATGATCTTCCGGCGGCGTCGGCTCTTCGATGAACATCAAGTTAAAAGACGCGAGCGCCTCGGCAAGTTGAATCGCGTCGGCCGGACCGAGTCGACCGTGGCAATCGACAGCGATTTCAAATTCGCTTCCAACCGCGTCTCGGGCAGCCCGAAAGTAATCGGCGACTCGAGCAAACGTCTCGGTTGGCAACCATTCTGTCTCCCGCCAACTTGCGGGAATGTGACCACGCGAGCCCGAATAACCCGCGTGCGACGGCTGAGCGGAACCGCCATAAAACAAAGGAAGCGTTGTCTTGGCCGCGAAGTAACCCCACTCCTTGCAACGCAGCAGGTTATCGGCGAACTCTTGCGGCGAACCGCCGGCCGAACAGTGGCAGTACGCGGGGATGCGATCGCGAGCGGGGCCGCCAAGCAATTCGTAGATTGGTGCCCCCAACGACTTTCCTTTCAAATCCCACAAAGCCACGTCGACAGCGCTTATCGCTGATCCGTGCAATGGGCCGCCAACCCAAAAGGAATCTCGATACATCTTCTCGTGGTGATCTTCGATGCGGCGCGGATCCTTGCCTACGAGGTAACGACCCAACTCCAAAATGTTCTGCTCCACCGTCTTGCTGCGCCGCTTCAGCACGGTCTCGCCAAAACCGACTAGCCCCGTGTCGGTGTGAATCTCCACAACGATGCAGTTGCGAAACCCGAGACCGACCATGCGTGTCGCAATTTTCGTGATATTCATTTGGCGCCACGTAACGTGATTCGTGAAACTGTCGCAATGCCCAGAGCAAGGGCGGCGGAGACGCGTGAAGGAAGGTCGTCTACTATCGGCGAATCGTCAATCCTTCCAGCCGCAAAGAGTCAGTTCGTCGCGCAGCAATTCCATTTGCTGCGGAGTCAACGGAATGAACGGTAAACGGGAATAACCACCTTCGCGCCCGTTGAGCTCTAACATCCCGCGATAGATTGGTATGTCGGCGGCGGGACCGAGTTTCTGGTAAGTGTACAAGTGCACGATCGGCAGAATCTGATTCCACAGTCGCCGCCCCTTGTCGAGGTTATCGGTCTCGACAATAGCGCGGTACATCTGCATTGCCTTGTTGGCGGTCACGTTGAGCACGCCGCTGATCCAGCCGTGCGCGCCGCCCGCAAACGCCTCGAACGCCGAAAGAAAACTACCGTAGAAAATCCGCATCTCATCGCCGGCAAATAGCGAGAGGTCATGGATCGGCACGACCGACTCCATCGTGCTCTTGACCATGTGCAAGACGTCCTCTTCGACGAGTTGCGCAATTTGAGGCGGCGACAATGCAGCACATGCGGTGTTGTTGGGGTTGTTGTATAGCATGATCGGCCGATCAGTCTTCTTCCGCAGCGCACGATAGTGCTCAACAACCGACCCCATGGGAGGCTTGCTGAAGTAGGGCAAGATCACGATGAAGGCGTCGGCGCCAATCTGCTGAGCTTCCTGTGACATTTCAATTGTGAGTTTGGTCGAGGCGTGACCCGTGCCCGCGATGATTGGCGTCTTCCCGCCAAAGTTTTCGACGGCCAAGCGAAACAGCTCAATACGCTCTTCTATTGTGAGCGTAATGAATTCACCGCTCGTCCCAGCGACGACAAGACCATGGACGCCCTGCTCGACAAGCCATTCCCAATGGCTCAACGTAGCGCGTTTATCGAGATTTCCGTCGGCATCGAAAAAGGTCATCCCGGCCGGGAAAATGCCATGAAACGGAGTCAGGTCGAAGTTTGACATGAACGCGAATTTGTCGAGGAATGGCGGGGAGAAAAGGCGTGAACGATCATTGTCGACGTTTCCAAATCTGAAAGCAAGAAGATCGTTGTTCCGTTTGGTGCAATGGAATTGACTCGATGACCGAAAGTCGCTGCCTCGCATCACTTGAATCAAGAGCAGTGGCCTGGCATGAAAGAATCCGGTTGTGCCGATTGAAGAGAATTCAGCTCTCCCGAATCTGCTCATTCTGTCCGTTCGGCACCAAACGACTTCATGGCGCGGTGTGCAAGCGAGGGCTATACTTGAGCCACTTCAGGCTGCATTCGCGGCCGTTTTTTTTGAGTGCATAGCACGCGAATAGGAAAAAGTGATTAAGACGATGCCATCCAACTATTCTCGCCTGATCATCACTATTGCGACGCTTCTGCTCGGTTTCAGCTCCGGTTCTTGGGCGTGCGCCGAAACAAATAGCAGTCTGGTCCACGCGGCGGCGACGATTTCCGCCGAGACTTTGCAGCAGCATGTCAACGTTCTTGCCGACGATCAGTTCGAAGGACGTGAAGCGGGTTCTCGTGGCGGCTCGGCGGCAGGCGTTTACCTCATGAAGGAGCTCGCGAATCTGAAACTCAAGCCGGCTGGCGACGAGAACGGCTACTTTCAGGACTTTGGCGCGGGACGAAATATTCTCGCGGTCCTGCCGGGGTCCGACGAAAAACTGAAAGATGAAATCGTGATTGTCGGCGGCCACTACGACCACGTTGGTTACGGCACGCGATCGAATAGTTTCGGTCCGTTCGGCTACGTTCATAACGGCGCGGACGACAACGCAAGCGGTGTCGCCGGCGTGCTAGAAGTCGCCGAGGCCTTATGCCAGCTCGAACAACCGCCCAAACGTTCTATCCTGTTTGCATTTTGGGACGGGGAAGAAAATGGGCTCGTCGGATCGCAGCACTTCGTTCGTAACCCGACGGTCGCGTTCGAGCGAATCGCGTTCGCTTTCAATGTCGACATGATCGGCCAACTGCGAGACGACAACCTCGAAGTCTTCGGCGTTCGGTCGAGCAAGGGCCTGCGACGAATCGTCTCGGAGCAAAACACTGACGCAGGGCTGAAGCTGAAGTTCTCTTGGGAGCTTAAAGCGAACAGCGATCACCATTCGTTCTTCGCCTATGGAATCCCAACGCTGATGTTCCATACCGGTTTGCACGACCGATATCATCGGCCGTCTGACGATGCTGATACCGTCAACAAGGCGGGCATGGAGCGAGTCAGCCGTTTGTTATTTCGAACCGTCGCTGCGGTCGCGCAACAACCAACTCGAATGAGATTCCGGCAAGAGGCTCGTGTCGAGACGGAATCGCATCGCAAGTCGCTCGAAGCGCCGTCGGCCGGCCAGCCTTCACGGCTCGGGCTCGCCTGGCGCCGAAAACGCAATGGCCAGATCGAGGTCATCCACACCGAGGGGCCGGCGGAACGAGCTGGGATTTCGGTTGGCGACGTGCTGACGCAATTTAACGGAGATCCACTACCGGATGACGACACATTGCGGCTAAAAGTGCTCTACGCCAAGAGTCCCGTCGCCTGGTCGCTTGCCGTCGACGACGATTCCGCTCGCCAGATTGATGTTCCGCTCAACGGCGACCCGGTGAGAATCGGTTTCTCGTGGCGAGCCGATAAAGCGGACGACAGTCTCGCGACCGTGACTCTGGTGCGGACCTCAAGCGCCGCCGAACTAGCCGGCGTCGTCGTTGGCGATCGGATCATCGCAGTCAACGGCGAAACATTTTCCGGCTCAAACGACTTGATCGACAAACTCGTCACCTTGCCTTCGCCGATACAAATTCGACTCGAAAACAAAGGCCAGATTCGCACGGTCGAACTCAATCCTTTGCCTTCTCGATCGAACACGGCCGAATCGGCATCGAGCGAATAGACTCACGCTATTTCGCGATCGCGCTAGCCAAACATCGTGACGAGATCACGAACGTAGTCAAGGGCTTCATCCAGATCCGGCGCCATCGCGCCGGCAACTCGGCCGTCGCGGTCACATTGAGCCAAAAGTAGAATTTCGTCGTGGCTCTGGTTAGCTCGCAGCCGCTTGCGTGCTCGACTTCCGATCGTGCCGTCGAGCACTTTTTGGGCGAGCATATGATTGGCGATCATCCAGCCCGTTCGTTCCGTGACATAGCTGCCCAACGCTTCGAGTCCGGCGGCGACGTGATTGTCGCGATCAATTCCCTTGCCGACGTCGTGCAATAGCGCCGCCAGCAAGAACTCTTCGTCGTACGGAAGCTCATCGCGAGCCAAATCGAAGACTTGCAAACTATGATAAAGCGCGTCGCCTTCAGGATGATATTTCTTGCCTTGCTCGACGTTCTCCAATGGCAGCAAGAGCGACTCGTAAAGCTGAAATCGGTCGATCCTGTCAATCGAGTCGGCGACCTCGTCATCGACATTCAAGTCGGGATACTCCGCCTGCATGAACGCCTCGAGTTCAGAAATGCTCGCTCTTTCGATTGCTTTGCCGGTTATTGAACTCTTGAAAACGAAATGAGCTTTATTGGAGGCGTAAACGGTCAGCTCGCAGGGAAACCGATCTTGGATATGAATGTGAGTAAAGATCCGCTCCTCGTTGTTCTTCCGCACGCGTTTGCGCTCGACATCGTAGACAAGCCCTTCATCGTCGAGCTCTATCGTGACGGCGTCGAGCCCATCGGCGAAGACGTGCAGGTCGATATCCGAACCGGTTCGAATGTGTCCCGTCAGCACGCTGCCGATCAACCTCGGCCGAAACCTCCGCAGGATTCGCATCAAGCGGAGCGCGTCGACTCGCATTTCCAATAGATTGTCGGTCCGCTGATCGCCTTCATACAGCCGAGCCATGCTTTGCAACTCGTCTCGGATCTCGGCATTGCTGGGAAGGTCAGCTGGTTTGACCCAGCCAGAAAAACAAAATCGAGCCGCTTTCATTTTTGCTCGATAGTATTCCGATTCCTGGCGCGAATACATCAGGCGAGCCGCCTCAAAGGCGATCCGACGCCGCAGCTTGGAAGAGTTCATTCATGAGCGCTGCTTGGACCAGCGCGAAAACGAGAATCTGAAAACACGACGGAGAGACTGCGTCGGCTCAATTCTAGCCGGACGCGTCAGCCAGGACCATCTTATGCGGCCGCAGCCGTCTCGGCCATTCCGAAAAATTAAAGAGAATGCTCGAGAAACCGACCTTCATCCGCGGTCATAGGTTCGCGCAGCATCACGCAAACGCCGCGAAGCTGCAGATATGTTTGTAGACCGGTTTTTCAAACCGCATCACCGTCAGCTGGGACACGCTTGCGATCGGCGAAACGCCAGTTGCACCGGGAATGACGGGAACGACAGAGGTTCCGCCGCCGAATTTTGTAGCTTATACGTGAACGAATCCTTACGTTGTGTGGGAGTTAGTTGGGTTCCAGGCGACGTCATTTTCCCTACCGAAACTCGATAGACGCCAACGTCCAGTTTCATTTCGCGATGATTCGGGAGACAGCAATGCGACCATGCATCACTCTCGTCATGCTTTTTTGTATCTCGTCGATTTCCGTGAGTCGCGCTGACAATGACATTCCCGTCGGACCAGAAACCGAAAAACGATTCCCGCCGCTGACGATTCCAAACGGCTTTCAGGCAACGCTGTTCGCATGCGATCCGCTGATTGAGTATCCCTCGGTGATCTCCCTCGGCCCGAGAACCGGCACGTTGTTCATGGCTTGCGACTACGTCACTGGACTGGGAATTGAAATCGTCCGACGCGATGAAGTGCGTCTGCTCGAAGACACGGACCGGGATGGATATGCGGACAAGTCGACCGTTTTCGCCGGCGGTTTCAACTCGATCCAAGGCCTCGCGTACTATGACGACGCCGTCTTTGTGATGCACGCACCGATGCTGACTTCGCTGCGAGATACCGATGGTGACGGCGTCGCGGACTCGCGTCGCGATCTAATCAAGGGGCTTGGCTTGCCTCCGGAGGAGAACTCAAACCGGTTGCACTGTGCAAACGGAGTCGTTGCGGGCCATGACGACTGGCTCTATCTCGCGCTCGGTGATCGTGGGTGTGATGTGCGGCGGCCGGAAGGCGATCGTTTGTTGTTTCAGCAAGGCGGAATCCTCCGCTGCCGTCGCGATGGTTCTGATCTCCACGTCTTCTCGACTGGCTTGCGAAATATCTATGACGTCGCGCTGGACGAGGAACTGAACGTCTTTGTGCGCGACAACGAGAACGACGGCGGCGACTATATGATTCGAGTCTGCCACTGCTTCTTTGGCTCAGATCATGGTTACCCTTACCATTACTACGAGCGGCCGGAAGAGCTGATGCGACCGTTGGCGGACCTCGGGCGGGGCTCGTCGGCGGGCGCAACGAGCTATCTGGAAACGGCTTTTCCAAAGGAATATCGCGAGAGCCTGTTCTTTTGCGAATGGGGCCGAGCGGTAGTGAGGTATCCGAAGACTCGCAGGCACAGCAGTTTTGCACCGATGCAAGAACTCGACTTCGCGGCCGGCGCCGACAACGATCCGTATGGCTTCAAGCCCACCGACCTGGTCATCGATCGCGACGGTTCGCTGCTCATATCTGATTGGTGCGATGGCCAACGCCCCAAACGCGGACGCGGGCGCATCTACCGCATCACGGCGAACGGAAAGCGTGGGTCCGATGGATTCGATTCCGACGCCGACATGTCACGCTCGCCAATGCCTGGCTTGCTCAAGCAAATCCAATCGGCGAGCTACCACCAACGAGTCGCGGCGCAACTTGAAATTCAGCGGCGCGGTGTGGAGGGAGTTCGTGCGGTAAACTCCGCGTTGAAGTCGGACGAGTTGAATCGCTATGGACGACTCCACGCGATCTGGATTATCGCCTTGTCGGGCAGCGACACTTCGCTCGATGAACTGTTCACCTTCGCCGAGTCTGACCGAAACGCGACGGTTCGCGCACAAGCGATTCGAGCGATCGGCGACCTGACTGATCCGGTGCTCGTTCACAACAAGATCGAAGGCGGGCGAGGCGACAGCCGAGTTGCAGAGCGACTTGTGAGGCTGGCCGAGCAGGCCGACCCGCGCATTACGCTCGAAATCCTCGTCGTCTTGCGGCGGCTGCATGCAAAGCAAACGCCCTCTTTTATCGTGCAATGCTTTCGAGAATCCGATCCCGCTCTCGAGCACGCCACGCAACAAGCGCTCCGAGAAGCTCGAAACTGGCCTGGAGTGCTTCGATTGTTGGACGAATCGCCCCAGCTGCGAAAGCTGGCTCTGCAAGCGATCGCCGAACAACGAGTCGAGTACGTCGCGAAGCAGCTGATTGAGCGGATAGCGAAATCCGGCGACGCGGTTCATCGAGGGGAATACGCGGACGCGATTTCGAGAATTGTGCGTCAGGAAAAGCCGTGGGAGTACTGGGGCTTCCGCCCGGACCCGCGGCCGGCCGCCTCCGTCGATTGGAGTAAAACGCAGGAGATCATCGCGGCGCTCAACCGGACACTCGCGGACGAAGACCACAACGTTCGGGCGATGGCTTTGCAACGAATGCTTCGTGAAAGTGTTTCGCCAGAACTGGGCCGGCTCGCGGATTGGTTGAGTGAGGAAACTGTTGAAGACCGAGCACGCTCGATCTTGAAAGCCTTATCACAAGCGGACAAGACGGCGACACGGTCGATCTATCGGCAAGCCGTCGCGCGGCGTTCGCTGCCCAATGCCAATCGGCTCAGCGCGTTGTCAGCATTACTGAACGGATTGCCTGCGGCGGATGAGGACTCATTGCTCGAACTCGCCGCGCAACTGGAAGACGGATCGGTGTTCGCAGCCATGCTTACAGCATTCGGTTCGCGGGCGAGGATTGATGCAACGGCGATGCTCCTGTCAAAGATTGACTCGTCGCACGACGGAGTCCGCGCGGCTGCCATCCAATCGCTTGCGATGCGCAAGACCCGCGAAGCGCGGCGGCACGTTTCCATGCTGCTTGACGATAAGAGCGTTGTTGTTCAACGAGCTGCGGCAGAAGCAGCCGGCTTGCTCGGTGCCGTCGAAACCGCTGATAAGTTGATCGACTTGGCGCGAAGTGAGGACAAAGCGCTGATTCGTGCGAGTCTCACCTCACTGCTGCAGCTCAAGAGTGATCAAGCCGCTGCAGAAGCAATGTTGGCCTTGAAGCATCGCGAAACACAGACGGCGGCGGTGGACTACTTGCAAGCATATGGCGAGTCGACAGCGGTCGAGCCGATCGTGAAGTCGGCGGCGACGAATCCGTCAATCGATTACCAAGTTCGAGTGGTCGGCGCACTTTTCAAGCTGTCCAACAGTCCTAATCTTAACGAGCAGGACGCCGTTGCCAGAGTTCAAGGCCGAAGCGGCCAGGCGTTGCTCTGGGTGATGAACTGGCCGCTGCCCGACGACGCGACGGTCGACCTGATTCAAAATGAAATCAAGCGAACCGTTCGCTTTGCGAAAGGGCCAAATGCTGCTGTTCAGCTGAGCAACCCCGCAGGGAACGACTCGGTGTTCGTGGGAACGACGCGTGTTTCGGTTGAGGCCGAAACGAACATCGAGGTCTTGGCCTCGGCGACGGGTGCGATGAGCATTTGGATCAACGGAGCACGCGTTCACCGGCGCACGTCGCCGGGCAAGTTTCTGCCCGACTCAGACCGGTTCCCAGCCAAGCTCAAAGCGGGAAGGAACGGCATCGTCGTGAAGATCGAAACACGCAACAAGGCGCCTCAGTTTCAACTTCGCTTCCGTCGGCGAAGCAGCAAGGTGGAGCATGAACGGTTAATCGCACTTGCTTTGCGAAGCCGCGGCAATCCGGAACGCGGGCGAGATGTGTTCGAAGACAAACAGAAGTCGACGTGCCTACAATGCCACCGAATTGGCGAAAAGGGCGGCAAGATTGGGCCCGACCTCGCGGGGATCGGCAGGCGATTTTCGCGTATCCACTTGATTGAGTCGGTGCTTGAACCGAGCCGCACGATCGCGCCGAGCTACGCTTCCGTGGCCGTTGCACTGAATGATGGGCGAGTGCTGACCGGCATATTGGTCTCAGGAACAACCAACGAAATCGTGTTGGGAGACAACCAAGGCAAGCTGCACACAATGTCGCGCGCTGAGATCGATGAAATCGATGTTCAGAGTACGAGTACGATGCCGGAGGGACTCGAGAAGAAACTGACGGATCGAGAATTTCTCGATCTGCTGTCGTTTCTCGAATCTCTGAAAGCGGCGAGCAAGTAGCCTCGGTTTTGCGAGGGCCGACGACTGAGAGATGACCAACAAAGGAAAATACAGACATGGATTATCTTACGAAAATCGCAACGGCAGCCACGATCGTTGCCTGCTGCACCGCCGCCGCACACGCGGAGATCACGGTACACGAAGACCTCGTCTACGGCCGAGTTCATGGGGCAGCATTGGTGGCTGATGTCGCCTACCCAGAAAGCGACAAGCCGCTGCCCGCTATCATTTCAGTGCATGGCGGCCGTTGGCGGGGCGGGCACAAGAAGGATGGCTCGACGATCGTCGTCAAGCAATGGGCTGAGTTCGGTTTCTTCGCGATGTCGATCGACTATCGATTGGTCGGATGCTCGCCCGCCCCTGCCTGTTATCAAGACATGCAATGCGCCATCCGCTACGTTCACGCTCATGCGAAGCAGCACAACATCGATCCGAAACGAATTTACTTGATCGGCCAATCAGCCGGAGGGCATATGGTGTCGTTGGCCGCGACGCTCGGAGATGGACCATTCAAGAGGACCGGCGGCTGGGAAGATGCGAGCAACGATTTCCGAGCGGTGATTAGCGTTGCCGCCAACTACGAGCTGACGACGCTCAGTTGGGGCAACATCTGGACGCCGAAGAGCGGTGATCCGAAAGCAGCCCGCAAGTTGGCCTCGCCAGTGAACCACGTAAAAAAAGAGATGGCGCCGCTGCTGATTCTGCATTCGGACAATGATCGTTCCGTGCCGATCGACAATGCGCTCTTGATGGTCGAAGCATTGAAAAAGGCAGGAGCGCCCCACAAGTTCCACCGTTATCCGAGCATGGGCCACATGGGAATAAACAAAGAAGTGATCGAGCGAGCGAGGGAGTTTATTGAAGAACACGATTAGTGAATTTTGTTCGTCGTGTCACTGGCTTGCCTGTGGCGAAGTCATTCGAGTCCCTTGACGCTATCCCCGCAGCTTGCCAAAACAATGGGAGGATCTCCTCTGCTGTTGCCCTTTTATCTGTTGCAAGGCTGTGTGGCATGTGGAATCGATGGGTATTGGTTGCGGCGTGCATTCTCGGCGGCTCGGCGGTCGCCATGGGAGCATTCCAAGCACACGGGCTCGACAATATGCTCGAAGGACTTGGCGTCGAGCAAGTAGAAGCCGCTAAGCGAATCGAGAATTGCGGGACCGCCGTTCGATATCAATTGGCTCATGCGCTGGCCATTTTCGCCACGGGCGTGTTGTCCGTTGCCAGCAGACGAAAGATCCTGGCACCCCAGTTGCTGATGATGCTTGGCGTCTGCTGTTTCTCGGGCGGGCTCTACGAAATCGTATTTCGCGGCGAAGCGACTCATTGGGCCATTGTGCCCTTGGGCGGCCTCTCGCTCATTTCTGGCTGGACCGCGTTGGCGGTCGCGTCTGTCCTGGCTGTTGCTCACATGGAGAGAACAGGATCTACAGGATGAACAGGATAAGGAACGACGCCAACTCGCTGCTTTCGTCCATCTTGTAGATCATGTCGATCCCGTCAAAAATTAACTGTCGCTCCCTAGCCTTCTCAGGTTTCACACCAGCCGCTGCGTTGGGGCGTCACGCGAGGATCAAGAAACAAAAGACCGCTGCGATTTGCATCGCAGCGGTCTGAATTTTTCAGATGTAACAATTTGCGTTACATGCTATTCACCGAGGTCGATGCCCAGTTTGGCTTCTTCCTCTTCCTGGATGATGATCCGTGGAGTGACCATCAACATCAGCGTTTGAGCTTCACGTCCGATACCGACGTTCTTGAACAATCGACTGATGTACGGCAGTTTATTGAGCATTGGAACGCCGCGTTCGCTACGGCCTTCTTGCAATCGCTTGATGCCGCCGAGCAGCACAGTACCGCCATCGGGCACGCTCACTGTGGTCGAAACCGTGGTGAACGAGAATTCAGGCAACTGAACCGTCGTACCGGTCGTCGTTGTCACCGTGTTGTCCCTGGTATCCGTCGGGTTACCATCGGCGTCGTCCACGACCGAACCGTTGTCGGACGTGGACGTGCCGTTGAACGTAAAGGTGTCAACGTCGCCGATTTGGCTGAAGAACGGAACCAGAGTCAGACGGACGAAGCGGCGATCGTTGGAGACCACGGCTTGAACGTTCAACGTCGTTCCTTCATTCAACACGACGACCACAGGTTGGTGGGCTGCGGCGAAATCGCCAACCACCGGAATGATACTCGTCACAAACGGACGCTGCGTCAGGTCGCTAACCGTGGCCGATTGGCCATTGAACAGCGTGACTTTCGGTGCCTGCAACACGTTGGAACGCGTGTTGCCTTGTGCGGCTTGCAGCAGGAAGAACACCTCGATGTCGCTGAGGATGGCAAAGCCAAAGTTAGCGGCGGTGTTGGCGTCAAAGTTTCCGAACTGCGGCACCGTGGTGCTGAACGAGTCTTGAGTAAACTTCAAGTCCAAGTCAGCTGTCGGCGCCCCGAAACGATCCAGACCAAAGCTCAGGCTCGGCCCTCGATCATCGGGAAGCTGCGGATTTCGCGGAGTGAGGTTGGTGTTGTCATCGATGTCGAAGTCGAAATCGATGCCAATTCGCTCGAAGAAGTCGTCACCCAATCGGATGAATCGGACTTCGATCGAAATCTGCAAGTCTTGCAAACGTCGCAATTGGTCGAGCAAATCCGCGATCTTCTCATGAACCTCTTGCGTTTGACTGACAACCAAACTCAAGTTCGTCGGGAACGATTCGATGGCGCCAGGGCCGCCGACGTCATCCCACGATTGAGGTTCAATCGTTGTCGTGATCAACTCGATAAGCGTGTCGAAGTCCGCCATAGCGGCTCCACCCATACCGCCCGGGCCGTAACCGGCGGGCTGGGATGGTCGCGAAGAATTCAGCATCCCGCTTGTACTCATCTGAGCCAGAGCGGAAGCGTTGTTCATCGAGCCTTCGTTGGCGGAAAGCGTCAGCGGAACCGAGCCGCTACCGCCCATCATGCCGCCGTAACCCATCGCGTGATGAGCTTCCCGAATCGCGGCCGGCAAGCCGACGTTGTATCCAGGAATGAAGTTGGGGATCGGAATCACCAAGTCGGCGACATTGTAAACTTCCGCGTAGACTTTGCTCTCGCGAGCCGTTTCACTAGTGATCAACAACACTTCGTTGTCGATGACGTAGCTCAGTCGAAGCGGTTCGAGAATCAAGTTAAGTGCGCTTCGCAGCGATACCGGCTTGGACAAGCTGATGTTAATCGGCGTGTCCGAAGTGATGGCTTCGGCAGCGAGACCGTTTTGGTCCAAGTGAACGTTGACGCCAGCCAAGTCGGCGAGCATCTGTACGGCTTCGGCCAAAGGCGTATCGGAGAATCGCACATCCACCTCACGCGACAAAGCGCGTTGGATGTCAACCTCTTGCGGCAACAGTCGGCGTCGCTGCGCCTCCATGAGCCGCTTGCGGTCTTTCGTCAGGTCGCCCCAAGCGAGCGGATCGCCGAATTGGAACGGCTCCCGATCGTCGATTGGCGTGCCGGCTTCGATTACCGATTCAATCGCGCTGTAAAAGCCTTCTTCTTTCTTCGCGTTGATCGCCTCTTGCTCCATGATCCGCTTGATGAAGCGGCTCTTCCAGATCAAGGTTTGGGCGATCGGCGTTTGGTCGTCCAGCTCTCGCACCTGCTTCGCAATCAACTCCGCTTCGTGATAGCGTCGCTCATTGATGTAGGTGTTGAACTGTTCGACCAATTCGGCGATTTGGTCGTGCATCTGCGAAGTGAGTTGTCGTTCCCGAGCGATGTC
The DNA here is from genome assembly GCA_964567745.1 of uncultured Pirellulaceae bacterium. Lineage (GTDB taxonomy): Bacteria > Planctomycetota > Planctomycetia > Pirellulales > Pirellulaceae > CAZMNY01. The sequence goes on along the minus strand of CAZMNY010000004.1, from coordinate 204,394 downwards.
GGCGCGGACATTTTCGTTTCGCTGTTGCAGATCAATCGTCCCGCGATTCTGATCGATGTAGACTTGAGTTCGGCTGATACCTTGATCCAAGGTGGTCAGCAAGTGCTTCTTGGTTGCCGAATCGAGTTCGGCGTCACTGACTCGACCGCGAAGTTTCTGCAGCTTGTTAAGCGAACCCAACGGATCGTTGGAAAGACTTCGTTCGGCCAACGTCAGCTCCGACGTGATCTCACGGCTGAGAACTTGTCGAAGCAACTGCGACTGAGAGACGACCTCTTCCAGCGAACCAGGCTCGCCCGTTTGTGGGCCGCCGGCGTTAAGCAGCGCCAGTTTTTGCTTGACCGCGGCTCGAGTGCCGGCATCCAGTTCCGCTTCGAAGCGCCAGGCTTCGGAGAAGTGCTTCAAAGCCGTTACACGATCCTGTTTCATCAAGGCGTCGATGCCTTGCTTGTACAAGCCAACGCCGGGTGAGACCGCCGTATTCAACGGAGCGGCCGGAGTCGGTCCGACAGCCTGAGCCGGTGCGACTCGCGTGCCGTCTTGTTTCGGATTGTAAACGCCAGGCGAGACTGGATATCGACTCTGTTGAGCCATTGGTCCGCCAGCTTGTTTGACATCGTATCCCGCTTGCTGAACGCCGTACGTCTGGCGATTTCGCAGACCGGTGATTCGCAGTGACATTTCCCAAGGCAACGTTTCGCTGGATTGGAAAGCGCTATCGGGCACTTTCAAGCGAGACGCTTGATCGGCGAACTTCGCCGCAGATTCGAGATCTCGGCGATCAATGGCGACCTGCGCCTGAGCGAGCAAGCGAAGGGCATCCGCCTTCCTGGGATGAGCCGGTGCGGCTGCTGCCGGCACCGTGTTCTTTTTGGCGGTGGCGAGTAGCTGCAGGAACTGATCCGGCGTGCGATCGGTCAACTGATACTTGGCTTTGGCCGATTTCGCTTCCAAAGCGAGCTTTTCGGCAGTCGCGAAATTCTTGTGGAACAAGAATCCTTCCGCCTGGCTCATCATGTAGTCGGCGTATTGGCGAACGGTGACGCCTGCGGCAGCGCCGCCTGCGATACGCGTCTGCTGTTGCAGAACGTATTCCACCTTGGCCGGCGAATCGTCCATCGGACCATACGCTCCGCCGTTGGCTTTAGCTTGCTCGAGGAGCTTCGCGGCGGAAGCGACGTCGCCACTGGCGAGGGCGTTCCGAGCTTGAAGCAGCAGAGCTTGGTTTCCGCCAGTGCTAGCCGCGCCAGCCTTGGCAGCGCCGAGAGACGGAAAACGGGCCAGCCTGGCGGCGGGCACCTGCGCCGTTCCAGCTGGCGCCGAGGCGCGGAGCTTTTGAAGTTCGTTGCGGGCCTTGCCGGGCGTGTACGAGAATCGAGACATGATTGGATCGTACTTGTAGTTCAGACGCTCGGCCTGTTGAATGAAACCCTCGGCTTCATCGAACTTTCGAACGTCCATCGCGCGGCGAGCCTCGTTGAGCAGGCGCTCAGACTCGCGGCGCGCCGCGTCATTGTTCGTAGCGGTTTGGCCAACCACCGAGTGAACAAGTTGTAACGCTGGTGAAGTTGCAACCCCACCTTGCGCCGTTCGGGCGGTACATACCCACCCGAGGGCGACGCAAACCATGAGCACTTGCGCGGTCGCTCTCAACGGGAGTCTCCTTTTTCGAGATGTCTGCATCCCATCCTGCGCCTGGATGATTCCGCTCACCATACAACGGCGCCGTCAGCTCGGGCTGGTGCGGCGGCCAGGCGCGAGGAATTCGCGCGAACCAAACCGATAGAACAGCTCGGGCTCACACCGCTGTCGTTGGGCGCATAACCACTGATGGGAATACTGTTGGTTGACGAGGGGGGCGTAAATACTGTCAACCTGCCCATGGGGTCAAGATCAGTTTTTGAAAAAAGTGGAAATGTTTTGAAAGATCTACCTCGGCCCCCCCTCCCTTAAGCACCTGAGCACCTTAACGCGGAGAAGTCCGAGACGATCTGCTCAACCGGTGTTCGACTGAGCTCTTTGACCAGCGTCCCAACTACGGCGTCTTTCTAAGGATCCCTTTTGCCGATTCATCATCGGCGCATTAAAAAAACGGCTCGCGTGAAGGACACGCAAGCCGTTGATATTGGCGCAAGTCTGTGGCTAACTACTGGATCGTGTAGCCTTCCAAGTGGTCATTCGTCTTCGCGAATTCAGCCAACTGGGATTTGTATTCGGTATTGGACTTGGGCACTTTAAACGAGCAAGTTTGAGCTTTGATGTCAGGTGTGATTTCGGCCACGCCATCCAACTTTGCTAAAACGCCTCGGACCGAGGCGACACAACGTCCTCACGTCATGTTTGGGACGGAGAGTTTGACAAACGTAAATTCACCAGATTCCGCGGGGGTCGTTGTCGGACCTTCGACAGCGTCTGTGGGTGCTTGAGCGATGGGCGCCGGCTGGTCAGCCGATTGGCACCCGACCCAAGTTGCCGCCACCGAAGTGACAAGCAGGGCGAGTAAGATTCGCTTCACTTGAAGTCTCCTAAATACTGCGGGAACTATCCAATTTCCAGTCCATTAACATTTCATGATATCCCCGCGAGGTCAATTCGTGTTTGGGAAAATAGGCCCTGAACATCGATTTCGACCAGGAAAATACCTCCTGTGTATGTTGTCTCACACAACCAGTTAAAAATCTGCCAACGCAGTTGCTGGCGGAAATCCGAACGACAGGTGGACTCTGGAAAGATGGCAGGAAGCTGGGGCGGGAAGATTTGAAAAAACCGGGTTCGCGACGCCACGAAATACGAGCGACATGCGTACCGATGAGGCGTATGCGCTGCCCCGAACGGGGTAACGCGCGGCCGACCGCGCACGGTGTCGGTGCCGACTGGCTTTAGCCGTCGTCCGCTACGTCGAGAGGCCGCTAGTGTCGGTCTTCGTTGGTCAGCGCCTTTTCGACGTCGTCGGCCCAGCGAGCGACGTCCATCACGCTGTGTCGCAACTCTTCGACATCGCAAGTGGCTCGAGGGTAGTTGTTGACCATGACAAAATGCGGAGCGCCTTTGAATTCCTGAATGGTCAGCGCCCCGTGAGGGATACTGGCGTTGAGCTCGAGAGCTCGACGCAGATACGTTTCATCAACCGGAGCACAGACGCTGTAGATTCGGATCAAGGCTAAATTGGCTATCTCGGTGGTCGATTCCTCAATCCGCACGCGCTGGCTTCTTCGCTGGGACAACGAGACGATCAAATCGAAACCCTCTCCGCTGCGATTGATAGTCACCGATTTGTCGTCGCCAAACGTCTCATCGAGCAGCGTCCTGAGATCTCGCAAGCTGCGAAAAACGGCTTGCAGCTCCCCGTGCAACACCGCGCCGTCGTCAGGTCGATCGGCTGCGGACTTGGCGAGACAATTATCGATTAGCCGGGCGAGTGAATCGTCGACGTGAGGGTGACTGCTGCGCACGTCCGGCACCGGCGCCTCGACATGAAGTTTGGCCAGCTCGGTCCATTTGCTGTGATGAAAGGGATATCGAGCAGTCAAGAGCTGAAACAGCGAAACGCCCACTGCGTAAACGTCGCTCGCCGGCGTTGCCTGAGCGCCTTGAAACAGCTCCGGCGCCATGAAGTATGGCGTTCCTGCGAGACGACTGTGACCGCCTCCGTCCTTAACACGCTTGGCCAAGCCAAAATCGGCGAGTTTCGCAACACCATCGTCTTGGACCATGATATTGGCCGGCTTGAAGTCACGATGGACCAACCCTCTACCATGGGCGGCGGACAGAGCCAAACTCGCCTGGGCCATCAGATTCGCGCTTTGCAACGCGGTTAGAGCGCCGCCGGAGAGAATACTGTCGAGCGACTTCCCCTGCACATATTCCAGCTCGATGAAATGACGCCCTTGCTCGCTTCCCACATTGTGTACGGTCACGATATGAGGGTGCACGACCGAAGCGGCGGCGCGAGCTTCCGCGATGAACAAGTCGACTGATTCCGCATTGTCTCCCTGCAACTCGGGGCACAAAACTTTGAGAGCGCAAGGACGCTCCAAATTGTTGTGAAGGGCCAAAAACACCCACGCCATTCCGCCGCGGCCAAGCAGACGATCGATTCGATACACGTCGATCGAATCGCCCGGCTTCATGATCGGGTCGCCGTTCGAGCTCTTCGGCGCTGGTTGCGAAGCGTGTGAATCGAGTATCATGGTCTCCGAATAGAGACCAGTAACACAATCGGCGTTGTCCCCGCATTGAGGACAAGGATCTCCATCATCAGCGAGGAAATCCAACTGGCACGCTTCGCAATGTCTTTCCGTCTTTGTCATCACGGCCATTGTATCGCGCCGAGTCGATGTGACGAATTGCAAATCCGCGAGACGCGGCGGCCCGGGCGGGGTGCCTTGTCGCGCGGCCGCACGATCGTTTTATCGACTGGCTAACGAATCGTTGGAGTCAACATGGAAACTGATGTTTCGAAAAACGACATCTCGTCTCGAATTATCCAGATCGTCGATCTTTTGGCAAAACCGCTCATCATCATCAGCGTCGCCCTGTTTCTTTTGGAGAAGGAAATAAGCCTGCGGCACGATTGGGCCAATTCGCTCGAGGCACCTTGGATCTTTTTGTGGACCGAACGCGTCATCGCACTTCTATTGACGATCGAAGTTTTTGTTCGCTGGTGGCGCAGCAACCCCTGGTACTACGGCGCCCCCGATTCCGCCTACCCAGTCAACGTCTGGGGCATCATTGACCTGCTCTCCGTATTGCCCTTCTGGTTGGGATTCTTCTGCCCTGTCGAGTACCTGAGCATGGTGCGCACGCTGAGACTGCTGAGGATGCTTAAGTTCTTTCGCTACAGTCGAGGCTTGCAGCTTACGGCGCTCAAGTTCTATCGGGCATACCATAACCTCAAGGGCCTCGTCTTTTCGCTCGGCCTGGTGTGGTTGTTTTTCGCGGTGATGTGTTTGGAGCTCGAGCAAGGCAAGCACACCGAGGGCGGGTTTGACTCGCTGCTCGACGTCGCCTGGTTCACTATCGTTACCGGCACAACCGTCGGTTACGGCGACGCCTATCCGATCACATTGGCCGGCAAGATCTTCGTAGGGCTGATGCTCGTGCCGATCATTGGGAGTTTCGGAATGGCCATTTCCGCCTTCGCCACCGCCTGCGATTCAGTGCAGGAGCTCGAGGACAATCCCGATATCGACCCGCTCGAAGAATGGAAAAAGGAACGTGAGCGAGTCAAGATGCGAAAAACGGCTGAACGCTCTTATCACATGGCCGAGTAGAACTGAATGCGACGGACGTCAACCGAATCCGACGGCGCCTAGCTCCGCGAAGGTCGCTTCCAACGACGCGAGAAACCGCGCCGATTCCACTTGGATCGCGGGGGCCGTATGGTAATAATGACTGAGCCCGACCCTCCACGTGAGCGACAGTTTCAACAACCGTTCACTAAACATCCCTCGCAAGCCAAGGATTCATCCTATGCTCCGCCATTGTCTCTGCTCATTGGTTCTCGCTTCACTTTTTGTCGCACACGCGTCCGCTCAAATCGCGGTGATTGAAGTGGCTGAGGACGACGGCAATGGGATCGTGTATCGGTCGTCTTCCATCGCGCCGTTGGCTGAAGGCGGGATGATGCTTGGGCTCAACAGCGCGATGTCCGGCAACTCGTTAGGCATGCTTCAACAAGCTCAATACCTCGACGAACTCGCAATCCTCGACGACCAACGTAAGGAACTGAGAGACCTGCAGCGCGAAATTCAGAAGATTCGCCAAGAGTCATTCCGCACCTTGCGAGCTCCCGGCATCCCTTTCGACCCAACCGCTTTCCGCCAAGAAATGGAGGAAGTGCAAAAATTCATCAAGGAGAAGACGGAAGCGGGACTCTCCAAGATCCTCATCCCCGCTCAACGTGATCGTCTCGAAGAGATCCAAACTCAGATTGCCTTGCGTTCGAGCGGCGTCAACGCTCTCGCCGGAAACCGTCTGGCCGATTTGCTAGGGCTTACCGACGAGCAAAAGAAAGAGCTCGCCGAATCGCAAGCCGAGTACCAGAAGAACCTGCAGAAGGGGATTGAGGAATTACGGGCGAAGCTTCAAAAAGAAATTCTCTCCGACGTCTTATCGAAAGAGCAATTGGCCAAGTTGAAAAAACTCAAGGGCGACAAGTTTGATGTCAAGCGAACCAGCTTTCGCGAGCAGATCGAAGCCCTGAGAACCAAGGCCAAAGAGAAGAGCGAAGCGAAAGACAAGTAAGGCCGGCGCTGTAGCGCTCAAGTCTCGCTCACCGAACGAGCAAGCTCGTTGGCGCTCGCTCGTTGGCACCATTCATGGAAGTAGGAAAGTTCGTTGGCTCGTTTACGGTAGACGCCTGACTTTCTTCCAGTCGAATCGTGGCTCGGAAGGCAGCAGCGGCGGGGCGGCTTCGTTGACCGCTTCGTCCGCGATTGGCTTCTGTTCTACTTGCAGCTTCTCTTCCGCTCTCGCGACAATTCGCGATATCCATGGATCGCGAATCCACTCCTTCTCGCAATACTCTGCGGAGTCCCTACCGTTTCGTTCGGACATAGGGTCTTGTGGTTTCGATTCGATTGCAATGACGTTTTGCACGATGGCCATAGATCGCCTCCCCGTTGGTTGATTCGCTCTGCCGCTTCTTAATGCAACCGGCGGGCCATTTCCATTTTTGTCCGTAACTGGCCGGAGAAATTGCGCTGCCGTCTCAGCTTGTGAATCGAATTGAAACATTAACGCGCGATTTGTAATTGTTTCCGCACGGCAACTCATTCTCCTCGGCCGCGTTTCTGGGCTAGAGTTAAGATGCGACTCGATGGACGCCTGTCATCAGGACCGTCGAAATAGCGAGTTCTGGCCGGACAATATTGTTGGAGAAGATTCATGGGTGCTTCGCGTCGCGGTTTCGTGGTCATCGTTTTGGCGGTCTGTTGTTTTGGATCTTCCGTTCGCGCCGATGCCGACAATGCGAATTTCTTGCTCAATCCGAATGTATCAGTTGTCCGGTCAGCCAAGATCGTCTCGGGCAAGTGGTCGCATCTACTGGACGGCAACAGTCGGACGACCTGCATATTCGAATGCGTTGACGGCGCTGCGGAAGTCGTGCTCTGCTTGGGCGAGAAAACGGGGTCGGTGCGAGGCTGGTCGGTCTCGCCGGCTGAGAAAAAGAATTTTCGGGCGGAATTGCTCAGCTCAGCTCTATCCTCGGACGCCGGTTTTTCGGTACGGCGAGCCGATCTGATTGCCCAGGGAAAGTCCGCTACAAAACTTTCGTTCCGCTCGAGGGGCGCCAAGTATCTCCTACTTCGGTTCACGCCGCTCGCTCCCGATTCCAAGTCGGTCTCGCTGGCCGACGTCGCCGTCCGGGGAAGCCTGGGAGCACCAGAAACGAAGTACGAGTTTCGTGAGTCTCCGGCACGAGCGCTCGATGTGCTTTCGAAAATGCAACAAGCCGACGAACTGAAGATCATGATCTCGAAGGATGAAACGAGTCTGTTCGCAGACGCCAGGGACGGCAAGTTCGATGAGTGGTCGCTGGCTGAAGCGGCGCTTTTGGCGTCGGGCGTGATGGACAAGCGTGCTCGAGCAAAGTTGCTCAAACAGGTCGACCGGCTCGAATCGGAAGCGGCAGCTGCGGTTAGCGGAAGAGACGACGCCAATCTGTTCCGCAAGGGCGATGCGCTGCTCCGGTGGCTCCACCGAGAGGACGGGCCCCTTTCGGCCGGTTACGAATCCAAGCAAACTCGTCTCAATGTTCTGCTCAAAACGAAAAAGTTCAACTGCGTCTCATCGGCCGTCATCTACAACATTCTCGCCAAACGATTGGGCATCGACGCGAGGGCCATTGAGGTGCCGGATCATGTCTTCTCGATCGTTTACGACGGTTCGCAACACGCCGATGTCGAGACCACGAACGCCGCCGGTTTCAACCCGGCAAGAGATCTCGCAGCCCAGCGTCAGTTTGAACAACAGACGGGACTTCGCTACATCCCCGATTCGCACCGCGACAGTCGGCGCGAAATTAGTGAGGCCGGACTTGTTGCTTTGATCTACTACAACCGGGGCGTGACCAACACGACGAACAAGCAGTATCACCGAGCGTTATTGGCTTATTTTCGCGCCATGAGCATGGACAAGGAATTTCACTCGGCGGTCAAGAACGCACTGGCCGGTCTCGTCAACTGGGGGAATGAACAGCTCGAGCGCAACGAATTCGAATCAGCGACTCGAGTCATTGCGACCGGATTGGCGCTCGCTCCGGATGACGCGTCGCTACTGCACAATCAGGACGTTGCCTTCACGAAATGGGCGATGACTCTGGCGGATGACAAGCAGTACGACCAGGCGTTGGATGTACTTCGTCGAGCCGCTAAGATCATGCCGGGCGACGAGTTCGTCTCGATGCAAGCGACCATTTTCGTCCGACAGGGCGAACTCCAAATCGACAAAGATGCTTGGCCCGCCGCGTTGAAAGTCGCTGACACAGCTCTGGCAAAAGTCGATGAGGGTGCCAGGCCCAATGTGATGGAGTGGCACCAGTCCATCCTATTGCGTTGGGCGGACAGCCGTCTCGGCGCGAACGACTTTGCGCGTTCCGTGGAATTGCTCGAACAGGGTATGAACGCCTATCCGGAGGAAGGCCGTTTTGCAAAGAACCTGATCTATTCGGTGCAAGAATGGGCCCAGTACAAGAAGAAAGAACAAGGCAGCGATAAAGCGCGCGATCTGCTGCTTACGATGGTCGACCGTTTTCCGAAGGTGGATGGAGTCCGCGACGTCGCCTCGAACTATGCTCGCAACACATACGTCTCGCTTCGCGACAAGGGGCAATTCCAAGCCGCGATTGATTCGGTTGAGTCGAACGATCGGTTGCTTGACGAGAAGAGCAAGAGGCGGCTCTTAGTCGACGCCCATCAATCCTGGAGCAGCAGCTTCATTCGCTCAAAAGACTGGAACAAGGCCGTCGATTCGTTGGAAAAGGCGCTCGCTGTTTGCCCCAAGGAGTCTCGCTTCGAGCAGAACTTGGCCTACTCCGTTCACCATTGGGCGCAAGCGAAGTTCAAATCCGATGGCGTTGAGCCGACCAAAGCGTTGCTCAAGTCGGTGCAGGATCGCTTCAAAGCACGTTCTCGCGTGACCAGATCGATCGAGGGTTTCATCCAGTCTGTCGTCTCCGATCGACTTAAGAAGAACGATCCGGAATTATCGCCGTGGAAGACGCTCGATTCGTTTCGAGGCATATTGAAATCGGAGCGTGAGGCCAACTTGGCTCGAATTATCGCCGACCAGCAAGCGTCGGCTCACCGTAAGCAAGGTCGTTGGGAAGATGCACTCTCGGCATATGACGAAGGGCTCCGTCGATTCCCCGATGACGGCCACATGCATGGCAACGCCGTGGCGACATGGCACGCTTGGGCGAGGCCCTCGCTCCAAGCTAAGAAATGGGATGCCGCGATTTCGGTCTACCAAGACGCGTTGATGCGATTCCCTGACGAGCGATCGTTTACGCTGAATATCGAGTACTGCAAACACAACGCGAAGAAGGAATAGGCAAGGAGAGTCCGCTTGTGAATAATAGGGCCACTCTCGATTGAAAGTTCGCGCTCTATGATTCAACTCGACCAGGTCGACCTCGCCTACAACAACATCGATGCGGTGTTGCGTGGGATCGAGCTCTCGATCGCAGAAGGCCAGTTTGTTTCGCTTCTAGGCCCATCGGGTTGCGGTAAGTCGACGATGCTTCGGCTAATCGCCGGACTGTTGGCGCCGTCATCCGGCAAGGTCCTCGTTGACGGCCAATCGGCCGAAGCGCATCGCAAGTCGCAAGGCGATTTGGCATTCGTCTTTCAGGACCCGCGTCTTCTCCCATGGCGCGACGTAAAGCAAAACATTGGCCTCCCGCTCGAACTCAAAGGCGTTGATCGGCAGGTTCGCGAAGAGGCTGTCGTCAACTCCATGCGGCTCGTCGAGCTCGCGGAGCAGGATGCGAGCAAGCGGCCTTCGATGCTATCGGGCGGCATGCGGATGCGAGTCTCGATCGCTCGTGCACTTGTGACGACGCCGAAGATACTACTGCTGGACGAGCCGTTCGCGGCTCTCGACGACTTGCTCCGCGAACAGCTCAACGAAACTTTGCTGCGAATCTGGAAAAGGCGCAACACCACGACGGTTTTCGTCACCCACAACGTCGCCGAAGCCGTTTTTCTTAGCGGACGCGTCGTCGTGCTCGGCGGGCAGCCTTGCGGAATTCAGCAGGTTGTTGAGATTCCAAGTGACGTAGAACGCGACCGTGGGTGGAAACGAAGCGGGCAATTCGCGGAGCTGTGCGGAATGGTAAGTGACGTGATGCGAGGCACCGCGGCAGAATGACGACTCCTCGCAACGTGACTATGTTGAGTTCGGCTTGGCCGCCCGTTGTGGTATTGGCGACCGTGATTTGCCTTTGGCAACTGGCCGTCAGTCTCTCTGGAGTCGCCTCGTATTTGCTTCCCGGTCCGATTGAGGTCGCCCAAGCCGCATGGAGCAAGCGAGCCGACATGTGCAGCGCATCGATGCTCACCGCCATGGCAGCCTCGGGCGGATTCCTGGCAAGCCTGTTAGTGGGCGTCAGCCTCTCGATCGCCTTCTCTATGTCGCGATGGCTGCGGCTCGGCTGCTATCCATACGCCATTGTGTTGCAAACCGTTCCTGTCGTCGCCGTCGCGCCGCTGATCGTCGTCTGGTTTGGCTACGGACTGCAAAGCGTCGTGTTGGTCGCGTTCATTATTAGTCTGTTTCCGATCATTACGAGCACCACGAGCGGATTGCTCGCAATCGATCAAGACCTGGTCGATCTGTTTGAGCTCCATAACGCCAGTCAACTGCAGCGGCTCACGAAACTCAGCCTGCCCTCGTCCGTGCCATTCATCTTGGCCGGCGCGAGAATCTCAGCCGGCATGGCGGTCATCGGCGCGATTGTCGGTGAGTTTTTTCTCGGGCTCGGCGTGCAGAGATTCGGCTTGGGCTACATGATCTTGCAGGCGTCAAACTTCACGAAGACCGACGAGCTGTTTGCCGCCGTCCTGGCTTCCACCGGACTTGGAGTCGTCGTGTTTCTCCTGATCCAATGGTCGAGTCAAACGATCCTCAAACGCTGGCAAGGCTAGCCTCACCGCCTGCCCAAACGATTGTCGCCACAATTCGTTTACCCCCGCTCACCCCGTCTACCTCGCTTAACCCGGTTGACCTCGTTTAACCCCTTTTAACCCGTCGCCGCAGGCAAGGCACCAATAGACCGCGTATGGCTTGGTTGCCATGAAAACCGGTCTCATGGCCATTTTACTCTGGTTCGTTTTTGGGCTGGACGATTGAGTCGGTCTTCTCGTATTCAAGCTTCAGTATCTTGCCTTTAGCGCCGTTACAGCCGGAGTGTTGGCAGCCTCTTGGCTGGCCATATCGAAGAAGTCGGCTCTCGTCGTAGGCCTTTCGGCATTTGTGCTTCTCGTATCCCCGTACATCATGAGCGAACCGTCGTCGCGTATCTTGCGACGAGTGATAGCCGAAATTCTGGCCGGAACGGATGGGGACCAAGTGGAACGCTTGGTCCGCGATCCCTACGCCGATTCCGGCTACGTGATGCCTCGAATCAAGAGACGCGACGAACGAATTCACGTTTCACTGCTCACTCAACAGGCAGGTGACTGCACGGCCGCCATTTTTTATCTTGCGGATGGAGTGGTCGTGAACAGCGAGTTCTCTGCGGACTAAATGGCTTGCCGGCCAGGTTGGGCTGAGGGTCGAAACGAGAGCAAGGGTGTGCCGAATTTCTGGCGAGGTTCTTCCCAATCGCTTGACCCAAATCCGCCGAACCATTCGACTAGTGCCGCGTCAACTCTAAAAATGGGGGTTGGCTTCGGCGCAACTTGACTTGGCGGCGTACGATACAAACACTGGGATCCTAATTCTTAGTGTTGACGCTGCACTAGGGCATACGTACAGCGTGGACATAGTAGTATGGTATTGACTGAAGTCGCCGATTTTGCGACTTTCCCGCAACTTTTGCCCCACACACGGCAGCGAATAGGTATTTAGGTGGTCTCACGCAGATTCCAAATCCGAGCAGCGATATTGGCCAGCGTGGCTTGCACAGTCGCGCCAGTTGCCGGCATGCTTCACAGCGCATGCGGTCACAGGCATTCGGTTACATCCGCGCACAAGTTCGATGCACACGCGCCGCATGTCCACGCGAGACATGAGCACGCGGGACACGAGCACGCGGGACATAAGCACAATGGGCATGTGCTTCATAAGCAGACGCACCGGCAGCCGGGATGGCAGCACGCTCACCATCGTCAGTCGTTGGAATGTGCTGATTGTGCTCTCTGCACGTCAGCGTCGATGTCCTTCTGCTTCGGGACGTTGAAGTCGCCATTTCATGAATCGCTGACGCCGTCTCGCAGTCGACCGGCGCCGCGCCGATTGCACTATCGAGTGCGTCGCAACGTCAATCGACAACCTCGTTCTCCGCCTCCTTCGCTCTCTTGAAAACGAAGTTGAGTTTCTAAGTTATTGGCGGCCCGCGTTCGCGGTGCCAGTCTAACGCTAAGGAGAGTTTGCCGTTATGCGCCATCAAGTAAATTCAAACCAAAGAACCGGCTTCACGCTAGTCGAATTATTGGTCGTCATCACGATCATCGGAATCCTTGTCGCTTTACTTCTTCCAGCCGTACAATCGGCTCGCGAGGCGGCGAGACGCACCAAGTGTTTCAACAATCTAAAACAAGTCGCACTCGCCATTCACAACTATCACGATTCCTTGCAGATGTTTCCTTCCGGCTGGATAGGCGATGATCCGAATACGAAACTCCCCTGGGCTGAAGGGCATTCCGGTTGGGGTTGGAACGCGATGCTGCTGCCATTCTTGGAGCAGAGCACGCTTCATGATGGGATCGATTTCAACTACGCAGTTGGCCACACGCGAAATCGAGGCCAGGTCCAAGCGACGATTGACACGCTGCGGTGTCCGTCAGACACGAACAAGAAGTTATTCGAGTTGCCCATTTCCGGCGGATCGCCTTTGACTTTGACGATTTCAAACTATGTCGGAAACTTCGGGACGGTCGAATTGGAAGACTACGAGAACGCGCCGCCTGGCGTCCTGGCGGTTGGCGATGGCTTTTTTCACCACAACTCACGGCTACGTATCGCGGACATCAAAGACGGCACCAGTCATACGTTGGCGGTAGGCGAACGAAACAGCCGTCGCGGGTTCTCCACTTGGCCGGGCGTTGTTTCTGGGGCCGACGAGGCCATGGCGCGTGTGGTCGGCGTAGCGGATCACGTTCCCAACGATGCCCACACCCATTTTGAAGACTTCTCGAGCGAACATCCGAGCGGCGCCAACTTCGCCTTTGCCGACGGCTCTGTTCAGCTCATCCATGAAAACATTGACCTCGCCGTCTATCGCGCCCTTGCCACTCGAGCCGGTCGCGAGACCAACAGGGAGTATTGAGCGTCGAGACGCGGTCGGCCAGCGTGGCTGTTCGCATGAAGCGAATCGAAGCCGGTGCGTTCAAGGAACAAAAAAACGACTTGCGGCCCGTTGCCGCAAGTCGTTTGCTGTTGAGGAGTACCAGAGGTGGGACTCGAACCCACACGTCCGTACGGACACTGGATTTTGAATCCAGCGCGTCTGCCAATTCCGCCACTCTGGCAAGCAGTGATTTGATAAGGGTTGAGTCTACGAACGATTGGGTTGGGCTTCAAGGCACCGGAGGGGGTTTGTTGAAGGGGTTTATTTCGGCGCTGGGAAATCGCTCGCTTCAATCGGGACGACCGCCATAGCCGGTTCGGCCTTCGTCGCGGGGCGCTACAACGTACAGCATTCGCTGTAACGGAATTCGGCAAAACTCAGACAGTCAGCCGCGCATTGCTTGATCGTCTTGTCATCGCCGGCGGCCGCGTCAACTCGAGCTGCGAAGCGGTGCAGCGTCTCGTGAGGCTGCCGCACTAAGCCGCGGCGCGAAAGAGTTCGCTCGACAACTTGAAGTCGCCTCCGCCGTCGAATCAGCTCGGGAGACTCCGGCCGTTTCCGTTTCAATTCGGCCTCCAGCCTTCGCCGCCGAATGCCGACCACGACAAGGCCAACGATGATCATCGAAACGCCAATCGGCGCCAAATATCTGCTCGTGTATCTCGACAAGAGATCCGCCCAACTACTGCGGGCGACAGAGATCCACTGGCCGACGGCGTCCGCGACCGTCTCTTCGTTGAACGCCGTCTCCGCCTCATGCACGATCGGATCCATTCCCGGTGTCGCCTCGACGATGACCCAACGCTCTTCCGCCGCGTCATACGCCTCTACCCAGGCGTGGGCGTTCCTGTTTCGAGCAATCCATCCGCCGCTTACGTCCGCGTCCTCTTCGGAAACAACGTAACCAGTGACGTAGCGAGTCGGAATGTTCTGCAGCCTGAGAAGTGCAACGGCCCCGGATGCAAAAAACTCGCAATGGGCGTCGAGCGGATTGAGCAGAAAATGAGATAGCGGCTCGACTCCATCCGGCATCTCGATCTCGTCCAGTTCATATCCGTAGTTTTCCTGGAAATAGGATTCCACCGCCTCAACTCGCTCGGCGAAGCTCCTCTTCCCATCGCCAAGTTGTGCGGCCAGATCAGCCACCTCGGACGACAAGCCTTCGGGAGGCGCCAGAAGCACTTGCTGTCGATCGGATGGGAGCGTAACCGGCTCGGGAGAAATGGAGACGTATGACGTGTAAGTGTCCGCCGGATCCACGCCGTGATGTACCACGCCTTCGTTGTCCACCAGCAAACTTCCGCCCGTGCCCTGAAGGTAGTTCATTCCCAACGGCGTGAAGAAAACAACTCCACGACCAGGATCATTACTCGTCTCGATACGGCGGAAGGGCCGCCGCTCAGTCCTGAGAATCTGGAATACCGACGTTCGACTATCGCTCACCTGCAGATCTTGAGGCGGCTGGACCATTGAATCGATATTGGTCAGCGGCTGACGCCTTCGCCCTCTTCGCCGCCTACGACGTTCCGTGCCCAGTCGCCATCGAGAATCGGCATACGAGTCAAACACTCGCCCGCGAAGGTAGCCCGGCTTGGTTTCCGACTTAACTCGCAAGACGATGCTTGTGGGATTGCTTCGCTGAGCTTCCGTGATGCCGTTCAACGAACCATGCCGAACGTAGAGTTGTTTCTCGATGCTGCGGCCGACAAGCTCGGCGGCCCAAACAGGAACGTAGGCTCGCGCCGCCTCGGCAAATCGAGCCCATACCATCAAGCCGGCCAGAGCGATAATGCCGGACGTCAAGAACACGACGACGCCAACACCGCGTCGCTCCTTGTTGGACGCATGTCGCTTGGCCGCTGTCATGTTGGCGAACAAAGTTGACGAGACCACTAGCAGGGAAATCGCCAGCGTGAGAAACATCACGGTGTCCAGATAGACCGACTGATCGAACGCGCAAAAAATGGTCACTAGCGACAGGAAGGCAAAGTAGCTCGGCAAACGCTCGCCACTGCCATGGACTAGCAAGATGAGGCATTGCCAGATGAGAAAGAAGTCGCCCAATGGACGGATCAATCTGGTCGGGAAAATGGCCAGACTGGTTTCCGGCGGGACCAGTGTTGCTCGACTCACAACGGCAACCACGAACGCCAGACCAATGATCGCAAGACGTTGAGTTCGCGGTTGCATTCGCAATCGAACTCCAGCCATTGCGGCGATGACGGCGGCTACGACAATCAGCGGAATGGGCGGCGAGCCGTTGCCAAACCAGAGGAAAGCGGCCTGGGCGAGAACGAGCACCAACGCGGTCCGCTGCCTTTTCATACGGACACCTCCAGACCGTCGAGGATTTCCGTTGCGTTGAGGCGGCGGACATCGTGCGGAATTGTCGAGTCACTTCCGCCGACGAGGAAGGCCTTCACTGGCCGATTGGCGTCGCGCAAACGTTCGTGCAAAGCTTGACGTCTATCGTCCCAATTGGTCGATAGAAACAACACGGACTCCGCATCCTCAACCACTGCCGGCAGTTGACTAGCCAATTCGTCGAACTCAGTGTCCTCTTGAGGCGCGGCGGCGGCCAAGGCGGCCAAGATGCGATCGAGTTGGCCCCAACCCTCGCCGGTCAATCGTACGGTTTGGCCGCCGACGGCCAGTACCGCAATCCGGCAGTCGTTTTCAAGTAGCCAATCCGCAATCCCCGCACTCAGCGAGATCGCTGCCTCAAAATCATGGAGGGCAACTCTATCCTCCACTTGGCGCAGGTGCGGGTCGATGACGATGGCGAATTGAGTCTGTCGGTCGTCGCCGAACTCACGCACCGCCGGACTTCCAACCCGAGCCCACGACGCGTAATCCCACCGCCTCACCGACACGCCCGGCTGATATTCGCGACTGCCGCTATAGTCAGTGCTTTGGCCGGCGAGCAAGGAATCGCTAATTCGTTCGCCGGCGTATCCGGCAGCCTCGGACGCGCTCCGCATCGAAGCCAATGGAGCATACCTCGGGTACGCGATAATCTCGCCTTGGATATTTAACTCCCACGAACGCCGAAAGAGATTGAGCGGAAACTCGCTTGTGACTTTGAGCCTAGGGAGCGGGAACACGCCGCGTCGCCTGGGCCTCAGGTCCATTCCCATGCGGACCTCGCTCCGCGCCTCGATCGATTCGATTCGATGTGGAGGAACTGATGGGTCCCAAGTACGCTCATCTAGCAATGGCTCCACCTTCAAGTCGAACGCCGAGCGAATCGAATCGTTCTGAAGCGTGACGATGATCGGCGTCGGTTCGCCTTGTGTTGTGGCCGTGCGTATCGGTTTGATCGAAACAAGTCGAGGCCGAAAGATGTGGTTGGCGGCGGCGCAAGCGACGAGCAGTGCAAACGTCGCGCAGAAGAGCGCCGCCAAGGGCGAATCGGGCGCCCCGAGCGCAGGGAACGAAAAGACCAGGATCGCCGTCAGCGCCTTGCCGCCCGGCGAAAGCCACACTCGCCATGCACGATAAAGTGCGATGAATGTTGGAAACCACGACTGAAACGTCATACCGGTACGTCGATGTCTTGGATGATGCGTTCGACAGCTTGCAACGCGTGCTCGCGTTTGGCAGTCGATGTTTTCGACGAAGCGATTCGATGTGGCAAGACGTACTGCGCCATTGCCTGAACATCATCCGGCAACACGTAGTCGCGGCCCTGCACGTAGGCTCTCGCTTGAGACGCTCGAAACAGCATTAGCGACCCGCGGGGACTGACGCCCAAGCGAAAGCCTTCGTGATTTCGTGTGCGACGACAGATCTCAACGATGTAATCGCCCAACGACGGCTCCACGCGAATCTGGCGAACCTGTTGCTGGGCGGCGACAATCTCGTCAATGGTCATGGTGACTTTAACGTGCTCGAGCGGATGCGATTCCATCTGATCGTAGAGCATCGTCGCCTCATCCTCGGCGTTCGGATACTCGATCGAAAGCTGAAACAGGAAGCGGTCCATCTGCGATTCGGGCAGAGGAAACGTGCCTTGAAAACCCAAGGGGTTTTGTGTCGCAATGACTAAGAACGGAGGCTCCAATTCGTATCGAGTGCCCTCGATCGTGACTTGTCCTTCCGCCATCGCTTCGAGCAAAGCGGATTGAGTTCGCGGCGAAGCGCGGTTGATTTCATCAACGAGCAGGACGTTGCAAAAGATCGGTCCGGGACGGAATGAGAAACTGCCGTCCTGAGGGTTAAAGACCGAAAAGCCAAACACGTCTGCGGGCAACAAGTCGGGCGTGCATTGAACTCGTCGAAACTTCAAGTCCAGCGAGGCTGCCAGCGCTTTGGCCAACGTCGTCTTACCGACGCCCGGAACATCTTCGAGCAACACCGAGCCGCCCGCCACTAATGCGATCACCACTTGCTCAATCACGTCGTCCTTGCCGCGAATCACATTCGCTAGAGACTCTCTCAGTGATTGTAACTTGGCGGAACTGTCCTGAACTTGCGTTGAGTTAGCTTCATTCATCGATGCTAGGGCCGATTCTCTTGGGCGTACTGAGATGGTGACTTGAACAAGCCGAGAAAATTGAATAGGGCACAGACGTGTTACGTCGAGCTTATCGAATTCGTCCCATCGTAACAACGATTGCGGCGTCATGTTAGCTGTACGGCCGATTGGCACATCACGCAAATACGCGAGTCGCCTGCGTATGATTCCATACAGACGCGCGCTCCGCAGAATGACAGACCCCCACGCTTGCCTCGCGCGGTGAACCAGGTTTCTCAATGGCACATCAGAAAGTGCTAAGTGACTGAGATAACGCTACGCGATGATCCCGTGAATTGGGGCGGCGCCTTCGACGCCGACGAGCTTGTGGTCCAAACCGCCGAAGAAGTAGGAGAGTCGATTGGGATCGAGGCCCAATTGGTGCAGGATGGTGGCGTGCAAGTGTTTTACATGTAGCTTTTTTTCGACTGCCGCGCTGCCGAGTTCATCCGTTTTGCCGTAGGCGACTCCGCCCTTGACCCCGCCCCCCGCGAGCCACATCGTGAAGCCGTAGCTATTGTGGTCGCGGCCGCTTCCCTTGGCGTATTCCGCCGTCGGTTGGCGACCGAATTCACCTCCCCAAACTACCAGCGTCTCATCCAACTTCCCTCGCCGATGCAAGTCTTCGAGCAGCGCAGCGACCGGTTGATCGGTTTCACCGGCGTGGAGATTATGATTGTGTTCAAGATCGCCATGGGCGTCCCAGTTGGCGTCATTGTGATTGCCGCCGGAATAGATCTGCACGAAGCGGACGCCTCGCTCCACCAACCGCCTCGCCAGCAAGCACTGGCGGCCGACAACTTCAGTCCGCTTGTCGTTCAATCCGTACATGTCGAGCGTCTGTTCTGTTTCGGTCGACAGATCGACGGCTTCGGGGGCCGACGCTTGCATGCGGTAGGCGAGTTCATAGGAGCCGATGCGGGCGGCCAGTTCACTATTGCCCGGGTGCGATTCGGAGTGCAGTCGATTGAGTTTGCCAAGTGAGTCGAGCAAGTCGCGCTGGATCGCTCGGCTCGATCCCTTGGGCGGTTGCAAGTCGAGAATCGGCGAGCCTTGGCTGCGCAAAACGGTTGCTTGAAAATCGGCCGGCATGAAGCCGCTGCTCCAGTTCTTCGCGCCGCTAATCGGACCGCCGCGCGGGTCGAGCATGACGACGAATCCCGGCAAGTCCTGATTCACTGTGCCAAGCCCGTAATTCAGCCACGAGCCAAGACAGGGGCTGCCGCTGAGAATTCGACCTGAGTTCATCATCAGCATCGCCGAGCCGTGAATTGGCGAATCGGCTGTCATCGAATGGAGAAAGGCAATCTTGTCGACCTGCTTCGCCGTGTGGGGAAACAAGCTCGAGACCCATTTACCCGACTCGCCATACTGCTTGAATTTCCATCGCGGTTCGACGATCCGGCCTTTGTTCCTCTTTCCACCTCGACCAAACGTCTTGACGTCAATCGTCTTTCCGTCCATGCCATACATGTTCGGTTTGTAGTCGAACGTATCGATCTGGCTCGGCCCGCCGTAGCAAAAGATGAAGATGACATTCTTCGCCTTGGGCGGGAAATGAGGCTTCTTGGGAGCGAGCGGGCTAAACTCGCTGACGCCGTCGGCAGCGCGCGCCTGTGAAGCGAGAAAACCGTCGTCGCCCAACATTCCCGCCAGCGCGGTTCCCACAAAGCCGCCGCCAGCCTGCCAAAGAAACTCGCGACGAGTTCGACCGCAGAAATTGTTCTTCTTGGCGTTTGACATCAGGTGTCCCTCTCCCTTAACGACTCAAATTTGTGCCAATGTCGTTGACTCGTTACGCTCCACGCGTCAACGGTCCGCGCGATCTCAATCCAAGTACAAAAACTCGTTCAAGTTCAATGCCAACAGGCAGAGTTGTTTGAGCGATTCGGATCTTGTCAGGCGATGTTGCTTTTCTAGTTTGTGAACGAGCTCGAAGCCGCTCTCGACTTCGGCGTCTGTCGGTGTGCGCTGCGTTGCCCGAGTTAGCACATGGGTGGCAAGTGCTCGGGTGTCTTCGCCAAACTGTTTTTCGAGCTTCTCCGCCCACCGCTTCGCTTGGTCTCCTACGAATTCGCTGTTGAGCATTCCCAATGCCTGTGTTGGCTGAGTGGAGACGAATCGCACTGGACAGGTCAGGTCGGGTTCCGGAAAATCGAAACTCGACAGGATTGGAGTGACGAGCGAGCGTTTCACGTGAATGTAGATGCTTCGGCGGAAGCGATCGTCCGGAGCTGAGTTGCCCCATCCGGCACCAGGTCGCGATTGACCAGCAAGCACCTCGGCGGGGATTTTCGAGTAGATGCTGGGGCCAAACATTTTCTCGCGCCTCAATTCGCCGGTGGCCGCCAAAATCGAATCGCGAATCTCCTCGGCCGATAGTCGCCTCATGTTAAAACGCCACAACAAGTGATTGAGCGGATCGATGTCCGCCGACTTCTTGTCTTGCGCGTAACTGCGCCGGTAGGTCTCCGACATCAGAATTCGTTTGTGCAACGGCTTCAGTCGCCAACCGTCTTCGACAAACGTGGCGGCGAGCCAGTCGAGCAATTTCGGATGGGTTGGCGCCGTCCCCTTCATGCCGAAGTCGTTTCCCGATCGGACGATCCCCTGGCCGAAGTGATGTTGCCAAATGCGATTGACCATCACCCTAGCTGTCAGCGGATTCGCAGGGTTGGCGATCCAATCCGCGAGCACTCGGCGCCGACCTGTCGACTTCTCGAACGGTGACGAATCGGGAAGATTGGGCGGCTCAAAACCAAGTACCTCAGGGAACTCAGGTTGAACTTCCTTTCCCTTGGCGTGCGCGTTACCTCGAACCAAAACGTGAGTTGGCTTCGGCGTCGGACCATGCTCTTTGACGCAGAGAACCTGTTTCAAACCCTCTGGCTGGGAGCGTCGCAGTTCGTCTCGTTTTTCAAATAGCTTGCGATACGTCTCGAACTGCTCCTCCGAGACAATGTCGCCCTTCACGGTTTTCATGACTTGAAGTCGAACACGTTCGCGTTTGAAATCGTCCCGTAGGCCGCCCTTGAGTTTCGGCCGCACTTGCTTCTCAATCTCCCGCAAACTGTTCTCGGTTTCGCTGAGACGCCGCTTCCAATCCGCCAGGGCAGCCTCGTATTCGAGGATGCTCTCTTTCGCTCCAACCATTTGCACCGAGGCTCGCAAGACGGTGTCGTTTCCGCGAACACCGTAACGGCGAATGTTAGAGAAAAAGGCGAGCAGCGAGTAGTAATTCTCTTGCGGCAGCGGATCGAGTTTGTGCTCATGACAGCGAGCACAACCGATCGTCAAACCCAAAAAGACTTGGCCTGTCGTCGAAAGAACATCGTCCAAGTCATCGTAGTTGGCTTGCAGTTGATCGACGGGCTCGTCGTCCCAGATTCCGAGTCGATAATAGCCGGTGGCGATAATGGCGTCTTCGGAATACTCGTCTAATTCATCGCCGGCTAGCTGCTCACGGACAAACTGATCGTAGGGCTTGTCGTTGTTGAACGAACGGATGACGTAGTCGCGGTAACGCCAGACAAACGGTTTCGCTCCGTCCCGTTCGTAGCTGTTGGTTTCGGCGTAACGAACGAGGTCAAGCCAGTGCCGACCCCACTGTTCGCCGTACTGGGGCGATTGAAGCAGGCGGTCGACGAGCCGTTCGTAGGCCTTGGGGTTGTCGTCCTCGACAAACGCTTTGACATCCTTCGGTCTGGGCGGCAGGCCGGTCAGGTCATAATAGAGCCGGCGAATCAATGTACGCTTCGACGCTTGCGGCATCGGAGCGATGCCCGCGTCGGCCAGTCGTTTGGCGATGAATCGATCGATCGGGTTCGCCAACTCGCTGTGTGCTTCCGGCGGTTTCGCCTTGACGACACGCTGGAAAGACCAGAATGCCTTTGTCTTGGCGTTGACGGTTGGCGATTCATGCGCCTCCGCGACGTCGTCCTTCGGGGGCACATCCGCGCCTGCTCGCCAAGGAGCGTTCATGCCGATCCATTTTGACAGGATAGCGATTTCGGAAGCGGGCAATTTACCTTGGGGCGGCATCTCAAATGCGTCGTAATGCACCGCGCTCAGGAACAGGCTGTCTTCGGGCGAATCGCTGTTGAGAGAGCTGCCCGATTCGCCGCCCTTCAGCAGTCCTCCGCGATAGTCCAATCGCAACTCGCCCTTGTGCTTGCTCCCGGAATGGCATTTGTAACAACGCTTCTTCAGCAGCGGCTGGACGTCGTTCTCGAAGAACTGTACCTGCTCGCGACTAAACTTCGGCGAGTCTTGCGCGATCGCCGGAGCTGCGACCGCCGCGAGCATGAGCAAGATCATCGACAGCCTTGCTCGAGCCTGAGCGCTACGGCGGGGGAGGGGGGAGTGCATTCTCGGACCGCGTTGAGTGGGTAATGATGCGAATCAATAGCGTCGCTCCATTGTATTACAGAATCGACTCAAGCACAGCGGGGATGCGCATTGCTGCGCTCGGCGTTCCCTCAATTCGCTGAACGAATCTATTCGTCGCCCAGTCAGTCTACTGGCCGTTTGGCACTTTGCAGCAGGATACGAATCGTCTCGGGGCCGACAAAGCCAGGCGGAGGATTAAGGTAATCCTTGGTGTCGTGCGTCAAGTCGAGAGTGCCGTTCTTGACTTCGACTTTGTCGGTCGATGAGTAAATTGAGCCTGTCACTTTGGTGTAGCCCTGTTCGAATTTGATTTTCTTTTCGCCCAAGATCAATCCCTTTATCTCTCCGGTGTAAGTATCGGTCGTGTCACTGTCGGTGACTCCGTCGTATGGTGCGCCGGTCGGATTGAAATTTGTTTGCCATTGCGACTCAACTAGGCCGACATTTATTGTCTTGAATTTCAATTCTTTTTCCGAACAAATAATTGCCGGCAAGCCAGGCTTGGCTGGCTCCATGACCATCGTACCGCCCTCGCCGAAAGTGGATCCGGCCTTGGGATTGATCAGCACGAGCGTCCCATAAATGCGGCTGAAATTGATGAAAACCTTCTCGTCTGCCATGTCGAGAAGGTAAATACCGTCCGGATTCGGATCGCCGTATGGATTGTGGTTCGGGCTGAGCAGCTTGCCAACGATGCACTTATCATTGCCCTTTTGTTGCAGCGTGACAGCGTCTGCAAAGTAATCCGCTGTGCCGTCGTTGACGATTCGCAGCTTGATGCTTTGTAGCGTCCCTGTCCACGTCGGTGTCATCCTTCTGGAAAGGAGAGTCCATGGGTCGGTAGCCTTCAACTTCAGGGCCGACGGCGAATCGATTGTGGATGTGCCTAGATCTGTTTCGATCTCGAGACGAAAACGGAACCTTGTGTTTCCGGCCCCGGCTGTGCGGAGCCAGGCCTTTACGGTGACCTGCTTGTCCTTGGCTACAACATTGGTGATCAATTGATCGACGCCGGCAGTGGCGCTGGCCCGGTCGATTACTCGAAGATAATTCGTCCCTTCGTAGGGATCGCCAGTTCCGATCTCAATTGCGCAATTGTTACCGTCCCACTCTGCTGTACCCGACTCGAATCCGCTGTTGCGAATGACCTGCGGATACGACGTATCCAAGTCGTTCTTATTGATTGCGGTGCCGACGGATTGATAGTAGTCGAGCACATCCGGGAAAGCGGGCAGCTCGCGCGTTTCGCCCGCCGCGTTGACATTGCCGTGAAACGTACCGCCCGACGTGCCTGTCACCGCTTCGACGTCACAATGAAAATCAGATGAATTGACTCCGTTCATTTGCTCGTTGCTGGATACGAGTTGGTTACAGTAGAGAGTCCCTCCGCCCAACTTGACGTCAAGCGAAGCGTGCATCGCGCGTTGGAGGCAAGACAAGCCGTTACGAGTTGGTGAGATCGTCACTTCGACGCGGTGCACTGAAGCTCCGTGCGTTCCAATGCCCGTGATAACGACGGGATCTTCTGGATCGTCGGAAAGATCCCCATCGGTCGGGTCAACGCCTTCGATGGAAAACGTTCCGTCAGCAAACGACGTGTTCGTCTCCCAGGCGCCGCTGGAATACGTGAACCGCCAATTCGGATCGGCCTCGATACGATGAAACGCCATCCGAATAGCCGATTGCGCATAATAACGAGCCTGACTAGCTCCCGCTCCGCTCTCGTAGACGCGTCGGCGAATTCTGGAAACCGCGACCGCAGTCAGTCCCATCAGTGAGACGAGCGTCGAGACCATCACAACTTGCAGATACAAGCTGCCTCGGCGGTTTCGTTTGCTCGCTCTTCGTATTCGTTCTTTATTGTTCATGCCTGTCTGATGCTTTGCCTATGGGGCGACGACGATGGAAACGGTCTTCGCCTCGTGGGAGCCGTGCAGGTCGGTGACCGTGAGCGTGACGTTGAAAGTGATGGGCGAGCCGCTGGAGTTTTCGAATATGTGCGATGGTTTTGAATTTGTGCTGGTCGTATCGTCGTCAAAGTCCCATGAATAGCTAAGCGGGTCGTTATCGGGATCGCTCGAACCAGTCGCGTCAAACGCGACGGTGAGCGGTGAGTCGCCGGTGAGCGGGGTCGCCGTGAAACTGGCGGTGGGAGGCTGGTTGCCTGCGGGCGCCGCGCCGGTCGTCTGGTCGTTGCCCGGTTCGGGAATCATGTCGACCCAGGCCGCGGTATGAAGTGATTCGATCGTCGCGACCGCCTGACCATCGATGGAGACGTTAACGACGATTCGCTTCACGCCGCTGTCGTTTGAATTGAGGAGATTCGACGACAGGTTATTCGGGTCCACGTGGTGCACTGTGACCCACCGCCGCCAACCCGTCAGCGACATCGCCGTGCCGTCGCGTTCCTTGGGCGGAGTTGAATCCCATTGGTAGTAGTCATCGACATCGTCCCAATGAGAACGGTTCGTCGAAGATTCCGATATTTCCAAGCCAAACACTGGGTTGGTGTCGTCGATGTATTGTTGCTGAACGATCTCGCCCATTAAGTCGTCAGCCAACATTATGGCCTTCGTGCGCTCGATATGGTCAGCTGAATTTTTTAGTGACGAGTGGACGAGTTTCAATCCGCCGACCAAGACCATGCCGATGAGCAGCGTCGATATGGCGACTTCGACAAGCGTGTAGCCGACTCGCCTGTTAGCCCTTCGCCGACCTCTTGCCCTAGCGCGCCCCCTCTCCCCCCCAACAAGTCGCCGACAGAATCTGTTGGAGTTGAAAGTCAAACTCGGCGACCTTTCGGAGGAGAGGGGGCACGTTAGGGCAGCGTTGTTCATTGGTTGGCTTTGCGTTTGTGATGAATTCCGAATCGTCTAGTTCATCTTGGGCTGAGTTCGGCTTAGTCGGGATCGCTAATGCGAATGGAGACGTAATCGAATTCAGCATCGGTTGAGTCTTCCCCGATCGTTGACTTCTGGCTGACGGTCGGCATCCAGATCGTCGGCGTGGCGTAACTCCCTTTGTCGATTCCGTTGACCTGGACGTTAACAAAATGGCTCGACGGCACGATGACGAAACGAGCGTCAACGAATCCTTTCGGTAAGTCTTCTACTCGAGTCAGCTCGGTCCACGTGTTGAAATCCGTTTGGTGTTGGACGATCAAGGTTTGAGTGCCTTCGGCTTCCAAGATCACGTTGGCCGAGAGGTTCGAAACGTTGTTGCCGGATTGTGAGTAGGGCACGATCACTTCGGCACCGCCTCCGCCGGTCGCCAAGGCTCGCATTCTCGCGGTGACCGTCACCGGCTTGGTGATCGAGGTGAGCGGACGCGTGGACAGAGTTGAATCGGGTTGCCAGAGCCCGTTTTCCAACGTGCTGGTGTTAAACGGTGCTCCACCAAGTCCGTATCCGTGCGCTGGCGAACTTGCCCAATCGGCCGTGCTGTCGAAGTTGACGTCCTTCGCCGTCGGATCCGAGTCGAAATCGAGCTGCCAGACCTTGTCGACAGTTTCGGGCGTGTTGAGCAACGGCACGGAGGCGACAATGTTCGCCGACTCGGAAGTCCCCATTTGCATCGAGGCTCTTACGCCCGTCAAGTAACGCCTGGTGACATCGGTCGTACCTGAGCCGGGTGACGTGTATTTGCCGTAGACCTGATAGTGCAACGCCATGGTTGATTCGGTCGTCCAGTTTGCGCCTTGATCTATCGACTTCAACAACCAACTGTCCGGCGCGGATATGCCGCCGTTCTCATATCGGATCTGAGCCGGAGTCCAAGTGTCGCGAGCGACGACGAGACAGAACGCCGCGTTGGGATCGAGATCGGTTGCAACGAGATGCAACGTTTCCCACTGCATTGTCGGGGCCAAGTCAAACTCGTCGCCGTCGACGGATGCGAGATACGTACTGGATGGAATGGAACCTGCGGCCGGATAGATCTGGACCTTGAAAATGCCGAACACGGGAACAGCCTGTTTTAGTTTGACCATCACCTTTGTGATTTCCCACGAGTCGACCGAACCCGATGGAAATGTCGGCTTAAAATATTGGCCCCACATCTTGGCGTATTCGACGTTTTCATCGCTAGTCGAGCCAGCGCCCATGAAGCTTGCCAACAAGACTTCGCTGCTGGTCGTCGGCGGCAACGAAACCACCTCGACTTTGTTGCGGTAGATGTAGTCGAGGTCGAAGCTCTGAACGTTCGCGGCGACGACAACTTGTGATCCGCCATTGAACGTGCGGTGGAGCGGATCGCCTGCCGTTCCACTCCACTCATAGCGAACGACGTCCGAGAGGTCGTCGCCGTCCATGTCGGTCAGCGCAAATTCAAACGTCTTGTTCGTGTGTTCGAGAATGTAAATCGCGTGCTGCGAATCCTCGAGGAACTCACGGACCAGGTCGCTCGAGTCCTGCGCTTCCACGACGGTCGCGGGCGTAGCGACGGCTTTCGTCGAGACGACGAGGGCCGAGGCCATGCCGACGATTAGAATGCCAGCAACGCCGACACTGATTGTCAATTCGAAGAGCGTATAGCCGGAGCGGTGTTTCATGGATTCGTTTGTCGGTCGTAGTGAAAAACTGTTAGAGGCTCATTGCGCCGCCGGAACGAATGGCGTTACCGTGATGGCGCCGCTAGTCGCACCGCCGGTCTCCGCATCCACTGTCACAACCATCTGATAGCTGGCGCAGCTGAGCGTAATCGTGCCGCCGTTGTCGGGCACACCGTACGAGTTGAATGTGACAGCGGTCGTGGAGTTGAAATTGACGTCCGTGATCTCGCACTGGAAAGGCGACTTGGAAAGGTCAATCAATTTCAACAACGAGTGGTGGTTTGGGTCTGTCAGCGACGAGAACGAATAGGACTCCGATGTCGTGTTAAACGTCAGCGTCTCCGACGATGTCTTCGCTCGTGCAAACCTTCGAGCCAGATCGATGTCGGCCTTCAATTGGCGGGCCGCATTGGTGAGTCGGTGTCGATGGAGGGTGTCGGCGAATTTGGGTACGGCGACGGCTGTCAAAATCCCCATAATGAGGATCGTGATCGCCAGGTCCATGAACGTGAACCCGCGACGCCGCGAACCAGCCATCTTCGCCCGTTCTCCGCTCATCGGTCGCCATCCTCAGAGTTTTCGCGTACGTCAGCGCTCGGCGAACAAAACTCCATCGCATGCCGAGCGCGCAGACCTAACCATCAAAACTCTAGCTCGCTTTGACGTCAGACTCGGGCCGATTCATCCGAACCGAAAAGCTGGAGAGCGCCGAAGAGTCGCGCGAGGACCTAGACCGTTGGGTTGTCGAGGTTGTACCGATTAGGCCGGCGGAAAAACGATCGTCGCCGACAGACCAATTCGTTAGCTGTTTGTCTGATTCACCGAACGAGCAAGCGGCTTGTTGATTTAATCGCTAAGCCGCCACAAGCCGCCTCTCCCCCGACGCGTGAGGGTCCGGGGAGAGGCGGCTCGTTGGTTGTCATGACCCAAATAATTAGGGCCAAGACCGAGACCCGAACGAGCAAGCTCGTTGGGTCTTTTCTTCCATTTTGCACTTTGCATTCTTCACTTTGCACTGATGCCTCGTTGGGCATGTTGCCCCGGCGCGGCGTGCTTTTCCTGCTTGGCAGTTCGCAACCACTGGCAAGCCATTGACATGCTGAAACAACAAATGACCCTCCGCTGTTACCGCTGCGTGTTGCGTGAGCGGTGACAGCCGCAGCCTTCGGAGCTGGGATGACCGTGGCTGAGGCCTTGGCCGTGGTGAATCCAGTAGAACGGGGCGCGCGGGGCGGGGCTGCCAAGTTCGTTCATCGAGCGAGCGTCGAACACTCGGCCGTTGGCGACAACATAGTGAATCTTTTCCGAGTCGCGAATGTCCTTCGTGGGATCACGCCCCTTCTCGATCACAATGATGTCGGCGAGTTTGCCCTTTTCGATTGAACCGAGGTCCGAATCCAGTCCGATGTAGGTGGCGCCGTTGATGGTGCCGCAACGAAGCGCTTGCATTGGAGTCATCCCGCCTTGAACGAAACTCCACAACTCCCAATGCGTGCAGACTCCGTTTAGTTGACCATGCCCGCCGGCCTGCACGAGTCCGCCTTGGTCGACAACTTGCCGAGCGATTTCGGCAACTCGAATATGGTTGTAGTCTTCCAGCGGCGACTTGTTGCGGCGCCGCGATCGCGGGTTGAGAATATGCGGAGGAATGCAGGCCTGCAGTTTCGGGTGAAGCCACAGATCGTCAACTTGATACCAATACTGTTCGCCGGAAATACCTCCATAGGCCACGCTCAGCGTCGGCGTATAGCCCACCTCAGTGCCGCGCCACAAATCCATCACGTCGTCGTAGGCGGTTTGCACAGGAAGCGTGTGCTCGATGCCCGTATGGCCGTCGACAATCATGGTCATGTTGTGCATGAACGTCGAGCCGCCCTCGGGAACCACCATCATCTCGAGTTCACGAGCCGCGGCGAGCACTTGCTGTCGCTGATCGCGCCGCGGTTGGTTGTAGCTCTTGACGGAAAACGCACCGACGGCTTTCATGCGTCGCAGATGAAACCTCGCGTCGTCCAAGCTGTTGATCTCGGCTTTGTAACTGCCGGCGGCTCCGTAGAGAATTGTCCCAGTCGAAAAGGTGCGTGGCGCGGTGATCACGCCGGCCTTTGTCATTTCACTTGCTGTGAAGATCGCATGGGTATTGTTTGAGGGGTCGTGAATCGTGGTCACGCCGAACGCCAATCGCGCGGTGTCGACCCAATTGCGCTGCGGCGTCATTCCGTTGGCGGCTTGTGAGCCGTGGGCGTGTGTGTCGACAAAACCAGGCAGAACGGTTTGGCCTTCAATATTGATGACCGTCGCCGACTTGGAAACGTCAACTTCGCCGCGGCGCCCGACCGCCTTGATCCGATTCCCTTCAATCAGCACCACGCCATTTTCGATGACCTGATCGCCTTTCATCGTGACAATCTTGCCGCCTATGAGGGCCACTTGGCCTTTGGGTTTCGCGTGCGTCTGTTTAAAACCGATTGCGATCGAAGTTGGTTTTTCGTCCGCCTTGGATTGAACCGCCTTGCTGAACAGTTCGGGACCCAATGACCAATGCAACGTCTTGCTGTCGCCGGAGAAGTGAACGAAGTCGCCCGCTTCGGTGCTCACCTGTTTGATCGGTAGGCCGGCACCGCCCGGGCCGACGGTAATCGGTCCGCCGGCATCGATGAACGGCGCCACGTAGACTCGATAACGTTCGATAAAGCCGATGGTCGAGCCGTTGGGCGAGACACAGTAGTCGGTCGCCCATGCGCTCGTATAGTGGTGCCGCTTTTCTTCGCCTCGCGTGTCCATTGACCAGAGTTGCAGGTTGTCCGCATCCTTGCCGCCTTGTCCTTGCGTGAAAAAGATTCGGCCGTCGGTCTTGGCGAATCGCGGTCGGCTTCCCGACTTGCTGACTCGCTTTGCCGCGCCGCCTCGAGCCGGCGCGAGGTAAATGCCTCGATCCCGAGACCAGAGTGGCGACGTCAAGAACCCGCCGCCTCGTCGCTCGAACGCAACCATCTTGCCGCTCGGAGAAAACACCGGGTTCGTGTAGTGTCCCGGCTCGCTCGTCACAATCCAATTCTCGTTGGCTCGGCGGTCGACCGAGGCAACTCGAATGGCGCCCAACGTTTCGTCGTTCCAACTGGCGTAAACGACGTGCCGTCCGTCTTTCGAGAAACTGGGATAGAATTCAAAATGATCGTTCTGGCGAGTCAGGCGGCGCGGTTTGCCCTTGGGTAGAGTTCGCACATAGATCTTGCCCAACGCTGAGTAGGCGACAAGTTTTCCGTCCGGCGAAGTGACGACGGACTGCAACATTTTCACCGAGAACTTGTCGGGCGCGGCTTCAATCGGAAAACGCAATCGTCGCGTGACCGACCGCGTATCCTTGACTCGGAAAGGAATCACAGACGCTTTGCCACTGGCGACGTCAATTCGACGGATCTTGCCTTTGGCCCAAATGACGATCGACTTGCCATCCGGAGTCCAATCGAAAGTTGGGTAAACTCCGTGGACCGCCCACGCCTCTTGCATATCTCGCTCGAGCTTGTCGTAAACCAAACGGACTCCGCCCGAACGGCTGTCGAAAACGTGAAGCGCTGTCTTCGCGCCGGCTCGGCGCACAAATGCAATCTGCTTGCCGTCGGGTGAGGGCGTCGGTCGGCAGGCACCGCCTGGCCCCGAGATATACGATTCGGTCTCGCCTTTGCGTACATCGAGCCGCTTGATCACATAGATCTGTTTATGTGAGTCCTTGTCGTATTCGAAAGTGTCGCCGGAAGTCGTGTCTTGCGAGTAATACAAGTAGCGGCCATCGGGTGAGAATACGGGCTCGTTGACGTCCTTCTGATCGTTGGGACGCTTCGTTAGTTGGACGCCGCCGGTCGCATTCGATTCAACTGCATCGCGGTGGAAGAGCCACATCTCGCCTGCACCCAGTGAACGACGACTCGAGAAGTGTTTGCGAGCGACGATGTACTTGCCGTCTGGAGTCCAGGCGGGGCCATTGATCAGCCGAAACGTTTCGTTCGTGACTTGCTTGATCGTTTTGCCGTCGCGAGACATGGTCCAGATGTTATCGCCCGACTTGCCGCTCTTTCCTTTGCGGTCACTCGTAAACGCGATTGTTTTTCCGTCGGGGCTGTAACGGGGCTGCATGTCCCACGCGTATCCCGATGCGATGCGTTTTGGAAGACGTCCTTTCGTCTTCGGTGTGCCGTCGGCGCCATCGATCGGCATTTCGTAGAGGTCGCCGAGCAGGTCAAAGACGATGGTCTTGCCGTTTGGACTGACGTCAAGATTCATCCAAGTGCCTTCTCGGACATCGATCGCTTGCGAACCGTGAGGGCCAGGCGCCGATTCAATATCCCAATCAGAGGGCTTGTCGGCGTTAGCCTCTTTGGACTCGGCGGAATCTGAGCCCGACTTTTTCTTCGCATCGGACTCGGCCTTTTTTCCCTTCTTCTTTGCCGTGTCCTTTTTGACCTTGCTCTTCTTCGCCTTGTTGTCGTCCGCAGACGCTTTGGGCAGCGAGGCGCCGAGAAAACCTGTCGCCAACAGGCAAAGTGAAAGAGTCAATCCAAGCAAGGTGCGTATCATGGTGCTCATCGTTGTCCAAACTTAAGAGGTCCGACAGAGAGGCCAGCGGTCCGATCGAACGCCGGCGAAAGTCGTGCAGTGCATTTACTTGATTGAATCCTAAATTCTGCACTGCCCAAAGGGGTCTGTCCAATGAATGCGGCTGTTTTTCCTTGCCGCCGTGGAGGCCACCGTTGGAAGGCAACGGTCAATGCGCTAGAATCCACACCTCGGCGACCACGAGCCCGCGTTCTCATCGTTTTTCAGCGGGGAACGACTGTGGCCCGCTTTCCCTTTCTCTTCTTCCGAGACGGACCGCTATCTATGGCCAACTCCCTTTCCGCCCGCAAGCCGTTGCCTGTCTACGCATTCCTGCTCGTGTTCGTCTCCGCTTGCTTTTTTGGGTTCGTCGCCATCGCGCAGAATGCGAACTCGACGCCGCCTGCGGTAGCCGACGAAGGCGAATCGGATCCGGGATCCGCGGCGGCCGACGACTTGGCGGCCGCCGATGAGAGCACCGAAGAAAGTAAGACCGAGGCCGGGTCCAGGGCCGAAAAGAAGTCAACCGCTTTGATCACGAACGACGCCACCACGTTTGGATTGTTAGCCGTGATTTTGGGATTGGTGTTTTGGACGAGCCAGCTGCCCGCTTGGAAACGGTTCTACAAAATCGTGCCGATGCTGCTGCTCTGCTATTTTCTGCCGTCGCTACTGACACTGTTCGGCATCGTCGACGCCGAGGAATCGCAGATCTACTTCGTTTCCACGCGTTACCTGTTGCCTGCTAGCTTGGTGCTACTGACGATCAGCATCGATCTGCGCGAGATTTTCAAACTTGGGCCCAAGGCGTTGATCATGTTCTTGGCTGGTACGACGGGAGTGATCGTCGGCGGACCGCTTGCGATCATCTTAATTTCGTTTGTCGCACCCGACCTCGTTGGCGGCGACGATGTGTGGCGAGGTCTTTCGACAGTTGCGGGCAGTTGGATCGGAGGCGGCGCGAACCAAGCGGCGATGAAAGAAATTTTCCAACCGTCCGATGCGATGTACAGCTCAATGATTGCCGTTGACGTGATCGTTGCCGAGGTCTGGATGTTATTCCTCTTGATCGGCGTCGATAAGGCGAAGCAGATTGACGAGTTTTTTCGAGCCGACGCGACGAGTGTTGAAACGCTCCGCAACAAGATGGAGCACTTTAGTCGCAAGGCGGCCCGCATCCCCTCCGCAACGGACTTCATGGTGTTGCTGGCCTTCGCGTTTGGGGTGACAGCCGCTTGCCATTTTGCCGCCGATTGGATCGCGCCGTGGATCGGAGAGACCGCCCCGCAATTGGGACGATTCAGTTTGGATTCAAAGTTCTTCTGGCTGATCGTGTTGGCGACCACGGGCGGAGTGGTTCTGTCATTCACTCCCGCTCGCCAACTGGAAGGCGCCGGAGCGTCCAAGATCGGCACCGTCTTTATTTTCTTGTTGGTCGCATCCATCGGACTCAACATGGACATCATGGCCGTCTTTGAGAGTCCGGGACTATTCGCCGTGGGCGGAGTCTGGATGGCGATTCACGTCGGGATCATGTTCACCACGGCCTACCTGATTCGAGCTCCCTATTTCTTCCTTGCGGTCGGCAGCAAGGCCAACATTGGCGGAGCAGCTTCGGCACCTGTCGTGGCTGCCGCCTTTCACCCCTCGCTGGCACCCGTCGGCGTCCTGCTCGCCGTGCTCGGCTACGCCCTGGGCACTTACGGCGCCTGGCTCTGCGCCATCATGATGCGAGGCATGGCGCCGGCGTAGCGTAGTTCACGTGAGTCTAACGACTTGTCGTCGGCGGGAATCGCTCGAGACGTGCCTGAGCAGGCGTGGATCGGACGAGCGGTTTGGCGGCGTAGGGCGTTACCAGAACGGCTGGCTGAACTCGCTCAACTTTCGGCCAAGCCACAGGCGTCATCAGGCTGGCTTGGCGACATTCGGCGGGGGCGGGTTGTTGCGTTTTCAACGAGCCTCAGCATCGCCTGTTCCAGACGCTCGATTTGCCGCCCCATCCGTTCGATTTCATACTCGCGTTGCTGCAACTGCTGAAGCGCCAAGACGTGGTCTCCACTAACGCCCGTCGAAGCAGACTTTTGTCCATTCTTTTGAAGCGGTTTTTGCAACGGCGACACGTCGCTCGATGGACCCTGTGTTTGAGCGTTCGACGGACCGTTCGACGGATCGTTGGACGTCTGGCCGTTGGGGATCGATAGGGCCGGGACTGCGCCAAGCACTTGCAAGCTCGCCGGTTTCTCGACGTACGGCGCATTGGACGGGTCCATCATCATGCTCGGCCCCTTGCGCAATCGAAACAAGTTTGGCAAATGCAATGAGGGCACCTTCAAGGTGAGTACCGGGAAGTGCAACGACATTCCTTCGACCCCCACACTGCTCGCGCCCCCCTTCACGGTGCCGGATGCTTGAGGCGCAACGAACTGGCCGTTGGACGGCGTGTTGCTCGGGTTCGCCGAGGGGCCGCCGCCCTTACCAACGCAGTTGTCACAATAGAGTCGGTCGACGCCGCACGTATGGCGCGGGATTGACAGGATAGATAACGGATCGAGACAGAGACTCCTGTTCTTTCATCCTGTTAATCATGTCGATCCTGTAAAAACTCCGTCTACTCCTGATCTTCTTCTGAATCCTTCGGATCGGCTTCCACATCGTCGTCCTTGCTGTCCGCCGCGTTCTTCTTGCTGATTTCACTTGTGGTCGGTAGCGGGTTCCTGAGTTCGCTGAGACCTTGGAAAACGACGAAGAAGGAAGGAACAAAGAGCAGTGAGAAGCAAGTCGCTGCGATCATGCCGCCGACGACGGCTAAGCCGACAGCGATACGGCTTGCCGCTCCCGCGCCGCTCGCCACCAGCAGCGGCATGAAACCGAGGATCGACGAAAACGCCGTCATCAGGATAGCGCGAAATCGAAGCTCAGCCGATGAGGCGGCGGATTCTCGGATGTTCATTCCCGTCCGCCTCTGTTCGGCGGCAAACTCAACAATCAAGATCGCGTTTTTACTCGCCAATGCGACAAGCAAGACGAGGCCGATCTGTGAATAGACGTTCAAGTCAGCGCGGGCGATCGCGACTGCCGCGACCACGCCGATTGCCGATAAAGGCACAACCGAAATCACCGCGGCCGGACTCGTCCAACTCTCGTATTGAGCCGCCAGGACCAGGAATACAAAGACGATTGAGAGAACCAAGATAAACGTGGCGTTGTCCTGAATTCTTGTCGAGTGTTTCAATTGGTTCTCTTGATAGGACATTCCCGTCCATTCAAAGCCCATCGACTGAGGCAGTTTTTCTCGCGCCATATGCTCCATCAATTCAATCGCTTGTCCCGAACTGTAACCGGGCGCCGGCGAACCGTTGATTTGAGCCGTTGGGTAGAGGTTGTAACGCTGAATCACTTGAGGCCCAAACGTCTCTCGCACATCGATAAACGTGCCTAACGGAATCATCTCTCCCTGCCGATTGCGAACGTCGAGCGCCGTGATGTCGTTCGGGTTAACTCGAAACTGTTGCGCCGCTTGAACTCGAACTTGCCATGTTCTGCCGAATTCGTTGAAGTCGTTAACGTAGGCCGAGCCGAGGTTGGCTTGCAGCGTGCTGAACACATCGCTCAGCGGAATGTCGAGCGTTTTTACTTTGGTGCGATCGATGTCGACGAACAGCTGAGGCACATTGGCTCGAAACGTTGTGCTCATGCCGGAAAGACCGCTTTGGCCGTTTCCTGCGACGAGCAGCTCGTCCGTCATCGCCTGCAGTTCCGCCAATCCGACTCCGCGTCGATCTTGAAGTTGCATTTGAAAACCGCCCGAATTTCCCAAGCCGTCGATGGCGGGGGGAATGAACGCGAAAACGATGGCTTCTTCAATCTTCGCGAACTCGGATTGCAGATGAGCCACGATAGCGGCTTGCGATTCCTGCGGCGACGATCGATCGTCCCACGGTTTGTACATGACGGCAGCGAGTCCAAGGTTGGATCCATTCGTTCCGCTAAGCAATGAGAACCCCGAAATCGTAACCGAATCGGCCACGCCGGGCGTCTGCTTAATGATCTCGCCAACTCGGGTCAGCACTTTTTCAGTTCGCTGCCGCGACGCGGCGTCGGGCAACTGGATGTTGACGAAACAGTAGCCCTGGTCTTCCGATGGCAAGAATCCTGTCGGCAATTTCGTGAAGCTCCAACCAGTCACGCTGATCAAACCGAGAAAGACCAACATCACGATCGCGACGCGACGAACCATTCCCCAGATGACCGCCTTGTAAATGCTAGTCGTCACATCAAAGGTGTTGTTGAACCAGCGAAACAAGAAGACCTTGTTCTCGGTTGAGGGTCGCAAGAGGATCCCGCACAGCGCCGGGCTTAGTGTTAGTGCATTGATCGTGCTGATGATCACGGCGGCGGAAATGGTGAGTGCGAACTGGCGGAATAGTTGACCTGAAATGCCGCCCATGAACGCGGTCGGGACAAATACCGCCAACAGCACAAGCGTGGTTGCGATGACTGGGCTGGTGATTTCGACCATCGCCTCCACAGCGGCTTGCTTGGAGCTGAGGCCCCGATCGAGGTGGCGCGTGGTGTTTTCGACAACCACGATCGCGTCGTCGACCACAATGCCGATTGCGAGCACAATTCCGAACAGGGTCAGGATATTGATGGAGAACCCCATCATCGCCATAAACGCAAACGTCCCGATCAAGGCGACAGGAATCGCGGCGCATGGGATAAGGGTTGATCGCCAGTCTTGAAGGAAGATATAGATCACCACCACGACAAGCAAAATTGCGATAAAGAGTGTCTCGTAGACTTCGGCAATCGACGCTCGCACAAACAGTGTCGTGTCGAAGGGGATGTTGAATTCCATCCCTTGCGGAAACCCGCCTTGCAATTCGCTCATCTTGGCCCGAATTTGATCGGCCAAATCGAGCGCGTTGGCGCCCGGCAACTGGTAGATGAAAATCGTCGCGCTGGGGGCGCCGTTGAAATATCCGGCGCGGTTGTAGTCCTTGCCTCCTCGCTCGACGCCAGACTGTATAGTCTCGCCTTGATCGTTCGTGACTTCATCGATCACCACATCACGCACTCGCGTAATCCGTCCGCCTTCAGCTGTCTTAATAATGATGTCGGCGAACTGTTCGTTGGTTTGCAGTCGGCCCTGGGTATTGATGACCAACTGAAACGCCGTACCAACCGGGGCCGGCTCCTCACCGATCCTGCCGGCGGCCACCTGTACATTCTGCTCGCTGATGGCGCTGAGCACATCTTGAGTCGTCAGGTTGCGTGCTTTCAGTTTGTTGGGATCGAGCCAGATTCGCA
The DNA here is from genome assembly GCA_964567745.1 of uncultured Pirellulaceae bacterium. Taxonomy (GTDB): domain Bacteria; phylum Planctomycetota; class Planctomycetia; order Pirellulales; family Pirellulaceae; genus CAZMNY01. The sequence goes on along the minus strand of CAZMNY010000004.1, from coordinate 167,521 downwards.
TGCTGTAATCTGCAGCGCCAAACGTCGACACCGAACCGACGCCGCGAATTCGACTCAGTTCATCCTTCACATTGATCGTCGCGTAGTTACTAAGAAATAGCGAGTCGTGCTGAGGATTGCTTGAGGTGAGCGTGACCATTTGAACGATTTGAGTCGACTGCTTTTTCGTCGTGATTCCCTGCCGCCTCGTGTCCTCCGGCAATTTCGGAGTGGCGATCGCGACACGGTTTTGCACCAACACCGTCGCCATGTCCATGTCGACGCCGATTTCAAACGTAACCGTCAGCACGTAAGAACCGTCATCCGCACTGACCGACGACATGTAGATCATGTTCTCGACGCCGTTGACCTCCTGCTCGATTGGAGCCGCAACCGTCTCGGCGACCACTTGTGCGTTGGCGCCGGGATAGAAGGCCGTCACTTGAACGGTAGGCGGAGTGATCTCGGGGAATTTCGAGATCGGCAAGCTCGTCAAGGAGATGCTGCCGGCGATCACGATGACGATCGAGATCACCATGGCGAAGATCGGGCGATTGATGAAGAATCGTGACATGATCTGGTACGGTGTCCAATTCGAGGTTCAGTGTCTTACGCACTCTGCTGTTCGCGTCGGTCCGCGGCGCATGTCCATTCGACTTGCCGCCGACAACACACGCTCGCCAATCGTCTCGCCGCCGCCGTCGACCCGTTCTCAGTTGGAATTCGAATCGGACCCGCGTTCCGGGACGGCACCTTTCTCGTCGGCGTTCTTCTGGTCAAGGGCGTTTGCAGGCGGGACGGGAGCAGGACCGCCTTGTTCGGGAGGCGCTTTGCCGGCCGGATTCGGCGTCTCCAGCGATCCCTTGACTTGACTCAACTGGGTCTCTTTTGGCGTCACTTTGGCGCCGGGCCGGGAGCGTTGAATTCCGTCGGTGATTACCAACTCGTCGCCATTGAGTCCGCCTTCGACAACAACCATGTCTTCGTACTTGGTGCCGACTTCGACGTTTCTTCTCTCCACAAGGTTGTCGTCGACAACGATCAGCACGAATCGTCCGCCTTGGTCCGCCCCCAAAGCTCGCTCAGGAACAAGGATGGCGTCGTCCGTGTTTTGCATGGGAACGCGGACGCGGACAAACAAGCCGGGCAAGATTGCCCTGTTAGGGTTAGCGAAAATCCCGCGTATGAGAAACGTTCCAGTGCTTTGATCGACGGCCAAGTCGGCGTATTCGAGGTTGCCCTCAAACGGGAACCCTTTGTCGAGAGCTCTCTGCAAGTAAACCTTGATCGTGGTGAGGTCGGGCTTCCCACCCGATGCTCTTGCCGACCTCCTGCTGGTCCTCAGCAACGCGCGTTCGCTAATATTGAAATTCACATAAATGGGATCGTAGTTGATAACCGTCGTGAGGTGGGTGGCTTCGTTTCCGCCGACCAAATTTCCGATCTTGACCAACGTCTTGCCAACGCGCCCATCAATGGGCGAACGGACTTCGGTGTATTCCAAGTCGAGTGCGGCTTGGTCGAGCGATGCGTTTGCAGCTTCGAGCGCCGCCGCCGCGCCGTCACGAGTGGCTTCGGCCTGATCGACTTTCGTTTGGGCCGTCGCGTTGTCGGCAAGCAGTTTTTGTTCGCGTTTGAGTTCGATTTCGGCGAGTCGCAGGTCAACCTCTTTCGATTTTTTCTCGGCCGTTGCAGAGGCCAGTTTCGCTTTGTACTCGCGCTGCTGAATTACGTAGAGCACATCGCCTTTCTTCACGTCCCTGCCCGCCGTGAAATTGATCTTCTCGAGGTACCCGCTAACCCGCGCGCGAACCGAAACCAATTCGACTGATTCAGTCGTTCCGGTTTCTTCCAAGTAGTTGGTTACGCCTTGCCGCACTGGCTTGGCGACCGTGACGGATGGAGGCGGAGGCGCTTGGTACTCGTTAGGCGGCGTGCAACCAAGTTGGCAGGCGAAAGTGACAATGGCCATGCACAAAAGCGTGGAGTGGTGTCGACGAAGATTCACAAATGAACCCCTGCGGTTTCTTTTTGGCTCGAAGAAATGCTGCGCGCCTGGGTGATCTCGCACAGCAAGAATGGACGCCTAAGCGTATCCGTCGCGAGGGGGGTTGTAAACAGTCTCGCCAGTCGCCACAAGTTGCCCAGCAACGATGGCTATGTGCCTCTGCGGCTGCACTTAACGCGACGAGGTCGCTGCCAGCGGCAGTACGCTTGCGGCGGCCGGTGGGTGAATCAAATCCCCGGCCATGATAGAAATGTCTCACCTGTTGGACCGATTTCCCGAGCTGTCGTCGGGATAGGCAAGTGGGTGGAGACGATGCCGCCGCGATTCGTGAGTCGGTTATCGTAGGGCCAAATAAAATCTTATCTGTGGCGAGTTGGTCGAATCATGAATGACGCCTTGAAACTCGACGTCAATTCCGTCGCCAGGCAGAAGAATGCGCTTGTCTATTTGCTGGTCGCTTTGGTGTTCACTTTGCTTGTGCCGCCGATGACGGAAGCAGGTCCGCTCGCTTCATGGCTTCTACGAATTGGATTTACCGCGGTCTTGATTTCCGCCGCGGTCGCCACGCGGCGCAGCAAGCCGCTGCTTCTGTTTGGCTTGGTTGTCGCCTTTGTCGCCGCGCCGATCAGTTGGGTCACGGCGTTCGTTGATTCACCGCTCTTGTTGCTGATTAGCTGCTTGATCGACGGCGCGTTCTTTCTAACGATGGCCGTCATGATTTTGGTTACCGTGATTCGCCGGCACTTGGCGACGATTCATTCGATCTATGGCGCTATCAGCTCTTATCTTTTGTTGGGCTTGGCTTGGGCCGTCGCGTATTGGGGACTGGCCCATTTTGACGACAGTGCATTTTTTGCGAGCGACGGTTTTTCGAACGAGGGCCGTTTCTCGCAATTCGTCTACTTCAGTTTTGTCACAATGTCGACGCTGGGATTCGGCGACATTACGCCTCGCATTCCGATCGTGCAGACACTCGCCTGGATGCAGTCGGTGGTCGGCCAGTTCTATATCGCGGTGCTCGTCGCCTGGCTGGTCAGCGAGATCCCCAAACATCACAAGGAGCAGAAGGACAATTGAGCCGCGAATCGGCGCGCTGGCGGACTGGCCGAGCCGTCGCGTTCTTACTTGGTTAAACGAATCAGACGCAGCGAGGTGGCTTGTTTGGGCGTCTCACTCTTTTCACTCTTTGCCGCTCGTCGCGAGACCGTGCGCGTCTTGGTCTTTGGCTCCCCATTTGACGCGGCCATCCGGCTCGGCACCGAGTTACCTTTCTCGACCAACCTCGACTTCGACTTGGCCTCGCAATTCTGCGTACACGTCAACCCTTTGCCGCTCGCGCAACAAGTGGGCGGCAAGGATTTGCGGCAGTAGTCATCGCAAACGTACGACGTCTTACCGGGCAGGAAACAGGGCAGGGGCTTAGCGCAGTAATCGGGGCACTGAAAACATTTGACGCCCCGCGCGCACGGAAGCGGTTTCGGGCAAAAGTCATCGGGACAGAACTTGCCCACGCAATTCGGCCAGCTCCAGGTGAACGGCGAGTATCGAACCGGCTCGCCTGCGGTCAGAGAGGATGCAATTATCAATGAGGCAAGGCCCGCAAGCACCACGCGTCGAATGTTCATGGCCGACTCCAAACTCTTCATCGTTGATGGTCAGTTGATGCGCGCCATGCCCAGTCGATTTCGACCGTCGAGTCGTCGTAAGCATTGCGGCGTCGTGTTAGGGGCCGAGTAAGTTGTTGGTCGGAGTGTCCGGCTAGTTCCGTGAGAACCAACTCGATTCGCGAACAGTGCCGCCACCGTTCGCGTCGCCGTCGTTGGCCGTCGTGTTGGCTTCGTTTGACGGGTTCGCTTCTTTGGCGTCTTCGTCCTGGGCCGGTTCCGGCTTCTTCTCATCCATTGGGGCCGGTTGGGTTGGCTTAACGCGATCGGCCGGTTCGGCGGGTTGCGTTTAGCCGGCGGATGCATCGCCTGCCGCTTCTTCCGTTTGGCCATTCGCCTCGTCCGTCATCGGAGCGGCGGCATCGTCAGCTTCGGGCCCCCGTCCGTACGGAGAATGTTGTTGCAGCCGGATTTGCCAGCCGCCGCCGAGTGATTTGTAAATTCGGATCAGGCTTGAAGCGACGTCGGCTTCAGCTATCGCGAGGCGATCCTGTTGTTGAACGAGCGCGCTTTGCAGGTTGAAGACTCGGTTGAAGTCAACGGCACCCTCGCGGTATTGCGACATGACGATCTCGACGGATTCAACCGTCGCCTGAACGGCTTCACCAAGGGCCTTGGCCTGTTGTTGTGACTGGAGGAAACAGACGATGGCGTCCTCGGTTTCAACGTTGGCGTTAAGAACGGTTTGCTGGTAGTTGATCGCCAGTTCCTGAAATCTTGCGTCTTGAAATTGGATGTTGTTGCGGATTCGGCCGTAATGCAAGACGTTCCAGTTGAACGCGGGACCGATACTGCCGGCGTTGGCAGCCGACGTAAACAGGTTCGCGAACTTTTTGGACTGCCAGTTCAACGACCCGTTGATCGTGAAGGCGGGGAACAATTCGGCGACGGCCACGCCGATCTGAGCGCTCTGCGCCGCTACTTGCCGTTCCGCTCGTCTGACGTCGGGCCTCCGCCGCAACAGCTCGGCGGGGATACCGACGATGACTTCCGGGCTGGAGGTCGGAATACGCCCTTCGCCAAACTCGGCGTACAAGTCTCGAGGCGGAGTACCGAGGAGCAGACAGAGACGGTTGTTGGCCAGACGCATTCCCTTCTCGAGCACCGGGATCAGGGCTTTGGTTTCGGCGAGACTGGAAGTCGCTTGGGTGACGTCAAGCTTACTCACCGCGCCGCCTTTGAATCGCGCCTCGGCGAACGACAGACTTCCCTCTTGCGCTTTGACATTTGCGCGAGCGTAGGCCAAACGACTCTCGAACGCTCGCATTTCTGTGTAGGCAGCGGCGGTTTCTGCGAGTAGACAAACGAGCACGTCGTCGTAGTCTTCCACCGACGCATCCAGGTCGGCGTCGGCGCTCTCAATGTTGCGTCGGATGCGGCCCCACATGTCGATCTCCCAACCGACGTTGAGTCCGGTCGTCCATGTGTCGAAGGCGCGGAATGGCAGCGAGGGGATGCCCGAGGCGTTACCCGCTTTGCTGACCTGCGTGTGTTGGTACAGTCCAAACGCCTCTTGGAATTGCGGCATCAACTGCCCGGCGGCGATCGCCCGCTGCGACTGGGCTTCCATTACTCGCATGCTCGCGGCACGGAGAGTGAGGTTTTCCGAAAAAGCGGTTCGCATCAAGTTATCGAGCGTGGGATCGCCGAAGGTCGTCCACCAGGCGGCGTGGTCGACGCCCAGTGTTTCGCTGATGACGCGCGAATCATTGAAGTCGATCCACTGTCCGGCGATCGGGGCGGCCGGTTTCGCATAGTTTGGGCCTACTCGATAACCGCTGTGTAGCCAGTTTTGAAACTCGGCGCAGCCACTCAAGATTAGGCAGCCGCTGACGAGTAGCAGCCGCGGCAATGTTGCTTTCAACATGTCGTTCCCGAATTCCCGAAGCGGCGAGCGACGCCGAGACGTTAGATGGCAAAACCGGAAGATTGCGCACCTTTGGAATCTTCCGTATGGACAGAATTATCGTCACAACCGGAACCAACGTTGCGACTAACCCGCTCGTCCGTCACATCTCGGACAACAGTTAGAATCGTTACGGCAGGAGAAACCCCTACAACCGGCAAACCTTGCCATCTCGCTCGAGCGAAAACGGTCCGCCTCCGCCGACGCATGAGGGTCGGCGGCAAGGCCGAAACACGCCAGGGCCAAGTGGGGAGCGCAAAGTGGGGAGTGCAAAGTGTAAAATGACAGACCCCAACGAGCTCGTTTAGTGAATGAGATTAAGCACTAACCTGGAGACCAAGGGAGAAGATTCGAACGGGCCTTTCCAGCTTCCAACAGCCCATTCGCGTCGCCCCGCGCACCTGTCGGCCGAAGGCCAACCTCATCGTAGCCTGGGGCAACGTCCTAGTGCTGCGTTACGCCTTGGTTTTAGGGTGGCGCACCCGATTCGCCGTGGCGGGCGTTGACCAAACGAATTGTCGATCCCAATTCCAAGCTGTAACGCAGCACTAGTGCCGCGTCAACTCTAAAAATGGGGGTTGGCTTCGGCGTAACTTGACTTGGCGGCGTACGATACCAACACTGGGATCCTAATTCTTAGTGTTGACGCTGCACTAGGTTTTCAGTGCCGAGTAAATGACAGTCCCTAACGAGCTTGCTCGTTAGGTGATGAGGCTGGCAACTAGGGAACCGGCTCAAATTCAACCCAGTGGGTCTCGACTTGAGTGCCTGTGGCCAATTTCCACTCGCCGCCCGAGGAGAATTGGCGTGATTCGCGATGTCGGCCGTTTCGGTCCGTCCAATCGTATGTGACTTTCAGCGGGTCAGGCTTGTTCGGGGCCAATACAAGATGCGCCTCCGCTCGAAGGTAGCGTTTACCGCCATCGTTGCGAAATCGGACGTCGATCTGGTCGCCCGGCGTCGGTTTGATACTCGCCGCGGCGTAGCAGAAACTCTGCGACCAGAAGTCGTTTGGCTCGTCGCCCCTCCTGGGAATAGACCAGTCTTTGACGATGGAGCGCCACGGCTTGTCTGGTCCGAGCCGGTATTCGATTTGATAACGAACTGCCGCATTGGGCGGGCTGCCGGAGGCGACATGGCCGCTTGCATGAATCTCCATTGCGCGTCGTTTGCTGTGGGGCGAAAGCGTGACGGCTTTGCTGTTGAATCCGCCTTGGCTGACAAACGTCTTTGCCAAGGCGAGCTCGGGACCCATCGAATAGACAGTCTTGCCCGACGCCTCGTATCGAACGGTCGAGCCGTTGTCTTTTAGCCTAGGCAACACAGCGGCGTTGGCCTGGCAGACGGTCGTGATTTGCAAGTTGGCCGTCTCGAGTTGTTTACGTCCCGCCGAGAACTTCAGCCAGTATTGCGAATGCCCTTTGGCGAAGTCCGTGAGATCGATGCCGTCGGAAAATCTCTGTGTGGCGAGCCAAGTTCGGCCTGCATTCAGTGAAATCGAGACGTCGCATTCGGCACGGCCCTTAATGACAAGTCCGTTGCGGCAACCGTCGTCGTAGATGCCCCATGTATCGTTGTTGGGCGGCGTCGCTCCGATAACATAAGGCGTCTGGAAACTGAACACCACATGATCCGCGTCTTCCTCTGCAACGCCTTCGCGATAATCGCCGTTTGAGAAATTGGGCCGATAGACGTACTCGACATTCGCGAATCGAACCTGGCCGTCGCGGTGAGGCGTGCCCGACGTCGAACCGTGCATTCGCTCAGGCTGATTGACCCAAGTGCGTGAACGCTCAGGGCCTGGAATTTGGTTCGTGTTGTAGTTCCGTCCCCAAAAGACAAACGTCTTGCCGTCGGCTAGACCCGGCTTGAAATACCGCCTCATCCTCTCACCTCGGCGCAAGTGAACCATCGGCGAAGGACCGGCGTAGCCCGCCAGATATTCGGCCACCGCATACTTGCGATACGAGTTTCCGTCGCCAGGGTGCAGACCGCAAACCAACCATCCCTGTTGCCGTTTCGGCAGATAGTCGCGGCGAATCCAGCGGCCAACATCGTCTTGCAATTCGCCCAGGCCCAACAGTCGATCGCCCGACTCGCTGAAGATGACCGTTGAGAGATCGTGGTCGAGAAGAGCCCATTTGCCTTTCTCGCCGTATGCGCCTCCGCGTAGGAACACCTCGAACGCGTTGTGCCCCGCGGCGCCGACGCCACGACTTCGCCCGTGCCCCAGAAGGTGTTCAAACTCAGCCGTCCATTGCGAATGCGTTGTGCCGCACAGTCCGAAGCCGTAGCCAAACAAGCCGTTCCAATACTCGCGCAGTCGCAAGTCCTTCCCCTTGTTGACGCCTTCGCCCCACAGATCGCGCCGGCCCGCCTCGCCGTGCCAGTAATGGGTGTTTCGCCAATACCAAGCCGCCAGTGCTTTCTGCTCGTCCGTCTCAACTCGCACTCCGGTCGCCCGTTCGTACGCTTCCGCTTGTGTCGCAAAAAGGCGATCGAACGTCGAGAAAGCCAGCTCACCTGGATACCAGGGATGATCCGTCTTGATCTGGGGGTCGCCAACTTCCGCAATCACTGGCTCGGGCAAGTGAGTTGCCAGCGCGGCAGCCAGCAAGGAGGTGACAGCGAAACGATGAAACCTAATTATTGTGTTCATGACCGACCTTCCGGCTTGCTAGGTGTTTTACGGGCATGCGGCGCGTCCGAGCCGAACTCTTGCAACTGTGGGCACTTTATTGAATCTGGGTAAAGCAGAAACGGGGATCCACAGGCCGACCGCGCAATGAATATTCAATAAACAAGATTATTGTTGACGATAACATCGTTACGCAAGGATGTTCGGATTCGCACGGCGTCGCCGTCACGACCGTCCTTGTTGAGGCGCGATGTTCGCGTGCATTCGTCGCAGTTGCAGGACATTTGTGAGGCAAAACCTGATGCTTGATAAGTCTTGGGATAGGCAACGAACTGAGAGGCCACGATTCTCTCACCGGACAGCAACAACGGACCGTCAACTCGCGGCGACGGGCGGCACCGATCCGCATCAACTTACGGTGTACGTCGTTGATGACGACGCGGACGCGCGCGAATCGGTTTGCGCATTGGTCGGCGCGATGGATGTCAACGTCCAAGCGTTCGATTGTGCAGACGACTTTATCGATTCGCTCGATTCGAGCGCACGAGGCTGCCTGGTCACCGATCTACGCATGCCCGGGATGAGCGGCCTTGAGTTGCAAAAGCACCTGGCTGAATCGTCTGCTCGGCTGCCTATCGTCATTATCTCTGCATACATTGATGTGCGCGGGACGGTGTTGGCCATGCGAGCGGGTGCGGTGACGGTTTTGACGAAGCCGTGTGAGCAACAAGGTCTGTGGGATGCGATTCAGCGCGGACTGGATCTCTCACGCGAGTGGTGCGATGAAGACCGCCGGAACGCGGAAATCATCAATCGACTCGCCGAACTCAACGAAACGGAAAATGCCGTTTTGGAATTGGTCGTCAAGGGACTTCCCAACAAGGCCGTTGCGAAGCGGCTTGACGTTAGCATTCGAACGGTCGAAGACCGTCGAGCTCGAATCATGAAGAAGCTCCGCGTTCATTCCTTCGCTTCACTTCTCAATTTCGCCCATGCGGCTCGCGACATCGACGGGGCCAATTGACGTCGAATGCGACTCAATTCCAAGCGAACCGCCTGCGCCATTTGCCTTTAAGTGCGCGAGGCGAAGTCGGACACCCCGAATTCAGTGGCTAGTGGCAGCGCGTTGCGCATCGACATTCGCTCACTCGTCTGTCCATTCAGGGAAGTGTCTACTGGGGCTGCGTAGCTCTGGCAGCCAGTGCAATTGCGGGAGTGCAAGCCTATGCGTTGCCAGCGGTTTCAATCCGGATGAATAGAAACGGATCGCAGTGGATCCAGCCCCAGCACCGATGCTGGATTACGGACTGACTCAGGAATGCGCGCCAGTGATCGAGCTGCTTGGGATCAAGGACAGACCTAATTTGAGGGCAGCAAGCCGCGAGATAGTCGCGCGTCGAGTGGCTCGTCGTCAGCTAGCTGCGTTTTGGCAGACCGCATCGGCGACCGACTGGACGAAATGCAGCGGGCTGAACGGCTTGCGAACGTAGCACGAGCAGCCGGCGTCGAGCCATTCTCGTTCGGTGTTGACGTCGCCGTGCGCGGTGACCGCGATGATCGGGCCGACGTAGCGGCGACTTCGAAGGCGGCGCGTCGTCTCAATTCCGTCGATGCCGGACATTTGCAGGTCCATCACGATCCCGTCGTACGTCGTGTCACGCCTGAGTGACCGCTCGAACTGCCGAATCGCGCTCTCGCCGTTGCACTCGAGAATGACTTCCGCGCCGGCTCGTGAGAGAAGGAGGGCCATCAGGCGTTGATCATCCGGGCAGTCTTCCACCAGCATGAGGCGGGTTGAATTCAAATCAGCTGTGCCTGTTCCAGCACTTGACCCGTCTGACATCGACACACCCTTAGAGAAACAAATCTGCCCCTGGTCGCCCCCTCCACGCCAATGACGCGGGCACTCTTTCCCGCCCAAAGAGCCCTGCCTCGCTCCCGCGTTACTGAGCGTGAAGGTCATTACACGTTTTCGGCGAACAGCGCGTTTCGCTACACGATGACTCCCACGCCGAGAATGTGGTAAACCACGTGCGCTTGCCGGAATCGGAATCAGATCGTTGGGAAGGGCCCAAAAACGCGGCGAATTGCCGGCAAGAGCGCCATTGAGGCAAACACTGCGACTGTTCCGATCTTGAGTTTTAGGGCGAAAAATCAATCGGGAACTGGGAGCGTCGCGTGGAACGTCGCGCCAGGCCCGTCGTTCTCCGTGACCCAGATCTGTCCGCCATGCGATTCCACAATGCTCTTCGAGATGGCCAGACCGATCCCCATTCCTTCAGGCTTCGTGGAATAGAATGCGTCGAAAACGGTGTCGGGTATCGCCGACCCAAATCCTCGCCCCGAGTCCCGGACCTCAATTTCCACGACATCCTCTCGGACCGTCGCCGTGATTCTTACGGTGCGCTGGTTCGACGGAACGTTGGCCAACTCGTCAAATGCATTCTTGAGCAGGTTGACGATCACTTGCTGCACTAGCACCGCATCGGCCCAAATCAACGTGTCCTTTGCCGGCTTCTCTGTTTCGACTCGGATATGCGATCGCTTGGCTTCAAACGCAATAATCTGCAGCGACTCCTGGATCACATCATTGACCAAGACCAACTCCCGGTCCGCTTCGCTCTTACTCAAGAACCCTCGAATGCGTTGGAGCACATCCCCCGCCGACGTGGCGAGCCCGTCGATTCTGCGAAAGCGCGTGCAAAGATCTTCCGCCGAGGCCGATCCCTTTCCAATTTCGATGACGGCCGCTTTGGCGAAATTAGAGATCGCGAACAAAGGCTGGTTGATTTCATGAGCAATATGGGCAATGGCGACGCCTAACGTGCTGAGCCGGCCGACATGAGCTAGTTCGGCTTCGCGTTTCTTTAGCTCTTGTTCGGCGTGCCGTCGCTCGATCGCGATCCCGGCCAGGTTGGCCGACGCTTCGGCCAAACTCAACTCGGCCTGAGTAGGCGATCGTTTTTCGCGATAGTAAAGCGCCAAAGTCCCGACGACCTCATCCGAGTCCGAGAGAATCGGCTGCGACCAACATGCTCTCAGATTGAACCGCTCGACCACATCGCGAAAATTGGCCCACCTCGGATCGTTCGTCGTGTCCTCCACAACGACTCGCTTTCCCAAGTAGGCGGCGGTGCCGCACGAGCCCACATTCGGGCCAATCTCGACTCCATCGACCAACTCATTGTATTCGTCCGGTAAGCTTGGCGCGGCACCATGAGTTAGTCGCTTACCATCGAGAATCAAAACGGATGCGAGTATGCCTGGTATTTGATGTTCGATGTTGCGGATAAGCGTCTCGAGAATATCCTTCAATGAACTGCCAGTGGCCAGTTGTTCAAGGGCTCGATGTTGCGCCTGCAGTTGGTCCGCCGCTTTCGTACGGACCGTGATGTCGCGCACGACTGCGAGAACGTAACCGCGGCCTTGGATGACGTGATACGACTCAGTTACCTCGATAGGAAACGTACTGCCGTCTTTCCTAACGTGATGGCCCAGCCGAACCATCGGCCGATTCCATCTCTTGAGCGTTTCGATCTTGGCCGTCCATCTTGACGGCGCGTCGTCCGAATCAGGCGGCTGAACGTCGTGGACGGTGAGTTCGAGCAGTTCCTCGCGCGTGCATGTAAGGTCTCGCAAGCCGCTTAAATTGGCATCGAGAAAACGAGCTGAATCGGGATCGATGACATAGATTGCGTCGCCCGCTTGATCCAAGATCGCTTGGAATCGCTCGAGCGCGGCGACGGTTCTCGAACGCTGGATGGCGACGCCGGCGATATGGGCCGCCCACGTCAAAAGACGTTCGTGAAACGTATCGGGACGACGAGGCTGGTCATGTGAAATCGCGAATGTCGCTACCACTCGTCCGTCGTGATTGACGGGAATCGACCAGCAGGCACGGATGCCGGCTTTCTTGGCGACATCGAGCAGCGTCGCCCATCGCGGGTCCGTCTCGGTGTCTTCGACGATCGTCGTCTCGCCAGTAAAGGCGGCCGTACCGCACGCCCCTGCGTGCTGGCCAGGTTGCAATCCATTGAACATCGCAATGGTCTCGTCGCCTAGCGACGGCGCAGCACAGACGTTGAGGCACTTGTTCAACTCGTCCAATTCCATAAACGTACAGACCGCGCCCGGTACGAATGACTCGACGTGTTGACAGAGTTCGTCAAATATATCTTGGAGCTGCTCGCCGATTGCGATTCGCTCTAACAGACGACTTTGAATTTGAAGCAACTGTTCATTTTGGCTTCGCTCGGTGATGTCCTTGCCTGTCGCGAAGAACAATCCTTGTTCGACGTCCGGCAAACCGCTCCAAATCACCTGTCGCGTGCTGCCGTCTTTGCAAACCATCTTGAGTTGGAAACCGGTCGTCGTCTTGCCTTGCTTGAGTTGCTCGAGCTCAAGGATCATTCGTTCGTGATCATCGGGATGGATGAGCTCGAGTTCCGAATGTCCGAGAAACTCATCTCTCTCAAAGCCAAGCAGAGCTTCACACGCCGGATTGACTTCTTGAACGATTCCGTCAAACCGCACGATGGCCATCAAGTTGAGCGGCTGAGCGAAAAACCGACCGAGGTCGGCTTTCGTGGTCTTGCGCGCCGTGATGTCTCTCAAGATACCCAGGCAACCGGTCGGTTTGCCATTTTCGTCCGAGACCAGAACGGACGAGTCGGAAAGCCATACTAAGCGTCCATCCGAGGTCTCCCATTCTTCGTCGCAACTCCACTTTCGCAATTTGCCGGAACGGAATTGGGTCGCCGCGTCGACGTGGCCGAGATGACTTGCGTCGCCTCGCATGATGTGCTGGCGAACTCGAGATGCCGCGAACGAAGGTGTTAGCTGCTCAACCGGAAAACCCAGAATTTGCTCCATGCGGTCACCCATGTAGGTATAGGTGTCAGATTCGAAATCGATTTGATAGACGACTGAGTTCGCTGCGGCGATAGCTCGGCGATAGAGCTGTCTCTCAGATTTGTCGCGAGCGACCACCAGCGCCAACATACTTGCCTTTGATCGCAAGGGGTGAATGTCGAGCTCGACTCGCGTCGCGCGTCCATTGGATTCGATGAAAAACATGTCAGTCGAATGGAAAACGTTCGGCGTGAACGTTGTCTCCAACAACCGTTCGATAGTCAGTACGCCTTCGGCTGTCACGACGTCTGACAGGCTTTGACCGACCAGTTGTTCGCGCGAATCTCCTATGAGACGCAGGGAGGCCTGGTTGAGATCGAGTATCTGAGCTGACGCCGGGTCGACGATCATGATCGCCTGGTCGGATTCTTCAAACAGGCAACGGTAGATCTCGCCTTGCTCAAGACCTTCCGTTTCTGCGAACGGACTGGATGACATGACTCGTCCTTGCTCTCGCCATCGAATGGGCACCTCAGAAGGGCCTCACTGGCGCCACTGTAACAGAAATGACGTCGAATAAACAAACATTCCTGGTGTGCTATTGTGCTGACGCATCACCCGGTTTGCCTCGCTTCTCAGCGCGTAAATTAATTCACGAAAAGAATTTCACTCGCCTGCTCGGCCGGATAAACTTGCCGGGATGAAAACAGCAACATCATCGCGGCGTAGAAACGGCATGTTCTTAGGACCGCGGCTCGGTGCTATTGCGCTTTGCCTCGTCGGAATCAGTTGCGCGTCGCATGACGCGATCGCGCAGGAAGTGAAACAGCGCGCCGGCTCGGACGCGGAGCGACCTTACGGCATCAAGCAACGCGAGCTCTGGCGGACGTCTCAATTCAAAGGCCGACCAGAGCCACCGCTGCCCTATAAAGCGATCCGCATCTATCCCAAGATCCAGTTTTCGAGCCCCACCGTGCTGACGAGCGCGCCCGGAACCGACCGATTGTTTGTCGCCGAGCGAGCAGGGAATCTCTACTCGCTTCCCGCCGCCAACGATTGTGAAAAGCCCGATCTGTTTCTCGACATGGGCGAGCTCGTTGAGCATCTCAACTCGAAGTTGCCGGATGCCGAACAGGTCGCCCTCTCTGCCGTCTACGGCCTGACGTTTCATCCCCAGTTCGACAAGAATCGATACTGCTATTTGTGCTACGTCGTTCGGTATACCGGGCGCGGCAGAGGGACCCATCCCCATGGGACTCGAGTCGTGCGGCTCTCGGTAACGCGCACCGATCCACCCCGCGCCATCGCGGACAGCGAATTCGAATTCATCAGCTGGCTGCAAGGCGGCCATAATGGCGGCTGCTTGAAGTTCGCTCGCGATGGCAAGTTGTTTATCTCCACAGGCGATGGTGCCGGCGCTTACCCGCCCGACGAATTGAAATCGGGCCAGGACGTCGGCACTTTGCTATCCGCCGTGCTGCGGATCGATGTCGATTCGGCAGATGCCGATCGCCCTTATTCGATACCGAAGGACAATCCGTTCGTCGATCTGGCCGACGCGCGCCCGGAAATCTGGGCCTACGGAATGCGCAATCCATGGAAGATGAGTTTCGATCGAAAGACCGGTGATTTGTGGGTGGGAGATGTCGGCTGGCAATTGTGGGAATTGGTTTATCGAGTTCGTCCTGGCGACAATTACGGCTGGAGCTTGGTTGAGGGCTCGCAACCTGTGCATACCGAATGGGAACGCGGACCGACGCCGATCGTCAAAGCCGCTATGGAGATTCCACACACGGAAGGGGCATCGGTGACAGGCGGATTCGTCTATCGCGGAAAACGATTCCCCGAACTCAACGGCCACTACATTTTTGGCGACTATGTGACGCGACGCATTTGGCATGTGCCAACAACAGATGACAAGTTGGGAATTCGTCGCGAGTTGGCGGAAGCAACCGTGCGCGTTGCTGGATTCGCCGAACGCAACGACGGCGAACTGCTGTTGCTCGACCACGATTCCGGCACGATCCATGAATTCGCCCCCAACGTTGTTGAGCAACAACAACGATTCCCTCGTCTACTGAGTGAGAGCGGGTTGTTTGAGTCGACCGCCCAACACAAGCTCGCGGAAGGCGTCATTCAATTCTCCATTCAAGCCGAGATGTGGGCTGACCACGCAACTTCGGAACGGTTCGTCGGAATTCCGGACGACAAGTTCATCGGACTTCACACGCAGCCCGAACGCATTCCTGGATCGTACTTCAAGAGCGCCCTTGCTTACCCGAAGGACGCCGTTGTCGCCAAGACGCTCTCACTTGAGCTTGTCGCTGGCGAGCCGACTTCGCGTCGACGTGTTGAAACTCAAGTGTTGCACTTCGACGGCCTTCAGTGGCGAGGCTATTCGTATCGCTGGAATAAGGACCAAACAGACGCCGAGTTGGTTCCGCCAAACGGCGAATCAACTCAATTTGAAGTCGCCGACAATGGCTACCCGGGCGGAAAACGCCAACATCAATGGCGATTCTCCTCGAGACTCGAATGCATGCGCTGCCACAACGAGTGGGCTCAATCAACGCTGGCATTCAGTATCGCGCAGATCAATCGGGAGCACCGTTATGGTGCCGTCGTCGCCAACCAAGTTCGCACGTTAAGGCACATCGGCGTTTTGCGCAATATCGATCAAGCCGTCGATCTTCAGGCTCCGATCCGAACGATTCGACCTCATCGGCCAGCGGAACTACTCCCCGCGCTCGTCGATCCCTACGACGAGTCGGCTGATTTGTACCTCCGAGGTCGCTCGTACTTGCACGCCAATTGTGCGCATTGCCATCGCGAACACGGTGGCGGCGCCGCGCGTATCCACGTCGACTACGAGAAGCCGCTCAATCGAACCGAGGCCTTGGGCACTCGCCCCACGCAAGGCGCTTTCGGAGTGCGCCAAGCCGAGATCCTCGCGCCCGGAGATCCGCTTCGATCGATCATGTATTTGCGAATGGCCAAGACCGGCCCGGGACACATGCCTCATATCGGTTCTAAGCTGATCGATTCACGCGGACTCTCGCTGATGCACGATTGGATTCGCAGCTTGCCTAGTCGGTCTGAAATGGCCGTTCAGCTCGATCGCCTCGTCTCGATTTCGGAAGAGCCCGCACGGGCGCGCGATCTTGTCGACTCGAAGTACCTACAAGACCTGCTGGCCAAGAGCCTTGCTCGCTCAGAACAAAGAACAGATGTGACCGGTAGCGACCGAAGGCTTGCCGCGGCTCAAGTGAAACAACACTTGGAACGACAAGAGGCGTCCCGCAAGGCCGAGCGGAATCGATTGATTGACGATCTTGCGCTTTCGCCCGAAGGCGCTTTGCTGCTCGTTCGAGCCCACCGAGAGAGCAAGTTTTCAAAGGCCACCGCCGAATTGGTCGTCGAACGGGCTATCAAGTCAGCCAACGTCGTGGCTCGGGATTTGTTCGAGTCGTTTTTACCAGACAGCAAGCGAACAAAACGCCTCGGCGATTCGATCGACGCTCCGACCCTGCTCGCGTTGCCTGGCGATGCGGAACGAGGCAAGACGTTGTTCCTCAAAGGCCAAGGGATCACCTGTCGAAATTGTCACCAAGTGAAAGGTAAAGGCGAGTCGCTTGGGCCCGAACTGACGCTCGTTGGCAAGAAGCTGACCCGAGCCAAGATACTCGAAAACATTCTCCATCCCTCGCAGACGATCGAACCCGAATATCGCACTTGGCTGCTCGAGACAAGCGATGGGCGAGTCTTTAACGGATTGCTTGTCAGCAGAAACGCAGATGAAGTTGTAATTCGAGACGAAAAGCGAAAAGAACATCGGTTCCCTTCCGCCGATATCGAGGTCATTACGCCTCAACGCAAGTCACTCATGCCGGAATTGTTGCTGCGCGAAATGTCAGCTCAACAAGTGGCCGACCTGCTCGCCTGGCTCGCCTCGCTCAAATAGGACCCCTGGGTCTGTAGATCTTCAACTCGAAAAAGACGACTCTGAAGCCCAAAAACGGTTTAGCCTGCGTCTCAACTTCGGTTAGGCTATCGATTGCATTCGTTGAGAAGCGATTGTGAACAAACGGCAGACAGCTGACGGGGCCATGTCGGCTCGCCGCGATTAGGACGGCTTTCAGGAACCGTACGCCATGCAGCGTTGACTCGGCCAACGCTGTCGCCATCAACAAAAGGGTGAGACGATGAATTTGCGATCACCAGGCGGCGTGCTCTTAATTTCGTGTTATGAGCTGGGCCACCAGCCATTATGCGTTGCATCTCCGCTTGGTTATTTGGGCCGAGCCGGCTTTCAGCCCGATGCGTTGGATATTGCTGTCGAGGAGTTTGACGACGAGAAAGTGAGGCGAGCGTCGTTTGTCGGCATTTCGGTTCCGATGCATACAGCACTCCGTTTGGGCGTTCGCGTCGCCGAGCGGATCCGCCAACTCAATCCGGAATGCCACATCTGTTTCTACGGCCTCTACGCATCGCTGAATTCCGACTACCTTGTCGAGCACGGCGCGGACTCCTGCATCGGCGGAGAGTTTGAGCAGCCGTTGGCCGACTTGATCCAATCGCTTGAGGAAGGGCTCGAAGGTAGCGTGGAGGGAGTCATTCAAAAGGGTAAGCCGGCCTTGCCCGTGCTAGACAAAATCCCCTTTGCGACTCCCGATCGAACTGCCTTGCCGCCATTGGCCGATTACGCTCGACTCGAACACGAGGGCGAGTGTCGCACGGCGGGGTATGCCGAGACGAGCCGAGGTTGCTTACATTTGTGCACCCACTGCCCGATCCCGCCGGTCTATGGAGGCAGATTCTTTATCTTGCCGCAGGAGGTGGTGCTGGAAGACATTCGACGACAAGTCGCTGCTGGCGCAACGCATATCTCTTTCGGCGACCCCGATTTTCTCAATGGCCCCAAACATTCACTCCGCGTTGTGCGAGCGATGCATGAAGAGTTTCCTTCGCTAACGTACGACTTTACGGCAAAGGTTGAGCATCTGCTCAAACGCGGTGCCGACATGCCCGAGTACGCGGCCGCGGGTTGCCTTTTCATCATCACGGCGGTTGAGTCGCTAAGCGATCGCGTGCTGACGATTCTCGACAAACGCCACTCTCGCGACGACGTCGTGTCGGCAATCAAGTTCGTTCGCGACGCTGGCATCGCGCCTCGCCCGACTTGGGTTACGTTCACGCCTTGGACAACGCTGCAAGATTTTCGGGACGTGCTGGAGTTCATCGAAGAGAACAACTTGATCGACAATATCGATCCTGTTCAGTATTCGGTCAGACTGCTCATTCCGCCTGGGTCGTGGCTGGCCGATCACGAGGAGACGCTGCCGTTTCGCGGTCCGCTCGATGAAGCGGCCTTCACGTATCGTTGGAATCATCCCGACCCCAAGATGGACGAGCTTCAGAAAACCATCGCTCAACTTGTCGAGAAGGACGCTGAGGCGGAGGAGGACGCAGCGACGACGTTCTATCGGATCAAGGAGTTGGCGTACGGTCGCGAGCCGTCACGGGCCGTTTGTTCCTTGCCGAGCGAGCGTTACAAGGCGCCGCGGCTCAGTGAGTCATGGTTCTGCTGAGCGGAGCCGACCGAGGGTCAGTTGGACCCTCTCAATAAGTCAAAGGGCGGACCCGTAGAAGACGGTCCGGCGATCGATATTTAGACGCACTTGTTTAAGGAAAGCAAAGCATGAAAGCGCGACTTGGACTCGCGGCCGCAGCGTGTACGCTGTTGATCGCTTCATCGGCCAGTGGGCAAATTGTCAGCGGAGTGATGACGGTCACCGGCGCCGAAATGCACTGATGAGCTGGTGTGGCGTGTGACGCCACTGCACGTCTGTATGACGTGGACGAAAACTCGGTTGTGTTCAAGAAGCTTCAGAAAACGAAGAGGTACGATCAAGGTACGGTGACCTTTCGAGCTCGAAAAGGAAAACTGATCGACCTCGAAAAGTTGCATGAAAGCATTTGGGCCACTCGCTTGTCCGGCGGCACTCGCAGCGGCATCGTGAGTTTGGACGTGGTCGCGATCGGCAAAGTGGTCAAGACTCAGGACGCGATCATGTTGAAGGTCAGCGGCTCCGACTCGAATTTCATTTTGGCTCAGAGCGGCGACCAAGCGAACGTGTTTGACGACTTGCAAGCGGCTGCAGGCAACGATGTGCGTATTCGCGGGCGAGTCGACAAGTACGTAGGACGTTGGCCCAGCCTTTTCAAAACGAAACTTGAAAAGCCGCGGCGAATTCTTGTCGCTGGATTCGAATTGATGAAAGAACCAAGTGATGAACGCGCCTCCCAATAGTGAGTCGGAACCGGAAAAGGCAGTGGCCAGCCAAGCTCAAGACGGCCCCGGAGCAAACGGTAAGACGACCGTGCTCGGCGCACTGTTCGGCGCCGCTGCCGCTGTACCGACGTGAACAACCGCTGGCGTCTTGTCCCTGTTCGGGTTAGCAGGGGGCTCAGCTGTATCGATCGCGGGTTGGATGTCGCCGGTGCTTATCGGCGTCACCGTGGCCGCGTTGGGGCGGTCGCACTACGTGCTTCACGTGCTCAAGCGAGGCAATTGGGTCTCGGCTGCCATTACCTGGGTGGCTACGATCGTTGTGATCGGATTCTGGTCATGGCAGTGGCTCGGTTGATCGCCTGAAAAGAGAGATGCCAGAGAAGAGAGATGTCTGAGAAGAGAGATCCTTGCATGAACCGCTCGAACGAAAATGGAAGGGAACCGGACGAGGCGGCTGAGCTTGCCCTACGCGAAATTGTGCGCCGCTATGGAACTCCGGCGTATGCATTCGACACGCGTCGACTGCGAGCCCAGGTCGACAAGCTGCAAGACAAACTGCCCTCCGCGGTGGAGATTCTTTATTCGCTCAAGTCGAATGCTTCTCTTGGAATTTGTGACGTGTTCGCCGATTGCGGAATCGGCGCCGACGTCGCTTCGGCGGGCGAGTTGGCTACAGCTTTGACGGCTGGATTTGCTGCCGATCGGATCTTCGTCGCGGGTCCGTTCAAGCTCCCGGAAACGATCGCCATGTTGCGGCACACTCCGGAGGCCGTTGTCTCGATCGATTCGCTGAGCGAACTGAAGCACCTCGCCTCCGCGGGCCTCGCCAACTCGGTCGTTCTTCGGCTGCGCCCTGATTTCGGTTCGTGTTCTGTTGTCCCGGCAGGAAGTGAATCGCGTTTTGGGTTGGTTGAGGACGAGTTGCAGGACTGTTTGCCGATTATCAATTCGAGCGGGCTCCGTTTGGTCGGGTTTCACGTGTTTGCCGGCTCGCAGTTGCTTGACACGGACATGGTTAACGAGCAATTGCGCAAGGCGATGGATTTGTCTTTGCGCGCGGCGGTGTTGCTTCAGTTCACGCCGACATACATCAACCTGGGGGGCGGCTTCGGAATTCCCTACGCTGCGGATGACGAAGCGCTTGATCTTGAGAGCATCAGCGCCGAGCTGACGCGATTGGCCGAGCGCGCATCACCGGCTCGGATCGTGCTCGAGCTGGGCCGTTTCCTCGTGGCTGAGGCGGGATGGTATTTGACGTCGGTCGTCGGTCACCAGACGTGGCAAGGCCGTCCGGCCGTGATTGTGGACGGCGGCGTTCATCAGCGTGCCGACATGTGCGGTCTCTGTTTGAGAAAGAATCAAAGTCCGCCAACCGTGTTGCCTTCGTTGGACAGCTCGGCGATCAGCCAGCAGCAGATCGGGCAGCAGGGGATCGGCGAGCAGGGGCGAGAGCCGACCGACATCCTGGGATGCTTGAGTTTGCCCGATGACGTGATGCTCGAGGCGAGCCCGTTGCCCGAGTTGAAGGCAGGCGATGTGCTTGCGTTTTCCAACGCGGGTGCTTACGGGATGTGGTCGTCGCCGGCGATCTTTCATGGCAGCCCCTTGCCCACCGAAGCGGCCTTTGACGGCGATTCCGTACAGCTCATGCGCGAACGCAAACGCGCAGAGAGCATTCTTGACGATCAACTCAGATTGCGTGTCAATCAAGACTCGTCGGTTTCTTAAGTCGCGCAGCGCCGCAGTGCGGTGGCGTTTGACTCGTAACACGCCGTAGCTACGCTCGCTAGAGCTCAGGCGTTGACAAAGTCCCGGTGCGATTCATCGTTAGAATCGTTGCAATCGTCAGATTTTATCAAGATGTAGCGAGAGTCTTGTCGATGGCGATCGAGGTGCCGTCTGCTATCGATCTGCGCTTGTGAGACTTGGAATGACGACATCGACGACGATTCGCGGACTAATCGTCCTCGGCATGCTTGCATTGCCGTTTAAATCGGCTCGAAGCCAAAAACGGATTGCCGAATCGCATACGTCGATTGCTCCCATCATCCCAGAGTTAGAAAGCGGCGTCCTATTTCACCTAGACGACAGTGAAGACTCGGTGGATTGGTTGAGTCGCAGCCATCTCGATCACGAACACCGTGGCGGCTTCTTCGAGGAGTTGTTCGCACCCGCTTCGCATGGCCACTTCAGTCGCCTCGGCACGCCCTTCGTTCACCTGTTCTTGACCGAACCCGCCGTTCTGCATCGCGACTTGTTTCTAGACTACCGGGTTGGCAACAACTTTGATGGCAACACCGACGAGCAAGAGTTCGAGATGGAGTACGCACTGACAAAGCGACTGGCATGGTCCTCGAAGTTCCCTACGTCGGCTTGAATCCCGTGGTCGCTCCCAATACCCCTGGCTTTGGCGACGTGGCCATTGCGGGTCGCGCGTTGTTGATTGACGGCGATGCGTTCTTTCTGTCAGCCAACGTCGAAGTTGAGATCCCCACCGGCGATGCGAATCGAGATCTAGGACGTGACGAAGCTGCCCTGGCGCCAACGTTGACGTCCTGGTTCGATCTCGGTGCGTTTTGCCGTTCGCTTCCCGATATTCAAACCGGAACGTCTTGATACCCAGAACATCTTCTCGGTTGCCCGTGTTTTCTAGTCGCCGAGTTTCGGTCGATGCACGTTGACGGGGCGAAATCTCGCCCGCCGCATTCGATAGAGCCCGATCGTTTTTGCTTGGAATCCAGCTGATAGAACGAGTCGCCGTTAGCAAAGGCGGAAAACTTGTTGCGGGCGATGGTGTCAAAGGCCATGATGTTCGTTGGGCGATGCGGCCTTTCGCATTGACGCTCGCATTCTCCGCTTGGGTTCTGGCAGTCTTGGGAACAACATATGGCGATTTCATTAGCTAACAGATTTGCATGCCGTCTTGCGTTGCTCCTCATTTGCGCTGCGGCCGGTCCGCTGCTGTTCGCATCGCCTTCTTCGGCCGAAGAACAAGTTGCCCGGCAAGCCGCAGGCTCAAGCGAACATCGCTACATCGAGAACTCCATCGGAATGAAGCTGGTTCGCATTCCTGCAGGGTCGTTCACGATGGGTTCGCCCAAGAGCGAAGATGAGCGTGACAAACGAGAACGGCAACACAAGGTGAACATCGGCAAGTCGTTTTACATGGGCGTGTACGAGGTCAAGCAGTCAGAGTACAAGCAGCTAGCTCGCGGTTCGCAGATGAATCCTCGATCAGTATTCAAGGGCGACAATTTGCCAGTCGACAACATGGAGTGGATATTTGCAAAATCGTTTTGCGAGATTCTCTCGAACCGTCCGGACGAGAAGAAAGCAGGCCGCAAGTACCGGCTTCCGACCGAAGCGGAATGGGAATACGCATGCCGGGCCAATACGTCGACGGCCTTTCACGTGGGCGAATCACTTTCGTCAACCCAGGCGAATTTCAATGGCAACTATCCGGCCGGCGGCGCCAAGAAATCGAAGTACGTGCGAAGCACCGCCGAAGTCGGTTCGTATAAGCCGAATGCATTTGGTCTCTACGACATGCACGGCAATGTCGCGGAGTGGTGTGCCGATTGGTACGATCCCGATTACTATCTCGACAGTCCGGACGACGATCCGCTCGGCCCGCCCTTTGGAGTCTTGGCAACCAAGTTCACCAACAATGGAAACGAGAATTTCTTCGTTGTGGTCCGCGGCGGCTCTTGGCTCGACGACGGGAGGGCTTGCCGTTCCGCGTATCGATTTCGAGCCATGCCGAATACACCGTATCGTTTGATCGGTTTCCGAGTTGTCTGTGATGTGAAAGATGAGTGAAGTGACGATGACACAGAGAAACTTGGCTCGAGTCAGCTCGGCCCAAGCACGACGATTCGGCGCGGCTGTTGTTGTGCTTTCTTGGCTTGCCGCTGGCTGTCAGCCTGTCGAGCGTTTGAGTCCCCCGACGCCGCGAGCCGAATCGCCAGCGACTGCCGCGCTAGCCTCTTCAACAGAAATCGAACGAGTGACGTTGTATCTTCCGGGCATGAACGCATCGTTGAAGATATTGTGAGGCGACTGACCGAATAAGGTCAAAATAGCTCTGTCAGAGCTAAAGGGCATCGAGTCGGTGGAAGACGAATGGGAACGGGAGATCGAGTCGGACGAGGATTTAGACTTGCTGTTTGTCGCCTTCCGACCGAGTGTCGTTTCGCTTGGGCGGTTGAAGGAAACGATTGCCGAGCACGGCTTTGAAGCGAAAGTGAAACCGGAATCCGACTAGTTTTTGATGGCATGTCACATCGTGACCAGGCAATCCCGAAACTGGAGTTCGAAAACGCATGGCCGAAGAAAGTCAACCGTCGGCACCTGCTCCCGATTGCTGATCGGCCGAGCCCAAGGTGTCGCAGTCTGCGGCCAATGGAAACGGCGCGATCGGATCCGGGCGGGCCGAGCGTTTCGCGAGCTTTGGAGCATTGCTCTCCGCGTTCGTCGCCTCGAGCTGATGCTGGTTGCCGCCCTTGTTGATTTTGGGCGGAATCTCCGGTGCGGGGATGACCAGCTTTATCGAGGAATACCGTTCCCTGTTCATTGGCGTCACGTTTGGATTCTTGGGGTTTGCTTTCTACCTGACGTACCGGCCGAGGCCCGGAGCTTCGGTTGGCAAAGGTGGCGAGTCGGCCGACAAGGACGGAGGCTGCAAAGCCTCTTCGGCTCGATCGAGCGTCATGTCGTTCAACAAGATCATGCTTTGGGTCGTGACGGCGATCGCCGTTGTGTTTCTCTTTTTCCCACAGCGCCTCGAGGAGCTGACTGGCGCGCGAGACGAATTTACGGACGACATGGTGCGGAGCGTGATTCGCATCGAGGGAATGACGTGACATACCTGAGCACCGAAGGCCGAAGCGGCCCTTCGATCAGCACCGGGCGTGTTGGCAGTTATCGTCGATTTTGAGTCGAGTCAAGCAACCGTCGGTTCACAGGCAGGCGCCAAACCGCCCGTTGAAGCAGCGCTCGCAGCGATTGAAGGCATTGGATACAAGGGCGAGCTCGTCAAGATCGATAGGGGCGAATAGCCGGCCCGAACGAGCTTGCTCGTACGGTGAGCAAGATTCAACGCTAAGCAGCTCACCTTTCTTGCGGCGACGCGAGGTCATTTTCCGCACGAACGAATGGATCGGAAAAACGCGGGTCCGTGAGAAAAGCGTCATCTGTGAGTGTCTTTAGAAAAGCGACGAGCGCCGCTTGCTGAGTCTTGGTCAAGCGAAATCCGGATTTGTTTTTCGAGTCGGCATCGTCTTCTCCAACAGCCAATCCTAAGTTCGGGTGACGCTGAACGCCGTCACTGTAATGCTTGACGACCTGTTCCAGATTATTGAATCGACCATCGTGCATATAGGGCCCAGTCAGTTCAATGTTTCTGAGCGAGGGTGCCTTGAACTTGCCATCGTTATTCGGCGTGAACGGATCGTTCGACTCGACGTTGCGTTCGCCGAGTCCTCGATCGGCGTAGCGCAAATCGAGTCCGTTGTTGAATGATTTTGGCATTCCGAATGTAGGAGGCATGTGACAATGGGCGCAGCCAACTTCGGCGACGCCATTGATGCCGCTGATGAACAGCGATTTGCCGAGGTTCTCTTGCGGAGTGAAAGCGCGGAACGGCTTTGAATAATCTCGTCGATCTTCAGCCGCCGCGGCTTTGTCGAATCGCGAATCGAACGACGTCATCGACCGCATGAACTGGGCGATCGCCTTCGCGATTCTATCTCTCGTAACTCGCTTGGATCCAAAGGCGTCGGAAAACAGCGGAGGATAGTACGGCAATCGCTGCAACTTGCGTTCAAGGTCTTCGAGCTTCATCCCCATTTCCACGGCGTCTTGGATCGGCATGAGAGTTTGTGCTTCGAGTGTCGGCGCGCGTTCATCCCAAAAGAAACCTGGATTGGCGCCGCGAATCCGCGAGTAACGCAGATCGGATAAGCTCATTGAATTGCGCTTCGTTTTGCCTTCCTCGAAACCGCTGCTAAATTGCCGAGGATCAGCGAAACCTCTTTCCTGCAAGTGACACGAAGCGCAAGCGATCGTGTTGTTCTTGGATAGCTGGCGGTCATAGAAAAGCACTCGGCCGAGTGTCGCGCCGCGGTCGTCGATCGGGTTATCAGGCGGCGTGTTGTCCAACTTCGAAAGCATGCTCGCCATTCGTGGCGGAACTTTGTTTTTGGAGTAGGAATACGTCTCATCGGGCAGTACTGGGACGTCAACGCCGCCAAACGCGCGCCGCATTGCCGACGACTCGGCCGCTGAAAAGACGCCGTCGCGATTGGCGTCGAATTGTCGGGCAATCGCAGATTCGGAAAACGTCTTAACTTCGGCCTCGTCTTGTGTCTGAGCGTCGCTTTGCGCGAATAGAGTTTCGACGAGACCGATGGCCAGAAATGAGATGGCGAGGACTGTCGTCACTCGTGCGAGGAAAGAGGCTCGCAATGGCTGAGCAGAAAAGTGTAGCCGGGGCATGGGAGCAACCGTTTCATTGGGGCGGCTGATACAACCTCGATTGTATCAGAGGGGGCTCGCGGCGGCGGAACAAACGGATTGGAATCGCGCAACTCGGCTCGAGATCGTTCATCGACGGACGCCTATCTTGGCGGAATCGGACGTCTGGTTGAGCCGCCAGGTCGGGCGGCGTAGCATAGGTGCGATTCGGCACGCAAACGCCCTGCCCAAGATTTCCTTGCCCAAGGCCGACTTGCCCGATCGATTCGCCCAAGACCGCCGCCATTGGAGTTCTGTTTTGATTACCGTTCGCAACTACGTTGGCGGAGATTGGTTGGATCCCTCTGTGGAGCGCTTTTGCGACGTCCATAATCCAAGCACGGGCGAGGTCATTGGGCGAACTCCGATCACCTCCACAACCGACGCCAACCGGGCGATCGAAGCGGCCCATCAAGCGTTCGGGAAGTGGCGAGTCGTCTCGGCCTCGAATCGAGTCCGGCCCATTTTTCAGCTCGTCGAGCTGTTGCGGCGGCATGAGGAAGAAATCTCGCGAACATTGACAGAGGAAATGGGCAAATCGCTTCCGGATTCTCGCGCCGAAATGAAGCGTACGATTGAGAATTGTGAGGCGGCCTGCGGCGCTCCCATCCTTCAGCAGGGCGACAAGTTGGTCGACGCCGCCACCGGAATCGATGGCGAGGTGCTGCGGGTGCCGCGCGGCGTTTACGCGATGATCGCGCCGTTCAATTTTCCCGCCATGGTGCCTTTCTGGTTTATCCCCTATGCGATCGCCAGTGGAAACACGTTCGTCATCAAGCCATCCGAACGCGTTCCTTTGACGATGCAGAAGATTACCGAGCTAATCGACCAAACAGATCTGCCGCCGGGCGTTTTCAATCTGCTGAGCGGTCGTGTTGAAGTGGCGGACGCTTTTGTCGAACATCCCAAAGTGGTCGGCGTGTCCGTTGTCGGCTCCTCGGCGGTTGCTCAGAGTGTGGCGGCAAAGTGTGTGGGCCAAAACAAACGATTCCAAGCGATGGGCGGTGCCAAGAATCATCTGGTCGTGATGCCCGACGCCCGTCTCGATGAAGTTGTGCGAAACATGATCACGTCGTGCTATGGATGTGCGGGCCAACGCTGCATGGCGTCGTCGGCGATCGTCGCTGTTGGAGACGAAACCTATCGGGAAGTCTGTGATCGTTTCATCGTGGCCACTAAGCAAGTCACAATTGCTAATCCGCTGTGCCCGGAAGTCGCGGAGAACCCAATGGTGATGGGGCCGGTGATTTCGGAAAAGAGCAGGCAGTTCATCAACGAAATGGTCGAGCAAGGGGTCGCAGAAGGTGCCACGCTGGCCTACGACGGTCGCCAAGTTACGCCGCCTGGCTGCGAAAATGGTTTCTTCATTGGGCCGGTTGTCTTCACTGACGTTAAACCAGGAATGTCGATTCACCGGACGGAGATTTTTGGTCCTGTTCTTATCGTGCTCAAAGCAGAAACGCTCGATGAAGCGATCAAGATCATCAACGATCATTCCTACGGCAACGGGGCGTCGATCTACACGCAAAGCGGTTACTCCGCTCGCGAGTTCAAACTTCATACACAAGCGGGTATGATCGGAGTCAATGTTGGCATTCCAGCCCCCGTCGCGCATCTGCCTTTTGGAGGGATGAAGCAATCGCAGTTTTCCCACATCAAATCGCAGGGCAGATATGTATTTGATTTCTTCACCGAGCAGAAAGTGGTAACGGAACGTTATTGGTCCGATTCGTAACCGTTTCCGCCTCGCGTGCTCTTCGTTTCATTTGTCTAACACTATTCAAGATTTGGAGTAGCTCCTCTGATGTCCGATTTCAGGTTCCGCCGAGAATACCGCGGCGCAGTGAAAACCTTGGTGCTCGACTGGTCAGGAACAACAGCCGATGCGTATGTGATCGCCCCGGCGGTTGTTTTCGTCGAAGTGTTCAAGAACCAGGGCGTCGAGATCTCGATGAACGAGGCGCGCGGGCCGATGGGTTTGCGTAAGGATTTGCATATCGAACAATTGACCTTGGACCCAGTCATTCGAGAACGATGGCGCGAAGTTCATGGGAAGTTGCCGGACCAAGGGGATGTCGAGCGGATGTTCGCCCATTTCGTTCCGGCTCAGGTTGCTTGCCTTCCGAAATATACGGACTTGCTCCCCGGCATCGCCGAAGTGACTCAGCGACTCCAGGCCGATGGAATCAAGATCGGAGTTTCAACGGGCTTTACTCGGGTGATGGTCGATGTCCTGTTGGAAGCGGCAATACAACAAGGATTTCGTCCTGATGCGACCGTCGCGGGCGACGAAGTGGATAACGGCGCCCGGCCGAAACCATTCATGGTTTATAAGAACCTCGACTTGCTGGACGCTTGGCCCATCGAGTCGGTCGTCAAAGTGGACGATACCGTGGGCGGAGTCGGCGAGGGGCTCAACGCCGGCTGTTGGGCAATCGGCGTGTCGAGATATAGCAACTACATGTTGATCAACACCTTGGACGAGGAAGCAACGTTAAGCGAGGACGAGATCGAGCGCCGACATGATCGTTCGAAAAAGATGTTGCGAGAAGCCGGTGCCCATTACGTTATCGATTCGATCGCGGACATCGAACCTGTCATCTCCGACATTAACATGCGGCTCAGTCGCGGCGAGAAGCCCTAACGAGGTCGACGCTGCCGAACCGATTCTGTTGCCCGGTAGTAGCCGGAGGTGAGCCGTTGGCCGATTTCGAACCGAACGATGCACATGATGACGAGTTTCCCAGCGCTTTCGATCCAAGGCTGTTTACACCGGGTCCGCTGACAACGTCTCTCGCTGTGAAACAGGCGATGTGCCACGACATCGGCGCTTGGGACGCTCCGCTGCGACGTCTCGTGAAGGAGATTCGCGACGGTCTTCTCAATGTTGGCGGCGTTGATCAGGCAGGCGGCTGGGAATGCACGCTGATGCAGGGCAGCGGGAGCTTCGGCGTCGAGTCGGCCATTGGCTCACTGACTCCCAGGCAAGGCAAGCTGGCCGTCGTCGCCAACGGTGCCTATGGCGAACGGATCGTGACGATCGCCAAGAAACTGGGTATCGACGTCGTTCCGATTCGATTCGCCGAAAATGAACGTGCCGACGCGCGAGTCGTGGAGGAGACGCTTGCAGCCGACTCGTCGATTCACACCGTCTCGATGATTCATTGTGAGACGACGACCGGGTTGCTGAACGAGCTCGGCGGTGTCGGCGAAGCCGTTCGCGCGGCGGGCCGGCGGTTTATTGTCGACGCGATGAGTAGCTTTGGCGCGTACCCAATCGACTTCGAATCGGTGGGCGTCGACGCGCTCATTTCCAGCGCCAACAAATGCATCGAAGGCGTGCCGGGGTTTAGTTTTATCTTCGCTCGCCGCGAGTTGCTTGAGCAGTCGCGAGTCGGTGCCTGGGCTCGCAGTCACAGTCTTGATCTCGCCGACCAATGGCAAGCGTTTGAAGATGGTGGCAAATTTCGATTCACGCCGCCGAATCAAGTTCTACTCGCCTTCCAAGTTGCCCTGCGTGAGTTCTTCGCCGAGGGCGGCGCGGCAGCTCGTCAGGCGCGCTATGAAGCGAATCATCGCGTCCTGATTCGGAGTATGGAGAAGTTGGGATTCCAGCCGTTTCTGTCTCGTGAGCTGATGAGTCACATCATCACGACGTTTCATTGCCCTGAAGACGAACGATTCGATTTCCAAACCTTCTATGACAAACTTTCTGATCGCGGCATGGTCATTTATCCCGGCAAGGTCACGGGCGCGGCTTGTTTCCGGATCGGAAATATCGGCCGACTGTTCCCTCGCGATATCGACGCGCTGCTGCTCGCTGTCTCAAGTGTGATCAATGAGATGGGGTTTGAGCTCTAGGCCGCGAATAAAGGGGCCGCGAAGAATGCGAGGCTCTACGTTTTTCAACGCGGCCTTGCCTGCGGCGACGGGTTAAACGGATTAAACGAATCCGATTTCCTATACGCTTCTTCGCGCTCTCCGCGTCTCCGCGTGACAAGCCTGCCGTCCTATCCTGTCGATCATGTTGATCCTGTCCATTCTTGATGGCGTTTTTGAATTGGACAGGATAAACATGATCGACAGGGTGAAGAATGGAGAGACTTCCTCTTCGTGTCTCTTTGTGACTTTTCGCGGCCCGTAGCCTGACGTCCCAAGCGGTACGTGCAAGAAACGGCGCACAGAATCGCTATGCAAGCATAGCTCACGCGGGGGTTCGACGCTACGAAATCTGACGCCCAGGCGTCTTCGTGAACGTTCGCTGCCATCAACGTAATGTGGCTACGAGATGATGTCGTGAACGACCGTGCCTTCGACGTCGGTGAGCCGGAATTCGCGGCCTTGATAACGATAGGTCAGACGCTCGTGGTCCATTCCCAACAGGTGCAGAATGGTGGCGTTGAGATCGTGCACATGGACGCCGTTCTCGGCGACATCCATGCCGAATTCGTCCGATTGACCATGACTGACGCCACCCTTAATGCCGCCGCCCGCCAGCCACATCGTGAAAGCATCCTTGTGATGATCGCGGCCGGACAAGCCTTTGTCTTTCGCGTTGCCACCCTGGCGTAGTGGAGTCCGACCGAATTCAGATCCCCACACGACGAGCGTGTCTTTCAAGAGGCCTCGCTGCTTTAGGTCCTTCAGCAGAGCGGCGATAGGCTTGTCGGTTTCCTTGCACTTTGCCGGCAACCGCTTTTCGATGCCGCCGTGATGGTCCCAATCCGAGTCGTACAGCTCAACCAGCCGGACTCCGCGCTCCACGAGACGGCGAGCGAGTAGGCAATTGTTGGCGAACGAAGCCTTGCCGGGTTGAGCGCCATAGGCCTCGAGCGTCTCCTTCGTCTCCCCGCCAATTCCCATCAACTCGGGAACGGACGTCTGCATTCTATACGCCAGTTCATATTGACTGATGCGAGTTTCAATCTCTGGGTCGCCAGTCGCTTGAAACTGCTCCTGGTTCAATTCCTTTAACGTGTCGAGCACACGTCGCCGAGCGGCTGGCGTTTGCCCCTTGGGCGAGGACAAAAACAGCACCGGATCGCCCTGTGATCGGAATCGAATCCCCTGATGCACGCTCGGCAGAAAGCCAGACGACCACATGCTGGTTCCGGCGCCTCCGGCCGGTCCGCTGAGCAGGACGACGTAGCCGGGTAAGTCTTTGTTCGCCGAGCCGAGCCCATACGTCACCCAGGATCCTAAACTCGGTCGACCACCTCGGCCAAATCCGGAGTGGAGGAACATTTGCGCCGGCGCGTGATTGATCTCCTCGTTGTGAAGCGAGCGAACTATCGCCATGTCGTCGACAACTTCGCCGAGATGCGGCAACAACTCCGACAGCGTCTGGCCGCTCTCACCATGTTTCGAAAACTTCCACGGCGAACCGGCCAGTGTCGACGTTTTTCCAATGAATGCAAAATCGCGGTCCTTCGTCACTTCGGGCGGACATGGTTCGTTGTGCCGCTTCTTCAGTTCGGGCTTCTCGTCGTACATGTCGAGATGCGACGGGGCGCCGATCATGTGCAGGTAGATCACATGCTTCGCCTTCGGCGCAAAATGCGGCTGTCCCAATACAGCATCCGCTTCGCCGTTCAAGACCGAAGCCAGTGCTATCCCGCCAAACCCAATCCCGCACGAATTCAAAAACGCGCGGCGGTTGGAGGAATTTAAGAATGCGTCAGACATTGGAATCCTCTTGCGAATTTCGCTAATTTTCTGGCCAGCTCATTGCCGAATCACAGGATCGACTGGCAAGTCGAGAATGAACAATCCATCGAAATCTCGCGGTTGTCAGTCTTTCGTTATCGTCTCGTGCAGGTTGAGCAGCACAGTCGCCACGTTGTACCAAGCGTTGGCCCTAGCGGCCTCTCGGTCTAATTTCTTCTCCGCCGCCATCTCGGCAGCGAGCGTCGCGTCGTACAGACCGCGAAGCGCTTTTCGCTCTGAATCCGTCGGCGGCCGGCCGGTGCAAATCTGAAAACCAAAGTTAATCTGCTCATCGAGCGTCGACTTCGACAGATCCGATGTTACTCGTTTCGCCAGCGCCTTCGCTGCTTCGACGTAGACCGGGTCATTCAGTAGTGTCAGAGCCTGCAGTGGCGTGTTGGTTCGCGATCGTTTCACAGTGCAGGCCAGCCTCGCCGTCGCATCGAAGTTGACGAAGCTCGGGTAAGGCGACCCGCGCTTCAACACGACATAGACGCCTCGCCGATGCTGTTCGCTACCCGGACTGACTTCGTATCGGTACGCCGTTCCTCCGACCTTCGACCAGATCCCATCGGGTTGGTAGGGATAAATCGGCGGTCCAAATTGCTTCAAATCAAGCAGACCGGAAATGGCCAGAGCATTGTCGCGAATCATCTCGGCCGACATTCGCAGCCGAGGTCCGCGGGCGAGCAGCGTATTGGTGTCATCCAGCTCGAACAGTTTCCGGCTGACTTTCGACGACTGCTGATACGTCGAGGACATGACGATCGTCTTCAGTAGTTTCTTCATCGACCATCCGTTCTCCATGAACTCAACCGCGAGCCAGTCGAGCAAGTCCGGGTGGGATGGCGAATCACCTTTGGCGCCGAAATCTTCGACCGTCGGGACGATGCCTTGGCCGAAGATCTCCGCCCACCAGCGATTGACAGTCACCCTGGCCACGAGCGGGTTCTTGCGGTCGACGAGCCACCGCGCCAGAGTCAAACGGTTTGGCGGACCTTGCGATGCGGTGTGAAGTGCAGCCGGCGTTCCGGCCTGAACACGTTCGCCCGGTTTGCGATAGTTGCCTCGCTGAAATACGGTCGACGTGCGAGGCTTTTCCATCTCGATCATGACAAGCGTGGTGTCGGCAACGACCTTGCCAAGGTCTTTTTGCAGCTTCGCAGATTCCGCCTTCAACTCTTTCGTTTCCCGATCTTCACTGGCTCGATAATCGAGCAACGCTTTGCGATCCGCTTTCGACCACTTGGCCGCTGGTTTCTTGGCTGCGGCAACGACGGCTTCCGAGACCGATTCCGCGTTGAGATTTCCAGTCACGGCGGAAAGTCGGAAGCAACCGATGGTTCTCGCTTGGCCGTAGGTTTGTTTCAGCCGAAAGACCAGTTCCTGCTCGCCGTCAATCTCTAGCGGTTCGTCCAGAATGAACATAGCCCAATGAGGGTCGTTGAATTCGGGAGCGATCGCCCAACCGGTCCGCGGTTTATCGGACAGCGCGCCGGCGGCGTTCCATTTCTTCTGAGCAAAGTCCGCTTTCGCCGTCGAGAATTTTAGTTTTTTCGCTGCCGGCTGGTCGCCGCGGCTCTTCGCATCCGCGACCGGGACTAACTCGCAGGAAAAATTGTCCAGCACAAAATTACGCCGAACCGGGTCGCCCCGCCCAGGTCCCTTGCCAGGCAACGTGTCGTGCTTCAGCGTTTCCAGCTTGAATGCTCGGACACCAGACATTTCGGCGCGGACTCGGACAGTGTAAGTGTCGACGTCAGGCGGATCGTTGCCGACCAATAGAATCGAACTGTCGTCGAGCCGCTTAAAGGTGTCCGTCGTACCCTGCGATTCAAAACTCACGACGTCCAGCACGTGAGACGTCGGCGCGTCGGTCGCCTCCTTGGCAAACACCGTTGCCCAGTTCTTTAGTTCTGCATTCAATGCCTTGCGTCGTTCCGCCAGACGGGCTTTGGCGGCGGCGATTTGACCCTGCAGCTCCTTCCGCTTCGCGTCGCGCTGCGGATTGGACAGCGCCATTTTCGGCCCCTTGAACGCGATGGAGCTGGGCGACTTGCTGGCGCGATCGGCTTCCATTTCCGTGTTGTTAAAATACGCGAGCAGCTGGTAGTAGTCCTTCTGGTCGAACGGATCGTATTTGTGCTCGTGGCACTGACAGCATTCGAGCGTTGTCCCTAGCCAGACAGCGCCTGTCGTGTTGACTCGGTCGATGACTTGCTCAATACGCGTCTCCTCCGGCAATGACCCCGCTTCGACGTTGGTCGGCGTGCAGCGGTGAAAGCCGGTCGCGATCTTTTGCGACTCGGTCGCGTTTGGAAGCAAGTCGCCCGCAATCTGCTCGATGGTAAACTGATCGAATGGCATGTCGTCATTGAGTGACCGAATCACCCAGTCACGATAGGCCCAGACATTGCGTAGGTTATCGCGTTGAAAACCGTGCGAGTCGGCGTATCGCGCCACGTCCAGCCACGGCCGCGCCCATCGCTCGCCAAATTGAGGTCGTTTCAAAAGGTCGTCAACGAGCTTCTCAAATCGCTTGTCGGACGGATCGGAAACAAACGCATTGACCTCTTGCGGCGTTGGCGGCAGTCCAATTAGGTCGACGTAAACTCGTCGAACGAGTTTCGCCGGATCCGCTTGCGGAGAAGGTGCGAGGCCTTCTCGCTTCAGTCGTCTCAGAACGAAATAGTCAATCGCCGAACGCCCCCAATCGGCTTCAGCAACGGCCGGCGTCTTGGGACGCTGAGGCACCACGTAGGCCCAATGACTCTCGATATCAAACTGCTCCGGCCATTTCGCGCCTTGTCGAATCCACTTGCGAATCGTGGCAACTTGACGCTTCGATAGCGGGTCGCCGATTGGCGGCATGACTTCATCGTGCCCTCGCGGCAGCCCGACTCGACGCAACAGTTCGCTATCGTCCAGCTCGCCAACTTCAATCGCGCCGGACTCAAGAGCCGACTCGAGCTGATCCAGTCGGAAGTCGCCTTCCTGTTTCTTTGGACCGTGACACTCAATGCACGAACGGCGAAGAATCGGATAAACGTCGTTTACGAAATCAACGCTTGCTTTCCGAGGCGGGGACGATTCTGGCTCCTCCGCGCCCGTCAACTGACAGGTCAACTGACAGCACATACTGGCGACGATGACCACAAGGCCGATGAGATTAACGCGCGTCAATCGATTCATTTCGAGATCCCAATAAATACTCGACCAATCTCGGCCCAACCAAATGACGCCAGGCGCAAACGCTCGACGATCTGAATAGGTCTGCGAACACTTGAATGACAAACAAACGGAACGGACCCCGCTAGCCTGTCAGTTCGCAAAACAGACATTCTGCGATTGTACTATGTCTCGTTGGGGGCCACGATTGCCTTTTCTCACCGATCGCACGCTCGGTCCGCTTTGCCGACAAAATCCTCGCCTTCCACGTTGTGCGGTTGACGGCTGAATACGCTGGAAGCCCCAGTTTAGTACGACTCGAGCGCGAGATGGCCCCGACAACGCGCCAGATTCGCTGTCGTGAGACATTAGACGAAGAGTGCGACTTGAGCCGATCGAACCAGTTGCCACAATGGTTGAAATTGGAACGATTGCTCTGTGCGAAGTAATGTAGGATGCTATCCGTTCACGCTTGCGAGTCATCGCCAGCGATCGATGCGGGCAATTCTGAGCGAGCTGTACAACGACGAAACGGAGATACCTAAGTGCGCCATCACCACTTGATCGTGATCATGAGTCTGTTGGTTGGATTGATTGTCGGAATTTCAGGCGGCGGACTGCAGGGTGCCGAGCCCGTTGCTACGCCTCAACAGAAGAAGAAGCCGAAGAATCGGCCCGCTCCGAGAAGAAGAAATCGAGCGACGGTCGGCCCGGCGATCGGAGGAAACAAAGCAACTCCGATCAACCGCATTACGGCCGCAAAGGGATTCAAGGTCGAATTGCTTTATTCCGTCCCGGGCGTCGACCAAGGATCATGGGTCAATCTGTGCACCGACAACAAAGGCCGACTATTGGTTAGCGATCAATTCGGAGGCATGTATCGGATCACTCCGCCTCCTGCCGGAAGCGTGGTGAATCGTGCGGACGTCGAAAAAGTTCCCGCGGACATCCGGGCCGTCAACGGAATGGTCTGGGCATTCGGCGCTTTGTATGTCGGAGTTAACGATTACGAACGCAAGATTCCTTCTGGGCTCTATCGCATATCAGACAGCGACGGCGACGACAATCTCGACAAAGTTGAACTGCTTCGCGCAGTCGATTCAAAAAGCGACCACGGCGTCCATGCGGTGATGCCGACGCCGGACGGAAAAGCGCTCTATCTAATCACCGGGAACAACACCGAGCCGCCGCAATTGGCCGAGAGTTCGCCGGTGCGACAAGTTTGGGGCGAAGATCACTTGCTGCCCAGCATGCCGGATGGTCGCGGACACAATCGAGGCCGACTGGCGCCGGGAGGAATCATCTACCGAGTCTCACCGGACGGCAAGGATTTCGAGGCGTACGCGTCCGGATTTCGAAATATCTACGACGCGGCGATCAACCGCGAAGGCGAACTGTTCACCTACGACGCCGACATGGAATACGACTTCAACACGCCATGGTATCGCCCCACTCGCATTTGCCATGTCACGAGCGGCGCCGAATTCGGCTGGCGTAACGGCGCGGGAAAACGCTTGCCGTTCTTTCCGGACAACATGCCGGGCGTTTTGGACATTGGTCCTGGTTCGCCGACAGGCATGACGTTTGGATACGGCGCCAAATTCCCCGCCAAGTATCAGAATGCGTTGTACGCGCTCGACTGGAGTTGGGGGCGACTTTACGCGGTCCACTTGGAAGAAGACGGAACTTCGTACAAAGCAACGAAAGAAGAATTCGTAACCGGCGCTCCATTGCCGATCACCGACGCGATCATTCATTCGGACGACGGCGCCATGTACTTCACGATTGGAGGTCGGCGAGTTCAGTCGGGCCTGTACCGAGTGACCTACGTCGGCGACGAGTCAACCGCGCCGGTACCTTCCAAGGCTCGCGAGCCGAACGCGTCGACCGTGACGCGCCGCCGGCTGGAGGCGTTTCATGGCCAGCAGGACGCAAAGGCAATCCCCGCGGCCTGGCCGCATTTGTCGGCTGAAGATCGTTTCATCCGATTTGCCGCAAGGACAGCCGTTGAACATCAGCCGACGATTTTGTGGGCCAACAAAGCGTTGACTGAACCCGACCCGGCAAAGCAAGTCGAAGCGCTGCTGGCGCTGGCTCGAGTCGCCGGAGTCTGCCCTCAACATCGAAAACCTGAGAGCCCGAAGGTCGACACGACGATGCGAGACAAATTACTGTCGTCGCTAACGGACATCGACGCGTCAAAACTCAACCACGCGCAAAAGTTGACACTGCATCGAACAGTTCAGATCGTGCTCAACCGCTTTGGCCGCCCGGATGACTCGATGGTCAAGAAACTGATCGCGAGCTTCGATGGTCAGTTCCCAGCCGAAACTTTTGAGCTCAATTGGCTGCTCTGCGAAACGCTCGCGTATCTTCAGTCGCCGACCGTCGCGCGGAAAGCGATGGCTTTGATCGACGCGGCGCCGGCGCAGGAAGAGCAAATGCAGTACGCTCGTTCGATCCGCATGTTGAAAGCGGGCTGGACACCGAAGCTGCGAACGGCTTTCTTCGAATGGTTTCTCAAGGCGGCGAATTATAAAGGGGGCGCGAGTTTCGATAAGTTCATTGAATTTATCCGCAACGACGCGGTCGACACTCTCTCTGACGAAGAAAAATCGTCGATGGCCAAGCTGCTCGCCACCAAGCCAGAAAAGAAGTCGGCGCTGGAAAACCTGGGCAAGATCTTCGAGGGTCGCGAAGAAAAGAAATGGAGTCTTGAGGAGCTGTCCACTGCCGCTCGAAGCGGACTTAACAATCGCGACTTCAAGAACGGCCAGAAGATGTTCGCCGCCAGCGGTTGTTTCGCGTGTCACCGATTCGGAAATCAAGGCGGCATGACCGGACCCGACCTAACCTCCGCCGGACGCCGTTATTCTGTTCACGACTTGCTCGACCAAGTGATCAATCCAAGCAAAGTGATCAACGAACAGTTCGCGGCCATCTCCGTGGTGACGAATGATGGGAAGATCTACAGCGGCGTTGTCGTGAATTTGAACGGCGACAGACTGACGTTGAATACCGATCTGACCAACCCCAATCTGCGGGTCAATATCGACCGAAAGGAAATCGACGAATTGACACTCTCAAGAACGTCGCCAATGCCCGAAGGATTGTTCAACCGAATGACCAAGGACGAAATTCTCGACTTGGTCGCCTATGTGATCAGCGCAGGCGATTCAAAGCACCGTTTGTTCAATGACAAGAAAGACGCCGCTGAGTAGCTCGGTCAGTGACAGCGGCAGGGACCAAAAAAGAAGACTGAAATGCCGCGACATCTGCGCGACATCTCAGGCTTCGTTCTTTGCAGCAAGCGACGATACGCCTTGGCGGTTCGTTGAAATCAGTTTTCGCTGATCTGCTCGAGCATTTTGGCAATCACGCTCGCCGGAACGGCCCATGCTGTTTTCGTGCGAGGCAGAGTCCCTTGGGGCGAAACGTTGCAATGCTTTTGGCGGCCCATCAGAGCGACAAGGCTGCCGTTATGTGCGACCAGAGCCGATCCGGATCGTTCGGCCGAGAGGACGCTCGAACCCTTATCGATGACTTCGCACAAGTCTTTGGTCGCTCCGACCGTATGCGCTGATTTGTGCATGAGTAGCGGCCTGCGGTAGAGGAAAGTTTTACGACCATTCTTGTACACGGCGTGCAAACCGTCGCACAGGCAAGGCTGCCACCGGATCGCGCATGGCTTCGGTTGCTCCTTCCTTCATCCTGTCGATCATGTTCATCCTGTCAAAACAAGAGACGGGGAGCGGACGCCAAGACTGGACAGGATCAACATGATTTACAGGATAGGACGGCAGGCTTGTCACGCGGAGAGCGTGAAGAAGCGTGTAGTAAATCAGATTCGTTTAACCCGTCGCACAGGCAAGGCGCCACCAGATCGCGTTCGGTCGCGACAAACCGTTAGAGTCGAACAACTTGTCTTATCGCCGTCGATTCTAACGGCGGCGCCGATTATGCGAGCCAATCCGATTTGCACCACTTCAATCGTTAAGTCGGCCGAATAATGATCATAGCCGCGTCGACTGCGCGCCGCTGTGCCCACTCCGACAACCACGATTGGCGTAGGTTCGCATTCAAATGGCAAAGTTGTCCCAATCGGAACAAACGCGCACCTGCCTCTTCGCCGCAGGCCTGATCGTAGCGCTCGCCGCTTCAGGCTGCTACGCCCCGCTACATTCCCCAGGCATACAGGCACGCGATCTGCCGGACGATTACCGCTTTCCTCACAAAGCGATGGCGCCGCCAGTTAACTTGGCCGGTCTGGCCGCTCGTCAACCAGCCGCCTACTTGCTGGGTGCCGGCGACCTACTCGCGGTGACCGTGCCTGGGCTCTACGCGGAAGCCGAAGTCAAGCCGATGCAGATCCAGGTCTCGTCGAACGGCAAGCTGCACTTGCCCAACGTTGATCCCGTTCAAGTTACCGGGCTCGATTTGGCACAAGCTCAAGCGGTGGTGAATCGAGCTTATTCGAACGGGGTCGTCGTTCGCTCGCACGTCAACATCGCGCTGGTCCAGAAAGCGATGGTCAACGTCCTCGTTCTCGGTGAGGTCAAAGCGCCGGGCGTATACCCGTTGCCTCGCTTTGAAAACGACGTCGCCCACGCCATCGCAGCGGCAGGCGGACTGACGCTCGACGCCGACGTCAAAGTGGAAGTCCATCGACGACCAAATCAGCCGGTTCGCACGACGGTTCAGTCGATGGCGAGACGCGCCAACGCGGCGCGTCAGATGGAGCGACCTCAACCTCACGCGGTGCGTCCCGCCAGCTGGAATGATGCCTCGGTTTGGGAGTCCCCGCCCCTGCACGGCGGACAAGGTCAGATGACGATGATTCGCATGCCTTCCGTGGGCCAAGCGCCAATTCAATTGATGCCCACGTATCGCCCCGAAACATCTGCACCACAGGCCAACCGCCTCGGCCCGACTCATCATTCGCGGCCTCCTTACGCCGGCACCCAAACACCGACTCGCCCACTGCCACGCGAGGCGGACGGGCAAGCACTTGTTTCGCACGGGCACACATCGAACTACGGTCTTGGCGGCCAAAGCGCGCCGCCCCAACCTGGCGCCTATCCGTCCTACCCGCAACCAGTTCCGACCACTCAAGTTCCACAAGCCGGTTCGCACTGCCCGTCAAGCTTCGACTCAGCGCCTTACACGCCGATGCCCGAGAACGATCATTGGTTTGCGCCGTCCGTCGTCACCATTCCTTTGCGCGGCGGCGCGGTGTATGGAGATGAGGTTGTCACGGTTGGCCCGGGCGACATTGTCGTCGTTCCACGGCGCAAGCAGCATGTGTTCTACGTCGTCGGCAGGCTGAGCACCGCCTCGCGAACTCGATTCACTATCGGAGATCGCGAGCGAGAAATCGGATCGGGATTTCTGCTGCCAAGAGATCGCGACATCGACGTTGTAACGGCCGTCGCCATGGCCGGCTATATCGACCCGATCGATTCGCCGACGACCGTGACCGTCCACAGAACGATGTCCGACGGCCGACCGCTGCTCGTCAAAGTCGACTTGATCGCGGCTCGCTATGATGCACGCGAGTCGATCATGGTCGAACCGGGTGACATCGTCTACCTGAACCCGGACTCCGCGTGGTGGCTACGGCACACGATCGATATCGGACTCGGCCGCTCGCTCGGAGCCGCCACGGCCGCTCTGTTCGGCAACTAAGTTTGAAGCCGGACGAGCTGCATCGTCTCTAGCGCCAGATGGCGTCGAGGTAGCGGAATTGCGGCGTCATTTGAATACGGATCGGCGTCGCGTCGGTTCGGCGTCCCACATTGATTCGGCGAAGGCGAAACGGGTCGTCCCTCTTCAAGTGATTCACGCCGC
Organism: uncultured Pirellulaceae bacterium; assembly: GCA_964567745.1. Lineage (GTDB taxonomy): Bacteria > Planctomycetota > Planctomycetia > Pirellulales > Pirellulaceae > CAZMNY01. The sequence continues at coordinate 126,949 of CAZMNY010000004.1, read as the reverse complement.
GACAAGTAGTAAACCCAAACTCGAATCCTTCGCCCTCAAGTAACCCCGACACGTCCGTATTGTGGCTCCCGTTGGGAAAGGCAAAGGCCGTTGCCGGTTCGCCAAGCTGCGATTCGATGTGCCTGGCGGAAGTGCGAATCTCCTCGAGTGCTTCCGCCTGCGTGATCCGATTCATGAGCGGATGGCGGTGCGAGTGGGTGCCGATCGCAACGCCTTGCGACGGCAGACTTCGAAGCTGGTCCCAATCGAGCACCAAGTTGGGCGCCGGCTGTGCCTTCAGCTGCTCACAAACATCGTCGACAAGCTGCATGGCTTTACCGTGTTCGAGCCGCTTGACCTGATCTCGCAAACGACAAAAGATCTGCTGCCGAGCCGACTCGCATCCCAACCGTACGCACTCTTCATCGAATCGAATCTCCATGTCAGCGTCTGCGCCCATGACAGCTCGATAGAGCCGGTCCCACCAGAAGGCGCGGCTTGAGGCGCCGGGGAACGCAGTCGGCACAAACAGGACCGAGGGGAGTTGATGTTTCGCGAGGACAGGTAGAGCCAAGTCCTGAAAGTCACGATAGGCGTCGTCGAACGTGATCAGCACGCTGCGTTTCGGCAGAGGCGATTGAGTCTGCCTGTGCCAGCTGAGTCGTTCGAGTGAGATCGCCTGACAATGATTGGCGACGTATTCCATCTGGCGGCTGAATTGATCCACGTCCGCGCTGATTGCGCCGGGATAGTCTTGGCACGACTGAATTGGGTCGGAGATGCGGTGGTACGTCAAGACGCGAAGCAAGTCGGATGGCTCGCTTGAACATCGCTCAATAACATTCAGGCAGAGCGGCGTTAGGGCGCTCTGCAAGACTCGGCTGGCGATTGCTTTTGCTAACGATGGCATGAGTTAGGCACCGCGGTTCTGAGTTAGTTTGAATTTCCCTGCCGCCTCAAACGCTCGTCCCGGAAGCCGACTGAACATATTCAATTTGCTTAAAACCGAACTTCCGGTCTTTCTCACGTCGAACCAAAATGGCCGCGTGTCGTCCCAGGCGAAACTATCGACGTAGTCGATCCCGAACAACCATCGCGCACAATCGACGCTGATGTCGAGTACGGATCGAATGCCCATTCTTCCCTATCGTCTGAATTGGTTCGCGTAAGAGAGAAGTGATCGTTCGCGACTGAATCGCTCGGCATAGACGCCGTTTTCAGCGCCGAGCATTCCGCAGAATGTCATTTCGTCCTCTGGGAATGAAACAACGGTCGCCTCGATTCCACGATAGGCGACGTCGAGCGTTTCCAAGACTCGAGTCTTCGCGGAATCGGCTTCCTGCTTCGAGCCGGCGAGCAAGCAATGACACGTTGTCGCATCATGGCTGACGATGTCCGTGATGCGGACACAGGTTTGAATCCTGCGAGCAATTTTCTCCGGCAAACTCGGAGCATTGTCCGGCGCTTGAAATTTGAGCAACGTGATGTGTTCATCGCGCCGTCGGGCACGGTGCACCTCAATCGAGATGGCTCGTTTGGCGTAGTCCCAGGGAAGCACCCGCGTCTTTTGCATCTCGTTGGAATCGGACTCGGCCTGATTGCGAGCGACCTGTTTCGCGATTCCAAAGCCTACGACCAACACGAACGCGGCAACAAACCAGCCGGTAGAGGAGATTAGACTGCTTGCAGGCAACAGCAGCGACAACGCCGCGCAGACACACGCTGCAAGTGCTGCGATTCCGAAAGTGCTTTTTGTTGTCATGCGATCCTCATCCAATTTCTCGTAACAGTATTCAGTGGCTCAATAGGCGCCGCGAGGGAAAATCACCACGCGAACTGTTCTGAGCAGGATTTTCAGATCCAGAAACAGGCTGCAATTCCGAACGTAGGCGATATCGAGTCGAACGCGATCATCAAACTGGATGTCGCTTCGATCGCCGATTTGCCACAGTCCGGTAAGCCCAGGCCTCGCCTCGAGCCGTTCCGTTTGCCATGTCGCATAGGTTTCCGCGCTAAAAGACGTGGGCCGAGGGCCGACCAGACTCATGTCGCCGCAGATGACGTTCCATATCTGAGGTAGCTCATCCAGGCTGTACTTGCGCAGAATCCGTCCAACTTTTGTTATTCTCGGGTCGTCTCGTATTTTGAAATCCGGACCGCTCTGGTGGTTCATTTGAGTGAGGTCCGCTTTCAACGTTTCCGCCTGCACACACATCGTTCGAAGCTTGTACATGCGGAAACGCCGACTGCCGCGACCGGTTCGATGTTGCGAAAAAAAGATGGGTCCCCGGCTCTCAAGACGAACCAATACGGCGCAGGCGGCGATTGCTAACAAGACGAACGGCGCAGCGACAATGCAGAGCGACAGATCGAGCCATCGCTTGAGTCGATAGGTTGCCATCGCGCTGCCTCCTTAGCGAAGAAGAATGTCGGGGCTAACGACAATTGCAACTACGGTGCCAACAATGGCTGAAACCGATTTTCCGCGACCAGTTCCAGCCGCCCTTGAATTCGTACGCTAGGGTTTTCACGTACGATTCGCGCGAATTTCCAGGCGGCGAAGCAACATGGGGATTGGCGTTATGTCATGGCCGCGCTGATACCGCCGCATCTCGTGATGATGGATCAACACGACACAACGGTGAGAAAACGCCACATGAGGTGGCACATGCTAGGGACGTTCTCGCTATCTCGACGTCGGTCTGTTGAGCAGACAAATCCCCAGTTCGGCCTGGATAACAAAGATTGGCTTGATGATTCGAGTGTAGCTCGAGCGTGATCCGACAAGCAGCGAGGCGGAATGGAAGGCATTGGTGCGCAATATGCAACTAGCGTGGTTCACGGCTCTGCGTGGTTCACGGCTCTGCGCTGATTGAGCTCGATTAACTTGTTGAGGTTACCGATGAACGCCAACCTATGTTTCTCGGCCTTGTGGCAACGGCGATGGTTTATCGTCGGATGCATGGTTTGTTCACTCGCCCTGGGCGGCACCTACTTGTTGGTAACGCCGACGACCTACCGGGCTGAATCGAAACTGTTGGTGCGTCAATCGGCATTATCGTTCGATCCCAACGAACCCGACGCTCGCAATCATCGTGAATTTCTCGCGACCCAGGCCGAGATCATACGCAGTTCCGTGATCATCAACGCGGCGTTGTTCGGTGCCGACTTGGACGAAGCAGCGACGAGCTCGGCCCAAACCGCCGGTGTGCTCAAAGCGCTTGCGGTTGCTCCGCTCGCCCATACGGACGTGTTGACAGTTTCTCTCGACAGCGACGATCCGACGATCGTTGTCGAACAGCTCACAGCCATTCTCAGTGAATACAAAGCGTTCGTGAATCGCAATGAGAAGGACAGCTCGAGCAAGTCGCTTCTCGCTCTAACAAATCGAGAACAGCAATTGCGCGAGGATTTGCGAAAGTTGCAGGAGGAGCAATCGAAGCTTCGAAACGACGGCCCCGTTGTCGGCCAAGGGCGCGACTCGATCACAATCGACATGGCGCAACTCAAGGAATTGGCGGCGCGAATCGCGGAACTCCGACGGCTGCAAGCCGAAGTTAAAGGGCGGCTTGATGGACTGACGGCGCCCGTTGCCGCTCCCATCGGCCAAACGACTGCCGGTCAAGAACGAGACCTGGGAATTTGGGAAGAGGTCGCCGAGGTTCAGCGCGAATTGCGAGCGGCTCGAGTTCGAGCCAAAGGGCTGAGTTCGTCGATAGGCCCTGAACATCGGGAGCGGATCGCCGCCGATCAACTCGTCGTCGCCATGGAATTGGCCCTCAAACAGCAATCGGAATCGGTTATTGAGCGGCTGCACGAGCAACTGCGGATCTACGAACAGTCCGAGCACGACTTGGCGGCTCTCTACGAAACCGAGAGGCAAAAAATCAAGTCGCTCGATCAGCACTTGCTTCGCGAATCGCAGTTGAACGCCGAGATTGAGCGACTGGAGCGAACGCACGAATCGATCGTCGCCAACATCACAAACTTGCGAGTCGCAGAAGGAGCGTTGTCGGAGGGCGGAACGACTGTGCGTATCCAAATCCTTCAAGCGCCGGCTGAAGTCGGCGCTCCCGTCTGGCCTCAACCGGCGCCCTTGCTCGCACTCTGCGCACTCATGGGACTCATCGGCGGCAGCGGACTCGTTGCCTACAGCGCGAGCGAGCCGCAGTCGAATTCGACCGAGCAGATGACATAGAGCTTCGCGGTGCAGCGGTTTCTTGGACAGGCGACTCTTGCAGTGCGGGCGACATGACGAACGACGATAAGCAACTCAATCCGAACACGGGAACCGATCGATCGGAGACCAGCGCCGTTCGCGGCGGGACGCTTCTTTTGGCGGGGCGTTTCGGTTCGCTCGCGATCAACCTCGGCGTGCAAGTGCTGTTGGTGAGGTATCTGTCCAAGGAAGGATACGGCATCTACGCCTACGCCTTTGCGATGGCCGAGGTGGTTGCCATTGTTGCCGCGCTGGGCATGGACAAAACGGTCGCTCGATTTGTGCCCATCTTTCACCGGCGTCACGATCCAGCTCGACTGACCGGTACGATTCTCTTCGCCTGCGCCGCGTCGGCCGTCATGGGGTTGGGCTTATGGTTTGCCATTCAAGTCTCGCCGCTAGCCAGTCTAGGCCAATCAGACGAGACGATTGCGATGCTGCGTTACTGTGCGTGCCTGGCGCCATTACTGGCGCTCGACAGCATTTTCGTCGCCTTTATCGCCGCACTTGGCGCAACAAAAACGTTGCTCTTACGCAAGCACATCTTGGGCCCGCTCGCACGGCTCGGCGCGGTTGTCGCTGTGATCGCCATTGGCGGAGGGCTGTCGGCGTTGGTCGTGGCGTTGATCGTCGCCCACGTCATTGCCATGGCCTATAGCGCGACCATCTGCTGGTTGCTGTTCAAGACTCAGGTTCGCTCCGAATTGCGGAATTCTTCGACGAGCGCAGCCGTCCCCATGGCGGATCTCTGCGGCTACGCCGGCCCGCTACTCGCCTCGGATGTCGTCTACATGATTCGCGGCGCGTTCGTGTTTGTCATCCTTGCTTGGGTCAGTCAAGAAGAGCAAGTCGCAGAGCTCCGAGCCGTCTTGCCGCTCGCGCGACTCAACGAAGTGGTCTTGATGGCGTTTTCATCTTTGTTCACGCCGGCCGCCGCTCGACTATTTGCTGACAACCGTCGGCAAGAACTTGGCGAGCTCTACTGTTCAACGACAGCTTGGATTGCTGTCCTGACGTTTCCCGTCCTGGCCGCCTCTTGTTGCCTGGCTGACGTGATGGTCCAAATGCTGTTCGGCACCGCCTACGCAGACGCCGGAGCGTTGCTGCCGATTCTCGCGGTCGGTTATTTCACTCAAGCCGCTTTCGGCTTTAATGCCCGAACGCTTCGCGTTATGGGGCGAGTCCGTTTGACCGCAGCCATCGACTTCGCGGCTGCTGGTTTGGCTCTACTGCTGTTCTGGTTGCTGATTCCCGGAAACGGAGCTCGCGGCGCCTCGATGGCGATTACGCTGACAATTCTCGCGCACGTTTTTGTCAAACAAGCTGCCCTGTGGCGATACGGCGGCATCGACCTGTTCCGCTCGCCCGCATTTCGATTGCACGCGACATGCCTCGTTTCAATCGTTGTGCTGTTCGCGATCGCCAACCTCATCGCTCCACCGACGTGGCTGATGATCGTACTGATCGCGGCCTGTTCGGCAATTGTCTTTCGCGTTAACGCCGACCTGCTGCAAGCCCGCAGATTCTTCCCCGAACTCGATCGAATCCCATTCGTTCGCCCACTTGATTGCGGATCCTAAGCCATGCTTGTTAACGAGCGTGGCTGAAACAAGGTCCATCGCGCCACCTTTTGACAGAGCCTCAGCCCGAAACCCACTGTCGCAGCCCGAAACCCACTGTCGCAGCCCGAAACCCAATGTCGCTCTCGCAACCTGGAAAACCGATGACAGCACAGATCGCCAACACGAATTCGCCTCACTGCTGTGAGTCAACCGAATCGCCGGAGCGGCAAACAAGGATCGCCTACTTGACGTCGCGATTCCCCAAACTCACTGAGACGTTCGTTCTCTATGAGATCATCCAATTGCAAAAGTCGGGCGTCGACGTCTCCGTGTTCCCGCTACAGCGAGAGCGAACGCAAGTGGTCCATGATGAAGTCGCCGAGGTGATGCCATCGGTGAGATTCACGCCGCTGTTATCGCGGATCTTCATCGCCGCCCATCTTCATTTTCTCGTTCGCCAACCCAAGCAGTACGTGCAGGTCTTCTGGACTCTATTGCGAGCAAATTGGGGGAGCCGTCGATTCTTCTGGGGAGCGATGGCGTTCTTCCCGAAGGCGGTCTACATCGCCCGGGAAATGAAACGCAAGCAGATCAGTCACGTTCACGCCCATTTCGCCAGCCACCCGGCAGCCGTTGCCTACGTCATTCACAAACTCACCGGCATTCCATACAGCTTTACGGCACACGGATCCGATCTTCACCGCGATCAACACATGCTGCAAGAGAAAGTGCAGGCCGCTAGCCGAGTCATTGCGATTTCTGAGTACAACCGCAACATGATTGTCGACGTTTGCGGCAAGCAAGCCGAGTCGGTTGTCGAAGTGGTTCACTGTGGCGTCGACTTGCGACTGATCAAGATGGGCGATTCGCCGCCCGCGTCAGAACGCGAACTTCCTTTCCGAATTCTCTCGGTCGGAACGCTGCACGAAGTCAAAGGCCAACGCTATTTGATCGAAGCCGTCGCTGAATTAGCGTCGCGTGGAAACGATGCGATTGAACTCCATCTCATCGGTGACGGACCGGACCAGAGCATGCTTGAAGAACTCGCCGAGCAGACAGGCGTCGCTGATCGAATCGTGTTCCACGGCCGGCAAACTCAGGCGAGCGTTCTCAAGCACTTGTATGAAGCCGACATGTTCGCGCTGACGAGCGTGCCGACGACGTGCGGGCGGCGGGAGGGAATCCCGGTTGTCTTGATGGAGGCGATGGCGACTGGATTGCCGGTGCTTTCGAGCCGCCTCTCGGGCATCCCGGAGCTTGTTGACGATGGATGTTCCGGTCTCCTCACACAACCGGGCGACGTCGGTTCGATCGCAACTGCGGTTTCCAAACTGAAGAGCGACCGCGACTTGCGGCGGCAAATGGGCGAGGCCGGACGGCAACGCGTCGAACGAGCTTTCAATCTCGAGTCCAACGTGCAGCGGCTGATGCAGATTTTCTCAGCGGAGGTGACCGCCTGATGAACGCTCTCATCCTGCCAGCCGTATTTTGGTCGTCTGTCGCGATCGTGCTTTACGCCTACCTCGGATTTCCATTGCTGACATGGATTCGCGGCGTCACCGTGTTTCATTCTTACGAGCGCAGCTTTCACTCGCCGCACGTTAGCATCGTTGTGGTCTGTTACAACGAAGTCGCCGTGATTGAAGAGAAGCTTCGAAACCTGTTGTCGCTCGCATACGCGCCTGATCGAGTCGAGATCATTGTCGTTTCAGACGGCTCAACAGACGGAACGGTCAACGCGGCGCGGACATTCGAGCGACAAGGCGTTCGCGTCGTCGACTTTCCGCGGGGCGGAAAAGCCGCGGGACTTAACGCGGGCGTTCTCGCCTCGACCGGCGACATCCTGGTCTTCACGGACGCCAACAGCATGCTGGACGCCGATGCACTCAACCATCTGGTCCGCCCTTTCGCGGATTCGGCAATCGGCTGCGTCGCTGGCGATCAGGTCTATCGAGACGCCCATGGCGAGGGTGCGGCCGAATTGGGAGAACGACGATACTGGAACTTCGACCGATGGATGAAGACGCTGCAAAGTCGATCTGGCAGCGCCACATCGGCTACCGGCGCTCTATATGCAACTCGGCGCGAGTTGTTCCGTCCAATCGGCGATGGCGTGACGGATGATTTCGTGAATTCAACCAACACGATTCTGGCCGGGTACCGTCTCGTCTTCGAACCCAGAGCCGTGTGCTACGAACCGGTTGCAGGCAAAGTCCGCGATGAGTTCGGGCGCAAAGTTCGGGTCATGACGCGGGGCTTGCGAGCGACATGCATCCAACGCAAATTGCTGAACCCGTTCCGATTCGGCTTCTACTCGTTGCAACTCTTTTCTCACAAGGTGGTCAGACGTCTCGTCGCCCTGCCTTTAGCGGTATTAGCGATCGTTAGCGTCATGCTGATTTCCGAAGGTTGGATATACCAAGCGGCGGCGATTGCGCAAGGTATGTTTTATCTGGCAGCGATTACGGGAGGGGTCGCCGCACTTATCGGCGTCCGTTCACCCAAGTCATTTCAGATCCCGCTTTTCTTCTGTCTCGTCAACGCCGCGGCAGCAACGGCATTATGGAATCTGTTGACCGGCAAGAAGATCACGCAATGGAATTCCGTACGCGGCGCAAACTAGCCTCGAGTCGTTTGACGCTGAATGGTTCCTGCAGTCCGCGCGTCCAGGCAGGTTTCCGTCCGGACGTGGGAACTAGCCAGGCGTGCAAACGAGCCGGACCTGAAAACTAGAAGGAGGAGGCGGAGGATGCTCGATCCAATGCCCTCACAAGACTCAATGCAACGGCGGCTCGCGGGAACGAGCCGGTCGGCGGCAATCCTCGCTTGGATTACGGTATCGGTTGCTGCTGTCTTGTGCGTTATTGCATTGGCCGAGAACGCGATTCTGTTTGCAGGCGTCGCGGGCGCCGTCGTGCTGGCGATCGTGCTGATGAAAGTCCCCGATGTTGGGACGACCGTCTTCCTGTTCCTCCTCTACACAAACTCGCTGGCCATCGCCGTCAAGTTCCACGGCGTACCCGGCATTGCCAGCAAGGCCGCCGTGCTGCTGCTGGTAATTCCGCTCGGACATCGCCTGCTTCTTCGACGGCAACCGTTAGTCTTCGGACCGTCATGGCCGTGTCTGTTCATCTATCTCGTCGCTCAGACGATTGGCGGGCTGCTGGCTCGCGACCGACAGATTGCCTGGGAGTCTCTCGAGACGTTTATCACCGAAGGCGTCCTGATCTATGGACTCGTGACAAATCTCCTTCGCGAAAAGCGCCATGTGCGATGGGCGACGTGGGCCTTGGTGGCGTCGGGTATCGTCTTGGCCGTCGCGCCGCTGGTTCAACGAATCAAGTCCGACTATGGAAACCAATACGGTGGATTCGCTCGACTTGAGTTGACCGAAGATGAGGCCGACCTCCCGGTAAACCGTCTCGTCAACATCCGGCAAGCAGGCGCTATCGGCGAGAAGAATCGCTTTGCCCAAGTGATGTTGGTCTTGGCGCCTCTGGCTGTATCCTTGTTTATGATCGAGCGAGCCAATTGGCTGCGCGGAATCGCAATGGTCGGCGGACTGCTCGCGTTGATCGGCGCATCACTTGCGCTATCCCGAGGCGCCGTTGTCGGTGTTGGGCTCGCCATTTTCATTGCCGCCGCGCTGGGTGTTTTGAGCCGACGACAACTGCTCGCTACCCTAGCGGTCGGCGCGATGGTTGTACTCGCACTGCCTCAATACCGCGAACGTCTGGCCTCGATCGGCGGCATCGTCGCGACCAATCCCAAGGTGCAACAGGCAGACGGCGCCGTGCGTGGTCGAGTGACTGAGATGATTGCCGCGATCCAAGTTTTTCGCGACCACCCGGTCTTCGGCGTCGGTCCAGGCATGTTTCGATTCTACTCACAGGAATACGGGCAACGCATCGGCATTCGCTCGTTGGATGCGGAACGGCAAGCCCATTGTTTGCTGCTCGATGTTGCCGCGGAAACAGGCGTCGTCGGTCTGCTCAGCATCTCGCTCCTATTTTTGGGCGTGACGTATCGCTTGCACTCGAGAGCAAAAGTCGAAACCGACTCGAACCACCGTCGATTCCTCAATGGCTATCTGATCGCAGTCGTGCTGTATTTCACGACGAGCCTATTTTTGCATTTTGCCTACATTCGTTACTTTTGGATCTTGATTGCTTTGGCTGACTCAACCGCCACCGTCCCCGCGCTAAACAAGTCCGAGCCGCAAGAAGGGGGCGACGCGTGAAGTATGAATGTTTAAGACCGCAAGATCTGTCGCCAACGATGCTCGACCGCTGGCGAGAACTGTTGTCGGCCCGAGCTGAGTATTCAAGTCCGTTTTTTCATCCGGAATTCTCAACGACGTTGACTGAGTTCCAACCGTCGATCGAAGTCTGCGTCGGCAGCCGCGACGGCCAGCGGCCCTGCGACTTGGAAGGTCCCGTTTACGATGCGAACTTCCCATGGAACGCAACTCAGATGATGCGGCAGTGCAGGCTTCGCGCGTGGCAGTTCAGGCACCGAGCTATCTACAGCGATGAGGCGTCCGCGTCACGCGCCGTAAGTTTCACTACATGGATCTGTCACAAGGGCTAGAGAGTTGCGAAGCACAACGCCGGGAAGCCGGTTCGAAGTAAAGGACGGCTCCCGTCTCGTTGCACAACGATGTCATTTCCTGCGATGCAAAACCGCCTATCACTCCTATCGCAAAAAGTGACTCTACACTGACGGCGGGCAGGGACTGTTGATCGCCTGTCGCATAGAGAAGAGTCAGACGCGCTATTTCTCGTTCTTGATGAGCGGCGCCGTGTTGGTTTCGTCGGTGAGTCCCTTGGGCAATTCCATGATCTTGATGTTGCGGAAGTGAATCTCTCGTCCTTCCGACTCGAGACACAAGTATCCCTTCTTGACCGATGCGTTGCGGATTCCGTTGACGAATTTGCCGTTCACTGAGAGCTTGACGACGCCGTCGACGGCGACGACCACATACTTGTTCCATTCGCCTTTGCCTTTGCAGCGATTCTCCAGCGACTTGCTGCGACGTCCGCGCGGATTGTCGGGAATGGCCGTCATCCCGCCCGCGCCGAACAGCTCGCCGTGCACATAGGCGATCGGAGGCAGTTCGCCTTTGGCCGACTTGTGTTGATGGACCCAGTCGAGTTCGAGCATCTGCACTTCCATCCCTTTCGGCAGACGGCTCCTTTGAGGAATCGCGTCGCACCACAGGAAGACTCCCGAGTTGCCGCCCGCTTCCATATGCCGCCATTCAATCTGCAGAATGAAATTCTCGTACTGTCGCTCGGAACGCATCACTCCAATCGGCTTGCCAGTGCAGACCAACAAACCGTCTTTGACAGACCAAGTCTTGTCGGAAGTGTTGACATCAACCCAGCCACTGAGGTCCTTGCCGTTAAAAAGAGCCTTGAAAGCCAACTCCTGCGCCAAAAGGGAATGGCTCGATGCGAGCAGGAGAATGGAGAAGAGCAACATCGTGCGTCGGCGCGCCATGGTATGTCTCTCAAAATGTTGAAATTTAATGTGTGGCTCAAACGCCTGTTATACATCAATCTGCGCGGCATTGGCTTGCCAGTGCAGGTTGCGATTTGACGGCGATCTTACCGCGCCGCCAAACGCACTCCCGCAAGATCGCCACGCCCCCGCGGCGAGCGAGACGGTCCACGGGTCGCAAGTCGGATATTCCGTACGCGCATCGCCACCAGACCAACGAGCGAGTTAGAACGCGGTCGAGTCGATTATGCCGGCTGTTCGGCCGCTGAATGAAGGCGACGCCAAAGACGGCTGATTGTGCCTGTTTGACGAAATCTGTCCCCTGGGGCATGACGCGGAGTTTTGTTTCCTGGTTGGGACAGCCGCGAACGATAAACGAATTGAGGCGGTATTGTTAATTGGTAGTCAAGGACGGTAATGAAAGTGCACGTGTGTCGATATCTACTTTTCGCCTTGGCGATTTCCGTCTCCAATTCCGCCATTGCTCAAGTCGTCAACGAGGTTTCGTTCGGGCGAGACCCAACCGCCAACGGCCCGCTGACGCGAATTTCAGACGACGCCGTCGTTGAGTCGTTTTGTGGCTCAGACGATCTCACACGGCGTGTAGAAGGACAGCCTTCAAAAGAAACACGGATCGAAAGGCGATTGTTGCGATCCCGTCTGCTGTCCGCCGCCTTGTTGGGAGATTCAAGCCGATACGCTCTTCATGACGCGAGGCGCCTCGCCGATCCAACCGCTGGCGCAAGGCGTGATTCCTCAATGGAATGTCGCGCATATGGAATTCAACCATCAAGCCGGAGTCCGGCTGAGCGCGGCGCATTAACGACTGGGAGCAGATCGAAGTCAATTGGGTTGGAATCGAGCCGATGCGAGGCGTGAAGAACCGCATGCAAGCAGCTCATGTGGGTCGACAACGTCGGCCTCGCCAGCACGATGCTCGCAGCGCCGAATACGAACTCGGTGACCGCGAACATGAACGCCAACGACGACATTCTCTACCACGGCGGATTCGTCGGCCTGACGGGAACGTACTAGGGCCTACGCCGAACCGAATTGTAGCGAGTAAAGATCGGCGTCTTTCAGTTCAATGCGAAGCCTGACGGGTTTGCCTGCCAGCTTGCCCACATCAGAACCGCCTTTCCAGCTGATCACACGGTCGTGCGAGTCTCCGAAGACGGGCGAGCAATCGGCTAGCGTGAAACCGGGGACCGGCTCGCCCGACTCGTCCTGAATCTCAACTCGCATTCCTCCGGTCGCGGACGAAGCGAAATTCGTTCTCAACCTGGCACCCTCGAACGTCAGCAGCTTCGTCGACAATTCGCCGCCACTCATCGGCGCGCTGATGGAGACGAACCCGTCGAGCCGCAGCGAGTAGCGACGCAGGGCGCTCCCCTTCCCTGTCCAGTAACTTTCGCTCGCGTACAGCGACAGCTCATTGGGCGCCCCGGCGATGGTCGACTTCGTTTCTACGACATGCCACGCCATATATTGATGACCGTAGTTCCATGAGCCGGGTCGTTGCACGCCAGGCCGCAGGAACGCTTCGTTCCAGCGTTTGAATTTCACACCGTCACGGCTCGCCATAAGCAAGCCTTCGGTAATCGCCGTTCCGTATCGTTTCGATGACGACGAACGGATTTCTCGATGATCTCGCTCCGGAAGAGCGCGCATCGAATCGGACCATCCTCGATCAACGTATCGAGTTGGAAAGCCGAGAAGGATATGAGGAGCTCGATGGTACGGCTTGACTTGGTTCGTATAGAGTTGCTCTGGCGGCGAATCTTGGTAGGTCAAGTCGGTGTGCGGCCCCCATTGGATGAGGTCATCCGATGTGGCGGTTCGAATGGCCCGGATGCCGGCGGGTTTCCAAACCTTGTCCGTCGTCACGCCTGCCGTGAAGATTCGCCAATAGGCTCGATACTTCTGAATGTTAGGATCCCAGAAGGCCAAGTTTTGAGAATCAAATGCGCCGATTCCGCCGAGGATCGGTTTGTCGGTCATCGGCTTCCAATGAAGTCCATCGGCCGATTTGAACGGCAGTAGACCGCTCTGGCTGGACGAGCGAAAAATTGCCTTGTAGCGAGCGTCTTTTGCCGCGCCGGGGTTTTCGTCTAAAAACACGGCGGGGTGGCCAGCGTCGACAGTGAGCGAGCCGAGTTTCCCGCTGGCCATGCTGATGTTGTTCTTGGTGGAGCCATTGAATTCGTGAATGCCCAATTGCGGCTTCCGCCACTTCAGTCCGTCGTCGCTTTCCGCGTAACAACAATAGAGCGGGTGTCGCGACGTGTTGAGTTTTCCCTTGGTCGCCTCGAGGTGCCAGGCCTTGTAGTACATCCGGTAGAGGTCGCCATCTTGAAAAACGCTATGATATCCGCTTCCCGTTCCCTCCCAGGGCTCGTCGTGCACCAGCGCGATGTCGCGAGCAACCGGTCGATGTAGTCTCTGTTCCGCCTTGCCGGTCAGCTCTGCGATTAACGCGTTGTCAACAAACAACTCGCGTCGAGAACCAATGTCGAGGCAGCTACTGTCCTTGGCGGCCGATTCACCACCTCGCGCCGCACCGCAAGACCCGGCAATAACTCCAGCGCCCGCAGCGGCGGCTGAGCAAACAAAACTGCGTCTCGTCAGATCGTTGTGATTCATTGTCGCTTGCCTCGCTGGATCGTCATCACAGTCTTTCGCCAAGAATGAGTCACCAGTATACGGCCTCTCTTATCCCCATCTCCACACCCACCGCAAGATTGCCACCGGTTCCTCAAAACCGCGTCCATTGCCAAGCTCGCTCCGGCGGTCGATCCTGCGCGTCAATCGCTCGCCGCCAAATTAAAACGACTTTGCCGAAGCCCGCTTGATGCCAATGCCACGTTTAGGCAGAATAGCGAGCTACCCACTTTGGAGAGGTGGCTGAGTGGTCGAAAGCGCGGGTTTGCTAAATCCGTGATCCGGTGACGGATCCGCAGGTTCGAATCCTGTCCTCTCCGCTCTTGCCCGTTGCCCATCAGTGTAACTCATTCACTGATGGGCACTTGCGTTTCTGGGCGACTCCCAGAAGGTCCCGTTTGTAGCGCTTTTTGTAGCGCTTTGTAGCGGAGAGCTTCTCTGAGGAGCCCAAAAAATGCCATCTTCCAAGCCTCGAAAAACGAGCAAGCGAACGCAGTCGTTTCGCATCGGCCGGGTGCGAATCTACCTCCGCGGCCGCGTCTGGTACCTCAGTTACCACGAGCATGGCAAACGCCGCCAACCGCGAGTCGGCGCGGATCGAGATGAAGCAAAACGCCTGGCCGCTGAAATCAACGCGCAGCTCGAGGTCGGCGCGCCCTCCGCACTGGGCTTTGAGCCGATCTCCATCCCCGACGTGCGCGAGCGCTGGCTCGACCAGCACGAACACATTCGTCGCTCCTCGCTGAGGACCATTGGTCGTTACCGTTCCGCCACGCAACATCTGGTGAACTTCATTGCGAATGAATGTCCGGTGCGCCGCGTCTCGGATTTTCGCGCCGTGCGCCAGAGTTCGACGTGGCCGCTTGTTCGTGCGATCGCCAGGACGCCCGTTTTGCGACAACTTCCTACGGCGGTCACGGTGCTTCGTTTGGGCAACGAAGTAATGCGATCCATCGCTTGGCTTTGGCCGAAGATGCGAAGGCCGTGCTTTCGGTCAACAACTAGCCATGCATTTTGCTCTGGAATATGAGCGAAATGGAACAGCTCCCCGCAAGGCGCACTTTTGCATCGAACTACTGCACCTGACACGACGTCCCAAATCCGGATTGTCTCGTCCCAACTGACCGCGGCCAAGGTGTTATTGTCTTCGGAAAACGTCAGCATGTCCGCACTGTCCTGAAGTCCTTCTAACACGACAGTCGTCTCCTGACGTGCCATGTCCCAAATGGTTATCGGCCCCAAATCCGATGCCAGGGCAAGTAGTTTGCCGTCTGGCGAAAATGCCAATGATGCCTCGAAACGTCAACGGGCCAGCCGGAATGGATTTGTTCGTAGCTTGCCGAACCGATCGAACACAATGCCGTCGACATTGTTCTGATGCTCAAACTTGAGTGTCGGCGTCGTCACCTGATCGGCTTCGACCAGCCGCAAATCCAGCTTCACCGCTGAATTGATTCGCTCGTTACTGGTCAGAATGGAAAATCCCTCGCCGTCCTCTGCGCGAGCCATTCGCATCGTGCGAAGTTTTTCAGCGAGTCCGACGGCGGCTGTCCAGCGAGCGAATTCACGCTCAACAACGCGATTGGCGTTTTCGTCGGCGCCCAGCATCTGGATGCGAGGTCCGGTCCCGATTGTGTCGTTGGCCAGCGTGAGCACGATGCCGCGTGCGTAACTGTTGTTGGCCACTTCGTAGCGTGAGCGGTTACGGAGGATCCGGCGAACTTCTGGACTGTTGGCCGCGTTCGCGCTCAGCCCGTCCGCTGCCGCCCAGTGGCGCCGATTGTCGTCCGATGTGACCGCTGCGTCGTAGCGTCCGCGCACCAACCGCGCGATAGGTGGCGGTGTCACCGAGTGAGAAAAGAGATTACGAACCCAACCCAGCATGCCTACTCCGCAGACGGCGGGACAAACTTGTTGAAACGAAGTCCTCGTTTCTTGGAGTTGGTCGATTCTTTGCTCGTTAGATAGCGATCGGCTGCGATTTGGTCGGTCAGTTTGTGTTGCTCAACGCTGTTGCCATCAACGGCCGCTTTCGCTGGCCCCTCAGCGTTCTCTCGGATTTCGTCGTCGAGCGGATCTGGCATAACGAAAGAGTGTCCCCCTATTTCTTAGTATTCGCAGACGGTCACTGAAATGACGGCTAGACCGAATGAAAAAACCGTAGCCAGCGGATTTGGCATGTTGTTTTCCGCGAAAAAATAACCCTCTATAGGTTATGTATGACAAAACAAATTGAGATGTCCGGAAAGTTGGGGAAAACTTAGTCCCTATTACTTACCTACGGGTTTTGGCGCCGAGATGATGGAACGAAATCGAAAGAAAAGCGAAATGTGCTACATGTAGCAATGCTGCGATTACAGCCCCGCACCGAGTTGCAAATATGGACGCGGACGCCGTCGGAATCTGG
The DNA here is from genome assembly GCA_964567745.1 of uncultured Pirellulaceae bacterium. Lineage (GTDB taxonomy): Bacteria > Planctomycetota > Planctomycetia > Pirellulales > Pirellulaceae > CAZMNY01. The sequence goes on along the minus strand of CAZMNY010000004.1, from coordinate 110,619 downwards.
CATGCAGAAAGACCGCTGTTCGCCGACGATCGTACTTCACTTCTTGATCACGCTGACCGTGGCCACCAATGAGCATCTGTCCCCCAGGCGATTGGACATACGATAGGCGGAAAGAAAATTCACTGCATGGCCTTTCACCTCGTCGCAACGAAAAGAGAGAAGCTCCTCCGTACTTTCACCGACTTCGTTTGCGAAAATCAAGGGGAAGGGGTCTCAGCCGAACTACTTTTTTGAGTCTCTCAGCAAGTTCGACGGTCATGGAACAGTCAAAACTCGACTGATTTAGCGCCCCATTCGCTATTCGATATTGCCTAAACTCAACGGGGCGATTCATGACACCAATTATCATCGTTTTCACTGACACGCCAGATCGTATCAAATCTACGTTGTTGCCCGCGGCAGTTCGTATTGCTTGCCGACAACACGAGTGCTTGGTGAGATATCGTTGATTCCGAAAAGGCACGGCCGTAATCCGGCGTGCCGTAACGAGGCTAGTGTCGTGACTGGTCGATGTGAGCTCAACAGATGGGAATCCTCCCCGAGGATGAACTACGCCAATGGAAGTTCAATGCACCTGCGGAATGCAGTTCCAAGTTGCTGAAAAACATGCGGGGAAGCGAGGCAAGTGCCCGTCCTGCAAACAGACGGTCTTGATTGAGCCACGTCAAATTGACGACGACGATGTGACGTATGAGGTCGCTGCCGCGGATGTCGAGCCGCAGTTTACGGTTTGCGCCCACTGCCAAGCTTCAATGCCTGAGACCGCGACGCTCTGTACGAAATGCGGTTACGACGCTTCCACAGGGAGGCTTATGGGCGCTGTCGCTAGGGCAAACTCTCCACAAGTTATCGAAAAGCCTCACGAGCTTGACGTTGAACGCACGGAAGATTCGCTCTTAATTCGCACGAGAGGCGTCGCCAACCTCATGTTAGTGAGTTACGCCTGCTGCGCCATCTTTTGTTTTTTTGGGCTGGCCGCCTTACGAATCAACTTTGGGATGCTAGGTTCTCCAATCCTCTCCGTCCTCGTCATCGGGCCAATCGCATACTTGCTAGCTGGCATGTTTCTCAATCGGGTTGTCGTCGAAGTCAACCACGAGGGCGTTAGGATTCATACTGAAGGTCCAGTCCCGTGGCCGAACATGAAGACGTTTGTCGGCAAGGACGACATACACCAGTTCTATGTGGTGCAACGCAAGGTCGACAGCGAGCACGGGCCATCGATCAACTACGATATCTATGCCCTTTTGACCAACGGCTGGCGCCGCAAGCTCTACTCAACGCCCATATTAAAGACCGCGAACTATGTGGAACGAAACATCGAGCGGTTTCTCGGCATCGAAGAGTTTCCCGTCGTATCTAGCACGTATCAAAAAACGTTCCTTGGCGAGTCAACTCGCTACGACGACGTCAGCCCCGCCTCAGCGGTCAGGGCAAAGTCATTCGCTGTGCCGACGAGCGGCGTCATGCTCTACGTCACGATCTGTGTAGTGCCGTTCTTCTTGATGGCTATCAGCTCTTGCGGATTGGGATTATTGGGCCTGGTTTTGAGCTTGGTCTCGCCCAAGTCAAGTCGTCCGCCAGAAAATCAATCAACTTCCGTGTCTAGCGATAGCAGTCTTCCCGTGCAAGATGCCACTCCTAAAACGAAACAAGCCGAAGAAGACTCACCTGTCACCGCCGACAAATCCTCGGTTGCTCGCGAGGGAGCGCGAGAGGCCGAGCAACCGACAGTGGGAAGCAAATCCTTCTCCCAGTGGTTGGATGGTGCGCGGTATTCTCAGTTGTTCAACCGGAAGAGCTGAGTGCTCGACCATTCGATCAGCCGCCGCGGGTTGCGATTGTCGATGGCGCTCCGGCTAACGCAGCAAAGTCCCGAAGGCTCAACGGCCGTCCGCTCCCACAGCGTGCGGAGACAATTGGGGATGGGAAACGACTTGTCACGTCGTCCCTTCGTGAAGTAGTCCAAGTCCGCCCGACATCGCATGCGCAGCCAGGCGCCATTGTTGTCTTCCCGAAAAATCCAACCGAGTTCGCTTGGGCGAAGGCCGAACAGAATCAGCGGCACAAACACGGAAAGTTGAAACAAGTCACAACTTCCAAGCAATGAAACCGCCATCGGCACGGTGATGTCGGGTTCGCCGAGCGGATCGGTCGCAACCTGCCGCGTGCTGTGTTTTCGGCCAACGAATGGATTGCGAAAGCCTTCCGGCAGCAAATCTCCGCGATCAGGATCGCTGGCCCACTGAAACATCGCGCGAACAACGTCCAAAACAAACTTGGGATGCTTCATCGGTCGGCGCTGGCTATGCTCATGACCATTGGCGCCCACCTGGGAATTCGTTAGGTGGGCGGAGAACGCAAGCTGGAACTCGCGGTCGACACTGGCGACGTGCGGATACAACAAGGCTGCAATGCGGTTTCACCGGGCTCTAATGATTGCACGGGAAGAAATCGTTCTTTTCCTGTTCGCGACACTCATACTCCTCTATCTTTCAGCAGTTGGAATCTATTTCTTCGAACATGATGAGCAACCAGACGTCTTCGCGTCCGTGTTTCATTCGCTTTGGTGGGCTGTCGTCACACTTACAACTGTCGGTTATGGCGATGTCACACCGCATACCGTTGGCGGTAGGGTCTTCACGTTTCTTGTTCTGATTATTGGACTGGGAGTTGTTTCAATTCCCGCCGGGCTTGTTGCTTCGGCACTGTCGAAGGCTCGCGAGCTTGAAGAAGATGAGGTAAACACGGACTAGAAACGTTGCTAGGCATTCTTGCTCGCAACAAGCCGATGCCCCCTCAACTCGACCTCTGCCTCAGCAAGTCGTATTTGCCACCCATTTCGTGTCCCAATGGTGGACGTCTCGTTGAACAACCCTCGACGCTCTTCCTGACGTGTTAACTTGGCGAATTTCCCGAAGCGAGCGTCCGACTCCTCCAAGAATGTTTCCTTGCGATGGAGAATCGGAGGATTTTCTGACTCTGAATAGTCATAGCAATTGATATCGAGGTTGCGTAGGTTGACCTTAAACGACCGATGCAATTCCGGATGCGGAACCTTGTCAAAACCAGGATAGCAAAGGTATGAGACTTTACCTGAGTGTCGATGAAGCTTGACGATATTCGCGTCCTCAATATCCCCGACAAAATTGCGGGCGCACCCCTCGTAAATCCGCAGTTGTGGCTCTAGGGATGGGATCGCATCCCGATGAACATAAAGAGCCTTTGGCAGCAACTTACCGATGCTAGATTCCTTGCAAGCATCATCAATTGCCTCTGGGTCCCCAGCGCGAAACAGGAGTAAATCCGCCATTGTGCACGCCTTCGAATACGAGCCAAAGAATGCCTTGATGTCACGTCTCAATCTTGTAGCCAACTGTGAATACTTGGGACGTACTTCGAACCGAGAAAGCGCGAGATATACAAGAAGATCCTGAGTCCGCTGATCTCCTATCTCGGTCCATTCGTCGATCCCAGTAACGCGTTTGATGAGAGAGAATGCACGGCGAATCGACCCAAACTCGTCCTGAATTTCCTGAGTCCGAGCAAACTCATCGTCAAACGGCACGCGTCCGAACTCCGCGACTGCTGCGATCAACTCTTCCAAGAGCGACTTATGCTCTTCGTATCGAAGTTCGGATACTCGCTTCCGAGGCCCGGTCGATGGCCTCCGATAGCGATTCAGCAAATAGGCCTGTTGGAGGTCAGCGTCTTTGAAGACATAGAAAATCCCAATTCCTGCCGGCCAAGCTTCCGAACCAGTCACTTGTTTGATGTAAGATCGAAGTTCTGATTGTTCGAAAAGCTTTTGAAACGTGCCAAGCCTTGTGACGAAGCCATCACCAAATTGAACGCAATTCTTGCCGCGGCCATACATCTGAGTTAATGCGGAAACGACGAGAACTTTCCGAGATAGTGACCAGGCGTGAAACAGAGCCTCACTTCGCTCCGCTTGGTCCTCAATCACGTTGACAACGTAACCAATATTGACGATGTCGCTTTCGGGCTTGGGCTCGCTTGGACTAAACGCAGGGTCCCATCCAGAACACTGATATGCATTCATCCATGGTAGGCGGCATCGATGCTCTCGTCCGCCCACCGGATTACCGTTGGCGAGACGATTTTCTTGCGGCTGGTGAGGCGGCGCTGGCCGGTTCGGGCGGGAAGGACGCGGCGGCACAGAAACGCCGCGTGGCGGAGTTGGAGAAGGAGATCGAGAAACGCGATCAAGTGATCGGCGAATACACGATCGCCAATCGCTTCTTTAAAAAAACTTTCGGAAAGGTCGAACTGAACAGCGACTCGCGTGTTCGGCTGTCCGACCTTTTAGATGAAGTTCCGGCTGCTCGCATTACAAGCGTACTTGCAATGGTTGGCGTCTCGCCAAGCAGTTGGTACAGACAATCGGCGGATCCGGACAAACGGCGGCGGCCTGGGCCAGCCCCAAAGTTGATCTCGGAGGAGACTCGTCTGGACGACCTTGGGGTGCTCGCCGGCGAGCGCGATCCAGGCACCGCAGGTATGGCGAAGGCTGTGGAAATCGAGCGACTCGCCTTCGTCGTTGGTAGGCAGTAGAAAGTCGCTCGCTTCGCGACGCGTGAGTTCGTCGGCGTCGTCTTCCGCCTCTTCGAGCCAGGCTGAATGCTTTGGCCAATTCCGACCGTAGAATCCTCGCCGTGTCGTCCAGTCGGCTCGTGCCCGTACGCGTCGGGCCTGCTGAGGATGTGCAGCGTTCTTGGAGTAAGGTGGAAAGGTGGGGCAAGTAGGTCGACAGTCGGCTAGAATCGCGGCGAAGGATCTGACTCATGCGGAGAAAACTTAATGGCAAGCAAATCAAGCCATGAGCAACGGCTACAGAGAGTCCTGGAACTCTTGCGTTCCCATCCCAACATGCCGTTCGACCACATAGATATTCAGGCAAGGATCAAAATCGGGAAGAACCAGATAAGGGACGTATGGCCAAGGTGCCTTGGATGCGATCGTAACCCCAGGTCGAATTCTCTTGGGCGAATTTTAGAACCAAGTCGACGATGACCTGTCGAACTCGGGGCCGACCGACTGTGCTCTTGCGACGATCGCTGTGGTCCCACTTCTTGGCGACCAGTTGTCGATGCCAGCGAAGAATGGTGTCTGGCGTGAACAACGTGCCGAACTCTCGAAGCAGTTTGCGTCCGAGTATTTTGCCTTTCACGGCCAACCGTCGGCGCTGATCATCGTTGAGCAGGATTCGTTCGTTGCCGAGTTTCTCTTTGAGGACTCGGTTCTCGGTCATCAAAGACTCGATGACGGCCTGCTGCTCGCGGTTGATCCAACTCGCGAGAATGACGAGACAGAGCTGCCACGGTTGAAGAACGAATGTCATGGTTGCGCCACCGAAGAGATGAGTTGCCTTCTCAACGGTGTACGCAAGCGAGCTGAATGGCAATTCGGCAGCGATGTCCGGTAGGAGGCGGCTGCGACATGCGAACAGTTGTATCGGTTGCGCCAAATCTTCGGTGTGCCAGCTCGTCTGACTTCGTCCGGCAGGCGATCGAATTCCACCGCCTAAAATGCTGGAAAATCGCGTCGGCCGACTTTTTTTCACCACACGGCATTGTAACGCGCATTGCCGCGGGCTCGCGGGGAAGACATCAGCGGTTTCGCATGGCATGAGACTCCGCCACTGTTAACTCATTATTCACTCTCTAGAATTCGCCGCCGTCCAGAATGCGTAGAGGGCGGCGTTGCGAATTCGGATTCGTAGGCAAAGCAGAGCGAGACGTTCATTGTCTTGCCGTCATCCAACTTAGATACCCACGAAATCGTCTGCGACTTTTCGTTCCAACTTCCCGTTGTTGTATTGCGTTGGCCTCGAAATTGAACCACCAACTTCGATAGGCTTTGCTTTGTGGATCGAAATCGCGGAGATTGATGCTTTCCGTGCCGTTGGAGAGGATCGACGTATCCATGACAACCCGCCCATCCAGAATCCACTTGCGCGTTTTCTTCGCTGTGACGCGACCACCTTTTGGTGTCCAGACGGCGGGTTTATGGATCTCGACTACATCCCAGTTGCCGATCATCCGTTCGAGAACCTTCAACTGAGAACACCTGCATCCTCACATCGTAACAGTTGACGTTCCCGGGGCTCAAAATGAATCAAACGGAATCGGTAAGGACCATGCCGTCACCGTTTTCTGGTCGCGGACGTACAGACCGCCCTCACGAAGTCGATTCACTCCCAAGTATCGCTGTTGACACGTCCGGTTCGACTTCGACTGCAGCCGATAAACGGAACTGACCCTCGTCGATGCTCACTCCCGTCGCACCAAACGGCGGAACATTAAGTGTATTTGTCACATCGCCCGATTTCACCCAGGGTCGTGGTCGGCAAGCGACGGTGGCGGAGGCAGTACCATCCGAACGTGCTGCGCGCTCAACGCGTCGTCAAAGTGGAAGGCAAGATCGCCGTCGATGACATCGTCTATCCGGCCTCCAGCGATCGCGTGCCCGTTGGCCGTTGGAGCACGATGGCCAGAAGTCGGAGCTCTCGCATATTATTCACGATGGAGGTTGTGGCGCCAGCATTTCGGGAGAGTCCACATGCCTTCTGGTCAGCGTTTGACATGCAGTTGCATGGATCATCTGGTAACGCTCCCGGCGTAGAAAACGGGTGGTGCGTCAAAGTTAGTCCCCATGCGAAGGATCTTCGTACCACGATCTTCGTTGCACATGCGGCGAAATAGTAAGATAATTAGACCTCCCCGCCGGACGGCCCTCCATTCGTTAACTGGACCTTGCCTTATGCCGCGTTTGTCCTCCCTGCCGCTCTCCCTCTGCCTTGCTGCGGTTTCGTTTTCGCAGCACGCGCTCGTCGCCGAGGAGTTGACCTACGAGTCGCATATCCGCCCGATCCTGAAGGAGCATTGTTTTCATTGCCATGGGGAGCAAGGCGAGAAGGAAGGCGGCCTTGATTTGCGGCTGCGGCGATTCCTCGTGCGAGGCGGCGAGTCAGGTCCCGCCATTGTGCCGGGCGACGCGAATGGCAGCCTGCTCGTGCAGCGAGTCGTCGGTGGCGAGATGCCGCCCGAAGAAGATAAACGTTTGCCCAAGGAGAAAGTCGAGATTCTCCGCAAGTGGGTGGGCGCCGGTGCGCCTACGGCTCGAGAGGAGCCGGAGTCACTAGACGATCAACCGTATTTCACTGCAGAGGAACGCAACTGGTGGTCGTTTCAGCCACTGAAGCGGCCGTCCGCACCTCCTGTTGAGGGCGAATTCGATTCGCCGATTGACCGCTTCATCACCCAGCGGCTACAGCAGGTGGGCCCAAGCCGATATGCCATCGCACCCAAAGCGGTTCGCGCAACGCGCATTCGCAGGCTCTATCTTGGGATGCTTGGCGTTCCGCCGACGCCGGAAGAAACAGAACGATTCGTCGAAGACACACAGCCGGCCGCGTGGCCGCGATTGGTGGACCGGGTGCTCGCCTCGCCGCGATATGGCGAACACTGGGGACGACAATGGCTGGATGTCGCCGGCTACGCCGATTCTGAAGGCTACACAGACGACGACACCATACGTGAAAGCGCGTGGCGTTATCGCGACTATGTGATTCGAGCCTGGAATCAAGACAAACCGTACTCGAGGTTTGTGACCGAGCAACTGGCGGGTGACGAGATTGTCGGTTGGCCGCGAAAGAAGATGCAGCCCGACTTCATCGAACCCCTGGCCGCGACCGGCTTCCTCCGTATGGCACCCGATGGCACTGGATCCAAAGTGGATCAAGACGTTGCTCGAAACCAAGTGATCGCGGATACGCTCGAGATCCTCGGCGGCGCTTTGTTGGGCGTCACAATCCAATGCGCGCGGTGCCACGACCATCGCTACGATCCGATCACGCAGTCCGACTACTACCAATTGCGAGCGGTGTTCGAGCCGGCGTTCGACTGGAAGTCCTGGCGTGCTCCCAAGTCGCGGCGGATTTCCCTTTACACCGATGACGACAAACGCATCCGTGATGACATCGAAGCGAATGCAAAAAAGGTCGATGCGAAGCGGCAGGAACGAATCGACTTCTACATCGCTCGAACGCTTGAGCACGAATTGTTGATGCTGGACGAATCGCTCCAGCAACCATTGCGGACCGCGTTTCAAACAAAACCGGCTGAGCGAACGAAGGAACAGAAGAAACTGTTGGCCGACCACGTAAGCATCGCCAACATCACAGCCGGCTCGCTCTACCTCTACGATCGACGGCGCGACGCCCGCGCGAAGGATCTTGATCGACGACGTAGCGAAAAACTGGCGGCCGCGATCGAGCAAGTGAGAGAGTCCGCATTGATGACGGTCGAAGCCGACCAGCGCGAGCTATTGCTGGCAGCCCTGGGTGCGCCAGCCGATAAAAGGAGCGAGGCGCAGAATGCGCTGTTGGCCGAATACCCAGCGGCCGTCGTGAGCGAAGCAACATTAGAAATGTTCGACGCGGTTGCGACAGCCGAGCTGAAGCGGTACCAGGTTGCCGCAGAGGAAGTTCGCAAGTTTCGGATCCGCAACGAGCTGGATCAGCTGGCGAAAGACGCCAAAGAGATCCGCGAGACGATTCCGAAAGAGCACTACCTCCGCGTGCTCGATGAACCGGCGAACCATGCCCCGACGACCTACGTCTTCTTCCGCGGCGACCATAAACAGCCGAAACAGGCGGTAGAGCCCGGCGGCTTGAGCGTCTTGGGCCGAGCCCGCTTGGAAGGGGATAAGACTTCTGGAAAAACCACTGGTCGCCGGTTGCGATTGGCAAAACATCTGACCAGCGTGCGGCATCCACTGACCGCACGCGTAATCACGAATCGGATCTGGGGCGGACACTTCGGGAAAGGAATCGTCGGCACGTTGGGCGATTTCGGTTTCCTCGGTGCCGAGCCAACACATCCGCAATTGCTCGATTGGCTGGCCGTCGAACTGGTCGAATCGGGCTGGAGCATCAAGCGACTGCATCGACAGATTCTCCTGTCTAGGACGTATCAACAATCCAACTCAGCCCCGGAAGCCTTGTTGGCCGCTGATCCAGAGAATCGCTGGCTGGGACGATTTCCAATTCAGCGACTCCGTTCCGAATCGCTGCGCGACTCGATCCTGCACATCGCCGGCGCGCTCAACGCCAAGATGTACGGCGAATCCATTCCAGTTATGGAAGACGCAGTCGGCCAAATCGTGATTGGCAAGGAAAACCTCGACGGCGAACGCAAGCCGACGAAGGCAATTCCATTGAACGGCGAGGAGTTCCGTCGCAGCGTTTACGTCCAAGTTCGCCGCTCGCGACCATTGGGGATGTTGGAAAGTTTTGACCTTCCCGAGCTGGCGCCCAACTGCACCGATCGACCATCCTCGAATGTGGCCCCGCAATCGTTGATGATGATGAACAGCGACTTTGTGTCGGCGATGGCTGACATGATGGCGCATCGCTTGATCCGCGAAAACGAAGATCCGCAAACGCAGCTTCGTCACGGATGGCGTTTGGCCTATGGCGTTCCGCCCAGCGACGCCCAACTGGCCAACGCAGAGCATTTTCTTGAGCAGCAGACGGCCGAGTTTGCAGCCGAGGAGAAGGACGCGGCCAAAGCACACCATGCCGCGTTGTCGTCGTATTGCCAGGCGTTGTTTGGTTCGACGCGTTTTTTATATGCGCCCTAATTGCCGATCCTGAGTCGAAATCATGAAACCAACGACTACTGACCGACGGCAGTTTTTTCAAGCAGGCGCCTTTTGCTTGGCGCCGCTAGGACTCGCTTGGCTCGAACAGCAAGCTGCAGCCGGCGAACCGGTCAAGCCGCCGCTTGCGCGTCCGACCTTCGACTTGCGGGCGAAGGAACCAGCTCACCCGCCTCGCGCCAACGCGATGATCTCCTTTTTTATGCAAGGCGGCCCCAGCCAAGTTGATCTGCTGGACCCGAAACCGACACTGACACGCATGGACGGGCAGGACTTTCCCAGCAAGGTGAAATACGACGATGTCGGCGGAGCCAGCAAGAAGATTCTCGGCAGCCCTTGGAAATTTAAAGCTTGCGGCCGATCAGGAACGCCCGTCTCGGAACTGTTGCCCCATCTGCAAGAGGTCGTCGACGACCTCACGGTCGTTCGCTCGATGCACACCGGCGTGAACAACCATGGCCAATCAATTCACGCCATGAACTCGGGGCGGATTCAACGCGGTCGCCCCACCTTGGGCAGTTGGTTCACGTACGGTTTGGGTGCCGAGACCGAACAGCTGCCGGCCTACGTCGCGATGACTGACCCCGCCGGCTTGCCCGTTGAGGGTGTTTTGAATTGGTCGAACGGATGGCTGCCTTCACTTTTCCAAGGAACGGTGATTCGTCCGCGCGAGCCACGAATCCTGAACCTTGAACCGCCAAAGCGATTGCGAGGGAAAGTTCAGCGAAACTATCTCGACTTTCTCCAGTCGCTAAATCGCGAACACGCGAATAACCAAGCCGATCGTTCTGAGTTGGACGCTCGCATCGCCAACTATGAACTCGCCGCGCGGATGCAAACCGCCGCGGCGGAAGCGTTGGACATTTCGCAGGAAACCGCCGCCATGCATCGTATGTACGGCGTTGGCGAGAAGGAGACCGACGAATACGCCCAACGATGTTTGATCGCACGACGATTGATCGAACGCGGCGTCCGTTTCGTCCAGCTGTTCACGAAGAATCAATATTGGGATCATCACAGCGGAATCATCAAGGCGTTGCCCCAGGCGTGCAGGAAGACAGACAAGCCGATCGCCGCGCTGCTTAAAGATCTCAAGCAACGCGGGTTGCTCGACACGACCATTGTCCATTGGGGCGGTGAAATGGGACGTCTGCCGGTGATTCAAAACGACGCCGGCCGGGAGCGAGTTGGCCGAGATCACAACACCTATGGATTCAGCATGTGGGTGGCCGGCGGCGGCTTCAAAGGCGGTCGCGTGCATGGCGCGACCGACGAGTTTGGTCATCACGCTGTCGACCAGATTGTGAACCACTACGACTATCACGCCACGCTGATGCATTTGCTTGGCGTGGCACCCGAACAACTGACGTATTTGAGAAACGGTCGTGAGGAGTCGCTACTAGACCAACAGCCGGCCCAGGTCGTGAATGACATCCTTGCTTAGCGAAATTCATCAAGGAAGCGATGGCATGTCGAAGACTGTGAGTCGACGCGAATTGCTACGGATGGGCCCGACGAGATTCAGCGCGTTGACGCTCGGCAGTTGATGCAATTGAAGGCCAGTGGTGCGGAACAGGAGAAACCGCTGTCATCCTGGTCTGGCTGCCCAAGCCGGAATCGCCGCTCGAGTTCCGCGGCCCGTGTGGCCAAAAAACTCAGCCGACGGGTTTCCGCCGGCGTTTTACGACGTGAAATTCGATTGAGTGACTGGCGAAGTCGGTCGAGTGCGGGCACCGAAGATTCAGCGCAACCGTTACGACCAGTCCCGAGGTAAAATCAGGCGAGCCCGGCATTGCCGGCCGGTTTGACCGGCACGTCGCTTGCGTACACCGTTGAGGGAGATATCTCCTCTCTTCGGTGGCGCGAACATGTCATTTGTTTTTCAACCCTGGCAACCCTGTCTCGTCATTCTCGCGAGTTGGATCAACCGTGAGCAGCAGGCAGTCATCGAGTATTTGATGACTGAAAATCGAGTCCTCAAGGAGAAGCTTGGGAAAGGACGGATCCTACTCAATGACGATCAGCGCCGACGGTTGGCGGTGAAGGGCAAGATACTCGGGCGCAAGTTGCTTCGACAGTTCGGGACGCTGTTCACGCCGGACACCATTCTACGCTGGCACCGACAACTCGTCGCCATGAAATGGGACTACGACGATCGTCGCAAGAGCACGATAGGTCATCGTCGACTTCGTTCTGAAATTCGCCCAAGAAAATTCGACGTGGGATTACGATCGCATCCAAGGCACCTTAGCCAACGTCGGCTACCACATCACCGACACGACTGTCGGCAACATTCTCAAGGCGAACGGAAGAGAACCGGTGCCGGACCGCCAACGCTGGATGTCATGGGCCACGTTCCTCAAATCCCATTGGGACGTGATAGCAGCGATTGATTTCACGACCGTCGAAGTCTGGACCAAAGGCGGCCTGACGACGTTCTATCTGCTCTTTGCAATGGAACTCAGCACGCGGCGAGTTCATTTCGTCGGCTGCACGACAATCATGGTGCCATTATGGAATGCCCAGGCGCTGCACTTTTGGAATGCCATTCACACTGTCGGTGTCCGAAATATTCTGTTCCTCACCGGCCTCGAATTGATCCCAGGCGTAAGCCAGAAGGTAGTAGATATTCTGAATCGGGATGTTGGGCCTACTGGTCATTCGCTGCCCCGCGCGATTCGGCAGGCTTGATCCAATCGGACGCTGTCGTCGCACCAGTATTCCTCAAGCCGCGGGATAATCTCACATTCGACGATGTCCTCCATCCAGGATTCATCCGCCGGATGTCCGGTCGAAGGCACAAAAAAGCTGTGACCAATACGATAACCTCGCCCCAATCCAGTCGTGTCGTCGCTGATCATTTGGTTGAGCCCCTTCATTCGATTGCGAATCGCTTCTACCAGCGATGAAGGGGCTCCGTTGGCCTTTAAGTATTCCTCGAAGGTAGCGGACTCGAATCCAGGCTCGAGTTCGATGAATGAGAACCTTCGACGCAGCGCGTAGTCGACCATTGACAGGGATCGGTCCGCAGTATTCATGGTCCTGATCAAATGTAAGTTGACTGGAATGCAAAAAGTCTCTCTCAGATCCTTAGCGTAGGTCAGTGGTCCGCTTGTCTCGCCGTTTTGGTAATGTCAAAGGCATGTAGGGATCTCTTTAGAAAGTGGGGGCGTCGGAAACTGGCGGTCTAAGCTCCTCGTGGGGCGGCACAAGCTCATAGAGGTTGGCCGAATCACGGCTTGGTTCAAATGCATCCGGTGGGCGCTTGTAGACATCGGTACCATAAACATATCAGAGACATTCCCATGAAGTTGGAATTGACATTTTCTAATGACCGGACGCACCTGCCGAGCGTTCATGGATTCCTGACCGCAACGCTGGCGCAGTTTCCTCTGGACGTCTCGGCTGCCGAGAAGCTTGAGACGTTTATCGAGGCAAGTGTGGAAGATGCTATATCGCAGGCATATGCTGCCGGTGAGGAAGGGTTGATCCGGCTGAAGATTGAGGAACAGCACGGAAAGCTGGAGATCCGCGTTCGGGACTTTGGCATTCCCAGGGATGTCCACCTCCTGGAGAGCGCATTGCAACATGCCGGAGCCACAGGGGCGCACCGACTGGGAGTTCTCACCGTCGACGTTGCGGATGAACTGCACTGGCTGACATTTGGCCCGGAAGGCAAGGCGCTTCAGGTAGTAAAATGGCTGCACGAAATGCATGTCGGGGACCAGCCCAACACTGCAATGCCTCCACCATCTCCTGCTGATGTGCCAGTGGCGTCTGAACAGCAATACACGATCCGGCGGATGCAGGCGTCGGAATCGGAACAGGTTTCACAACTGATGTACCGGACCTATGGCAACTCATATTTCAACAGGGACGTCTACTACCCGGACCGCGTGACCGCGCAGAATGAACGCGGCGTTGTGCGATCGTACGTTGCCATCAGCGAAGATGGAGCAGTCGCGGGTCACTACGCGCTTGAGCGAAATCAAAGCGGACCCGTCGCCGAAGGCGGGCAGGCTGTCATTGATCCGTCACATCGTGGACGGGGACTTTTGGGTCGGATGAAAAAATTTGCGTTGCAGGAGGCAAAGCAGCTGGATCTGATCGGCTGGTATGCAGACGCCGTCACGGTGCATACGTTGACGCAGAAATCGAACGATGCCCACGGGGGTAAACTCACGGCCGTCAACCTGGCCATTGCGCCAAGGAAAGAAGCTTTTGACAAGACTCACGAGCAGCCTCAGCGGGTTACGTGTCTCTTGTATTTCCATTGGCTCAAAACACCTGCCACACGAACTGTACATGTGCCGGCACGGCACCATGCAATCATGGGTGAGATTTACAGTCGAATGGAGTGCCCGGTCGAATTCGGAAACAGCTGCCCCCCTGCGGGGCACGGCAGCCTGACTGTAAGAATTGATGCCGGGGCAGTCCGGGCCAATATCTGCATCAACACGATCGGTGAAGACACAGTACACGTTGTCCGACAGACCCGGCGCGAACTTGTCGAACGGACACATATCGAAGCGGTATTTGTGGACTTGCCCCTGGAAGATCCGGCGACAGGGATTGTCACTGAACAGCTGGAGGTTGATAGCTTTGGCTTCCTTGGAATCCTGCCACTGTTTGGTGCGCGTGGTGATTTGCTGCGACTCGCCTACTTAGTCGAGCCACTCGAACGCGAAGCAATTAAAACGCTGGACGAAGTTGCGGGGCAAATGGTGGACTACGCACTTCAAGAACAGAAACGCGTGCGAACCGCCTTCTGAACAGCCTTGCGCGTTCGGCATCTGTGGGACACCATAAGTCCTCCACATTCAGGGAACACAGTCATTGCAGAGATTTAACCGAATGTCGTGTTCTTAGCGAGTTGACATCCCATTGCCGATCTCAGAGGTTGAGTGGATGCCGTTTCCCTTTCAGCCATGGAAGATCGTTCTCGCCGCGCTCAGCGAGTTCGTGCGTAAGGAACAAGAGAAGGTAATTGAGTACCTTCAGCTGGAGAATCAGATACTTCGCGAGAAGATCGGCGGCAAGCGAGTTTTGCTTAGGGATGATCAGCGCCGCCTCTTAGCGGTGAAAGGGAAAGCTCTCGGATGACAGCAGCTTGCAAAGACCGCAACGATTGCTCATGCGGACACGATCCTTCGTTGGCATCGAGAACTCATCGAGCCCCAAGGCGATTCCAAAGCGAGTCACAATATGGGCCGGCCGCCAATCGACCAGGAAGTCGTGGATCTGGTTCTTCGCATGGCGCGCGAGAACACGAGTTGGGGCTACAAGCGAATCGAAGGAGCAATGCGCAATCTAGGCTATTCCATTTGTTCCAGTACCGTCGCGAACATTCTGAAGCAGCAAGGGATCGATCCGGCTCCGACTCGCATGCGAACCATGAGCTGGTCAACATTCATAGGGGCGCATTGGGACGTCTTCAATGGACTCGACCTGAGCGCAATGACGCTGTGGCTCAGTAAACTAGTTCGGTGCCTTTTCGGTCGCACTTGGAACAACGGAGCGACACCCAGTGCAGCGGTTGCCTCAAGCGGTGAAGTCGCGTCGCGCCCGGTGAGCCGAACAATCCGGATCTTTCAGTCTAGCGAACCGGCAACCCACCCAACTCGCGGTCAACCAGCGGAACCCGAACCATCTATCTTTTCGCGCGAAGTCCGACGCACAGCTTGAGCACTGCGCACAGAAGAATGTACGCGCCGATTGCACCGTGACTTTGGATACGTGCAACAAACGGTATGGCTTAGTGGTTGGCCGATCTTGGCCGGCGCTCCGCTCGGATGAGATTGTCCGGCACACTAGCATTGAAAGACTGGCGACGGCGAGTCTTCATGGCGAGATGAGTTTTTGGATACTACCGGCAAGCGGAGCTCGCTTGTAGCACGGCGAACTCCGACTGAATCCAGCAGACCGACCGCGCGAGTTCCACTCGTTTATGCTGGCATTGCGATGGTTTTCGAGATAGGCTCGTAAGCGCGAACGAGCGCAGCGCGTCGGCTATGGCCCTTTGGCATGGCTCGCCGCCGAAAACGACTCGCCTCGACTCTCTCTCCCTCGACGATGTCTCCCTCCGCGCCGCGAAATCTTGCCTACTCTCGCAGAGCGAAAGGTGACTACAACGGTTAAGGAGACCGATGATTAATAAACTCATAGTATTCGTTGTCGCCACAATCAGTCTGTCTGCCTTGACTTGTATCGAGGCGCTTGCCGTCGAAGGTCTCATAGCGCATTGGAAGCTCGTCAAAGATTTCAAAGACCATTCCGGCAATGGACACCATCTGGTCAATCACGGTGTTCAGTTTCACTCAACTGGAGGTGCCGTCTTTGACGGCAGAAAGTCTTGGCTCCATGCGCCAAAATCCGACTCGCTTCAGCTGGGCGACAATGAGTTTACGATCTCGGCGTGGATACGCACTGAGCGCGAACTGGATGACGTGCTCGGCGACGTCATGAGCTGGTACGACCCGGAATCGCGAACGGGAGTGACGCTGGGGCTAATGAATTATGCCGGAGTCACGTCAGCTCAGTCGAATTGGCGCAACGTCAGCTTTGGCATCGACGCAGGCAGGCTCGCACCGTCCTGGGTCGATTGCGGACGTCCGGGAATGAACCACTACGTCAAGTCTCTGGTCGTTTTTGAAGGCGACCTTTACGCCTCGACTTGGGAACCCGGTGAGGGACAGCGCGGCCATGTCTACCGCTACGCGGGCGGCAAGCAGTGGATTGACTGCGGCGCGCCGGACAAAGCCAACGCAATCACTGGCTTGGCAGTCTTCCAAGGCAAGCTCTATGCCGGCTCGGAAACATACAGCGGCGGCGGATCGTCTTTGCCGCTCTCGTCTAACACGAATCACGGCGGCAAAGTGTTTCGCTACGAAGGCGGCTCGCGCTGGACCGACTGCGGTAAGGTCGCGGACGTGCGGAGCATCAGCGGCTTGGCCGTTTTCAAAGGCAAACTCTACGCCGGAACCGGAACGTCCGGCGGATGGCGCGGCGACTACCGGAAAACGCCGCGAACTCGCGGAATGTACCGTTACGATGGCGATCGCAAATGGACATCCTGTGGTTGCCCGGGACTGCGAGTCGTCCATTTGGGCGTGCACGACGGAAGTCTGTTCGGGTTGAGTTACGACGACGGCGGATTTTTTCGGTACGACGGCGGCAGCGACTGGACCCGCTTGGGACCCGTGCCGGAAACAACGCAAGTTTATTCGATGGCAATCTACCAAGGCCGGCCTCACGTCGGCACTTGGCCAACAGGGTCGGTCTACCGCATGGATGCGTCTGGGAAATGGACTCACTGTGGACGCCTGGGCGAAGACAAAGAAGTCATGGGGATGGCCGTTTACAACGGCAAACTCTACGCCGGCACGTTGCCGCGAGCGGAAGTCTACCGATACGACGGCGGACAGAAATGGACGTTGACCGGCCAATTGGATTCGACTCCCGACGTCGTCTACCGCCGAGCGTGGTCGATGGCGGTCTATCGCGGAAAGCTGTTTTGCGGAGTTCTGCCCTCGGGTCGCGTCCTCTCGCTCGAAGCCGGCAAGTCGGCGACCTTGGATCAGGAACTACCTGCGGGTTGGGTGCATCTCACGGCAATCCGCGGCAAGGATCACTTGCGTCTTTACGCGGACGGCAAACTCGTCGCTCGATCTTCCAAGTTCTCGTCGAAAGACTACAACCTGTCGAATAACCAAACGCTCAAGATCGGATTCGGCCCGCACGATTTCTTCTACGGCAGAATCAAAGACGTGCGACTCTACAATCGGGCGCTCAGCGAAAACGAAGTCGCAAAACTCAGCGACTAGGTCACCGGTCGACCTAACCGCTACCGGAGGCGCAGCTCGACCGTTTCATGATGGAGATTCGTGTCGGCTATCCGCAGCCGGACGAGGAAGAGGAGATCGTCAAGAAGACGACGTCAGGCGCGCCGTTGCTTCCGGATTCGTTGCTCGACCGGGAGATGTTTGTTCAGTTGCGAGACTTGGTGTTGGCGGTGCCGCTTCCGAACAACGTCGCTACTTACGCGGTGCGATAATGCGGCTCGAGCCGACCTGATGATTCGCGGGCTAGCAGCATGGTTCGGGACTACGTCGGCTGGGGCGCCGGGCCTCGCGGCTCGCAAAACCTGGTCTTGGCGGCGAAGGCCCAAGCACTGCTTGACGGCCGTACGACGCCAACGACGAAAGACGTTCAAGCCGTCGTGTCGCCGATTCTCCGACACCGCCTATTCGTCAATCACCGAGCGGTCGGTGATGCCGCAACTTCGGAGGTCATCATCAAACATTTGCTTGATGATATGTCTGAATGAACAGCATCACACGAAGTCGATATCTTGATTTGCGGGCGCTCGCTGCGTTGGAGCACATGCGTTTCACTACGCGGCACCGCATCGAAGGGAATTACAGCGGACGCCATCGCTCTCGGCAACAGGGCGGCGCGGGCGAGTTCGTTGACTTTCGCGAATACTCGGGCGGAGAGGACCTGCGGCGTCTCGATTGGAAAGTCTTTGGACGCACGGGCAAAGCGTTCGTGCGATTGCACCAAGATGAAACCAATTTCGATTGCAGTCTCGCGATCGACGTCAGCGGATCGATGGACTTCAACGGGCACGCTCGGGCAGGCGGCGCCCATTCGAAGTTGGAATACGCTCAGTATCTAGCGACCGCGTTAAGCCACGTGATCAGTCGGGGCCAGGATCAGGTCGGTCTTGCGGTCCTGGATGAAGAACTGCGGGAATTCCAGCGGCGCTCCGATTATCCCCGATCCGCCCCGCGGTCTGGCGCTCGACCAAGTCAAGGGATTCCTCGCCGATGATGATCCCGAGACCGCAGCCTACGCCGGGTACTTGGCCAGCTTGTTCGGCGAGCCTTCCGGCCTGCCGCCGCCGATCCGGCTAAAGGAACCCAAAAAGACCACGCCGGAAGAGGAAGAGATGGCGATGATGCAGTCGAACTTTGGTTATGGAGAAGCGGAGCAGACTCCAGGCAAACCGCAATTCGCCCTTGTCGCGAGCATTACCGAAAAGGATCGAGCCGATGCGCTGGCCCGTGCATTCTCACAGGCAAAACAAAAAGCAACTCGGCTCGCGGCAGCCGCTGGAGCAGAACTGGGAGCCGTCGCGGAGATTAGCAAACCCAGTGACCAAAACATCGCCGAACTTGCCTATTACACGATGCAAGCAAGAGGCGGAACGGTAGCCGAAACAAGCGAGAACGAGATGGCTGCCGCAAAGCCTGGACTAGTCACCTTCGACTTCATGTTGGAAGCGCGATTCCGCCTGAAGTGATGGAGCGAATTGTCTTCGCGTCACCTTGACTCGCCGGCAGTAGGATCGTTCACAGTAGGATCGTTCACAGTAGGATCGTTCACAGCAGGATCGTTCACAGCAGGATCTTCTGGTGTCGACTCGAGGCCCGCAGGCGAGATCAGCGGTTGAGAAGGATTCAGATGTCGCGACGCGGCGCATGAATGGCAAACGCAATCGGAATAGTGGGTGTAGGCCAACGGCGGCGGAACGCAATACTTACAATCGACCGTGCAGCCCGAATAGCTGTGGTAAGCCGGCGCGCAGCCGCCTAGCAGGCAGCCAAAGACCACGGTAAGGCATTGCCAGTAGGATTTCCAAGGCAGCATGACAATTCCATCCTTGCGATTCATTCCGGATTCGCCGGCGACGTTGAGTTGGCATCTGGCACCGGCGCGATAGGATCGGGGCGATAGCCATCGGTGGCGAAACCGCCAACCACGCGTTCCAAGTCCGATAAAGTCTGCCGAAGCGACGCTTCCAATCGGTGATAGTTGATCTGGTATTTGAGCAGCTGACGCCAGTTGTCTATCAGCTGTAGGAAGTCGACTTCGCCTGTGTTGTAGGCTTGGCTCGACACGTCCAATGTGTCGCGAGCCTTTGGCAAGATGTCTTCCCGGAAAAGGACGAGCAATTCGCGTTGGCTCTTCGCTTTCGCGAACAAGTCCATGACTTCCTCGAGCGTCGCGTCCCTGAGCGAATCGTAAGCGCGGGCCGTCGAGACGACTTGGGCCTCGGCCGATCGCACAGACGAGTCCAAACGCTTGCGATAGATCGGCAAGTTGACGCCCGCTGTGACCAAGAAGGAATCGCGGCCGTTGGCGACAGGGCTAATGCCCGGGCTGGCCACGTCAATCCAAGACGCTCCGAGCGTGACGTCAGGCACGTAGTTGAGTCGCGCGAGTTCGACTGCCATTTGATCTCGATTCAACGCGGCAAGCTGCGCGTGAAGCTCGGGGCGCGCCGCGACGGCCTGATGCTGCAGCCATGCCAGGTCGCGTGGTAGCTGTTCGGCAGCAACCTTGTTGAGAGCGCGAACTTTGGTCTGAGGCGCGACGTGCAGCACGCCGGCGAGCCGCGATTGGGCGCTTGTCAACTGTTGCTTGAGTTGAACGAGCTGACCCGCAACGGCCGAGATTTCCAACTCGGCGCGCAACAAGTCTTGATAACTGACCGCGCCGGTTTCGTAACGCGTTTTGGCGACGCTACGAATCTCTTCTAACAAGCGGCGATCTTTCTTGGTAACCTCGATCGCTTGCTGAACGAAATAGAGTTCATAGTAGGCGCGTTTGACTTTGGCGACCGTCAACAGCTCGACCGCAGCCAATTTGGCTCGAGCCACATTCGTCTTCGACTCGGCCAGTTCCGCTCGGGCGCTCAGTTTGCCGCCCAATGGAATCATCTGGCTGGCGTTGAGGACGAACTCCTGTTGTCCGGCCGCAGTTTGAACTTGCTCGGGAAAGAGAGTCATTCCGAGCTTGGGGTCCTGCAAGCTGGCCGCCACAGGCACTTGGTGCGCCAGAGCCTCCATCTGCTTGCGAGCCGCTTGGATTTCCGGATTCTGCCCGAGTGCGAAGGCGACGTAGTCATGGACCGCATGGGGGCCCTCGAGGTGCGCAACGATCGGGTTGATGCGATCGTCCGCGTCGGCGGGCACGCTCCACGCCTGATTCATCGCCGACGTGACTTGGGCGAATTCGGGATCGTGAACGACCTGCGCTGTCCGGCATCCCGCCCCGAACAGACTCACAGCCAATACTGCCAACCAAGCAATGGAGCGACGCAAAGCCATGACGAGATATCCAAAGACGCGAGGGACAAACGCACCTCGTTGACTTATCGGTACAACTGCCGCAATCGAGACAGTCGATACGATCAGAACGTTCCGCCCAGCCGATCTCTGACCGTCGGACTCGGCGGGTTGTTCCGATTAGGTAAACTAGGCAGCGAAATGCACTAACGCCGAAGCCGGTCCTCTCGCAGTGAGGCCGTGTAAAGCTGGTCCAGCTTGTCGAGAAACGTCACCGGGTCGGCGTCGATTTTCTTGGTGCATGGCGGACAGCAGACGTAGACGATCTGCCCATTGACGATCGACCACTTGGGGTTCTTGGGCAGCTCCTTTTTCATGATCGGGCAGATTCGCTGAGCCTTGGCGAAATTGGCGTGGATCGTCACCCAGTGCTTGGGGTCGATCTTTTTCTTGAGACATCCTTTGCAGCAGAGAAAGATCGTCTCCTCGCCAACCTTCACTTTGATCGGCGTACCGTGCTCGCCCAATTTGGCGCCGGTTGTCGGGCAGATTTCCTGAACTGCGATCTTCAGCTGGTCTCGCCGTTTTTGTTGTTTCCGCTTAGCGTCTTGGTTCGGATCGGCGCTCGATCGGCTGCCTTCTTGAGGCGATTGGGCATCGATGGATTGGCAAGCGGCCAATACCAACAAACACGTAATCAGCATCCTTGCGATCTTCATATCTTCTCCTTCATGATTAGACAAAAACTGCAACAAGTATTTTCCACTCTCCGTGAACGGTCCTTCAAATCTCCTCGTCGTGCGCGGCGAGTAGTCGGTCAGCAAAGCCGGCTCGCATTTTGAGTTCCATGTAGCCGCAATAGACTGCGGGAACAATAAACGTGGTGAACGGTTCGACGAGCATGCCGCCGAATACAGGCAGCGCCATGGCCCGAGCAACATCCGCCCCGCGCCCCGTGGACATCAAGACGGGGAGCAACGCAAATATTGTCGTGAGAGTCGTCATTACGCACGGACGAACACGTTTGAGGCCCGCGCGAAAAATCGCCTCGCGAAGATCTTCGACATTGTCGATCATTGTTCGCCGGAGCGTCTGCTGAATGTAGGTCGCCATCACGACGCCATCGTCGACCGCGATGCCGAACAGCGCGATGAAGCCGACCCAGATCGCCGTGTTCATGTCGACTCCCATCACGGCGACAGCGATCATGCCGCCGGCGAAAGCGACTGGGATTCCGGAGAACACGACAAGCGAGATCGGTAGATTTCGAAAACAAAGATAAATCAAAAACAAATTGATCAACAAGACCAACGGCACGATCAGCATCAGTCGATCGTTGGCTTCGATTTGGTTCTGAAACGAACCGACTGCCTGTAACTCAAAATTTCCAACCGGAAACTTGAGGTCGCCGCGTTCCCGTGAGGCGCGCAGCGCCGCCATGATTGTCTCAACCGTTTCCAAGTCTCCTGTCGCGCCTGACGGAGCGAACGCGACATGGGCGACCAGCCGAGCGTCCTCGCTGTTAATCGCGCCGGGCCCCCACGTGGTCGTAACATGAGCCAACTGATCGAGTGGTACGATTTCTCCCGCATGGGTCACGACGGCGACCTTATTCAATTCGTCGAGTCGTTCTCGCACGCTGCGTTCATATCGAATTTGAACCGGATACCGTTCGCGTCCTTCAACCGTGGTCGTCACGTCGACGCCGCCGAGGCCAGCTGCGACGATTTGGTTGACCATCATCGTCGTCATCCCATAGCGAGCCGCCTGTTCGCGGTCGACATCGAATTCATAGTAAGGCTTGCCCATCACGATGTCGGGGTTCACCGTTCCGGCGTTAACGTAATGATGCTTCTTCAATTGCTCGGCAACAGCAAGTGACGCCTTCGACAGTCCGGCAAGGTCATCACCGTAAATGCGGATCGCCATGGACGCCTTGATGCCGCTTTGCAGCATGACGACGCGCCCTTCGATGGGTTGCAAAGGCGAAGCGGGAGTGACCCCGGTCATCGTGGCGGTCCGGTTGATTTCGTCCCAGATCTTTCTTTCCGTCATCCCCTCACGCCATCGCTCGCGGGGCTTGAGCATCACGTATGTTTCGATCATGGCCGCCGGCGCCGGATCGAGCGCCGATTCAACTCGGCCGATCTTTCCGAGCACATTTTCCACTTCTGGAATTTGCTTGATCATCGCGTCCTGAGTCTGCAACACCTGCATTGCCTGTGAGAAACTCGCAGCCGGATAGAGACTCGGCATGTAGAACCAGCTCCCCTCGTCCAACGCGATCCAGTCGTCGCTCTTCAAACCGGTAAAGGCGTGCTTGGCCTTGATGTAACCGGGAACCTCATTCAAGTCGGCGCCAAGCGACAGGGCGACTTTTTCGAACGGTCTCAGCACTGTCGGTAAACCGACCCATGCCCCCAACCCGAGCAATATGATCATGGCCGGAATTGAAAGCATCAGCAGCTTGTGTTGCAGCGCCAGCCTGAGTCGTCCGGCATACAGAAATCGCACGAAACGGCTTGTCGGATTTTCCTCCATGGGCCGGATCTTTTCTCGCGTCATCCACCATCCCAGGAGCGATCCAACGCCCGCCGCAACCGTCGTCGAAACGGCCGGGCTTACCGAGATCCACTGCTCGAAATGTTTCGCCCATACAAAATAGTTCAGAGCGCCGCCCAACAAGGCGACGGCCTGGTAGACAATGGCATTGGCCCAACGAGGCAGCCGCTCACTGCTCAGGAAAATGCGGCAGAGCGTCGGGATGACCGCGACCGCGACGATAAGACTGGAGACGAGGGCGAAGGATTTGGTCCAGGCGAGCGGAGTGAATAGTCGGTAGTCGCGACCTGTCAGGAGAAAGACAGGAAGAAAGCTGACCACGGTCGTTGCAACCGCGGTAATGACGGCCGGAACCACTTCCGCCGCGGATTCCCGTATCACAATCAACCGCTGCGCGCGACCGCCCGGCGAACCTCGCTTCTCCCAGTCTGCAAGGTCGCCATAGATGTTTTCCAGAATGATTATCCCCATGTCGACCATCGTCCCAATCGCGATGGCGATTCCGGCGAGCGACATGATGTTGGCGTCAACGCCGAACATATTCATCGCGATGAACGCCATCAGCACGGCCATCGGCAGAGTCACCGCGATAATGAGACTCGCCCGAATGTTCAGCAGGAAGAGCACCATCACGGCGATCGTAATCAAAACCTCCTCCGCCAACGCATGACTTAGCGTATCGACGGTCTCATTGATCAAAGTGGTTCGATCGTAAATGCCCTGAATCTTGATGCCATTCAGCTCGGATTCCAACGAGGCGATCTTCCTTTTGACTCGCTTGATCACTTCGCGTGGGTTCTCGCCGTAGCGCATCACGACCACGCCACCGACCGATTCCTGACCGTTAAAGTCGAGCGCGCCGCGGCGAAAGGCTGGCCCCGTTTGAACTTGAGCCAGATCGCGCACGCGAACAGGTACGCCTTGCCGAGTGAGGATGACCGTGTCGCCGATCTGGTCGATTGTCTCGGCTTCCGTCTTTTCGGATCCAATGAACCCCTTGCCGCGGACGATGAACTCCATCCCGTTGGACTCAACAGTCTTCGCGCCGACATCGATATTTGAAGCCTTGACCGAGTCGATCACTTTGCTGAGCGAGATGTTGTGGTAACGAAGCTGGTCGGGATCGACCTCAATCTGGTACTGCCTTACGTATCCGCCAATCGAAGCGACCTCGGCAACTCCGCGAACGGATTGCAACGCGTATTTAACAAAGAAGTCTTGCTTCGAACGCAGCTCGGCCAAGTTGACGCCTTGCGGCGGCACAAGGACGTAATAGTAAATCTGGCCGAGAGCCGTGGCGTCCGGCGCAAGCCTTGGCGTGGCACCCTCGGGAAGCGAGCCAGAGACCGACGTCAACTGCTCGACCACCCGCGACCTGGCCCAATAGAAATCGATGCCATCGTCGAACGTGACCTGAACGAAACTGAAGCCAAACATGCTCTTGCCGCGGACGTTCGTTGAACCGGGCACGGCTTGCAAGGCGATCGAGAGCGGATAAGTGATTTGGTCTTCAACATCTTTGGGCGAACGACCAGGCCATTCGGTAAGCACGATCACCTGGTTCTCGCCGACGTTGGGGATCGCGTCGAGAGGCACGGCATTAAGTGAATACCAGCCCGCTACGAACAGACCGACTGAGGCGAGCAAAATGATCAGTCGCTCGCCAATACAAAACTCGAGAATTGTGCGGATCATCGAACCAGCTCCCCCATTCGATCATCCGATCTCGCTGAAGGACGCTCTCGTTCCTCCGCTTCTTCGTCGAGCAACTTGGGAGTTGCGATCGGCGGAGCAAGCCCCTTGGCGCCGTCCGTGTCTGAACTCGCCTCATGGGGGTCGACAGGTTGGGGAACGCCAATCGGCGGCGCAATGCTCGGCGCCGTCTTCCCCTGGTTCAACTTGGCCTCGTCCGACTTGGCCTTATACAGCGACAATATCTTTCGATGCTTTTCCGGATCATTGAGCACAGGCTCACGGCAACCGAGGCAACAGACCAGGATAGGACGGCCATCGAGCTCCACTCGCAGCGGGACTCCCATCGTTCCTAACGGCGACTTTGTGACGGGGCAAATCACCTGACTCTCGGCCAGCCGGCGATCTTCATCAGAGAGCTTTGCCAGCGCGGCGGCGATCTTTTTCGATTCGGAGTCGCTCGATTTGGATTTCGCCACCGTCGGCTTCGCTTTGTTGGGGTCGATTAGCGACGGATTGCCAGCGAGCTGCATTTGCGAATCAATGAGAAAGTTGCCCGTGGTCGCAACCATTTCGCCACGTTCCACGCCGCGGAGAATGACGATCTTGTCGTCGATGTTCGGCCCGAGCACAACTTTGCGGATTTCAAACCGGCCCGGCTTCGTTTCCACGTAAACGACGCTGTGCTTTCCCGCCATCAAAACAGCGTGCCGCGGTACAACCAGCGCTTCCTCGACTGCTCGAGGTTCGTCGGTAAAACCTAGCTGGGATGCGGGCACCAGGTCGAATCCACAAACTCGACACTTGCCGGCGGCTGATTCGATCACGTGCGGGTGACGCGGACTGATCCACTTGTTTGCCAGTTCCGGATCGTAGATCTTTCCATCCAAGGAAGCAGAAAAAGGAACAGTGATGGTGGCCTTGGCGTAATCGCCAACGCGGAGCAGACCGTCCTTGTTGGGAATTACAACACGTATTCCAACCGTTCGGGTTTTGGGATCGACGTTGGGATCGACGAATGCGACGCGGCCGACGAACGATTTACCTGGAAGTGACTGGACTTCCGCTTCGACGCGCTGTCCGAAACGGACTTTGGCTGCGTCATCCGGAAACAACTTCAGCATCAGCCACAGGTTGGTGAGGTCGGCCAACTTGTAGATCGCCTGCCCCTCTTTGACGTACTGGCCCTCGCTGGCGATTTTCTCAATGACCGTTCCGCTGATCGGCGCGGCAAGGTGAAGGCGATTGTTGGCCTTCTCGGTTTTCTCGAGCTGCTCAATCTGGTCGGACGTCATGCCCAATTCAGTCAGCCGCTGCCGCGCGCTGTTGTACCGACTGCGACTCGACTCGGCGACTCGCACAAGCGTGCCATCGCGGCTTCTCTCAACGGCCTTCTTGGCCAAAAGAAATTCCACCTGACTTGAGTAGAGCCGAGGCGAATAGACGAGCGCCAACTTGTCGCCTTTGCGGACAACGACGCCGGTGTAATCCGCGTACATGCTCTCCAGACGGCCATCGACGTAGGCGGAGAGCGTCTTCAAGGCGCCTTCGTCGTAGCTCAATTCGCCCACCACGCGAATCGTCCGGTGAGCCGGCGCCGAAGTCACCGCGACGGTGTTGATATTCGCAATTCGCCGCGCTGCGGGATCGAGCTGAATCGCGATCGGATCTTTGTTGCCGCGGGCAACGGTCGGCACCAATTCCATCGCGCAAACGGGGCAGCGCCCGGGCTCAGGCCGAGGCGGCGTACACATCATCGGACAAATGTACTGAACGTCTTCGCCTCCAGCCTCAACCTGTTGCCCGCCGGACGAACCGGCCGAGATGAATCCCAGTCGCTGAGCTATTCCAAGTCCGGCAAGTAACACGGCCCCGAAGATAAGGAGCAGTGCTGGTTGAACGACTAGTTTGATCATCCACCGCCAAGCCTCGTTGCGGTCTCGTCTCGCTGTCGTTATCGCGCTAACGGGCGGAGTCGACTCGACCTCGGCAGGAGACTCGACTGGTGCCGTTTTGCCTTCGCTTTGTTCTGACTTGTTCATGACTCACACCTCATTGAGCGCCTGCTCAAGAATGGCTCGGTGGTTTGCCATTCTGAAAATCAGAATGACTCGAACTTCTCCGGCTCATCGGTTTCCCATCTCACAATTGAGGGTCCGATCGATCGATTGAATCCACACGTTCGTCGGTTCGAAGCGTGTTCGCGCCGAAAGCTGCTTGACTCAAGAGCGTGAGGTCGAAGCGCCTTTACCGAGCTTCGATTACCAGAGGCCTCTTGAGAAATGGGCGCAGCAATCCGCGCGCAAGATCGCCAAGAGAACTACGAATCAAATCAGCCAGCGGCAGAGAACGGCCTGCTGGCGAAGCGAGGGCGAACAAAGAGAGAGAGTTTCCGTTCCGGTGCGCGGTGCTCGATCGGCCACACGGACAACGATCTCAGCAGCAACGTACTCCGCCAAGCGAACCGTCTGCAGCTCGCTTGTTCTTCGCGATGTTGGCGGAGTGACCGGGCGCTCGTTTTGGACAGAGCAATGGCAGGGCTGCGCAACTCGGATCGGCTTGGAGCAACATGAGGCTGCCGTCGTGGCCGCCTTGGCGCAACACGCTTGCTTGCATTCCTTCGACATTGGGGCCGACTGTCGCAACCCACACGCGCTCCGCTGAACGGGCATACCCCCGGCCGCTGCCATCAGTGTGGCAAGCAGCAAGGGAATCGCAGGTTTTGAAAGGCACCGAAACATCGAGAAACGCTCCAAAGTGAGTTCCTGCTCTTTCTTCATATTACTCCACGCTCAACGGGTCAAGCCAGTTTTCTCCCGCCTGGATGAGCAGCACCGTGAATAGTTCATAAGGTCATCGCAATGCGGCGGAGGAGTGTCCGCGTTCGGCACAACGCCGTCAAGGGCATTTTGCCAGTGCGAAAAAGCCAAAAACGGCCCGGAGAGTCGTTTGGCAAGACGCCTGGCTCGCCAAACGCAATAGTTTGTCGGATCGACCGGATCCCGGAGATTTCCCGTGGCCGTAACTAACATCCAGAAAGTGACTTGCATACTGTGACGCCCTCTCGCACACCCCAATCGGACCAGCCGTGAGCGTCGCGACCGGTTGGTCATCGAATATAGGACGTCGGCGATAATTCCGAGTTGTTAACCTAGATCGCTTTAGGCTGAGTTTAATGCTGGTCGATGAGGCGTGGCGAAACCGCACACCTAGCTTCTAAACATCTATTTTCAAATGGTTTAGAACTCAGTTTCCAGCGTAAAACAAGTCGCCCGGGATCGGCTTCATCGTCGGCCGGACCGCAAACATTCGTCGCGCTATGAGTGGAAGCAGCGTGTTTATTATGCGAGCATGGCTAGTTCCCCTTCTGCTTCCAATCGCGAAACAAGGAGTTCCCTTGGCTGAGAACTATCCACATTCATCGAGCTCGTCGAAACTGATTGAACCGCTTCAGTTTCGAGTCTTCACGCAACACAATTTCGACAAGATCCCACAGCTCGAACGATTGTCGGAGCAACAGCGTTTCGCCATCAAAGTGGTGGCGCAAGTCCTGCCTTTTCGCGTCAATCAACACGTGATTGACCATCTGATTGAATGGGACGACGTGCCCAATGACCCAATGTTTCGTCTTGTGTTTCCGCAACCGGAAATGCTCGACCCCGCCCATTACGCCCGTGTGGCCAATCTCCTTCGCACTGGGGCCGACAAAGCCGAGATTCGCACGGCAGTCTACGAGATTCATTCAGAGCTGAACCCCCATCCGGCCGGCCAAACGACGCTCAATGTGCCTCGCATCGGAAACGAGCTGCTCGAAGGGGCCCAGCACAAGTATCGCGAGACCTTGCTGTTCTTCCCCAGCCAAGGCCAAACCTGTCACTCCTACTGCACGTTCTGTTTCCGCTGGGCCCAATTCGTTGAAAACAAGGACCTGCGGATCTCAGCTCGCGAACTCGCAACGCTGCACGAGTATTTGCAAAGTCACGATGAGATCAGCGACCTGCTTGTGACCGGCGGCGACCCGATGATCATGAAGACATCGCGGTTGGAGGAGTATCTGCGGCCGCTCACGAGCGTCGTTTTCGATCACGTCCAATCGATCCGAATCGGCACCAAGTCGTTGACGTTTTGGCCCTACCGCTTTGTCACGGATCCAGACGCCGACGATTTATTGCGGTTGTTATCCGAACTAGTTGAGCAGGGCAAGCACGTCGCGATCATGGCCCACTTCGAACACGGTCGAGAATTCGAAGGACCGGTCGTCACCGAAGCGATCCGCCGGATACTAGATACGGGCGCGGTGATCCGCACGCAGGCACCGGTGCTTCGACACATCAACGACAACGCCAACGTCTGGGCTTCGATGTGGCGGTCGCAAGTTCAGATGGGAATGATCCCCTATTACATGTTCGTCGAGCGCGACACCGGCGCGAGGCGATATTTTGAATTGCCGCTAGAGCGAGCATGGCAGATTTATCGAGACGCGATCAAGCAGGTGTCGGGTCTAGCGCGAACCGCGCGTGGTCCGTCGATGAGCGCGGTGCCCGGCAAAGCGGAAATTCAGGGAGTAACCGAAATCCGCGGCGAAAAAGTTTTTGCCCTCCGCTTCATTCAAGCCCGCAATCCCGAATGGGTGCAACGCCCGTTCTTCGCCAAGTACGATCCCAAAGCGACTTGGCTTGACCAATTGAAGCCCGCATTCGGCGAGGACAAGTTCTTCTTCGAACAAGAGAATCAAATCGGCTCGAACCCTGTGCAGCTCGATGATTCCACTGGACCGATGCAATACGGAATCACACCGCAGCACCCTTGATTGACCCACCATTGGATTGACACCATGAGATCTCGCCGCGCGCCCTCGTGCGCTTTCTGCCTGACACTGGCCTTCTTGTTCACTCCCGCTGACTTGTTCGCCGAATCCACGTACGACCTCGTCGTCTACGGTCCGACAACGGCGGGAGTCGCGGCGGCAGTGCAAGCGAAACGGATGGGGAAGTCGGTCATCATCGTCGGACCAGACCAACATCTGGGCGGACTCACCTCAGGCGGTCTCGGCTGGACTGATTCGGGAAATAAATCGGTCGTCGGCGGAATCAGCCGCGAGTTCTACCAGCGAATCAAAACGGTCTACGATCGGCCCGAGACATGGAAGTGGCAAAAGCCCGGCGACTTCAAACGATATCGCCCCAAGGATGACGCCCACTGGACCTTTGCACCTCACATCGCCGAGCAGGTTTTTGAAGACTTGGTAAAAGAGCACGGCATCCAAGTCGATCGCGACGAGTGGCTTGATCGCGCGCCAGGCAAGGGCGTTGCGATCCGCGATGGCGTGATACGCTCGATCAGAATGCTCTCGGGCAAAACTTATCGCGGCCGGATGTTTATCGACGCGGCCTACGAAGGCGACTTGATGGCTGCCGCTGGCGTCTCCTACTTTGTCGGGCGCGAAGCAAATAGCCAATACGGCGAGACGCTCAACGGCATCCAGATCGACCACGCCAGAAGCCATCAATTCACAAACCCTATCGATCCTTACGTCGTCCCCGGCGATCCCAAGAGCGGCTTGCTCCCGCGCATCTCGGCCGACCCGCCTGGGCGACAAGGCGAAGCGGACAAGAGACTGCAAGCCTACTGCTATCGAGTCTGTTTGACTCGCGTTCCCGAAAATCGCATTCCATTCGCCAAACCCGATGGCTATGACGTCAAGCAGTACGAGCTGCTGCTGCGCACGCTGCAAGCCGGGTCGTGGCACATTCGCGGCAAGTTCGACATGCTGCCGAACTTAAAGACGGACACGAACAATCACGGTTCGTTTTCGACCGACAACATCGGCATGAACTACGACTATCCCGAGGCGTCCTACGAGCGGCGTCAAGAGATTCTCAAAGAGCACGAGATCTATCAGAAGGGCTATTTCTATTTTCTAGCCAACGACCCTCGAGTGCCGGAGGATCGGCGGAAGTGGATGGCCGAGTGGGGGCTGGCGAAGGATGAGTTTGTCGGCAACAACAATTGGCCTCACCAGATTTACGTTCGCGAAGCTCGTCGAATGGTCAGCGACTTCGTCGTTTCCGAACGGCACGTTGTCGGCCACAAGCCAACACCTCGCCCGATCGGCATGGGGTCCTACAACATGGACTCGCATAACACTCAGCGCTACGTCGATCCAAACGGCCATGTTCGCAATGAGGGTGATGTTCAGGTCAGTCCAGGCGGACCCTACCCGATTGATTACGGTGCCATCGTGCCCAAGAGAAACGAGTGCCAAAACCTGCTGGTTCCAGTCTGTCTATCATGTTCGCACATCGCTTTCGGTTCCATCCGAATGGAGCCGGTCTTTATGGTCTTGGGGCAGTCGGCAGCCACGGCGGCTTGTCAGGCTATCGACGCGGACAAGGCGGTTCAAGACATCGATTACGCCATACTTCGCAAACGTCTGCTCGAGGACAAGCAGGTTCTCGAGTACACCGGCGCGCGACGAGGCGGAGTGCGTCTCGATCGCTTGAAAGGCGTTGTCGTCGATGACGCGAAGGCCATCGGCTCGAAGGCGTGGGCCATCAGCGGATCTCAGCCTTCCTTTGTCGGTCGAGGCTATCGACACGACGGCAACACGCGTAAGGGTGAGATGTCCGCGGTTTATTCGGCATCGCTTCCACAGTCGGGTAAGTACGAGGTGCTGATAAGCTATTCACCCAATCCGAATCGCGCCACGAACGTACCGGTCAGCGTCGAGCACGCTCAGGGACGCACCCAAGTCGTCGTCAATCAAAAGAAGAAGCCTGCGGTCGACGGTCTGTTTCACTCGCTCGGCGCATTCGAATTCCGAGCCGGCGCGAAGGCCTCGGTCACGATTAGCAACAACGAGACCGACGGTCATGTGATCATCGACGCCGTTCAATGGATTGCAAAACCGTAGCGCGGCCTGCTGATCTGATCGCTAGGTAACGCCACAAGTCGCCCGTTCCGACGATTTGTGAGAGTCTGGGAGAGGCGGCGTTTGATTGCGTAGCGATTAGATCAACAAGCCGCACGCCCGTGCCGTGAATCAGGTCCATGAGCGAACATTGAGAAAAAATCGCAATATGGGCCACCATGTTGCAACACTTGGGCTCGCTTGCGCATTGGACTACGTGAATGCCATGAGCACTTACGAACTGAAATTGGGTCTCTCGAATCGTCCTGGGCGAACGCAGTCAGGTGGGGCTGTTAGTGTGGAATCGTCACAGGATCTACAGCAGAGCATGTGGGCCGAATTGGAGCCCGAGCTGGCTCGCATGATTCGAGCCATGCACATCTCGGCGGACCGAGCTGACGACGTATTGCAGGACGTCTATCTGCTCAGCTGGCGAAACCCGCCGAAGCTTGAATCGACAGAACTGCGACGCTGACTCTTTCGAGTCACGGCAAACCGCTGCAACTTGGAGCACCGACGTCAAAAACGATGGCGAGTCGCTTGGACCGGCGTGGCTCGCTTTTGGTCCCCGGCAAGTCAAACGGAAGACGAGGGAATATCCAAGAGTGCGACGCGATCTTGGCGATGGTCGTCGATCACGCGGCGGCTGTCGTTTTGATCGCGGCCGGCTTGCTCGCGAATCGGCAATACGTCGCAACAGATGTCGTGACGCCTCGTGAATCGATCGCCACGGCACCGCAGGCGCGCCCTGATTCGCCAACCGGCGGCGCGGGCGCTCTAAAACGAACACAAGGCGGCAGGTGATGAGCTCGACAAGAAGATGCTCAAGTACGATTTCATGAGCGACGACTCCATCGCGGAGCTGAGAAATCAACGCCGGCTTCTACTGGTTGATATCGCGGGAACGCGAGCCCGTATTGAAGCTTGTGCCGCGTTGCTTGAGCGCAATAAACCGCGTGTTATTCACACGGCTCAACAAGTCGAGTCGCTAAAGATCACCGCCGAGATCGAGTTGGCCGGCCACTCCGCGAGAGAATCGGCGTTGAGCGCTATCATTAACAGCGGCAGTGAAAGGCGCGATCTTGCCGCCAAGCGGTCCCTCGAATCGAGTCGTCTCTCTTCGTCCAAAAACCGAATTGTTTCGAAACTCAAATCGATTAGCGACGACGAAAAAATGAGACGGCGGTATCTTCCCATGTCGGTGAAAGACAACAAAGTCTTGATCGAGCCGATCAAATGGCAATCTACCGAGCGATGATGCAAATTTCCGCGGAAGTCCAAGGCAGGACGGGCGAAAGAATTTGACAGGATCGACATGATTAACAGGATGAGAATAAGACGCCTTGGCTTCATTCCGTATCGTGGAAATTCCGTTGGGACCTATCCAATTCTTAAACGGCCCTCTGGGCATTTGTTAACATGACGGCTTGCGTTTCGCTTTCACTCCAAGAATCAGCGAGCCTCAGATGATTCGTGCTATTGTCCTGGCATGTTGTCTTTCGCCATTCCTGTTGCAAGTTCTTCGCGCTGGCGATCTCCCATCGCCCGATGTCATTCGCGACGCAATTGGGCGCGCGATCCCGTTGTTGGAAAAAGGCGCCGCGGGATCGGCAAACGAACGCAAGTGTTTCACTTGCCACAATCAGGCCTTGCCAGTGATGGCGCTGAGCGAAGCGAAATCGCGAGGCTTCGCCATCGACGAAGCGAATTTTACGCGACAAGTCAATCACACATTCAAGCACCTCGAACGAGGCCGCAAGAACTACTTGGAGGGCAAGGGCCAAGGCGGTCAAGTCATCACGGCGGGCTATGCCCTGCGGGCGCTCGAAGCGGGCCAGCACAAAGCGGACGAGATCACTTCGGCCGTCGCAAACTACCTGCTCGCGTATCAAAAAGACGCCGATCATTGGCGTAAACCAGGCAGCCGCCCGCCTTCGTCCGGAAGCGACTTCACGACGACCTACTTGGCCCTTCGCGGCCTCGACAGCTTTGGCTCCAAAGAGCAACAAGCCAAGATCAAAGCGAGGCGAGCCGTCGTCAGGAAATGGCTGCTCAAGGCCAAGCCGAAAGACACCGAAGACTTGGCGTTTCGAATTCGCGCTTTGGCTCAGCTCGATCGCAACGACGACGAGATTCAAACAGCGATCCAAGCGAACGTCAAGCAACTCGTCGCCTCACAACGTGAAGACGGCGGCTGGGCTCAGACCAAAGACATGACCAGTGACGCCTACGCCACTGGATCAGTGCTCGTTGTTCTCGTACAGGCGGGTGGCGTCGAACGGCAGGCGCCTGCAATCCAAAAGGGACTATCGTATCTGCTTTCAACACAGCAGGCGGATGGAAGTTGGCACGTGAAGACGCGAGCCAAGCCGTTCCAAAAGTACTTCGAATCGGGCTTCCCGCACGAGAATGATCAGTTCATTTCGATCGCCGCCTCGAGCTGGGCCGCGATGGCGCTCGCGAATTCTCTATCTGACTGAACCGGCATCTCGGCTCACCTTGATTCGAGATTCGTCGATTTGCCGAATCGCTCTCGTGACGTGTTTTAGATTCAGCGACATTTAGCCCTTCGATCCGTAACCTCGAATGAACTGTTCATCTCTTCATGAGTTAGTTGAGAATCGTCGCTTCGAGACGAAATGGCTCTTGGCTCCGACGTTGCGGACTGGACATCAATGGATCGAGGCGCTCGTTCGATCAGGGCAGCCCATTCTCAATCTTCGCCCAACGACCTCGCTACGGCTCGCCATCGATATTGCGGCGAGTCAAAACCAGGCGAGACAGCTAACCGTCGTCAGCAGTTGGCTTCGTTCGCTCGCGATTGACGCCGCTTGGGAACAGCTGCCGGCCAATGGGCATTTCGGCAGATTGCCGCGTTCAACTGCTCTGACCAAGATGGTCTCCAATTCGATCATCGCCCTGCGTTTGGCTGACGTTGATGTGACGACGCTTTCCGATTCCAACATCGACTCTGCGGCAAAGCTGGCCGACTTGCGAATTTGCCATCAGGCGTATTGCGAGTTTCTCAAGTCTAACAAACTTGTCGATGAGGCGGACATTTATCGAACAGCCGCGCTGGCCCTCGCTTCGCTACCGAACGCACTGGAATCGAGCGCGACATTGATCGTGCCGGATAACTTTCGCGCAAGTGGTTTGCAACTCGCCTTCCTCGACGCGATACCGGCCGAGCAGCGAGTGGATTTGCCGTTGTCGATGTCCAGTGCAAGACCAACGAGCGTTTCCAACGAAGCGAGTGGAAGCGCGGCGAATGACGATGAAGCGACGTCGCTTGACGTCGAGTACTTTCGCGCGGTGGGCGATGTCAATCAGGTTCGCGAGATTCTCCGGCGATGCGTCTCGGGCGGTCATTCCTTAGATGATGTGGAGGTCTTGGTTACCGATACTGAGTCGTTTTTCCCTTTGTTCTACAACGCGTCATACCGATTTGAATCCGGCGGACAACCGTTGCCAATGACGTTTGCCGACGGCCTGCCGGCTTGTCTCAGTCGTCCGGGACGCGCTCTGATCGGATGGCTCGCTTGGATCACAGCCGACTACCCACAGCGGATACTCGCCGAACTGATCAGCAACGGCCTTTTGAACCTATCCGATTCGTCCTCGATCGGCCCGGAGTATTGCAGCCGGCTGCTCAGACAATTGTCGATAGGACACGGACGCGACAACTACGTCAAGGCAATTGAGTCAAGGATCAAGTCGTTAAAGAAGCAAGCGGCTCAGATCGATCCAAGTCACGACGAAGCGGAACCGACAACTGAGCGTTTGCTGACTCAACTCAACGGACTTCGGACGCTACGAAAAACAGTCTCGCAACTCCTAAAGCTGGCCGAACAAATCGAAGGCGCGGATTTCGAAAAGGTGCTGTCGGCAGCCGCGAATTTTCTCACCAAGTCCGCTCGCGCAAGCAGCGAACTCGACAACCGCGCCGCTGAGCGAATGCTTGAGGAAGTTGACGAGCGGCGCGAATGGATGCAGCAGGTTGGCGCAGCTCCGAATTCGGTAGATTGGCTGGAGTCGCTTCCGCAGCAAACGCGAGTCATGGAGAGCGGACCTCAACCGGGCCGCCTCCACGTCGCTCGACTCGCCACCGGGGGCCAGAGCGGGCGCCGTCACACGTTTGTCGTCGGCATGGACGACCGACGGTTTCCGGGCGCCATGATGCAGGACGCAGTGCTGCTCGACCACGAACGGCGAGCAGTTAGCCCTCAACTCGAGCTCAGCGGCGAGCGAATTCGAGCCAAGATCGATGACTTTCACCGAACGATGTCGGGGCTACGCGGGCGGCTAACATTGTCTTGGTCGTCACATGACGTCACCGATGATCGCGAGACATTCCCTAGCCCAGAATTGCTTTCATGGTTTCGATTGCGCCCCGGCAATGCGGATGCTGGAGTCACGGAGCTGAGTTTGGCTGCCGGAACGCCAGTCTCGTTCGCGCCGGATGCACCGAGCAAGTCGTTGGACACGTCCGAACATTGGCTGTGGTTCCTGACTCAAACAAAGGCGGCAGGGCAACTCGAGCAGGTGCACGCTCAATTCCCCAACCTCGAAGTCGGCATGAGGGCTCGCGCGTTGCGCGGGTTTGGACCGAACAACGGGCTCGTTCCACAGGCCGGTCGAGACCTCGATCCCTTGCAGGCGACGCCGCCCGTCTATTCGGCGAGCGCCCTTGAGATGTTTGGCCGATGCCCGCTGGCGTTCTTCTTTCGCAACGGACTGAGGCTCTACGCCTTGGACGAGGTCGAGTCGGCGCCGGATCAATGGCTTGACGCGAGACAGGTCGGCTTACTTTTACACGATGTGTTTCGACGATTCATGACGGAGCTGGCCGCGGCCGAACTTCGTCCCAATTTCGAACGCGACCACAAACGTTTGGCGGAGATTCTCGAGCAAGCCGTCGACCAGTGGCGAGCGGAATCGCCGCCGCTGAATGAGAGCAGCTATCGAGCCCAAATTTGGCAACTGGTTGGGATCGCTCGAATCTTTTTGATCGACGAACAGGAGCATTGCCGAAACAGTCAGCCGCGGTTTTTTGAGGTGGCTTGTGGCTTGGAATCGGATGTTCCAACCAAACTCGATGAGCCTCAGCCGGTCTCGGTGCCGTTAGCTGATGGGAAGCGATTGTTAGCGCGTGGTCAGATTGACCGTGTCGACGAAATCGCGGATGGTCGTTTTTCGATTTGGGATTACAAGATCAGTTCGGGATACGGCTATGAGGCGGATGATCCGTTTCGAGACGGGCGTCGAGTTCAAAGTGTGATTTACTTGACGATGATTCAATCGGCGGTGGAAGCGAAGATCGATCCCGGCTCCGTTGTCGAACGCTTCGGCTACTTCTTTCCAAGCCTGCGAGCTCGCGGCCTGCGAATCGACTGGAGCGCCGAACAACTCGAAGCAGGTCGTGCGATCCTCAAGACCATGGCCAGCTCGATCGCAGATGGCGCCTTCCTTGCCACAGATGACTGCAAACAGGACTGCACATTTTGCGACTATCAACCGATATGCGGCGACGTCTATGAACTGAGCCGCCATAGCAAGCGTTTGCTCGACGCCAACGACCTGCCCGTGCTTGGCAACATTCGGGGGCTTCGTCGTGGCTAAACATAAAACAACGCCGCCGGACTCGGAATCACGCGAGCGGATTCTCAGTGAGCTCGATAAGTCGATGCTGGTCGAGGCCTCAGCGGGAACGGGCAAGACGACCTGCTTAGTTGGACGGATGATTGGCCTCTTGCGAACAGGCAGCTGCGTCGCCGATACGCTTGCCGCCGTCACTTTCACTCGAAAATCTGCCGCAGAATTGCGAGCTCGATTTCAGATCGGATTGGAACAAGCGGCATCGAGCGCAGAAAACAATGACGAACGTCGACGGCTCGTCACAGCTTTGGATGGTCTCGATCGCAGCTTCATCGGCACGATCCACGCATTCTGCTCGCGGCTCATTCGTGAACGCCCAGTCGAGTCGGGAGTCGATCCGGGGTTCGTCGAATTGGACGACGACGCCGACGCCCAGCTGCGAATGCAGGCGTGGCTAGAATATGTCGAGGAACTACTAGCGACCGACGATCCTATACTTCCCGAGTTTGAACGTTTGGGTCTTAAGGTCTCCGCGTCGACCTCGACGTCAAATGACCTGCTGACCGAATTGGACGAATTGGGGCTCGAGCCGACCGACTTGGGCGCCGCCTTTCTGCGGCTCGCCGAGTATCCGGATGTGGAAGATTGGCCGGCCGAACAGGTCGCCCTACCTGATCTGACGGATTGCATTGACGACTTGCGGGTATACGTCAAACACATGCTCGCGACCGAGTTGCCAGAAAAATTTGGCAACGATCAGTTGATGGTCAAGTATCGCTTGATTCCGCGGGTGCTGGAGCAGGTTCAAGGCGATTTGATAAAGCCAGCGGAGTTGATGCCAATACTCGAGCAGTTCCGTGAATTCACTCGCAAACGCATCGTGCAGAAGAACTGGCTTGAAGGAAAAGGCCAAGCGCTCGCCGAGCTCGATCGTTGGAACGACTTCGCGTTGACGCACGCCGAGCCACTCGTGCAGGCATGGCGAGAGCACCGGTACGAGCCGGTGATGCGAGCGATCCGCGGCGCCCAGCACGTTTACGATCGCCTCCGCCGCGAGCAGGGAACGCTCAATTTTCAAGACTTGCTTCTCGTGTCCGCAACGCTTTTGCGCGAGCAACCGTTGATGCGCGCGTATTTCCGACAGCGATTTTCGCATCTGCTCATTGACGAATTTCAGGATACCGATCCGATTCAAGCCGAGGTCATGATGCTTTTGACGTCGGACGATGACTCGGAGACAGATTGGCGATTGTGTCGACCGTCACCCGGATCGTTATTCGTCGTCGGCGACCCCAAGCAGTCCATCTACCGATTCCGCCGCGCCGACATTATGACCTACGAAAAGGTCAAGACCTGCATCGAGGCATCCGGCGGCGAGGTCGTTTCATTGACTTCGAATTTCCGCAGCAACGAGCCAATCATCAATTGGATCAACCAGTGTTTCGAACAGGTCTTTCCAGCTGCGACGACGAAGTACAGCCCTGCGAATTCACCGCTGCAGCCGAGCGGCGTTGTCGCGACTCGGGCAGCAAGTAACGACGAGAATAGCGCTGGCAGAGAGGGAATTGTCGTCCTACGTCATCCCAACGTTGGCAAGCAGGCGGATGCTCGTGTTGCGGCGAACGAAGCCGAGTGGATCGCGCGTTCCATCCGAGCGGCGATCGATGAGCGGCAGCCCGTGGCGCGGACTAAGGAGGAGTTGCAAAGAGGGTTGCCGGAGCACGTCGTTCCAGGCGATTTCATGATTGTTTTGCGCAATCGGTACAAGACAACGGAATACGCTCGAGCCCTACAGCGATACGGATTGCCTAACGCGGTGACTGGCGGCAGCATTCTGAACGAAGTGCCTGAATTGCGTTGGCTGCACCTCTGCTTGTCCTCAGTCGATCGAGCTGACGACCCTGTCGCGCTCGTCGCCGTCTTGCGAAGCGAGCTGTTCGGAGTGGACGACACCACGCTTTACAACTTTCGACGCGCCGGCGGCATCTTTAATTTCCGAGCCCCTATTCCAGAGACTCTGAAAGCAGCCGAACGAGATCAGCTGAACTCTGCGTTCACGTCTTTGAAACAGTATGCGAATTGGCTGCGCAAAATGCCGGCGGAGGCGGCAATCGAAAAGATCGCTGCCAATCTGGGATTGATCGCCAGTGCGAGCGCCGACGACGACGGCGGGTTTCATGCCGGCAGCTTACTCAAGGCGATTCAACTGCTGCAAAGAGAGCCGGGAATTGCTGTCGCGGATTACGTCGAAGCGCTCGGTCGCCTGGTCTCGAGCGAGGAGTCGCACGATGGCGTCTCTGCGTCGCCGCCGTCCGAAACGCCCGTTCGAGTGATGAACCTGCATCAGTGCAAAGGCTTGGAGGCCAACTTCGTTTTCCTGGCGAACCCAACGGGTGAAATCGACCACCCGGTCGGCATCCACATCGATCGCACTGAGTTAAAGCCTCGCGGCTTTTTCGCTATCTACGGCCGACGTCGAAACAAGCGATCTTTCGCTCGCGCCGTTCTCGCCCAACCGCCGCAGTGGAGTGACTTCGCAGTCGAGGAGCAGCGATTTCTCGATGCCGAGGAGAATCGATTGCTCTACGTCGCGGCGACCCGAGCTGGACGAGGACTGACGATCTCGCAATTGGCCAATGCGTCTGGCAATAAGAAGAACCCCTGGCGATTGTTTGAGGCCGACATGGAATCGGCGACACAATTCGTTGAACCAAAGAGCATCGCAAGCGGGAGGCCAACTGCCGGAATCGAAAACAACACGGACTCGATCGAATGGGATGCAGTGGAAAAGGCGATCGAGTCGCGTTGGATGGCGGTGATGCAACCGAGTTACGCCGTGCAGTCGATCAAGGCCGCGGCGCTTTCTCCTGGAGCGAAACCGCGAGGCGAACTTTCGCATGGCGCCGAGTGGGGCAACGTGCTGCACAGCCTGCTCGAGTCACTAATCCAGAATCCGATCGGCGGAAGTGAAGGCGAAGACGACGCAGCCGACGACAGCATCTTGCGGTTGGCCATGTCGCTGTTGCAACAGGAAGGTCTTCCCAGCTCGCTCGCCAACGATGTGCTGAATACGGCGAATCGAGTGATCACGTCCAGCGTTTGGCGCCAGGCGACAAACTCGAGTCAATGTCTCTCGGAGGTCCCGATCGCTTGGTTGGATGAGAGCGAGTCGGAGTTGAAGACGATCCACCGAGGCGTCATCGATTTGGCTTTCTGGGAACCAGATGGATGGTGGATTGTCGATTATAAAACCGAACGTGTGCCCGCCTCGGAATTGCCCGCCTTAGTCGACTACTATCGGCCTCAGATTCAGGCCTACAGTGACGCTTGGCGTCACGTCACAGACGGGGCTGTCGTTGCCTCACAAGGCATTCTGTTCACAGCCACCGGCGATTACTTTTCGATCTGATCGAGCAATTGTCGCCCGACCAGGATCGGGAGGCGGCGTTCTAGACCGGCTGGAGCAAATCGACGTGGCGGGGCGTTTCCACAATCCCCGTGTGTCTATGGTTGGTCAGGTTGAGTTTGAGGCGGCAATCGGGGCCGCCTTAGGGTGCAGGGCATTGACGCTTGTAAACACCCTGGCAATACTCGATAGGGTACTCCCACCACCACCCATTCACGCCTGAGAGAATCCTGTCAATGGAATCCAAAGACGGCTCAGTACGACTTTCCTCGATTGCAAGCGGTTGCGGCCTGCGAGTCAGCGGACTGGCGGTCGAGGGAGAAGATGCGAACCGTCTCAAACGAATGGGGATCTGCATTGGGCGTTCAATTGACCTAGTTCAATCAGGCGATCCAATGATCGTCCGCTCGGTCGGGTGCCAGCTCGGCGTCTCACGTCGTTTAGCCGACGGCATTCTCATCGAGCAAAGCAGCACTTGACGAGACGACTCTTGACGACCGACTCTTGACGGGCGGCTAGCGCAAAAACCATTGGCGGACCCCACTTCGGACGGCGCCCTAGAGTGTGAAGAAGACTCGAGTGAAGGCGAAAAGTCCGACCGCGAAAAACGCCTTACCGATTGTCGAGAGTTCGCCCGAGCCGAATGTGTTGCTCGTCGGCAATCCCAACGCCGGCAAGACGAGCCTGTTCAACGCCATGACTGGCTTGCGCGCGAAGACGGCGAACTACCCCGGCATCACGGTCGACATTCGAGTCGGTCGATTGCAATTGGCCCACGGACCGGTCAACCTGCTCGACTTGCCCGGGCTCTACAGCTTGGACGCGATGACGCCGGAGGAACAGGTTGCGGAGGTCGCCCTTTCGGATCAGCACGACGGTGAATCCGGAAGCGTCATCCTGTTGGTGCTCGATGCAACCAATCTGACTCGCAATCTACTGCTCGCCAGTCAAATACTCGAACGCGGCCATCCGACGATCGCCGTGCTCAGCTTGATCGACGCGGCTCGCGCTGCAGAAATCGAAACCGATGTCGAATCGCTATCCAAAGAGCTGGGCTGTCCTGTTGTTCCAGTGAGTGCGAGAACGGGCGAGGGAATCGATCGATTACGACGCGAACTTGACAACTTGTTGCACGAAGGAAAACTCGACGCGCCGGCGTGCTCCTGCGATGTCGCTTGCGGAGGCTGCCCGTATTCCGCTCGGTACAAGTGGGCGGAAGGCGTAGTCGAAAAAGCGGTCACCCAACCGCCCGGCGTCTCGTCGCGCGAACGCTCGGTAATCGATCGCTATTTGACGAGCCCGCTCGTCGGCATCGCGGTCTTCTTGAGTGTGATGCTATTCGTGTTTTTCTTGATCTTCAGTTTGGCTTCCATCCCCATGACGCTGATCGACGAAGGCGTCGGAGCGATGGCCGAGTTCGTAAAGACATTGATCCCTCTAGAGACGGCCTACCGAGTCCCTTGGGGCATTGGGTTCTTTGCTGGTTCTATGTTGGTTTTTACGGTTTGTTATGCGAGCGCGGGGATTGCCTGGAGTTGGCTCAGCGGAGCCGCTGCGTTCGCTGTTTCGCTCACGATCGCATGGCTGCCGCTGCCCGATGCGTCGAGCTTGGTGACTGATGGCGTGATCACTGGGGTCGGCGGCGTGATCGTCTTCCTTCCGCAAATCGCAATCCTGTTTTTCTTCATCTCACTTCTCGAAGACAGCGGCTATATGGCTCGCGCCGCGTTCGTGATGCAGCGAGTCATGCGGTGGGTTGGCTTGCCGGGAAAAGCGTTTGTGCCGATGCTTTCCGCTCACGCCTGTGCGATCCCC
Organism: uncultured Pirellulaceae bacterium; assembly: GCA_964567745.1. GTDB lineage: Bacteria > Planctomycetota > Planctomycetia > Pirellulales > Pirellulaceae > CAZMNY01. The sequence goes on along the minus strand of CAZMNY010000004.1, from coordinate 67,883 downwards.
GGCATCATGGCCGCACGTGTGATCGACAACTGGCGCGACCGGTTGGTGACGATTCTCGTACTTCCCTTCCTCACCTGCTCGGCCCGCTTGCCCGTCTATGGCATGGTCGCCGCGTTGCTGTTTGGCGACTCATCGTGGAAGGCGGCCCTCGTCTTTCTCGGCGCCTACCTGCTCGGTATCGTCGCGATGCTGACGGCCGCGTTCGCGCTCAAGAAGACGTTACTGCCGGGCGAGACGGCACCGCTTGTAATCGAGCTCCCGCCGTATCGCATGCCGAGTCTGAGAAACGCGTTCCTGACGACGTTTGATCGAGCCTCTGTCTTTGTTCGCAAGGCTGGCACAACCATCTTGCTGATCTCGGTTATTCTTTGGTCGCTGGCGAATTATCCCAAACAGAGCGCCGAGCATCTGCCTCCTGCCGTTTCGCAGGAGATCGCAACGCTGCAAGCAACAAACATCGTCGAGGACGCTGTGCTCGCCGATCGGCTGCTCGCCAGCGAACAACTTTCCTATTCATTTGCCGGAAGAATTGGTCGTTCCATCGGCCCCGTCACAGCACCGCTTGGTTTCGACTGGAAGATTAACGTCGGCGTATTGAGTTCGTTTGCGGCGCGGGAAGTGATTGTCTCGACGATGGCAATTCTGTACGGCGCGGGTGAAGAAGAGGAGAGCTCGCTGCTCGAAGCCCTTCGCAATCAACGCACCAGCGAAGGCGAGCCAGTGTTTGACATGGCAACGTCGCTCAGCCTGCTCGTCTTTTTCGTACTCGCGATGCAGTGCTTGCCGACCCAAGTCATTACGCGACGCGAGACCGGTTCGTGGGCCTGGGCCATCTTCCAACTCGTCTTCATGACCGTCGTCGCCTACCTTGGGGCGCTCGTTACATTCCAAGCAATCTCATTCGCGCTCGCGTAGCGGCTCGCTTGCTTCCTCACGCCAAAACAGCAGACGATCCGCCTCTCCCACGACGAGCACGACGCGATGCGCTCGGGAAGAGACCGAATCGCTACCTCCGCGCTCAAACTACGTCTACCGAGGTCCGCGCGGAACTAGTAACAGCCGTCTCTCCCCCAATGCGTCGGGGGAGAGACGGCTAGATTTGGTTCCGCGCGGCGTCGTCTACCTCGGCGATCGCTGTCGACAAAGTTCACCCACAGGACAAGCGCGCGAAGGTTCTTGTTCGCGCCAAGAGCAACAAACGCGAGTCACGGCACGCGACGAATAAATCATCCAGCTCTTGTGCGGCCTGTCGTGAAACGGGTTCAACACGTTGTCCCGAAGGGGCGCAGGCAAGACTCCCGTCCCTCACGCGTCGTAGGATAGACAGCGGATGCTCATGCCTCGTTGGTAGCCTCGCTACTTCAACAACTCGAGCATGCATTCGCCGAAGGCGGTCCCGATTTGGGCGAAGCACCATGGGCTGCCGTAGTAGTGGTAACCGCGGTCGTTTCCGAATTGGCGCCACTTGTCGACATCTTTCGCCCAACCGCCGGGACCGGTGTAGATTGCATCGGCTTCCATGTCCCAGCAACGGTCGGTCTTCACGCAAAGGGTGTTGCCTTTGAATTCATCCTGTTTGGGCACAGCCGCTTGAGCTCGCTTGATAATATCGCGAGGCGAATCTTTTTTGGCGGGCCGCATTCCCTCATGTCCCATCTGCCCGATGATGAACGGCATGTTCGGCACCTTGAATTCCTTCCGCACGTCGCGAATGAAATTGGCCATGTTCTTCTCGTACGTCAGCCATCGATCTTGATACTGATCGTTCCAACCTTGAAACCAAACAAAGCCAGCGATCTCGTAGCCCTGCCCGCGATAGCCGGGGAAACGTTGCTTGAGATCGGCGAGACAGCCGTGCACCTCGGCGACCATGTTGCGATAGTCTTTGCCGTACTGCGATTTGTATTGTTCGGTGGTGACGATTTCCCGAGGCTTGAACTTTCTCGGCCGCTTTTTCTTTTTGGCCGTCTTGTTCTGCTCGGCGATGCGTTTGTTGAAGGCCTCGATCTTGGCCGGCTGTTCCGCATTCCATGCGCGGCTTTCGGCGTTCTGAGCATCGGCAAGCTTGGCGCATTCGGCGTCGCTCAACATCGATGACGGTGGAAGAAATCCTCGAGCCAGCGCGCGTCCGCCCCAAGACGTCTTGATGAGCAAGACCTGCTCGTCAAAATGATTGCCCATCACATGCCCAAAATTAAACTCAGGTCCGAAGCCTTCTCGTGGCGCCCCGTAGCCGACGGTCAAATCGCCATGCTTGCCGAGGTAGTTGATCCAGACATCGTGACGCGTGCTCCAGAGGTACGTTGGCGTCTTGCGACGATCGCTGGGATCGCGCGTCTCGGCGACTTTCTTCGCGAACGCCTCATAGTCTCCGTCCTTGATAAAGTGGGTGTATCGTTCGCGATACTTCTGTTGCGTAATCTGCCAAGACAACGGCTCAGGAAACCCGCGCCCCTCCATATTCGACTGACCAGCCAATATGAAGACCTTGATCTTATTCTTGCTCGTCGAGGCGGCGTAATTCGGGTTAGCGGCCAGAGCCGAGCTGGCTGCGGTCAAGAAAAGGAGAAAGAACGCTATTTTTTTCGAAGCCATCGGCGCACCTGCTAATCGTTTACGTTGAATGAGCGAGACATTGTAAGGCAGAACGACACGGCATGCGAATTTTCGCGAATGCGAGTTGGCCGCGTGAAAATTGAGCCAGAACGCTTGAACATACGGGAAGTAATCGGTCAGCGTCTTGAGGGCATTGTCTTGGAATGACGCTAAATCTGCTTATCATGGGCAGGTCCAATTTGAGTCTCGAGTCGTGCGCCGAGAATTGCAAAGTCATGGCAAGATCCGCGGGCGGCGGCCGAATGGCTTAAACTCGTCCGCTGTCACTCGCCCGCCTGAAGGTCGCTATTGGGCAACTCCCATTCACTTCCCCAAGCACTCGTTATCGTGACGCCAACTGAGTTGGCGAACAAATCGACGCGCGATTCGTAACCAGACTAATAGATGACAGCCCTACTTCAGCTTCGCAATTTGACCCACTTCTACGGTGACGTCTGCGCGCTCGATGGGATCGATTTGAGTCTTGAGCAAGGGGTGGTCGGATTGGTCGGCCAAAACGGCGCCGGCAAATCGACCATGATGCAGATTCTGCTCGGCTTGATCCAGCCAACTCACGGCTTCGCGACGGTTCTTGGCCACGAAGTTCGTTGGGCTGGAGTCAAACTGCGAGGCCGAGTCGGCTACATGCCCGAGCGCGACTCCATCGTCCGAGGCCTCAACGGAATGGAATACGTCGCGCTGGCCGGCGAGCTTTCCGGTATGGCCAGGCGACAAGCTCTGCGTCGATCACACGAGACTCTCTCGTACCTGCAAATGGAAGACGCTCGCTACCGAAAACTCGATCAGTATTCGGTCGGCATGATTCAGAAGATCAAGTTGGCCGCGACGCTGGTTCACGATCCCGACTTGCTCTTGCTCGATGAACCCACTTCCGGACTCGACCCCGATGGACGCGCCGCGATGCTCGCACTGATCGGTGCCTTGGCAGCTCGGCCGGGCAAATCGCTGATGCTCTCAAGCCATCTGCTCGGCGACATCGAACAGGTCTGCTCCTCCGCCGTCATTTTGAATCAAGGCCGCATCGTCGCCGCCGGACCGCTCGACGAACTTCGCTCCAAGCGACAACGGTGTTACCACTTGCAGTGGGACGGCGACGGCCGGCAGTATTTGGAGTCGCTCTGCAGACTCGGAGTTGCAGTCAAGGTAAACGAAAAACAAGCGCATCTCGCGATGGCGTTTGTTCCGCAAGATTGGACGACCAACACCTTCTTTGTGGAAGCAGGCAAACACTCGGTGCTGCTCAAAGGCGTCAAGCCGGAAGAGGAGGACTTGGAAGCGGTTTATCACCGTGTGATTGGTTCGGCAACGGGGACGACGTTAGAAGCAGAGAGTTCTGAGCCGATCGAGGACATGCGTTGATATGGATTTGAAATCGACATTCTATCGCGATTGGTCGCAAGACCTCCGTCCCGCATGGTACGCCTGCTGGCCGATTGCGCGCACCGGTTTCATGTTGGTTATCCGCCGCAAACTCTTCTGGATCTTGCTGGCGATCGCGGCGTTCGCGTTTCTTTTCATGTTCGCAATGATCTACGCCAAATTTCAAATCGTCAGCCAGGCGCCCGGATTCGCGAGATTCGTCGATGGCGTCTTGCAAGGGGCTTCGGGGAAAGGCGAAGCGTATCGAGAGTTCATGTTGGCTCAAAGCACCGTCACCATGTTGATACTGGTGTTTGGGAGCGCCATGTTGATCGGGAATGACATGCGCGAAGGAGGCCTGACGTTCTACCTTTCGCGAAGGATCAATCGCTGGCACTACGTCATTGGAAAACTGCTTGCCATTGGGCTGCTGATTTCGCTGACAACCACGATTCCCGCTTTGATTTTGTTTGCTGAGTACGGCTACTTGAGCGAGACAATGGATTACTACGGCGAGAACACGGGAATTCTGGTCGGCATCGTCGGCTACGGAGCTGTGCTGTCTGTTACTTTGAGCCTGCTCGTCGTCGCCATGGCGTCCTGGCTGCAAAAGACGGTCCCACTTGTGATGTCGTTCGCCTGCTTGTTCTTTCTGCTGCCAACAATTGGCAGAATTTTGCAGCGTACCTACGACAACCGCTATTGGAACCTGCTCGGGCTCTGGCACGACATTTGGATCGTTGGCACGTGGTGCTTCGGAATCGACCTCAAGAACGATGCGACTCATCTAATCCCAGCCGTGTTGATCGTCGTCAGTATTTGCGTCATCTCGCTTATCGCCATCATCCCCAAGGTTCGAGCGGTGAGAGTAGTGCAATGAGCAAACGCGAGTCCGGAAATCCAATGTGTCAGTTCACGTCGGTATCGAAGTGGTACGGTCCGGTAATCGGCGTGAACGATGTCTCGCTGGAAATTCAACCGGGCATTACCGGGTTGGTAGGTCACAATGGCGCGGGCAAGAGCACGCTTATCAAACTTCTGACCGGCCAGTTACGGCCAAGCCTTGGCGACGTTCGTGTCTCTGGCAAGGTCGCGTGGTCGCCCGGTGCCAAACGTCACATCGGGTATTGCCCTGACGTCGACGCGTTCTATGAAGAAATGACTGGCCGAGCTTTCGTGCGATTCATTGCTCGACTTCACGGCTTCCGCCGAGGAGCCGCAATCGACCGCGCCGACGAAGTCGTCAATCAAGTCGGAATGGACGAGCGTGCGGATCGCCGACTGGGATCCTATTCCAAAGGCATGCGGCAACGGATCAAACTAGCTCAGGCCTTGGTCCACGACCCCGATCTGATCGTGCTCGACGAGCCGCTCAACGGTGTCGACCCGGTTGGACGGCTCGAAATGACTCGACTGTTTAGAAAACTCGTCGAACAGGGAAAAGCGATTCTATTGTCGAGCCATATCTTGGACGAAATGGACAAACTGGCCGACAGTATCTTGTTCATATGCCGAGGTCGGATCTTGGCGTCAGGTACGCTCCAAGAGATTCGCGCCATGCTGGCGGATCATCCGACGAAAGTCCGCGTTGGAACAACGGACGTACGCTCCATGGCGGTTGAGTTGATGCGAATGCCGACGGTGAATTCCGCTGAATTGGATGACGGGGAGATATTACTTGAAGTAGAGCATCCGACCGCGTTCTTCCGCTCCTTCGGCGAATTAGTGGTGCGCGAAGGAGTTGACGTTGACCGACTTGAGGTTGTCGACGCCTCGACCGAAGCAGTATTCGACTACTTGATGGAACTCGCCAACCGACCTCGGTAGCCGAGGATTGGAGAAGGAACGACGGATGAATAGCAAAGCGGAAACATCGCAACTGGAACAGGGCGGCGATTGATGCAGGAATCAGGAATCACCGGCCACTTTGTCGCCGCTTGGCAACTGTTCGCGGTCGCCCTGAGGCGACTTGTGCGTTCGCGTCAGACGCTGGTCTGCTTGGTCCTGATTGCGTTCGTGGGAATGGTGATCACGGCGTGGTCGATGCGACGAGACAGATCGGCGGAAGACTTTATTGAGATTTTTCTTGTTCTGCACATTTCATTCTTGCTGCCGATATATTGCCTCGCCTCTGCATCGTCAGGGATCGCCGCTGACCGTGAAGAGAAGACACTTGTCTATCTACTTGTTTCGCCGCTGCCGCGACCGATGGTCTATGTATCGAAGTTTTCAGCTGCGGCCGTGCTCGCCCTTTTCTGGACGATGGGGAGCCTGTTGTTGATGGTCTGGCTCGCTGGCAGCGCTGGACGGCAAGCCTGGCCGCTGGTTTGGCCCAGCGTTTTCTTGTCGACGTTAGGCTACGTGGCCCTGTTTCTGCTGCTCAGCGCATTGTTCCGTCGAGCGACGATTATTTCGCTCGTCTACGCACTGTTTGTCGAGACATTTGTCGGCAACATGCCGGGGACGGCGAAACGCATTGCCGTCTCTTTCTATACGAAATGCATGATTTTCGAATCCGCCAAGGATCTCGACATTGAAATGGGCGAGCGGAACCTTTTCGTTCCGATTCCCGGCGATGCCGCTTTCAACACCCTCGCCTGGTTAGTCGCAGGCCTGCTGATTTTGGGTATGCTGGTCTTTTCCAGACGTGAATACTCGAATTGAGTGCTCAGCGGTACTACCATCTCGCTTGTGGTCTGATGAGATGACATTGCTTCTCGACTAGCACTTCCTTTGAGCGGAGATAGAGAAGGTGTTGACTCTACCACGACTCGCATGCCTCGCGGTTGCCGTTACGCTCGTATCATGTTTGGCGCCGGCAAGCCGTGCAGCCGAACCGAAGCCGCTGGCGACGATTGCTGTCATTTCCAATCCGTACATCACGAAGCTCCCGGCCAAGGAGATTGTCGACGAACGAGGCTCAGTCAGAGACTTTCTCGCGAAGACGGCCGAGCCAAGTTTGACGAAGAGCGTCGAACTGGTGAACGCGTTGAAACCTGACGCGTTCGTCGTTCTCGGCTCACTCACCTGGAGCGGATCCGACGCCGACTTGGCCACAGTCAGCGAACAACTAGACAAAGTCGAAGTCCCCTTGATGTTGACGCCTGGCCACCGAGATGGAAAGGCCGAGGGATTTAAGACCTATCTCAAACATTTTCCCAAGCGAGACGTCTCGAACAGCGTCCAAACAATCAACGACGTGCAGCTAGTTTTTGCCAACGACCTGCACGGAAACCCGGATGAGTCGGTCGAACGCATGACGACTCAGTTGCAAAGCGGCGGCGGCAAGGGAGTCGTCGTCTTTGCCGGCAAGGAATCAGAATTCAGTCGATCGAAACTGACTCCAACTCACCGATTCTGGGAGTTTGTCGAACATCACAAGGTCGCCGCGCAGCTCGATCCAACTCGCTACGGCCACCAAACTCTCTATTCAAAATCGCTCCCCATCTGGACCGTCGGTTCGTCGGGATGGTCGGCTCGAGGCGCCGTGACGCTCGTTCGAGTCTTTGAGGACCGAGTCGAGCTGTCGGAAGTACGATCGGCGAGCGAACCGACGTTCGGTCTGTCTGTCCCCAATCCGGTCACTCAGCCGCGCATGAACACGGCCGAGCAGGATGAATACGGCAGCCCCAGCTTCACCGAGAATCTCACCAAGAAACCCGAGTTCACATTTGCGCTCGTTTCCGATCCGCAGTTTGATCGCGAGCGAGGGCGGGAGACGCTAATTCAGAGAGCCAAGAAGGCGATCGCCGAGCTCAATGTGCTCAAGCCGGAGCTGGTGTTTGTCTCGGGCGATTTGGTGAACAACAACTTGCCCGAGGAATGGAAGATTTTTAATGAGATCTTCGCCGACCTCAAACCGCGGCGAATCGTTGTCCCTGGGAATCACGATGTCCTATTCAACTACGATTTCGTCGAGGCGTCATACTCGTCGGCGCCCCAGAAACGACCCGACTACGCGGCCATCGTCAAGCAAGCTCTCGCAGGGGCCGCCAAGGAGGGATTCAAGGGGCCGACCGCATTGTATGAGAAATACACAGGAAGCAAGCCTCACCAATTGGTCGAGCACCGAGACTGCGCTTTTATCACGACGCCGCTTCTGACGATGCGAGCCGATCCGGCCGAGATCCAACACCTGAGAGAGCATCTCGAGAAGACCGGCAAGCACCGTCACGTATTCGTCGTCTCGCACTACCCGTCGCTTTCCGCGTTCGGCAACAACATTCAGCCTCAACTGGGCGGAACAGAAATCCTGGGACTCCTACATCAACATCGTGTTACCGGATTCTTGTTCGGTCATCGGCATCGAAACGGGTTTAAGATTCACGAGAGGACGGCCCATGTGCTGAGCGACAATATGGGCAGCATTCACTTGTTCCATGTGTTCCCTGACCGCATCGTCATCGGCCGCAAACGCGTCGGCGCCGCACTTTATGAGACGATTACATTGACCTCGAATCGATAACGTCATCGCGTCTCGTTAAGAAAGCGCATGACAACGTAGCTTCTGCACTCGAACAACACACAACCTGATTCCACTACACCTGTGAGACTGGATTTTATCATGAACGAAAAACAATCAAAAACTGTTAGTCGACGTCAAGTTTTCCGCAACGTTGCGGGCGTCGCCGCGGGAGCCGCCGGTGTCACAGCACTGGCGCAAAACGCCGCACTCGCAGCCGCCCCCGCGGGCGCGACGAAGGGGCGAATCAAGCAGTCGATCGTCTTCTGGTGCTTCAACGCCGCTGGCGAAAAATGGAGTCTCGGCAAGACTTGCGAAGTGGCCGCGCAGCTCGGATGCAAGTCAGTCGAGCTGGTTGGCCCAGACGACTGGAAGACGCTTGAGAAGCACGGTCTGGTCTGCGCGATTGCCCCCAACGGGATGCCGGGAGCGCCCTTCATGAAAGGCTTCAACAATCCGGCCTATCATGAAGAGGTAATCGCTAGAACGAAAAAGGCAATCGACGCCGCCTCAGACGCTGGATTCCCAAGCGTCATTGCCTTCACTGGCTTCAAATGGCGAGATGCGGACGATCCGAAGAGCGGCGAGATTTCAGCGGAGGAAGGCGCCGCAAACTGTATCGCCGGACTCAAGTCGATCGCTCCCTACGCCGAGAAGAAGGGCGTCACGATTTGTCTCGAGCATCTCAATTCGCGTGACGACACCCATCCCATGAAAGGGCATCCCGGTTACCAAGGCGACGACCTCGACTATGTCGCGAAGTTCCTCCGCAAAGTCGGCTCGCCGCGAGTCAAATTGTTGTTCGACATCTACCATGTGCAAGTCATGAACGGAGACGTGATTCGCCGTATCGACCAGTACAAAGACATTATCGGTCACGTGCACACGGCGGGCTGTCCAGGTCGCGGCGAGTTGAACGAGTCGCAGGAGATCTACTACCCGCCAATCATGAAGAAGCTGGTCGAGGTCGGCTATCAGGGTTACGTCGGACAAGAATTCATTCCGACGGGCGAACCGTATGCAGGTTTGCAGCAAGCCGTAAAGCTGTGCGACGTTTAACGTGTCGGACCAGTAGAAACAGTTAGCAGCGTCAGTCGGGCACTCGTCAGTCGAGCACTCGTCTTGTTGGTTGCTCTACACGTTGAACGGGCAGCACGAGCGAGCAAGAACGCGGTTGACCGAACTGCAGGGGATGTTCCCGGACGACCCAAACTACGTGTTGGGTGTGGCGCTTTTGCATGTGCTTGACGGTGACAGTGACGGCACCAGCGCCCAGCTGCAGAATGCGGCGCCGCAACTATCGCCAGAACAACTCGCGCGGGCAACTTGAGAGATTAGTGAAATCTCGGCTCTCCTCGACACGATTGACTCAACGATAAATGGTCCCTCGAATCCGTTCGCACTCGGCTCCACATTGACAAGAGAAAGCGCGTTGACGAGGAGCCTCGGTCGCAGCCCTGGCGACAAATCGGGCAGTCCCCACTAGTAGCCGCGTAGAAAATCCAACCTATGTTGACTGCCATTCCACCGGCTGCTCTTGTGTATTCGCTAGGTTGTGAAGTGGAGTTGCTCAATACAGTAAAGGACGAACTCGACGAGGATCGCCGGAAACAAGTTTCCGAACAGGACGCGTGAATCTCATTGAACTCGAACGAATTGCGTCCAATCCGAATCATCGATGGTATGAATGGAGCCGTTCTGAGTTGCGGAAGGGCGTTGTCGTTGCAACCATCGCAGAGCATTACGACCTAGGTCGCCGCATCGCGAGCCTTCAGATGCAAAAAGACCCCAAGGACGCCATGGCATTTGCCTTGGCCGCGAAAATCGAAGAACGAACGGGCCACTATTTCGCCGCCGTCACACTGCCAACAAATCCCTCGCACTCGATGAAACCAATACGTCCACAGCAAAGACTAAGCGTCAAGCGCTCGACGCCATCTCGGTGGCCACGACGGAGCTAGCCGAAGCGCCGTCGAACGACTGACCCTACAGCGTCACGCGTCGACTTCGAACAAACGGCCCGGCGTCAGTGCCCCTTCACCCCATGTGACTCAACCGTAATCGCCATCACGATCGGCGAGGTCTGGTCTGGGCCTTTGATCAGCTCGATTGTTTCAATCTCTTCGGCTCGCATGGGAGTCACCGCGAGGTAGCGGATCTGCTGACCTCGAAGCGCAAAGGCGAATTCTGATTGAGGCACGTCGACTCGGCGAATGTAATCGGCGAAGTGGATGCCGTTCTTCAGCGGATGGTCTTCCTGCTGGCCATCAGCGTAGCGAATTCGCACGATCATCGAGACGCTGTTGTCTCTCGCGTAGGGGAAGCCCCAACCACTCACACCGCTGAGCAAGTGGAGCGTTTTGGCTCGACCGCGGTACGGCAGAGAGACGGATTTTGGCAGCGTCTTGCTGACGCCTCCAAGGGGACCGTATAGCTGGATCACATTCGGTGTTTGACCGTCGCTGGGATCGATCAACTGAAACGGCACGCCTTGAAACGTCTTCGGTTTCCAGTCTGGAAAAATCAACCGTTCGACTTCGGCCTGTTTGCTGAAAAACATTCCGCGGTCGGAAGCGATCGTCGCTGTTCGACGCAAGTCGACGGGCAAAAACTTTCCGCGTTTGGTAAGGAACTCGAGCAAGTTGGAAATATCTTGTTTTGCTACAAGCTTCTCGAATCCTTCGGGCATCAGCGATTTGGGCGACGCGGTTAGCTCGTCGATATCTTCTCGCAAGATGACGATCTTTTTCCCCTCGGCATCGAACAGCTCGATCGCGGTTTTTGATTCGGCGGCAAGTAAACCGTTCAGCACGCGCCCGTCGGCAGTCACCACCGAGTAGACGCGGAAGTTGCCCTCGACGTTGCGGCTCGGATCGATAATGTGGGTGAGTAATTCCGCCTTGCTATGCGCAGCCATACCGGTCAAGTCAGGCCCGATCGCGACGCCCTTCCCAGTGTGGACGTGACACTTCGAGCACTGCTTGGTGAATACGACTTTGCCCGCTTCCGCGTCACCCTTCTGTTTGGTCAAGACGAGCAATTGGTCGAGCACTTTTTGGCGATCGGGATTGGGCAATGCGCCGTCCCGTTTGAGCAATGCCCGCGCGCGGTCGCGGATCGTCTTGTCTGGGTGCTGCGACAAGAATCGCCTTTGGTCCAGACTCAGATCACTCAGCGAAACCGAGCGGCGGTCGAGTCCGTCGAGCAAGGCCACTACGGAACGAGGGCGACTGAGCAACACGGCGATCGCGGCCCGCTGAGTTGCGGGCGTCAGAGTGGCATATCGGCCTACGATCGCAGGGCCAACCGTTTTGGCTTCGCTGCTGCGAAGCGAGTTGACGATGCCGATCGCCAAGTCTGGTGGCGACTGCGGCTGTACTCGAGTGAGAAGAGATTCGACGACGTCATCGTCTTGACTGCGAAACTCAACCAGTTCCTTGGCGGCGGCCAATCGAGCCGGCACGTTTGCCTTGAAATCATCCACTTGTTCCAGCATGGCCGCCGCGACTCGCTCGGCATACGACTCGAATTTTTCGATCCGCCATGCGATTGCCAGTTTTAGTAACACGCCTTGTCGCCGAGCGTCGAGCCGCTTCAAGAGTCGTTCGAGCTGGTCGTCAAGTTTCGGCTGCCGAGGCATCTGTTTCTCGTTCGGCCATCCTCGAGACAGCCCGCCAATAACGGCGGCAACCAATTTCGCATCCGCGTTCTCAAGGCTGGCGATGACCGAAGCCGCGTCGGTTGACGGTCCAGTTCTCGCCAAGTGTTCGGAAATAATCTCCGCCACAGCCTCTTGCCGAGCGTTGGGGGCTTGTTTCGTTGCCGCCATGGCCGAGAGGACGAACGTGGAGTTTGAGGACGAGGCGCTGACGGCCGCATCAAAAATCCAACGATCGCCGTTCGGCTGCAAACCGCGTAGCAGGTGAGCAATCGCGACACCAGCGTTAGGCGAGCCTGGCAGGTCGGACAAAGCGAGCAGGCTCTGCAGTCGAACCTGTTCGTTTGAGTCTCGAGTCAGACCTGCTTTGACAATCGCCTCGGTGGACTCGACGGAGTTGGGAAGCACTTGCACAGCGTTCCTTCTCACACCGGCCGACGGATGTCTAGATGCAGCGATCGCAGCTCGCGCCGCTCGTGAATCAATATCGTCCAGAGCGCCGATCCCGTGTAGCGTCCAGAGCGCGTGAATGGCGCCGACATTTAGTCCTATCTCATCGACGGAACCATCGCGGATGAGAGAGATAAGTTCTGGCACGATGTCTTGCTGGCCGCGTTCGACGAGCAATCGCTGCGCGTGCAATCGCCACAGCATCGTGGGGTGCTTGAGCGCCGCAACAAGCTCAGCCGGAGTCGCTCCGCTCAAGCTCGTCGGCGACGGTTGAGGTCGATTGCCGTCGGGGCCATCGTAAACGACGCGATAGATTCGGCCGTGACGCTTGTCCCTGAGTTTTGTCTCATAGGCGCGCCCCTTTCCGGTTTCGAACCCACGCGGGGTCGGGTTGTGCTGCACGATGAAGTTGTACCAGTCGAGAATCCAAACGTTGCCGTCCGGTCCGACTTTCGACACGATCGGCGCCGACCACTCATCATCGCTGGCTGCCAAATTGAACGGACTGGTCGACCGAAATCCCGCACCGTCGGGGCTGAGCACAAACGCGCCGACAAGATGCCCGGTCGGACCATTCACGAACGCCGTGCGATTCCAATACTCCTTCGGATACTGGCGCGCCGTGTAAAGCGAGTGTCCAGCCGCCGCCGTGTAGCCGCCATGCTGATCGACCTGCCGAACATTCGGCGTGATCGGCTTGAAGAGGTGATTGTCCGCGATGGAGCCGAGAACAAGCGATGGCGTCCATCCGGCAACGCGTTCGTAATAACGATTGGGGATGGGCAAGTGAACGCTGGGGTTCCGGTTGGCCGTCGAGCCAAACACGATGCCCTCTTCGCTAATGCCGAGCCCCCATGTGTTGTTGTTCGTCGAGCGGAGGAATTCGATTTCGGATCCGTCCGGATTGAAACGAAAGAAGCCCATTCGAAACCCCTGTTGTTCGACCCCATTTGCAACCGGCTTCGAAAAATTGTAGCCCTGCATTGCCCAGATTTGATTGTCTAAGCCATAGCGAAAATTACTGACGCCGCCATGCGTGTCACCTTGGTTCCAGCCAGTGAATAAGACGGTCCGCTGATCGGCCACGTCGTCGCCGTCATGGTCTTTCAAGTACAGCGTTCGCTCGCCGTCTTGTACGATGACGCCGCCGCGATGAAAAGTGAGTGATGTCGGAATGCTGAGCTGATCTGCGAACACCGTAAACTTGTCGGCTCGCCAATCGCCGTCGGTGTCTTCACAGATTCGAATTCGATCTCGCCCCTTCCCAACAGGTTGAAGTTGGTTTGGATAGTCAACCGTCTCCGCGACCCACAGCCGTCCTCGATCGTCCCACGCCATGCAGATTGGCTTGCCGCCGAGTTCTGGTTCGGATGCAAACAGCTCGACTCGAAATCCTTCCGGCACAACAAAGTGCTTGAGCGATTCTTCGGCATCGAGCGGCAACTGCATTTTCGACTTGGCGGCACCCTGCACTCCCCATTTCGCTCCTGGCGTGTAATCCGGAATTTCAGGGCCGACGACTCGAAATGCGAACGGCTCGACGTCCTTGCGTTTGGGCGTCATTGTCGGAACGGGGAACGGTCGATCGTCGAGATACGCTCCCGCCTCGTTCGGATCGCGACCAGCCGACCATCGCAATCCTCGTTCCAGCAGATTCTGAAATCCGCGATTGCCCCAAGTCCGTTGATCGTGCCCCCAAGCCGTATAGAACACTCGCCCCTTGCCATGTGTCCGAACCCACGTCCACGGCTCGCGCCCTTCGGAATCAACGCGATAGGAAAGCACGGTGCGATTCTTAGTGTTGTGTTTGTGATGGACGTACGTCTCGTCCCAACTGGCGAAACCGCCATAGTTCTGCATGAGCGGATGGTCTGGCTGCGCGATCTCTGTTCGAAAAACACCGCCACCATGACGCTTAAACTGCCCGCCCATCAGCGCGACGATTTCGTCCGAGTTGCGGAAGCAATAGGTGGCGCAGTGGATCGGCGCGAACCCTCCTCCCTCTTTGACATAGCTGAGCAAGGCCGCTGCCGGCGCTGGCTCAATCGAGTCGATGTTCGCGTACAGCAACACCACGTCGTAGTGCGACAAACGTTCCCGCTGCAAATCGGCAACCCGATCCGTGTAATCGACCTTTACACCTCGTTCCGCCAAGACGGGACGAATCAGCAAATATCGTTCGCGCGGACGGTGGTGCCCGTTGTCACCCAAAAACAACACGCGCAGCGGCTCGGCCGCATCCGCGCTCAAAGGCGCGAGTATGACGAGCAAGAGCAACGACAGGATTGAGACGCCAGCCAGATCGAACTGGCCTCGGCTTCGCATCGACATGGATTGAGGTCCTAATAGCGCGGCGTTTTTTTTGCGACTGACTCGATTCCGGTCAGCCTTGAGTGAACTCGGGGAGGCGAACAATTTCACCACCTTTGAGTGCTGACTCGTGAGCGCAGATGCCGACGCAAGTCCAGTTGGCGCTGGTTAACGCGTTCGGGCGCGGATCGCGACCTTCGACAATTGCGTTGATGAATTCGTTGACCAGATGCGGATGCGACCCGCCATGCCCGCCGCCTTGAACGAAGGAAAGATGTTCGGCGTCGTGAATCTCCTGCGGAAGCGTAAAGCGACGAATCTCTTCCGGCAGTAGATGAGCGAAGTCGGGCACTTCCACCTTTTCCGCAATCTCCGGCTCCGGCTTCTTGGCCGTATGAATCACATGCGGTTCGTTTTCAATCAGCGTCCACTCGAAACTCTTCTTGTCGCCGTAGACATCGAAACTCTCGCGGTACTGACGAGCGACATCGTAGAGACATCGCCAAATGTGGGCGGTCAGGTCGCTGTCCTTCACCTTAATGTGGCAACTTTCAACGGCGAAGCGATTGCCCGACTTCTGCGCGATGTCTTCACGCACTTCGCCCGACCCGAAGCAACTGACGTATTCGGCGAGTCCATCGACCAATCCCAAACAAGGGCTGACAACGTGGGTGGCGTAGTGCATCGGGATCATGCGTTCCCAATATTCGGGCCAGCCGTCCATGTCCTGCGGGTGCGATGCCGCCAGATGCTGAATCTTGCCGATCTCGCCGCGGTCGTAGAGATCTTTGATATAGAGATACTCGCGGCTGTACACGACGGTCTCGGCCATCATGTATTTGAGCCCGGTCTCGTTTACCTTCTCCACGATCTGCCGACACTCGTCAATCGTCGTCGCCATGGGAACGGTGCACATGACATGCTTGCCGGCGTCGAGCGCCTTCAGCGACATCCAGGCGTGATCGTTGATCGGGCTGTTGATGTGCACAAAATCGACATCGGGATCCGCCAGCACATCGTCGTAACTGACATATCGTTTTTCGATCCCAAACTGATCGCCCGTCTTGTTAAGCTCCGCCTCGTTTCGTCGACATATCGCATAGACATTGGCGGATGCATGGCTTTGATAGATCGGAATAAACTCGGCGCCGAAACCCAATCCGATCATCGCAACATTTACCGGCTTACTCATCGATTTCCCTTTCACGCAAGATCAATCAACTCAACGATCAACAACCTACTGGTAAATTCAGACGATTAGCTTAACAGGGATTGCAGCCGCCGGTTTGGTTGAGAAAATGAAATCTCGACTGACATGGCGGGCGGCCGACTTTCCCGATCCCCGTTTTTTTCGGGCCAATGCGCCAACGTAGTTCGCGACGATGAGACCCAATCTCCAAAGCTAAAGGCCTCCGCCATGAACCAAGCTCCGTCTGCAAGCGAGACAAAGCAGGTTCGGTTCGACGAAGCGATTCGATCGGCCACGTGTCAGGATGGCGAGTCGCTTTACGAGTTGTCTTGCCAAAGCACGACCTTGGTTCTTTTTCTACGCCACTCGGGCTGCACGTTTTGCCGCGAGGCGCTCGGCGACTTGAGAAGCGAGCGCGATGCGTTGCGCGCCCAAGAGATCGACATTGCGGTGGTCCACATGGACGAACCGAGCCGAGCGGAGAAGCTGTTCGCCAAATATGACTTGGGGGACGTCCATCGGTTTAGCGACCCCGATTGTGTTGTGTACGATGCATTCGAAATCGAGCGAGGCACCTTGCTTCAGGTCCTCGGCCCGCGGGTATGGTGGCGTGGCTTTTTCACCGCGATCGTTCGCGGGCACGGTTTCGGACAAGTGGCGGGCGATATCTTCCGACTGCCGGCCGTGTTCTTGCTCAGGAACGGCAAGCTCGAAGCCGAACAGCGAGGCAAGGCGTCGTATGCTCGCCTCGCATTCGATTCGCTCGTGTCACGACTCTCAACCTGCGAAATCCCGAAAGCGGATGCGGAAAGCTGAGATTCTCTGCCTGAGGGTGCTGACTAGCAGCGACTAGTGCAGCGTCAACACTAAGAATTAGGATCCCAGTGTTTGTATCGTACGCCGTCAAGTCAAGTTACGCCGAAGCCAACCCCCATTTTTAGAGTTGACGCGGCACTAGGCAAAAAACCGAGCGACCTCAGGATACCTTCTGTGAGCACGAGCATTTGGGGCCGCTAGTAGACCCAATCCGCCCATTTGCCCAACTATCGTGTAACAATTGTCGTTTTACTGACCAATCAATCCCGAATTGGCCTTACGGCGTCGAGTTGACCCGCAAATAATTTGACAGAGTTACACGATTGGCCATACCTTATCGAACTGCACGCGGGCCGAATTCGTGTCCGCGGCGTTCTGTTTAGCCGCATACTGCGGCCACCGGCAAAGGGAGAACCGAAGTGCTTCGACCATTTTGTTTCGCATTGCTGTGCGGGTTTATTCTGACTTCGCCCGCCCTAGCGGAAACGCTGGACGACCATCTCGCGTCCGAAAACAAGGAAGCGGGCGTCAAGGCGTCTGCTGTCGGCAAGATTGACGACTTGGCGTTTCTTCGCCGAGCCAGCATCGACCTGATTGGCCGCATTCCATCGACATCAGAACAAGCTGAGTATCTCGGCTGGCCTGCCGCCACACGCCGCGTGAAACTGGTCGACAAACTGATTGCCAGTGACCGCTTTGCGGATCGTTGGACCGTCTTCTTCGGCGACATGTTGAGAATGCGCGGAAACGCAACTGGAGGCGCCGCTTTGACGGCCTTCGTGCACAACGCAATTCAAAACGACATGCCCTACAACGAGCTGGCTCGACGTTTGATCTCCACCAATGGTAAAGCCAACAAGACTCCCGAAGTCGGCTATGTGCTTGGCGACGACGCCGATCCCTACGCCATGGCGAGTGTGACGTCTCAAGTGTTCCTCGGAGTCAGGATCGGATGCGCTCAATGCCACGATCATCCGTTTGACGTTTGGACGCGAGAAGACTTCTACGGCATCGCCGCCTTCTTTGGCAAGACGCGACGTGTCGAGAGCCGACTCACGCGAGTTATTTATACGACCGAGACGGACAAATCCGTGGTCCTCTGGCCGCCCGACGGCGAAGAAGGGGACGAGCCGCGAAAGACGATGAAGCCGACTTTCCCGTTCGAAATGATTGATAGCAAATCGACTCCCGCTTTCATTAAGCGATTCGAAGACTTACTGGCGGCGCGCACGAGGAAGAGCCAAGCTGGTGCGAAAGACGAAGGGCCGTCGGTTGACGACCTACTTGCCGACACAGCCAATAAGGCCGCCAAGCAAACGCGAGGACTCGGCGGTTCGAGCTTGAAAGTTGCAAGCGACGCAAAGAAAAGCCTTCGTAATATCGACATCCAGGCGGGGATTTACCGCCGGAGCGAATTGCGAGCCAAACTTGCCGAACTCGTTACCAGTCCGCGCAACAGCTACTTCGCCGAGTCGTTCGTGAATCGAGTTTGGAAAGAGTTGATTGGGACTGGATTTGTCGAGCCCGTTGACGACTTCCGCGCGGACAACCTTCCGAGCCATCCCGAAACCTTGAGCTTCATTGCTCAGGAATTTGTCGCCAACGGTTACGATCTCCGCAGCCTCGTTCGTACGGTCGTCATGTCAGACACCTATCAACGACAACACGTGCCGTTGGCGGCGAGTGAGGCCGAGCGTGTCGAGCTGGAAGGTAACTTCCTGGCGACGGGCATGCGTCGAATGCTGAGCGAATCGCTCTATGACAGCGTCGTGACCGCAGGCCACTTGTTTGACCACAAGTATCCCGATGGCGCGAATCCTCGCGTTGTGCAGGAGCGAGTTCGGGTCATGGTCAGTGCCGGCAAAGTTGAAACCGAACCAGCCCAAGGAACGTTGGTCGAACAGATCACCAAGGGCGCTGGAGAAGCGATGACAAAGCAAATGCCAGCCAAAGGCGGATACGCTTTGGAAGACGCGATCGAGCTTGATTTCAATGCACTGCTGACTCAAGAAGACGAAGTCGGGATTGAGAAAATGCAGGTCATGTCGAAGGAAGAAATTGAAGCCGAGCGGATGTTGAAAGAACGACAAAACCGTCGGGCTGGAGTCAAGTACGAATACCGCATGGTTGAGCGAAAGTACGACGACAATCCGAAATTCAATTCGTCATTGAGAATGTCCGCGCCAGCGCCGGCAGGACACTTTCTGCGAGTGTTTGGACAGACTTCGCGAGCCGAACTTGGCGAAGCTCGCAACAAACTTTCCTCAATGCGGCAAGCCTTGATGATGCTCAACGGACGGCTGACAAACGAAGCGGCGCGAGTTGGCCCGATGGAGCCGATGCATCAGCTGCTCGTCGGCCCCAAGGCGAATCAAAATAAGGCCGTCGAGCTCGCCTACATGGAAATTCTCACGCGAAAGCCGTCAGACGCGGAAGTCAAAGAGGGCTTGGCTCTTATGGGAGACGACGCCTTGCAAGGCATGCACGACCTCCGTTGGGTCCTGCTTAACTGCAATGAATTTCGCTTCCTACCGTAACACGATTAGCGACCGATATATTTCGCCAAAGATTGGCGACAACGCCCCAAAATAAAAAAGCTCAATTATCGACTAAGGAGTCGTCACATGTCATGCCTTGATTATCGAATTACTCGCCGCGCGATGATGGCTGGTGCCAGTGCCTCGTTTCTCGGCCTAAGCGTCAACCAGCTGCTCGCCAACGCGGGAGCCGACCACCCGGCGAAGGCCGACCATGTCATTCTCTTTTGGAATGGCGGCGGCATGTCGCACCTCGATACGTGGGACCCGAAACCTGGTCGCCCGGTGCAAGGTGAATTTTCGCCGATCAAAACTTCCGTGCCGGGCATGGAAATCTCGGAGATCTTTCCGACGTTTGCGAAGCAGATGCACAACGTCGCACTCATTCGCTCGATCGCCGGAACGCAAGGTGCCCACGGCCGCGCGACCTACAACATGCAGACAAGTTACTTGCCCGGCCCGGTTCGCCATCCTGGCTTTGGCTCCGTTGTCGTGCACGAACGCAAAGCCGATAGCGATTTGCCTCCGTACATCACGATCAGCGGTCAAGCGCCGCGAGCGAGCTACCTCGGACAAGCGTGCCAAGCGTATTACGTCCCCAGCCCCGGTGACAAAGATCCGTACCTTTCGTTTCCGTCGGGAATCGCGGAAGTGCGCGGCAACAAGCGGCTCGATGTGCTCGCGAAATTTAACAAACGGTTCGATGGCAAAAAGAAGGACGCCCGACTCGCGTCGACTCAAACTTCGATCGATGACGCGGTGCGACTCATGCGAAGTCCGGCGCTCGAGGCCTTCGAGCTCTCCAAGGTTCCCCAATCGACGCTCGATCGATATGGCGACACCAATTTCGGTCGCGGCGCATTGCTTGCCCGTCGGCTGGTCGAGAAAGGCGTCTCCTTCGTGCAAGTGAATCGCGGCGGATTCGACACCCACAGCAATAACTTCCCCGCGATGGAGAATCATGGCCTGGTCATGGATCCTGCCTTGGGTTCGCTCATTGAAGACCTCTCTCAAAGCGGAATGCTTGAGCGCACCTTGGTGTTGATGGTCAGCGAATTCGGACGAACTCCGCGCATCAACGACAATGCCGGCCGAGACCACTGGTCCAGGTGTTTCAGCTGTTTCATGGCTGGCGGCGGAATTCGCGGCGGCCAGGTGATTGGGTCATCGGATGAGGACGGAATGAGTCCGAAAGATCGGCCCGTGCAAGTTCCCGACCTACACGCCTCGTTGTGCCATGCCTTGGGAATCGACCACGAGAAAGAAGTGATGACTCCGCTCCAACGACCAATGAAATTGGTCGACGGCGGCGAACCCGTCTCTGAACTCTTCGGCTAGAAACTGTCGCCTTTCGCTCCCGCGAAAGTGGCGCTGTTTCGCGTACGAGATGGCCTACGCAGAGCGTTCGCGATGGCAATCGGCCTGAAAGCGTCGATGTACGATGACGCTCGGCCCATCGCTGACGCGGCGCCTGAACATCCCTCGAGACACGCTGGTCTGCCTCGACATGCACGGGTCAGCCTCATCGCTCTGTTCGTTCCGAAACGAGTCGTGCGTGGTCTCGCGTTTACCCAACGGGTTAATCCGGCGCTTTGCCACCTTCTTAGGGATTTTCTTGTAACGACCGACCCATATTTGTGACATTAACCTGTGACGTTACCCATTGTGACACCGCATTGAACCTGCGGTTTATTGAGCAGGACGCCGTTTGTTGATTGCAACCATGCTATTACCGTCGCAAAATAGATGATTACAAATAGCGACCCGCCTAAGGTTTCAGATCGAGCAGCACAGCTCATATCTGCCGTCTATCACACCAAGACTTTGACAACGGAATCCCGCCCATGCCAATTCGTTTGAGCGGCCTGCTCGCCATCATCGCCGTCACTTGTTGCGCGATGCACGCCCAGCTGGCGACGAAAGTCTCTGCACAAGAAAAGACAGCTCCCCTACGAGGCTCGATTGTTGAAGACAGAGCGGCAAAGAAACTCATCGAAGCGGGCGACGCGCGGTACGAGTCGGATGAGACGAGCAAAGCGATCGAGATCTGGAAATCCGTCATTGAACGATACCCGCGCAGCCGTCATCGATTCTTGGCGAACATGAGGCTCGGCGGGTACTTCCTCGATCGAGACCGTTCTTACGACCGCGCAAGAATTTATTTCGAGACGGTGGCCGCCGAGGAAAATCGCGATCAGGAACAACGCGCCGAGGCGATGCTGAAGACCGGCATCTGCTATTACCACTCGCGAATGTATGGCAAGTGTTTTCAGATCATGCGCGACGTCATTGAGAAGTTCCCGGTGAGTTCGCAAGTCAATCAAGCCTACTACTACATCGGCCTCGGCCACTATCAACTCGGGCACTACAGCCGAGCCATTGCCGCGCTTGAGCGAGTGGGCACGACACTCGCAGAGGGCGAGGGGGATCAGAACAAGTTAGAAGCGGGCAAGCGATTCTTCGTCAAGATCGAAGACGCTGACTTGGCCATCCTGAATCCCGGCGACTCAGTCAAAGTCACTTGCAAGACGGCGAGCGGCGATGAAGAGCAGATGCTTTGCTACCCGATCGGCCGTAACGTGCGAGTCATCGCCGGCTCCTTGCCGACGCAACTTGGAAGACCGAAAACAAATAACGGACGCTTGGAGGTCAAAGGGGGAGAGAAAGTCACCGTCGTCTATACCGACCGGCACACCAAAGAGCAGAAGCTCGACCAACCGGTCCTCCGCGAAGTCGAAGTGGTTGGCGATGGGCATGTTGCCATAACGGACGGCGCTTTTCGGGAAACTCTGTTTGGCGTCGTCCTGGGCAAGACGGTCAACGTCCAGATTAGCGATGCCGATCGCGACATTTCCGATGGTGCCGATTCAATCACGGCGGTTGTCGAACTGTACCGGAAGAAGACCGACGCGGAAGTGGACGCTGAGACCGCGGCGCTGGCTGCCGCCGCAGACGCAGACACCGAAGGCGAAACGGACGACTCGCTCGTCCGCGACGCGGACGACGACGAGCCAAAAATCGATCCGCTCAAAGTCGTTGACCGGGTGAAAATCAAGCTTGTTGAAATCAAGCCTGTCTTGCCCATTGAAACGACGGTTGACATGCCGTTGGAAGACACCGAGACGACGCCTGTCGAAACCCCTCCATCTGATACGCCCGCAACCAAAGCGACTGATGATTCCAGGACGGAAGAGAAAAAAAAAGCCAACGACGATTCGGCTAAGCCAAAAGAAGCAGAGGCGCCCGACAACTCCATTCACAGCGGACTGTTCCAGGCTGTTGTCGCCATACACAAGACAGCAACGATCGTCGAGAACGATAACGCGTTGCAAGCGTTGCCCGGCGACACGGTGCGGGTAACTTATTTGGACGAACGGCATAGCGGCGAAGGCATCAATGAGTTGCACGCCAAAGCGCGGTGTCTCGAAGGCAATATCGGCGGAGTTCGTGTGACTCGAGCTCAGATTTCCGACGAGGAACTGCGCATTCAGACTCAACTAAAAACCGCCGATGCGTTGACCAAAATCGGAAACCGGTACAAAGAATTCGGGCTCAAGACGAAGGCCGACGAAAAGTATCGCCTCGCACTGAAGGTCTGCGAGGGTGTGATGACGGACGTTCGCAAACTGGGCGGACGATTGCTCGAGGAAACCTACGTTCAGTTGTGGCACATCTATTTCCAGATGGACCGACTCTCTTTGGCCTCGGCAATGTGCCAGCGTCTGCAGAACGAGTTTCCCGCCAGCGGTTTTGTCGACGACGCTTTGCTGCAACTCGGCGGCGTCGCCAGACAACAGGGCGAATTGAATCGCGCGATTGGCATCTACAATCGCCTCGTCGGAATGGAAACCAGCCAGCTTCGCGGCGAAGCCCAATTCGGGATCGCAGAGTGTTATGAAGACATGGCTGAGGCCCGAGAGGGCGCCGGAGCAGCTCAGCTCCGAGATCGAGCTTTTCAAGAGTATAAGAAAGTATTCGACCAATTCCCCAGTTCGGGGCGAGTCGGCGAAGCGGTCGCCAAGATGGCCGACCACTACTACAAGCAGCAAGACTATTCTCGAGCGGTCGACACGTTCGAGACCGTTCTCGAGAATCATCCCGATGCAAAGTTCCTGGACGTGATTCTCTTCAACTATGGCCGATGCCTTTACCGGATGGGTCGAAGACAGGACGCCAAGCGGCGGTTTGAGCAGCTTATCGGCGACTTCCCGGAAAGCCCGCTCGCTTCAGACGCCAAGAAGATATCGGAAGCCTTGGCCCGCGCCGGCGCTTAATGGATTTGCAGTTGGCAGCGCGAAAATGAATGGACACACGAGTTTCCCAAACGATGAAAATTTCAGAACGGCCCAAGCAACTCGGAACGACGCTTGAACTCTGTTCACGAAAATAGCGATTCACAACTCGCCCGACGAGATAGAACAATGAAAACGGAAGCCCGCCTGCTTTGTACACTCACTCTCTTCGTCGCCGCAACCGGCTCAGCTGCCGCGTTGGCTCAGGATGAGCCAGCCGATCCAATCTCACAGCAGGCGACCAAACTTGAAGGCGACTTGGGTAAGTTCAAAGAGACTTCGCCCGACGCCGCCGAGGTCATGGTGAAGTTGGTCGATCTCTACCATCAGCACGGTCGCGTGCTGGGACTGATCCGGGTCGGCAACACGTTCAGCTCTGCTCAACCCGGGGATCCGCGTCACCATGATGTGATGCTCAAGTTGATGGACGGGTTGGAGATCATGTCTCGCAACAACGACCTTGTCATCGCGTGCCGCCAATTCCTAGTTCGCTATCCCACCTCGCCTCAGAAGGCGAATGTTCAGATCCGGCTCGCCAGAACGCTTCGCGAAACGAATGAATTCGAAGGTGCGGCTGATGCTCTTCGCGCGGTATGGAAGCAGCAGGGACCGAATGCTGTCGGCATCGCTCATGGCATCGAGGCGATGAAGATTTATTTGGAAAGGTTGCGAGGAAAGCACACGGCCACCGGCGCCGAGCTGACGGAGGAGATGTTTGCTCGCGTGCCCAAGAACGATCTAGCGCGAGAAATCGGCCAACGCTCTGTGACCGCCTGGCGGACGGCCGGTCAGTACGCGAAGAGCAACCTTGTGGCGCAACAGCTCTTGAATCACAGGCTCGTCAAAGATCGCGAAGAGCTTCGTTTGCTGCATTCCACCATGGCGGATAACCACTCGGCGCAAGGTCAATACCGCAACGCGTTGGCCAGTTTCAAGCAAGCCCGCGCGATTCGCACGGATGCCGCTCTGCATTTCCGTGAACTGCAGACGCTCAACAGCGCGCAAGCGGCGCCGAACGAAATGGAGTCAATCGTCAACGATTACGTCGCCAAGTATCCGAAGCTGGCGAATCGGTACCAGGGCAAATACATGTTGGCTCACGCTTATCTTCGAGCCAAAAACACGGCTCGCGCGCTGGCGTTGTTTCGGGAATTGGTCTATGTGGACGCGGCCTACGGCGGCAACGCCTCTCAATTCGTCAGTCACAACGGTGCCGAGCCGCCCAAAGTCGCTGAGAGCGAGCGAGTGCTGCGGGAAGCGATCGGCCGAAATGCGAAAGAGGCAAGTTACCTGCGCTACACCTTGGCGTTTTCAATCTATCGAGACCGCTTGAAAGATGAAGCGAAGACCCGGAACGCATTGCGCGAACTGGTCACGTTGGCACCCGACAACTCCAGCTACACCACCAACGCGATTAGTTGGCTCTTCTCGAACGCGAAGACCGACGCGGAATTCTCACAGGAAGTTGACCGAGTTCTCAAGTCGCGACGTGCGAATCTCCATCACGACCGGCTACGAAACTATCCGGCGGAATGGGTCAAGGCGTACCGCAAACACAAGGACCTGAAGAAACGGGCTCAGGCGCTTGCTCAAAAACTAAAAGCCGCCGACCAAGATCCGCTGATGAAGCTCTACCTCCAGCAAGCGACTGCGTCACGTCGGCAGGGTTCGATCGCCCGCAAGGAATTGCTCGCGAAACATTTCAACGCTCTTCCAGAACCAGCCGCCAAACATGTCGCTTATTGGCAAGCCTACTATTACCGCCATTACTCGTCGCCCAAGCAGCGATCCGAATGCGCAACCGTATGGTCTCAATACCTGCGTCGATTCCCCAAAGATGAAGAGGCTGCCGCCGCGTACTTGGTGAGCGCCACTGATTACAGCCCGCCTGAAGTTCGCAAGGAAGCTGCTCTGTTGTTTCTCAAGTTCCCGCCAACTCGCTACGACTCGAATCTCGCCCGTCGATTGTTCCTCGCCGCCGACGCCAACAAAGACGCTCAACTCGCGCGTCGAGCCTACGACTGGATGAATCGTGCGAGGCAGGCGACGCTTGCCGTCAACAAGGCGCCGAACGCGATTGACCCGACCTATGCATCCTATTTTGGCGACACGCTGCTCAAGTACGAAATGAAGAACGAGGCGCTGCAACTTTGGCGGTCCCACGTCAATCAATTCAAGAACCACTACGAATCTCGCGAGTGCGCTTGGCGGCTATACAATCAGCTTGAAGACAACCAAAAGCGACCGTTCATGGAGAGCTTGGTTAAGACGCCGACGCCCTTCCATGGCCGGTATTCTAGCTGGCTGGCCGACCTGCATCTCAAGGAGGATCGGTTTGACGCCTTCACCAAGACGCTCGCAGCCACCGCGACGCTGCACCGCGAACGACCGCTCGACGGTTGGGACTTTGACACGAGTTACGCGTACGCTTGGATCAACAAGTATCGCCAAGACGAAATGGCCGACGCCAAGCAGCGCGACAAGGTGTTTCAGGTCGTTAGAGATCTCGATTTGACGCCAACTTCGGCGATAGCCAACCTGATGCTGCTCGAACTGGAGCCGAAGGAGAAACGAACCGCGATCGCGCGTTTGCTCGAAATCCAAAAAGCGACTCGCTCGGTCGGCGACCAATACTGGGGTTGGGATCCTTTGGCGCCCTTCGCTCAGGCCGCCCTGGCTAAGAAGAACTTCGTCGAATCCGCCACGATCGCCACTGGGATGTTGGCCAACATTCCCAGCGTTGACTCAAGGCGAAAAGAGAGCGTCCAAAAG
Organism: uncultured Pirellulaceae bacterium; assembly: GCA_964567745.1. Lineage (GTDB taxonomy): Bacteria > Planctomycetota > Planctomycetia > Pirellulales > Pirellulaceae > CAZMNY01. The sequence continues at coordinate 41,422 of CAZMNY010000004.1, read as the reverse complement.
ATCGTCAGCGCAAGTTACGCACGCATGGGCGCGGTCGGCCTCACGATCGATGAAAGCAGCCCGCTCGCGCCGCTGCTGCAATCGGCTCTCTATCTACGATTGGGCGATCGTCGGTTGGCGTTCGACATGTACCAATCGAACAAGTCGCTGTTTGATGAGCACCGTAACGAGCTGCCGGTCGACTTTCTCGTCTTCATTTGCGAGACGCTCATTGCCGCCGGAAGCGACGAGAACTTCGATTATGTCGAAGATGTCTTACGATCGTGGATGGTCAAACACAGCGAGTCGAAACAGGTCGAGGACGCCGACAAGGCTCGCATGCAATTGCTGCTGGCTCGAAACTATTTCGGAGCCCGACGTTTCGATATTGCTCGAAGCGAATTTACGACGGTCATCAACCGATATCCGGAAACGTCGGAAGCGTTGGATGCGGAATTCGGAGTTGGCGAAACTTTCATGGAACAGAAAGTATTCGACCAAGCCGAGCGTGTCTTCGAGAAACTCTCGCAGCACTCCGATACACGAACCATGGTTCGAGCCGATTTCCTGCGCGGCGTCTTGTTTTTCCGCAAGGGCGACCGCGACGAAGCTCGAGACATTTTTCGCACGGTCCTCGAACGCGTGCCGGACGTCGAGTTGGCCAACCAAACGCTGTTTAATCTGGCGGAAGTTTATCGCGTAGAAGAGCGTTACATCGACCAACTCAATCTACTCCGAACCGTGGGACGGCTCGGTCAGAAGAGCAAGCGGCGCCACAATCCTGGCGTACCGCTTTCGATCGTTGTTCATGACAGCGACCTGGGGATCAGTCGTGGGCACAACAAGATCCCCGTCTTGGTTCGCACCGAGCCAGGCGGAGACGAAGAACTTGTTTATCTTTCGAGCGCCGGCGCTGGTCGCGGACTCTTCCGCTTCGACCTGGAGACCCAGTTGGGGTCAGCGAAACCGAAGGACGATGTGCTTCAAGTGATGGGCGGCGACGTCGTTCACTGCGATTACCCAGACGAGTTTAAGTCGGAATTCCGAAACGTGCCGCTGTCGGATGTCGAGATCAGCATGGCCTCGAGCGCTGAATTCGAAGTCGCCAGCAGCCGAATCGAAGACGAAGAAGAGCAGTCGTTCAGCCAACAACTGTCGATCGAGACGAACGACGCAGAAAACGCGGATCGTCGCGTGTCGCAGATTCGACCCGACAACCAAATCAAACCCGGCAATCCGATCTACGTTCGCATCAAGGACGGTGATCGGGATCTCACCGACAAGCCCGACACGGTCGTTGTCAAAGTCGCCACCGATAGCGGCGACGAAGTGCAGCTGAAAGCGGAAGAGACGGATAGCCACTCTGGCGTGTTCGAGGCGACGTTGCCGTCGGCCGAGCTGCCAGCCGGGGCGCTGGCGACTGACTCTGCGATCGATCACGGTCCGGTCATGGCTATCGACAAGGATCCGGCGACGTTTTGGCAAAGCCAGCCTGATGGCGCGACGCCGAAGCAATTGACGGTCGACATGAAGGATCTGTTCCCGGTTTCGCGAGTTCGCATCTCGACTCCCAACAGCGAAAAAGGCGCGCCGGTTCGAGGTGAATTGCAGGGCAGTTACGACGGCGAGTTCTGGTTCCGACTGGCCGCCTATCCCAACTTGATCGAAGCCCAGGATGTCGCCGACGAATTCAGCCAAATGACTCAGCGAGTCTTCCGAGGGAATTACACTTCCTATACGACTTGGCAACAGATCGTCAACTTGGCTCGCAACTCAAAGCCTGTTGAGGAGTCCAAGGTCGATCTGCTGCAATGGGCGCGCGATCCCGATGATGAAGACTCCAACACGGCCCACGCCGTGGTTTGGTTCGGGAAATTTGTGCAGCCCGAAGACGGCGCGATTCGCTTTGCCGTCGCGGGCGCCAAAACGGCCCTGTCTGTTGACGGCATTTTGGAGTTGAGTCCCGGCCGTGGCGGTCGCGGCGTCGACCTCTGGCTCAAGAAGGGCGTCCATGAATTGACAATCTTCTCGGCCGTTTCCAACGGTACCCAAACGCTGACCGCCACACGAGCGAGAGCTCGTTTGGACTCGGCCACGGTCACTCTCTCACCATTCCACGCCGACGACTTCAATCTTGAATCGCCGGCAGCCGTCGAAGTCGCTCCCCCCGCCCAACTCAGCGCGCCCGCCGTCGAGCTGACGGCGGATGCGGCTAAGCTGCATAAGAAAACGGAAACGTTTGCGGTTGTCGAGAAGGACGGAGCGAAGTTGATTGGGAATTGGAATTCGACGGACGATGTCGCCGAGTGGGAATTCGAGTGCACTCAGGCCGGCGTCTACGAAGTGGTTATCGACTATTCGCATCCAGGCAACGGCGGCGGCTTCGATCTCCAATTCGGAGCTCAGTCGCTTCAGGGCGCCATCGCCAACACGGGATCGTGGGACAAATACGAGCAGATGATCGTGGGTGTGGTCTTAGTCGAATCGCCCGGTCAGCAGAGCCTGTCGATTCAACCCAGTTCGATCTCCGGCGGCGCGCTGATGAATCTGAAGAACATCTCTTTGCGGCCGTCCAACGCGGCGACTGTCATCAATCTCGGATCGGAATGGGAGTTCCGCTTCCCGGAGAAAGAGCTCCGCTACACTCGTCTGGTTGCTCACGAATACCTAGGCGAATCGATGTCGATCAACCATGTCGAAGTTGGCCATGCGGTGAAAGGGAAAGTCTATATTCCGACGGAAGCCGACATCCTTTCGCTTGCGAGCAACAACACACTTGAGATCGCGGCAGGCGACACCGTCACCGCGACCTACACCGACGATCAAACTCAAACGCTGAGCGGAGCGAGCCGATTGCTGACTCGCGAACTCACCGCCACCTACAACAATGGTTCAGTGACGCCGATCGGATATGACTATGACGTAAATTCCGCAGGTGTCACCGACACGCTGCGAAAAGACTTGATGCGAGTCGATCCGGGCGAAGAAATCGTTGTCGAGATCGTCGACTACGACCAAGACTCGACCGCTGCGCGAGACAAGGTCGCCTTCGAGGTCTTCGTCAATGACAACGAACCGATTAAGTTGCGTGCGACGGAGACGGAAGAGAACACCGGCGTTTTCACGCGAAAAATCTTCACCGACGCGGAGAAGCAAGAAGTCGACGGCGAGGAGGGCGCCATCACGCTCAATGTTGCCGAAGGCGACGTGGTCTACTTGCAGTATATGGATCAGCAGAACACGTTCCCGGGTCATGCCGTTCCGCGGCGCGCTGAAGTCTTCGTCAACAAGCCGAGTGACGGCATTGTTCGCGTATTGCCGAGCACGGTGACGCCGGCACCAGTCGATTCGAAGGCCAAGCCAACGTTTAACTACGACGGCGGCGACAGCGACGATCCAGACGCGCCCGCGCGAGTCGCGTTTGAAGCGCCGCTGACGATTGAGGTTATCGATCCAGACTCCGCCAAGGACAGCCGCAGCCGAGTCGTCGTGCGAGTCGTCACAACCGATGGCGCGACGGTCGATGTGGAGTGCGTCATTTCCGAAGCATTTTGGCCCAACGCGCCTCGCGACGTTGACAACGCCGCACTTCGGGAAGGACGATTCGTCGGCCAAGTGTTAATGCAACTTGGCGGAAAAGATAGCCCTGTCGTAACGCCGCTAACGCAAGACATGCCGCGGCGATTGATCGGCCGCGCTAAGGAAGCGACGGACGAAGAGGAAGAAGAACCCGATTCGATTATCGACAACCTTGTGATTCACGTTTTGAATTTGTCCGGCAAGGACATCATCAAAGCGACCTATCACGACGAACGCCGAGCCGAAGGTAAGCCGGAGGATTTGGCCGACGACGCCCAGCTCGTCTCGCTCGGAACGCTGCAGATCACGGATCGCGAGTATGAAGATCCGATCGATCGCCTTCACGTAGGAGAGAAGCTCTATCTGCTCGTCAACGATCCGGATCAAGACGTTTCAAACGATCGAGACCTGATCGATGTGGAAATCACAACGACCAATGGCGAGAAAGAGACCGTTCGCCTTTCGGAATCAACCGTGCATAGCGGCGTTTTCACTGGCTCGTTCCTGCTCAAGGCAATCGACTCGCCGACACCCGGCAACGCGTCTGAGACGGAAGCGATCATCGAGAGTTACTTCGGCGACAATGTTCGAGCCGCCTACAACGACCCAGCGTCGCCGCTGGACGAGGCCGAAGCATCGTTTACCGAATTGCCGGTTGTTGTCGGCACGGACGGATTGGTATCGGCGTTTACGAAGACGTTTAACGATGAGAATCTCGCGGTGGAAACGAAGTTTCGCATTGCCGAAAGTTACTTCGAACTTTTCAAGAGCCACCGCGAACTGAAGCGAGGCGACGACGAAAAATCAGACCTCGAGGCGGGGCGCCGAATTCTCAAGGAGGTCATGGAAGACTATCCCGACCCCAAGTATGCACCGCGAGTCGCCTATCTCTTAGCGCAGTTTTCCCAAGAGCTCGACGAATGGCCCGAGGCGATTCGGTCGTATGAAATGATCATACAGCAGTATCCCGAAAACGCGCTCGTGCCGGACGCGCGCTACAAATTGGCTCAGTGCCACGAAGAATCGGGCGACTTCGATGAAGCCCTTGAGGCCTACGTTACTCTCGCAGCGACTCACCCCAAGAGTCCGTTAATCGCCAGCGTAATGATTCGTATCGCCAACTACTTCTTCAAGAACAAGAACTTCACCGTTGCCGCGCAGGTCGGCGAGAAGTTTCTTGAGCGATTCGACGGGAATCAACACGCGCCGAAGATCGCCTTCCTGGTTGGGCAATGCTACTACAAAGATGAGAAGTATTCAGTTGCCGGACAAGCGTTCGATCGATTCGCCAAGCTGTTCCCAGACGATGCACTGGGCGCCGACTCGCTGTTTTGGTCGGGTGAAAGTTATCGGCTCGGACGAAACAACCGGGAAGCGTTCCGTCGGTACAACCGCTGCCGCTGGGATTACCCGTCGAGCGAAGCAGCCAAGTACGCGCGAGGTCGCTTGGCGCTGCCTGAGATGCTGCAACAATTCGAAGCTGAAGCAAACAGCATCGACCAGGACAATTGACCCACCACAATGAGATGTAATGAACAAGCTGCTTGAAAACCCGCGAGCCATCTGTTTGATGCTCGCCATGATTATCATTCCGCTGTCGCTTTGGGACCAAAACCTTTGGGGGCAATCGCCCGCTGGCGAAACCGCCGCGTCGACGGAAACCGACTCGAACGCGGACGCCGACAAGCCCTCAGTAGACGCCTCGACTGAAGGCGATAGCGGCGAGACGGACGGCGAAGAGGCGACCAGTGAAGGCGATTCCGAGGCGGCGCCGACGGACGAATCCGAGGACGCCGAGGTCAACGAAAAGACGATCTGGAATTCGGGCGCGATCGGCTTGCTGCTCGAAGGCGGCTTGTTCATGTGGCCGATTGCATTGATGGGCATCTTGGCCACAGGCGTGATCATCGAGCGGTTTCGTAGTTTGCGGATGGTAAACACAAATGCCGAGCAGGTTCGCGATCAGGTTTTGACACTGCTTCACGAAGATCGAGTCGAAGAAGCGCTAAAGCTCTGCGAAGCCGAGCAGGGCCCTGTTCCAGCTGTGCTCTCGAGTGGGCTGAGGAAATATTATGTGCTCAGGCGGCTCGGTTACGACGCCTCGACGATTGAACCTCAAGTCGTCAAAGCGATGGACGATTACAGCATTCATATCCTCGCCGCTTTGGAAAAGAACCTCGCCGTGCTGGCGACCATTTCTAGCGCCGCCCCGATGCTTGGTTTTCTCGGAACCGTGCAGGGCATGATCGTGTCGTTTAAGGACATTGTCGAGAAGATGGGCGAAACCAACATCGTGCTCGCGGCCGCTGGCGGTATCCAAGTTTCGCTGCTGACGACTTGCTTTGGCCTGATCGTCGGAATCCCCGCGTTTATCGCCTACAACTATTACACCAGCGTGACCAACCGTTACGTGCTGGACGTTGAGGAATCGGCAACCGACCTGATCGAATCCGTGACGTTGCGGATGGCTCTATCCAAGAACGTCTAGCTTGAGCGGAGTTCGATTTGAAAGCGCGGAGACCTAGCAAGCTTCTAGTCGAGCCGGCGTCGAGCGCGTCGGGCGACATCGCATTCAACCTGATTGTGTTTTTTCTCGTCTGCGCTTCCGTACAGCCCGACTCGGGAAGAAAGCAAGTGTTGCCTCGCAGCGAACAAAACGAAGAGCAGAAACAAGAGATCGAAAACATTGAAGTACAACTCACCCGCGGCGCCGCGCTCATAAACGGCACGGCGGTCAACGAGCGATTGTTCAAGCCTCAACTGAAGAGACTGTTCTCCACCCGCCCGCGTTCGGAAGATCGAGTGGTCGTCGTCAGAAGCAAAAAGGACACTCCCTATCACATCTGGATTCGTTATACCGAGATGATCGAGGAGGCGGGCGGCGTGATCACGATTCAAACCGAAGAAGAGCAAACTGTCATATTGCCGAACTGATTGGCGACTTGTGTCTTGCTCAACTTCCCGTTCACAAACCTACAAACAACTAAACACGAACCTCGCCCAACGCACTAGCGAACGTCAACGACGCAAGTTGGTGCTGGCAGACCGATGAAGATACGACGACGAAAACATGCCGCGACGGTCCCCAGCACCGCGATGGGTGACATCGCGTTTAATCTGCTGATCTTTTTCGTTATCCTCGCGCGAGCTCAGGATGACAGCCATCTTCAGTGGGACCCTGCAACGGCAATTACGCTCGACAGTACGGGCGGAAGTAAGATCAGCGTTTTGATCGACAAGGATAATAAGTACTACATCAACGGCCAGCCGTTTGGCGACGTTCAATTGGCCTCAGAAATCGAAGCCCTCTTGGGCGACGCACCGGCCGGCGAGCGAGTGGTGCTGCTCAAGGTCCATCGCGATGCGCAGGCCATGTACTTCGAACCTGCCATCGAAGCGATTAGCGAGGCTGGCGGTGATCTAGTTCACATTTTGGAAGAACAACCGAGAGGTTCGCCATGAAAAATGAAATCCACGCAAGTGACGAGTTGGCGAGTTCACAAGCCGCGGCGGTGGCGGAGGTCAAGACGTTTCTTGCCGGCCTGAAACATCGCACGCCGCAAGAGGCGATCGGAATGAACGACGAAGGCGGGCTTTGGAAAGGGCTCATTCTCGGCTCAATCGGCTTGGCCATCTTGACGGTGGCGGGAACGGTTGTGCCCTATTTTCTTTTCCCATCGGACGGATCGTCGCAGGCCTCAGCCAAACCCGCGACACAAGTGAAAGATTCCGCGGACCAACCCGCGACGCCTGCCGCTGCCGACACGCAAGCAAGTAACAACGCGGCGAACACCGAACCAGGCGGCACCAACGTCGCCGATCCAGAAAAGGTTCTCGGCTCACTTGGCATCGGCGAAGCCAAAAACGCGGAACCAGATAAGAACCCTCGCGAAGCTGATCTCGACAATCTAATCGACGGCATCAAGTAGCCCCTCACGCGAACCTGAATTGTGCCCAACAAAACCACTTCCATCCTGCTCGGCCTGATCGCCATCCCAGTCTGGCTGCTTTGCCTGCTCGACTGGCGCGGCGCTATGTGGCTGCCCGTCTGGCTGGACGGCGCGGTAATGGGGCTCGCCGCCGTCGCTGCGGTGTCCTGGTTGGTTCGAGGGCGAGCGCTGCGACTCGGGGTGCCGCGCAAGTTCTGGCTGCGAGCCTCGGTGGCGTACGTGACGGTGCTTCCGTTCGCCGTGTTCGCCGCCCACCAACTGGTGCTCGACACGCTTCGCGCAGGACTTGCGCGTGCGGGAATGGGTGGCGCGTTCTTGATCGGGCTCGCCTGGATGATCTGGATCCTGGAAAAATGCGCGGCGCGGTACGAACGAACTCGATGCCGAACGATCTCGCCGGAATACCTGTTATCGACGAGCCCAAGAGTCCATACGAGCGTCGAAAAATCGACTTCAAATCCGCTCGACACTGCCGCTTGGTACTACGGCGAGAACAGCCCGCGGCTTCGACAATCGCTGGCCGCGTTCACGACCTACTGCTGCCTCTTTCTGCTGCTCTGTCTGCTCGCGTCGCAAATGCAAGGCTGCTACGAAATCTATGAAATGCCAGCCGGCGGCGGTGAACAAAAAACCGTCGCTCGGGTCGTCAAGATCAAGAAGATTATTCGGAAGAAATTCATCGTCAATCCTTTCAGCGCCATCCTGTTCAAGGTGCCGCCGATTGAAGAGGTCAAATTGCAACTTGAGGAAGTCACCGAGCACGCCTACACGAAGGGCTACGGCGAAGGCAAAGGGGCTGGATTTGCCGGCGGCACGAAGCGAGGCAAAGTCCGTTTCATCCGGCTTGAATACAGTGGCGGAGATTGGGATCAGGATTACGGCATCGGCGGCGATCTCAACATGTTGGTTCGCTACTACGACCTGACCTCGCAGAATGTCGCTGAGAAAACCGAATCGCGCCGAGTCGCTCAGCTGAAGAATTTTCCATTGCGAAAGAGCCCGCCGATGGTTTACATGACGGGCCAAAAGAACATCTCGCTTTCGAACAATGACGTCAAAATTCTTCGCGAATATTTGACCGACAAGCACGGCATGTTGTTTATCGACAACGGCGGCAGCCGGCACTTCCACAACCAAGCGATGGCGATGATGAATCGCGTCTTGCCAGGGATCCGCCCCGTTCCTGTGCCGCTCGATGACCGCATTCACCGAATTCCGCACGCTATCCCCTTCTTGCCCTACGTCGCGCCTCACGGAGGCAAAGAGGCGTTGGGATGGTACAAAGATGGCCGCTGGGTTTGCTACTACCACCCGGGCGATATCGGCGACGCCTGGTCCAATGGGCATGCCGGCGTCTCACCGGAGATTGCTGAGGCTTGCTATCAGCTCGGTGCCAACGTGATTTTCTACGCACATTCGGAGTATGCGAAATGGTTGGAAGCTCAAGAGAAGAACGACGAGTAGTCGCGGCCGGCAAACATCGCTGCCTCGGTCTCTGGATTGCGATGGCCGTTACGGCTTGCTTGTTCTCATTCCCAACCGCCGCCAATGCGCAAACACTCGATGACCTGCTGAAGACGCACGTGCCGAAGCTGCGTGAGGTCGAACGATACCAGTTGAACATCGCGCAGAAGTATTTCGCGGAAAAGAAGTGGAAGGTCGCGATGGCCGAGTACGAAAAGTACTTGACGCTTTACGAAGCGTCCGACGCCGCCGCGTACGTTCAATTGAAGTGGAGCCTTTGCCTGGTGCAGCTTCGCAAGCAGAACACGGCCATTAAGGAAGGATTCCAATCGGTCATCGACTATTGGCCGAACTCGTCGGAAGCTGTCTGGGCCAGCTATTACATCGCGTCGACCTACAAAAGCATCGGCCGAATACCCAACGCCAAGCGAGCCTACAAGAACTTGCTCGCCAAGAAGACAGACCACCTCGCCGCGGCATACGGCATGTGGGACATGGCCGAGATTGCGGGTACCGAGAAAGACAAAACGACTCGAGCCAAGATGCTCAAACAGTTGACCTTCGAAGTCAAACGAGCTCGAGCGTCAAAGAGCATTTGTCAAAAAGCGTCCTATTCGCTGAGTGACCACCTATTTCGCTCGGGGGCCTTCCTGGAAGGCGTCAAGGCACTGGAGACCACCTACGCCGAAGACAAAGGATTGGTCGATCAGGTCGTCAACTATGTTCGCACTCCGATTAGTCAGATGACCGGAACGGACGAAAACAGGGCGAAGGGAAACAAGCTGGCGGATGCCGCGGTTGCCTACGTCAAGGAGAAATCGCCGGCAGGCGCGAGCGATGAGGAGAAAGCGACGGCGAGGCGTTACGGGATTCATGTCGTCTCTCTTCTGAGCGCCGCGCGACGGAATGACGACGTCGTAAAGGCCTATCAGGCGTTGTTGAAACGATTCGGCGTCGACGACGAACTGCTCGGTCACTTTGCAGGTTGGTACAAGTCGCAAAACAAGTACGACGAAGCTCGCACGGTCTACCGTCGATTCAAGAATCCTATCGAGGGTTTGAATCAAGTGGCTTACAGCTACCGCCAACAAAGCAAACCGCAATCAGCTGTGCCGATCTATCGCGATTTGGCCGGTCGGGATTCCGAGAATCAGATCCGCTGGAAGTCTGAGGAAGCTCGATGCCAGCGCGACGCGAGGAAATTCGCGGAGGCGATAGCTGTCTATCGAGAGTTGATGAAGCTCGACGTCCCCCATCTCACCGATTGGCTTTGGCAGGTCGCTGTCACGCATCAGGAAGCGGGTCAACACAAGGAAGCGATCGGAGTCTACCGACAATGCGATGAGCGATTCCCGGAAAACTACAAGAACATGGCTTGGTGTCATCGGAAATTGAAGCAGCAAAAGGAAGCCGTCATACTCTATTCGCAGATTATCGGCGGCCACGAAGCCTCGGCCCCTTGGGCTCAACTTCAAGTTGGCTACACATACGAGGAACTGAAGGCAAAGGAATCTGCGATTAAAGCCTTCCAACTTGTTTGCAAGAAGTACCCTAAGAACAGTCACGCCAGCATCGCTCACGCCCACCTGCAAAACAAATACAAAATCTCCGTCACTCTCGGCGGCGCCAAAGACCAATAGCGCGCGATTGCCGAGTTTTGTTTGCCTTACACTTGTGACGTCACTCGCCGTGTTCGCTAACGCGCGCGACAAGACGTAACCGCATGGCCAACCTACGACGGCATTACCTCAATCGAACTTCCTTCGGTGCATCCATGACACGCACGCCGCTGCGCCTCGCCGCAACGATGACCATTGTTTCGATATCGCAGATGCTCGCCGCATTCACGCCTGCAGTGTCCGCTCAAACGTCGCCTGACGAACAATCGCTCCAACGCGATTTCTCCAAGTCCGTCGCGCCGTTTATTGCGGAGCATTGCTTGGATTGCCATGGCGAGAACGACCCGGAAGCCAAGTTGGATTTGAGCCCCTACCGTTCGCTCACCGATGTTCGCAGCGCCCATCCGGTTTGGGAAATGGTCATGAAACGGATTGCGGCAGGTGAAATGCCACCGGCCGACGAGCAGCAGCCCGCAGCAAAATCGAGCGAAGCGGTTGTCGCTTGGATTCGCGCATTGAGACGGTTCGAAGCGGTCAAGAATGAGGGCGATCCGGGCCGAGTTGTCGCGCGTCGGCTGAGCAACTCCGAGTACGACTATACAATTCGCGACCTCACTGGCGTCGACATCCGACCGACGCGCGAATTTCCGATCGACGCGGCCAACGAAGCCGGCTTCGACAACTCGGCGGAAACGCTGTCGATGTCGCCGGCGTTGCTTAGGCGATACCTGACGGCGGCCCGTCACGTTTCGGAGCACGTCGTACTCAAACCCAACGGCATCGCCTTCGCTCCTCACCCTGCGATGACGGATACCGACAAAGACAAATACTGTGTGAAACGGATTGTCCAGTTCTACGAGCGTCAACCGACCGATCTGGCCGACTACTTTTTCGCCGCCTGGCAATTCACTCGCTCCGGCGAAATGACATTGGTGGCAGTCGCCGATCGCCGACAAGTCAGCAAGAAATACCTGACTCGCGTCGTCGCGGCGCTTAACTCAAACGAACCTGTCGGGCCATTCCATGAACTTCAATCGAAGTGGGCTGAGTTGAAGGAAGTGGTCGGCGCGAACGATGCTCGGCGGATGAGCGAGTCGCTGGGCGAATTCGTCTTGCAAGCGCGGCGTCGACTGACAGCGACCTATCCGAACCTATACGTCGAAGGAAATCACCGAGGATCGCAGCCGTTTGTGCTGTGGAAGAATCGGCAGTACGCAAAACACCGGACGAGTTTAAACCTGCCCGCGTTACTCAATCCGCCGGCCGCATCGACTCGCAGAAATAGAAACAAACAACCGGCCGACGAAAAGAAACGACTTGACCTTCCCGAGAACAGCTCCGATCGATCGACAATGGTTGCATCGATCGAGCGATTCTGCGCGACGTTTCCCGACGCGTTCTACATTTCCGAGCGAGGTCGCGACTACTTGGGCACGCCTCGAGCCGAGCAGGAAAAAGGCCGCCTGTTGAGCGCCGGGTTCCACAGCATGATGGGCTACTTCCGAGATGATCAACCGCTGTATGACATGGTGCTCAGCGAGAACGAGCAGCGCGAACTCGACACGCTCTGGCGCGAACTCGATTTCGTCACCGCCGCCCCGATGCGGCAGTACGCCGGTTTTCTGTGGTTTGAGCGAACGGATTCGAGGTACATGCGAGATCCTGAATTCGATTTCGTTCGGGCCGAGGACCGTGCGGCGCTCGACGAAGCGATGATCATTCGTCTGGCTAAACTCTACCGGGCCAAAGCGAAGCGATCCGGAGGAAGCGCTACGGCGTTGGAGGCGATTGATAAGTACTTTTCAGACATCAACAAGCAAATCCGTTGGGTCGAGAACGCTCGACGCCAAGCCGAGTCTGCTCACCTAACGGCCATCACCGAATTCGCGCAGCGAGCGTATCGTCGCAAACTCGACAAAGAGGAGATCGACAGCATTCGCTCGTTCTATCGCAAGCTGCGAGACGACGAAGAGCTGACTCACGATCAGGCAATCCAAGACTCGATTGTCTCGATACTCATGTCGCCCAAGTTTTTCTACCGCATGGATCTCGCCCGTGTTGATGCGAGCCAAACTGCGGGAGCGCCGAAGAGTGCGGGCGCCAATCGTACTCGATTGTCTAGCCACGAGCTTGCCAGCCGACTCAGCTATTTCCTTTGGTCGTCCATGCCCGATCAGGCGCTACTTGCTCGAGCGGAGAATAACTCGCTGGCAACGGATGAAGAGATCGTCATCGAAACAAGGCGAATGCTGAACGATGAGCGAGTGAAAGGAATGGCGATCGAATTCGCGGGCAACTGGCTCGACTTCCGACGCTTTCAGGACCACAACAGTGTCGCTCGCGAACGATTCGCTCAATTCACCGACGAGCTCCGCGAGGCCATGTTTGAAGAGCCGATTCGGTTCTTCGTCGATGTCGCTGGCAATGACCGATCGATTCTCGACTTCCTTTACGCCGAGCACACTTTCGTCAATCCGGTGCTCGCGAAACATTACGGCATGTCCGTTGAGATCGGAGATAAAGCCGCTTGGCGGCTCATTCCCAACGCGTCGAAGAGCGATCGCGGAGGGTTGCTTGCCATGGCGGTTTTCCTCACGAAAAATTCACCCGGGCTGCGGACGAGCCCGGTGAAACGAGGCTACTGGGTCGCGCGGCGAGTTTTGGGCGAGACGATTCCAGCACCGCCACCGAACGTGCCCGAGCTGCCTGACGACGAAACGAAACTGGGCGATCTGTCGCTGCGAGAAATACTCGCTCGACATCGCGACAACAAAAGCTGTGCGGGTTGCCACGATCGCATCGATGGGCTCGGAGTCGTCTTTGAAGGGTTTGGGCCGATTGGGGAACGCCGTGCGAACGACTTGGCCGGCCGCCCAGTGGAGCAGTCGACCATTTTCCCAGGCGGTCGCGCCAAAGGGAGTGGCATTAGCGGGCTCCGCAAATACATCCGCAATCATCGGCAAGACGAATTCGTGGAGAATCTTTGCCGAAAGCTGTTATCCTATGCACTGGGCCGCAGCCTCATTCTCTCTGACGAGTTGCTTGTCGAGGAAATGAAACAGAAATTGAATGCGAACGGGCATCGCTTCTCAACCCTTATAGAAACCATTGTTCTCAGCTCGCAGTTTAGAAACAAACGCGTGTTTGCGTCGTGTGACAAGGAATGACCAATGACGATTTCTCATCATGTCAAACGTCAACTTTCTCGGCGGACGTTACTTCGTGGAGCGGGCGTCGCCATGGCGCTGCCTTGGCTCGAATCAATTTCCGTTTGGGGAAGCGAACTCAAAGAGGACTCCAGCGAGTCGGTTTTTCCGAAACGGTTCGCCGCGCTCTTCATGGCCTGCGGAATCAACGCCAAGCATTGGTGGGCCAAGGGCAGCGGCGCAGAGATGGAGTTGGGCAAGAGCCTCGCTCCGATGGAGAAGCTGAAGTCGAAGATGAACTTCGTATCCGGCTTGTTCAACAAGAACGCGACCGGCGTTGGCATTCATCCGGGCCAAACAGGTAACATTCTCTCCGGCGCGGCACTGCAAAAGGGCGCCGAGCTAAAAGGTGGTATCAGCGTCGACCAAGTGTTGGCTAACCACATTGGGCAAGAGACCGTCCAGGCAAGTCTGGTGCTCGGTTGCGAGCAACCAATCACGGGTTATCACGAGACCAATTTCTCGATGGCATATAGCTCGCATATCTCTTGGCAAAACGCGACCTCACCCGTGCCGATGGAGATTTACCCATCTCTTGCCTTCGACAATCTGTTTGATAATCGAGGCAGCCGTCGCGACCGAAGCGTGCTCGACCGCGTCATGGAACAGGCAGCCAATTTGAATCGAAAAGTCAGTTCGGGCGACAAGCGAAAGCTAGACGAATACCTGACCAGCGTTCGCGAAATCGAAAAGAAGATCGAGCGAATGCGCGAAGTGAAGCGGAAGGCCTCCGAGCGAGCTCGTTCGAAAGGACAAGCCTTGGTGACCATGAAACGGCCGGACGATGGTTTGCCCGAGGATATACGGGATCATATGAAGCTGATGTGCGACATCGTGGCGCTCGGCTTCCAAACCGACAAGACGCGAGTTGCGACGCTGCTGCTGTGCCGCGATATTTCCGGTTTGTTCTATCCCTTCCTCAATGTGCGAAAGGCCCACCACTCGGCGTCGCACGATGACCTGTCGGACGATTTCGAACGCGTGTCGCGATTCTACTGTAGCCAACTCGCCTACCTGGCAACTCGGCTCGATGCGATGAAGGAAGCGGATCGAACGGTGCTCGACAACTCGTGCCTGCTGTTTATCAACAACATGTGGTCGGGCAGCCGACACGATTCGAACAAAGTGCCCTTGCTCACCGCGGGCGGATTGGGTGGTTCAATCGAAACCGGACGCGTGCTCGATTACATGAAGAAGGGCGATGACAACCGCAAGCTATGCGGAATGTACCTCTCAATCATGAACCGCATGGGGCTCGCCCACAAAGAATTCGGCGACGCCACATCGCCGCTCGAGGGATTCTAAGACGCCTTCGATCTACTCCGCTTAGGCGCGATGACATTGCTCGCGACTCGCTCGAACAGGAGCGCGCCTAGCCTGCGGCACACGGGTTAAACGAGGCGTTGGGCATTCGATATTGTCGCGGGCAGTTGTTATGTTGACATTGAGGATCACTGTAAGTCGACTCGGTTTTTCTTGGAGCGAAAGTCATGCGCCCCGCCCTTTGTTTGTTTTTCGCCGCGATATTGGCGAGTCTTGCTGTTTCGACGGCGTTGCAAGCGGATGAGAAAGACAGATACGAATCCATTTTCGACGGCAAGACGCTCGCTGGCTGGAAGGGCGAAAAAGCCTATTGGCGAGTTGAGAACGGAGCGATCGTGGGATCGATTGCAGAGGGCGAACGATTGAATCACAACACCTGGCTGGTGTGGCAAGACGGCAAACTCGCCGATTTCGATCTACGTCTCCAATTTCGATTGAGAGGAAAACCGGCCGCCAATTCGGGAATCCAGATTCGTTGTCAGGCCGAGAGCGTGACAGAAGTTTCTGGCTATCAAGCCGACCTCGACATGGGCACCACTTGGTTGGGCCGCATCTACGACGAACACGGGCGAGCTCTCTTAGTCGAGCGAGGATCTCGTGTCTTGATAAAGGAAAACGGCGAGCGAATCGTTGAGACTTTTGCACGGGCTGACCGGTATCGCGTCCTCTTCCGCGAGAACGAATGGAATGACTATCGCATCCGAGCATGCGGCGAACACATGACGGTTGAGGTCAACGGGACTCTATTCAGCGAACTCGTCGACAAGCAAAAGGGGCAAAAGGATCTTACCGGTCAACTCGCCCTACAACTGCATTCAGGCTCCGAAACTCGAATTGATTTTCGCAAGATTCGCATTCGCAAGCTCAAGCCGGATTCGCATCAAGTCCGCTTCAAGAATAAACCTAAAAAGGCCAAGCCGCTCGAGGCCGGTAACCTGCCGCTTGGGGACGATGGACAGCCACTGAATTTGAGTTTTGAAGACGGAACACTGAAGGACTGGATCGCGACAGGCGATGCGTTCAAGGGCCAACCGGTCGGCCGCGATGAAATTGCCTCAAGGTGGCCCGGACAAACGAGCGGCAAGGTTGGCAAGTTCTTTATCGGCGGGTTTGAGAAATCGAAGGATCGACCGGTCGGACGATTGACGTCCGCTGACTTCACGGTGACGGCGCCTTACGCCAGCTTTCTCGTTGGCGGCGGCAGGGATCGCTCGACTCGCGTCGACGTCGTTCTAGCTGGCGAACCCAAGCGAACGATCGGTACTTTCAGCGGATCCGATCGCGAGCAAATGCAACGCGCCGTAATCGATTTGCGCCCGTTTGCGGGCAAGCGAATTCAAGTTGTCTTGGTTGACGAGAATGCAGGCGGATGGGGCCACCTGAACTTCGACGACTTTCGTTTTCACTCGACGAGGCCGACGTTCGCCAAACAAGCATCTTCTTCGCCGATCGGAACGAATCCGCTGCTGAGCCGTCTGTTTCGAAATCCAGGCCCGCGATTTTCTGGCCCGCAGCCCGGAAGCGATATCGCTGCTCCAGAGGGACCGGCGGCCCAGACGGTTCGCAACATGCATCTGCCCGAAGGCTTTCGAGCCGAAGCCATTGCGACCGAACCTCGGCTCTACCAGCCGATTGCCTTTACGTTTGACGATCGCGGCCGAATCTGGGTCGTGGAAGGATTGAGTTACCCGCAAAAGCGAGCCAAGGGCAAAGGACTTGATCGCATTTTGATTTTCGCTGACGAAGACGGCGATGGTCAGTTTGAAAGCCGTAAAGTTTTCGCGGAAGGACTCAACCTGGTCAGCGGTCTTGAAGTTGGGCACGAAGGCGTTTGGGTCGGCGCCGCGCCGGAGTTGCTTTTCATTCCCGATCGAGACGGCGACGATCAACCCGATTCGAAACCAACCGTTTTGCTCGATGGGTTCGGATTTCAAGACACCCATGAGACGCTCAACAGCCTGACCTGGGGGCCGGATGGCTGGCTCTATGGCTGCCAGGGAGTTTTCAATTATTCGCAAATCGGCAAACCCAATACGCCGTCGGACGACCGGGCTGAATTGAGAGCGGGCGTCTGGCGATACCACCCGGTGCGACATGAATTTGAGGTCTTTGCTCATGGAGGCAGCAACCAATGGGGGGTCGATTTCGACGTTTACGGTCAACTCTTTATGACCCATTGTCGAAGCCGCTGGGGACGAGGGCCGACGACCCATGTGATTCAAGGCGGGCACTACTGGAATCAGGCGAATCGAAACTACGCCGATTTTGTTTCAGCATCAGCGCCGACGGGCTATCCCCACTTACAAAACTTCATGATGGCCTCGGCTCGTTACGGGCACGGCGAGGGCGGTGCTGGAAAGCCGGGCAGCCGCGCCGTCTATGGCGGGCACTCTCACGTCGGCGCGATGATCTACTTGGGAGACAACTGGCCCGACTCATATCGCAATCATCTATTCACTCACAATCTTCACGGTCATCAAATCAATCATCAAGTTAACCGGCGAGAGCGTTCTGGATTCAATACTCTTCACGCCGGTCACGATGTTTTCTTCTGTGAAGATTTACAGCACGTTGGAGTCGATCTGAAATACGGCCCCGATGGCGCCGTCTACACGATCGACTGGTACGACGAGCGGCTTTGCCACAACCCCAACATTGAACAATGGGATCGAACGAACGGGCGAATCTATCGGATGTCGTACGCGGCAACGTTCAAACCAGTTCGCGTCGATCTCGGCAGTCTCGACAATCCATCGCTAACGAAACTGCTCCTACACAAGAACGATTGGTACGTGAGACATGCGCTTCGACTCTTGCGCGAGCGCGGATCAAATGGTTCGGTGGGTAGTCCGGTCAAAGCTGATTTAGTGAAACTCGCAATTGAGCATCCAAGCGCCACGCGGCGCCTTCGCGGGCTTTGGGCTCTGCATGCGGTTGGAGGATTCAACGACGGCATCGCCACAAAGACGCTTAAAGATCAAGACGAGTTTGTTAGGGCGTGGACGATTCAATTGCTCACGGATGACGAGCGAGTCAGCGAGCGATCCGAAGCGGCTCTACAACGGCTCGCCGAGACCGAGCCGTCTGGGTTAGTCCGACTCTATCTGGCGTCCGCGATGAGACGAGTTTCCGATGAATCGGCCTGGAAGATCGCCGAGTTGATGAGCGGAAGGAGCGAGGATGCTGACGATCGCAACTTGCCGAAGATGATCTGGTATGGCATCGCGAGCTTGTCCCAAAGCGACCTCGACCGATCCTTCCGGTTGGCCGAGCGAACCAGAATCCCAGTTCTGACTAGCTATGTCCGTTGGTTCGCGGCCAAGAACGGCGGCGACGGATTGAATCGCGTCATCAAGATGATTGCCGATGACAACCAGGCTCGACCCGACCTCTTGGCCGAGGCGTCGCTCGGACTGACAGGACAACGCGATATGCCGATGCCATCCGCATGGCCGGCCGTTGCGAAACAGCTCTACCAGGACGCCAACCCGCGTATTCGCAGGACAGCCGAAGATCTGGGCGCGATGTTCGGAGATGATTCACTCTATCCGGCCAAACGGCTCGTATTGGCTGACACGACAGCAGATGTCGCCGACCGCCGACATGCTTTTCGCATTCTCTCGCAAGCCGCGCGCCCGGAAGAACTGGCGTTGTTTCTGTCACTGTTGAAAGACAAGACCTTTCGTTCGGAGGCCCTGCTTTCGCTCGCCAGTTACACCGAGCCAGAAGTCGGCACGGTGTTGATCGAGCAGTTCGAGTCGTTCTCCGATAGAGATCGGACGGCGGCGCTGAACACGTTGACCAGTCGCGAAATTTGGGCGCGGAAGTTGTTGGATAGTATCGGCGCCGGACGAGTTGAGAAGACGGTGCTATCGGCCTACTACGTTCGTCAACTTTCGAACTTGAATAGCCGCGCGGTCGACGCGAAACTTCGTCAGCACTGGGGCAAGGTAAATCAAACGTCGGGCGAGAAGCTAGCGCGGGTTCTCCAGATCGAGAAGGCATTCAACGAAGCGCCGCTCTGGGCGTTCAGCGCGAGCGAAGGCAGAAAGCACTTTCAAAAACTCTGTTCGAGTTGTCATAAGGTCGACAAGATCGGCGCTGATATCGGGCCGAAGCTTGCCGGTTCGGGACGGAAAGGCGCGAAGTATTTTGCCGAGAATATCGTCGATCCCAATGCGGTGATCGGTGCCGACTTCGAAACGTCGATCATCATTACCGACGATGGCCGAGTGGTATCGGGCCTCATCGAACAGGCCAACGACTCGGCGCTCACCGTGCTGACACCGACCAACCCGCCGAAGAAAATCGTTATCCCACGCGCCGACATTGAATCGATGAAAAAGACCGATCAGTCCCTTATGCCGGAGCAGATGTTGGAATCGCTCAACCAACGTCAAATTATTGAGTTGTTCAAGTATCTGCAGACGATTTGAGTCAGCCGACTCGCCGACAACGCGCACTCATTCGTGACTGGGGCTTCCAACCGGCTTCCAGCCGCAGTGGAGTTTTCTTTGCGTTGCGTGTTAGCTGTGAAGCTGATTAGCCGCACGGGACGAGATCGCGGACGCCCGCGACTGGAAGTCAATCGCGAAGATCCGTGCGGGCGTTGAGTGCGGAAAGCAGTTCTTGCACAAGCTCATCGTGCTCAGCGGCGACGTTCTTCGTTTCGCCCGCTTTCGAGCGGTGATCATATAGTTCGATGTGCTTGTCGCGATGAACGATCAAGCGATACGCCTTGGTGCGGATGGTTCGAGCCTTTGAGTAGGAGATCGCCGAGTGCCCGGGAGCGTCGGGAGATTGCAGGATCGGTTTGAGCGAGACTCCGTGAGCAAAATCGGGGACGGGCAGGCCAGTCAATTCGCAAAGCGTGGGGAAGACGTCGAGCGTCTCGACGACAGATTTTGTCGCGGCTCCTGGGTTAGGGACGCCGGGGTAGCTGATGATTAATGGTGAACGCAACGACTCTTCGAACAATGCGTGTTTGCCCCAAATCGCGTGTTCTCCTAGATGCCAACCATGGTCGCCCCACAGGACGATCACCGTGTTGTCTCGCAACCCGAGTTCATCGAGCCGAGCGGTCACTCGGCCGACTTGTGCATCGGCATAGGTCACGCAGGCGGCGTAGTGTTTTCGAACGAGCGTCGCAAAATCGGAATCGTTGTTGGGATTTCTTTTCCAACGATTGTATTTCATGAATTCGCCAGACCCGTGCCATGTCGTTTTGCCATTCGGTTTTTTGGGGTGCTCAATGGCCGGCAGCTTTAGGTCGCGATAGTGCTCGTGATGTTTTTCCGGCGATCCGAAGGGGAGGTGAGGCCGAATGATTCCGACGGCAAGGAAGAAGGGCGTGTTCGGCTTGCTTGCCAATTGTTCCAGTTGCTTGAGCGACGTGTCGGTAATCAGCCCATCGGGGTAAATTGAATCGGGGCCATCAACGGCCTGAAGCACGTCCATCTGACTCGCTTTGCCTCGGATCTCGCCGTTGGCCAGCCCGTGCATCGCGCCGCGAGGGTGCTTCCACGGTCCAGCTGGTAACAAGTGGCGATCCCACGAGTTCGGCATTTCAGGTTGCCGATCATCATCCCAATCCGAACCGCCTCGCCCACCTGGATGATGAGACACTTTGCCAACTGACACCGTAGTGTAGCCATGTTTTCGGAACCAGGCTGGCATGCTGGGCGCAGTCGTCTTGGGCGCTTTCGCCAAACGCTTGGCCCGCGAAAACAGAGCACCGTTGCTGGAAGGACCGTATCGTCCCGTCAACAACGTATATCGCGAAGCGCCGCAGGTCGGCGCCTGGACATAGTGGTGAAAAAAGGGCCGGCCTTTCGCCGCGAGCGCGTCAATGTTGGGCGAATGGATGTAGTCCTTGCCGAAACAAGCGAGCTCTGGCCGTAAATCATCGATGCATAACAAAAGCACATTCGGATTCTCTTTAGCCAACGCGGTGTTGTCGACATCAGTAAAGGAGAACGTGAGCAACAACAGGGCGATTGTGAAAACTCGGTGCATGTGTTGTTTCCAATGATCGTAATGTTGAACTACTGACGGACATGGTAAGAAGACGTCTCAACTCTACTCAAGCGTCGACACGAGCGAATCGAGTTTGGACCCACTGCGAACGACTTCTATTCCGCAGATCGTTGTCTGTCCTGAGTGCTTCTTCAATTCAATGCGCAACGAGCCGTCAATTTTGACATTCTGAAATTGTTGGACCGTCGACTTCATCAATCCGCGTTTCGCGCTCAGTTCCAATCGCTCAATGACTCGGCGGCCATTAAGCGCGACATCGAAGACCCCGTCGTTCATTTCATCGTCTCGATCTGGGAGAGCGAAATAGAGCCGGACGGTATAGTGCGATGGTTGGAATCCCTCGATCGTTATCGCGTCGGCGCCTTGAAGTCCGGACGCGGCGACCCATGGCCAGCCATCTCCGCCGGTAATAAACATGGAATGGCGGTAGAAGTATTTGGCGGTCTTGGGTTCAATCGAAAGTGCGACCTTGGGCGACGGACCGCCTCGGTTTGGCGAGTCGAGCCAGAGTGTTCCCGCTGGGGTCATTCGATCTCCCGGTGCGCCAAGATTGATGCCGACTCGCTTCATATTCTCCGTCTTGCCCTCGCCCCACGACGCCCACTGCTCGTGACGAGCCGGCATGCTGACCATGGCCAAGCCAACCGGCAATGGATAACTGCACGTACATCCTTCGTAGAAGTAAGGGACGTTGAGCACTCCGCAAGCGGGGATGATACTGTTCGTGCATCCGGACCGAGGACCGGCGATGTGGCAGACGCCGCTCTCAAGCCGTTTGTCGTAAAACGATGCGGTTCCGCTACGCATCGTGTAGAAAAGCCCATAGTCAACTCCGCCATCACAACCGTAGCTCTTCGGTATCGCCCGCGGTTCCTTCTCGCCAGTCAATGGATTGATTCGCTCACCGACGATCGGTTGCTTTGGCTTCCAGGCGTCGAGTTGTGATGGCGGTCGGTACTGGCTGGGCTGAACTGCGGCGGCGTCTGGTTTCGAATAGTCCAAACTCTTGACGATGGATTCCTCGGCCGAAAGAACTCGCCCTGAGTAGACGTCGGAGAAAACGGGCGGGAGCAATGTGTATGGCGTCTTCTTGTTGGTTCGATGCCGAGCCATCCAGTCCTTGCCGTACGAGATCATCACGCCATCGACGAACCAGGGTTGCGGCGAGCGTTTAAAATGAGCCACGTTGTCTCCGAACCAGAGCACGCCCAACGGAGCTCGAACACGCTCGTCGGGGCTCGACCACCCGCCCGTATAGTTCGCTGCGCCAACCAACGGGCCTCGGCGAATCCACGTCAGCCCGCCAATTCGCGTGGCCGTGAATCCCGGCTCCGGCATGGCATCGAGTCGCTTCACGAGTTGTTGGTGGGCAGAATCGGAAAGCGGAAATCGAGCCAGCCCGCCCATCGGACGGAGCAGTTGAAGCTCGCTCATTTCCGGCGGAGCGATCGAATTCGAGAGCAAGAGTGTCACGAAGTAAGGCGGAAGTATTAACGGGGCTTCCTCCTCATTCAGCAGACAAACTCGATCTCGACTATCGCGGTGGATATTCTTCAGCCTCGCTAGTTTCAACTTGTCGGGAGTCGTCATGACAAGATGAAAATTCGTCTTCTGCAGAAGCGGAATAAGTACGCCTTGCAGATCGGCAAGATCTTGATTCGGCTCGCTCTGAGTGGAGTGACGATCGGCCCGCACGAGGACATAGCCATCGCGTGTCTTGGTCTGTTTTAAGAGTCGAGCGACCAAGTCTTGGCTGGCCGGATCCGATTTTTGTTCCTGAGTATCGGAGCTGCCAGACGAGGCTCGGCGCGTGACCTTCTTTGCTTTTTCGCCGAAACAGTAGACACGCCCCTTAATGTCTGACACGAACAGTTTCCCGTCGGCGGCCAGCATCGTATGGATCTCGGCGTCAACGCCAGGCAATCCGTCGGCAAACTTTAGATCTTTGCCTCCGACATGAATGGTGGTTCGCACGCCTGGAGAACCGGGACCTTGATAGACTTTGTCTTCGTGCAAATCCCGATTAACCTCAGCGTCAAGTTTCACCTCACCGCGTCGCACTGCGGCCGAAGCAAACCAACCGCCGGGACGTCGGCCCGCCCTAGGTAGCTCGAACGAGTTGAGCTTGCCCGTCTTGAGATCAAACTTGGCCGGCATCGCTTGCCCGCAAGGCACAACCAATTCGTCACCTGCGACGACGAGATACCCTTGCGGCGTGACTCCGCCCAGCGCTTCTGCTGCGTGAGGATGAACTCCGTATCGGAAGCTGGCCTCATCGTTTCGCCAAATGGTTTCTCCGCTGGCTGCATCCAGGCAAAAAACAAAAACGCCTTCGAACGACCAGACGCCTGCTGCAAAATAGACCTTGCCTTTCTCGACCACGGGACCACCGCGAACAGGCCAGAGTGAGATCATTCGATCGTTACCAAGCACTTTGCGATGGGACGGCACGGCTCGTCGTTTCCACAACTGTGTTCCGTCGCTGGCGCGCAGGCAGTAAATGCAACCGTCGTCCGATCCAACAAACAGGCGGTCACGCCACGCGGCAGGCGCGCATCGAATGGGGCCCTCGGCGTAGAAGCTCCATTGCTCGCGACCAGTTTCCGTATCAAGCGCAATGACTCTATCGCTGTGCGATGACGCGACGAACATCGACTTGCCGACAACGATCGGCTCGTAACCAGCGTCGAACTGCAATCGCTTCTCGCGAAAGGCTGGCTTCAGTTTTGGGAGTTCGACGACCCAACGCAAATGCAATTGATCCGGGAGCGACTCACCTGAAGTAGCACTGCGGGCGGCATCTTTCCGCCACATCGGCCAATCCTCACCGCAACATATAGTCGGCCGAAAGCTGCCGACCAACATGACGGAAAGCAGCCCAACGAAAATCGACCATCCCGCGCGACGAACCGTTTTCATTCTAAATCCTCAAAGAGATTAATCGGCGATGACAACCGCAATGTTAGCGATCTCCTAGCATTCTATTGTCTCACCAGCCACGCCGCCATTCGATTGAGCAGGCGGCGAGGTAGCGCGTGGCATCGTTCCTATTCGACGGCTAACAACGTGTTGCGAGTGCGTTCGATAGTGCGAGTGCGGTCATAGTGATTGACCGATACTCCGTCCGAGATTGATAGTGGCGAGCGAATGACGAATTCCGCCCAATCGGGTGCGTTCCACGCCGAGAAAGCAAGGTCAAAAACACCAATCTCCAATTCGTTCTCTTTCAAACGAGAGTCGCACAGATCGGGGAGAATGATGGGACCAGTATCGGTTTGGTGCAGTCGGTCTTTCTCGGCAAGATTGATTGTCTTGACGGGCTGCTCGATGCGGACGTCGAAGTCGCCATCGGCATACTCGATACGCGAAACGATCGGGCGAGCTCCGTGAATTACGTCCGCCACATGTTCAAAATCGGTTAGCGGGTGAGCGGGAACGGTGCGAAGGTCGAGCGACGTCTCGTCGAAATTCTCTTGGGCGCGAAACAGCTGACGCTCCGGCTGCGGCCCCAACGACTCGGGATAGAGCATCACGCCAGGATTCTTGATGTGCCAGTTTTTGAAAATGCCAACTTGACCATCGTCGGAACACAAGAAGATGCACTCAGCGTTCGGTTTGATCCACAACTCGCCGCGTCCAGCGCCGACTCGTTCCGTACGGCAGGCTGCCGAGAGCGCATAGATCGTCGTCCGATCTGACGAGCGATGGCGTACGCGACAAACTGACTCGAGAGACACTCGCACTCGGTTCGTTCGCGTTGGCGGTTTGTGCGAAACGGACCCGACTTGCCGGTTTTCAAAGTCCAAATAGAAGCGAAAATAACTTCGCTCAAAGTCGGGAACTTGAGTCGTCACGACGATTCTCCAGTTGGGCTCGCACGGCGATGTCGACAAACTGGGAAAATCCTCGTCCGTGTCCGCACGGCGCGCCCAGATCGGCTATTCTGTTGGACGTTTTCCCGGGACGTCTCTCCCCTCACTTTTGAGCTCATTGTATCCCGCAACTTATTGACCGGCGACAGGAACAGACAATGCCTCGAACAGCCATCGTTTTCAGCATGATTCTCTTTGCGGGTTCTTTCGCGCAGGCTCATGACTACTGGATGCAGCCCGATTCGTTTTCGCTCGAGAGCGGCGAGTCGACCATGGTCCATCTGTTTGTGGGTGACCATTTCGTCAGCGAGTCGGAGCGGCCGTATCAAGCAAAAATGACGGTCAAGTTTCAGCTGATAGGACACGGCTCAAAGGCCGACCTCGCGCGAACTGCGAAGGATGGCGAACGACCTGCTGGCCGTATTCAGGCGAAGCGAGCCGGCGGCCATTTGGTCGCGATGGAGCGAGACTGGGCGCACATCGAAATCGAAGCGGCGAAATTTAACAGCTATCTCGAGCATGAAGGACTTGGACGAATCGTCAAGGTCCGAAAAGACGCCGGTGAAGACAAGACAGCCGGGCGCGAGCGATATCGACGTTATCTCAAGGCGCTCGTCCAAGTCGACTCGAAGCGGGATGAAGTTTTCAAACGCAAGCTCGGCCATCGACTTGAGATCGTTCCTCAGACCGATCCCAGCGCCTCGAGCACGAAGCAAGTGACGGTTTCCATTCTCTTCGATGGCAAGCCACTGGCAGACGCGATGGTCGCCGCACTCAATCGCAAGGGCGAGGACGTGAAAACGAAGGAACTGCGGACGGACAAGAACGGGCAGGTTCGATTCCAACTCAACCGATCCGGCGTCTGGCTGATTCGGCTGGTCCATATGCAAAGATGCAAGCACCGCGACGATATCGATTGGGAGAGTTTCTGGGCTGCCTATTCCTTTGAACGCAAGTAGGCTCAGCAGAGATCGTGGCTACTCTTAGGCATCGTTGGTATGATTTCGGTTGGTCGCCCATTCGTTTGGAAGGAGAATCCCTTGTTCGTCCAACGTTTCCTATGCATCACCATCCTGTTAATCACCACGTCGTCAATCGAGGCGGCGAATTGGTCGACATTTCGAGCGAGCGCGGCGAGGACTGGATTTTCCGAAGGCGAACTGCCGTCGAAACTCGCCTTGCGATGGACCCACCAGTCCGCCGACGCTCCGCAACCCGCTTGGCCTCGCAGCGACCGCATGCGATTCGATCGCGCATTCCACACGGTCATGGCCGACGGCAAGGTCTTCTTCGGCAGCTCCGTTGATGGCGGAATTCACGCATTGAGCTTGCAGAGCGGCCAGAATCTCTGGTCGTACTATACGGACGCTCCGATTCGATTCGCCCCAGTCATTTGGCGCGACCGAGTTATTGCCGCCAGCGATGACGGCTTCCTGTACGCGTTGGACGCGACCAGTGGGAAAGTCGTTTGGAAAAAGAGAGGCGGACCAGATCATCGGTCGATCCTCGGGAACGAACGCTTGATCTCGAAGTGGCCGGCGCGCGGCGGACCGGCTCTGATGGGCGACGTGGTCTATTTCGCCGCAGGCATATGGCCTTCGGACGGAATCTATCTCTACGCATTGGATGCCGCGACCGGCAGAGAGATTTGGAAGAACGACGACTCGGGCGCCATCTACATGCCTCAGCCTCACGGCGGCGCCTCCGCAAAGAGCGGCGTTTCCGCGCAAGGCTATCTTGTGGCGTCCGGCGACAATCTTTTCGTACCCACTGGCCGAGCCGTTCCGGCGGCGTTCGATCGCCTCACAGGCAAGTTTAAGTATTTCCACTTGCAAAAGTATGGCCACAACGGCGGCGCTCCGACGATGGCGATTGGCGACATGTTCTTCAATAGCGGCCTGACGTTTGATTCCGCGAGCGGGCAAAAACTCGCGAATCTAAAAAGCGGGCCGGTGGCGGCCACACGTAATGGAATCGCGCAAGCCGAAAAGAACGCGGTGGCCATCTACCAGTGGCAAGATGTCGTCAAGCCCGATCGAAAAGGCAAGCCAGTCAAATCGAAAGGCTTGAAGTTACTTGGCAAAGTTGACGACGCAACGAGCGGGGCGTCGCTGATCGTTGCCGGCGACAAGATCGTATCGGGCGGCGACGGGCGAGTTGACGTGATCGACTCGAAACTGATGAAGGTCGTGGCGTCGCTTGAAGTGGACGGCGTCGCCTACGGTCTCGCAATCAGCGACGACAAACTTCTTGTCAGCACCGACCGCGGGCGAGTCCATTGTTTCGGAGCTCCGGGCACCGTGGCGCCTAAAAATGCGCCCTCGTTTGATGCGCCGCCGCTCGAAAACAGTGACCTATTCAAAAAGGCAGCTAGCGAGATCGTCGAGAAGTCCGCAATCAATTCAGGCTTTTGTCTCGACCTGGGCTGCGGCGATGGCAACCTTGCGATCGAGTTGGCCAAGCAAACGGGCTTGCGAGTCTACGCCGTCGAAGACACTCTCGAAAAAGTAAATCTCGCGCGACGCAATCTAATCAATGCCGGCGTCTACGGTTCACGAGTCATCGTGCAACTCCGAGACCTCAACGAAACCGGCTATCCAAAATACTTCGCCAATCTCGTCGTTTCTGGGCGATCCGTCCTCGGTGACAACGTGAATGGCCTGGGCAAAGAGATCGAACGATTGCAGCGGCCTTATGGCGGAGTCATTTGTGTTGGCGCCCCCGGCTCGATGAAAACGACCGTTCGCGAAGCCCTTGAAGGTGCGGGCAGTTGGACCCACCAATACGCCAACGCGGCCAATACTCTCAACAGCGAGGATGCCTTGGTCGAAGGGCGATTGGGAATGCTTTGGTTCCGCGATGTCGACATCGACGTGCCTCAACGACATGGCCGCGCTCCGGCGCCGTTGTTCCATCGCGGGCTCTTGCTTCATCAGGGTATCAATGGAATCGTCGCTGTCGATTCTTACAACGGCCACGAGCTCTGGCGATATGACATCAAGGGTTTGTTGGCGGCCTACGACGGCGATGAATTGATGGGAACAGCCGGAACGGGCAGCAACTTCTGCGTCCATGATGGCAGCATCTTCGTTCGCGATGGTGAACGTTGTCTTAAGTTAGACGCCAAGACCGGCACGCTACAGAGAGAGTTTCGAACGCCGCAGAATCAGCAGGGCAAACCAGGCGTCTGGGGCTATATCGCATGCGTCGACGGCGTCCTCTACGGGTCGGTCGCCAACCAAGAACACATCGTGACATATCGCTATGTCGCCTCCACCGGCGATATGAAACGGCTCCTCACCGAGTCGAAGAGTCTATTTGCGTTGGACGCGGAATCAGGGAAGCAACTCTGGCACTACGAGGCCAAGGACTCAATTCGACATAACGCGATCGCAATCGCCGGTGGCAACGTCTATTTGATCGACCGGCCGCTCAGTCTCTCAGACCGAGAGAAACGCCCTAAGAAGACAAAGCCGCACGAATTAGGACGTCTCGTATCGATCAACTCGAAAACAGGCGAGTTGAATTGGTCCAACGAGAAAGAAATCTACGGGACGCTGCTCGCCGTGAGCGAAGAGCATGACGCGTTGCTGATGAGCTATCAGCCGACCCGGTTCCGATTGGCATCGGAAGTTGGCGGCCGAATGGCGGTGTTTCAAGCGGCCAACGGCAAGCGACTGTGGGATAACAAAGTCAAATACGAGTCACGGCCCATGATTAACGGCTCCACGGTTTACGCTCAGGGCGGAGCATGGGACTTGTTGACCGGTGCGACGAGGCCTTTCGATTTCAAACGATCGTATGGTTGCGGGATTCTGGCCAGCAGCAAAAACATGATGCTCTTCCGCTCAGCGACACTGGGTTATTTTGACATTGAGACTCAGGAGCAAACCGAAAACTTTGGCGGAGTTCGTCCTGGTTGCTGGGTAAACGTCATCCCGGCAGGTGGAGTCGTGCTCGTTCCCGACGCCTCGGCCGGTTGTCGCTGCAGCTATCTCAACCGAGCATGGTTTGCGTTGCAAGGCGAGTCGAATTAGCGCGGCCCTCGTGCGACGTTTAACGGCAGCAGTCGCTTAGCGGCGAGGAATCATTGAGGTAACGGTTCGCTATGT
This sequence comes from uncultured Pirellulaceae bacterium, assembly GCA_964567745.1. Classification (GTDB taxonomy): domain Bacteria; phylum Planctomycetota; class Planctomycetia; order Pirellulales; family Pirellulaceae; genus CAZMNY01. The sequence goes on along the minus strand of CAZMNY010000004.1, from coordinate 12,282 downwards.
CGTCCGATTCAAATTTGTCCGACGCGATTCCGCGCAAGAAGAGCAAGTTAACCGCTGCAGCGTTGGCGTTGTTGCTGGCACCATTCGGAGCGCATCACTACTACCTCGGGTCAAATACGGCCGGCCTGTTGCTGTTGATGTTGAGTTGTTTCTGTGTCGGCGGCGTTGTCAGCTTGGTCGAAGGCATGATGCTGTTGGTGATGAGCGACGACGAATTCGATGAAAAATACAACCTCCGGATTCCACAACCGATGGAATTCGTCTTCCAGGAACGCCATTAGTTTCTCAAAATAGTCTCCGGAGCATGGGCGTCACACATTCGTTGCCTGACGCGATTGACTGGGGCTTCCAGCTGCATGGACAAGGACGACTATGAACTGGCTTGTTTTTGAAGATGATCGAGCGCGGCAACTCTATCCGATTACCATCGGGCGCGCCTGTTACGCAATTTCCTGTGGCAGCTTTCGACTTGTCGATCGACTGAGTGAGATTGCTCCGAACGCTTTTTCCATCGTTCGACGCCATATGGCTGACATCGAGCGCTTCGATTTTTCTCAACTGACCGCTTTCGATTCGGCCAAGATCGGAGAGCGTATCTCACAACCTTGGATTTGTTTGAATGCCAGATTGGCCCCCTCGACCCAGACCATGGACGAGCTCAAGAACTTGGCGGTCAAGAACGAGCCGTTCGTCGCGCTCGACGGAGACGTCGTTGTCGCGGCCGTTCTTCCGCGGTTGCCGGCTGAGGCGGCGGAACCGAGCGCATGGCTGCCGAAATCAATCAATGCAAGTCTGATCGATTGGACCAAGGACTTCGCAACCCCGATCGACGCTGCCAGCCCATTCGCGGCAGGTCGAGTTGAGTCGGCTTTGTTCAAGTACCCTCACGACGTCGTTCGAGCCAATATGGAATTGCTGCGCCCGAACCTTGACGAGCGTCTGCGAACCGGGCGTTTCGAAGAAATTCGCGACGGCGTCTTCGCGGCCGAAGGCGTCAAACTGGCTGACTATATCGTTAGTGACACGTCAGATGGCCCGATCTTGTTGGACCTAGAGGCGTCGATTGGCCCCTATTGCTACCTGAGCGGGCCAGCCTACGTTGGGCCGAAGGCGCGAGTGATCGAGCATGCCGCGCTGAAGGACGGCGTCTCGATAGGACACACCACCAAGATCGGCGGTGAAGTTGAGGCGTCGATTATCGAGCCCTATACGAACAAACAGCATTACGGCTTTCTTGGACACAGTTATCTAGGCAGCTGGATCAATTTGGGCGCCGGAACTTGCAACAGCGACCTGAAGAACACCTACGGTCTCGTGAACATGGAATACTCTGGCGTCAAAGTGAAAACGGGAATGCAGTTCGTCGGCTGCATTATTGGCGACTACGCGAAGACGGCGATCAACACCGGAATCTTTACGGGGAAGACGATCGGCGCCTGCAGCATGGCATACGGATTCATCACGGAAAACGTGCCCAGTTTTGTCAACTACGCTCGCCTGTTTGGGCAAGTTGCCGAGTTGCCGCAGGAGGTTATGATGGCGACTCAACAGCGAATGTTCGTTCGTCGCAATGTGCCGCAACGCGAATGCGATCTCGAGTTGATTCGCGCGATGTTCGAGCTCACTCGATTCGAACGCGAGTGGCCCGCAGGCGATTCACTTTCGCTGTAGCCTATTGCTCGAGTTGATCGTGCGATTTGAGTACGACTTTGGCGGTGAAGACTTGCTTCCCGCGACGAACCTTGACGACTTGCTTCGAGCCGATTGGCCGTTGCTCGACTGTGTCTTGCAAGTCGCGTTTGGAACGAATGGCTCGTCCAGCAAACTGAGTAATCACGTCGCCCTCTTCGACGCCCGCTTGGGCCGCTGGTCCTGCCGCAACGACGTTGTAAACCCACACTCCATTTCGAGCCGGCACGCCAAGTCTTCGGCCGAGATCAGCGTCGATATCGGCGACGCGAATCCCCAAGAAGGCCCGTCGGACTCGCCCATAATTCAGCAATTCCTCCGCGACCCACTTAGCTCGATTGGCTGGGATGGCAAAACCGATCCCTTGGTTTCCGCCATTCAGGCTGGCAATCGCGGTGTTGATGCCGATCACTTCGCCATCGAGATTCACGAGCGGCCCGCCCGAGTTGCCTGGGTTGATGGCCGCGTCGGTTTGAAGAAGTTGTCCGCGCTGCACCTTATTGATGCCGCGGCCCTTGCCGCTAATGATGCCCGCGCTGACAGTTGTCTCCAGTTCGAAGGGGCTGCCGATCGCAATCACCCAATCGCCGATTTCGAGATTGTCGGAATCCGATAGTTTCGCCGCGAGCAACTTGCGATTCGTTCGCACGTGTAGCACGGCGATATCACTTGCCTCGTCGCTCACGATTCGCTCCGCCGTGGTCTCGGCACCATCTTGAAAACGTACGGTTACGGTCGAAGCATTACGCACAACGTGGTGGTTGGTCATGATGACGCCATCGGCTGAGATGATGACGCCGGACCCAACATGGTTGGACTGGCGAGCGGCGTCCTTCGGTAGCTCGGCGAGCATTTGCCGAACACGCGGCGGAATTTTCGCCTCAGTCGCTGGACGCGACTTGGCAATGATCGTCACAACCGAAGCGCTCGCTTTGCCGGCAGCATGCCGAAACGCTCGAGACAGACTCTTTGCCTGAACGATCGCGTCCTGCTGTGCGTTGGCGCCAGGCGTCATGAAATTCAAGAGCACTAACGCGGTCATGACGGCGATGCAGCCGCGAATCATCGCGATTCGGCGCCGCGCTCGGCCTAGCAAAGGCAAGTCAATCGACCTATCGAATTGTCGAGTGCGGTTTGGCGAATTGGTTTGCATTGGCCCAGTTACCATTCGAGATTCAGTTGCATGCGGTGATCGACGGCCAATTGTTCGCGGCGACAACGGGCGAGACAAGTGGCGGCGTCTGCAAATTCAACCGCTAATGAAACGGAATGTTTCGTTCCTGGGCGCCGATTTGCCAAGCAGGCGGTCGTCCGTTCGGGTAAGAACGTCGGCGAACCCGATGGGTGCCGAAGGTCGTTTTGACTGGCATTTTCGGTATGACGCGGGTCGGAGCCGCCAGTGACGCGGCCTTGCGAAACGCTCTGGCACTCGTGACGGAACCTCAGCGAAGGACAGAAGATGCGCCGCTTGGCAGGCGACGCTGGCGAGCGATCTTGGACAAGCACAGTTTATTGACAATGGCTGGGGCAATGATTAGTTTTAGGCCATTCAAGGCGCCGTCACGGTCAGCCGCGAGAGCCTTGCGACGAATCTCGCCGCGAGTGTCTTTCGAGTCTGCCCGCATCGGCGGCTTACACCATAGAAGTGCTGCGCTTTGTTGAAAGCGCCCACCACACATTCCATCTCGGTCCGTGCAGCAAAGGGTTGCTCGCACCGACAATCCACTCAGGTCGTCCATCCGATGCTGGAATCGACTGCTGTTCCGGACTTGCCCGCGCACTTGGCTCGTTGCGAGGAGCGAATCGGTTACGAATTTCGCAACCGCGATTTATTGCAAGCAGCCCTCACTCACGCTTCCGGCTCCGAAACTCGGCTTGCTTCGAACGAGCGCCTTGAGTTTCTCGGTGATGCGATTTTAGGCGCCGCAGTCTGCGAAATGTTGTACCGCCGTTTCCCAGATTACCTTGAAGGCGATCTCACGAAAATAAAATCAGTCGTGGTCAGCCGGCATACGTGCGCAAAAATCAGCAGGCGATACGACTTGGACGAGTTTCTGTTTGTCGGCAAAGGGATGGCGACCTCACCCAAGATACCGCCGTCTCTGTTGGCCGATGTCTTTGAAGCGTTGCTTGCGGCTGTCTATCTTGACGGCGGCGATGAACCAGCGAAGAGCTTCGTCACGCGATTTGTCAGCCCGGAAATCGACGAAGCGGAAGCAAACCGCAGCGCTGGCAACTTCAAGTCTCAACTGCAGCAATTAGCTCAGCGCGAATTCGCCAGTACGCCCGTCTATAAGTTGCTCGACGAAAAAGGCCCTGACCACAGCAAGTGCTTCAAGGTCGCGGCGCAGATCGGCGGCGAGTTGTACACTGCGGCTTGGGGGGGCAACAAGAAGGAGTCGGAGCAACGGGCAGCGAGCAATGCACTGTCGGAACTCAACGATGACGAACCGCCCTTCCCTGCCGAGTCCTGAATGCTGTGAGTCCTGATTGCTGAGTCTTGCCCCTGCTGAGTCCTGCCCCTGAATCTCCGAGTCCAACATTCCGAACGATGCCGAACGAGTCGGCACGTCTCGCGACTCGCCCCGTTTTAGCTCGACCTTTGCTTTTGTTGAATTGAGTACCGATGAGCATTCGTTGTTTGGCGTTGTTGTCTGGAGGCCTCGACAGCATTCTGGCTATCCGCCTGATGCAGGAACAGAACATTGAAGTCGAGGCGGTGAATTTCAAGACGATGTTCACCTGCTGCCAAGACGACTCGGCCCAAGCGGCAAGAAAACTCGACGTGCCGCTAACAATCGTTTCGCAGGAAAACGACTATCTCGAATTGATTCGCCGGCCGCGTTTTGGATACGGCAAAGGCGCCAATCCGTGCGTTGATTGCCGAATCTACATGTTCGAGAAGGCGCGGCAGTACATGATCCAAAGCGGCGCCGACTTTATCATCAGCGGTGAAGTTGTGGGGCAACGGCCAATGAGTCAAAAAAGGAACGACTTGCGAGTTATTTCTCGACACTCCGATCTCGACGAACTGCTGCTGCGGCCGCTTTCAGCCAAACTGATGCCCGAGACAAAGCCGGAACGCGAAGGTTGGGTCGATCGATCCAAACTGCACGACTTTCAAGGCCGCAATCGCAAAGGACTGATTGCACTGGCGAAGAAACTAGGAGTTGAAGATACGCCTTCGCCTTCGACAGGCTGCGCATTGACTGAGCCGAGCTTTTCCCGCAAAGTGTTTGACCTGATTCAGCTCCCCGAGGCGACCCCGTGGGACTACGACACGTTGACGCTTGGCAGACACTATCGAATCGACGGCCAGACCAAAGCAATCGTCGGGCGCAACGAGAAAGAAAACGACCAACTCGCATACATTCGCGAGTTGCCCGAGGCAAGCCGGAACGCGCTGCTGCAGCCCGATGGTTTTGCGGGCCCGTTTGTGGTTCTCGTCGGCGATCTATACCAGGACAATCTTGATTACGCGGCCGCGTTGCTCGTCCGACATGCGCGTGACGGTCGCTTCGATTCGGATCGCATTCGCGTCACCATTGGCGACGACGTAACATTTATCGTCGCCCGCGAGAACGCTCAAGCCGAAGCCGCAACGACCATCGCAACCGAATGACGCGCTAAGCGCCGTTCGTTCGAGCCGACGACAATTCTACTCGTCGGATTTCTCATTGGCCGATGCACTATTGATGTAAGCGTCGATGTTCTCTTCGAGCACGGACAGCGGTACCGATCCGCTCAGCAGAACCGCGTCGTGAAACTCACGAATGTCGAACGCGTCGCCCAACTCGTTTTCCGCTTTAGCCCTCAGCTGCCTGATCCTCATCTCACCCGTCTTGTAAGCCAGAGCTTGTCCGGGCCAAGCGATGTATCGATCAACTTCGGCCACGATGTTGTGCTCTGACAACGCCGTGTTGTCGGCCATGTAGGCGATCGCTTGCTGACGGCTCCAGCCCAGGTAGTGCATGCCGGTGTCGACAACAAGACGACAGGCTCGCCACATCTCGTAACTCAGCCGCCCAAAATCGCTGTACGGGTCGGTATAGAATCCGACCTCAAGACCCAATCGTTCTGAGTAGAGCGCCCAACCCTCGACGAAGACGGTGAAGCCGGCAAACCGCCGAAACTTGGGCAGTTCTCCAAGCTCCTGTTGCAGAGCCAATTGGAGGTGGTGTCCCGGCACGGCTTCGTGCAGCGAGAGCGCTTCGATTTGGTAAAGCGGACGACTCTTCAGATTGTAGGTGTTGATGTAATAGAAACCGGCTTGCGAACCATCGCCCGCGGGCAGCGAATAGTAAGCCGCAGTCGTCTTGGGGGCAATGTATGACGGGACTTCGCGAATGCCGTATGGAGTGCGAGGCAGTGTCTTAAAGAGACGCGGCAACTCGCCATCCATTCGCTTGAGCACGAATGCGATCTCTTTCTTTAGCTGTTCGGGAGTCTTCGCGTAGAACTCGGGCGTGCTTCGAAGGTGCTTGACGAATTCTCGAAAGTCGCCCTTGAAGCCGACTTTCTTAATGATCTCGAACATCTCGGCTTTGATTCTTGCGACCTCCTTCAGGCCCGTCGCATGCACCTGCTCGGGCGAGACATCGAGCGTCGTATATTTCTTGACTCGACTTCGATACAAACTTCGCCCGTTGGGAAGCGCCGACGCGCCGATCGATCCGCGCGCGGATGGAATGTACTCGTCGACCATGAACTCGAGAAATCGTTGATAGGCCGGTGAGACGTAGCCTTCGATCGCTTCCCGCCCCGACTCGGTAAGCCTCTTACGTTCGGCTTCGCCAATCGACTTCGGAAAACTCGCGAACGCCTCGAACAGCAGACTATCGTCGGCGCGCTTTACGATGTGGGGCCGAATGGTCGCGCCATATCCTTCCAAAACAACAGCCGGCAACGTAAACCCTCGCTCAACGCCCTCTTTCATCAAGGCAATGTGCTCGTCCGTGTATCGCCCAAAGTCTTTGAGTCGCGCGATATAGTTTTCGTAGTCACGGACGGTCTTGAGCGGCACTTGCTTGTGCAGTTCTGGAAACGTGATGTGGAACCCTTCTCGATTCGTGATCGGAATCAAGAACGAGTTGAATTCAAGCTCATTGATTTCATTCTCGAGCAGCTGAATGAAAATGTCGCGATTGATTTGATCTTGCCGGTTAAGCTTCTCACGCGAAATCTGCTTCGCCCTCGCGAGTAGCTTTCTCTTGTTTTCCATTCGCGCTAATTGGTCGGTCTTGCTGACTCGGCCCAACCGATGGTTGAATCGGTTGTCGCCGACTTGAGTCGCGAACATCGGGCTCGCCTGCATATCTTGCTCCCAAGACTCGTCAAACAGCCGATGCAATTCGCGACCAGTCAAAGCGGGGGTTTCCTGGCCAACGGCGGCGGTTGCGGCGAGTGAATTGGCCACGGTCAGTGCGATCAACGCGAGCAGGCAGGCGAGTTGTTTTTTCATGAGATGCTCGAAGCGAAAACTGGGTGCGAATGAAGGGAGCAGCGGGTGGCCATTTTGAGCGATCGAGGGTCAGTTCGAAAGTGGGCGCGAGTGACAGCGCGACAAACGGGAATCTACCTACAAAAGGCGGGAAGCTTGCCAACGGCGCCTCGCTGAGGTTACCGTATGCCGGTGCCTCGCAACTCCGATAGGGAATCCACAATGCTGTTTCGACTGAGCTTCGCCACATTCGTACTTTCGTTGCTGACATTTCCGCCGTCGGCGAAGGGCCAGCAAACGTACGATGTTGTCCTTCGCGGCGGAACGATCTACGACGGCTCAGGAGGCACGCCCTACAAGGCTGACGTCGCCATCCTCAACGACCGCATCGCGGCGATCGGCAAGGGCAGCGAGTGGAAGTCAAAACAGACGATTGATGTCGACGGTAAAGCCGTCGCGCCGGGGTTTATCAACGTCCTGAGTTGGGCCACGACATCGCTTCTGCACGACGGCCGAGGCGAGAGCGATCTGAGGCAAGGCGTGACGATGGAGGTCTTTGGCGAGGGTTGGTCGATGGGACCGCTCAACAAGCCGATGCATCGAGACTTGGTCGAGAACCAGGGCGACATCAAATACAAGGTGCCGTGGAGATCTTTGTCGGACTACCTGAAGCACATGACGGATCAAGGCGTCACAATGAACGTCGCCTCGTTTGTCGGCGCCACCACGATTCGAATCCACGTCCTCGGCTATCAGGACCGTAAGCCGACCGCTTCCGAAATGGAGCGAATGAAACAGCTCGTTCGAAAAGAAATGCGAGCGGGCGCGTTGGGAATCGGTTCGTCGTTGATCTACGCTCCAGCGTTCTATGCCGACACGGATGAATTGATTGAACTTTGTCGGGCGGCTGCCGAGTTCGACGGGATGTACATCACCCACATGCGCAGCGAGGGCAATCGTCTCGAAGAAGCGGTTGACGAGGCGCTGCGTATCGGCAAGGAAGCCGGCATTCCCGTGGAAATCTATCACCTCAAAGCAGCCGGTGAAGCCAATTGGGACAAACTCGATTCGGTGATTCGCAGAGTCGAATCGGCGCGAGCCCAGGGGCAAGGCGTGACCGCCGACATGTACACCTACACGGCAGGCGCGACCGGGCTCAACGCCGCCATGCCGCCGTGGGTTCAAGAGGGCGGATTTCGTCGATGGAGCGAGCGACTGCAAGATCCAAAGATCCGGGCGCGGGTGCTAAAGGAAATGAAGACGGCGACGGACGAGTGGGAGAACCTGATGCTGATGGCGGGTTCACCGGACAAGGTGTTGCTCGTCGGTTTCAAGTCCCCGCGACTGAAACACCTGACGGGAAAATCGCTGCGTGAAGTTGCCGACCAACGAGGAAAATCGCCAGAAGAAACCGCGATGGATCTTGTCGTTGAAGACGGCAGCCGAGTCGAGACGGTCTATTTTCTGATGAGTCCGGAGAACGTCCGCCGAAAGATTGCGTTGCCTTGGGTTTCATTCGGATCGGACGCCGCCGCGATTTCGCCTCGCGGCGCCTTCCTCAATTCAAATCCTCACCCCAGGGCCTACGGCTGTTTTGCTCGACTGCTCGGCCGTTACGTCCGCGATGAGGAGGTCATCTCGCTGCAGGAGGCAATACGGAAGTTGACATCCCTGCCGGCGTTCACTTTAGGATTGAGGGCAAGAGGCCGCTTGGAGCCGGGCTATTTCGCCGACGTTGTCGTTTTTGACCCGAAATTAGTGGCGGACAAGGCGACTTTTTCCGCGCCGCATGCTCTTTCCGAAGGCGTGCAGCATGTCTTCGTCAACGGCGTCGCCTCGCTGTTAAATGGCAAGCTGACCGAAGCTCGGCCGGGCCGAGTGCTCAAAGGCCCCGGCGCGCGTCGCACGGAAGTCGATCATTCAAAGCCGATCGTACTAACCGACCGAGCTCGGCGGATTCACTCGGCTTCCTTCGTCTTCGACGGTCACAACGATCTGCCTTGGACGCTTCGTCGACGAGCATCGTCCTCATTCGAAAAACTCGATATCGCCCAACCTCATCCCGAGATCCACACCGACATCCCTCGACTCAAAAAAGGCAACGTGGGCGCTCAGTTCTGGTCGGTCTACGTCCCAGCGACAACGACCTCGACGGGCGAATCGCTGCTTCAAACGCTCGAACAGATCGAGATTGTGCACGCCATGATGAAACGTTATCCGGAGACATTCGCATTCGCGCGGACCGCGAACGATATCGATAAGGCGAGACGCGAAGGCAAGATCGCTTCGTTGATCGGAGTCGAAGGTGGACACTCGATTGAGAACTCGATCGCCAATCTTCATCGGCTTCACAAGCTCGGTGCCAAATACATGACACTGACCCACTCGGACACGCTGGCTTGGGCCGACTCGGCCACCGATGAAGCGAAACACGATGGTTTGACGAAGTTCGGCGAAGAGGTCGTGCGTGAAATGAACAGCCTGGGAATGCTCGTCGATCTCTCTCACGTCTCGCCGGCGACCATGAAAGACGCGCTTCGAATCAGCCAGGCGCCAATCATCTTCTCACACTCCTCCGCACGCGCGGTCGCCGATCACCCTCGCAACGTCCCTGACGACGTGCTTCGACTCACGGCAAACAACGGCGGCGTCGTGATGGTCAATTTCTTTTCCGGGTTTGTCGTCCCCTCGGCGGCCAAGCGAATGCAGAAGTTGTTCGATGTCTCGCGCGAGCTGCGAAAGAAGTATCCGGACGACAAAGAACACCAGCAGGCGTTTCGAAACTGGCAAAAGAAGAATCCGATCGATCCCGGCACGATTCACGACCTGGTGGATCATATTGATCACATTGTACGAGTCGCCGGCATTGATCATGTCGGAATCGGGTCCGACTACGACGGCGTGACCGTCCTGCCCAAACAGCTGGAGAGCGTGGCGACCTACCCGCTAATCACACAGGCCTTGCTCGACAGGGGATACACGGCCGTTGAAATCGCCAAAGTCATGAGCGGGAACGTAATGCGAGTCATTCGCGAGGCGGATGCGGTCGCCGAGAAACTCAGCGCCAAGAAGCCGTAACGGTACGGCTTGATTTGAGTCGCGTCGGCACGCGCCGAATCTGCCCAAATGTTTGAAGCAGCGAGTGGTCCCAATGCCCGACGCAAATTACGCAGGCGATGACGGCCCCGGATTCTGGGGTTGCCTGTTCGGATTCATCGCTATCTTCATCGCCTTCGCCGTCTGGAAAGGCTGTTTTTGAATCGCGACGGCATGACGACCGCGTGACGCCCAGCCTAGGCTCTGTCCCTTAATTGGGATTGCATAGAAATTGACATCAAGGAAGCTCGACGAATCGCGACCCGCTACGAGAAAAAACTCGAGCACTACCTCGCCATGATCTACATCGCGATCGCAAGAATGCTCATCAACTGGTATTAAGGGACAGAGCCTAGGACAAATGAGCCATGCGTCGTTCGTGCGGATCCTTGAGGCCGTCAGCCAGGCGGGCCAGGGCTTCGGTTTCGATCTGACGTACGCGTTCTCGAGTGAGTCCGAGTTGCTCGCCGATCTCCTTCAAGGTATGAGGCTCCATATCCATGAGGCCAAATCGCATTCGCAATACGGTGGCTTCCCGTGAGTCCATTGTATCGAGCATTTCCATCACGTGCTTCAGCGCGTCATTCTCGACCAGCTCGTCCTCGGGACTCTTGAGCCGTTCATCCATCACCATTTCGCCAAGGGACCAACCCGCTTCGGACTGATCCGTCTGCGGAGTCGAATTGTAGATGCGAATCGCCTTGCGAATGATAGGCAACTTCTTTTTCGGCAAGCCCAACACACGAGCGATCTCTTCAGGCGTCGGCGTGCGACCCAGCTCTTCCGTCAAGCGGGAATTCGCCCGCCTCCACTTCGAAAGCAACTCCACCATGTACGCAGGAATTCGAATCGTCTTCGCCGAGTTGATGAGCGCTCGTTTGATCGACTGCTTGATCCAGTAGCTGGCGTAGGTGCTGAACCGAGTCCCCATGTCCGGATCGAATCCCTCGACAGCTCGCAGCAATCCGAGGTTGCCTTCTTCGATCAGGTCTTGCAGGCTAAGCCCCTTGCTCGTGTAGCCGCGTGCGATATTGACGACGAGCCGCAAGTTGGCTCGCACCATTTGATCGCGGGCACGCGCATCGCCTTCGCCGATTTGACGAGCCAAACTACGTTCCTCTTCCGCCGAGAGGAGCGCGGTCTCGTTGATCTCGCGGAGATACGTCTCCAGCGGAGATTGAAGAGTCGAAGCAGATCGACGACGGCGGCTGGCCGCGAGATCGTCGGCTTCAGTTTGCGTTCTCGCCGCCTTGGCGTCAGCATCTTCTTCAAAGGCGGGATCAAAGGACCGTTCATTTTCTTGGTTTAGCATAGTTTCATTTCGCCAGCGATTGTTGAACCAGGATAGTGGAACTATCGACGCCTGCTGAGCGATTCTGAACTACTGCGGAGACCTGACGGTGTAGGACAGATGTGAGCGACCTTCGGACAGTAACGAAATTACTGATTAGCGATCGATGTCCGTTGTTTTGGCCGTGAAACGCGGTCTTCCACAAGCGGCTCGGTTCACCTATTTCGATCGGCCCAATTGGTTCGGTTACGACGCTCAAGTTGCTTACAAGGGTTTAATCGCCGAGCTTGCCCCGAAGGCACCACATACAGCCCAGGGGAAGCACTACCGCCGAAGCGCAAACGTTCAGTGCAAAGTGAAGAATGCAAAGTGCAAAGTGCAAAGACCCCCACGGGCTCGCCCCGTGCCAGTGAATCAGGTTCACGAGCTAACTCGCAACGCAAAGAAAAACTCCACTGTGGCTGGAAGCCCCCAGCCACGAGTGTCGTGCGCTGAATCAGGGTCCCGGCGCGACGCAAAACAAAAAGGGTGCGACGGCAGCACTGCCGTCGCACCCTACTAAATCAATACCGTGGCTTTCGCCACAGCGAATTCGGTTATTCAGCTACGGTTTCATCTTCCGAACCCGTCGTAGCGTCGTCGGCCGGAGCATCCGCCGCCTCAGCTTCTTCGGTCGCAGCCTCTTCCGTTGCTGCCTCTTCCGTCGCTGCATCTTCCGTCGCTGCATCTTCCGTCGCTGCATCTTCCGTCGCTGCATCTTCCGTCG
>CAZMNY010000003.1:244552-290404 GCA_964567745.1 uncultured Pirellulaceae bacterium | reverse complement strand
CGGCAGGACCCCCAGGCGACCTCAATCAGATCCCCCGCGCCTATTTTTCCGGTTGGACTGTCCCCATTCTCCCCCATTCTCCCCTCCCCATTCTCCCCCGATCGTCCGCAGCATCGTGCTCTTGCCGGACATGTTGGATCCGCTGACGAGCAGCAGTCGCAAATCGCCGCCGAGTTGGACGTCATTCGTCACGCGAAGCGACTCGTCGATTAGGACGACAAACTCGCTCACGCCCATGAAAAACCACGCCGCGATTGCCGACAGGTTTCGTAGGCAATCAGCAGACCGGCAAATCGGGCGAAGAGATCAGCAAACAAGACCGGTGCCTCGCTCCAACCCATGACTGCTTGCGGTAGGAACTTTGTACATTCCAATGGCGCCGCGGCAAGATCGACTTGAATGTCGATGTCCAAGCTCAATTCTCGCACAGATTTCTGACGCTCGCTGATCGCGCCCGCATCGCTCGGCACCATGAGCTAATGCGCCAGACGCTCGCCGCCAACTTCCGTCCTTGCCGTCGAGAGAAACTGAAACAGCGACCCTCGTCCGAACACATCGAGGTCTTCCGCGAACAGTTCATCGGCAGGTTGAAATTGTTGACCAGTATCGCCGTCGCCAATCCAATCGCCATCAATTCTCAGTAGAATACGCTCGCAGTGCATGACCGCAAGACGTTCACGATGAAGAAGGCGGGAAAGGTAGGATTGAAGCAGCGTTGTCGGCACGAGAGCGACTGTCAGTGGGACGAGAATCACCGCGATCGTCGGATCAAAAACGGCGAGCCCGATGACGGCATAGCTGACGATTTTTCGCGACGGCACCAGTACGCGCAAGCGGCCTGCGTATCGATTCGCTTTGTCTTGCCTAGACTCAGCTCGGGTTCGATATTCTTCAGCGGCGTGAGAAGCTAATTCCATGGGCCTTGGCCAGAGTTTCGCCGTGTCGAAACTCGGCGGTCTCAAAGTCGCGATGATCGTCGCTGGGGCATCGAGCGAGGAGAGAAGGACAAACGGTAGTTCGCCTTGGCGCGGCCTTTATTGAGGCAATCTTGCTATTGAGGCAATTCGACATAGCCAGCAGCTTTGAGCTGCTGGATGATCTCGTCTTGCTTTGCCGATTCTTCGCTTTGGCCAGTCTCCTTTAACGTGCTCCGCAGCCACACTCGAACACGAATGAGTGTCGGGTCGAGGGCGAGCGCGAGATTGGCCGATTCCAACGCCTCCTCCACTCGGCCACGCGCGTCGAGCGCCAATGCTCTGCGGGTGTGCGCCGCCGAAATGCTCGGATTGTTCTTAAGTAGGCGGTCTGAATATTTGATCACATCATCCGCCTTCCCCCTCTCGAAGCTGGCGACTGTCATCCACGCCAACGTCGCCTCGTGGTCGGGATCGTATTCCAGGATTCGCTGCCAAACGAGCTCAGCCAACTCTCCACTCTTCGCCATTGCAAAGACTTCACCGACGACGGAAAGGGTTGGAACATCATCGCCTATGGCGTCAATTTGGTCCGATACATCGTCGCTATCTCGCAACAAATGCCTCATCGTCTTCTGCGCCAGCTTCACATCCTTGGCTTCGATAGCGCGTTTCATGATGACCAGTGTCGTCAAGCGTCGGTTCTCGTCCGCCGGCAACCGTTCATCGCCTTTGTCGAATGGCCGCCATCGATTCATGCCCAAGTCGAGCGTCGCAAGTTCCGAGAACGCTTTTGGGTCTCGTCGCACACGGTGGTCAGTGAGCGTCATGTGCGAGCTGGCATTGGTTGGAATCTGCGTCATGTGGCATTCAATGCAAGAACCTTGCTCCGCTCCGGATAAGCGTTTCGCTTCCGAGAGGGAGCAGCCTTTATCTTCGTGACACTTTGCGCACTTCTCCATGTAAAACGCGACTCGCTGCTCCTCTGCAGGCTCGCCGTGCGCATCGTGGCACGAACTGCAGACCATTCCCTTACTATTGACGTAACACACGCTGCCTCGAAACTGCTGCGTGTGGCTCGCCATGCGAAACTCGGCGTCGTTCTCGGGCTTGGGTGTGAGCACGCCGATGACATCGTCCAGCAGATCACCAGGACGAAAGTCAAGCAAGCTCGCGCCGGATCGGGCGACCGTGGCCGTGCCGTGCAAGTGGCAACTCGCACAAAGATGTTCGCGGCGCCGAGTCCCTAACCTCGCAGGATTGACGATGGTCGAATCGGCTGCTCCGCTGCTCGCACCGGTTGGCGTCTCGCTTGTCTGACCCGAGGCAGCAAGGCCTTCTTGTTTCGTAACGTGTCGCCCGCCGGGGCCGTGACACTGTTCGCAACCGATGGCCGTCTCGCCAAAGATTGGCGTCTTGTATCGGTTGGACCGGGGCGCCTGCGAATGAACGGCGCCTGCGTGACAGCGGAGACAGTCGTCGGTAACGCGCGTCTGAAAACGAGGGTTCTGGGATTGATCGTTGGAAGCCATCAACTGCCAAGTCGAAGCCGTTGCATTCCAGACAAACGGCGACTGATACAAGACTCCTGACCGTTCAAGCAGATACGCTCGTTCACGTTTGCCCGATCCGACAACATATTCAATCGACTCAGCCTGATCGTAAACGGACGTGAGATACTCATGATGGCGAACGACGCCTTCGTCATCTTTCGAAACTCGATACGACGCAGAACCGATCGTGACTGGCTCAGCATCATAGTCTTCGATGACGTGGGCTTTATCGATGGCAAGCAGAGAATTCGCTTTGGCCGAAGCGGCGTATTTCGCCGCGATCTCCGCGTGGCACTTCGTACATTGTTCGCTTCCCACATAGTCGGAAGCTGGTGCCTTCCTCACGGTTTTTACGACCGCTGACGACGGCGAATCGTTCGTTTCCTGATCCGGAAAGCGAAGCGTGACGAGAAAATAAATTGCACATGCCCCGCCGATCACGATTGCGAGCAACACGAATGCGCCGATCACCAACGTGCGACGCCGTTCAGCGAGTTCCTCGGTGCCGGGCCCGATATCGCTTGGAGTTTTGTCTTTGGGCATCGGGTTGCTGCGGTCGTTTCTAGGTTTGGGTCGACTCGTCGCGCCGAATTCGCTTCAACTATACACCATGGCCGACCAAAAGGTTCGGCTTGCAGACTCGCAGCCGGTTCTGCCCTGTCAGATCGTCAACAATACAGTGGCGCCGCGCTATTTTAGAGATTCGGCGAAGGCGACTAAGCTGTGCTCGCTGCCGCCTGTGAGCCTCGAACGAACTTGCTCGTGCGGGGAGACCATCTGGCCAGAAATCATCAACGCCCCGCCGTACTCATTGTCCGCTTCGACCCAATCGCCGACGCCATCTCGCGCCAGCACCTCGCCAACGTACGATCCCCACGTGCGAACCAATGTGTCGATGTTCTCGGGGCTCGCGCCGCCCCGCATATACGTGTCAACATCGTCCGCAAACTGATCAAGTTCCGCCAAACTATTGCGAGAAAAATCCAAGCCAATAACAAAGAATTTTCGCGTAATTTGTTGAGCTTCGAGCGAGTCCTGTTTGACTCGTTCGCTTAAAGACATCGGCTTACTCCCAAGACTCAATCGGGCAATAACTTCACGGCAATAAAATCGCGGAAGGGTCACGTGTTGTCGGGCTTGATCTTCGTAACAACTCGAGACGTTTGCAAGCCGAGACGTTTACAAGTCCAGACGATGTCGGCGACGAGGTTGCGCCGCGTTCAGTCTTGTTCGATAAGTGGTTCGTTGAGAATGCGATTAGCCACGTGTCGCACGATCGTCTGCTTGGACGGGTTGGTGTAGTCGTCCCACTTCTTGATCGGGGCAAA
This sequence comes from uncultured Pirellulaceae bacterium, assembly GCA_964567745.1. GTDB lineage: Bacteria > Planctomycetota > Planctomycetia > Pirellulales > Pirellulaceae > CAZMNY01. The sequence continues at coordinate 286,609 of CAZMNY010000003.1, read as the reverse complement.
GCGAACGCGGTAGGCCCGTTCGATCTGCTCCGCCAGCGGCAGACGTTCGATACCCTTGCCCGCGTCGGTTTCCGAATAGACTCCAAACGCCTGAATCTCAACTTCGTCCGCGGTGATCGCGGTCGATTCCCACATGTTGGTCTCGGGAGTTATCGCCGCCACGACGTGGTCCTTAATCGCAACCGGCTTCGCTTCGATAATGGTCGGGAATCGCCTCCGTCCGCGTTCGGCGATCTTTTCTAGTTGTTCCGAGTCGCCGGTTCGCCAGGCTGCGAGCAATTCGGCCTCGTTCGTTTCGTAAATCGGAAACAAATAATCCAATCGCATGATCGCGACCGCGTTGTTGATGTAGAAGGAATCCGTTGCGCTATGCACTGAGCCGGCAAACGACGGGTCCTCGGCCAACCGCCAACGACCGCGCTGCTTGATTAGCGCGCCGCCTTTTTGTTTGTCATCCCGCTCCGAGACTTCGACGAGAAAGTTGACATCGTTCGCTTCCATGTATCCGACCAAAGTCATCCACGTCTCGTCGAACACCGCGGGCACATTGTCGATATTACGAACACTCAGATATCGCACGCCTTGATCGATTAGCTCGGCCGCTTTCCCTGTCGCGACCAATTGATGGAGAAACTCGCCATGACCGGCGGGCTTCGGCACGTTCAGCTGTCGACCTGCGTAGGACTCGGACAACCTACACGCCTGCTGCCAGGCGTCTTGGTCATCGAAATTGTCCCGGCGACGAGTCGCCTCTTCTTGCGTGGCGACGATTTGCGGCTCTAACCGCTGCACCACTTTGTGCAATTCGGCGAGCAGATCTGAGTTGCCGGCAAAGCGAGAGTTGAGATGCTCAGCGATCTCGTTTTCGTTCGTCTCGCTGACAAACAACAGGCTCTTTGGCGATGAGTTGATTGCTTCGGCAAAACGCTGAACGTTGTGCATGAACAGGTCCAAAAATGTGTAGACCTGACCGTCATTCTCGACGACGGGAACGAGCGCTTTGCTTTGAGGCACGCAGTCCTGCCCCGACTTTTCCAACAGAGCTCTGGCTGTTTCGGGGAGTTTGTTGGTATCCATCCTGCTGCTCGCGCCGGCAGCCAACAAGCCGAAAACGACTTCACCTCGCTGAAGCACTTTGACGGCTTCCGCTCGCCACGTCGCCACGTCGCCTTCACTGAGCGACCGCACGTCGGCGATTTCGCCTTTACCACTTGGGCAGATGTCGGCGCTCAGCGCATCTTGCTTCAGATCGCCGGCGAGATACCTCTGCCCCAAGCTTGAAATAGGGCCGATTTCGTCCGGTTTCGTCATCGTCAACTGATCCATCAAAGCTCTCCCAATGCGGCCGATTCTCCGTGCTAATCGGAACAGCCGGCGCCATACGTGCGGCGTCGAGGAGCTAAATCGTTCGCCCTCCGCTACTCCGCTGTTCCACTTTGGCAAATATAGGTCGTGAAAGGAATAGCAATGAGTGGCTTGAGGCAGGGGCTCGCGGCGGATCGGAATGTCGCTGCCGGCATTCGCAAAACTTCGTCGTAACCCATTTGAATTCCGCGTGTTACGCGAAGATGGCTGGCGGTTTAGTGGACATCCGGCCGAATTTCCCGTTATTAAGGAAGTGGCCGTGACGAGCGGTCGCAGAATCATCCAAGTCGATGGGGAGTTCGCCAACTGGAGTCCCCGAATGCCGTTCGGCCAAACGTCAAACAGTCCGGAACAGACTCATCATGATTGCCGCCCATTCAGCGGAGTCGTCGTTCGCGCGCCGACGTCCTGAGGAGCTTATTGCCCGCGTGAAGCAAGGGTCGGATTCGCGTCTCGGACCGCTGCTCGATTCCTATCGAAACTATCTCGACTTGCTCGCGCGGAGTCAAATCGACGAGAAGTTGAAAGCGAGGATTAGCCCCTCGGACCTGGTCCAAGAGACGATGCTCGGTGCATGTCGCGACTTCGCACAATTTCGCGGCGAGAACGAACGCCAACTGCTCGCTTGGTTGAGGCAGATTCTGATCAATCGGCTTCACGTTTTTGTGCAGCAGCACATCATCGCCCGCAAGCGCGACGTACGCTGCGAGATTTCCATCGACCAGATCGGCCGTGCCCTAGCTCGATCGACGACGAGCCTATCGGAGGGCGGTTGTCTTGCGGACATCGCTCCATCGCCGAGCTCGCAGGCCATACAGCGCGAGCAAGCCGTGATACTCGCAGATCACCTTGCCAAAATGAGTGCGGAATATCGCGAGGTGATCGAGCTGCGCAACTTGCGCGGCCTGCCGTTCGATGAAGTGGCGGCGCGAATGCATCGCAGCACCGGTGCCGCCCGAATGTTGTGGCTCAGAGCCGTGCGGCAGTTGAGAGAATCGATGAGCAGCGAGGAGGAGAACGCATGAATTCTTCCGCGCTCACGTTTGATAATCTGACGCCTGATCAGCAATTGCAATTGTCCGAAATCATGGACGATTATTTTGAGGCGTTGGAGCAAGGCCGCCCAGTCGACTGAGAAGAGCTGGCTCGGCGTCATCCGGATCTGGCTGGACCGCTTAATGAGTATTTGCAGAGCCTCGACTTTCTTCAAGATGCCGCGGCCGGTTTTCGAGCGCAACCGAAAGCGATCACTTCGATCGACAACGGCGCCGACGAACGAAAACGGATTGGGGATTTTGAGATAGTTCGTGAGGTGGGCCGCGGCGGCATGGGCGGTCGTTTGTCTTCTTCGAGCGACGGCTACGGACTGGGCATCTGGGTCAACACCCGATTGGAACTGTGAGGAGAGCAACGATGGCACGCAGAAAGAACAAACGTAATCGACGCCGAAGGCTGCGTCGGCGACTGGCAACCGAGCAACTTGAGCCTCGAACGATGCTCGCCGCTGACCTGGAGTTCCTGCAAAACACGATGGAGGCGACGGATGTCAACGACGATGGCGCCGTAACGGCCGTCGACGCGATGTTGGTCGTCAATCGACTCAGGCGAGGCGACGATGGGGGCGGTGCGCGCCGTTTTTTCGACGTCAATGGCGACGGCCGAATCGCTCCGATGGACGCGATGATGGTTATCAATCGCTTGCGTAGCGATTGTCGAGGCGAACGACCAGACGGCGACACGCCGCCCACTCGACCTTCGTCCCCACCTCCGGCGGACGGAGAACCGGCGGAGTATTCGGTCGACGGTTCAGGGAACAACGCCGAAAACCCCGAATGGGGAAGCACCGACGAAGCGCTTCTGCGAATCACCACGGTCGAATACGAAGACGGAATCTCGAGTTCGGCTGGAAGCGACCGCCCGAGCGCTCGCGAAGTAAGCAACGTGTTGGCAGCGTACGAGACTTCGAAGCTCAACGAAAATCAGTTAACTGACTTGTCTTGGCTCTGGGGCCAATTCATCGACCACGACATTGACCTGACCGAGAATGCGACGGACGCTGACGGCAACCCGCTCGAGCCTCTTGCCATCGACGTCCCAACGGGCGATCCGTACTTTGACCCCGCCGGAACGGGCGAACAAACGATCGGATTCAATCGTTCCAACTACGATGAATCGACCGGCGATTCCGTCGACAATCCAAGACAGCAGGTCAATCAGATCACGGCATTCCTCGACGGGTCGGTGATCTACGGATCGGACGAAACTCGAGCCGCCGAACTTCGCACGTTCGAAGACGGTCAGCTCAAGACAAGCGAAGGCGACTTGCTTCCGTTCAATGAAGCGGGCTTGGCGAACGCGGGCGGCCCCAGTAGTTCGCTCTTCCTGGCCGGCGACATTCGAGCGAATGAAAACGCTGCTCTTATCGCAATGCAAACGCTCTGGGTGCGCGAGCACAACCAATGGGCGGATCGAATTTCCGCTGAGAATCCCGAGCTGAAAGACGACGAGATTTTTCAGCGAGCTCGCGCGATAGTGACGGCTGAACTGCAGTCGATCACGTACAACGAATTCCTTCCAGCACTGCTCGGGCGAGACGCCATCGATGTCTACGCCGGCTACGATTCCACTGTGAATCCGGGCATCGCCAACGTCTTTTCGACAGCCGCCTATCGTTACGGGCACAGCACGCTGTCGACCGAACTCTTGCGGCTAAACAACGATGGCAGCGAAGCCGATGAAGGCAATCTATCGTTGAGCGAGGCGTTCTTCGCGCCGGACGAAATCAGCGAAAACGGAATCGATTCCATCTTGCTGGGCGCGACAAGTCATCAAGCTCAAGAAATCGATAACGTCGTGGTCGATGACGTCCGCAATTTCCTCTTTGGCCCGCCCGGTTCCGGCGGTTTTGACCTCGCCTCACTCAACATTCAACGAGGTCGAGATCACGGTCTGGCCGACTACAATCAGACTCGAATCGATGTCGGACTCGAACCAGTTGAAGACTTTTCCGATATCACTTCCGACGCCGAACTCGCGGAGAAACTCGAGCAGCTCTACGGCGACGTCGACAACATCGACGTTTGGGCCGGCGGCCTGGCCGAAGAGCATCAGCCGGGATCGAGTTTGGGCGAACTGTTCACTACGATCATCGCCGACCAGTTTGAACGCATTCGAGACGGCGACGCCAACTGGTATCAAAACACGCTCAGCGGACGTCAACTTGCCCAAGTCGAGCGCACTTCGCTCGCCGATGTCATTAAACGAAATACCGACATTGAAGGGCTGCGCCGCGATATGTTTCATGTCGCGCAAGATGCACCGCGACCAGGCGGCCCTGGCGAACCAGGTGGTCCCGGTGAGGGTCGTCCTGGTGAGGGCAGGTCAGGTGAGGGTGGTCCAGGACAGGGCGGACCAGGACAGGGCGGACCACAGGGCGAACAGGATGGCGGGCAATTCGCCCAGTTCGAGCCGGCCAGTCCGGGTGATGAGTTAGGGAGTGTCGATCCGCCCATCGATGGCCGGCCGCCGGGCGAACGACCGACAGGGCGGCCAGACGATGCCGACCGCGACGAGGGGCGACCTGCAATGGATGAAATTTTCGCCGAGATCGGTGACGATCCGGAAGGCGATTCACTGCTGAATCCATTCCTGCGACGCGGCCCTTGTCGAATCTAGGAAGGGAGGTTGTCGCTAGAGCACGGGCAGGCCCGCGTATCGCGATTCGCAACAACCGTTGCAGTCGAGGATTCGTTTGGCTTGCCCGTGCTCGTCGTAATCGTTGTCGTGTTCAATCAGATTCGATTTGATGACTCGCTACCGATTCCAGACGCCCGGTTTCATGTCGACACCGAATCCGACACCGGTAGGCACCGAGATCACGCCGCGTTCGATTTTGGGCGAGTTGCTCAGGCAGTTGAACCAGGTTCGAGGCGATTCGGCCAGCGGTTCGGGGTCGATGGCGAGCAACGCCGGAAGCGCGTAGGGCTCGCAACCGCGATGAGGGCAGACCGAGATATCGGTCGCGGATGTCATCTCGTAGATCTGCAGCAGAGTTGTCAGGCCGCCACACCAGTTAATGTCTGGTTGCAAGATCGAGTGCAGTTGATCGTCGACCAATCGCTTGAAACCGGCACGACCGTATTCGTGCTCGCCGCCAGCGATGGGCGTGTTGCAACAGCGAACAAGTTGGCCGTAACCTTCGAATTCGTCTGGCGGCAGGGGCTCTTCGATCCAAGCGACTCCAAACGGCGAGACCGCTTCGTCGACTCGGCGAGTTGAATCGACATCCCAACGTCCGAAGGCGTCCATCATGATCGGCGCCTCGGGGCCCAGTCGCTCGCGGGTTGCTTCGACGAGTTCCGCGATCTCGGACGCGTTGGGGCGGTCGCCAAACCGTTCGACGTGAAGTTTGATGGCCTTGGCGCCATTTTGAATCGCCTCTGCGGCGGCGTCCTCACCCCAAACGGTGGAATAGGTTGGAAGAGCCTGTTGCCGATCCCATTCACCCAACAAGTCGGCAACGTACTGACCTGCTCGCTTGCCCCGCAGATCCCATAGCGCCAAATCGACGCCGCTGATCGCCATAATGACCAGCCCGCTGCGGCCGTAGAAACAGGTCCGATCGAACATCTCTTGATGTAGCGTTTCGACGTCCGATGAATCGCGCCCGACGAGCATTTCGCTCAAAACGGTTTCGATCAGATGGATGCCAGCCTGACCGCCTCCGCCGACGCCGATACCCACGAGCCCTTCATCCGTTTCGATCCGCACAAGGATTTGCCCGAGCTGGGTGCGCCAATCGGGCGGTGAGCCGGGAGTGTCGGGCTGAATTGATTCGACTTTGGTGATTTTCATGGAGTCAGTCCGCCGACTGCAAGTTGAAACGCGACTCGCCAGCGGCGATGGTCTGCGCTACTCGCAGACGATCGCCCTTCTGCGGTTCGTCGAAGAGAATCACGTCGGCGCGAGAACCAACGTCTAGCGAAATCGACTGGATGCCAAACCAGTTGGCCGGGTGCTTTCCGGCCATGTCGATACACTCTGCGAGCGAAGCGTCGGTGACGGCGTACATGTGGCCGACGCATATATCGGTCTGCTGACCAGATCCGGCGAGTAGTTGATTCTGGCCTGCGATCAGGATTGGGCCATCCGCCAAAACTTCGACATCAACGGACTCAAACTGGTACCGACCCGGTTTGCAGCCGGCTAGCCCGGACGCGTCGCAAGTGATGAGAGTTTTCTCTGGGCCTTTCACGCCAAGAATGGAGCGTAGGACACTGGGCGGCAAATGATGTCCGTCCGATATGACGCCAGCCGCCAAACGCGAGTCGCCCAGTTGCTCCCAAATGTAGTTGGGGTGGCGTCGCAGCTGACCGTGCGCGCCGTTGCCAAGGTGAGTGCTAAACCGCGCCCCGGCATCGACGGCCGCCTCAACCTGGCTCGGCTCCGCAGCCGTGTGCCCAATCGAGATCGTCACCCCGCTCGCGACGGCCTTCTTGATGAACGCGATCGCATTGCCGGTCTCCGGCGCAATCGTCAACAGCCGTATCCGCCCGCCCGCCGCCTCCTGCCATCGCTGGAATTCATCCCAATCAGCCGGGCGAATCTGGTCAGCCGGGTGGGCACCGCGAGGTCCGTCTTCTCCCGAAAGGTACGGCCCCTCCAAATGGAATCCCGGAAACATGCGATCGACCCAAGCGAACGACTCGCATGCCTCCCGCAACGCGTTGAAGCCTCGCTCGAGTGCCTCATAGGAATTGGTGATCAAAGTGGGAAACATTCGCGTGATCCCAAATTGAAAATGCGATTCCGCCGTCTTTACGACATCGTCGACTTTCAGCTCTTCGTCACTAAACCAAACGCCTCCGAACCCGTTGATTTGATGATCGAAGAACGCCGGTGCGATGAGCGGCAATGAATCGACCGCCCTTTCGCCCAAGTCCCCGTGACCTGTGTCTATGACGTCGATCGAGGCGATTTCTTGACCCTCGATCCATACCGCGACAGGTTGTTGGTCGTCGTAGCGTCGCGCGAGTAGCTGAAGCATTCCCTTAGTCCTTCGTGTTAACCGATGCCGGCTTCCTCCCCGCCAGTTTCGCTCAGCTCTGTTTTACTGCGCCCGGGAATTTTTGCGAGCGCCCGGTAGCGTATGACACGATGTGGGCGCCGCCTGCAGCACCTGACAAGACCCCAAAAGCTTGTCTCGTGCGTTGAATCAGGTTCATGAGCTAGAGGAGAAGCTCTGCGGTCTCCTTGCCCCGTGCGGTGAATCCAGCGAAACTGGACCGACAAGAAACACAAACAGCTCAAAACCGGAGATTTTACGATGCGACGATTTTCATGCGCCGTCTTGCTTACGCTCTGTTTCGCTTCGCTAAGCGTTGCCGAAGACGGATGGAAGAAGATTTTTGACGGCAAGTCGATGACGGGCTGGAAGGCGAGCGAGAACAAAGAGAGTTGGAAGGTCAAGGACGGCGAGTTTGTTTGCCATGGCCCGCGCAGCCACTTGTTCTACATGGACCTCGACAAGCCGCTTCGAAATTTTGAATTCCGCTGCAAGGTGAAGACCGAACCTGGCGCGAATGCCGGCATCTACTTTCACACTCGATACCAAGAGCAAGGCTGGCCCAAATTCGGGTACGAGTGCCAAGTCAACATCACTCACGGCGATCCCAAGAAATCGGGAAGCTTGTACGGCGTGGTCAACGTCGCCAATCCACCGGCGAAGGACAACAGGTGGTACACGCAGCACATCATCGTGAAAGACCGCCGAGTGATATTGAAGATTAACGACAAGGTCGTAGTCGACTTCACCGAACCGAAAAACCAAAAGGCGTTCTCGAAAGATTTCGAGCGGCGACTCGGAAGCGGTACGATCGCCTTTCAAGCTCACGATCCCAAGAGCGTCGTTCACTTTAAAGACATCGAGCTGAAGCGACTTCCGTAGAGCGGAGAATCGATCACGCGTCGTTAGCGTCGGATGGCAATCGACTTGGACGGCGGACGTAGTGGCGTCCAAGGAGCCGCGGAAGACGTGTTGGAGCGACGTTCAATTCGGAAGGCAGTCTCGTAACCGGATCGCGCGGCCGCGCCGAACTTGCGCCCGATCAACGCCGCTGACTGCGTGGTCAGCCGCCGGGCGCGGCGCGGAGCCGACACGATCGATAGTCGCGGCAACTTGGACGATCGGGCAGAGCTCGGTGAATCGTGAGCGAGCCGAGCCGATTGGGTTGACTCGGCAGCGGTGCTGTCCGGAGCCTCGGGCTGCTGCAGTCGGCCAAAGGCAAACGAAAACAACAGCACCAAGGCCAATGATTCCATTACGAGCGCGCGAATGAGTTGGGCGAGTCCGTTCATGGCAGCTCCAATAGCGTCCGAGCGAAGAAGCGAAGTGGTTCGTTGATGCCCGTTGGGCCTGCGATAGCTTCCTGCTCTTTAGCCGCCATTGAAAACTGAGGCGGAGTACGGCCATGTCTTTGGCCGGCCTGTGTCTCATCGTACGCCTCGTCGTGCTCGCCGGGCAAATCGAGAAGCCAGCGGCACTCGGCCATCAAAGCGAACAGCGAATCGGTGCGAGTCGGCTTCGCTTAGTAGGGTCCTCGGTCGCAGCTCAATGACATCGCTCTGACGAGGCCCTACTGGGCTGTCTTCTTCGATTCATGAATCGCGCCGGACACTTTGGCACTCGCCCTAGTGCCGCGTCAACTCTAAAAAGGGGGGTTGGCTTCGGCGTAACTTGACTTGGCGGCGTACGATACAAACACTGGGATCCTAATTCTTAGTGTTGACGCTGCACTAGCCGGCGAATTGCGTTATGCATTGTGCTCAGGAGCGAACGACGTTTGCCTAATTTCCCCGATGCTGCTGTCATTCTCTCAACGGCAAACTTTGCGTAGCCGTAAGACCTGCGCCTCATATCGAAAGGAATCACTTGTCATCCGACGCGACTCGCGAAGACCTGGCCGAAGCCTATCTAGAACAGTTGCCTTACGAGCCGTACCCGGTTCAAGAGGAAGCGCTGTTGGCTTGGTTTACGTCCGACCACGGCGCGTTGGTATGCGCGCCGACCGGAACAGGGAAAACGCTGATCGCCGAAGCTGCGATTTTCGAAGCGTTGCAATTAGGCAAGCGAGTCTACTACACCACGCCGCTGATCGCTTTGACGGATCAGAAGTTTCGCGAACTACAAGAGCAGGCGGAGCTCTGGGGATTTTCACGCGACCAAGTCGGCTTGGCCACTGGGAATCGCCGAGTCAATCCGGACGCTTCGGTCCAAGTCGTCGTCGCTGAGATCTTGCTCAATCGACTTTTGCACTCGGCGTCGACTGAATTCGACAACGTGTCGGCCGTCGTGATGGACGAGTTCCACAGTTTCAACGATCCAGAGCGAGGGATCGTCTGGGAGTTTTCACTGGGGCTGTTGCCGCCTCACGTCAGGCTACTTTTGCTCTCGGCGACGGTCGGCAATGCGCGAGAATTCGTTCACTGGCTCACCACGAAACACGATAGGCCGGTGGAGCTGGTGGAGGGGAATGAACGAAAAGTGCCGTTGACGTTTCAGTGGGTCGACGACCAACTGCTCGGCGAACAGATTGAGTCGATGTCGCAGGGCGATGTGGAGGCCGCATTTACGCCTGCGCTCGTGTTCTGTTTCAATCGTGAAATGTGTTGGACGCTCGCGGAGCAGTTGAAAGGCAAGAACGTTCTGCGCAGCGAGAAGCGCGACGCCTTGATCAAGCAGCTCGATTTGCACGATTGGTCGACGGGCGCCGGCTCGAAACTGAGACAGGTTTTGATGCGCGGAGTCGGAGTGCATCACGCCGGTGTTATGCCTCGCTATCGACGGATTGTCGAGTCGCTGTTTCAGCAGAAGTTATTGTCTGTTGCCGTCTGTACTGAGACCTTGTCGGCTGGAATCAACTTGCCGGCGCGCAGCGTCGTCATTCCGAACCTTCTCAAGGGCCCGCCCGGCAAGAAAAAGATTCTCGAACCGAGTGCCGCTCACCAAATGTTTGGCCGTGCGGGGCGGCCGCAATTTGACAGTCAGGGGTTTGTATTTGTGCTGGCCCACGAGGACGACGTCAAGATTTCGCGGTGGCGAGTCAAATACGATCAAATTCCAGAGGACACGAAAGATCCGGGACTGCGGCAGGCCAAGAAGAAACTCAAGAAGAAGATGCCCAAACGACGCTCCACCGAGCAGTATTGGGACGAAAACCAATTCAACAAACTGCGCGAAGCGCCGCCCGCGAAACTCGCAAGTCGCGGCGATCTGCCTTGGCGGATGCTCTCCTATCTGCTCGACGCGTCAACCGATGTGAACACGGTCCGCAATCTCGTTCGCAAACGATTACTGCACGGAAAGCAAGTCGACCAGGCTCAAAAAGATCTCGACTCGATGCTAATGACGTTGTGGCGAGCCGGTTATGTGACGCTCGATCCCGAGCCGCCGAAGGTGCTTGGCGACGCGCCGCTCGACGAGCCATACCGAGCTGAAACCGCCACGCCGACGGAAGCGATGGATAACCTGCTCAAGTTGCGAGGGGTCAATCCGCTTTACGGTTTGTTCCTGGTTAAGCATCTGGACATCGCCGACCCCGTTGAACGCATTCAAGCGATGGAAAGTATTCTTGAGATCCCCGGGTCGATGGCCTACCACTTGCGAGTTCCGTCGCATGAAGAATCGCCACCTGGTCCTTTGGCCACCGCGCGTATCGACCCCCACTTGCTACAGCTCGGGCTGGCGACGGCCGAAGAATTGGGCGCGGCGACAGGCGACGACGATGAAGACGAACAGGATGACCGACGCCGGGGCGCGTTCGATGAAGAGCGAACGTTCGTGCTCACTCTAGCTGACAAACTTCGGCTCGCCTTCCAGTACGACTTCCCCGGAGTTAGCGTTTACATTCGACCTGTTTGGGCCGCGGGCGAGCTGCTGGAGTTCGGGGGAGATTTCGACAACTACGTCAAAAGCAAACGGCTTCAAAAACAAGAGGGAGTGATCTTTCGGCATTTGATGCGATTGATCTTGCTGGCCTACGAGTTCGCTCCTTTGACGCCGCCCAATTGGGAGCCGGATGATTGGTCGAACGAAATGAACGGGCTCGCCGAAAGGCTGACTGCATCCTGCCGTCAAGTCGACCCGGACAGCACCGACCGCACTCTCGAAGAGACTCGCTGATATGGCGAAATTTGCGGTGGCGACAGAAAGCGAACGTCGAGCAGGTTACGACAACAGGATCGTATCGTCGTTTTCGTAGCCCGGTGCGCAGCAGCAGAGGAACTTCAATGTCTCCTCTCCGCAGTTCGTAATAGTGTGATGGGCGCCTGGCGGGATCGCAATCGCGTCGCCGACTCTTACATCGCGCTCGTCGTCCCCAATTCGCATGAGCCCGCGGCCCTCGAGGATGTAATAGATCTCTTCGGTGCGAGGATGATAGTGGGGCGTTGTTGAGAGACCCGGCGGCAAACGAGCCTCGGCCAAGCTTTGTAGCTGAATGCATGAATTGCGATGGGCGAGCAACTCGCGGATTTCCGATCCGTCTTTCGTGGTGAATGCAACCGCATCGTCAATATTCTGTATGTCCATTCTTTAGACCTCATCATTCAAGTCTTCATACAAGCCCGGCGAGTTTCCGGCATGTTTCCTTCAGCTCTCGACTCGATCATTCAGCTCATCGACTCCCACGATGGCGATTTGGGCCGGCATGTATCGGCGGACGTCCCAAGCGGCGGCGTCAGGGAGAAGATCGCAATCGAAGCGGCTGTCGGACTCGACAACGATCAGGCTTCCCGGCGGAGACAATTCGATCCAGGAATCGATGAGATGAATCATGCCGTCGCGCTGCTCCACAAACAAGTCGTAGGGCGGCGAGCAAAAGACGACCCAGGGTCCCGGATTTTCAATGTCGGCGAGGCGGCTGAAACGAAAGGTATCGCCTCGAACAACTTCGCAAATCGCCTCAGCGCCAATCGCTGCGATATTGCGGTCGATGATCTTAGCGGTGGGAAAGTGGCGTTCGCAGAGGACCGCCCCCTCGGCGCCACGGCTGATTGCCTCCAAAGCCAAGGCGCCTGTGCCCGCAAACAGGTCGACAGCGAATGCCCCCTTGATCTTAGGTCCGAGTAGATTGAAGACCGCCTCGCGAGTCCGGTCTTTCATGGGGCGAGTGACCATATCGCCGTGATGCTCGAGTTTGCTGCCGCGAAACTTCCCGCCGATGATGCGCAGCGTTGGCGGCGTGGCGGACCGCGCTTGGGGCGAGGCGGGCTGGGCGCGTTTGGGCGACTTGTTGCGAGCCATCCAGGATCTCGTGCGAGCGGATTTGGCGCCCCTGAGAGGCGGCAACGGCTTAATTTTGGTTCGGAATCTGGTATCTTAGCGGTACTCTGGCGGCCCAAATAGCCGGTCGCCTGATCGACGCTCACCTGTCGGTCGTCATTTGAACCAAACTCAATGGCGACTCGTATCAGCTTGATTCCGTCGTGCGCGTCGGTTTTCCATCGATTCGTTTGCCTCGTTTCCAGCGACAAACGTACAATCCGTGCTAGCTTTGCTCCCTCCGCTCAACCCAACTGGGAAGGCCATGTTACGCTCCATCTTATGCCCTTTGTCGATATGTCTGGCCGTTTGCTTTGTTTCGCCCGTGTCGGCGCAAGATGAGCCGAAAAAGGATGCTGACAAGGCGGCTCCCGCCAAGACGGAAAAGCCGGCAGACAAGGCCGCGGAAAAGGCGGCCGACAAAGCCCCTGACAAGACGGCTGAAACTCCGCCGGCGGCCAAGAACGGCTCGGCGGACGCGACCGAAGCCTTTGCTTTGGACATGCTGAAATGGCGCCAGATTCTGACCGACATGCGCAACTTGCAGAAGCAAGCGGCGACAGCCGAAGGCGACGCCTTGGCCGAGTTGCGGAAGCGTTGGGAATCGCTTAGCGGCGAAGCTGAGCAACTGCTGCCGCAAATGCGAACCAGCGGAGTGGCGGCGTACGACGTGGCGCCGAACGCTGATCGACGTCTCTCGCGCTTTCTCGTCAAACTGCTGGCCGATGACATGCAGCACGATGCCTACGAGCGAGCTCGCAGTCTCGGCGAAACGCTGATCAAAGGCCAATCGACGGTCCGCGAAATCTACGATCAAACCGGGCTCGCCGCATACTCAATGCACGACTTTGAATTCGCGTCCAAGTTGTTGTCGCACGCCCAAGAATTGGACGCCTTGTCTGCCGACGGACAGAAAGCCCTCGACAGTATCGAATCGTATCAGGAGCTTTGGAAAGCAGAGCAAGCCATTCGAGCCAAGGAGGCGGAAGCCGACGACTTGCCGCGAGTTAAGTTGACGACCAATCGTGGCGAGATCCTGCTTGAGTTGTTCGAAAACGAAACGCCCGAAACCGTCGGTAACTTTATCGCGCTCGTCGAAGACGGATTCTACGACAGTCTGACGTTTCACCGAGTTCTGCCCGGCTTTATGGCTCAGGGAGGATGTCCCGAAGGCAACGGACAGGGGGGACCAGGTTACAAGATTTATTGTGAAACCAACGCAGACAATGCTCGGATGCACTTTCGCGGCTCGCTCAGTATGGCGCATGCCGGCAAAGACACTGGCGGCTCACAGTTTTTCACGACGTTTCGTCCGACGCCGCACCTCAACAAACAGCACACGGTCTTTGGACGGGTCATCGAGGGATTTGACGTGTTGAGCGCAATCCAACGACGTGATCCGGCAAAACCCGATCAGGCGGAAGCCGACTTCATCACAAAGGCTGTGGTCGTTCGCAAACGCGATCACGGTTACGCTCCGAACAAAGTGCAATAGGCCCTCTGTGCAGAAGGTCACCGTGCCATTGCCATTGGCCGAATCGTAAGGCCATTGAATCGCTCGGCGACGTCTTTTCAGACCGGCGAGAAAACATTCGACGCCTGCCGTCCAAACCAGTCCCTACCCCACTGGGCAAAACGCCCTGGAGACAACCATGCAACGACTTCTGACGACCTTCGTCCTCAGCCTGATTGTGGTGCCTTCGTTCGCCATCGCGCAGGACGAAAAAAAGGCCGCCGACAAACCGGCTGCCGAAAAGAAACCAGCAGCTGAAGCCGCAGCGGATGATTTCGCCTCCGTGTTCACTGCCTTCCGCAAGCTAGAAGACGAACTCAACGACATCGCAAAGAAGTACAGCAACGCGCCGGCGGACGAGCGTGAAGCGCAGATGAAACATTATCAAGAGCACGTCGTGGAAATTCGCGGCATGCTGCCGAAACTGCGTAAAGCTGCGATCGCCGACTACAAGGCGAAACCAAACGAAAACAAGGACGCGACTCAAACTCTCGTCGGGCTGCTCGCCAATCATGTGCGAAACGACGAGTATAAACAGGGTCTCGAGATCGCGGAAATGCTGATCAAGAACAAGTGTGAAGTCAAAGACGTGCACAACTTTGCCGGCATCGCCTTCTACTCGACCGAGCAATTTGAAAAAGCCAAGACTCATCTTGCCGCGGCGCAGGAAGCCAAGGCAATCGATCGAAATGGCAGTCAAATCCTAGCCTCCATCGACAAGATCATCGCCGACTGGAAAACCGAATCGGCGATCCGCGCCAAAGAAGCAAAGGCCGACGATCTGCCTCGCGTCAAACTCTCGACCTCCAAAGGCGACGTCATGGTCGAGCTGTTGGAAAATGAAGCCCCGCAAGCAGTCGCCAACTTCGTCAGCCTCGTCGAGAAGGAATACTACGATGGGTTGACGTTTCACCGAGTGCTGCCCGGCTTCATGGCCCAGGGCGGCTGCCCCGATGGCACCGGAAGCGGCGGACCTGGCTACAACATCTATTGCGAATGCGAAAAAGAAGGCTTTCGCAAACACTACCGAGGGACGCTCAGTATGGCCCACGCCGGCAAAGACACCGGCGGGTCGCAGTTCTTCTTGACTTTCCGTCCGACAACCCACCTCGACGGACGCCACACCGTATTCGGTCGCGTCATCGACGGAATGGATGTTTTGGCCAAACTGCAGCGGCGTGATCCGCAACGACGCGGCCAGCCAGCACCGGACACGATTGTCAAAGCCGTGGTTGTCCGCAAACGGCCAGGAACGGATTACACGCCGACGAAAGTGGAGTAAGGCGACGAGTTAAGTTGAGGACTGCTCAGCGGATCGGCCAAAAAAACAGGCCGAGGTCAATTGAGCCTCGGCCTGTTTCCTTCCCTACGAGTTGATTGGCGGTTTGAAACTCAAGCCAACGTATTCTTGTTGCGTCAGCGGCCATCAACGATTAGGCTCGAACCGTTTCCTAGATGCTCGTCCAGCGACGATCCTGCCCGTCTGCTCTATGTCCATTCCCAGCCTGAATTGCTTGGATTCGTAGTCACAATGCCAACCGAGTGGTTTTATCAAGAACGTGGCAAAACGCAGGGCCCGCTGACCCCCAAGGAGTTGCTTGAGAAGGTCAAAGTGGGCGAAGTCACGCCTCAAACCTTGGTGAAGAAGGACGATTCTCAATGGGTCGAGGCGGCCGAAGTCGGAGGCCTCACCGCGGCCGCGACAAAAGACCGTATCTACAGCTGCCCCTTCTGCGATGCGGTCGTCATGAGGCCGCCGACGACTTGCCGTGGCTGCACTCGGTGGGTCGAATTTAGCGACAACTATCGCGATCCGGTCGAAGAGGCCGAAGCGGCTGAAGCCAAGAAGGGCCAGAAAGTCGTCCACAAAGTGGCCAACTGGGTTCGCTCTCTTATGAATGAAGACGACTGAGCCGACCTGTTTGCGTCAATCTCGTTGCCGCTCTTAACTTGCTGTGGTGGTTGAGCTTCTGGCCTACAGCACTGCGCGATTCTGTCTCACTCCTTGACGTCGCGCGCTCGAACTATTAGCCTATATTCTCGAAAATCATTCTAGAAAATCTTTGTATTCGAAAATCTAATAGTGCGAATTGGCGGGTGAGGCGATGCATTTCAAATCACTCAAGGTCTTTTGCGACGTCGTCAGTGAACGTAGTTTCTCTCGCGGCGCCGGCGAGAATGGGATCACCCAGTCGGGGGCCAGTCAGATCGTTCACCATCTCGAGCGGCGGCTAGGCGTCACCTTGCTCGACCGCTCCAAGCGCCCGTTCGTGCTCACAGACGCGGGCAAGATTTATTACGACGGTTGCCGTGATGTCGTCAAACGGCTGAACGACTTGGAGGAACGAGTCCGTTCGCTGCATACCGAGTTGTCCGGCCGCGTCCACATCGCTTCGATTTATTCGGTCGGATTGAGCTTCATGCAGCAATTCGTCCACGAGTTCTCTGATAGATTTTCGCGAGCCCGAGTGAAACTGGATTACGCCCATCCCGACAAGATCTACGAGATGGTCAGCCGCGACTCGGCCGACTTGGGGCTTGTGAGTTATCCGAAGGCGTCGCGTTCGATTGCGGCCAAGGTTTGGCGCACCGAGCCCATGGTGTTGGCGCTCCCGCCGAATCACCCGCTGGCGGGACGCGAATCGGCGATGCTATCGGAGCTGAATGGTTTGGAGGCCGTTGGGTTTTCGGACAACCTTCGGATACGACGCGAGCTCGACAAGTCGTTGCATTCGCATGGCGTGTCGCTCAACGTCGCGATGGAATTTGACAACATTGAAACGCTGAAGCGGGCGATTGAAATCAACTCGGGCGTGAGCATCCTTCCGATTCCGACGATTCGCAGCGAGTTGGATGCGGGATCGTTGGCGATGGTCAAGCTGAGCGACATTGACTTGGTTCGTCCGGTTGGCGTGATTTTCCGAAAAGGCCGCTCGCTCGGCGCGACAGCTCAACACTTTATCGACCTTCTGATGGAAACATCCGAATCCGGGAACAACGACTCGGCGTCCAGCAAATCGCCGAACGTGAAGCCGGAGGCCGAACAGAATACCGACCCGGACGCAGGCTCGACGTCGTCGAATACGAGTCCGGACGCATATCATCAACCGCCGCCGCAATCTGCATAGCGCACCGCGAAGTTTCGAGACGGGAAAGCAAAGTACGATGGCAGGAAAAATTGGATTTCCAAAGAAGCAGGGTCTGTACGATCCGGCGAACGAAAAAGACAGTTGCGGCGTTGGCTTCGTGGCTCACATCAAGGGCCAGCGATCGCACCAACTGGTGTTGGATGCGGACGAAATTCTACGCAACATGGATCACCGAGGCGCGTGTGGATGCGAGCCGAACACGGGTGACGGTGCCGGGATTCAAACCGCGTTGCCTCTACAGTTCTTGGCCAAAGTGGCTCAGCAGGAATTGGGCGTCGAGCTGCCGGAAGCGGGCCGATTCGGATCGGGGCTCGTCTTCTTGCCTCAGCTCGAAGCGGAGCGCGAGGTCTGCAAACGCGAAGTCGAACGAATCGTCGAGGAGCAAGGTCAAAAACTTGTCGGCTGGCGAACGACTCCAACCGAACCGGATCGAGCGGACATTGGCCCGGGGGCAAGAGTTGCCGCGCCGGTGATTGAGCATTTGATTATTGCCGCGGCGGATGGTTTGGAGGGCGATGCGTTTGAGCGTCAGTTGTACATTATTCGCAAGCGAGCCAGCCGACGACTGCGCACCGACGAATCACTTTCGCAAGCACTGTTGTTCTACATCTGCAGTCTCTCGACGAAGGTGATGATCTATAAGGGCATGCTGACGCCCGACCAGTTGCTGCCTTACTTCCCGGACCTGACGGATCCCGATTACACAACCCACTTGGCGATGGTGCATTCGCGTTTCTCCACCAACACGTTCCCCAGTTGGGACCGAGCCCAGCCGTTTCGATTCATGTCGCACAACGGCGAGATCAACACGGTTAAGGGCAACATCAACTGGATGTGTGCTCGCGAAGGCAAGGTGGAGAGCGAGCTGTTTGGGGATGAAGTCAACAAGTTGTTCCCCGTGGTCGAACCGGAGTGTTCCGATTCCGGCACGTTCGACAACGTCCTTGAGTTTCTCTTGATGACCGGCCGCACGTTGCAGGAATCGGTCATGATGATGGTCCCCGAGGCGTGGCAAAACCACGACTCGATGTCCGAAGAGAAGCGGGCCTTCTACGAGTACAACAGCAGCCTGATGGAGCCGTGGGACGGGCCGGCGTCGATCGCGTTTACCGACGGCCATTACATTGGCGCCGTGCTCGATCGCAATGGGCTTCGGCCGAGCCGTTACTATTTGACTCACGACGATCGCGTAATCATGGCCAGCGAAGTAGGCGTGCTTCCTGTTGAGCCGAAGCTGGTCAAAGAAAAGGGCCGCTTGCAGCCTGGCAAGATGTTCCTCATCGATTTCGAAAAGGGCAGTCTGATTTCCGACGCCGAGTTGAAGTCGGAGTTTTCCGGCCGTCGCCCCTACGCCGACTGGGTCAGAAAAGGGCGAATTGAGCTGGCTGAGCTCAAGCCGGGCGATGAGCCTCATGGGTTTGATCCCGACACGCTGTTCCCCCGCATGCGGGCCTTCGGATATTCGATCGAGACGATGCACTTCATGTTGATCCCGATGATCCATGAAAAGCGCGATCCGGTTGGCTCGATGGGGAACGACGCTTCCTTGGCGTGCCTCAGCGATCAACCTCGATTGACCTACGACTACTTCAAGCAGCTGTTCGCGCAAGTGACGAATCCCGCGATCGATTCGATTCGAGAAGAGATCATCATGTCGCTTGAATGCTACATAGGTCCGGAACAGAACCTGTTGGAGACGACCGACAAGCATTGTGAACGATTGCGAATTCCGCATCCGATTTTGACCAACGAAGAATTGGCGGCGATCAAACACATTTCGACTCGCGGTTGGCGATCGCAAACGATCGATATCACTTTCCCGCGAAGCGATGGCGAGTCGGGCCTTGTCTCGGCGCTTGAGCGTATTTGCAGGCAGGTCGAGACGGCGATCGATGACGGCTTTAGTCTTGCTGTGCTCAGCGACCGCGGCATTTCAGCCGAGCGAGTTCCTGTCAGCACGCTACTTGCGACCGGCGCGGTCCATCAACATCTCGTTGGTGTTCACAAGCGGACGCAGATCGGAATCGTTGTCGAGACGGGCGAAGCGAGAGAGGTTCATCATCATTGTCTGTTGATCGGATTCGGCGCCGACGCCATCAACCCCTACATGGGCTTCGAGGCGCTCTGGCAAGCTCGCCGTGACGGGCTGCTCGATTCCGAGGAGTTTGTCGACGATGACGTGATTGTCGCTGGTTACCGCAAGGGCGTTGCCAAAGGCATGTTGAAAGTCATGGCCAAAATGGGCATCTCGACGTTGCAGTCGTACAAGGGCGCTCAGATCTTCGAGGCTCTCGGATTGGGCGACGATATCATTGACCGATGCTTTACCGGGACGGCGAGCCGAGTGCAGGGCGTCGACTTCTCGATCTTGGCGAAGGAGTCGCTGAGGCGGCATGATTTGGGCTATCGACCTCAGATGATCAACCAATCCGAACGGCTGCCAAATCCCGGCCAGTTCCACTGGCGCGCCAACGGCGAGCGGCATACGTGGGACCCGATGGCGATCGCCGACATTCAGGCCGCCGCCAAGTTGAATGACGAGTCGGCCTATTGGCGATTTGCGAAACACGCGAATCACGACGAGCAGACTCGATGTTCTCTGCGCGGTTTGTTGAAATTCAAAGAGTCCGACACCGCCGTTCCGATTGAAGAAGTCGAACCGGCTTCTGAAATTGTAAAGCGATTCTGCACCGGCGCCATGAGTTTCGGATCGATATCGGCTGAGTCGCATGAGTCGTTGGCGATTGCCATGAACCGCTTGGGCGGAAAAAGCAACACCGGCGAGGGAGGAGAAGACCCTTCGCGATTTGAACCACTGCCCAACGGCGATTCGAAGCGTTCGGCGATCAAGCAAGTTGCTTCCGGCCGGTTCGGCGTAACCGCTTGGTACTTGACCAACGCGGACGAATTGCAAATCAAGATCTCGCAAGGTGCCAAGCCGGGCGAGGGCGGCGAATTACCGGGCTCGAAAGTCGACGAAAACATCGCCCGCATCCGCTGCTCCACACCGGGCGTGGGACTCATCAGCCCGCCGCCGCACCATGACATTTACTCCATCGAAGATCTGGCTCAACTGATCCACGACTTGAAGAACGCCAACCCGTCGGCTCGCGTGAGCGTAAAGTTGGTTTCGGAAGTCGGAGTCGGAACGGTTTCGGCCGGAGTCGCCAAGGCGCATGCCGATCACATCTTGATCGCAGGCGACACCGGCGGCACCGGTGCCTCGCCTCTAACCAGCATCAAGCATGCTGGTCTGCCCTGGGAGCTGGGGATCGCCGAGACGCATCAGACGCTTGTCTTGAACGATCTGCGAAGCCGAGTTGTGTTGCAGACCGATGGTGGTTTGAAGACGGGCCGCGACGTGGTTATCGCGGCTCTGCTCGGTGCCGAAGAAATGGGTTTTGCAACGGCGCCGCTGATCACGCTCGGCTGCATCATGATGCGAAAGTGCCATCTCAATACGTGCCCCGTCGGCATCGCCACTCAGGACCCCGAATTGCGAAAACGATTCGCGGGCAAGCCGGAGCATGTCACGAATTATCTGTTCATGGTCGCCGAAGAAGCTCGGCGACTCATGTCGCAACTCGGTTTTCGCACGATGGACGAGATGGTCGGCCGCGTCGACGTGCTTGACAGCGACGATGCGATTGAGCATTGGAAGGCGGACGGGCTCGACCTGACGCCGATTCTCACTCCGGCCAAGCTGCCGCGTGACGACGTTGATGTGCGTTGCACGAGGTCGCAAGATCACGGTCTTGAGTTGGCGCTCGACCAGCAATTGCTAGAACTGGCTCAGCCGGCTTTCGAGCATGCCGATTCCGTTCGCAAAGACGTGCCGATCATCAACACTAACCGAACGGTCGGCACGATTCTCAGCCACGAGCTTGTGAAGAAGTACGGCCCCGAGGGACTGGCGCCCGGCACAATACACTTCAAGTTTATCGGTTCCGCCGGCCAGAGCTTCGGCGCCTTTGCGGCTCGAGGGCTCAAGTTGGAGCTCGAGGGCGACGCCAATGATTATGTCGGCAAAGGATTGTCCGGCGCCGAGTTGATTCTCTACCCGCCGAAGGAGAGCACGTTCGCGGCCGAGACCAATATCCTGGCCGGCAACGTATGTCTCTATGGTGCGACAAGCGGGAAGGCATTCTTCCGAGGTCGCGCGGCGGAGCGATTCTGTGTTCGTAACAGCGGTGCGGAGACGGTGATTGAAGGAGTTGGAGATCACGGTTGCGAGTACATGACAGGCGGTGTCGTCGTCGTGCTTGGGCGGACGGGGCGAAACTTTGCCGCGGGCATGTCGGGAGGCGTCGCGTATGTTTGGGATCGCGATGGCGACTTCAACTTGAAATGCAATTTGGCGATGGTCGAACTTGAATCGGTTACGGACGAAGACAGCGTCTACCTGCAAGACCTAATTGGCCAGCATCAGCGAGCCACCGGCTCAACGGTCGCCGGAAAACTGCTCAACGATTGGCCTACAGCGGTAAGCCAGATCATCAAGGTCATGCCGACCGACTACAAACGCGTACTAGAACAACGAAAACTCGCCGCCGAAGACAATCCGGAATTGGTGGGCGACAAATCGGAATAGAGTCATCAAGAGTGACGTCGGCGAAGATCTTCGCCACGTCAGATCCAAGTCGCGTTGTCCCGGAGTCGAATCAATCGACGGATGACGATTGGGTCCTGTATGAAACAACAGAAAAGGAATATCAATGGGTAAGCCAACTGGGTTTATCGAGTTCGCGCGGGTGACGGCGCCGTATCGGCCCGAGCTTGAGAGGCTGCAAGATTACGACGAAATCTACACGGAGCCGGAAGACGGCTTGCTCGCGACTCAAGGCGCGCGGTGCATGGATTGCGGCGTGCCGTTTTGCCAATCGAGTAGCGGGTGCCCGGTCGACAACTTGATTCCCGAATGGAACGACTTGGTCTATCACGGTCGTTGGCGCGAAGCGTTGGATCGACTGCATCGGACGAATAACTTTCCCGAGTTCACTGGGCGAGTCTGTCCGGCGCCCTGTGAAGGTGCCTGTGTTCTCGGCGTGACCGCGCCTCCGGTCACCATCAAGAACATTGAAAAATCGATCGCAGATCAAGGCTTTGAAGAGGGTTGGGTGACCGCCGCGCCGCCTCAAACTCGCACCGGAAAAAGCGTCGCCATCATCGGATCGGGACCAGCCGGACTTGCCGCAGCCGCTCAGCTGAATTCGGCCGGACACAACGTTACGGTCTACGAGCGAGCTGACCGCATTGGCGGTTTGCTGGTTTACGGCATCCCCAACATGAAGTTGGACAAGGGAATTGTTCAGCGCCGCATCGACTTGCTGGCCGACGAGGGAGTTCGTTTTGTCACGAACGCCGACGTCGGCGGGAATGTCGATCCTCAGGAATTGCTGCGCGACAACGATGCGATACTATTGGCGACAGGCGCGACAAAGCCACGCGACTTGCCAATTTCCGGTCGCGAGCTGGACGGCATTCATTTTGCGATGGACTTCCTGAAAGCCAACACGAAGAGCCTGCTCGATAGCAACCTTGAGGACGGCGAGTTCATCTCGGCGGAGGGCAAGGATGTTATCGTGATTGGCGGCGGCGACACGGGAACGGATTGCATCGGGACTTCGCTGCGTCACGGTTGCTCGAGTCTCGTCAATTTCGAGCTGCTTCCCAAACCGCCCGCCGAGCGATCTCCTGACAATCCATGGCCTCACTGGCCGAAGATCTACCGAGTCGATTACGGGCACGCCGAGGTCGACAAGAAGTTTGGCGAAGATCCTCGCGAGTACTGTATCCTCTCGAAAGAATTCCTCGACGACGGCAACGGAGGTCTGGCAGGGATCAAGACAGTCGAAGTCGAATGGACCAAAGACGAGAATGGCCGCTGGGCGATGAACGAAGTCGAGGGCTCCGAGCGAGAATGGAAAGCTCAACTCGTCCTGCTCGCAATGGGTTTCCTCGGCCCGGAACACAATGTCTCCGATACCTTGAACATCGAGTACGATGAACGCTCGAATTATCGGGCGGCGCATGGCCAATACGATACGAGTGTGGATGGCGTCTTCGCGGCTGGCGATTGTCGTCGCGGGCAATCTCTAGTCGTCTGGGCCATCAACGAAGGCCGCGGCGCCGCGCAAGCCGTCGACCGTTACCTTATGGGCTCGTCCCGATTGCCGACATAACTCACGAGGTGTCCGCCTCTGGAGGACGAAATAGCAACTTGACTGCAAATCGCAATGGTTCTAACGGTCATCCCCGCGTCATTCGTCATCTGTATTGTTATCGGAAGGCTTTGCGACAGTCTGGCCGCCAATCGGTTTCACGATAAATGGCCGCCGATTGACGACGATGAATTCGTCCGTCGATGCCCGCCCGGTACTCGCCGCAAAACAGCTCTTGGCGTTCGGCGAATCGTCTCAGAGCAGCTTGGCATCGACTACAACCGCGTCTATCCCGAGTAAAGTTTCGTCGATGATTTAGGCGTGTGACTCTTCCCGTCTGTTGAAGGAGAACGTGCTTTGACGGTTCCACGCGAGATCTATGATTTTACCGCGGAGCAAGGGCTTACGTTTCTCGAGGATCTCGCCCACAACCTCACGATTGCAGTTCGCGTCGCCGCAAGTAACTGCCAACCCTACGGGCAACTCACCGAGAAGGAAGCTCGCCAGGCGATGTACTGGGTAAACGAAGCCACCCACAACGTCGTGCAACTCACCCGCGATCTTCGCATTGGACGTGAACCATGGGATCCCGAGAGCACCGCAGGTTGGCTCGAAATCTGGATGGGATACACGCACGCCGCGGAATTTAACACCAATGCAATCGAACAGTCGATCCGAGAAGTAATCGCACGCTAAGGCGCGAAAATTTCGACTTCACTTCGACGAGAAACGGAAAACGAAGTCACCTGGCTGTTCGAAAGCACTGGCAAGCCAGTGGTGCCCAAAACTAGAGTGGCAGGCCCCAACGAGCTTGCTCGTTCGGTGAACAAGATTCAACGCTAAGAGACACCATCCGCAATCCACAGGCCCCAACGAGCTTGCTCGTTCGGTGAATAAGATTCAACGCTACGAGACACCATCCGCCATTCGCAGACCCCAACGAGCACGCTTCGTTCCGTGAACCTGCCATGGCTCAGTCGTGTCGTCATCTCAGCGACACAGTCACTTGGTGAATGCGATGACTGAATACAACTTCATTACGAATGAAATCCTTACGATTTCGAGTTTCTTGTCTCCCGTCGAGTGCGCTGACTAGGTCCTTGCTGGTGCTTCGACCGTATGGGGCAGGCTCAGGTTGTGTTACCAGATGGACGAACCGTTTTCATAGCGGGAGAGCATGAGGACCATTACGACCCGTTCGCCTCGTGTCAGCGATTCACACTGGTCATCGGAGCCGACGCTAACGTATGATGAGGGCTATGGACAAACACGTCGAATGCCCGAAATGTCAGCACGAGTTTGAGGCGCCTAGCGAGCGTGCTGACGACGGCTCGGCGCTGCCCAGTGTCGCAGTGTCCGAACCTCCATCGAAACCGCCGCGAACCGGCATTGGTCGCGAACGACGTTACACGGGGCGTGGGATTCTACTTCGTCTCGCCCTCATCATGTTGCTTGCTGCTTGTGCGGTGGGCATTCGCTATTGCGTCCTCTACGCAGTCACGCCGGTTGCGACGACCGAGTCGCCGCGTCGTCAGGGTGAGTCGACTACAACAAATCGCCAGGCAAAGTCGGCGAACACTCCGCAAGTTGCTGACCGAGCATCCTCGCCAAACACGCTTGATCAGCTCGAACGGTCCGTTGTATTGCTCGAGTCGATTGGGGCTGCAGGCGATAGCAGTTTGGGATCGGGCTTCGTCATCGATGACACTGGCCTGATCGCCACGAATTACCATGTCGTCGCTCACGCAACTCAGGCGTTCGTTCGATTTCGCAATGGCGAGCGGTGTCGGGTGTTGGGCTTGGCTGCGGTTGAGCCGGAGCGAGATTTGGCGATAGTGCGGCTCGAGTCAACTCCGCTGCGTCTTGTTCCGGCGCCAATGGCGGGCATGGAAGACCCACAACAGTTGGCGCCAGTCGTTGCATTAGGCCATCCCAATGGCGTTGTCTATTCGCCATATGACGGCAAGGTGAGTCGCATCGTTAAGACGTCGCAATTGCCTCTACACAGCCAGCGTTTTCTCCAGCGTATTCTCAGCGGTCGACGCGACGCGACTTGGATTCAACACACGGCCAAGCTTTCCGATGGGAACAGCGGCGGACCGCTGCTCGATCAACAAGGGCGAGTGATTGGGATCAACACTTGGGTCGATCGGCAGTCCGAGTTCAGTTACGCGCTGCATGTAAAGCATTTGCATGATTTGCGTGAACGAGCTAGCGCCGAAACACAACCACTCGGCTCGGCGACGCCGCGAGACGCGTGGGTCAGCAGGTGGTTGAACGAGCTCACGGCGGAGCGAGTGCGGCAACAGTTCGATCTTGTCGCTGGGTTCCGGTTTCTCCCCGAATCGGCAAGCGACTATCGCCAGTTGCAGAAGCTGGCCTGGGCGGTCACCGTCGCCAACTCACCTTCATCGCTCACGCTGGATGTCAAACTCGAAAAGCAGTTCGACAAACTCGAAGGCGAAACCGATCGGGTCTTGGCCAAGTTGCGCAAACGAGAATGGAATGCGCCGGCTCAAATCCTACTCATTAACGAGTTCGCTGTTGAACAGATCGATCAGCCGCTATCGGGTGTCTTCTTGATCGGAACTCTGTTGCGGATCGTCGAAGGCGGGGACGGCTCAACCGGTGCCCTAATTCAAGTCTCGGGACTCGACAAGTCGCTATTCGTGCCGCTGGCGGGCGAGCTGTTCACGGCGCCGGAGGGAACGTCGCTGCTCGTGCTCGGCGTAAACTACAACGGACGAGTTGTGAGGTATGGCGACAACCCGCTCAAGCTGAAGGTTGCTCCCGTCGTCGTCGCCGGGGCGCTCATTCGCATGGACCGTTAGAGTGACGGCGATTCTTCACTCGTTTCATTTCTTTCCGTGCGTGTCGGCTCGCCTAAACCTCGATCATCCGCAAGTCGTGATGGCCCTCGGGCGTCGCCATCTCGTAATAGAGACGCGTTTTGTCGCGGAGCGGGATGGCGTCAAAGTATCGCAAAGCGCCGTGTCCCTGCGGCGTGGTCAGCCATGGGCGGTCGGGCGTCGTGTTGTAGAACGATCGCAAGTCGGCGCTGTACGCGATGCCGAGCCGCTCTTCATAGTTCTCCGAGACATCGGCGGAACCGTCGTAAAGGCCTAGCCAGAGTCCGTCGCGACGGAGTAGGCAACCGATGCGTCGGCAATAACCATCCCACTTGCCTTGGTTTTCCGAATTGGGTGCGAACACCGCTCCTTGCCAATCCCAATTCAATCCATCCGGACTTACGGCAAGCCCGGTCGCCGAGACGATGCGTCCCGTGTTGAATGCGTCGAGCGTGCCGTGAAGCTGTTCATGACTCGATTCGGCGGCGGTAAACGCGAAGCTCGCGAGCATGTGCCTCATTCCGCCCACGCGAAAAATGTATGGGTCTTTGACGCCTTCGACGCCCAGGGCCGCAGCCGTCAACGCGGTTTGACGCTTGGCCAGATCAAAGTTGTCGGGACGATCGGCTGAAACCGTGTCGATTCGCCATCGCCCATCGGCTGGATCGACGTAGCTGATCGTCAGCACCCACCCGCCGTCGTCCAGTCGGCCGATGGCGCAGCGTTCAATGCTGGCCGAGTTGAGTTGGTCTTTATGGCCTTGCCAGATCGTCTTGAAGTCGAATCCGTCACGGCTGACCGTGAGCACCGTTTCTGCACCGCGGTCAGGCTCGACGCCGCGCGGCCGACGAATGCGATAGGAGAGATAGGTCTCGTGGGTTTCGGCGTCATAAAACACGCCCGGCGCGCCGACCCAGTACCCTTCGCCGCTTCCCGCCGGCTCGCAAATCACGGTGCCGGCCGACGGGGCAAACTTCGGCGGCTCGGCCCAAGCCGATGTTCCTTGCGCCATAATTAAGAACTCTCCTATCTAGGCTATCTCGTATCTGTCGTGTCTCGTTTTCTTACCGCGTGAAATCGAGTGTATTGACGACGCCACCGTGGACATCGTGATGGCGAAACGTGATCGTCGGTTTCTGCTCGGGGCGATGGACTTCGACGCTGAGGTAACCGCCTTTGACTCGATGGAAAGGCTGTAGCTTGGGGTCGTGTTTCGGCGATCCGCCCGCGTGCTTATTGCTCGCCGGTCCGCACGAAAATTCACGCAAACCCGATTTCGGATCGATCGAATAGTACTGCCAGTGGCGGTCGCCGCAGCAGACAAAGAAGTTCGACAGCTTGTTGTCCTTGGTCCATTTGCGAAACGCATTGCCGGCATGCGCAAACGCTTGGTTGGCGTGGTTGTCCGCCTTCCCGCTTCGGTCTGGGCCGACGATCGGAGTGGGGCTGATCAAGACCTTAAACTCGGCGTCGCTCGCCAGGATCGTCGACTTGATCCAGGCAAGTTGCTCTTTGCCCCAAATGGTTTTCTCGGGACCGTCAGGTACGTTGTTGGGCGTACGGTAATCGCGGCCTTCGACTAACCAGATCTGCAGCCCTTTGCCCCAACGAATCGTGCGATACGTTTTCTCGGGAACCGGATTCTGCTCGCGAAACACGCGTCCACCCTGAGGGTAGGTCAACGGCGCCATCCACTTCGCTTTCATCGTAGGCCAGTCGTCGTTACAAAAAGAATCGTGGTCGTCGACTTCCCAATAGCCAGGCGTATTGCGGTGAAACTCGACCAGCCTCGGCAGTGAATACATTCGGCGCCAATGGTAGCGAGCCAGTTCGACCGTGCGAGCTCGCGGGGATTCGCTATCCAAGTAGACGGTATCGCCAGTGGCAACCATGAAGTTCAATTCTTGTTTTCCCATGGCCGGATACATGTGGTAGCCGCGCTCGTGATCGAGATCCCAGTACGATTGGCCGGTGACGACGGAAAACTTGACGTGTTGCCACTTGTCCGGCTGTTGGGCCGTCATAAACTGCCCCGTCGTCGACGCTGAGATCGGCGAGTCCTTATCGTCTCGGGCGTCGACTCGAACGAAATACCGCGTGCCTGGCTGAAGGCCGTCGATCTTTTGTTTGAATACGAAATCGCGTTGTGGCCCAACGGCGGTCCAGTCGGTCGAACGAGCCCCCGACAGGTTCTCTTTTGTTCCAAAGGTGACTCGGATTTCACCTGCCGCGCCCTCGACATTGCCTTGACGATCGGAGACGGCGATCGGAGACGGCGTGTATTCGGCGACTCGCGGTTCGCGCTTCTTCGGATCGCGATACCCCTTCCAATTCCGCTCCGGCGTCGCCGTGACTCGCGACCAGATCAGTACTGACGTTTGCTTTACTTCGCCAACTCGAAATCCCATCGCCAAATGGGCGGCAGAACAGGGGGCCGTAAAACAGAGGCCTGCGCAATACAGGATTGCAATGAACCACGGGCGTAGCAGATTGATCATGGAAGTACCTCGAGATTGCGCGTGGCCGACTCAGTCAGAATCGCCCGTCAGTTGTCCCACCTCGCTCCGAAACTCCAGCCGGTGAGCATGAACAGCGGCACAAAGATTGGGAAGGTGCAAAGAAACCCCCAGTAACCGAGCGACGCACCATTGTCGCCAACTAACATGATAGCCACCCACAGCAAGAGCCATCCGCCGTGAACTGAAATGACCGAACCGACCATGCTTCCCGCGATCGCTCCGGTGCCAAACGATGGGGTTTCGTCGAGTTGAGTTTGCATGCCCAGGGCGCCGAGAATAATGAACGGCGAAGCTGGCATGACAAAGGCGGCGAAAATACCTGCGACGACTTCGAAAATATCGCGCGGGCTCGAGAGAGCGATGAGCCAGTAGTTGTCATTGACCTCGAAGGCAAAAACGCCGATCAAGTTCATTAACGGACCAAACAGTGCCATGGCCCAAACCAAGGCGAGGATTTGCGGGCGTTTCATGACGTGAATGCTTCCCAAGTGAAATAACGTAGACTTGCCAGGGTCGATGCTGCGTGGTCAATGTCGCGGGTCGATTCCACTGGGTCGGCGTCGTCGTCATCGAGCTGGGCCTGAGCGATGACGTCGAGACGCCAGTATACTGAACCAGATCAACCGCCGCCAAGACGGAGAAACAAGCAGGAGATGGTCGGATGGAACGAGAAGAGCGACTGAGACAGCTGTTGGTGCCCACCGTGATCAACCTCGGCATAATCGTGTTCGGCATGATCAGCGGCGTGTCGCTCTATCTAGTTGTGATCGTGTTCACACAGGGGCCGCCCGATTTTGTCAACGTGGCGAACGCCCCGCTTGGCCCGTTGCCAATGATCGCAATTGGCTTGGCCCTAAGCGGAATCGTGATGGCGAATGTCCTGCCCAAAATCATCGGAGCCAAAGCGGCTGAGCAGATCAGTTCTGATTTGAAACTCGATGATGCGGCGCCGAAGTACGGCCAGATCTACCAGCTCAACACGATTATCGCTTGCGCGTTGCTTGAGGGCCCCGGTTTCATGGGAGCCGTGGCGTTTCACATCGACGGAAGCACGGTTGGCTTCTGCGTTGCGGTATTAATGGCGCTTTCGCTTCTGACGCTGCTTCCAACGCCGGCGCGAGTTGTCCGCTGGGTCAACCGGCGACTCGAAGATTCAAGTTTCGCCCACGGCTCCAAAGAGAGTTTTTGATCGCAGCTTGTTCTCTCCTACGGCAGCGGCTGAGTCGCACGCAAGTAGGCAAAGAGGTCGCGAATCTGTTGATTGGATAGTTCTTTGAGCAGGCCTTCCGGCATGACCGATGTCGGCAGCACGCGCGTCTCGTCAATGTCATCGCGTTTGATTACTGTGCGTTGTCCGTCGGCCGCCTTGAGGACCACGACCTGGGCGTCTTGATCTTCGATAAAGCCATTGAGTGCGCGGCCGTCGGCGGTCAGCACCGCGTGATTCTCGTAGCCTTCGCGAATCTCGATGCTCGGGTTGAGCACGTTGACGAGCATGCGTCGCAAATCGTCACGCTTGAAGGCGGTCAGGTCGGGGCCGATCTTACCGCCCTGAGTGAACAGCACATGGCATTTTCCGCACGAATTGCTGAACAGTTTTTTTCCGTTGTATGGATTGCCCGAGCCGACACCGATTACTTCCGTGTAGTGCCGAAGCGACTCTTTCATCTCGGCCGTCGCGGTGCCTTGAATGTCCCCCCAATTCTTCTTGACCAATTGATCGATGACCTCGTCTGAATGCAATTGCGCGCGGCGGACAAAATGCATCGGCACTTTTTCCTTCGCCAATTTGCCCGAGTCGATTTGTTGCAGCAAGTCGAGCGACCAACTCGGTCGGCTCGAGAGCAGGGCGAGTCCGGCTTCGAAGGAGTCTTTTGAAAACATCGGTAGCAACTCGGTCACTTGGGCGCCGATCGATTGATCGTTGTAGTTTTGCAACGCGTATAGCGCTGCTTGGCGCACCGAGTCATTTCGACTCTTCAGTAATTCCAAGAGCGTGTCGCGTCCGCCTTGAATTTTGGTTTGCCCGACAACTTCAATCAGTTCGACTCGCCGCCCCGTTTTTTGTTTTTCATCGCCAATAATGGCTGACGCTTTCTTCCAAGCGGCCGCATCGCCTTGACGAAGCTGCAGGGCCAGTGAGCCGCCTCCGGCTTTGGCCAAGGCGGACGTCAACTCGCTGGGCAAGCCGACAACGGCTCGGCCCTCGAACGCTTTCTCGAATCCTGACACGGCTCGCTTAGCCTGATCCGATGAGGGGGCTGATTCCAACAGCTTGGCCGCCAATAGGAAGTCGCGTCGCGAACCGCTCGAGCTGAGTCGTCGCATCAGACGCTCGAGGATATGCTCGCGGACCATCGGTAGATTCCAACTCTCTTGCTTGCCTAGCAGTGAGAGCACCGCTTTACCGTCTAGATCGACGTTCGATTCGATGGCCCACCAAAGCAGTAGCGGTATGTGGATGTCGCCGACGTCCTCGGATCGCTGAAGCAAACTCGTCACGATCGGCAAGCCTTGCGAGGGAGGAAGTCGCCTTGCGGAACAGGCGAGCTGGCTGCGAACTTCAACATTCGGCTCGCGGTAAGCCAATTCGGCCATATGCTTCGCTAGTTTTGGCGAAACCGATTTCTGGTCGCCGAGTAGCCGCACGCACCACAATCGCACGTAAGGGTCGGCGTGTTCGAGATTTTCCTCGGCGGTCGCGTTGTCGAATCCACCACATTGATAGAGGGCCCAAAGCAGCTCGATGGCTGTCTGTCCGATTTGTTCAGCCAATTGTTTTCGCAACAGTCCGACCGCGGCTTGATCCTTTCGATCGCCCAGCAAACGAAGCGTCGTCTGGCGAGTCCACTTGTTCTTATCGTTGAGTCGTTCGACCAGTTGCGGCGTTGAGAGTTTCCCCAGATCAATTGCTTTCAATCCCGGCGCTGCGTTTTTGTCGCGAATCCTGTAGATGCGGCCCGAATCGCGATGCACTCGGCCCTGGTAATGACTCGAGTGATCGATGCGCTGCTCGTACAAGTCAACAACGTACATCGCTCCGTCGGGGCCAACTTGAATGTCAACGGGTCGGAACCAATCGTCATCTGTATTGAGCACGTGGCCGATGTCTTTTGTTTTGAAACTCGATCGATCCAATGCGACGTCGCTCGTCACGACGTGGCCTTGCAGCGGTGCCACGCCAAACAGTCGACCGTGGTAAGTGCCGGGCAGAGCTCCGCCGTCATAAATAACAAACGTGTGTGTGAATCGAGCCACTTTGTGGTGGGCCATATTGGCGAAATAGCCGTAGGCGTATGGGTTCGACAGCGGACCGTGCTTACCGAATCCCTTGCGAAAGTACCCGCCCTGGACGTAGTGAAAACCGCGAGTGTCGCCGCCGTTATGGCCTGAGTAGATTCGTCCTTTCGAATCGACTTCGACTCCGAACGCATTCCCGCCGCCCTCAGCAAAGATCTCGTACTTGGCTGTTTCCGGATGATATCGCCAGACAAGCTGCCCCATCGAATGGACTGCCTCTTCTGGTTTTTGACTCGGTTTTCGTATCGCGCCAGTGACCGTACTGCCTTGAGCGGCGTAGAGCCAGCCGTCAGGCCCCCATCTCAAACTGTTGGCGATGGAGTGCGAATCTTCAATTCCAAATCCTTGAAGTAGGACCTTCGGATCGCCATCCGGTTTGTCGTCGTGGTTCTTGTCGGGATAGAAGAGCAAGTAAGGTGGATTGAGTACAAAAACTCCGCCGCGCCCGATAGCGAATGACGAAGCGAGGCTCAGCCCGTCGACGAACGTTTTATGCGAATCGTACTTGCCGTCGGCATCGGTATCTTCATGAATGGTAATCTTGTCCGCGCCGCGAAAATGGTTCGGCGGGGCAGGGGGCATTTTGTCGTAGACGGTTCGCAAATACTTATCGCGGCTGACCATCTTGATTCCGGCTGGAGTTGGATACTGAAGGTATTGCATCACCCACAATCGGCCCCTCTCATCCCACTTGATGGACAACGGTTGTCGGACGTGCGGCTCCGAGACCGCCAAGTCGACCGTCAGGTCATCGGGCGCCTTCATTCGCGAAAGGGCTTCGAGCGGCGGCAGGGCGCCTTCATCGTTGTCCAGCTTTTTAAACGACTTTTCGAGCGAGTCAGTTGGCTCGAGTTTATCAAATGGCTTCGAAGCGAATGCGGACGTTGCGACGTTTTTTTCGTCGAGGTCACCCGCCTTAAACTCCCAGCTACCTCGCATGCGGAGTCCCTTTTTTGCGGAGACAATGACCGGAGCGGCGACATTGAAATTCACGCGGGCCGCTTGTTGACAGCAGCGGATGGCGAACACGTTGACGCCCGCCTTCACTTGATCGCGAGTGATCCGTAAGCGGATGGTTTCGCCCAGTCCCGACCGATACGTTGGCGGAAAATTGCCCGACTGGCCGAGTAGTGTTCCGTTCAAGTAATACTGCCTTGCGTCGTCCGCCGATTCCGCGATCGCGGTCAGTTCGCCGTCGAGCCAGTGCGACGGAATATTGACTTGGCATCGATACCAAGCGAATCCCTTGCCAACTCCCTCGATCTCGCCGGGCGGGCGTTTCCAAACCGCGGGAATCGCGACCTTCTTCCAAGCATCGTCGGCAGCGGCGGTGGAAACGAGCGAGAACAGCAAGACTACGGCGAAGGCGAGTTTGGGGGAGATTCGCATGAGGTGGGTCCGTGGAGGAATTTCGTCGCGGCAACGCGATCGGTGTGAACGCTGGATTGTATTTGCCTTTGCCGCCCGATGCAAAACGCAGAGCGAAAAACTCGGCGAGCTTTACGATATAATTGTCGCCACACGCAACGAATCTCATCCAACCCCGCTCGCAAGCGACCTCCGGCTCGTACTCGACCGCCGCCTGCTCGTACTCAACAACCGACAACAACCAAAGGGATCGATGGGAAAGCGACTGCCGAAGAAAACGCTGCTGACCGAACTGACCGAAGAATGGAATCGGTTGATGGAGACGCTCAGCGAAGCCAGTGATCGCCAATTGACTCGGCGCGGTCGAAACGAAGCGGACTGGTCGATCAAAGACGTGCTCACACATTTGTTCGACTGGGAGAATCGAGGCGTGGACTGGTGGGAGTCAGGGCGTCGCTCGGAAGTCGTTGACTTACCCGCGCCCGGTTTCGGATGGGGCGACGTTCGAGCACTCAACGATTCGATCTTTCGCCGTCACCGCCGCAAGTCCTTGGCGACGGTGAAGGCTGAGTTGTTGGCGGCTCACAATCGCAGCTTGGCGGCGCTGGAGCAGATCGACGACAAGGAGTTAACGACGATTGGCTACGCCTCGTGGACAGGCAAGTGCTGGACGTTGAGCGACTACTTTCGAGCGAACACGGCGAGTCACTATCGGTGGGCTCGGAAGAAGATCCGCCGCTGGTTGAAGTCGGACAAATCGAACAAGAAATAGAGAGCGAAGATTCCCCAAAGACTGTTCGCTCGTATCAATTTCCGATACGTTCGGTGGAATCATCGCGCATTGAATGTGCCGCGCGGTCCGCCACAACGACTCGAACCAAATGGACAATTGGATGACGGACAAGCCTAAGCCAGGGACCATCGGTTGGATTGATCTTACGATTGAAGACGCGGATGGCGTGCGGGATTTTTACAAAGCCGTCGCAGGTTGGGAGTCGTCCGCAGTCGAAATGGGCGACTACAACGACTACTGCATGTTGCCCCCTGGGCAATCCCCCGTCGCTGGCATCTGTCACGCGCGTGGTGCCAACGCCGGCGTGCCCGCCTCTTGGCTGATCTACATTACGGTTGAGGATCTTGCCGCGAGCATCGAGGCGTGCGAATCCAACGGGGGAGCTGTGCTGCGCGGGCCCAGGGAGATTGGCGAGGCGAAGATGGCCGTTATCAAAGACCCAGCTGGCGCTGCTTGCGCTCTCTACCAACCTTAGCGCCAATCTTCTGCCCCTACTCTCGCCAATCGCTAGCGTTCACGCCCTGTTTGCCCGAGGCGCGGCTCGCTTTCCCAAAGCTGGCTGTCGGATTCTTTACGCCATTTTCGGCTAATCCTTTTCTAGCGCAACTTTGATCCTTACAATAAAGGGACTCAAAAAGAGTACTCGAAGCTTTTGCCTGACCCGTCCATGTTTATTCATCGTCGCTTGCTAGACCGATTACTGGTTCTTGACCATCGGAATCATCCAATCCTTTGTTCGGCTGGAACCGCGAGAAACGAAGGAAACAGGAGCAAGGTCGGATGAAAGTCAAGCTTCGCATTATGCAGGGCCAGTTTCAGAAAGCTGACGGAAGTCGCGCTGAAGAAATCCCCATCAAACGCAACATGTATTTCATGGGCAGCGATCCCAGTTGCAATTTGCGTTGTCCCAGTCGCAGCGTCAGCCCGCGTCATTGCGCGATCATGATCGATGAGGGCCGAGTCGGCGTTCACGATCTCAATAGCGAAACCGGCGTCATCGTCAACGATGGCGAGATCAACGGATCTCACGATCTCCGCAACGGCGATCTCTTGCGAATCGGCTCGCTTGAATTCGAAGTGCTGATCGTCGACCAGCCCGTCGATGAACGGCAGCAAGTCGAAGACGAGACGGGCGAGACGGGGAATCGTTGGCGCGGAGCTCCCGTCCGAATGACGACGCCGCCTCCGGAAGACATTGAGAAAATGGATGGCGACATTACGGACATGCTGAATCGAGAAGACGAATCAGCCCGGAAACGACGTCTAACCAACCCCGACGAACTTCGCTACGACACGGCGGAACTGCAAGCGATCAACCGAGCGAAGATCGAGGCGGAAATTAAGCGGCAGGACGAGGAGAAAGCTCGGAAGGAGAGCGAGTCAAAGAACAAGCGGCCCAAGCGATCCAAACCGGTCAAGCTTCCCGCCGGTGAAAAACCCGCGCTGGTCGATGGGGCGAATCCGACCGAAGCGGCTCAAGAAATGTTATCCAAGATCTTTAAGCCGAATCAGTAGAGTGCGTAACGCTCCGTGTTTTTCGGCGCGAATGGTTGATGCCCAATATCTCCTCACAGCGTTGCCTGAAAGGGCCAGACGTCACCGCATCGTTTCGATCCGATGACGTCGACAGCCCGTGAGTTGTCATGCTTGCGAGATGGCCTCTTCAAAGAGAATCTCATCTTGGACGAGCGAACGGCGCTCCCAGTCTTCTTGCCAGGCCGCCACGACAAGCAACGTGTCAAACTCGGCACTGTCCCCACGGTTAAACCCTCGCTCGTTCACCTGCACGAACTCGTGCAACTGCCACCCTCGCAGTTCAGCCTGTTCCAAGTGTTCGATTGGGCAGGCTATGTTGATTGTCGCTTGACGGTCACAGGTCCATTGAAATGCCTTGATGGCGGCTTCGAGCTGACATTCGGCGTCGAGAACCAAACGGACGGGACCGGATTGAATGTAAAATTTTGCCATTGGGTCTTCCTCCTGAAGTGCGGTGATGTTCGTCTCTGTTGGTAGTTATCGCGACGCCATTGACACGTCCGGTCAGCGGTAGACGAAAGGAGCAAGAAAAACGAACAAAAAGGGAACCGCCCATTTGTTTGGATGAATGGGCGAGTTGGGTGATGTGCTACAGGCATGACTTCGCGCAAACAGCCTAATCACCCAAAACAAATGGGCGGTTCCCTTTTTTCGGAGGCGAGTTGACCGGTTTTGTCGGTTTTTTGCGGCGCGTCTATCGCATCAACCTCTGATTGCGACTTCCCAGTCGACTCGATCCGCATAGTGCACCGATGGTTCCCAGAGGGAAAGACTCGCGCAAACCGTTTGATCGCGGAATCCGGCAGCGCCTTCCCGCTTGAAAGACGACGAACTAAACAGCGGCCCAAAACCGAGCGGCGGACGACTATGCCATCCTTCCAGCCACCGCGGCGAACCTCGAAACTTAACTCATCGATCCCGGTGCCGCCAGCGCAGCCCGATGCTCCCCCCGCAGCTCTGTCTCGCGACGTCATCGAGAGCACGTGCCCGGCTTGCGGCCACCATGTGGCCGTTGACTTTTTTGAAGGTGGGGAGCAACCATTGACGACGCTCGCCTGGCCGGAGTCGCAAGAGCAAGCCCACGCTATGCCGCGCCTGCCCCACCAGTTTGTCCGGTGTGTCGATTGCGGTCACATTTACAACGCCAAGTTTGAATACGCCAACGTTCCGTATTCGGACAAGCCGAATTTGATGTACAACCGCGGCGCGATCTGGGCTCGGCACATCGATGACGTCAAGCGTTTGATTCTTGAGCAGCTTGCCGACTCGGCCACGGTTGTCGAGATCGGTTGCGGCGACGGCAGCTTGCTCGGCGCGCTCGCCGCCGAGTATCCGCAAGGCCGCTTCATCGGCTTTGATCCGAATTCGAAGATCGGCAATCGAGACGGCAAGATTGAGGCCCGCGCTGAACTGTTCAACCCGTCTGTCCATTTGGCCGAACTCAAGCCGGACATGATCATCAGCCGGCATGTGCTCGAGCACTTGCTCAACCCATTGGGCTTCATTCAACAGCTTGCTTTCGCCGTAAGCTGGCACGATGTCAACACGAGCTTGTTCATCGAAGTGCCTTGCGTCGACGGCGTGCTGAACTCAGGCCGTACTGTCGATTTCTTCTACGAACACAATTCTCATTTCACCACCCAGTCGCTCGAGCGAATGTTGGCCCGCTGCGCCTCGAATGTTCGGCTCGCTAAGACGGCCTACAACGGCGAAGTGACCTACGCCCTCACCGATTTTGCACCTCGCCGCGAACAGGTCGAGCACGCTCGCCAATCGTTGGCCTTTCGCGCTCGGGCCGCCAATGCGGGAAGGCAGTTGGCAAGGGAATTCGACCGGCTTGCCGAGTCGAAGCGGACGGTGGCCATTTGGGGCGGAACTGGAAAAGCGGCCGCCTTTATCAACCAGAATCAGCTGGACGATCGCCGATTCCCGCTTGTTGTCGACTCGGACTCAAGCAAAGTCGGCACGCACGTTCCGGGCGCGGGGCAGGCGATCGAGAATCCCTCCGTTTTGCTTTACCACGACGTCGACACCATCGTCATCGCGACCCAGTGGCGTGCCGCTGATATTGTGCTCGAAGTCGCAAGACGAAAGATCCCCTACCGGCAGATCCTTCTCGAATTCGAGGGTCGTCTAATCGATTTCCACCGCGACGACCATCCCTACCATTTCGACTCGAGCAGCGATGCGGAGCCTGACTCGGCAACCATCGCCCGGCCGCCGGTCCCCCACGCTCGGATCCGACGGCTCAATCCCCAGTCCATCGAGACAACGGACTAAGGTCTCTCGGAATCGTTGAGTTCGTCTTCGACGCCGTGAGTTTGACTCGTTCGCGGCGAGCGGATTATGGCGATTGTGCCGCTAAGCCGACCATGCATTGAGGGAAAACAGGGCCAGAGACGAACCTCGTTTGGGCGGAACGACCTCGATCTTCGCTATACTTCGGTAGCGGTTCCGTTTGCGCAAAGTTCGCAGGCCAGTCGATGCTCAATCGGCTCACAAATTAACGTCTCCTCAACAAGCTGAACACGTTGGTTTGAATTGGCCGCCGCGATCATCGCGATCGACCGCGCGTTCGCCCGAGGGTGCATTTTGAGGATGGATATATGAATAGGCTTATTGCCGTTGTCATGTTTTTTGGATTCGTTGCGACGACCTCGGCCTACGCCCAAGTTGAAACGGCCGCACGGTTGGCGACATATAAGAAGTCGACCGGCGAGGTCTATTTCGCGCTGAGTGTGAGCCCCGACGCGGTTGGCGCTACGGTCGACGAGGCCGATGTGGTGGTGTTGTTTGACACGTCCGCCAGTCAAATCGGCCTGTTCCGAAACGATAGCTTGAATTGCCTTGAGCGATTCCTCGAGGGGCTGCGCGAGACCGACCGAGTGCAATTGTTTGCACTCGACTTGAAAGCGGTCCCTATGAACTCGTCGCTCGTCACCGCTGGCAACGCCGCGATGAAAGAGGCGGTTAAGAAGCTTAAGAAGCGTACGCCGCTCGGCTCAACCGACCTTCCCGGCGGATTGGTCGCGGCAGCTGCAGTTTTGGAAAAAGGACGCGAGGGCGCGGCGCGAAGTATCGTCTACATCGGCGACGGCGTTAGCCGGGCGAATTTTGTCGATGCGGCGGAAATGAACGACATCTTCAAGCGGCTGCGCGACGCGCAGGCGTCGTTTTCGTGCTTCGCGATCGGTCCGCAGCGAAACGTCGAATTGCTGGCGGCCTGCACGAATCACACGGGCGGCGCCATTGTGCTCGACAAAGAAGCTTCCGATGTCGCAGTTCGCGCGGGTGGCTTTCTGGCGGCAGCCGTTCGCTCTCCTGTGTTCTGGCCCGAGAATGTCAAGGTTGGCGTGAATGTGCTTGCGATCTACCCCGAGACGTTTGCCCCGCTGCGAGTTGATCGGGACACCGTCGCCATTGGCATGCTTAAGAATCGCGAGTCGGAAATCACGATCACCATGACGGCAAAGGGGCCGGGCAGCTCAAAGGAATTGAGTTGGAAGTTGAAGCCGGAACCGGAGAGTCTTGAATTTGGGTTTCTTCCCAAACTGGTCGAATTGGCGGCCAAAGATGGCGGCGTGCGTTTGCCGACCGTCGGCTCAGCTGGCTTGCGGGAAATTGGCCGAGTGATTCTCAACGACGCTCAAACCATGTTGAAGCTCGGCTCACAAGCACTCAAACGCAGCGATTTCAAAGCTGCGGCCCGAGCTGCAAAGTCTGTTTTGGATCGAGATCCGGACAATCCGGAAGCCCACGCGCTGCAGCGAGCGGCGGAGCGAGGCTTGCGTCGGCAGGCAATCCAAGCCAAGCAGGCCAAGCAGGAAAAAGAAAAAGCTGACGAATCAAAGGACGCCGACGACGGTTCCTAGCGGTCGATGTGCTCGCTGCCTATTGCTGACCGCTTGCGACTTCGTTCTTCAACCATTTGATTAACGGCGCCGCCCGTTCGCGGCTCATGTACAACTTGTGATCGTGGTCAAACTCAATCACCACGTTGCCTTCGTCTCGCTGGTCGTCGACAGCGCGAAGCAGTTCCGTGTTGATGTACTGTCGGCGCCCGTCTTCCATTGGAACGACAATAAACTTGCTCATTTCAAATCTCACTTTTAGGGTCGCATCGTCGGCAGTTGTCTGAAGTCGATTCCGCTTTTCCTCATCTGAGTTGAGCCAACTGTTGTGCGGACATTGATGGCAGTCTAGCGGATGCCGGAAGCTTGCGTCGAGGCGCGGAAGACGCTTTGGGCGAAATTCAGGCCGCTCAAAGGCTTGTGAAGCGGCCGCTCGTTGAAGGCGAGTCGGCGAAAAGACAGCCATCAAGTCGAACGCGCCAATCACTTAAAAAGCACCGCAAAACAGGTTATCATGCGCAGATCTGATCGCCAATTCGGAAAGAACCCAATGCCCAAACTCATCGTTGTCGAAGGAACTGATCCCACCACGTTTTCGCTCGACGCAGACGAGACCGTCGTGGGGCGGCATCCCGACAGCGCGATGCATCTTCGTTCCAACGCCGTGTCCGGCACGCATGCGAAACTGATCAACGAAGACGGGTCGATTTTCCTTGAGGATTTGGGCAGCCGCAACGGGACGTTTGTCAACAACGAGCGGATTGCGACTCGAGTTGAACTGCGCGACGGGGACCAGATCCACTTTGGTCCTGTCTTGCTTCGGTTCGAGGGACAAGAGCGACCGCCGGTCGAGGCGTTTGGCGGCTCTTCCCACCTGGCGCCGTTTCAGGTCGGTTTCGCCAGCGAAGACGAAGACTCGGCAACCATCACCGGCGCCCTCAGCTCCAGCGGGCGCTTCGGCGTGCTGGAAACGAACGCCCAAAGCAAACTCGCCGCCGTCTTGGAGATCAGTACGGCGCTGGCAGGCACGGTCGACCTCGACGTGCTGCTGCCCAAAGTTTTGGAGACGTTATTCGGGATCTTCCCCAGCGCCGATCGCGGCTGCATCTTGCTGAAAGATGAGAAGACGGGAGAAATGCAATCGAGGGCAGTGCGGCATCGTCGTGAAGGTGAGGACGCGTCCGTTCGCCTTAGCCGAACGGTCGTCAACAAAGTCCTGGAAGAGAAGACGGGCGTATTGTCAGCGGATGCGGCAACTGAATTCAGCGCCAGTCAGTCGATCGCCGACCTGTCCATCCGTTCGATGATGTGCGTGCCGATGTTGGGACTCGATGGTGAGCCGCTGGGAATCATCGACATCGATTCGCAAAACCCCTTGGGGCAGTTTAAAGAGGATGACCTCGAATTGCTGATGGCCGTCGCCGGACAAGCGGCTCTGTCCTACGAAAATGCGAGGTTGATGGAATCGTTCTTGGCCAAGCAAAAGCAGGATGGCGAGTTGGCGATTGCGAGTGACGTGCAAAGAGCGCTGTTGCCTGATGACTTGCCTGGCCGCGACGGCTGGGAATTCTTCGCCTCGTACGATTCGGCTCAGGCAGTCGGCGGCGACTACTACGACGCTTTCGTTTTGGATGACAACAAAATCTGTTACGCCTTCGGCGACGTGGCGGGCAAAGGCGTCCCGGGCGCGCTGATCATGAGCCGCATGTCGAGCTGCGTGCAAAGTACGATGAAGTTTTGCCATGATCCGGTCGAAGCGGCCATGGCCATTAACGATCATATGTGCGACACCGCGGTCGAGGGCCGTTTTGTCACGTTCGTGCTGATCATCATCGACTTTTCCACGAATGAAATGGCCGTCGTCAACGCCGGTCATATGTCGCCTCTGATCCGTTGTCTCGACGGCGAGATTCGAGAATTCGAGGACGACAAGGTCGGGCCGCCGATCGGAATCGTCGAAGACTATCCCTATGAAGTCGACACGCGAGCCATTGAAGCCGGCGAGACCGTTGTCGTCGTCACCGATGGCGTTGATGAAGCGATGAACGATCAGGGTGATTTGTACGGCAAGGAGCGGATCGAGCAGTTCATTCGCGACAGTTCGCCGAAAGCCGATGAACTCGGCCGGTCGCTCTTGGCCGATGTTCGCAAGCA
Organism: uncultured Pirellulaceae bacterium; assembly: GCA_964567745.1. Taxonomy (GTDB): domain Bacteria; phylum Planctomycetota; class Planctomycetia; order Pirellulales; family Pirellulaceae; genus CAZMNY01. The sequence goes on along the minus strand of CAZMNY010000003.1, from coordinate 244,731 downwards.
TGCCGATGGTCGTCCGCAGAACGACGATATTACAATCATGACGATTGGCCGCAGTCGTTGACTTTGTCACCCTTCGTCGCCTCGTGTCGCTTTTCGCCCATCGTCGCCATTAGCAACGCGAAAGTGGCGCGAAATTAACGGAGCGAAATGAGACACAAGGTAACTGTAATGAGTAAGAC
>CAZMNY010000003.1:12536-244542 GCA_964567745.1 uncultured Pirellulaceae bacterium | reverse complement strand
GCCGTTATTGTGGCGTTTTTTTGGGGTTTGTAAAGGCGACACAAGGTAACTGAATGGAGTACGACATTATCGACGATCCACGATTACCACTGCTTGTCATTCCAGGCGACGAGCCGACTCAGATCGGAGATTCGCCTCAACTCAAGCGACTCGAGAACCGCGTCAATCTGAGGTTGTATCGCGACACGCCGAGCAGTCGAGCGGAGCAAGTGGAACGGGTTCGGGACGCCGATTTGATGATCAATTCTCGAGGCAACATGCACTGGCGGCAAAGTGATCTCGAGCAGCTTGCCAACCTCAAGATGATCTCAACGTGTTCGATCGGCACCGACTCGTTCGATCTCGAGGCCATTCGCGACGCGAACATCACGCTCTGTAACATACCAGGCAAGACGGCCGCCATTGTTGCCGAACACGCGCTGGCGCTCATGATGGGAGCGGCCAAACGATTGTGCTATCAGACGAGTGAACTGCGAGCTGGCCGCTGGCGTCGATGTGACAATCTGCTGTTAAGCAACTCGACGTTGGGCGTGGTCGGCACAGGTGCCATCGGCAGCCAGGTCGTTCGGCTAGCCAAAGCGATTGGCATGCGAGTGATCGCGTGGACGTTCAATCCCGATTCACGTCGAGCCGCCGAGATGGGGATCGAATACGTCGAGCTCGACCAGTTGTTGCAGCAAAGTGATGTCGTCTCGCTCCACATCATGTTGACCGACGAAAGTCGCGGTTTTATTGGGCGCGAACAACTTGAGCAAATGAAACCGAGGTCGATACTGGTCAACACGGCTCGGGGTCCGATCGTCGACACGCAGGCGCTCGTCGACGTCCTCGACTCTGGTCGACTCGGCGGAGCGGCTGTCGATGTTTACGACGAAGAACCGATCATCGACAACCACCCGCTGCTCCAGTGCGAACACGTCGTGCTCACTCCACATAGCGCCGACCACACGCCTGAAGGCGTTGACGCGCTCAATCAGGGCGCCGTCGACAACGTCCTTGCCTTTCTCGACGGCCAGCCTCAAAACGTTGTGACTTGACGACGGCTCCACACGGATTCTAGGGGCGCCTGATTCACCGGCGCGAGGCAAGCTCGTGAGGGTCTGGGCCGACGGGGTTCTGTCTACCACTCCCGGCAGCCTCCCCAAGGTGCCCTTTATCCGTCACAATAGCCGGTTGGTTTTGAGCTGATAGATACTCATAGGACAAGGACTCTCGCATGTCGGATCGTCCCCGTGTGTTCGTAACTCGAAGAATTCCCGAGGCTGGTTTGAGTCGAGTGCTCGAGCACTGTGATGCGGATGTTTGGGACGGCCAACTGCCGCCGGAACGAGCGGAGTTGCTTCGGCGAATCGAGGGTTGTGAAGGCTTGCTGTCGCTGCTGACTGAAAAAGTCGATGCGGAATTCATGGACGCGGCAGGGTCGCAATTGAAAGTGATCAGCAATTTCGCTGTGGGTTACAACAATATCGATGTTGAGCAAGCCAACCGCCGAGGCATTCGAGTCGGCAATACGCCCGATGTGCTTACCGACGCGACGGCCGACATGGCTTTTACTTTGCTCATTTCCTCGGCTCGCCGAATCGTCGAAGCTCAAGATTACGTTCGAGCGGGAAACTGGAAGACCTGGGAGCCGCTTGGGTTGATCGGCTGCGACTTGGTCGGCAAGACGATCGGCATCGTCGGAATGGGCCGCATCGGTTTCGCAATGGCCAAACGCTGTCACGGCGGCTGGGGCATGAACGTCCTCTACCATGACAAGTACCGCAATGAAGCGGCGGAAACAGAGCTGGGAGCACAACAAGTCGAGCTCGATCAACTACTCACCGAATCCGACTTCGTCTCGGTCCACACCGACCTCAACGAAACCACAAATAGACTGTTCAACGCCGAGACGTTCAAGAAGATGAAAAACACCGCGGTCTTTATCAACAGCGCGCGAGGCCCGATTCATGTCGCGGCTGACCTCCATCAGGCTCTGAATAGCGGCGAGATCTTTGCGGCGGGCCTCGACGTCACCGATCCCGAGCCGATCCCGATGGACGATCCGCTGCTTTCCACGCCCAATTGCATCATCGCGCCCCATATCGCCAGCGGTACGGTCTCAAGCCGAAACGGGATGGCCGAAATCGCGGCTGACAATCTGATCGCCGGACTCTCCGGCTCGCCGCTTCGCTGTTGGGTCAACCCTGACGGCTAATGGCGTTTATAGGGAAACGCGAGATGCGAGCTCGACAGGCTCGCTCAACTCTTCTGATAGTGCCGTGTCACCAAGTCGTTTTGGATCCATAGCAACTTGTTGAAAGCTCGCATCGTCCGAGTCTTCGTGTCGTCGTCCATGGCGAAACCGAGGATGGCTTCGAAGAGCAAGTCGGACAACAGACCGAGCAGGGCGTTCATCTGCACGAGCGGGACATCGATGTCCTTGTTCCCGGCTTTGGGCGTGTGCATCTTGCCCGACATATCGAGGAACAGGGCCATCTTGTCGTTGTAGGCGTGTCCGAGCACATGCATCAGGTAGCGGTTGAGGTGGTCCTTGCGAAACTGAATCTGAGGATGATCGGCGGCAAGCGACTCGAGTGAGTCAGGAAGGGGGCCGTCATAACCCTCCTGGCGGGGTACGAAGTGCCTGGCTGTGGCGTCATACGCCAGCAATTTCTCGTAGGTTTGGTCAACAATCGCCGGGATGAGCGGGGCCAGATAACCAGCAGACGCGTGGATCGCTTTGGCGTCGTTCTCATCGAATCCAACGAATTCTGCGACAAACTTGTACCGCTCGTTGAGATCGCTCTCCAGGCTCGCTTCGTCCACTTGCTTCATCGTTCTATCCTCAAAATCAGTTTCGACTGGCTAAATTGGATGTTGACATCCTATTTTAAATAGGTAACCTTGGTTGAGCAAGACGACTCCGTCGCGGAGTGTCTTGAGTTCGCTTAGGTTATCGCAAACCGGGCGACGCGAATTCCACCACTCGAGAGGATTCAAGCCGATGTTCTGCAATCAATGTGAGCAAACCGCCAACGGAACCGGTTGCGTCGATGTTGGCGTGTGCGGCAAAGACGAAGACGTTCAGTCGCTTCAGGAAATTCTTCTATATGGCGTGAAGGGGCTCGCCGCCTACGCCAATCACGCTCGTCGATTGGGCCAGACGAGCGACGAAGTCAACGCTTACATCGAGGAGGCGTTGTTTTCCACGTTGACCAACGTCAATTTCGATTTGGGGAGTTTGCTCGAGTTGGTGTTGGAATGCGGCAAGATGAATCTCAAAGTGATGGAGATGCTTGACACGGGCCACACCGAGAAGCTCGGTTCGCCGACGCCATCGACCGTGTACGAAGGCACAAAGGCGGGTCCGGGCATTCTGGTGACCGGCCACGATATGGTCGATATGGCTGACTTGCTGGAGCAGGCGGCCGGCGCCGGCGTCAACGTCTACACGCATGGAGAGATGTTGCCGGCTCATAGTTATCCGAAGCTGAGCGCCCACGAGCATTTGGCGGGTCACTTCGGCACGGCATGGCAGAATCAGAACATCGAGTTCTCGCAGTTTTCCGGTCCGATCGTGGCCACGACCAACTGTGTTCTGATTCCATGGGAGTCGTACAAGGACCGCCTCTTTACGACTCGAGTCACGGCCGTTCCCGGTGGAACTCAAATCAAGGACACCGACTTCTCGAAGGTCATCGAGATGGCGAAGCAGTGTGCTCCGCTGCCCGAGAACAAGACGGGCGAATCGACGATTGGATTCCACCACAGCGTGATTCTCGGTTTGGCCGAGCAAGTGGTGGCGGCCGTCAAGTCGGGCGAGATCAAGCACTTCTACCTGATCGGAGGCTGCGACGGCGCCGAGTCGGGTCGAAACTATTTCACTCAGTTTGCCGAAGCGACGCCGGACGAGTCGGTGATTCTGACTTTGGGTTGCGGCAAGTTCCGCATTCGCGATGGCGAATACGGCACGGTGGCCGGAATTCCTCGGCTGCTCGATATGGGGCAATGCAATGACGCCTATGGCGCGATCAAAGTCGCCTCGGCGCTGGCCGACGCGTTTGAATGCGGCGTGAACGATTTGCCGCTAACGATGGCCATCTCCTGGTTCGAGCAGAAAGCCGTCGCCGTCTTGTTGACTCTATTACACTTGGGAGTGAAGGGCATTCGACTTGGTCCGGCACCGCCGGCCTTTGTCACGCCTAACGTGTTCAAGATCTTGCAAGATACGTACGACCTGAAACTAACAGAAAGCGAACCGCCAGCCGAGCTATTCCAACTCAGTTGACGCGGACTGGCGGTGTCTGAAGCAAATCGCAACGAGCGGAAGGGATGGTGAGAGATATGGATACCTGTGGCACTCGGCGTCTGGTCTTGGCCTCGCTGATTTCAATCGTGCTGGCCTCCATGGCTGCCTTCGGGCGGTCCGCGAAGGCTCAGGTTTCTTTCGATCGCGAACCGATCAACTACTCGTCGACCGAGGCCAATGATCCTGTCGCGAAACTGCAGCGGCGGATGGACAAGGGCGAAGTCGAATTGAACTACGACGACAAGCATGGCTACTTGAAGTCGGTGCTCGATGAGTTGAAGATTCCGCATTCGTCACAGATGCTGGTTTTTTCGAAGACAAGTTTTCAGTTGAGGCGGATTGCTCCGTGGACTCCGCGGGCGCTCTATTTCAACGCCGAAAACTATATCGGTTGGGTCTCCGACGGCGACGTGATTGAAGTCTCGTCGGTTGACCCGAAGCAAGGGGCCATTTTCTATACGCTGAGTCAGGAGAAGTCGAAGCGTCCCAAGTTCATTCGGGATCAAGGGAATTGCTTGGTCTGCCACGCATCGTCACGGACGGAAGGTGTTCCGGGGCACATGGTCCGATCCGTCTATCCTTCGCCTAGCGGCCAGCCGAATTTCGGTTCCGGGACGTTCCGCACGAATCATTCGAGCCCGATCAAGCAGCGTTGGGGCGGATGGTATGTGAGCGGAACTCACGGTCGGCAGCGGCATATGGGCAACGTCACGACGCCAAGAAGCAGCAGACCCGAGAGCCTCGACGTCGAAGCGGGCGCCAACATTACGGATCTCAGCAAACTGACTCGGACCGATCTCTACTTGAGCAGCCACAGCGACATCGTGGCGTTGATGGTTCTCGAGCATCAGTCGGAGATGCACAACCACATCACATTCGCCAGCTATGAAACTCGCTTGGCCAACCACCATGGCGACGTGATGAATCGAGCTTTGGAACGGTCGGAAGACTACGTGAGCGAGTCGACTCGACGAAGAATTGACTCTGCATCGGAGAACCTGGTCGAGTACATGCTGTTCGCAGACGAGTGCGCGCTGACGGATGAGATCAAGGGCACGACAAAATACGCGGAGCAGTTTTCCGCGAATGGACCGCGAGACAAGAAGGGTCGTTCTCTGCGGGACTTTGATCTCAAGCGACGTCTCTTCAAGTATCCGTGCAGTTACTTGATCTACTCGGACGCGTTTCGTTCTCTGCCCGCCGACGTTAAGGGTCGAGTCTATCGTCGGTTGTGGGAAGTCTTGTCGGGCAAAGATCAAAGCAAGACGTATTCGCATCTAAGCGTTGCTGATCGCAAAGCGATTTGCGAGATCCTCGGCGACACGCTTTCCGACTTGCCCGACTACTGGAAGACTGCAGCGAAGTAGAGTTGGCTACCGACATTTCTGGAGCCCGAGCATGTTTTCACAAACGGCAGAGTATGCGCTGAGGTCGATGTCGGTTCTGGCTTCGAAGTCGCCCAAGGTCGTCACGACGCTCGACTTGGCCGATGCGACGAAGGTGCCGCCTGCCTACCTTTCGAAGGTCTTGCAATCCTTGAGGAAGGCCGGCATCGTGCAGTCTCAGCGCGGCATTGGCGGCGGGGTCTCGCTGGCGAAAGACGCCGCCGACATCACGATTTTGGAGATCATCAACGCGGTCGATCCGATCCGCCGGATCACCGAGTGCCCGATCGGCCTGGCGGCTCACGGAGTCAGCCTTTGTCCCATGCATTCGCGACTGGACGCCGCACTAGCGACCGTCGAAGACGCTCTGCGAGGCTTTAACCTCGCCGATATACTGGCCGAAGACATTTCACGCGAACGAGCTTGCCGATTCCCTAACGCTCGGTGAACTCGCCGTATCGTCTGGCACTTTACTTTTTGCCTCGGTGCCTTGTGCACTTTTTACGCTCGCACCCGCCGCTCCGGCTCGCTTCAGCGTGTCCTAGATCCTTTTCGGTCTGAGGAGCGGGAGTGGTTTGGCACACCGCTCTTTGCAAATTTCGGGACATATGCCAAACTCGCGCCCCTGGGATGTCGTGTGCAGTGCGGCATCGGTCGCGAGGCGGAGCCTAGGGATTAGCTTTTTTGCATGAGCGCGCTCGCGATAGGTTGGCTCGATTTCGATTCAGGGAGGACTCGAATATGTCGTCGTTCGTTCGTGGAGTTTGGTCGTGCGCATTACTCTTGGTAATCGGCACCACGACGTTGGCCGCCCCTCAAGAGAACACTTCGACGGAGAAACAGGCGGAAAAACCACCTGCGCCGGCCGAGAAACAACTCGACCCCAAAGCCGCGAAGCTCGCCGAACGGCTGCGATCGCCGCGTAGCACGATGCAGGAGTTCTTGCTCGCCGTCAACGAAAACCGGATGGATGACGCTGCCGAGTGTCTCGATTTTTCGGAGCAGAATCTGACGGAAGACGCCCGAGCGATCGTGGGTGGACCACTCGCCTTCAGGCTCAAGGACACGATCGATCGGATGATGAGAGTCGATCTGTCGTTGATACCAGACGAGGCGGAAGGGTCGCCCTACCGGCTGGCTTACCAAGCGAGCGAATTGGGCGACGAGGTTCTAGGGGACCTTGGGCAGATTACGATAGCCCGCGATGCCAATGGCCTCTGGCGATTCAGCCCCGAGACCGTGGCCCAAATCGAAGACCTTTACGTGCGTTGGGAACAACGCAAGAAAATCGTCGAGTCGACAAGCGATGACGCGACCGGAAAACCGTTTTACTTCAGCATTTGGCTCGAGAAACAGTTCGACCCCAGCCTCAAGCAAACTCATTTCCTTTTTCCGGACTATCAGTGGATCAACATCGTCGTTGTGATCCTGATCGGATTCCTTGCGGACTTGCTCACTCGAGGGATTCTGAGAATCCTCACGGCGACTTGGTTCAAGCTCGGGCGAGGGGAGGAGCCGCCGGAGCAACGGAAGCTGTGGAAGCCGGTTGGGTTGTTCGCTCAAGGCCTCGTCTGGTTCGTTGGGATGACACTGATCGGCTTGCCGCCTTGGACTTTGAAAATTCTACTTGGAGCGTTAAAGGCGTTTGCCGTATTAGCTGCAGTTTGGACCTCGTTCCATTTGATTGACCTAGTTGCAGGCGTGATGAAGCGGCGTGCGGAGCGGACGCCGACCAGGTTCGACGATTTGCTCGTCCCGTTAGTCTCTAAGTCGCTCAAGGTCATCGCGTTCTGCATCGGCGTCGTCATTTGCGCCGAGGCGTTTGACTGGAGGATAACCGGGTTGCTCGCCGGTGTCGGTATCGGCGGGATGGCGCTTGCGCTGGCGTCACAGGACGCGGTGAGCAATTTATTCGGATCGGTCACCGTCCTTCTCGATCGACCCTTTGAAGTGGGCGACTGGGTGGTGACGGGCGACATCGAGGGGACGGTCGAGACGGTCGGTTTTCGCAGCACGAGGATTCGGACATTCTACAATTCACTTGTCACCGTGCCGAACAGCAACTTGACGACGGCCGTTGTCGACAACATGGGCAAGCGAAGTTTTCGACGCTTTAAGGCGACGCTCGGATTGCAGTACGACACGACGCCTGAACAGATCGACGCGTTTTGCGAAGGCGTACGCGAGCTGCTTCGTCGACACCCGTACGCTCGCAAGGACTATTACCACGTCTATTTGAACAACCTCAGCGACTGCTCGATGGACGTATTGCTTTACTGTTTCTTCGATTGTTCCGATTGGTCCGTCGAGCTTCGCGAGCGACATCGGCTGCTCGTCGATATCATTAAACTGGCCGATCAGCTGGGCGTGGCTTTCGCCTTTCCGACGCGAACGCTGCAGATGTTTCAAGGCGAGCCAAGCGAGCCATTCGATATCGCCGGCATGGGTGCACCGGCGCTAGCCGGACAGCGGGCCGCCGCTCAAATCGCCGGCCCGCTGTTGACTGGTGACGATCGACCGGGCGGAGTCGAGTTTACTTTGCCAGCCGACTGACATGTGCGGTGAAACAGGTTCGACAGTCAATCGCCGCTGCACACGCACGCCAAAGAATCGTCTGTTACTGGTTTTGCGGATTAGGCCAACCTTGTCGGCTGCCAAACATGGGAGATTTTCCCATTTTTGATTCCGCTACGCTCGGCTGGGTGTATGTTTGCTAAGCATTGCTCAGTGATGCGAGATTTCGAGGCGAAATCAGTTTCTGCACGATTTGAATCTCAAAGAGGCGACCGCACCATGCAGCCGATTCAGACTGATCCCGCCGTCATTTTGATCATCGACTCTGACCCGATTACACTGACTGGCGTTGCCGCCGTGCTCAACCTGTCCGGTTACGAGTGCCACTGTGCGAGTGACGAAGAAGCGGCGACAAAAGCTGCCAATTCACTTCCGCTCGATCTTATCATTTGCGATGTCAATCTGAATGGCGTCAGCGGATTAGAGCTCTGCAAGCAACTTCGTCGTCAGCCGGGCATGAGCGACGTGCCTTTGATGTTTGTCTCCTCAAGCCAACGGCCGGACATTGTTCGCCGAACGCATGATGCGGGCGGAGCGTACTACTTGCGAAAGCCGTTCGATCCCGAGGTGCTGATCGAATTGGTTAACAAGGCGCTCTGGATGCCGCACTTGGTTCGCACTCGAATTGAACACAACGAAACAGCTCGACCTTCAGCCCGGATGGGCGACTTGCTTGACCGGCCGGCGGAAACGACGCCCAACTACGCTGCCTCGCATGGCTTTCCGACACCGCCTACTGTTTGATCGCCGTTTCAACAACGCTCAACACATTGTTGGCGGCGGCGTGTGAGGCGACGACAACGTCCTCCGCGTCGACAGTCTCAGGCGAATCGGGTCGAGCGACGTTGGTGATGACCGAGATGCCGAGTACCGGCACGCCCTCGTTTGCCGCAGCAACGGCTTCCGGAGCCGTCGACATCCCGACCGCGTCGCCTCCAATCTTACGAAAGCAACGGTACTCCGAGCGCGTTTCATAGGACGGCCCCGTAACGGCGACATAGACGCCTCGATGAGCGTGAAACGCCGGCGTCGCACTTTCTCGCCAAACCTTCTCGAGCAGGTCACGGCAGTATGGATTGCCTGCAGTCGCTCGCCGAACCGGCCCGTCTCGAGATTGCTCTTCTGGCCTTCTCATGCTTGCCATCGCACTTGGCTCGCCCCACATCAGATTGATGTGACTGTCGATTAGCATCACATCGCCAATTGCGTAGTACGGGTTCACTCCACCCGCGGCGTTGGTGACGATCATTCGCTTCGCGCCGAGAGCGCAGAGCGTCATCGTCGGCAGGGCGACTTCGTCGAGCGAATACCCTTCGTACAAGTGACAGCGTCCCTGCATGACGGCGACGGACGCGCCGAACAATTCTCCGCAGACGAGACGGCCGACGTGAGCCAAGGCTGTCGAGCGAGGAAAGTGGGGGATCTCGGCGTAGGGGATGATCACCGGCCCTCGCACTCGTTCGGCCATTGCGCCGTAGCCGGTGCCCAAGATGATTCCGCAATCGGGTGCCTTGCCCCACTGGGCGCGAATACACTCGGCGGCCTCGGCGATCCGAGTCTCGAGAGTCATCTCTAATCGTCCCTTCTCGCTTAGCCGGCTTCGCCAGCCAGCACGCCTCGAACCAGCGTCCTCAGTTTCGGCTCGGCGTCGTTCGCAGTCGCAATGATCTTCTGGACGTCGGCTGGCTCCAGGGAGTCAGGGAAGCAGAGGTCGGTGACGATCGACATGCCAACTGCTCTCATGCCGCAGTGAACGGCGACGATGATTTCAGGGACCGTTGACATGCCAACACAATCGGCGCCGATGCCTCGCAGGAATCGATATTCAGCTCGCGTCTCCAGGTTCGGTCCAGCGACGGCCACGAACACGCCCTTGTGGGCCACGATGTTTTCTTTGCGGGCAACTTCCAACGCCCGGTCGACGAGCGCTTGCGTGTAGGGTTCGCACATGTCGGGAAAGCGAGGCCCCAGGCGGTCGTCGTTGATGCCGATCAGCGGGTTGTCTCCCATCAGGTTGATCTGGTCCTCAATGACCATGATGTCGCCGAGCTTATAGTAAGGATTCATGCCTCCCGCCGCGTTCGAGACGACCAGCAAGTCGGCCCCCATCGCTCGCATCACTCGAACTGGAAGAGTGATTTGCGAGAGCGGATAACCCTCGTACATATGAAAACGACCCTCCATCGCCATCACGGGAATCCCGCAGAGGTTGCCGCAGACCAGCCGGCCGCGATGGCTGGTCGCCGTTGAGCTGGGAAAGTTCGGGATCTCGGAGTAGTCAAGTGAAGCTTCAACTTCGACTTCCTCGACCATCCCGCCAAGTCCCGTGCCCAGAATGATTCCGGCCTTCGGTTGGCGATCCCACACCGAGCGGATTTTTGCGACAGCTTCTTCAATTTGCCCAAACAACTGCAACATCTGGCCAACCTTTTTTCGATTCCGGAGCTAATCATTGGGGTCGGCATCCGCTTGGGGTTTCCACCACGCCGACCTTGTTCTTCATGCCAGCCAAGCAGCCTAGTGGCGGCAGATTCATTCAGCAAGACCCGCCGGCAAGTATGGGTCGGCAATACGGGCGCGAGACCCACTCTTGTGTGCCATTTGTGCCACCGGCTTGTCAGTGCCAAACCACCGAGCTCTTCAGTGCAAAATGCAAAGTGAAGAATGCAAAGTGCAAAATGGAAGCACGACACCAGCGAGTTTGCCAACGCGCGCGTCGAACAGTACCGGCTATGCCGCTCGCGTCTATTTGCGGCGTGTGACCCATTGAAGTAAGCCGAATCCCATGGCCAGGCCGACGAGCATCACGATCGTGAACATGGTTGGGGGCCAACCCGACTTCCAGTTGTCGAGCATGGTCATGCCGAAAATGGAGCTGAGTGTGGCGATCGGAAAGAAGAAAGCGGCGAGAACGTTGAGTCGATGGGCCGACGACGCCATCGCGTGGGCCGACTTAGCTTGTTCGGCGGCTCGTCGAGCGACTTCGTAGTCGAGAGACGTTTTGGCGCCGTTGTACAACAACTCCGCCGTTCGCTCGAGTTCATAAGCTCGGTCGCGAAGATTGATCAGTTCTCGGTCGTCGCTTGCTTTCTGTCGAGCCTCTTGAAGCACGCTCTGCAAATGGCTTGCCGCTCGGTGCACAGGCGCCAGTTTCTCAAGCAACTGGAAATATTGTTCCGGACCCGCTGCGTTTTCCTCCAACTCTTCACATTGATCGACCACTTGCTCGAATGCGGCGATGTGTTTACCTAGCGCGCCTGGTCCGCTTCCCATGTCATTGGAGGACCAGGAGCCGTCGGCGTGGCGCCAGAAGAACCGGGGAATGCGTTGGTCGCTATCGGGTTCTGGCGGGAGGTGGGTGATTAGCAGTAGATGTCCATCGCTCTCCATCAATCGCTGGCGGCCCGCTTTGGCGCCGATCCGATCACGAAACGTCTGAGGCACTTCCCACGTTGCCGGAATTACTGCAGTCTTAGGGGAAGAGGGCATCGTCTCTGTCTCTCATTTTTGTAATGTTATCGGTCCGAAACATGCAGCATAGTTTACACGAATTGGCCGACGACTGCGTCGCTCCGCTTGAACGAACGACGTCTATCACGTCGAATAGGGCATGATCGAAGCCACGAGATCGCCTCGTGATGGGCATGCCTCAGGCGACGCTTCGGATTCGAGTTCAATTCGATTCAATTCACGTACGGCAGTTGAGGAGGCGTGCCAACTCGTTGGGCGAAGGCATGGAGACAACGGTAATTCTGGTCCTGCTGACTCTGTTTCTGTCGTCTCTGGTGCGCTCTTCGCTTGGTTTCGGTGACGCCTTGGTCGCCATGCCAATTCTGACGCTGATCGTCCCTTTCGACATCGCTCGGCCCCTCGTCGCTCTGCTTTCGCTCTGCATGGCGCTGGTGATTTTAATTCAAGATCACCGGGACATGGACTACACCTCGACTTGGAAACTCTCGGTCGGTGCCATCATCGGCGTGCCGCTTGGGCATTTGCTGCTGGTGCAGGTGGAAGAGTGGTTCGTGAAAATGTTGCTGGGCGCGCTGGTGATCAGCTTCTGCTTTTTCCGCCTGTGCAGCCCAACTCTATCGGAACTGAAGAAAGACACCTGGGCGCCGTTGTTTGGCGTCTTCTCAGGATTCTTTGGCGGCGCTTACAACACGTTCGGTCCCCCAATCGTCGTCTACGGTTCGATGCGTCGCTGGAAGGCGAGCGAGTACCGCGTTTCCGTCCAGGGTTTTTATCTGCCCGTCTGCGTGATCGTATTGTCCGTTCACGCGTTGAGCGGCCTGTGGACTGGTGAAGTGTTTCGTTATTGCGGTGCCGCGCTGCCGGTGGTCTTCGCCGCCACATTCATCGGTCGCATCATTAATCGTCGCTTGGCGAACAAGGTACACTTTGATCGGATCATCTACGTTGCGCTCGTCGTCGTCGCCATGGTTCATCTTTACGGCGCATTCAAAGGCGCGAGCTAGCGTTGCTTCGTGCGGCAGTATCTCGTTGACCCGTTGTCGCGGGCGAGACCGCAGCAAAAAGGATGTCACGTGGAGACGCTGAGAGCGCGAAGAACGAGCAGGAACGGGAATATCGAATATCGAACAAGGAAAGAAGAAGAAAGTTCGTTCCTCGTATTCTATTAACGGCATACGCCAACGGCGTTATTCAACGTAGCCTAGGGCAGAGCGACTGCGAGTGAAACGAGCTTTCGCGCCGTGCTAGGTACGGTTTTCGCGCCGCCCTGTGCACGGCATTCGCGCCATAAAAACCGGCTGAGACGAGGATTGCCGAGGCCTAAACGGAACGTGGCCATCTTGTAACGGCTGCGTGAATAAACCGGCTCGGCGCGTCCACTCTCTTTCTTGGCGTTCGAAAAACTATTGGTTCTCGTCGGCCGTTTGCTTTTCGCTTCGCTCGAGAAATCGCTGGCGGACCCAGTCGAGCCATTGGTCGTCCGGCGAACCGTACGGCCGAAACTTCTCCGACTCGCCAAGTTCGTCGCTGTAAAGTATCGCTCGACGCGCGCCCAGGTGAGCGGCGGCGGGGGAGTCCATTAAGTTGGCGGAATCGTTGCCGCTCATCTGGAACAACACTCGCATTTCCAAGTCGCGAAGCGACGCGCGGTCGAGGAATCGAATTGTGTTGTTATAGCTGTCGCTCCAGATAATCGTATGCATTCCGAAGTTCGGGCCCTCTCGCAAAATGGTCGCTAACTGCTTATCGACCGCTTCGCCCGATTCCTCGCTGAGCGAGAAGTTGAAATCATCCGACTTCTTCAGATCGCGGAACCTCGAGAGGTTGTGCACGACCAACACAACGAGCGACCCTGTATCGTCGTTGTTCTCCATCCGCTCGTTGAGCTGCTCGGCGATCTCTCCAATCGTCTTCGCGGCGTCTCGCGGTCTCAGAGTTTGGATATCGAGCGGCAACTTCTTCGCGATGGAATTCCAGTACCCTGCTTCCGCGGCGTCCGGCCGAGTGCCGTCGAGGATATGGACTCGCGGACTATTATCCTCGTTGAGCGGCTGATGAGCGGCGGCGCCGACGATGGCCGCGGTGATCACGCCAAGCGCCGTTTCGTCTTGCTGGCCGACGACCAGAAGATTGGCGCCGCTCTGCCTGCGAAAGACGACTGAAGTGGGATCCTTGATGGCGACAGCTGCGCCGAGCCAGGCTTCCGGCACCGGCGAAACGGCGGTGGGCGCATCCTGCTCAAGCGCGCTGCGGAGACGTGGATTGTCGGCAAGCTTGGCGAGTACATTGCCCTCGAACACAATCGATTTGGGAAGGTCCGCGAGTTGGCCGTTGCCGAGATCCGAGACGTCGCGCAAATACGATTCGCGTTCCGCATCGGGAAGCCAGACAACTTGGAATGGGTGATTCCCTTCGAACCTTCCGTTGGCGTCGTTATAGATCGCCTCGCCTGGTCGATTCAACAAACGAGCCGCCGTGTTCTCTTCACTCAAAATGAGGTGGGCGTCGCCATCACTGCATTGCAAAGCCACTCGCACCGCCATTTGGCCGATGGTGCTTCGGGCCAGCGTATAGGCACCGGCCAAAGTTTGGGAGCCGAGCAGTACGTGAATCCCGAAAGCTCGACCCTGACGCACCAGTCGATCGAGCAGCAAGGACGCATCCTGGGCGATCTTGTCATCCTTGACGAAGAACTCCTGGAACTCGTCAATAATCAACAAGATCCTGGGGATGTGGGCGTCTTCATGCGCGTCGCGATATCCTTTGACATCCTGCACGCCAGCGTTGCGAAACAAATCGCCTCGTCGCTTCAGCTCTTCGTCGAGCCGCTCTAGAACGCTCATGCCAAATTCGCGTTCGCTTTCGATGGCGATCACGCGGGCATGCGGCAACGCCTCCGTCGCGTACGGTTTAAACTCGACGCCCTTTTTGAAGTCGATCAGGTAGAGTTCAATTTCTTTGGGGCTGTAATAGAGCGCCGCGTTTGTGATCAACGCGTGCAGCAACGTCGATTTTCCGGATCCCGTTTTGCCGGAGATCAAGACGTGCTGCGAGGTCCCTTTCCCCAGTCGCATCGACTGCAGCTTCGTCGCGCCCGCTCGGCCAAGCGGCACTTCGATTTCCGAGCGGCTATCGCGCGACCAACGGAGGTCGGGCTTTGGTGCGACCAAGGAAAACGGCACTTCAACTCGGCTCGCCGTCTTAGCCAGTTCGCCCGAAATCTTGACGATCTCACTGAATTTCTCGTCATCGGGCGGCGAATCAATCCGCAGCGGCGTTTCATTCAGCTCGTCCTCTGCCCACTGGAATCCCTGAGTGGCGTCGTCCCACTGCAGAACGTTCGCCTGCATGGCGAGATCATCCAGATCGAAATCTCTGGGTAGCGACGCGTTGTCATCGACGCTGATCAACGTATAGACGCCGCATCTCGCGCCGCTGGCCGCGATGCTCGCCAAACGCCTCGCCGATTCATCGGAAAAATTGGCCGGGAAATTCGCGACGACGAGAATATGAAACGGCTCGGCAACTTCGCCTGCATTGCGATTGTATTCTTGAATCGAGTCAAACTCGTTCCGCAAATACTTCTGAATCACATTTTCCATGTGTTCGGTTAGGTCGGCCAAACGCTGTTGGATATGATTCGATTCGGTCCAAATTCGATTCGTTACGAAACGCTCATCAAAATCGGCCAGATGCATGAACGCCGAGAAGTTTTGTCCAAGGCCGACAGGATCGATGATGGTGTAGCGGACCTTGCCGGGCGGAAATGCCGTCAACATTCGCAGCATGATGTTTTGAATCAACGTCACCGCTTCATCTCGGCCAGCGCCGTGCGAGCGGATCATCAATGAGGGTCGAGAGGGAAAGGCAAGCAAAGCTGGCGCGACATACTCGATGAATGGCGGAGTCAGATCTTCATGATCGGGGACGCCGTGGGGAATATCGTCGAGCCGAATCGTGTAGTCGCCGAAACGCAGCGCGGCGAGGTCTTGTTCGAGGGCCGCTTCCCACTGTGACCAGTCTTGTTCATTCCAGTTTGGGAATCGCTGACGGCAATAGTCGTTCATCTGACCGATTTCGTCGGCAATGCCGGCAAGCCCATTTTGCCAATTCGCCACGAGCTGCCGCCAATCCGCGTTGAAACTCGCTTCGGCTTCTTGGGAATTCCCGTCGCGCTGCGTTTTGAGTTCGCCGGCGCGCGAGACGCGTTCCTGTTCGAGCTGATCTAGGGTAGGGCGGTATTGTTCGGAGAGAGAACCGATGTTGGTCTTCCATCGTTCTTCGAAATCGGCCTTGGTCTTTTCTAGCCGTTGGGCTTCGTGGTCTTGTCGAGCGTCAAACTCGTCGCTGATCTTATCCTTCTTGCGGCGGAACGCTTTGTCGCCATCGAGGAGTCGTTCGTCGCGTTGTCGATCGCCCTTCTTGATCCTGTCTTCCGCGTCGCTCTTGGCGTCTTGAAATGCTGTTTCGAACAACTGCCGAGCTTCGCAAAGAACTTCCTGCACCGTCTGCGCAGCTCGCGTTGTCGACTTTCTGACCCACGGTTTGAGCAGTCGACAAATGGCCCAAGTCGCGACGGCCGAGGCAACGGCGCCGACGATGAATGAGACGATGGGGCCGAACCCGAGCTGCAGCCAAAGCAGCAAGCCGATTCCCACAGCGATCAGGAGAAACGACAGTACCGGCCAACCGTCTTCCAGAAATCGAGCGGTGGGGATGGAGACCAATCGTTGTGTTGATTTTCGAGTCGCTTCGAGTTTCGCCATGAACGTGGAAAGCGATTCCGCCGCGGACGATGCGGGCGGCGGCGGCGGCATTTCCGGCGCCTCCGGAACTTCAACGCCGCGATTCTCCATGACTTTGTGAAACTTCGCTTCGACGTGATCGAGCCCGGCCCGGTGTTGCTCGAAGATGGCTTGTCGTTCCGTCCATGCCTTTTGCTGTTTCACCCGTTGCTTGCCGTGAACCGTGCCGACATGCTCGCGCTCCATCCGCCAAGCTTTCTTTGCGGCGTCGTTGCTTTGCGTGCGGCGCAAGTGCAAGTCGTCATCGACGTTCTTTTGATCGTTGCTGTGCTCGGTGCGATCCTTCTCGTAGGTCAATCTCGCTTCGGAGAGTTTCGTTAAGAACGCATCCTCCGCGCCGGCTCGCTTCTGTCTGAGTTCGTTAGCCAGATCGTCGGAATCTCGCTCGAATCGAGTCGCGATCTCCGACATTGTTTGGTCGTGCGACCTGACAATGTCGGACTCGCCAAGCGATCGATCTTCGACGAGCTGCTTCAGAGTTGCGTAAAGTTCACGTTGTCGATCAGTAGATATTTTCATGTCGCTTGTCATTTCGGTCACGTTCGCGCGTGCGGCCTCTTGCGTACGGCGCGACAACATCACGTATTCAGGTTTTTAGCGGAGTTGGTTCGCACAGCTCATTCGTAATCAAACGCGAGCGAACCGATCGATTCAACGGGTTTCTCTCCCTTCATCGGCAAGTTCTTTCTCAACTTTCTCAATCACAGACGCGAACCGCGTCATCACGGCGGTCAACATGGTCAAATGAGGCTGCAGCGGCGCCAAATGAGTCTCTTCGAATTCGTTGCGAGTCGCGTCATTCCAAAGTTCTTTGGTGTCGCCCCAGGTGTCCTTGAGACGAGTCGTGGCCCGACGAATCCTCCCGCTGCTCGATGATAAGTCGCAGATTTTCATCCGTTGGTCTCTTGAAGAGTCAGTCGCGTTTGTTGAGTTGTTTGCCGGCTTGTTTGAGGTTGTCGCCGCTTGGCGCCGGTTGTTGGGCGGCGTATTTGTCCAGGGCGATGCAGAATCGTTCGAGCAACGCGACAGCTCGAGGGATGTCGATTTCCAAATGCGAGTTGAGTCTTGCCAGGCCGCCTTGGAATTCCTCGGCCTCTTGCCGAATCATCGTGCGCCACCGCTTTACCGCTTGTGCCTTGTTCTCGCAGTACTCCATTCGACGTTTTGCTTTTTGCACGTTCTTCTTTTCCTCGATACACGACCGCCGGTCCTCGGCTCGCGCGGCAAGCTGACATTGCTCCAATTGATTCTTGGCTTCCGCCAGACGATTGTTGGCCTCACGGACGGCTCGCGGCCAATAGGAAGAACGATCGTTTTCGACCCAATCCAAAACGCGGCGGGACTCGAGCAACAGTATCGAAAGGGCGTCGCGAACGTTGTGATCGTATTCCAGCAGAGCGACGCGGAATCGGCGAATCGCGTCGATCGAATTCACGTTGGCGGATGACTTGCCCATCGGCATATTCCGTAATCAGGTCGTTCGAATCGCGAGAGGAGAGGACGTTGCCGAGCTTAGACTTGCGAATGGGTGTTTTGCGTTGAGCTGTAAAGGTCGGTCTGGGGCGGCCGCGCCAGACGATGGTCTGAAAGTGAATCTTAGGAATTGAGATAGTCTTCGATGTGGGCCGCCTTGCGCATTAAATAGGGGATGTGTTCGTCCGCTGTTTCAGCGAATCTAGCGAGAACCTGCATGTGCTGTTCAAATTCATCGGCGAATTTTCGATGTTCTTGATCTCGCCAGCTGGCGCCGAGTGCGGCCAGTTGGTTTCCCAGAGTTTGCGACCGGTCGCGTAATTCGGAGTTGAATTTCTTCAAATTGCGGGCGAATTGCCGCAACTCTTCTGGGTCCACGACGGCTTGCGGCATTGACGATCCCTCTCGTGCGATGAGAAACGTGCATTTTGGGGCGACGCGGAGGGCTGGCGAACCGATGTTGGTTATTCCCCCACCCTAAGTCACTATAGACATGGGCTCGAGCGGCTGTAAAGCTCCGCCACTACCTGTTTTGCGACACGAGACGAATGGCCAATTGAGGTCGGTCTCGGCGGTGGGTGCGAGCGGAGATGGGGAGATTCGTCGGGTTGCCAACGTCGGCGTGCGAACGGATTCAGTACGAGTGCCGGATAATGGAGGACTGGGGGCTTTATGTCGCTCGCGTTCGGTTTTTTGACCAGTCAGGAGTGCCCGATCGGTGAGAAAAAGGAATCCCTCTGATTAGACGCAAGTGAATGCCGAATTGTGTTATAATTCAGGATTGAGCACCGACCCTCGCTACCGGTGCTGCCGTTCTTGATTGGGTGAATCCCCCCAAATGTCGGAATCCAAACTACAAGGCGCATTTCTCAATAGCCTTCGGGCGTCACGTCTACTTTCCGCCGAGGTGATTGAAGACGCGATATGGGAGCTCCGTTTGCGCGAGCTCGAAGAAGACGTCGAAATTGCTCGCGCGTTGATCGAAGCGAATCTGTTGACCGAGTATCAGGCAAAGCAGATTCTTCGCGGCCGAGGCTGCATGCTTGTGATTAACGGTTATCGAATTCTCTATCGACTTGGTGCCGGCGGAATGGGCGAAGTCTTTGCCGCCGAAGAAGTCTCCTCGGGATGGCAAGTGGCGTTCAAAGTCTTGAACGAAGATCGGCGCGAAGACCGTGGGATGACAAACCGTTTCCAAATGGAAGCCGAAGCCGGAATGAGGCTCGCTCATCCAAATCTGCTTCGGACGTTTAGCTTGGACAGCTTTGAGCAAGGCGGAATCCAAGGCCACTACGTTGTCATGGAGCTCGTCAAAGGCGTTAGCCTGCGTGAGTTGATTTCGATCAAGAGTTCGATATCGGTTGGCCAAGCTTGCGACATCGTTCTTCAGTCGGCGATCGGTCTGCAAGTTGCCCATGATGAGGGCATGGTTCATCGCGACGTGAAGCCTGAGAATCTCCTGATCCGCAACGACGGTGCCGTCAAGATCCTCGATTTCGGACTCGCTTTGCAAGACGAGAACGACGAAGAATTCACGATGGCCTACATCATGGGTCAAAAGCGACTTGGAACGGCTGATTATGTGGCGCCGGAACAAATCATCGATAGTTACAAAGTCGATTGCCGAGCCGACATCTATAGCTTGGGATGCACGCTCTATTTTGCGTTGACGGGCAAGGTGCCGTTCCCTGATGAATCGGTCCGAGCGAAACTGACTGGGCACTGCAAACGACAACCGCCGCCGGTCGATGAGTTCCGAGACGATGTGCCGCCGAGACTCAAGGCGATTCTGGCCAAAATGATGGCTAAGCATGCGGACAAACGGATAGGAACTGCGAAAGAAGTAGTCAAACTGCTTGAGCCGTTCGCCGAGTGTGAAGAAGTCGACTTTGACTTTCCCAAGATCATTCGAGCTCGAGCAAGGCTGGCGAGAAAGCTCGCCCTGCTAAGGGCCAGCCAAACTGGCTTGACAGGTCGAACACATGTTCCCGTCGAGCCGCCTCAGGCCGAAGCGGATACCATGGTTCGTGATGACACGGATGTGAACGACCCGAACCGAGATTCCTCCGGCAATTAGCCACCCCGTTCGAACGGACTGGGAATGGGCTGACTGGGAATGGGCTGACTGGGAATGGGCTGACTGGGATCGGTCTGGTTGCGAACGAGCTGGTTGAATACGATTGAGTCCGCGATGCGGCTCAAGGATGTCTCGGAGCCTCGATCCGAATCGTCTCCGCTATACTCTGCTACCGTCTTGATTCTGCTACCGTCTTGAGGGTCTTCACAATGTGGACGATCTGGGAACGCGTTCGCGGCGCTGGCCGAGGATTGAATCGTCGTCGGTTCATGACCATCGGCACCGCCGGATTGGGCGGGCTTGCCTTGCCTCAGATGTTGCGAGCGGAAGCGGCTGGCGGCAAGCGAAAAGCGATCATCAATATTCATTTGGATGGCGGTCCGCCCCATATGGATTTGATCGACCCCAAGCCCAATGCGCCTGCGGAGATCCGCGGTGAGTTTTCGCCGATATCGACAGCGATACCCGGCGTCCAATTCACTGAGTTGATGCCGAGATTGGCGAGCAACGCGGACAAGTTTGCCTTCATCCGTTCGCTTGTCGGATCGGCCGGGCGGCACCATGCTTTTCAGTGCCAGTCGGGATTTGACGAGAAGAGTCTGGCCTCGTTTGGTGGCAGGCCGGCGCTCGGCTGCATGATGTCGAAAATGTTCGGCAAGGCGGATGACCCGGCACCAGCGTTTGTCGATTTGATGCAGGGCCGGCCGCTCGTCCGCAACAGCGCGCGTCCCGGCTTCCTGGGTCCGGCGTACAAGCCGTTTCGTCCCGATATTTCCAGCGTCTTCGCGCGTCCGCTCGAGACCGGCATGAAAGGCGAATTGGCTCGTCTCGGTTCCAACCACAGCACTCAATTGTCGCTCGGATCCCATCTGAACGCCAAGAGATTGAGCGATCGCACCCACTTGCTCGGCCAGCTCGATCGGTTCCGCCGCGAGATTGATGGGAGCGGCATGATGTCGGCCCTCGATCGATTCCAGCAACAGGCCGTCGGAATTCTGACCTCGGGCCGCTTGGCCGACGCTCTTGATCTTAACGCGGTGAGTGACTCGGAGCTGAGTCGTTACACGGCCGACGTGAATACGCCCGGTGCCATCAAGTCGACCACCAGTGAAGACGGCAATTCGATCCGCAAATTCCTGATTGCGAGGCGACTGATCGAGGCCGGGGTGCGTTGTGTGAGCGTTTCCATAAGCGACTTCGACACACACTCTGCCAATTTCCCTCGTATGAGGCATCTCGGACCCATCGTCGACTTCGGTCTTCACGCTCTCGTCAACGACCTCGATGAGCGCGGCATGCTCGATGACGTATCGATCGTCGTCTGGGGTGAGTTTGGCCGCACGCCTCGTGTCGACAGCAAGAACGGAGGCCGACACCATTGGCCGCGCGTCGGCATGGCGATCATGGCGGGCGGCGGCATTCGCCCGGGCCAAGTCATCGGGGCGACCGACAAGACCGCCAGCGCGGCGACTCGCCGCCCCGTCTCCTACCAAGACGTCTTCGCCACTCTCTATCAAAACCTAGGCCTGAATTTGGGCAACGTGACAATTCAAGACCCAACAGGTCGGCCTCAATATCTGGTCGAAGACGGTCAGCCCATCGAGGAACTCGGATAAGCTCGCCAAGATCGGCGTAGCTCGGCTTGTCAGGAGTTTGCGCCAGAGCTCGGGTCGGCCGATCAACGGCCATTCGCTGCAGGCAGCAGCTCGGCGTTTTCGTTCAAAAAAAAAATCGACGATGATCGTCGGCCCTGCGCTGGAACATGACCTATGATTTCGGTGAATTGTGAGATCGGTTTTAAGGCCATTGCCAGCCACCGGAGATTGAGGTCGGGGATGCAAGCTAACAAAGTATCGTTTTCGCCTCGGGGGCCCCGTCATGAAGTGGCGGAAGATAGCGGTTTTCGTATTGGCGTCACGTCCACGGGCGAACCGGAAGCCATCGATTGTTTGTTGATCGATCTGTCGCGCAACGGCTGCAAAGCCTGGTCGTCAAAACCGTTAGAACTAGGTCGAAAAGTCGAAGTTCGATTGCCGCTCGAACAAATCGGCTTCGACTCGGCGTTGCCGGCGACAGTCCGATGGGCCGAGCCGGCTCCGAATTTCGACAAAGGCTTCATGATAGGATTCTTATTCGACGAACCGGCGCCGCTCGAAGTCATTGGCGAACTGATCCTTCTCGGCGTCATCGATTCGTAACGGCGCTCGCCAAGCTGGCTCACTGATCAACCGAACGCGTGGTCATTCATGTCGGTCATGGCAACCAGCTGGTTTTCACTGGCGAGCACAATGCAGTCGTCGCCAATCCCGCCGCTCAAGCGTAGTTTCCTACGTCCAAATCAGGGTTTATAACGTATGGTTTTGGAAGGCGTGTCGGACAGAGGACTGTGACGAACATCGAGTTTTTGAAGATTGCGTTGACCCAACGATGGCGACAAAAGCGGGCACTCTTGACTTCTGCGGCATCTGTTCAGCTCGTTTGCCATTACGCGCGCCGGAGGCGACCGAAGTCGGTGCCGACTGGGAGTGCACAGGTTGTGGAACGGTCTATTTTGCGATCCTTCGCGAGGCCGCTCCGCCCGATCAGCTTCGAAATGTTCGTCCCGTCGGTGCGAAGCCGAGTGATGATCCCGTCCAAGAAGCCCTGCGTCCGCGCGGTACAGCGCGAATAGCGTTACCCGGCATCACCGGCGTGCGATCTCAAATGGAAAATGATCTGAGCCGCGAGATCGACGTCGGCATTGCCGATGGATCGGTGCTCTTTCTGCCAGCTCAGATGGAACCGTTCTCGGCGTCCGTCGCCGATCAGGGGAATAAAGAGTTATCTAGCGACTTGCTGAAGCGGCACTTCGATGAATACCGCTCCAACGCCAACCGAGTCAGCGGCCTCTACGGCACTCTCGAGGGCGGTCGTACCGTGCATATTCGAGATACCGAAGGCCTCAGCAAAGAGCTGCTTGAACAGTTGCGGGAGGACTCCGACCTGCAAATTGCCCTCAGTCTGAACTCGATCGAAGGCGAGTATCCAAGTAACCAGGGCTTGCGAACGGCCGTGCTGGCGACAGCGATCGCATCGACTCTTGGTTTTGACGAAGAGACATTGCTGAAGTTGAGTTTGGGCTGCATTGTCCATGATGTCGGCATGCAGTTGATTCAACAAACAGGCTTCGATACGAATCGCGTGTTCAGTGTGGCGGAATACAGCGAAGTCGCATCGCATCCGGTGCATACGTTCGAATTGCTTCGGCACCAAGCGGACTCGATACCGACCGAGTCGCTCATGGTGGCCTACCAGATGCATGAACGCTGCGATGGGCAAGGGTATCCGCGAGGTCGAAACGCGAACCAGATTCACGCTCTGGCAAAGATCGCGTCGGTTGCCGATGCCTTTGTTGCGATGGTTTCGCCGAGGCCGCACCGCGACGGCTTAATGCCCTATTTCGCGGTCGAACGACTCGTTCAAGACGCCCATATCGGACTCTACGATTCCAACGCGGTTCGAGGTCTGCTTCGTTCGGTCTCGTTGTTCCCAATCGGTTCGGCCGTTTCAATCGGAGACGAAATGATTGGCCGCGTGCTGCGGACAAATCGCGAGCAATACGACCGGCCGATTGTCGAGATTCGGCTTCGCGACAAACCCAAAGCCGATCCGGTTGTCATCGATCTGGCCGATTACGACGATCTTCCCATTCGCCCTGTTGCGCCGGAAGCCGTGACGTCCGCAGTTTGAGCAGCTTTCGTGTTTCCCGCCGCAGTGCGCTCGATACTGGCCGCATTCGTTCGTTGTTGCGTACGTGTTGTCTCGCCTTACTTGTTGCGTAAGGAGCGATACGTGCCGCGCACTTCGACCGCCAGCTCGCCCTCGTTGTCCAAGGGCGAAATGTCATACATTCTTAGGAACAGGCGACCTGACTTCTCCGCGACAAACTTCTTCTCTTTGCCGACGACGAAGGCCTGAAGTTTCGAATCGCCCGGAGTGCGAATGACTCCGATCAAGCAGCCCATGTTGTATTCCTTGAGTTCTTTGGGGATTTGAATTCCGTCTGGTCCCACTTTGATCGACAAGTTGAACGTCCAGGCGCCGCCCGCTCGAATCGAAACGGGCCTGCCTTCTTCGACGTCGATGAACGTGTCTTGCCATTCTTCGTTGGCCTGGATGGTGAATTGCTGAACGTTCGCGTTGGCCTCCCGCGCGCGCAGCAGTTTCAGCCTGGCGGCGGCGCCGACATGTTGGGGCAAGAGCTTCAGGATCTCTTGGTAGACCGCCTTAGCCCGGTCCCATTCTTCATCTTGTTCGTACTCCAAGGCCAGTTTTTCCGCGTCGGTCATGAACTGCTTGTGCAACGCGAGAAGACGCTTGTCATTGGGCAACGGCGCCGCTTTGGCTGGCTTGCGTTCGGCACTGTTGCCGTTGGCTCCGCGTTTCTGTCCCCGCCGAGGCGGCTGCGCCATGGCGTGGTCCACTGCTCCGGCCGCCGTGACAATCATTGCCACCGCAATTGCCAAGTGTGCGTTTCGCATTGCTGTTTCCTTTTCTTTGGCGTTTATCCCGAGCAGCATGGGTTTTGGAGTATGAGAAGATCACGTAGGGGAGGCAATCGCAAGCTACGTTGGGCCATCCGTAGAATTCGTAAATCGGCCTCTGATTTATTGCTTTCTTACTGCTCAGAACGATTCAGTTCTATTCCGGGTGTGGATTCGATGCTAGTCACCGCAGAATTCACTGGGCAATCTTCCACATTTTTTGACTCACCCAAAATGTGACGTACCAAGCTTAAGGCCATTTTTTCAGGAGCATCGTGCGCGAACGAAAGCTGGCAAGGAATCCCAGGCCGGGACCATGACATCAAGGCCGAATGTTTGTTGCCGCGAATTCGCATCAAACCTTTTGTCTCGCAGGTGCTGGACCCAACTGAAATGACATATCTCGGAAGTACACATCTCACTTAGTCACAATTCTATCGGGCGACAAAGCATGGGCCGTCTAAAGCTTCCCAACATTCGGATGAAACCGAAACTGATTTCATTGTTCCTGCTCGTAGGAGTCCTTCCTATGTGCGTGGCCGCTTGGGTGGCCTACCAAAAGTCAAGCAGCGCACTAGATGCCGCACAGAAGTCATCTACCGAATCGCTCAAGTCCGAAGTGCGAGCCAAGCTGGCCGGAATCCGAGACGAAAAAGGCGCGACGGTCGAACAGTACTTCGGCACGATCAACGACCAAATTCTGACATTCTCGGAAGATCGAATGCTCGTCGACGCGATGCGTGAGTTCCGTCAAATTTTTCGTGATTACCGCGGCCAAGCCAAGGTCACCTCAGAGCAATTGGTGACGATGCGCAAAGAGCTTGCCAAGTATTACATCGACGAGTTTTCCAAAGAGTACGGGAATCAGAACGACGGCAAGTCTCCCAATGCCGAGCAGTATCTCGCGACACTGGACGACGACTCGATTGCTCTGCAATTCGCCTACATCCAAAACAACAGCCATCCACTCGGCTCAAAGGAATCGCTTGACCGCAGTCCGGATGAGACGAAGTACAACGCGTTGCACGGAGAAGTGCACCCCGCGATCCGTAGTTACTTGCAACAGTTTGGCTACTACGACATCTTCCTTTGCGACCCCGAAACTGGCGACATCGTCTATTCCGTGTCAAGGAATTGGATTACTCGACATCGTTGATTGACGGTCCCTATTCCGATACCAATTTTGGCGAAGCATTCCGCAAAGCGAATTTGGCGAACAGCAAAGACGACGTCGTGCTCGTCGATTTTGAATCCTACACGCCGGCTTACGAAGCACCTGCAAGTTTCATCGCGTCACCGATTTTCGATGGCGACGAGAAAATTGGCGTTGCTCTCTTTCAGATGCCGCTCGACAGAATCACTCAAGTCATGAGTGAGCGTTCGGCTTTGGGCGAGACTGGCGAAGCCTACCTGGTTGGCCCCGATTACCTGATGCGATCCGACACGCATCTCGATGGCGAAAACCACTCGGTGGTTGGCTCCTATCGCAACCCGAAAAAGGGTCGAGCCGAAACGAAGGCGGTTCAGGGCACCTTGGCGGGCAAAGACGGTGTTGAAATTGGCAAGAACTATCTTGGCTCGACCGTCATCTCCGCTTTCCGCCCGGTCCACGTCGGCAATCTGACGTGGGCGATGATTACGGAAATCGGCGTCGATGAAGCGTTCAAGCCTGTTGAGACGATGAAAGCTGCCGCTGCCCGCCATAAAGCCAGTCTGCTTTGGTGGATCGTCGGTCTAATCGCCGTCGGCGGCATTTCGCTTATCGCGTGGGCTGTCTCCAAGACCATTGCGGGTCCCATTGAACAGACCGTCAGCGTTCTGGAAGCTGTCGCGAGCGGGGATCTGACGCGGCGTCTCGAAGTTGTCGACAACGCCGTTCAGTTCCGCGAACGTGCGATTCTCATCTCCGATAGCAGTCAGAACTTGGCGAACGGCGCCCAGGTTCAGAATGCCGGCGTTGAGCAGTCGTCTGCTCAACTGGACCAGTTCGCATCCTCGATCTCGAGCGTGAGCGAGAACGCCAAGCAAGCGGCTTCGCACAAGCCGGCAGCCAGGCTGTCGACAACTCGAACGAAGCGATGGGCCTGATCCAAAGCAGTTCGGCTCAGATCTCGGAAATCATCGAAGTGATTTCGGAGCTTGCCAGCCAAACGAATCTTCTGGCTCTCAACGCCGCAATCGAAGCGGCTCGAGCCGGCGAACACGGATTGGGTTTTGCAGTGGTTGCCGACGAAGTCCGAAAGTTGGCCAAGCGAGCTAACGCCTCGGCTGGCGAAATCGCTTCGCTCATCAAGCACTCAACTGAATGTGTTGAGCGAGGAACCAAACTCAGCGCCGAAACGAGCGCCACATTGGTTCAGATCATCGATGCGGTCGCCAATAGCGAATCGACGGTTGCAGCGATTGCCGCCGCGACCGACGAACAGTCGGTTCGGGTAAAGGAAATCTCCGACGCCATCCGTGACGTTGAGACCGTCACCGATCAGAATCTGACGAGCAGTGAAGTCCTCGCGGCTAGCGGCGAAGAACTCGGCACCCAAGCCGAGTCGCTGCACAACCTCGTCGGCAAGTTCATGACGAAGAGATCGTTCGATACCAGCGACGCGATCGTCGGCGTCTAGCCGATCGGACGTCGCGGTGAGATTGCAAACAAGGCGCCTGCGTTTGAGAAAACGCAGGCGTCTTTTCTATTTGTGATCACGAGATCTCATCGCGCCAAAGCCAATACTGCATTTGGGTCGGATGAAAACGCGTGGCGATCGCCGCCACGTAGTTGGGCTCAGGCACCAAGTGTTGCAGAGTCCAGGCGTTTGCTTCGTCGGGGTCGTCGCCCAGCGCCAACAATGCGGGCGGATCGTCTTTCGCAAACGAGACTGTCAGTCGATGTAGCGGATAGGTCAGACCCTTGCCGGTCGCTTTGAGAATCGCCTCCTTGCGAGTCCAGATCCTAAAGAAAGCTTCCGGCTGAAACTCGGCTGGCATCCGAAAGAGTCCGCTCGATTCCTGTTCGGAAAAAAATCGCGTCGCCAAGCCCTGCATGTCGCGCAGACTGCGCCGCAGCTCGACGTCGGCGCCCAATTCGCCCTCGAGCGTAATCGCCACGAGGGCCAGTTCACCGGAATGGGAAACGTTAAAATACAATGGCGGCGATGAATTGCTTGAATCGTCTAGGGCAGGTTTGCCAAGTCCCGTGTACTTGAAGCCAACTCGTTCTGGTTCGACACCCAAGTACTTGGCCAGGATACGACGCAGGCGGCCGCGACAGGCAATGAAACGGCGGCGATCATCGTCAAACAAATAGCGTTTGGCTCGCCGACGTTCATCTTCCGCCAGCAATTCGAACAGCTTGTCTTGATTCTCCGCGGAAACGCCCAGCGGCACTGACCAGAGGTGAATTTCCCCGGAACCCAACACCTCGCCCGGACCCGCAGCCTCGTTTGGCCGCAACGGGTTTGAGGCTCCAAGCGTTTGCCACGGTGGGGTGAAATCGATCGTCATTTGTTCGAACGCTGTCTTCGGGTCGATCGCATCGCTGCCGTTGCGTCTCCTACTTTTCGACTCGGCGAAGTTCGTACACGTGGGCTGTCGGCTGGTTGATTTCGAAAATCTTGTCCTCGATCGCTTTCGCGTCCGACTTGAACTGGGCAACTCGATTCGCCATTCCCTCGATCGTATTCTTCGTTGCCTCCAGCTGTTTCGCCAGTTTGGCATCGTCGGGTTTTTGCTTGACGGATCGCTCGGCGCGCGCGTACCGTTGAAACTTGCTCCACTCGCCCCGCAGTGAACGCACTGGTCCTTTGTTGCGTTCGGCGTTTAGGACGGCGACCTTGGCTGCCTGTTGATACTGAGGAGTCTTCTTGTTGGCTTGCAGTTCGATGTGGCGGCCGAGCGCTGTCGCGTCAAACGTTCCGATGGGCGAACCATCGATTATCAATTCGTATCGTCCGGCGGCAAGATCGTGCACCTCCAACGCCTCGCGGCTGAGACGGTGTCCGAGTTTCGTCAAGCGAACACCCAAGTCGGCGTCCTCAGGTAGAACCCAGGGCAGGCACTTTGCTGTCCAACTGAATTGAACGCCGGTATCGGTGTACTTTAGCCCCGTGAGCGAACCGCCGCTGACACGCGCCTTGGCAGCGCCCTTGCTGTCTTTGCTGATGCGAATGTTGGAGACCTGTCGCGGCAAGCCGGTGTCGCTGACAATCGCGGTCGCCATCACCACTTGGCCCGGCGCATCGGGATGGATCGCGTCGCGAATCATGGTGAAGTCGGGCTGTTTCTTTCGTTCTTGAATGGTGAGGTTGTTCAGTGGTCCGAACATGTCGACATAGCCCAGCCCTTTTTCCGTCGCCTGTTCTTGCAACCACGAACCGTAGAAGGAAAGCACGGAATTATAGAGCTCCAGCATCTCGGCCGATCGCGGTCGGCGAGCTCGCATGCGGGCTGCTCTGGAGTCGAACATCGTGGGCGTCATGACAATCGCCTTCGCATTAATCGCTTCGAGTTTCTCCATTATCTTATTCATGTCCTGACGGTAAGTTTGAAATACTTCCTCGTTGTAAGGTTGATACGTCCCGTCGTTCATGCCCAGCAAGATGGTCACGTACTTGGGTTTATAGCTTGCAACATCTTCGTCGAATCGCTGTAGTGCGTCCCACGCTCGCGCCCCGCCGACCCCGGCATTGTGAACCTTCAATCTTAGGTGAGGCATTCTGGTGTAGAAATAGTTTTCCACGTATTGGGTGTAGAGGCATTGGTGAGTAATGCTGTCGCCCAAGAAGACAATGCTGTCGCCGTCCTGCAATTCGATTTTCGCTGGCGGCTGACCGTACTCCGCTTTCGATTCCTGAGAGAATCCCGTCGAGGCAAATGTCGAGACAAAGCAGGTCGAGAGGATTGCAAACAGCAACGCGTAACGGCGTAGATTCATGGTTGGCACCTTTTGGGACAGCGTGGAATCGGATAAGTAGGGTCGCGGCCGGCTCTTGCCTGTCGCCCCATGGGGGTGCTCGCGTCCTCAGGCCGTTGGAACTTGAGAACGGTTGGGCTTCGCCGGCATTTAGAGCTCGACGTTCACGGCGACTCACCGCTGCATCATATCGCTTGCGAGTCCGTCCGCAAGCAATCGCCGACTCGATTTTGGCGTCGACTGGGACCGGCGGTATGCTATTGAGACGGTCTCTTCAATACTAAGCCTGCACGACTCCGCCTCCCTGAAACTGAGAGAAAAAGATGAACCTTAGCGACAAATCGTCTCGTCGTGAGTTCCTGGGCACCGCCGCTGTGACATCGAGCGCCGTTGCCGCAACCTTGGCATCGCCCTGGATCGCGAATAAGCCGCTGCTGGCGGACGACCAACCGACCGCGGCCAAGATCCCGTTGCTCGATTGCCACCTGCACATCAATCATTATAAGAGAACGATTGAAGACACGATCAAGCACATGGACGCCACCGGAACGAAGAAGGCGTTTGTGCTGCCGCTCGAGACCGGCGAAGGCGGAGTGTTATTGCGTAGCGAGACGGTGTTGCACGCCTTTCATCAATATTCGGATCGAATCATTCCGTTTTGCCAGACTGACATTCGAAACGACAATGTGTTGCAGCGGATCCGCGCCTACCATCTGCTCGGTTGCCGTGGGATTGGCGAGCAGAAGGAGCACTTGCCATTGAACGACAAGCGAGTGGAACGCGTCATCGCCCTTTGTGATGAATTGAATTGGCCGATCACCATTCATTTTCAGGACGGCGCGAAGGGCTACAACCAAGGCATGGCCGAGCATTTAGAAACGTACCTGAAACGATATCGTCGAGTTCGCATCATTGGCCACGCACAAACATGGTGGGCCAACATTAGCGCCGATGTCCCTTCGACGACTCTCTATCCCAAAGGGCCGGTGAAGGCGGGCGGCCTGCTCGACAAATTGATGGGAGACTACCCGAATCTGTACGCCGACATGTCGGCCGGCAGCGGCTACGGTGCTCTCACTCGAGACGAAGATTTCACGGCCGAATTTCTTCAGCGAAATCGAAAGCAAGTTCTCTTCGGCAGCGACTGCCCTTGCTTTGACGGTCGCGGCAAGGCGTTCAAGGGCGTCTGCTACAGCACCAGACTGCAAGCTCTTCTCCGCCGCCTAATCAAAGACCCTGCCGCGCTGAAAGACGCCTTCTACAACAACGCCATGAGGGCGCTCGACGGCGAGAAAGCCTAGCCACCTTCGTCTTATGAACTGCGGAATAAGATGCAGTGAAAAGTGAAGAGTGAAAAGTGAAGAGTGACCTAAGACCCCAACGAGCTTGCTCGTTGGGTGAATAATATTAGCAGCTACTCAGCCTTGCCTTCCGTATCCGATTCGGGAATCCGTTGAAAGACTCGCAGCGCAATGACCAGGGCGACGACCAGCAGCAGCGAGCCGATGAGAAATGGAATGCCCGGCAACTTGATGGGTGCCTTCTCGGACGTGAAGTAGCTGAACAGACCGGTCGTGAAAACGAGTGGCGCGATAATGTTAGTGAGACTCATAAGCGACGTAATCGCGCCTTGAATCTTGCCTTGCTCGGAAGGCGGCACGGAACCGGCGACAAGGCTTTGGATCGCCGGCCCGGCGACGCCGCCCAGGGCACCGAAGGCAATCCAGCAAAAAACCATCCATCCTTGGTTGGCCAGCCCGTACCCCAAGAATGTAATGGCTGAGATGGCCAGCCCGATGATCACAGTCCGCCTTTCTCCGACGAGACGGATGATGGGGCGGACCAATCCGCCCTGCACAATCATCGCGGTGACTCCGACCACTCCCAAGGAGGCCCCGACCATCAACGGCGACCAATGAAAGCGATATTCGGTGAACAACACCCACACGCTTTCCAGGCCTCGCTGAGCGAGTGAAATACACACGAACGCTGCGGCCAAACCGGAGATGATCGGATAGGCTCGCAGTCTTTCCAGCGTGCCAAAGGGGTTCATTTTTGCCAGCGAGACATCGCTTCGTTCTTTGGGCGGCAGCGATTCCGGCAGAATGAAATAACCGTACAACCAATTCGCCAACGCCAGGCCTGCTGAGAAGAAGAAGGGCAAACGCAAATAGTACGCGCCCAATGTACCGCCGATGAAAGGCCCGATACTGAAGCCCAGCCCGAACATGACGCCAACCAGACCAAAGTTTCTAGCTCGGTTTTCCGGTGTCGAGACATCGGCGATATAGGCGTTCGCCGTCGAAAAACTCGCTCCCATCATTCCCGCGAGAATGCGGCCGACAAACAGCCAAACGATGCTCGGCGCAAATCCTTGAATTATGTAGTCGATGCCTAGACCAAACATCGCGGCTAACAGAACCGGTCTTCGGCCGAACCGATCAGACAACGCCCCCATGATTGGCGCACAGAGAAACTGCATCAGCGCGTACGAGCCGCCGATGACGCCGACGTACCTTGCGGCCAGCGACGTGTCCTGGCCCACAAATTCTTGAACCAATGTCGGCAGCACGGGAATGACGAGACTGATCCCGAGTATATCGATGAACAGCGTGACAAGAATAAAAGCCATGCCCGCTTGGCGCTTGGCCTTCGGTTCTTTATTCGACGGAGGTTTAGCCAATTCCAAGAATCTCCGTCGCGGGATGCGTAAGTAACTCGTCCATCATAACTCGGCCCTTTCGGGACTCAGTCGCCATAATTCAGATACGGTTCAATTCGTCCCTAAAGACGACCTTCCCAAGCCCACAGACCCAGTGCCGGATTGCTGATGTAATAGAATGGCTTGCCAGCATCAACGGTGTTCCAGCCGTCTCGCAATGCGTCGGGCGGATAACGTTGTAGCATCGATGCGAGGTCCGCGTATTCGTAGCCAACGCCTTCGATCTCGGCTTGCGTCAGACGGCCTGGGCAATAGCGAATGGTAAAGCGGTTCTCGGACGAGCCGTGAATCAGATGGGCGGCCGCCGACAGATTGTCTCGAAGATCCTGGTTACCCTCCATGAACGCCATCACTTCCTTTGTCGTTCGGTAACCATATTTGCGAATCAACGAATCGATCTGAGCGTCCTCGCCAAACGTAGCGACCTCCGGTGCGATAACAATCAATTCACCGCCATCCGCAATCGCCATCCGAGTTCGATAGACGGCTTTGTTGCCGAGCCACGTGCTATGAAACTCTTCGGGGTCCAAGTAGACGACAACTCGATCTAGTTGCTCAGGCAACTTCGTAAAGTTCACCTCGACCGCCAACTCCGCCGCCCGCTCGAAACATTCGTGGTCATCGCCAATAAACAGGCCGCGGGTCGCCAACGTTCCATCGTCGTTCTGTCCGACAACGGTCAGCACGTAAAGCAGGGGCAGTGCTTGACAGAATTCGTCCTGCGCTCGGTTGAGGATACGGCGCAAAGGCGTGTCGGCCTTGCCCATCATCCGTTCCATGCCGTACGCAGCGCCGATAAAGTGACTCTCATTAATTCCTTGCGAGCCGCCTGTCCCGACGAAGATGTTTTTGTTGTAGTTCGCCATCCCGATGACTTCGTGAGGCACGACCTGTCCGATCGATATGATCAAGTCATGACCGCCCTCCCACACGAGCTTGTTCAGTTGTGCGGGCCAGGCTTTTTTCCAGATCCCGTCGGTCGCCTCCGCGACAAAGTCGGCCGGCACCTGGCCGATGGTGACCACGTCGTCGCGCCATCGATGCTCGCGAATCAAGGACGTCGGAAGGCCGGGAAACATCTTCTCGATTTGCCACGGCTCCATCGGGACATGCGTCCCCAAAGCAGGCATGACGTCGCAAAGTCGGTCGCCAAAATACTCATACGCGGCGCAGGTTAACACGCCCGCTCGACTGTTGTAGCGAGTGAAATCGGGAGGGATCGCGAGTACGCGTTCTCTGCCGCCCAGGCTATCGAGCACGGATTTCAGGGCGTCGGCAATCTCGGCGTCAGAATAGGACGAGGTTGCGGAACCTTGAGCGAGAAAGGTGGCCATGAAAACTCGGCAGGGAAGGGAATGCGATCGTAATTTCTTGTGACTCGGTCGCTCGATGAACGACCCATATTCGCCGCAACTATTCCGCTTGCTGAAACTGAGGCGAGCTCGCGTCGCCGCGGGACGTCAGAAACGCAAGCAAGTCGAGCACCTCTTCGCGGTTGAGTTGGTCGAACGTCTCCGATGGCATTAGAGAGACGCGAGACGGTTTCATCGACTCGATGTTGTCTCGATTAATGACGACGATTTTTGTCGCGTCGACCGGATCAACCATGACTGTGAGCGACTTGTCATCTGAGCTAATGACTCGGCCAACGTAGGACTTGCCTGAGTTGGTTTCGATCGCCATGGCGCGATACTGGTCCGAAATCACTCGGCTCGGCCGAACCACAGCTTCGCCAAGATCGCGAATGCTAAACCGCCCTGCCGCGTTGGTAAGATCCGGCCCCGTCGCTCCGCCTTCGCCGGCAAAGCGGTGGCAGGAAATGCACTTTGCCGCGGCGTATGCTCGGCGCCCCGCCTCGTAGTTGCGGCCGTGAAGTGAGTTCGCAGCGATCGCGACGATCTCGTCCGTCGTCCATTTTCTGCCTGGCCCGATTGGCTTGGGCAACTCAGCTTCCGCCAGAGGTTTGGGCGGCATGTTGGCTTCAAGTGCTTTTCGTTCTTGCGGCGTGGCGTTGGCCAGCGCTTCTTTTCTTATATTGTCGATAAAACCCTGGTAACTGGCGCCGCCCTTGAGCGTGCGTTCTTTGTCGAGCCAAGCCAGATACGATTGTCGTTCCTCTAGCGTCCAGCCAAACTTCATATTGCGGAGCACGAATGCATAGTGAAGTTTTTGCAGGTCGGGCATGTTGGCGATCATCTGCGCGATTGTGCCTCCGTACCCAGGATTTCGCGACAGCAACTCGGGAATGGAGGCGTCGTGTTTCATCTTCTCGCCATGCATTAGTTCGAGTGTCTTGCCCACCACGGTCGGCGAATTGAGATAAACCAGAACACGGCAGAGCTCGCGATTTACCCGATTGCTCTTTGCCGGATAGTGGGGCGCGAGGTTCTTGACCAGGGCCGCTGATATGTTTCGGTCAGCAGGCTTCAAGCGAATAAACACTAGCGAGTACGCTCGCAAGAGTTCGAGTTGCTGCGACTCGCTGAGGTCGGCAAAACCGAGTCGGCTGAGCGCCTCAAGAGCACTGGATTGGTCCGACTCGTCACCACTTCGAGCCAACGCGACGCAGCCTGTGATTAGTGCATTCGGGTCTTCCAGAGCAAGGACTTGATCGCGCCAACTTGCGACGTCCTGATGTTCGAGCGCAGTTCGAGCGGCATAGCGAATGTGTCGGTCTTCGTTGTGCATTTGTTCAAGGGCAAGCGGAATTGCTTTCGCACCTTCCGCGTCAGGTCGATGGAACGACTCTAGCTGCCTCCTTGTCGCTCGCAGCGCAGCGAACTTGTTATCGGGCGAAACAGCGGGAGATGTCGATTCACGACCGGCATACGTGACGCGATACAGCGCCGACTGGGTGTTTCGTCCTCCAACCGTGAAATAGAGAGCGCCATCCGGTCCAACCGCCGCGTCGGTCAGCGGCAACGGCGTTCGCGAAAGGAATTCTTCTTTGACGCCCACATACGAGGCACCTTGGGGCGTCATGTGAATCGAGTAGATCGTGCCGAACGTCCAGTCGAGGATGTAGAACGCTCGCTGATACTTGGCGGGAAACTTCGCGCCATATCCGAACGTAGCGCCGACGGGAGAGCCGGGGCCGACATCGACAATCGGCGGCAAGCTGTCGACGAAATAGGTCGGCCATTTACCCGTTCCGCTGCGCCAGCCGAACTCACTTCCGCTGACGGCGTGAACGACTCGTGTTGGACGATACCAAGGCGATCCCATATCCCATTCCATGTCGGCGTCGTAGGCAAACAGTTCGCCATCGACGTTGAAATCCATGTCGTATGGATTGCGATAGCCGATGCTGATCATCTCCCAATGTTTGCCCTCGGGGTCTGTTTTGGCGATCCAACCGCCCGGCGCCAGTTTGCCTCGAGCGTGGCCGCGCGCGTCCCACTGGCGAGGGAGCAGCAGGTCTTCGTCCCAACGACCGGCCAATCGCTTGGCGTCATACTTGGGAGGATCGGTGTGATTGCCGGCAATCACATACAACGACTTGCCGTCGGGCGAAAGTCGCACAGCGTGAGGACCATGCTCGCCGCCGCCGCGAAGCGCGAGAAGCTTCTTGACGTCGTCGAACCGGTCGTCGCCATTGGTGTCGCGAAGTCGATAGAGTCCGCTGCCTGGTCCGCCATTGACCGAAACATAGAGACTGTCAAACGCGTACAGCAATCCTTGAGCCGATGTCATAGCGACATCGAGTCGTTCAACTCGAGTCGGTTCGTCGCTGCCGATCTTGCTCGGCGTGATCCGGTAGAGCCCCTTGCCGCCTTGATCCGAAGCGATGATTCGACCCTTGTTGTCGAAAGCCATCGAAACCCATGAACCTTGTTGGTCGCGTGGGACGGTGTAGAGCAGGTCGACTTGAAAACCGGCCTGCAGCTTGAATACGTTTCGTGGCGTGGACGACGGTAGACTGGACGACTTCGGCGATCGGAACACGTTGCCCCACGGACTCGCGCCCATACTCGCCAACTTCATTGTCTTCCCCCACGCACTCGAATCCATCGCGTTGGCTGATGACCAAGATTCATCGCTGACCACAAACGTCGAACCTGAGCGAAGCTTCAGCGCGAACGCGGAAATGCCTCCCTCATTTTGCACTTTGGCAACAAGAACGTTTTTTCCACGCTTGATGGCTTTGCTTACATTGGTCAAAACCGGGTTTTCCCAGCTGCCGCTACTCGCCACTTCGACGCCGTTTAGCCAAATCGTCATGCGATTGTCGCAAGTCGCGATCATCGAGGCCGAATCGGCTTCGGTTTCAAATTCCTTGCGAAGAAAATAGGTTTGGAGTTTGGCGTTGGGTCCCCAAATCCACTGAACTTTCGGCCCCTCATCAAGTAGCCGTTTCTTGTCAACTGCCTTGCGCGGCACCTTAGTCGGTCCGGTTGCTCCCGTCGCATCTTTGGCGCCTGCGACAATCGATGCTTGTCGAACCGGTTTTTGCGCGCTGACTTCCGCAGCCATCGACAAATTCACGGCGCTGAGGGCAAGTGAGGCGGAAATCGAAATCGTAGCGATTCGGCGGCAGAACATACATCGGGCTCGCATGGAGTGTTTTGTGATCATTGAGGATTGATGGTAGGTGACGTGTTCCAGCCCTGTCAAATGGCAAGCGGAGAACCGCGGCGTGATTGAGCGTCGCGATGGCGGATCCGAAATCAAAACCAAAAAATGAATACGAAAATGGTGACCCTGAGCCGTTTGCTGGTTCCTTACATTCCGGTGAACACGAGCCGCCACCAATGGGCGGTAGCTCGCCTCGCTCCGCTCGCCCGAGTGTAGAAGAATCGTCGTGGACGGTCATTCGAACGTAACGCGATACGTGGAGTTGTTCACTGATTCCCTACATTGTGGCGGACGAAACGAGTGGCTGCATGTCGGCCGAAGAAAACGTGAAATTCGCCTTTCTGGTCGCGAAACATCGGCGAGCCCTCGTTGTTCAATACCGGTCCCCTCGTGGGGACATCCGCTCTGCCGCTGGGGGGCTCTCGGGTCGCCCGGCGGCTACTTTTTCATGCGCGGGCGCTCGCGCTGCAAAGTTGCTATGGCGAACGCCGATCGCATTTCAGGCGTCTTTTTCTGCTTTCGCCATCGATGCCGGTCAAGGGCCCGACTCGACGAGGCCGCTTCGAGTTTCGATCTTCTCGCAACTCTCGATCTTGCATGCACTTTCGGTGTACGATAGTAGTACACGCCCTCATCCATGCCATGCCTAGTCGACCACTCCATGAAAAACCCCACGTTGCGATTGCGTGAATCGAGTGCGCCTCGATTTCAA
Organism: uncultured Pirellulaceae bacterium; assembly: GCA_964567745.1. Lineage (GTDB taxonomy): Bacteria > Planctomycetota > Planctomycetia > Pirellulales > Pirellulaceae > CAZMNY01. The sequence goes on along the minus strand of CAZMNY010000003.1, from coordinate 207,028 downwards.
ACCTTGGCCGTCATGGTGATTTTTTTGGCCCTCATTGCGGGCAGTCACTCGCCGGTGGCGGGCGCTGACGTCGACGCAATCGATTTCAATCGAGACGTTCGCCCCATTCTCGCTAACCGGTGCCTCGTCTGTCACGGCCCGGATGAAGACACTCGCGAAGCCGAGCTGCGACTTGACGTGCTCGAGAGCGCCACGATGAATCGTGACGGCAACCGCGCCGTCGTCCCCGGTAAACCTAAAGAGAGCCATCTGCTTTTGAGGCTGGTCGCCGAGGACGATGAACGCATGCCGCCAGCAGGCAGCGGCGATCCGCTGTCGAAGAATGAAGTCAACACGCTGCGAAAGTGGATCGAGCAAGGCGCGCGCTATTCAAACCACTGGTCTTACGATCCGCCGGTTCGCCGCGAGCCGCCCGATGTCAGCGAGATGGCTCGAGTGCGAAACGCGATTGACCGGTACGTTCTCAGACGATTGGCCGATGCGAAACTGACGATGGCGCCCGAGGCCGACAGGCGAACGTTGATACGACGCGTCACGTTGGATCTGACGGGCATTCCGCCGACTCCTGAGCAAGTCGAATCGTTCGTCAACGACAAAGACTCCAGGGCGTATGCGAAGCTGGTGAAACGCCTGCTCGCGTCGCCTGCATTTGGCGAACGCTGGGCGTCGATGTGGCTCGACCTCGCTCGCTACGCCGATTCGGCCGGCTACGCCAATGACCCGCCGAGAACAATTTGGATGTACCGAGATTGGGTCATCAGGGCGATCAATAGCAATATGCCGTTCGACCAGTTCACGGTCGAGCAAATTGCTGGCGATATGATCGAGAACGCTTCCGACTCGCAACGCATCGCAACGGCCTTTCATCGCAACACTCTGACTAACAGCGAGGGTGGAACGAGTGACGAAGAGTTTCGCAACGTCGCGGTTACTGATCGAGTGAACACGACGATGCAAGTTTGGATGGGCGCGACGATTCGTTGTGCTCAATGTCACAACCATAAATATGACCCATTGTCGCAAAAAGAGTTTTTTCGGATCTTCGCATTCTTCAACAACACGTCCGACTCAGATCGCGCCGACGAGTCGCCCGTGTTGAAGGTATTCAGTGACGACCAACATCGGCAGCGCGCCGAGTTGCAGAAAAAGATCGACGATCTGAAACTCAAACTGACGCCGACAAGCGAAGTGCTGCAGCAACGCTTGGCCGAGTGGGAAAAACAGTACCGACAACCGGAGTGGCGCACGATCAAGCCTGTTGCCGCCACGTCGAGCGCAGGCGCCAAGTTCGACATCGATGACTCGCATCTGATTCAGGCGAGCGGTGCGCCGGCCGACACCGATACCTACCGTTTGGAGTTTGACTCAGACGGCAAGCCGATCACCGCGTTTCGAATTGAAGTCTTGCCAACCGCCGGCGATGCGAAATCGTCAGTGAAAAAAAACACTCCCGCGGTCGGTGCCGGTCGATCCAGTGGCGGCAACTTCGTGCTCAGTGAAGTCGAGCTGTCTGCGGGGCCTGGAGGTGGAAAGGCTCGCCGCGGCCGGTTTGTTCGAGTCGAGTTGCCTGGCAAGAATCGTCTGCTGCACATGGCCGAGGTGCAGGTTTTCTCGGGCGGCGAGAATATCGCCCAAAAGGGAAAAGCCAAACAGTCGTCGACCGGTTTCGGCGGACCGGCGAATCTGGCCATCGATGGAAACACCAACGGTGACTATGCCGCGAAGAGCGTCACCCATACCGCTACGGGCGACAAGGCACCTTGGTGGGAAGTCGATTTGGGCCGGGACGCCGACGTCGATGGCGTGGTGGTCTGGAACCGAACGGACAATAAACTGCAGTCGCGACTTGATGGGTTCGTCGTCTCACTGCTAGACGCCGAACGCAATGTTATCTGGACGCAAGTCAACAAAAAAGCGCCCCAGCGCGAGCACAAAGCGTCATTAGACGGGCTCGCTCGAGTCGACTTTGTCGCTGCCTCGCAAACGTTTGCTCAAGCGGGCGGCGGCGGCAATCCATACTCGGCTTGGCACGCTTCATCGGCCATCGATCGAGATGCCAAAGGTGCCAAATGGGGCTGGGCCGTCGGCGGTGCAATCGACAAGACCAACGCGGCTGCATTTGTTCTCGATTCACCGATTAAGTTCGATGCGGACGGCAAACTCGTCGTGCTTCTCAAGCAGAATTACGGCGAGTCCCACCTGCTCGGTCGATTTAGGATCTCGGTTTCTTCTTCCCCTCGCCCCATCTATCTTCTGCCAAACGGAGTCAGTGACGCAATCAATGTGGCTGCCGACAAACGCACGGCGGAGCAGAACGAATCGCTACTGCAATTTTATCGCTCGCTCGACAAGCCATCGAAGGCGTTGGTCGATGGCATTGCCGCGCTGGAAAAAGAGAAAGCGGCGATCAAATCCACGACGACACCCGTCATGACCGAGCTCGCCGAAAGTAAGCGTCGAACGACGAAGATCCAGATCCGCGGCAATTTTATGGTCACAACCGATGTTGTCACGGAAGGCACTCCCGCCGTCTTTCATGCGTTGCCGGAGGACGCTCCCTCGAATCGACTCACATTCGCGCGTTGGCTTGTCGACAAACGCAACCCGCTTACGGCCCGAGTCGTTGTGAATCGGTATTGGGAGCAACTGTTCGGCGTCGGCATTGTGGCGACGAGCGAGGAGTTTGGCTCGCAGGGCGATCTGCCGTCGCATCCCGAGTTGCTGGACTTTCTCGCTATCGAGTTGATGGACCGCGATTGGGACATCAAGAAGATGTTGGAGTTGATCGTCAATTCATCGACCTATCGCCAGTCGTCATCGGCTGCGCCGGACTTGATCGATCGCGATCCGGAAAATCGTCTGTTAGCGCGAGGACCTCGGTTCCGTCTCTCAGCCGAAATGGTGCGCGACCAGGCTCTGGCCATTGCTGGGTTGTTGAGCAAGAAAATGTATGGCCCTTCGGTCCGACCGTTACGACCGAAGCTCGGCTTGAAGGCAGCCTTTGGAGGCTCGACCGATTGGGAGACCAGCCCGGGAGAGGATCGTCACCGCCGCGCTCTTTATACTTCCTGGCGGCGAAGCCTTCCGTATCCCTCCATGGCGACATTCGATGCGCCGACACGAAACGTCTGCACCATTCGCCGCGGGCGGACCAACACGCCGTTGCAAGCGCTCGTGACGCTCAATGATCCGTCGTATGTCGAAGCTGCCCAGGGGCTCGCGCGCAGAATGGCGACGCATGACGGCGACGACGAGGAACGAGCCGCCTTCGGTTTTCAACTCTGCACCAGCCGCCTTCCCGACGAGACCGAGCGGAAGAAGCTGATAACGTTATTTCATCGAGCGGTGGAGATCTTTGACGCCGAAACGGAGAAGGCCAAGCAATTGGCGACCGATCCGCTCGGGCCGCTCGAGGCCAACCTGACCGAGACGGGCTACGCCAAAATGGCGGCCTGGACAACGGTCGCCAACGTGCTGCTCAATTTGGACGAAGTCCTCGTGAAACAATAATCGTTTAACCCGTTGCCGTAGGCGAGGCGCCCCGAGTACGAATGCCAACCCCTGTTTAACCCGTTGCCGTAGGCGAGGCACCCCGAGTACGAATGCCAACCCCTGTTTAACCCGTTGCTGTAGGCGAGGCGCCAAACTCTCTTCGCCTGGCCGGATTGAATCCACCGCCGCCAATACCGCAATAAACCATCGCCGAGAGCGAGCCATGACGGAATACCAGCCGAAACAAGCGGCTCTTCAGAAACAAATGTTGAGTGTAACTCGCCGTCAATTCCTGCAGCGAGGCAGTCTCGGTATCGGTTCGCTCGCTTTGGCGTCCATGGGCGACTCGATTGCCGACGCTGCGCCGAAGAAGCCCCCGCTGGCGGCGCGACCGCCTCATTTCGCGGCGAAAGCGAAGCGAGTCATCTACTTGCATATGGCGGGGTCGCCGCCTCATCTTGATCTGTTTGATTACAAGCCCGAGTTGGTCAAACGCGACGGCGAAGATTGCCCCGACGAGTACTACAACGGAAAACGCTTTGCGTTCACATCGGCCCGTCCGACGTTGCTCGGGACGCCGAGGAAGTTTCAGCAAGTCGGAAGGAACGGCGTTTGGATCTCGGACGCGCTACCGCAACTGGCCAAGGTGGCGGACGAGCTGACGATCATCAAATCGATGAACACCGACCAGTTCAATCACGCCCCGGCTCAGCTGTTGCTCTACACCGGCTCGCCTCGTCAAGGCCGACCTTCGATGGGTGCTTGGACGACTTACGGCTTGGGTTCGGAGAATGAAAACCTGCCCGGCTTCGTCGTGATGATTTCGGGGGGAGTGAGTCCCAGCGGAGGAAAAGATTGTTGGGGCAGCGGCTTCCTGCCGTCGATCTTTCAGGGCGTGCAGTGTCGCTCGAAGGGCGACCCCGTGCTCTATCTTTCGAACCCAAAGGGTATGGATCGCAGCCTCCGCCGCATGACGCTCGACGCGCTCCGCGAACTCAACGAACATCGCTCGGGCGACGACCCAGAAACTTTGACTCGCATCGAGCAATACGAACTCACATATCGCATGCAAATGTCGGCACCGGAAGCGATGGATATTGGACGCGAGAGCAAGGCGACGCTTGAGGCTTATGGCGCAAGTCCCGGCGCCGCGAGTTTTGCCAACAATTGCCTCTTGGCCCGACGGCTTGTCGAGCGGGACGTGCGATTCGTCCAGCTGTTCGATTGGGGATGGGACTTTCACGGAACCAACGCGAGTCGCGGAATCCGCACGGGACTCACCAATCGATGCAAGCCGATGGATCAAGCCGTCGCCGCGCTCATTTCCGACCTAAGGGAACGCGACTTGCTCGACGAGACCCTTGTGGTTTGGGGCGGCGAATTCGGGCGCACGCCGTTCCGCGAAGGTCGAACGGCCAAGAGCAAAGTTCTTGGTCGCGATCACTTCCCCGATTGCTACACGATGATGATGGCGGGGGGAGGATGCAAACCAGGTGAATATGGTTCGTCCGATGAGCTGGGCTTTCAAGTTGCCGAAGACAAGGTTCATGTTCATGACCTGCAAGCCACGATCATGCACTTGCTTGGATTCGATCACGAACGACTGACGTTTCGCTTTCAAGGTCGCGATTATCGACTGACCGACGTGCACGGCGAGGTTGTCAAGGGACTGATAAGCTAACGATTCTCACAACGGACGATCCAAGCTTGGCCATCACGATCGTCGAACTAGGAGAAGCCTGATGACGCGCAGCGAATTTGAGGCTGAGCGGCCAGTTCAGTTTTCTTTATGGGAGTTGTTCTTCCTGCTGACCATCGTCGGCGTGTATTGTTCGGTCGTTCGGTCGATGGGACATTATATTGCGGGCTTGTTTACCGGCGTCGTTGCTCAGTTCGTCATCCTACGCGTCATGAGAACAAGCAACCTGCTCGCTTCCGCTCTGAGCGGCGGAATCTTAGCTATCATCTTCATGATGCTCAGCGCCTATCTTTGCAACGCGTTCGGCACAGCCGAGTTTTTCGCGAGCGCCTTGATTTATCCGTCCGCCGGATTCGTCGCCGGCATCGTTTCCGCCTCGTATGAATTCCAGCGTACCGGCATTTAGTCTTGTGCTCACGTTCCCTCCATTCTGCGATTGGTCGACACAGCCCAGCAGTCCGCGCTCAGTCGCGACCGGGCTCGCTTGGCATGTCTGCGTACTCTTGTCATTGGGATCACACCATGTCAACGGCGCGGAACCGCAGGACGCATACTTCGAGTCGCGCGCGGAAGCCGTCCTCAAAGCCAAATGCTCGTCGTGCCACCAACCGAAGAAAGCCGAAGGCGAACTCGACCTGACATCCGCCGCCGGCGTTCGTGAGGGAGGTGAATCGGGAAGCGTAATTGACGAGAAAGATTGGCGCAAGAGTTTGCTTTGGCAACGCATTGCCGATAGTGAGATGCCGCCGGACGATTCGCCTCAGCTAACTTCGCGCGAGCGGGACGGGCTTCGAGCGTGGTTGGAATCGGGCGCCAAGTTTCGCAATAGCTCACTTTCCAAGCAACTCGATTTTCACGATGTGAATCCGCTGCTACTGCTGCGATGCACAGTCTGTCATGGGGGGCGGCGGCGCGAGGCCGATCTTGACCTGCGGACGCGAGAATCGATATTGCGCGGCGGCAAATCGGGGCCGGCCATCGTGCCTGGGAATCCGTCAAAGAGCTTGCTCGTACAGCGAATCGTATCGGGAGATATGCCGCCGCGCCGTCAACTGGTGAAGGTGAGCGTCAAGCCGATGGCCGCGCAAGAATTGGAGCGTCTCAAGAAGTGGATCCAGCAAGGCGCCAAGCCTGCCGTGGAGCAATCGCGGGAAACCGTTCCGGTGAAGAGTGAACATTGGGCGTTTCAACCGCCGCGATATTCGTCGCCGACCACCGAGATGGAATCCGCGCATGCCGACTCGATGATCGACGCTCACCTCATCGCGGCGCTCAAGAAGCGGAAGCTTTCGTTTTCTCCTCCGGCCGAACCGCTCGTTTGGCTGCGACGCGTCACTCTGGATCTCACCGGACTTCCGCCAACGCCCAAGGATGCGTTGGAGTTGCAACGCGACGGTTCTCCGCTTGCGCGAGAACGCGTTGTGGATCGCTTGCTCGCTTCATCCAGGTACGGCGAGCGTTGGGCTCAAGTCTGGCTTGATGCGACCGGCTACGCTGATTCGGAAGGCTCGCAAAACGAAGACCGAATTCGCGCGGACATCTTTCGTTATCGCGACTACGTTATCCGCTCATTCAATCAAGACAAACCGTACCGGCGATTTTTGCTCGAGCAGATCGCGGGCGACGAGCTTGCGGACTATCGAGACCCGGATCTGGTTACACCGCAGGTCTTTGACAACATCGTCGCCACCGGCTTCTTGCGTACGGCGCCCGATCGAACGTTCGCCGGTATTACAAATTTTGTCCCCGACCGGTTGGAGCTCGTCGCTGACGAAATCCAGATACTCGGCTCGGCTGTTATGGGACTCACGCTGCATTGTGCCCGCTGTCACTCACACAAATTTGATCCGATTTCCCAGAGAGATTATTACGGCCTCGCTGCCCTGTTGAAAGACGCGTACGACGAACACGATTGGCTGATGCCCGAAGATCGCAAGCTCTCCATCATGCCTCGCGAGCGGCGAAAGGAAATGGAGCATCACAACGGGCAGCTTCAGTTAAAAATTGATGCGTTGGTAAAGAAGAAGGACGCGGCGTCTCAGTTGTCGTCGGCTCAGACAGGCGAGTCGAAAAAGTCCGAAGCGAACAAGTCCGAAGTGAAAAAACGATTGGACGAGCTGTCCAAACAGATTAAATCGCTGGAACAACAGAAGCGATCGCCGTGGCGCCTGCGTGCGCTTTGGTCTCGTGGGACGCCGTCGCCAACCTACTTGCTTCGCCGGGGCGATTACCTCAAAGCGGGACCGATAGTCGGACCGTCGGCGCCGGCCTCGCTCGTTACATCTGAAAATCCTTTCCGCATCGAAGTCCAGCGCTTTGGGAAAGTGCAGACGACTGGTCGGCGGTTGGCGATCGCCAATTGGCTCACACGCGACTCCCACCCGTTAACGTCGCGAGTTATCGTGAATCGGATTTGGGCGAGCTACTTTGGCCGAGGCCTCGTCCGAACGCTCGGCAATTTCGGCGTGGCGGGCGAATTACCGACGCACCCTCAGTTGCTCGACTCACTTGCCGTGCAGTTCGTCCGAGATGGTTGGAGCCTAAAGCGATTGCACCGACGGATCGTCTTGTCTCGAGCCTACGCCCAGACCTCGAAAGCTTCAGCGGAGTCGCTTGAGAGAGACTTTGACGGTCGCTGGTTGTCGCGAATGCCATTGCGACGCATGTCAGCTGAGATGGTTAGGGACTCACTGATTTACGCTGGCGGACGATTGCGCGAACACCCGTTCGGCAAACCGGACTCTGTCAACGTCACTCCCGCCGGGCTATCGGTTTCAATAGAGGTCGATGGCAGCTGGCGTCGGAGCATTTACGTGTTGCACAGGCGCACTCAAATGCCCACCATTCTGGAGAATTTCGATTCGCCTCAGATGAGTCCGAACTGTGTCCAGCGTCGCGAGTCGATTGTCGCCACTCAAGCTCTCAACTTGATGAACAATCGGCTCGTCCAGCAACTTGCCCATCACTTTGCCCAGCGAGTCATTACGGAAACTCCGAAGGACAAGCGACTCGACTACGCCTTCCAACTTGCAACCGGCCGGCCGCCAAGTGTTCGCGAAAGAAAAATCTCGCGAGACGCCTTCAGTGAACTCAAGGCAACCTGGCTTGAGAGTGGAGCTGCCTCGGAAGCCGACGCGGAAACCAAAGCGCTTACCACTTACTGTCATGGCCTATTGAATTCAGCCGCGTTCATCTACATCGATTAGCTCGTAGCAGTCGAGGACATCACTCACGTTGACACCATTCAGACTAACGCCGCGAACATGCGATCGACGGGCGCTGCTTGGCAGCATTGCCGGCGGGCTACTTGCCGCTGCGCTGACTGAAGTCGAGGGCAAAGAGCCGGCTCGAGGCGCCGTTGAAGTTGCTGACGACACAAGCGTCCGTGAACCTCATCTCGAGCCTCGCGCATCGTCGGTCATCCACTTGTTCATGAACGGCGGGCCGAGCCAGATGGACTTGTTCGACCCCAAGGCCGAATTGGAAAAACGGCATGGCGAGTCCTACTTTGAACAGATCGCCGGCGAAGTCGAGTTTCCTGAAGCGGCCGGCGCATTGATGCGGAGCCCATTCAAGTTTGCTCAACACGGTCAAAGCGGAATGTACGTTTCCGATGCGTTGCCTCATTTTGCCAAGCAGGTCGACGACGTCACGCTCATTCGGTCGATGCACACCACGAACCTGACACACGAACCGGCAATTTACAAGATTCAATCCGGCAGTGAATTCATCGGTCGACCCACATTGGGAGCATGGGTCTCCTACGGACTCGGGTCGGAAAATCGAAACCTGCCAGCGTACGTCGTCCTGGAAGATCCGCTTGGCTTGCCGGTGAATGGGATCGACAACTGGTCATCGGGTTATCTTCCGCCTGTCTTTCAGGGAACTCGGTTTCGCGCAACCGGGTCGCCCGTGCTCAATCTCAAGTCGGCCGAGAAACTGCCCGCTCGAGTGGCCGATCTGCAACGACGGTTGGTGCGTGATCTCGACAACGAACATCGGCAATCACGAGTCGGTCAACGTCAACTGGCGGCTCGAATGGCGAGCTACGAACTCGCGGCTCGGATGCAGTTGGAAGCAAGCGACGCTGTCGACCTGTCTCGCGAATCAGCGGCGACGCTTCGGATGTACGGCATCGACGAGAAGACCACCGAGTCGTATGGGCGGCGGTGTTTAATCGCCAGACGCCTAATCGAGCGGGGTGTGCGTTTTGTTCAGCTGTACATCAATTCTCAGATCTGGGACAACCACAGCAACATTGGCAGTTCTCTCAAGTCGGCCTGTGACAGGACGGACAAACCGATCGTCGGTTTGCTTCAAGATTTAAAACAGCGCGGCCTGTTCGACACGACGCTCGTCATCTGGGGCGGCGAAATGGGTCGACTCCCGATCGCCCAACTGCCTGCCGACAAGAATCCCGCCAAAGCGGGCCGCGACCACAATAAGAACGCGATTTGCACTTGGCTGGCCGGAGGCGGAGTGAAACGCGGATTTCAACTTGGCAAGACAGACGAACTCGGGTTTGCCGCTGTTGAGAACCGAGTCAGCGTAACCGAGTGGCACGCGACTCTGCTGCACCTCTTGGGGCTCGACCACGAGCGGCTCTTCATTCACCGCAACGGCCTCGACGAACGCCTCACCGGCGTCGAGCAGCCTCGCATCGTTCGCGAAATCCTCGCTTAGCTACTACTGACGCTACCACTGACGCTGGCGCTTAACCGAATCGGCGCATCGACTTGTTGCGGAGGGCGGCGATGCAAAGCTCCTGGCGGTTGAACGCGAGATGCCGAGGCCGAACGTATTGGAAGCCCCAGTTGCGGATGCGATCGAGATAGATCGGCAGGTCGGCGGCCAGTTTCCAGTTGGGAAGTTTGAGCGTCAGCAGCATGCCGCGAATATTGACGGCGCCGTGAGTCACAATATCTTCGACCGTATCTAGCGTTTGCGTTGGAGTCACATTGGCGTCGGTCATTAGCCACCGCGCTTTGGCGAGTTCGCGCCGCGGGACGTCTCGACCTCGTTTCTGAATGTGCTCGAAGTTCGCGTGGTTGGCGACTTGAGGCGCCATCTTGGCGGGATCAATGCCAATGACATGAAGGTCGTGTTCGAGCATCGCTTGCGCGGCTCCTCCAGGCGCGCTGCCGATTTCGATACAACAATCGCTCGGCCGAAGCGGTATTCGCGACCAGGCGATTGCTTCGTGCATTTTAAGGTACGCTCGTGAAATCATGTCCTCAGGAATCTCGATTGGCGGCACGCCGCCGGGCCAGGACGAGGGCGTTGTCGTGACGCGGTGCAAGCCGATCCACCATTGGTCGGGCTCGACCAAAACGCAATCGATGACGTTTGCTCCGACTTCCGCGACCTGATTGACCCGGGTGAACTTTCGCACCGGTCGCTGAGACGGATCGTCCGAAGGCAGGCCCGGTCGAGCCTTGATGATGGCCAGACTTGCCTCGGCCGCCGCTGAGGACTGCCCGGGTTCAAACCTGTCGCCAACACGGCGTTCGTCGCGCTGCCATACGTGAACATCATCAAATGAAGTTTCGCCGAAACGCTCCCAGAACTGGCTCGCGCCCGCCTCGGGAGTGGCAGCTTGAATTTTTGCAAGGCAAGAACCGCTGGCTCGCACGAATTCGTTCTTCAAGTCGAATCCTGGCGCGAGCGGGCCGGACGGCAATTTGTAGGTGAGGAAGCCCGGACGCGAAAAGGCGAAGCGGAAATCGGGCCAACGCGATTCCATCCGCGCCTTACAAAAACGCTCCACGCCCACCTGGCAGACCAAGAACAAGAACGACGACTCTGGATCGGATTCGACCACCGTGTTTCCTTTTCCGCGTGAATCGCCAACGCTGTTGATTGTTAGCGACGTATCGACGGTCGCCGCGAGCCACTCAGCCTAGCCTATTCAGAAATCGCGTAAAGGTGCCAAGATCCTGTTTCGATGGATCAAGGCGTTTCCCTTAACGCGCGCATGGCATGACACCGACTTTGGTTCACAACGCCCTCGTTGCGCAGCAAAAACGGGCGTTCGTCACGCGACGGATTGACTACTTCTTGGCCGACGGCTTGTCGTCCGACGTCGATTCGGTTTTTGCCTTCGCCGCTTCCGATCTGGCTTTTGCCGCGGCTCGCTTGTCGGCCTTCTCCGCGGCTTCAAGCAGTTGTTTGGGCGAGTGCCGCTTATACGTGTCAACGAATAGCCTAGCTTGCACGACACCCTTTTTATCGAGCAAGATCGTGGTGGGGTGAGGGATTCCGTAAAACCGACCCGGCCTGGTCTCTTTGTTCAGTACGCCGTACTTCGTAATTACCTCACTGTCTTTGTCCGACAAGAGAGGAAAGGAAAGTTCCTTTCTCAAGTGCAGATTCTTGAGGATCTCCGGCGAATCGTAGCTAATGCCGACCAGTTGGATTCCGGCCTTCTTGAATTCATCGGCGTGCTCTTGCAGTTGACCCAACTGCTGAATGCAGAAACGTCACCACGATGCCGAGCGGTAGAAGACGAGCGCGACTTTGCCTTTCTCTAGCATCGTCTCGAGCTTCTGCTTCTTGCCGTCTTGATCTGGCAGCTCAAATAATGGCGCGGTTTTGCCGAGTCGCGGTCCCGGTGCCTTCCCTAACTTCGGTTCCTGCCCTTGGGCGGCGCTCGCAGTGAGGAATGCAAGCAACAAGAACAGACTCAGTTTCTTCATCGGATATTTCCCTTTTAGATTCTCAATCAAGATTTGGCGTGTTGTTCCGCTCGAAATACCAATTCTCCCATCGTATACAAACCTCTGCCGAAAGATCGTAAACTAGCTCACGTTTTCTCGAGTTCCGCCTGTTTTTCCAACGTACCTCATTGATTTTCGGTCGACCGGAGTGTTGCAGCGATGATTCACTTGAAAGGCCGCACGGCGTTGATCACGGGATCCACCAAAGGCGTGGGGCGATCGATTGCCGAGGCGTATGCGAGAGCGGGCGCCGATGTCGTGTTGCACGGACGCCGCGAGGGGGACGCTTCACGCGAGGCAGTGGAGGCTTGCCAGCAACTCGGCACCAACGCGTCGTTCGTCACCGCTGATCTGTCCGGGCCAACAGAATCCGCTGTCGATGAGTTGCTGGCCGCGGCGCTCTCGGCCAACCCTAACATCGACATCCTCGTCAACAATGCCGGCACCTATATCGACGGCCCGTTCTTGGAGATGGATTACGAGACGTTCGAATATACGATGAGGCTGAATGTCGCTTCGAGCTTCTTTCTTACTCAGCGTTTCGCGAGGCATTGGGTTGAACATGGCGTTGCGGGCCGAGTGTTGATGATCGGGTCGATCAATGGCCGGCTGGCCGAGCCGGTTCATGCGGCCTATGACACGTCGAAAGGGGCCGTCGATGCGATGGTTCGCACCCTATGCGTCTCGCTCGCGCCTTACAACATTCGAGTCAACGGCCTCGCGCCGGGGCTCGTCAGAACACCTCTGACCTCCATCATCGACGACGATGAAAACTTCGCTCATTGGATGGAACTGCACACGCCCAACGGCGACGTGCCTCATTCCGATGTTTGCGGCGACGCCGCCGTCTTGCTCGTCAGCGACGGCGCTCAACACGTGCAAGGCCAAATGCTCTTCGTCGACGGCGGCATGAGCGCGTGGCAACAACCCGACATGCCGCCAAATTGGAAGAAGGCCTGAACGAATCGGCTTGCGTAGCTGTGATTTGGGCCTGGCGGCACACTCACGGCAAAACGAATTGAAGCTTGGTCTCTGCGATCACATCATCAGATCCGTCGGTTGTGATTGCACGCAGAGTGACGGGCATGTTGAATGGACCAGGTCTGTCGCCAATTCGGAGCGCAAGTTGCCCGGCGGTCTCGTCCGACTCAAGCTCGATGGGCGTGGCTGTGACGCCTTCGATGTGATCGGCGGCAATCAATTCAATGCGCGCCGGAGCGGGCCGCAAGATGCCGCGGTCGATGCGAAACTCAACTTGCAGCGTCGAGTTGGGGCGGACCTCCACCGATGATTTGGCGACCGCGATGCTGATGGGGCAAGGGGCGGTGAGCAGCACGATTTGATCTTTCGGCGCGCCGGAACTGAAGCTGACAATATGCTCAGCGCCTTGTTCATCGACGACTTTGCCCACCGCCATCACCACAGTCCGGCTCGTTCGATTCATTTCCAGCCAGGACGGAATGCGTATGCCGAAATCGAACTCGCTCTTGTCTGCAGCGAGTGACATTTCCACGCCAGTCATTCCCTGCAAGTGACGAACTTGACGGTCGGCGAGCTTCATCTGCAATGGACCGCTGAAGCCGTTTCGGCGGACCACGAAGTGCCGACGAAACAGTGTTCCTCGCGGCCCGTAGCGAGTTTCGAAAGCGACGCCGTCGAGCGTGAAAGGAGTTGGCATGGATACGCCGATGAGAACATCGGTTCGGTCCGCCGGCGCATGAGGCGTGGGCATCGATGCGACTCGGACTGTCTCGACTCCATCTATCTCAGCCGAGCCCTTTACGGCCACGTGCAACGGGCGGACTCGAGCCTTCTCGGCGACATTAAGCGAAATCGTTGCATTGTTCTTGTTGGCTGGAATCTTGGCCGACTCGACGGAGATGTCGTCGGGGAGCCCCTCGATGGCCAAGGCGATTTCACCTTTGAATCCGGCGCGTTGGACGAGGATCTTGAGGCTCGCTTTTTGGCCGCGATAGGCGGTGACGGCGTCGGTGTCGAGCGTCAACTGAAAATCGGGCGTCACCTCCTCGCATTTCAATCGGTACGCGTGTTCGCGCCCAAAGGACTTGCTGTCAATGCGAATCACATAGGGTTGCTCAGCGCCGCCGACAGTCAGTTTCGCCTCTTGGGGCACGTGAGGGTTCGCGACAAATTGTTCGACGGTTTTTCCGTCGGCGCTTTCGACGGAAAGATCGGCAAGAAGCGGTGATCCGAGTGATTCGGTGAGCAGTGTTAGCGAATACTGTTTCCCTTTTTCCGTTTGCCAATTCCAACTGTCTCGCTCACCATCTTTGAGAATTTGTCCGTTGAGCGCCCCGGTTCCGCCGATGACGTCGGTTGGTTCGGTCGAGTCTTCGAGCCACTCTTTCGCGTTGCCGACATCGATCGGTATTGGCGCTTGTCCTGTCGAGCCCTTGGTCGAGGCGCGGACCATTCGCAAACCCGTCGGCTCGCCGATCCGAATCGAGACGGCTGTGTCTTGGGCGAGTCCGGGACCGGCAAGTTGAAACGTGGCAGGTTCGCCGAATTTCGCGCCAAGCGGGAAGACTCGCGTCGCGTGAGGCTGATCGTTGATCGTCAGTCGGTAGACGTAATCCTGCAGCCCTCTGAACTGCGCGTCGCAAATCGTGATCCGATACGTTCCGCTCCGTTTCGCCTTGAACACGATCCTCGAATCGGCGGAACGGTCGTCCTCGTTCTCGGCAACAAGGCGTCCCTGGTCGTCGAAGAGTTGCAGCCTTGAGTCGAGTGGCGATTGGATTTCGGCGGCGCAAACGCGGCAATCGTAAACGCGCCCCTTCACGACTGCGAATGTCCAGATATCGACGTCTTCGCGGGGAAAGATTCGACCATTCGCCGTCATGGGAACATCGACATGTTGCGGCGTCGGCCGGCCGTCGACCTCGTGCTCGATAACTTCTGGCAGGTCGCCAATCACAAACGGTCGGCTGGGCGTAACTCCTTGCGATGTACGAAGTCGCCAATAGCGAAACCCGAGTTCCGCGTCAGCAGAGATTGCCACCTTGCCTGCGTGGTCACGAGGATAGTTTTCTGATCGCTGCGACGCCGGTTTGAAAATCATCGGGCCTTCAAACCACTTGGTTTCGGTCTCGACAATCGTCGTCTGAGCCTTGACTCCATTGCCTTGCATCTCGAAGTCCGCTTGGCCGTGCAGGAAAGCGGCGCCGATGCGAAATGAAGTCGTCGTGCCTCGTTGCCCGCCAGCGGGAAAAATGTAATGGGCCGAGGGCGTGTCGGCCAGCAGCTTGTGTTCGGTGAAACAACATGCGGCGACACAGACGGCGAGCAGCCAGGATAGAGGCTGTGCGAAGGAGCGGACGCGTGCGTTAGACAGTGATTTGAATTGCATCGTTAGAGCAGGCCTTGAATAACTCGGCCCTCGTTGACGACTTTGATTGGCCGGCCTTCGGGCGTGAAGAACTCCTTCTCCGGATTGATGCCCATCATGCGATGCATCGTCGCCGCCAAGTCTTCCGGACCGTGTGGATCGGACGCCGGTTTTTCGGCGCGTTCATTCGACTTGCCAATGATGCGGCCCCCTTGCACTCCGCCTCCGCCAATGGCAACCGTGAAGCCGTTGCCCCAATGATCACGCCCTGCATTCTTGTTAATTCGAGGAGTGCGCCCGAATTCGCCGCTAACGACGACCATGGTCGATTCGAGCATGCCGCGATCGTCGAGGTCACGGAACAAGGATGACATGGCCGCGTCCAGTTTGGGCAGAAGGTCGCGCCGCAGCGTCGTGAAATTGTTGTCGTGGGTATCCCAATCAACATGGTTGATCGTGACGCATCTCACGCCAGCAGCAACAAGCCGCCTGGCCATCAGACAGGACTGGCCAAGCGAATTCCGCCCGTACTCGTCGCGCAATCGATCTGGCTCATCGTGAATATCAAAAGCTTTCTTCGCTGCTTTTGAGGTCATTAACTCAAAGGCCTTTTGGCGGAATTCGCCAATCGTATCTACGCTTCGATTCGCGTCGCGCTCGACTGATTTCTGGTACTTGTCGACGACTTGAAGGAGCTTCCTTCGTCGGCCCGCGCGAGTCGCGTCGATGTCAAGCGGAGGGACGATGTCTCGAACTTTGAACGCCGGATCGCTTGGGTCCGAGTCGATACTGAAAGGTTCGGACGGCGGACCCAAGTAGGTGGCGCCGCCGCTGGGATGCATATCGGGCAGGCAGATGTAGGGAGGTACGGCGCCCCGAGGTCCCAAACTTCGAGCGATGATCGAGCCGTGCGAAGGTCGCTGATTATTGGGCGACAGTCCCGCGTTGAAACCGGCCGTCGGACGATAGCCGGTCAGCATGTAGTGATCGGCCGGCCCGTGGTTCGAATCACCATGGGCGAATGAACGAATGAGTGAGAACTTGTCCATTTGCTGAGCCGTACGCGGAACGTGTTCGCCCAACTGGATTCCCGGTAGGCACGTCGGTATCGGCTGAAACTCGCCGCGGAATTCCGCGGGCGCATCGGGCTTGAGGTCCCACGTATCGATCGTGCTCAACCCACCCTTGAGAAACACAATGATGAGCGACTTCGCTTTTGCCTGCGACTCGGCGCCCAGGCTCCGCTTCTCACTGGCCAGCAATCCGGCCAATGTGAACGGCGCCGCAAACAGCGATGCGCTGCCGAGCCGAAGGAAGCTCCGCCGCTTGACGCCGTCACAAAAAGTTCCTCGCCGTTTAGCCATTGAGCCGATTCCTAAATGAAATTGAACTGCAAGACCTTCTTCGCAACCTCGTCGTTACCGACCCGTCAGTGATTGAAAACAAACTCAAGCGAGTTGATGAGCGCCCAAGTCAAGTCTTCGACATTTTCGCGCCGAGTTTGCGAGGCGCCTTGCAAGTGTTCTCTTGCCGCAGCAAGTTCCTGTTCCGTCGGACGGCGCGATAAGGCTGCCAAGTAGAGTTCGCGAATGATCGGTTCGTCATCCGTGTATTGTCGACTCAACTTTGCCGCTCGACCGCTCGCATGAGAGATTTTGTTCGCCAAGTCCTGCGAATTGAGCAAATGAAGCACTTGACCCACGTTGGGCGAAGACGATCGCTCGCATTCACAAGCCGTCTTGCGCATCGGCCTGCCAAACTGCTTGAGGAAGAAATTGCGAGTTTGACTGTCCCAGAGACCGATGGCGCGAGAGCCAAACGGCACGCCTTCAAACTTATCTCGGACGCCTGTCACGTGAGCGATCGCGTCGAGCAACACTTCGGCTTCGAGCCGTTTGAACAACCGGCGCGAGTAGTTTTGCTCGTCAAGCTGATTCGTATCGTTCGGCGTTGCCGATCTCTGGTACGTCTTGGACGACGTGATATCGCGAATCAACTGTTTGATGTCAAAACCGCTGGCGGAGAAACGAGCAGCGAGCGCGTCGAGCAACTCGGGATTGCTGGGCGGGTTCGTGGCGCGAAAGTCGTCGACCGGCTCAACGATGCCTCGGCCAAGGAAATGAGCCCAATAGCGATTGGCCACCGCTCGCGAAAACCACGGGTTGTCCGCTGATGTCATCCAACGAGCCAACTCCATACGCTGGTCGCCTCGCGGCGCAGGCCCATCCGCGTCTCGCGCCGATCCAAGCGGGTTGGCATGGATCAGCTTGCCTGAGCGCGGGTGTTTGCGGGCAGCCGGCGAGTTGTTTGCGAAAACGGTCGGCCCTCGACTCGATTGCGTTTTCTTGACCGCGGTGAAATAGCTGGCCATGCCTTGAAAGTCAGTTTGGCTCCAACGATCGAACGGGTGATGATGGCATTCTGCGCAGGCAATACGCACACCGAGAAAAATCTGCGAGAGCGAACTCGCTTGGGCGCCAGGTCCCTTCACCGCGGAATAGAAATGACCTTGGGGCGCATCGCGAAGCGGGCCCGCCGCTGCGACAACGTCTCGTGCAATGGCGTCAAATGGTCGATTGGATTTGAATTGTGTTTGAATCCAGTTGTAATACGCGTAGGCGTTCTTGTGGCCCAGTGCTTGACGGTCGACATGAAGAATATCGGACCACTTCAACGACCAGTAGACCGCGTACTCCGGCCGCTCCAAAAGCTCGTCCACCAGCGCGGCTCGTCTGTCCGACGCCGAATTTGTCAGGAAGCGCTGAGCTTCCTCTGGCGTTGGCAGAGTGCCGATGATGTCGAGATAGACTCGCCGCAAGAATTCTTGGTCCTCCGCGATCGGCGACGAGGTGATTCGCAATCGCCGAAGCTGAGCTTGCACGGGGCCGTCAATGTCGTGGTCGTCGTTCGCGGAATTGTCGGTCAGAGGCAAACTGGTTGCACGCGGAATCAGTATCTGAAATTGATCGACTCGGCCCATATAGTTTGCCATGACCGCCGCCTGGCCAGGCGCATCACCGGCGGTGACGACCCCGTCCTCATCAACGGAGACCAATGCGGGCTGATTCGTAACGTATCGCGTTTCGTCGGTTACATCAATTTCTCTGCCGTCGCTGTAAGTCGCGATCGCTCGCAATTGTTGACTCTGCCCCATGTCGACGACTCGTCGCCCCGGCGTCAAGGAAAGCCGTAACAGTTGGGCAGGGTCTGCGGCCGCCAGCTTGGCGCCAGATTCAATCCAGCGCTGGATCCGCTCATAGGCTCGCGAGCCCGGCTTGATTCGAGATCCGCCTCCGTGAGGCGATTGACCGCTCGCCTTACTTAACAGCAGGCTGCGGCTTGGTGCGGCGACAAAGACGCGACGGCCTCGCCCTTCCTGAGTCAAAGCGACAAAGTCGGCCTTCGGGTCAAAACCGAAAACGGAGAGTTTAAAGCCGTTTTGCCCCTCGGCCTTTCCATGGCAACCCGACGCGTTGCAGCCGTATCGACTGAGGATAGGCACGATGTCGTTCTCAAAGTCCAATTCCGCCGCGACGCTCGACGCTGTAACTTCGACCCGAACCGAAGCGGTCATACCCGCCGCTTCGACTTGGACCATTGCTATTCCGTCGCCACGGCTCAAGACAACTCCGCGACTGTCGACGCTGGCGAGATTGGCCTGATCCGATTTATATCGAGCTCGGCGGGTGAGGTCGACCCAGCGACCGTCAAGCGCCTCGCCTTCAACGAGCAGGCCGCGATGGGCACCCGATCCGCGTAACTCCAGCTGGCTCGGGATGACTCGCAATTGCCGAAAGGCGCGGTCCGCCCGAAGATCGTCCTCCGCGGCCGACAACGAATTCGCGACAATCCCGATGCACACCAGCGATGCCGCAACATGTCGAAACACACTTGCTCCTTCGTCAAACTTCAACTAACCCATAAAAGTCTATTGAAACGAGGGCGGCAAATAAAGAGAAACGATGTCCATTTCAAAATCGCATAGTTAAACCGTGAGGCTTCGGTAACAAAAATGTGATTTGCGTGTTCATTCGGGCGCCGAGCTTTTGCGGCGTGTCTCGGTCACGCGGCCGCTGATTGTGCAAACTCGTCCAATTCGCCACAAAAAGGCGACGTGCGCAAGTGGGCAAATCCGAAGACGAGGTCAGGTTCCTCGTTTGGACATTTTGTTTGACTGGGGTTCGGAACGGTCGGTTCGCCCACCTCGGCATTTTTACCTAATCGGGATAAACGTTGCAGCTAGCGGCTTCCCGCTAAACTACGTGTTTTTCCTGAGAATTGAGCGGTGATTTTTCGCCACATTGCAAACTATCGCGTAGGTTTCAGGACACACCTGACTTATCCTTCCTAGTCGGCAATGCAAACTCAATTAAGTTGACAAGGTAAATGTGCCCTGGTAGCTTGATTTGGATGCGTAAGAGCGGCTGCCTAGGGTGTTTGGGAAAGGTTGTGTTGAGTTGTGCGTTTCGTGCGATTCGACGTGAGCTCCTACCACGCAAAGACACCGGGGGGCGGCTGGCGACGAAGTCGTTTTACATCTTTTCGGTGAATCGCTTGCTGTGGAGGAAATAGATATGCGACACCTTTGGACGTTGGCCGCTTGCGCCGCGATGCTGTTCGGTTCGACGGTTTACGGCGCTGACGGCGCCGCTCAAAAAGACGGCGCTGCCCAAAAGGGCGGAGCTGCTCAAAAAGACGGCGCTGCCCAAAAGGGCGGAGCTGCTCAAAAAGATGGCGCTGCCCAAAAGGGCGGAGCTGCTCAAAAAGATGGCGCTGCCCAAAAAGGCGGAGCCGCTCAAAAAGGTGGCGCTGCCCAAAAGGGCGGAGCTGCACAAAAAGGTGGAGCCGCCCAGAAGGGTGGAGCCGCTCAAAAAGGTGGAGCTGCTCAAAAAGGTGGCGTGAGCCCGATCCAAAAAGGTGGAGCTGCCCAGAAGGGTGGAGCTGCTCAAAAAGGCGGGTCGGCTCAAAAAGGTGGTGCTGCACAAAAAGCTACTCAAAAGTAAGTGCGGTTTCATTTAACGATCTGGCCGATAAGATCTATAGGACTGTGTCGGTCAACACACGCTCCGCGTGATCCCTGCATGCCGAACTTCGGCGACCCGAAAACAAACGCAGGTTTCAAGCGGAGCGTTTTTTTGCTTCCCCTCAAAAAATCAGAACACAAAAAGGGTGGGTATATGCGACGCATACTCTCCATTGCCATTGTGCTTGTGGCCCAAGGCTTTGTGTTTGCTCAGGAAGAGCAAGTATCAGAGTTCGAACAGCAGAATGCAGCATTTAAGCGTTGGTGGGGCCAAGACCTCAATTGGAAGTTTGACGATTTGCCGTTAGAGGGCGAAGTGCCCGACTGGCGAACGCCTTACTCAGGACATGATTATCCAGACCGCCAAGGCGGCACCGCATGGTCCCTTCGACTCTATGACGCGGCATTCCGCACCGGCGGACAAGCTGTCAGCTGGGAGAAATGGGACACCACCGCGTACAAAGAGCCACGCGGCGGTCGCGAACCCCGCGGGTTCTTGGGTCGACTTTTTGCCGGACGCCCGCAAACGCCCGCATGGCACGGTCACTGCAACGGTTGGACGGCTGCGGCCATTCGCCATGCTGAGCCCGAGCACTCGGTCGTGCGAAACGGCGTCACCTTCTCGCCCGCCCACATTAAGGGTTTGTTGGCGGAAGTCTACATGTACCAAGACATCGAATATCTTGGCGGCGACGACCACTCAATCAACCCTGCGATCTTCCACACCGTGCTGACGAATTGGCTCGGCCGAGGACAGCATCCGATCGGTGTCGACACGACTTTGGGTAAAGAAGTATGGAATTATCCCATCTATTCTTACAAAGCCACGTCGCACAAACACACGCCGAACCGAGTTGAAGTCAGCATGAACATTGTCTATGCGAACAGCACAAGACAAGAATTCGATGAAGGACCGCAACTCGCCAAGCAACTTTACATGCACTACCAATTGAATCTCGATAACTCTGGCAAGATCCGCGGTGGAAGCTTCTACCGCGATAGTGCTCAGATCGACATTCTCTGGGCCCCGCTCGCTCCGGCTCAACCTGGCAAGCCCGGCAACGAACGAGGCAATCCTCACATCGACGTCAACGAGATCCTTGCGATCTGGCGAGCTTCGGTTTCCGAGGAGACTCGTGGAAAGTGGCTGAACATCAATCCGACCAAAGAAGACATGGTCGAGATTGAATCGGAAGACGCCACTACGCCCACGCAAGAGGATATCAAGGTCGCCGACGCGTCCGCGAACGACGCGCCAGCGCCTACGGAAGACGCCCCAGCCGAGGAAAGGCCAGCCAGCGATCCTCCGGCTGACGAACCGGCAACCGAAACGCCCGCAACGAGCGAAACGGTTGATGCTGATTCGGCTGACTTCGACGGAATCTCAACCGAGTAGAATCGATATCGTCGATTCCGCGTAAAGAGCAAATCAAAGCGGCGAGCGCCTTCACAGGTGCTCGCCGCTTTTCGTTTCTTGGCAACGCTCGGTAGCTACCACGAGCCGTTGCCACTACGTATCGGATCGAATCCGGGCTATGACCATTTTGCGACTTGCTTTATATATGCTGCCCAACGTGGACCAGGTCCACGGTATGAGCATATGGAGATGCGAGATGAGCCCAAGAATCGGACTGCCTTCAGGCGCTAAGAACGCCCTTTCCCTGGCGATAACGCTCGCCTGCTTCAGCTCGCAGACGGCGCTGGCTCAGCAACCGGCGAACGGAGTCAAGACCGCCGAACCGGCGGCCAAAACTCACCCGCTCGACCCGGCGATACAGCACGCGAAGGAGTGCCTGCAGCATATGCGGGCGAATGTTCGCGACTATACGGCCCTATTCTCGAAACGATGCCGCGTCGACGGAACTCTCGGCGATTTGGAGTATGCGAATGTGAAAATCCGCAACCGCAAAGTCAAGAACGGCCGAATCACCACGCCAATGGCCGTCTACCTCGACTTCATCAAACCAAGTTCGGTGAAGGGACGCGAGGTGATTTGGGTGGAGACGAAGAACCGAGGCAAATTGATCGCTCACCAAGCCGGTTTCCTTGGCAAAGTCAATTTCAAACTCGACCCAAATGGCTACATGGCCATGCGAGGCAAACGATATCCCATTACGGAAATCGGGCTCGAGAACATCGCGGTGAAAATGATCGAGACCGCTGAGCGAGAGAAGAAGTACGGCGAGTGTCAGGTGCAGGTGGTTCACAACGCCAAGGTCGGCGACGCCGACTGCACGATGTATCAATTCATTCATCCGGTCGAGCGAGAGCACTTTGACTTTTACTGCGCACAGGTATTCTTTGACAATAAGCTCAAAATGCCCGTCCGCTATGTCTCCTGGTCGTGGCCTGAGAATCTGGGCGAGAAACCGCCGCTCGAGGAGGAATTCAGCTACAAGGCCATCAAGGTGAATGTCCAGCTCACCGATAACGACTTCGAAACGAACAACTCGAACTATCGATTTCGATAGACTCAAAGGGGTGCCGGCAAGTGTGGATTGAGATTGGCTCGTTTTGGGCGGTCTGATAGTATTCGCAGCCTTGGCTGAGAAGAGAGTCTGCGCAAGACTGACTTCGCGATTCAATCCAACTGGAGACGCCGGTGGTTCGAGAATCCCATGCAGGTCCAACGCCTGGTGGACTATTCCATCGCGGACTGCCCATCGGCGGATTTGTGGCCCCGGGATTCGAACAGGTTGGGATCGAATTTCAAAAGAACTTCACCCAACGAGAAGAGCAGGGTGCCGCGTGCACCATCTTTCATCGCGGTGAAAAAGTCGTCGACCTTTGGGGCGGTTACCGTTGCGCAGAGAGCCGAGCTCCTTGGACGGAGGAGACGTTGTCGTTGTCGTTTTCCGTGACCAAGGGGATGGCGGCGGCAACGATGGCGGTCGCCCACAGCCGAGGGCTGTTTGAGTTGGATGAGAACGTCGCGGCGTATTGGCCTGAATTCTCTGCGGCCGGCAAGGGTGAAATCACGGTCCGCCAATTGCTCGCTCATCAAGCCGGACTTGTTTCCGTTGATCAGCGTCTCGACGCCAAGCTCCTCGCCGATCACGACCGTCTCTCAACGATACTTTCCCGCCAACCGGCCCTCTGGGTGCCGGGAACTCGGCACGGTTATCACACGCTGACACTTGGTTGGTATCAAAACGAATTGATACGGCGAACCGATCCGCAAGGCCGAAGTTTAGGCGCTTTCTTTCAGGATGAAATCGCGGTGCCCCTCGGTGTCGAGTTTTATATCGGCCTGCCGGATAGGATTGCGGAAGACCGGCTCAGCCGCATCAAAGGGTTTCATCGAGTCGCAATGCTGGGACGGCTCAATCAGCTTCCCATTGGCATGGTCTTGGCCGGTGCCTGGCCCCGTTCCCTTGTAGCCAAATCCGTCCGTTGTTTGAAAGTTGCCAATCCAGCCGAACTTGGCAGCCCCGAGTTGCGGGCCGTGGAGATTCCCTCGGCCAATGGCATCGGTCGCGCTGCCGCGGTCGCCCGAGTCTACGACGTGCTCGCTCGCGGCGGAACGGAACTTGGAGTCAAGCCATCGACATGGGCGGAGCTCGTCGCGCCGCCTCGTCAGCCGAGTCAAGGCATTCGCGACACGATTCTCAAGTTTGAGACGCGATATGGCTTTGGGTTTTCGCGCCCCAGCGCCGGTTTCTCATTCGGCGCCGACGGCGCAGCGTTCGGATGTCCGGGCGCTGGCGGTTCGTTCGCGATGGCTGATCCAACTGAGCAACTGGGCTTCGCCTATCTAACGAACAAGATGGGATTTCGGCTCTTTAACGATCCCCGTGAGCAAGCCATGCGAGCAGCCTGCTATGCATGTTTGGCGTCCGCTCGTCCCAAGGTCGCTATCGCCGCTTGATCCCTCGATTCAATTGCGATAGCGACGCTTCGTGCGCATTTACGCCGTTCGCTGCCAAGAACCGGCTCTTTCAAAACAACGGCCAAGCGGTCCCGCCAGAATCGACGGGAGCAGAATCAAATCGCCGACGAGGGCAGAGGCGAGCAGCAGGGCCATGAGCCATGCGAAGTGCAGAATGGGAACGAACGAACTGACGGCGAACACGAGAAGTCCGCTCGCACAAATCAAGGTCGTGTGAGCCATCGCCCCGGCACATCGTTGAAACGCGTCGTGCAATGCGGCCATTCGCGGAAGTCCGGAATCGAGTCCTCGGCGAAACCAAGTTAGAAAATGCACGGTGTCATCGACGGCGATTCCCAATGCGGCGCTGGCAGTCATGACCGACCCGATCTGAACGGGCACTTGAATCCATTCCATTCCGCCGAACACGACGACGGCCGGAAACAGATTCGGAATCATTGCAAGCGCCGTTGCCGCAATGCTGCGCAATACGATCAATAGCACCACGGCAATGACCGCGAATGCGGCGAGAAAACTTCGCACCAGGTCTTTGAGCAGTTGCCGCTGGGCCTTGTAAATGAGCGGGATGACGCCGGTGAAGGTTCCACGGGCACCGCTCTCCTTCAGTAGCGGATCAATCCGTCGCCTCAGTTTTTCCGCGAAGAGCCCGTAGTCCAAGTCGCCGATCGCGTTCGCTCGAACCGTGATTCGCCAAAGCTGTTCGTCATCGGGCTCGGCGAGAAAGCTTGCCTTGATCAATCGCGGTTTGCTTTCCATCAGCCGCCGGCTGAGCAGTTTTCTTTCCACGATCTGGCGGACTCCGCTTCCTTGGGGGAGTCGAGGCGAAACGTTGGCGGCCGACATGGTGGCGACGGACTCGTCCATTGACTGAATTCGACCTTGCACGGCGGCGACAATTTCCATTTTCTCGAGCAGCGTTTGCTCGGCGTCGTTTTGGAAGTGAATAATCACTTCTAAAGGAACCATGGGGCCAATGTTTTGCTCCAGCCAGTGATAGTCGGCGATGGCGTCGCTTCCAGGAAGAAACCGGTCTTGAAGTTTTACGGTCGAGCGAATGTAGGGCAGTCCCCACCCGCCGAGCGCCATCAGCGTCAAGCAGCTGAATGTCAGCAGCGTATGGTGTCGGCCGATGGTCGATACCGCCCGTCGGTTAAAAGGAGTCGCTCTCGAGCCGCTCGCGTTGCCCTCTTTTTCAACGAGTGGAAAGCAACGCAGGGCGGCGGGCAAAAACAGAAACAAGACGCCAACGCCAGCTAGGACTCCGATCGCCGAATAGACGCCAAACAGACGTATCGGATCAATCTTGCTCATCACCAAGGAGATTAAGCCGATGGCCGTCGTCGCCGCCGCCAGAACGCATGGCAGCGCGCCGTGAGCGATTGCGATCGCGATGGCTTTCTCTGGCGTCGTTTCACGAGCTGCGTCGCGATAGTAATTGGCTAGGTGAACCGCGGAAGAAATCGTCAGCACGTAGACCAGCGGCGGGAGCATGGTCATCAGCAGATTCATTTTGTTTCCGCCGAAATAAAGAACCGCCAGCGATATTCCTGTGCTGTAGATGGCGGCGACGAGAACAATCACCGCCAGGCGAATGCTTCGAAGACGCATGGCTGCGACAAGAAACGAAAGCAAAGCGGAGAACCCAGCCAATTCAAAAAGCAACCGCCGGCTCTCGACGTCAATCGCCGCCGCGTCGACCGTCGGGCCCGCCAGCTTCAAGTCGTCGGCTTCCAGACCGCAGTGAAGCGACCCGAGACTCGCGATTTCCTCCACCGCGCCAATCCGGTTGGCTCGGCCCGCAGCCGATGTGACCAACACGACGCACGTCTTCCGCCCATCCGGTCCGACGAGGATTCCCTGCAAGCGATTCAACGCAGTTGCAGGCGGCAGTGAAATAGGTTCGCGAGTTAGTTCGCTGATCACGCGGCTGCTTGTGACCGCGCGATCATAAAAGGCGGACGCCACGAGCGAGTCGGCAAGCTGGTCAACTCGAGGATCGGCGACCTTACATCCAGGCCAGCTGACGATCGCGATTTCGTCGCTGCCAAAATGACCTTGAAACCAATCGTAGGTGTCCGTCTCATCAAACGATATCGGCAACCATTGCCTCGGGTCATTCGATGTGCTTCGCAACGCTTCCCTGGCTCCGAAGATCACGATGGGAGCGGCCAACGCCATTAACAACAGCGTCCATCGGGCGCTTCGCTGAAGCCGCCGAGCATCGTGGTCTAGCCGTGAGTTCATATCACCTCTGCGCCGCGTCAACTCTTAAAATAGTCGCTGGCCTCAGAATGCTTCGCACGGCCGACGAATTTCGAGACGACCCGCCAATGTGCGACTTTGTTTCGCATCCTACTTGTCGACTCTATCGAATTTCGCCAAAACACTCAGGCAGAAATCGGTCGACGATTTCTGCAAATCGTTCCGGCTGCTCCCAGTTTGGGGCATGGCCACAGTCGTCGATAAACTTGAGTTGAGCTCCGTCAATGCGTTTTCTGAATTCTTCGCCAACCGACGGCGGAGTGATTTCGTCGTTGCTTCCCCAGGCGATCATCGTCGGGAGATGCAGTTCGCGAAGCTCGTCTTCAACACATCGGTCACGCGTGGCTCGCGAGACTCTCAAGAGAAAACGGACGTAATCGCGATCGTTCATCGAGCTGTGCCAATGATCGACCAACTCGTCGGTGACCAAACTCTCGTTATGGAGAATGCCGCAAACGGTCGAGCGAACAAACTCCTTCGACGGATGCGAGGTGAGCCCCCTGATCGGGCTCCGCTCAAACAGCCCCGCGCTGCCGGCCAGGACCAGGCCCTTCGCCAAATCCGGGCGCTCGACGCACAGATCGATCGCAATCAATCCTCCCAGCGAGTTGCCACAAATCACAAGCGGATCAAGATCCCTCGCTTCGATTAGCTCGGCGATCAATCCACTCAAGTCATGAATCGTCTGAATCCCGTCGCGGCGTCGATTGGGATGGGGATCGATCGGCAGTTGCGGCGCGATGACATGGTACCTGTCGGCCAGTCGCTCCATCACGGTTTGCCAATGCTCAGGCGTGCCAAACAGCCCATGAAGAAACAAGATCGACTCGGACCCGTTGCCCATCTCGACAATTTGCTGAGGATTGAGGCAAAAACTGGATTCGCTCAGACTTCGCGGTTTTGGACGAAGCATCGCAGATGCCGCCTTGGTTGAGGTCTGAATTCTAGCAGCGAGGTGCGACTCGGCTGTCGTCGGTAGCGAGTCGTCGCAAGGGGGGCACCCCATATTGTACGCAAGAATCGTAGCCCACATGTATGGTCAATTCGGCGGTTTTCGACATTCCTCACGGGGACTTTGCACCAGAGCACGACCCCGTCCGGACAATCGCTACAGACGAACGCCGAGGTCGCCGCCGCGCAACTGCGTTTACGTCAGTCGCGCCGTGGCGCGATCAACGGCGACGATTGGCGCGAGGCTCGTGACTTTCAGCATTCCAGCCGTAATGGCCGTGCCTCAAAATCACCGCGTTCGACACGATTGATTTGCGCTCCGTATGGCCCGACAATGAATCACGTCCAAGAATCAACGGAGCGTATAAGAACATGTGCCGTATCCCAACTGTTCTCAGCGTCGCTATCTGCCTTGCCGTCTCTTCCCCGTTCGTTCGAGCTGAGCCGGCAAAAACGGTCGCGCTTCCAGGCGGCGGAACTTTGACGATGGACCCCGACCACGTTAATCACGTCTCTTATACCGGCCATGGCGAGACGCTTGAGATCTATCGCAGTGTCAAGCAGGGAATGCTCTTGTTAACTGACGGTCGTCGCGATTTGATCGCCGACACTTTGGCGCTGCAAGACGACAATCGCGATCGGCTCCCGAAGATCCTCGCCCCCACCAAGGCGACCTATTGGCTTGAGAAGCCTGAGGACTTTTGGCGAACGTTTATCAAATCGAGGTTCCACGATTACGCTCAGCAAACAACGAAAGTCCCGGCCACAGGACTTCCGATCGAGCGATGGCTTAAGGACGGAGATGTCGTCGAGTCGAGCGGGCTCAAGTTCGACGTGATCGAAACGCCGGGTTACACCAGAAGCGCTGTGACTTATCTGCTTGACGCGGAGGGCAAGCGAGTCGCCTTTAGCGGTGATTTGATCTATGGCGACGGACAGGTGCTCGATCTGTACAGCTTTCAAGACGCGATCACCTCGGCTCAAATTCGTGGCTACCACGGTTACGGAAGCCGATTGTCTGAGCTGGTTCAAAGTCTCGACACGCTCGCCAAAGCGAAGCCCGACCTAATCGTTCCCGCGCGAGGCGACGTCATTCGCAAACCAGCCAAGGCGATCGCGACGCTCAAGTCTCGAGTGCAAAGCATCTATGCGAATTACCTCTCCACCAACGCCCTCCATTGGTACTTCAAAGAAAAGCGGATGACCGAGTGCGGGCGGCGAGTTCTAGGGAAAGACGCCAAAGTCGAGTTGATGCCGTATTGCCAGCATGAAACGACTCCAGATTGGGTCTATGAAAATTCCACGAGTCGCTTGCTGATTTCTGAGTCGGGGCACGGCTTTCTTTTGGATTGCGGATCGCAACGAGTGATCGATGCGATTCAGGACCTGCAAAAGAAGGATATCGTCAAGGGCGTCGAGGGCTTGTTTGTGACCCATTACCACGACGATCACACGGACCAAGTTCAAACGGCGGCCACGACGTTTGATTGCCCGGTCTACGCGACCCATGAGTACGCGGATGTTTTGGAGAACCCGGACGCTTACCATTTGCCGGCGATGACCGCCAATCCGATCAAGCCGATTGGCAAACTAACGAGCGGCCACCAGATGAAGTGGCGCGAATTCGAGCTGACGTTTTTCTTTTTCCCCGGCCAAACGTATTACCACGGAGCTTTGTTAGCGAAGAAACCAGGCGCCGACCCAATTCTGTTTGTCGGTGATGCATTCGCGCCGTCCGGATTCGACGACTATTGTGTGCTAAACCGCAACTTGCTCGGCTTCGATCAGGGTATGCAAAAGTGCTTACAGCTCGTTCGTGAAACGCCCGCCTGGCTCGTCAACGAACACATTCGCCACGTCTTCCGGTTCGACGAGAAGGAACTCGATTACTTGCAGACGCGGTATCGAGCTCGAATTGCAACTCAAGCCAAGTTGTTCGACTTCGATGCGCCCAACTACGGCGTCGACGAACAGTGGGCATTCTTCTATCCCTACGCGGCGCACGTTACGCCCGGTGCCAAGCACTCGGTCGAGTTTCGCGTATGGAACCATTCTCCCAAGGCACGCGAATTTCGCGTTACGCCGCGATCGCACAACGGCGCTCGAATGATCGATGCCGAGACGAAGACAATTCGCTTGGAGGCCGGTGAGCAAGGAGCAGTTCAGTTCGACGTCATCGCTCCAAAAGGCGCGGCCGCAGTCGCACTCGTAACAGCCGACATCACGGCACCCGACAGCCAGGGGCGATCGCGGACATTGAGCCAATGGGCTGAGACAATGTTGATCCTAAGAACCGAGTGAGCTAGTACAACTGGACTAGCCGATTCGGCTCGACGGAACGTGGCGACGTTAGGGGATCCAGCCGTTGGCCTTCGCCTCCTCGTAGCCCTTGGCCCGCAGGATCGAGGCTGGGTTATCCAGCTTGCCATATCCCCATTCGTTGTACGTCGTTCGATCGCCGTTGTAGTCCGTGTGGGTCATGTCGCGAATGACATCGACAACTCCAAGCTCCGCGGCCAGCTTCCACGTCTCCGCTTTTGTCAGACCCATCAGCGGCGTATGAATTCTGATCGAGTCATCGAGCGCCAGTGAAAGAGTCTTCTCTTGAGAATCGACAAAGTCACGACGGCAGTCGGGGTAGCCGGAGTAATCGGTTTGGCACATCCCGCCAACCAGGTCTCGAATCCCAAGAGTGTAAGCTCGACCTGCCGCCAGTGTTAGAAACAGAGCGTTGCGCGCCGGTACAAACGAGGCTGGCAATTCGGGGTTGACCGCATGCGGCGCCGAGATGTCTAGATTGTGTTCGGTCAAAGCGGAACCGCCTAAGGCGCCGCGAATATCGATCACGCTAAAGCGAGTCTCAGCGAGGTCCGCGATCTTCTTGGCTTGTTCCAATTCAACGCTGTGCTTCTGCCCATAATCAAACGCCAAAGCAACGACATCATCAAATTGTTGCTTGGCCCAATACAGGCAAGTTGTCGAATCTTGTCCGCCCGAGAAAAGGACGAGAGCCGAGCGTTCCGTATTGTCATTGCCTGGTTGAGCCAAGTGTTCTCGCCTTCTCTAAATTCCATCAGTTGACGCGAGCGGATCTCGAAGTGCATCGCGTTATTTTAACTTCCGTAGCGCGGTCTCGGACCGAATGCGTTTTTCTTCGAGCACGTCCAAATTGGTTAGTTGCCAGCGCCCGCTGCGAGGCTCCACGGTGAAGATCGCTTCGTATTGATTTGTTCGCGAGTGAATATGGCCCCAGTGTTCTACATCGCCGCGAATTGTCCAGGCCAGACGGTAGCAAAAACCGCGCTCGTCTCCCAGAGGTTGGCTCGGCACGTTCGGCTCGCCGGACGTCGTGTCTATTTCTCGAACACGGGCCACAGTGCCGCCCTGTTGTTGCATCAAGAGACCTCGCCGCAACTGCAGGTAGAGCGAGCGGAGCAACTCGCCATCGACGCCTTGGGCGAGCGCATCATAGGCCGCGCTTTCGTCTCGCAATCGAAATGCCCCATACGCGTTGCCCAGAAGACTCTCCACAACCTGCCTGGCGTTGGCGGACGCGATTGCTGGTTTCGCTTGTAGCGGGCTATAAACGCGCCACGTCACTAACGGCCAGCAGGCTAGCGCCATCAGCACAATCACGAATAAGGTTGCGCGTTGCTTGGGCTTTCGAGCAGCCATGTAGACGGCCAGGGCCGCGAGCGCCAGCGAGAGGAGTGGGAAACTCCAAATTGCGCGAGGCTTCAGTTCCACACGAGGAATGGCGACAGCAGTCGCCGGCCTGCGGCCCGAAGAGCGCCATTGATACTTGTTCCTGCCACCTACTTTACTCAACGTCTTCCTCTCAGCCGACTCGTCGGAGTAGACAACCATCTGCACGGTGTAACTCAATTCGTTGAACCGATTCCACGTTAAGTCGACGGTGCTCGGAAACGCATCGATCGGGTAGGCCAGGATCACGCCAACACGTCCGCTCGCCATGCTGACGCGAGTCTGCTCGGGCGGCTTGGCCAAATCCTTGAAATCAACGCCAAAGAAATCGAGTCTCGCAACGCTCGGCGTAGCGGCGGTGCCGTCGAGCAGGATCGGGTTACCGTTGACAAAGTAATCGGCGATCGACTCTCGCGAACTAACTTGTTCGTCCACATCCAGGAAATCGGCATCGCGACGAAACAGGGTTACGCTTTCGGCCAGCGTTCGTAGCGGCATGAGAATCTCGTGTCGCACTTCATGGTCTTCGATGTAGAGAAATGAATAGATCGAACTGTAATCGGTGATGCCCAGCGTCTGCTTTCGCTGCTCCTCAAACCAGTCTTGCAGCTCACTTTCGGTTGGCTCTGCCGGTAACTGCTTTCCATCCCATTGAAATCGTACGGTGTGAGATTCGTCGCTCGTCAACGCCTCCTTGAACGTGATGCCGGAATTGGCTTGTTTGACGACGAGGCGCATTTCTGCCGGAATCGAGATTTCCTCGTCGATCAAATGTTGGCTGACTGTAAGAAACTCGGGTTCTGTCGGCGTCTTGTATCGAAATCGGTATGAGAGCTTGTAAGACATCAGCTCGGCGAGCGGCACGCCATTCTTCGGTAGCTCGGGCTGCTCGAGACTGACGAACTCGGGTTTGAGTTCATCCCCGGCCGCATCGCGGATCAAGAATCGTTCCATCAAGAACTTGCGATGAAGAACGGCGCCCCGCCCAATCGACTCGAGCGTCAAGAAGTCACGATCATTAGGCACCAGATCATGAAACAAGTAGAGGTCTTCCAGGAATACCGTGATCTGCACGTCGGTCGTCTCGCGCGACACGCGAACGAGCGCTTCCGTGACTGAGATAGGATGCGCAATTAACTCGGACGTCGAGCACAAGCCACTCAGCAACACGGCCCAAACGAGCCAACGCGCGGCACCTTGGCGACGCGCTCGTCGAGCGAATCGCAATCGTTTCATCCAGCGACTGAGTATCTCAATCCTCGCTTCAAAATCTAGCATTGCCTGGCTCTACTTGCGCGGTCGACGCGAGGCTCCGCTACGACTCGACCCGTATTAACTGGACTCGTTGCGTTGAGTCATGAGTGAAACGGCAACGAGTGTGAGAAAGCCGAGCGGAATGGTCACGATGCCGGGCTGACTGAACGGGGCCGGGGCGAGGTCGGCCGAAAGCCCGTAGACTTTGGCAAAAGTATCGCCACTCAGAAGAATCCAAGCCAGCGAAGACGTCATACCAACAACCACTGCCGCAATCACGCCTTGTTTTGTCGTCTTGGACCAGAACAACAGCATGACCAGCGACGGCAAGTTGGCTGATGCGGCCACGCTGAATGCCCATCCGACGAGGTAGCTGACGTTCATCTCTTTGAAGAGAATGCCGAGCACGATGGCGACGGCGCCGACGACGATCGAGGCGATCTTGGCGACTCGCACTTTGTCGTGGTCGTTGAGCTTCATACCCAAGACGCTTGTCAGAAGATCGTGAGTCACCGCGCCGGCCGAGGCGATGATTAGACCGGCGACGGTGCCGAGCACTGTTGTAAACGCGATGGCCGATATGATGGCGAACAGCCATTGATCGATGCTCTTGGCCAGCAATGGCGCAGCCATGTTGCTATTGGTTACGTCCATCGCTCCGCTCGTCATCGCGCCCAATCCCAAGTAGAGCGTGAGCACGTAAAAAAAGCCGATCGCGGCAATACCAACAATCGTGCTCTTCCTGGCGCTCGCCTGATCTCTCACCGTGTAGTATCGAATCAGAATGTGAGGAAGCGATGCGGTGCCACAAAACAGAGCGAGCATGAGCGAGAGGAAGTTGAGTTTGTCGATGGGGTTGTCGCTGTGAATGCCTTGGAAACGAGGGTGGGTTCCTGGGCGCAGCACATCTTTGCCGGCGGTCGGTTTTTGGTAGTAGACCGTCGTGGCGTCGCCGTTGCTTTCGACGATCTTCTCGCTTTTTCCCCAGAGCACGACTTCACTATCTTGCAGCGTGCTGAAGAACGAGAGCGGACCGAGCGAGCCTGTTTCCTTCTTTCCGTCAGGCAAACTCGAAATATGCCCGATCGGGTGCAATTCCGGCTCGCCCTTTTTTTGCCCCTTTGGCTTGCCGTTGACGAGAATGTCGCCATCTTTTGTCTTCGTGAGCGTCTGAGCTTCAAGTAATTCGACTTGTCCATCTGGCAAGTCACGCCGGCTCCAGACCTGCACGATGCCGTTCTTGCTCGTGCGCACGAAGGGAATCTTCGAGTCGGCCCAGTCGCCGTCCGGCGGCAATACCTCGCCACCCTCGCCAAACCTCCGGTCGAATTCGGCTTGCGAAATTGGCCCGATTCTCTCAAACGCATGCCCGTCCGCACCTCCGTCAGCGACTTTAAATCCGCGAGACAGAATAATCACCGTCAAGATCGCACTGAAAATGACCAGCAGCGAACCCTTGAGGAACTGTACGTAAGTTGTGGAAACCATTCCCGCGGTAACGACGATGACAATCACCGTCGCTCCCACAATCAAGACGCCAACCCAATGGGGGAAACCGAGCAGTGGCTGAATCAACACGCCGGCGCCGACCATCTGTGGAATGAGGTAAAAGATACTCACGGCAAGCGTGCTGATGCCGGCGGCAAGCTTAATTCCGCGCGAACCAAACTTCGCGTCCAAAGCGTCAGCGAATGTGAACTTGCCCAATCGTTTCATTGGCTCAGCGACAACGAACAGGGCGACGATCCAGCCGGCGAGATATCCGATCGAATAGAGAAAGCCGTCGTAACCGTAGAAGGCAATCATCCCGCAGATGCCAAGAAACGACGCTGCGGAAAGGTAATCGCCAGCGAATGCGATTCCGTTGACCCACCAAGCGATCTCGCCCCCGGCTGCGAAATAGCCGCTCGACGACTTCGCTCGGTTGCCCAAGTAGAAACTTAAGCCAAGCGTGACTGCGACGAATGCGCCGAACACCACGACAGCGATCCAAGAGGGTTCGTAAATCATGATGATTTCCCCGTGGAATCAGAGTCCGCTCCCGGCTTGCAAAGCATGCCGTAGATTAACGCGAGGATTAACGCGGCGATGATCAGACCGAATCCATAGAGGATTGCCAGATTGACTCCGGCGATCAGTCGCAACTCCATCGTCGACGGGGAGAATGCGTTTAGAAACATGAACCCGCCGTAAAGCAGTAGGTAGATCCCAAACAGGATCAACCCAATCCGCGCGTTACCCGATTGCATTTATCAAATCCTTGCCGGAATTGGATGGCACACCAAGACATAGCAGCTTAGATGCCGCTTGCCCTCGACGCAAGTTGTCGATGCAAGCGCAGGCCGCGTGGCTCGGCTCTCGTAGCTTGTGAACCTGATTCACCGCACGGGGCGAGCCCGTGGGGTCTGTCGCGCACGTGAAACTCGCGCGTCCACACAGACCGTCGCGATGTCAGGCCGATGGGTTTTGGAGTGTGTTCTACAATGCCCACGAATCTAGGCAATTCGACTGCCGCGCTCAGGCAGCTATACTACGGCTCTGCCCGTTCTTTCCATGTTCATGAGAGACATCCATGCGCCGCCGCAAATTTGCTCGAATCGCCTCGTTCGTCGCCATTCTGTTCGTCTCCGTCACTGCCATGGCCGACGATGTCGAACGTCGACTCATTGTGCAAGGCAACGGTCGCTTGGCAATCGTTGACAAAGACGGTCGAGACGAATGGACCATGCGATGGGGACCGATCCACGATATTCACGTTTTGGCAAACGGTAACGTGGTCGTGCAAAAGCAGAATCGCATCCTCTCGGAAATCGACCGCAAGTCAAAGCGAGTTGTCTGGACCTACGATGCTTCAAGTCGAAATGGAAACGCCGGTAAGCGAGTTGAGATTCACTCGTTCCAACCACTCGATGGCGGCAAACGATTTATGATCGCCGAATCGGGACCAGCTCGAATCATCGAAATCGATCGGGAGGGCAAGTTGTTGCACGAGATGGCGCTGAAAGTCGACAACCCGAGCCCGCATCGGGACACTCGGCTCGCACGAAAACTGAATTCTGGAAACTATCTTGTGTGTCACGAGGGCGATGGCGCCGTTCGCGAGTACCATCCATCGGGGAAAGTCGTGTGGGAGTTCAAGGTCCCGCTGTTCGGCAAGCCTAGAAAGGGCGGGCACGGCCTTGACGCGTTTGGCAATCAACTCTTCTCGGCCCTGCGACTGCCTAACGGCAACACGCTTATCGGAGCTGGTAACGGGCACAGCGTCTTAGAAGTGAATCCTGCTGGCAAAGTTGTTTGGAAGATCGAGCAAAACGACTTGCCAAACATTCGCTTCGCCTGGATCACTACACTTGAAGTGCTCGACAACGGAAACTACGTCATCGGCAATTGTCATGCAGGACCAGGGCAGCCGCTGCTCGTTGAAATCGAACCGAAGAGCAAGAAAGTCATTTGGACGTTCGATCGTTTCAATGACTTCGGCAATTCGGTTTCGAACTCACAACTCCTGGATGTAAAGTCCATTCGTTGATCGATGCGAATGCTCGCGGGGTTGCGAGAACAAACTCGCGCTCATTCGACGATTCGCCTAGCCGTTGATTAAATGCTCTAGAGCGTCCTTGAGTTCGGCGTGCTTAAAAACGTAGCCCGACTCGATTAGCTTCGTTGGCACCACCCGTGTGCTCGTCAGCAGGAGCTCTTCGGCCATCTCGCCCAATGCTATCTTGGCCATGAATGCCGGCATCGGCACGATCGTCGGCCGGTGGAGTACACCGCCCAACGTTTTGGTAAAGCTAAGGTTGGTGACTGCGTTTGGTGCCACTGCGTTGACGGGGCCAGCGAGCTCTTCGGTGACGAGCGAATGCAAAATCACGCCCGCTGCATCGTCGATCGACATCCAGCTCCAATACTGTTTTCCATCGCCGACTTTTCCACCGGCGCACAGTTTGAAAGGTGTGATCATCTTGGCCAAAGCGCCGCCGTCGAGGCTCAGCAAAACGCCAAGCCGAAGCGTAACAACTCGAATCCCTGCCGCTACGGCCGACGCAGACGCCTGTTCCCAGTCGCGAACAAGATCCGCCAAGAATCCCTCGCCGGGCGGGCAGTCTTCTGTCATCGATTCGTCGCCGCGCTCGCCATAAAATCCGATGGCCGACGCGCAAACCAGCGTTTTCGGAGGATTGATCATGTTGGCCAAGCCGTCGCACAAGACCCGAGTCGCGTCGACTCGACTTGCTCGCATCGCTTTCTTTTTTGCCGCGTTCCAGCGTCCCTCGCCAATATTCTCACCAGCCAGATGGACGACCGCATCGACGCCGTCGAGGCTGCTCGCGTCGAATGATTCTGCCGTGGGATCCCAGCGAACTTCGTCGTCGCCGCTCGGCTCGCGGCGCACCATTCGCGTCACGCGATGGCCATTCTCAAGTAGTAGATGTGTTAGCTGCGAGCCGACGAGTCCGCTCGCACCAGTGACGGCAATGTGCATTCTTATTTCCATTTGCTTGTGTCGAACGGGGCGTCATCCTTAGCGTTGCACCCGGCTCATCTCACTAACCGCGAAGGGACCGCCCCATTAACGGGCCTAGGGCGAATCGACATCGACCGCTTCCGGCCGGCCATCGCTTGGCAGCCCGAAGTACTCGTGAATAAAGGCTTTGCGATCCGACTCGCATTTGACGTACTGCACGAGCGAATAGAGTTTCTGCTGGTCCCGCGATCGCTTTGCCTCGTGCTGATCTTCATCTTTGAGTTGCGGCGGCAGGCCCGCGACAACTCGCACTTTCAAAGGGGCGAGCGAGCCTGAGATAACGCCGTATCGATCGAGCATTGCCAGCGACGTCTCCAATCGACGATCGTGTTTGTTGCGATGATGAAGCTTCTCCCGAAGCCACTCGATCCCAAACGCGTCCACCTTTTCAAATTCATGCTGCAGCAAATCGTAAACTCGTTCATAGAACTCCGCGCCGGGATTGCTCCACTGCATGAACTCCATCTGCGTCGCTAAATCGCGCTGGTCGTAGAGCAGCGTGCATTGCGAGGGGTTGCCGTCTCGTCCTGCTCGACCGATTTCTTGATAGTACGATTCCATTGAGCCTGGAAGATCCGCGTGAACGACGAAACGAATGTCTTCCTTGTCGATACCCATGCCGAAGGCGTTTGTAGCAAGAACGATGTGTTCATCTTCCTGCATGAACTGCTCCTGTAGGCGCCGCCGTTGTTTCGTCGGCAGATCGCCATGATAGACCAAGTGGGGTTTCCTCATGTCCCACAGTCTCTCGCTGAACTCCGCCAGCTTTCGAATCAGCGTGAAGTAAACGATGCCGCTTCCCGCGTGCCGATCCGCCACATTGAGAATGTGCTCGAGCTTTTCGTCATCGTCCCAAACCTCGATAACGTCAAGCGCGAGATTCGGCCGGTCGATCCCCTCGTGAAACAAGCGAACCTCTTGGCCCTGCAGATCCAGTTGTTTGACGATGTCTCGCTGAACGTCGGGCGTCGCGGTTGCGGTTAACGCGATCGTGGTTGGATTACCCACTTCGCGACGGATCTCGGCGAGCCGAGTATAATCGGGCCGAAAGTCGTGCCCCCATTCACTAATACAATGGGCCTCGTCCACCGCCAGTAATTGCACTTTGCGTTTGCGCAGCACTTCCAGGAAATCGGCCTTGCGAAATCGTTCGGGCGTTACGTAGAGCAGGTCAAACTTACCCTCGCCGACTTGGCGGTAACGCGTCTCCCGCTCAACTCGCGATAACGACGAGTTGATGAAGACGGCCGAAGTCCCTTTGCGACTCAATGCATCGACTTGATCTTTCATCAACGCGATCAAGGGTGAGATGACAAGCGTAATCGATCGACAGGCGATGCCCGTTCCCTGTTCTTTCGCCGCGTGCATCAGAGCCGGGATTTGAAAACAGACCGACTTGCCCATACCCGTCGGCATGATCACAAGGGAATGCCCGCCCGCGAGAACGCGGTTGATGATGCGCTCCTGCTGTGCTCGAAACGAACTATGACCAAAGTGTCGCTTCAGCAACGATGTCGGCGTCAGCGCGCCGTCTGTTGAAGATTCCAATGGTCAGTTCTCTCGGGAGCGTGTGCGGCGGCGATCGGGATGGACGTCAGCGACCCATCGGAAGCGAAGCGGTGACGGTAAGGTTAGAACGTCGCCTTCTCAGTCAAGTCGTATGAATTGAAGCAGCCGAAACTCCATCACTTGTTTGCCTGGCATGTTGAGTGCTTTGAGCAATAGCGGGCCTTTCCCTTTCTTGAGCTCGACTGTTCCCATCGTCATTCGGCGAAAGTCCTTGACGTACGATTCTTGCCGCTTGAGCAAATCATGTTCGCCGCCGCGAACGGGCGCGTCGTGAGCTTGGGTGATCTTGCTGCGGAGCGCTGCGCCGTTGATCGACAGTTCAACCTCCGATCCGACATCGTCCGCCGGGCAGGCGTAGAAGATGTCGACTTGATACCGGCCCGATTCCGCGACATCGGCATTCCACTCGATCGTGTCGTCTGGATTGACCCAGTTGAGGAAGTAGCTGCAATTCGGGAACCGATTGGAACGCTTGACTTCGCCAGTTGGAACGCCATCGCGAGCTGGAATTTGCGTGTAGCGATAGTCGCGGTGTCCGATCGGGAAGGTGCGATTCGCACGCGTGTCCTCCGCCATGACGTTGCTTTTCCACGCATCGACTTGGCTTCGTAGCTTCGCAGTGATTTTCGGATGCTTCTTGCTGACGTCATTGCGCTGACCCGGGTCACGGGCGAGGTTGAATAACTTGCCTGCGTTGTCGAGCCGATACGTTTGCGTACGCGCGCTGACTCGGCCTCGCCAATGTGAGAAAATCGTTCGGTCTGGCATCGTATCTCGCTTTCCCAAGATCACGGGACTGAGGTCGATGCCGTCGAGCGGTTTCTTGCTTGCGACTTGAATATTGCAGAGCGCCGCCAGGCTGGGGAGCAGGTCGATCGCCGCGCCAATTGGCTCGATTTTTTTGCCTGCGGGTGCGTGATTTGGCCAGCGAATCAACAGCGGCGAGCGAACGCC
Source organism: uncultured Pirellulaceae bacterium (assembly GCA_964567745.1). Taxonomy (GTDB): domain Bacteria; phylum Planctomycetota; class Planctomycetia; order Pirellulales; family Pirellulaceae; genus CAZMNY01. The sequence goes on along the minus strand of CAZMNY010000003.1, from coordinate 167,640 downwards.
TCCTTCGTCCGTCGACCCTTTGCGGCCCTTCATGTCTCCATTCCAACGAGAACCGTTGGGTCCGTTGTCGCAGAAGTAGACCACGATCGTATTTTCCGCGATCTGCCACTCGTCCAATTTCTTCAATATGCGGCCGACGTTCCAATCGATGTTCTCGCACATCGCCAAGGCGGCTCGCGTGTGTTCGATCTTTTCACGTTTGGGGTCGCGGTGTCGCATTTCCAAGTTGGCGTCCTTGAACTTCTTCCAGAATCGCTCGGGAGCTTGCATCGGCGAGTGAGGCGTGTTGAACGGAAGGTATGCGAAAAAGGGCTGATCGCGATGCTTCTCCATGAACTCGATCGCCCGGTTCGTGAAGTCGTCGATGACGAAGCCGCTGCCCCGAACGAGCTTGCCATTGTGTTCAAGCGGCGGGCTGAAATAGTCGCCCCAGTGCCCCGAGCAAAACCCGTAGTATTCGTCGAATCCACGGCCGTTAGGGTGGTAGGGATACTGCATCCCGTTGTGCCACTTTCCAAAGGCGCCCGTCGCGTATCCGGCTTTGCGAAACGTCTCGGCAATCGTCATCTCGTCCAAGTCGATTCGCTCCCCGCCGGCCGACGTGCTGAAGACGCCGCTGCGCGAATGGTATCGTCCCGTCAGGAACTCTGCCCGTGTTGGCGAACAGACGGGGCAGACAAAGAATCGATCAAACTGAAGGCCCGCCGCAGCCAGGCCGTCGATGTTTGGAGTCGCGAGATTCGTGTTGCCGTTGAGGCTTAAGTCGCCCCATCCCTGATCGTCGGTCAGAATCACAATCACATTCGGACGATCGCTCGATCTCGCAATCACGGGCGAGGCGGCAAGCGAAGTGGCGAAAGAAGCCAAGCAAATGAGGCAGATAGTGCGGACCATAGTGCGGACCATAGTGCATCCAAGGATTTTCATGCGGAGAGTCGTCGAATGCGTACTACTTTAGTCCTCAGCAATTGCCTCGGCTACGTGACTTGGCTATTTCGACAACACGAGTTTGAGTCCTAGCAGGACTAGACAGCCGCCCGCGAGTGAGCGGAGCCACTTTGAGTCGCGCCCAAGTCTGGCCGGCCTCCGCCGTCGCGACAGAATGACGACCGACGCCAATGAGGATAGGACGATCGACGCCAGCACCACATGGATCGCGCCGTAGCAAATGGTTTGCAACGCCACGCTGACTCCGCTCGAATTCGCGTCGACAAACTGAGGCAGCAGGGCCAACATCAAGATCGAGACTTTGGGGTTGAGTAGATTAACCATCACGCCGCCGCGCACCGTCTTGGCAAACGAGACACGGCTTTGAGTGGTCGCGTCGGGCTTTTGGGAACTGCAAATCAGCCGGATCCCAAGATAGATCAAGTAGCACGCACCGAGCAGCTTCACCGTGAGGAACAATGTCGAGCTGTACTGGAGCAACAGGGCGATGCCGCTACAGGCCAAGACAATGTGCCCCATGATCCCGATGGCGTTCCCTAGGATCGCGGCGGCCGAAGATGACACCGAGCTTTCGCGAGCGGTTGCCGCCGACAGGACGTAGGCCCAACTGGGACCGGGTGAAATCGCCAAGAGAAAGCTGATTGAGGCAAAACCGATTAGCGATTCCAGCTCCATGGCGGTCTGAATTCCCCTGCTCATTGTTGAGGCTTGCGTGGTGGTTTGTTCGACTTGCTCTCGTGAGCGCCGCAGTACGTTTCACGAATTCTGATCTGCCCGCTACAATTTGACACCTATTTGAATCCGCGCATCACTTTAAGGGAAGACAACATGGAGTCGAAAGAGGTTCTCAAGATGATTTTGCGAGCGGACCAAATGGTGATGCCTCTGCTGCTCGATATGCAAGACGCGCCGCTGACATTTCCCACTTCCAACGGCGGCTGCCACCCGCTTTGGGTGCTCGGGCACATGACGTATGGCGAGGGCAATCTGTTCTGGCATCTGATGCGCGGCGAACCAAATCCGGTCGCGGAATGGGAAGAGTTGTTTGACATGGGAACGGAGCCAGTCGGCGACGCCGAAAAGTATCCACCGTTTGATGAGGTCTTGCAGAAGCACTACGAGATTCACGGCGCGGTGGAGCAGCTTCTCGAATCGCTCGGCGAAGAAGAGCTCGATCAGCCGAGCAAGAATGTGCCGCCGGAATGGGCCAAGAACTTTGGCACTTGGCGGCAGTGTTTTCTCATGGGCGGCATGCACTGGCTCTCCCATCGCGGACAAGTTTGCGACGCCCGACGAGCCGCCGGCAAATCTCCCATGTTCGCTTGAACCGAATAGCCTGACGGCGGGACAATCCCGCGCCGGCCGCAACAGAACCCCACGGGCTTGCGGCCTGTTGATGTAATCGCCCGCAATTAGCATCATGACGCCGTGAGGTGAGTCTGTTGCCTCTTCGGGTAAAGCGTAGCCGCCCGTCAAGACTTACGAGCCGAAAACGCCGGCACGTTTCTTTCGTTGGATGAATCAAGTCTTCGCGGCGCCGCTAGCCATCGATGTTCGCTTTGCGCGGCGCGATGCCGGCCGCCCGCAGCCGTCTTTGAAACGCTTCGTTCGATTCGCCTGGGCTAGGCCAAACGTCGCTCGGCCGATGCGATTGTTGCATCCAGCCGAGCACGCGATCCGCGAGATTCCGGTTCTCGTCCGCAAGATTGCGTTTCTGCTGAGGATCCGACTTTAAGTCATACAGTTCGACTGCGCCTCCGTTGCGGCGATGGGCGAACCAGTCGCCCGTTCGGACCGCTTGGTTCTGGTCGAACTCCCAATATAGGAACTCGTGTTTGCGCTGCTTTTCGGGTTGGCCAAGTAACGTGGGAAGGATCGAGACGCCGTCGTGTTTCGGCAATGACTTTGTCGGTGCGGCGGCAATCTCGGCTGCCGTCGGCAGAAAATCCCAAAAGGCCCATGGGTGGTCGCTCACTTGGCCCGAGGCGATCTTGTCCGGCCAGCATGCGATCGCGGGCACTCGAAACGCGCCATCGTAGCTGTCGCCCTTGCGGCCTCGAGTTGGGCCGAAGCTTTGAAAGTGATCGCCGATCTTCGCCTCGCTTTTGTCACGCTCGTAACCGTGTGAGCTGTGGCCGTTGTCGGACGCGAAAAGAATGATCGTGTCTTTTTCGATCTTGAGTTGCCGCAACGTTTCGATCAATTCGCCAACGCCGCTGTCGAGCCGACCGACCATGGCCGCCCACTCTTTGTGTCCCGTCGCCCAAGGCTTCTCTCGGTACTCGCCCAGCTCAGGCACGATGAGCGGACCGTGCGGAATGGTGTGGGCCAAGTAAAGGAAGAAGGGTTCATCTCGGTGGCGACGCACGAAATCCAAGGACCGTTTGTGGATCTCGTCGAAGGAATACCTTGCCTCACTGACGTTGGTGATTCCAGCGGGTCGAACGCGCCCCTGCTCGTCGTACTTGCTCTGCTGACGATGATCGTGCCCCACATGCGCAGGGAACATGACGCGAGTCGTTTGGTCCCATAGGAACGGTGGATAGTACTTGTGCGCTTTCCGTTGGTTGAGGTATCCAAAGAACTGGTCGAATCCCTGCCGGTTGGGAATCGCCTCTGGTTGCCCCGAGAGCCCCAGGCCCCATTTGCCAAACAGACCTGTCGCATACCCTGAATCGTTTAGGACCTCCGCCACGGTGACGTCATCCTTGTGCAAGCCTTCTCGATATGACTTGTACGAATTGCCGCGCACTCGCGCGTGGCCCGGATGAAGGCCCTGCATCAGACAGGATCGAGACGGAGCGCAAACTGAATTGCCGGCGTAGGCATTCGTAAATCGCATCCCACGTTCGGCCAGGCTATCGATATTCGGAGTTTGGATTTTTCGCTGGCCGTAACAGCCCAGGTCGCCCCAGCCCAAATCGTCCGAGAGGATGAAAATGATGTTAGGCTTCCTGGCCGTCGCCTTGGGCAGGGCAGCGTCCTCGGATCCGAAAACTTCGTGGCTCGCGCCGCTCGAAATCGTCAGCCAAATGAGAAGCGTCGAGCAGTACCGGGTGATCACGTTCATGTTTCGTCCAGCCGTTGCTGTTGAGTCAGGTTTTCGAATCGTCCCGTTGGCCCCGCGAGGGCCCGAATTTCGACTTGCCATCCAACTCACACCCGCTATACTTAATGAAATCGAATCTCAGTTTCATTATCAATTAGGCGTAAGTCGTTTTTTGGTAATGCTTTGGCGCGAATGAGTTGGCAAGATTCTCATGGCAAAATCACTCTGTGACCTCAAAATGAGCCGGAAGTCGGATCGCAAGACGCTCGCCAAGCGTGAAGCGAATCCGACCCATTTCTGCAAAAAATGCAGCCGCATGGCGAATTGTAAGAAGGTCCTTTGCGACGCCAAGAAGCTGAAAAAGCTCGAATTGGTCGGCTGCTAGCCGCGAGTCAATACTTTCCGAAGCGAAAGCGGGCCGTTGCCGGCGTTTCTCTGGCATCGAGCAGATGCTGAGCCAAGCGTTTTGCGATCTCCGGATGTTTCTTGGCCAGGTTATTCGTTTCCGCGCGATCCGCCTCGAGGTCGTAGAGTTCGAAGGGCGAGTTGGGATTCTTCTTCAAGTTGCGTTGAACGCCCTTCCACTTGCCTTCGCGAATCGCCAGTTGACCGCCATAGCCAGCAAAGTCCCAGACAAGGTAGGAATGTTGCGGCTGTTTGTCGGCTTGGCCTAGCAGCGTCGGTGTAAAAGAGATTCCGTCACTCTTGGGCGTGTCCGCGCCGGCCAAATCGGCGAGCGTGGCCATCAGGTCGTAATGGGCGCTCGGATGGTCGCTTACTGTCCCGGCTTGAATTCGCTTGGGCCAATTGGCGATCAACGGCACTCGAATTCCGCCTTCATAGACTGAGCCCTTGAGGCCGCGAAGTCCATCGACGCTATCGAAGAACTCGAAATCGACTTGGCCCTTGAGGAACGTGGCGCCGTTGTCCGACGTAAACAGGATGACCGTGTTGTCGGCCACTTCAAGTTCGTCGAGCAGCGTGACAATGCGGCCGACTTGTTTGTCGAGAAAACTGATCATCGCGGCGTAGGCCGCCCGCGGTTTGTCGTGAGGCAAGTAGCTCTTGCCCCGATACGGCGTCTCTTTCCATTGCCCGGCGTAGGCCTCGATGTCCTCTGGCGGCGCCTGCAGGGCCAAGTGCGGGATGACGGATGGGTAGTAGACAAAGAAGGGCCGCTCGTGGTTGGTTCGAATGAACTTGAGCAACTCATCGGCGATCAGTTGAGGAGCGTAATGCTTTCCCGTCGGTTTGCGGTCGTTGCCGTCCAGCTCTCGCTTGCCTGCGTCGTCGACCAAGTATCGCGGATAATAATTGTGCGCGTGTCGTTGGCAGTTGTATCCAAAGAAGCGATCAAAGCCCTGCTTGAGCGGATCGCCGCTTGAGCCGACCTCGCCCATTCCCCATTTGCCAAACGCACCGGTCGCGTAGCCTCGAGCCTTGAGCACTTCGGCCATCGTCTTCTCGCTCTTAGGTAAGGGGAGCTGCCCGCGATACGTGTCCCAGGCGCCGATTTCAAAATTGTCGCGAACGATCGCGTGGCCGCCGTGCTTTCCTGTCATCAGGCTGCAGCGAGCCGGCGCACATACCGGCGCGCTCGTATAGTGCTGCGTAAAGCGCATGCCGCCTTGTGCGAGTCGGTCGAGATGCGGCGTGCGAATCTTCGTCTGGCCGTAGCTTCCCAATTCACCATAGCCGAGGTCGTCGGCCATGATCAGGATGATGTTGGGACGATCTGCTGATTCGGCCCAGGCCAGCGTCGTTAGAGAGAGCGATGCGAATGCTGATAGGCAGACTACGGCGTTCTTAAATGAAATAGGGAGCGGCATCATAGTTGCAATCTCAATTCTTATTCTTTGATCTTAAATTTCCGTGAGTGGTTTCGTCGCATCTCCGAAGCGATCGAGTTTCACTCCCATGCGGTTCATCATGCTCAAGTAAAGTCGGCACATTTGCCGATTGGAGTTTTTCATGTAATCCAGGTTACGGCCTTGTTTGGGCCGGGCGCCATCACCGCCAAGCAACACAACAGGAAGCTGCGTCGCGTCGTGATGGCCGTTGAGCATGCTTGAGCAGAGCATCAGCGTGGTGTGATCTAGCGCCGTTTGTTCTCCCTCTTGAATCGCGTCGAGGCGTCGAGCGATGTAGGCCATTTGTTCGAGGAAGAACTGATTCACTTTGAGCCAATCATTCGAATCGCTGTGCGAGAGCAGATGGTGAATCATGTAGTCCACATTCAGATGGGGGAATCGCAAGGTACCGTGATCATTGTTCAGCTTGAGTGTGCAGACTCGAGTCGTATCGGTCTGAAACGAGAGCACGAGGACATCGCACATCAACCGCATATGCTCAACGATGTCTTGCGGGTATCCGTCTTTGGGACGAGGGATATTCGGTTCGGCCAGCGTGGGTCGCCAGCCCTGCAATTCACCTCGGCTGCCGGCCTGCTCGATGCGACGTTCGACTTCGCGGACTGAGTTGAGGTATTCGTCGAGTTTGCGCTGATCGAGCTTACTGATTTTACGCCGAAAGTCCGCCGCGTCGCTGAGCACCGCGTCCAGGACGCTCTTATCGCTCCGCTCGGCGCTATCCTTAAACAGTTGGTCGAAAGCCAAGGCGGGATATACTTCTAGCGGCGTCGGCGCTGTCGGGCTGCTCCAGGAAATATGCGAGCTGTAGAGCATCGAGTAATTCTTGTGCACGGTGGGGTTGGCTTTCTCGCAGCCCAACACCAGACTTGGCAACTTGGTTTGCCGGCCAATCGTCTGCGCGACGACTTGATCAACGCTAGTACCCGAGCGGATTGTTCCGCCCGCCGAAAGCGGCGCGCCGGAAAGCAAGTTTCCCGTTTGCGAACTGTGAATGTTGCCTTTGAGCGCTTCGGCGTTGTAGAGGCCGCGGATGAACGTGAGACGATCACGGAACTCACTTAGCGGCGCGAGAACTTTGCCGAGCTCCATTGAGGAACCTTGGCCTTTAGCCCACCACTCGTGCCGATGAAACCCGCAGCCGGCAAACAGAACCGCCATTCGCTGCGGCGCTTGGTTTTGCTTGGGCCGTTTGTCCTCGTCGCCCCAAGTACGAGCCGATTCCATCCAGGGCAACGCGAGGCTGACGCCGAGGCCACGCAGTAGCGTCCGACGATCGATTGTGCGATTTCGCATGATCTGTCCTCAACTTAATGAAGCTCAATACGGGCGTCGGCAGCGATTGGCCAAACCCGTATTTGTTGACTCAGTCCATTGCCGCGTCACGACCTCGGATATCGCGGAATTGTCGGCTCGTCACAATCGCCTCAACCGCGACGGAAAAGCGAAACTGATTTGCCTTTAGTGTACCCGCCATCTCGTCAAGCAACAGCTCGTCCGAGAGCTGGACCTCACGACCGAGTGCAAACCCCAGCAGTTTTCGGCAGAACTGACGCACGACATCATCTCTTCGCCGATTCACCAAGTAGTTTCTCAATTCGTTTGCGCCGTCGACGACAGTGCCATCGAAGAGTTTCGTCTTCGTGTCGGCCCGCTCGGGGCGCAAACGGCCGATCGCGTCGTATTGCTCTAAAGCAAACCCGAGCGGGTCGATTCGGTCGTGGCACGTCGCGCAACCGGGCACCGCACTGTGGCGCTCGATGAGTTGTCGCGCGGTCAAGCCTGATGGTAGTTTCTCTGGCAGCTGAGGCACATTGGCCGGCGGGCGCGGAAGTCGTTCTCCGAGCAGCGTCTCCGATATCCAGTTGCCTCGAAGAATCGGACTCGTGCGAGACGCCCCGGATTGGCTCGCCAACAGCGTTGCCATCGTCAAGATTCCGCCTCGCTGTTTCTCGCGAACTCCTTCAACCCGTCGCCATTCAGGACCGCTGATTCCAGTTAGACCGTAGTGTTTCGCCATCTCGCCGTTCACAAACGTATGGTCGGCGTCGAGCAAGTCGAGGATCGAACCATCGTTTCGGAACAAATCTTCAAAGAACCGTACGGTCTCTTCATACATGTCGGAGCGGATCGAAACGAACTCGGGGTAGAGCTCTTCGTTCTTATTGTCGTTGCGATCAAAGTCGCGAAGATGCAGCCACTGACATGCGAATTGAATGGCAAGTCGCCTTGTCCGCGGGTCGCTCAGCATGCGACTTGTCTGCCGCTTCAGTTCTTCGGTTTCCTTCAAGTCGCCTGCCTCAGCGATCTCGCGCAACTTCGCGTCGGGCATCGATGACCAGAGAAAGAAACTGAGTCGGTTGGCGATTTCCGCATTGCTTACCGTCGCTGCGAGACGGCCTTCCGGCGCCTCTTCTTGTCGGTAGAGAAACGACGGCGATGTCAGCACGCGGGCGATCGACAATTGGATAGCCATTTCATGAGAAATCTTGTCTCGCCTAAGTTGGCGATAGAACATTCGAATGTTCGCCCGCTCAGAATCGCATAGCGGTCGTCGCCAGGCGCGATCCGCAAATTCGATCACGGCTGCAAGATGCCGTGGCTCAGTGTCAACGAGCCGCTTGCGAAACTTGTCTGCGCGATTGTTGATCGGCTGGCGCAATGGCGCGAGCGACTTGACGAGGTCGGGGCGATCTTGAGTGGCGAATTCGACGAGCTGTTCATAGGCAACCGTCAACGCGATCGGCTCGCGGCTAACATAAAACAGGTCGTCCCACAGGTCGTCGAGCTCGGCAATTTCATCCGGACTGAGCATGAGCGTTTGCAGCGTGTGGTCTTCGCGGAAGAAGAGCGTCAGCGTAACGACTTCATCGACCGGCACGATCCGGGCATAGCAGAGCGCGGCCGGAAATAGATTTCGAAAAGCGTCGAGCGAAGACTCGATTCGATGGTGGGCGCCGCTATTCTCAGAGGCGATGAAAGGATCGGTCGGGTAAACCGCGCCACTCGTCGGCCTCGACCGCAACGCTCGCATCTGAACGCTACCTTCCGCGCCAGTTTCTCGGTGCAGCCTACCCGTAGCGACGAATTGAGCGTTCCTTGCCAGTTCGGCGGGGAGTTTGATTCGCAACACGTTTGGTGCTTTGACGCACAGACTTGCGGTGCCGACCGGAGCGCCGTCGGCGTCTTTGGGATGTCGGCCGAACCGAGCCGGGTCGACGCCGTATTCCGTATACTCGTCTCCGCGTTCGATGTTCGATTCGTTTGTTTCCACCGCCAGCCAATTCAGCGGCCCTGACCAATCGAGCAACTGCCGGCGCAACTCGCGATCCGATTCGGAGAGCTCTTGGGGGTCTTGAGTTGTGAGTAGCGTCTGAACTGCGAGTGCTAACTGTTTGCTTTGTTTTCCGGCCCCTTTCAAGGCCGAAGACCTCCAACGAGCGAGCGTCGATCCGGCCGCGATAGTCGGCTTCGGACCGGCGTTATCCGCTGTCGCGCAGAAATGCCAAGTCTCTTCGTTGCCATACGAATCTGCGAGCGGATTCGCCTGTAGCACTCGGTCGACGCAGTCCTTGGCGAGGCCCCATGTGCGCTTTTTGCCACTCTCTTCCGAGATCGACAACTCAACGTGGGTGGTGTCGCAGACGTGACTTTTGTTGCGAGCGTTGATCATCAACAGGACGACATCATGTTGCTCGATTTCGATCGAGTCAGCAACGGAAAATGATTCCTTGCGGCCGTTATCAATTGAGCCGCCCGCCAACAGCATGCGGCCCGCCGTGTTGAGCAATTCAAGCCGCCACGACGCGCCGTTGCCGCACTTGTCGTCGGCGTCGGCGACGAGTCCTTTGATTGTGAACTTGCCGTCGAGCGGGCTTCTCCAGGCGACAACCGATTCACGCGTGGGCGTGGGGTGGACGACCACGCTGCGCGCGGGAATCGTCAACGTGAGAAACGACACCGGTTCGTTGGATCGATTCGACAACAGGCTTGGCGTCAGCGACTCGCCCCAACCGTTGATCGATTCCTTGCCATGCGAGCGGGTGATCCGGTTGCGTAGATGGCCGCTGATCTCACGCTTCGATTTGAATTTCATATCGACAAATCGAGCCCATCTTTGAAGCAATCGAGCATCGAGCTTCCGCTGCTTCGCAAACTCGTCGATCTTCTTCGTCGACTGGTGAAGCTCCGCAACCGCATTCAAGTAGTCGGCAGTTCGTCTCGTCTCGAACGACACCGCGGCTCGTGTCCGGCTCGTTGTCGCTCTGATATCGTGCAGCGGAATTGGCCGCCGAGTCGGTTTGCCTTCGCGAGGTTTGAATTCGATCCTGGCGTTGTCCCAAATCGCGAAGTCACTATCGGAGCCGTCACCCGCGCCGCTGGCTGCCAAGAAGAAAGTGACGTCGCCCTTTTGGCTCGGGCCGGCCAAATCGAGCTGAATTTGCGTGCTGTCGACAATGCGATCGACTCCCTCCATCCACGCTTGCGGGCCGCCTTGTTTTCCAAATTGACCGATCGAATTGAATTTCCAAAGCACGTTGCGCCAGCGATCGATTTCGGCAGTCAGTTTACCGGCATCATTTTTCTTGGCAGCTCGCCAAGATTGCTTCAACTGGTTCAGGGGACCCATCGTGTCGGGCCGCGGCTCGCCATTCAACGCTGTCCATAGAGTCGTCAGGTAGCGCGAGTTCAATCGTTCCTCGCTCGCGACGTCGCTCAATGTCATTTCGCCGTTCGCAATCGCCTCGCGATTCTGTAATAACGCATCGAGATATTGTTTGACTGGAAGCAGCCCCTCTTGTTTCGTGGTGAATCGAACGCCGGGCAAGTTCACATCAGCGATTCGGTTGCCTGCCGTAAAGCGTCGGTAGAACGATTGAATTCGCGCCAGCCGTTCGTTTGTGTGATCGCGACGCGTCGTGTGACGAGAAAACTCGATGCCGCCCGGCGCCAGTACGGCGTGAGTCGCGATGCCTTTAGCCGCTTCAAGGTACTTGCCTAGCAGCGACGGCGACATCGCTTGGGCGTTCCCCGTATTCGTGAAGCCTTCACCAGCTGCTCCATCGATTGGAAACTCCCTCGTCGGCTCGAGCGATGCGACTCCGGTCAGGTCTCTAATCGTATAGTTGTATTCGGCGTTGCTTAGTCGTCTGAGGACAACCGGCCCAGGATCACCGGCTCTTGCCGCGGCTTCAGCAGTGAGAAAACGTCGAGTCCATTGTTTTAGCTTGCCGTGCTGTTCGCCCGAAGGGCGTTTGGCGTCTTTCGGCGGCATCTGATTCGTGTTGAGCACTTCACGAATTTTCAGCCAAACTTCGATCTGCTTCGTTGCGTCGGCGGAGGTTACAAACGCAGAGAGATCGATGTCCGCTTCCGTTCTGTCTCCGGCATGGCATTCAAAACAAAACGCTTTCAACAGCGGGCGAATATCGCTTCGGTATGACTTGGCGAGCGCGGCAGGGCCCGAGTCAACTTGCGCTTGGGCACTCGCAGACAGCGCGAGAAGAATCGTACTGATGACGATGACAAGTCGAGTCGCAGAAGGCAATGGATTCTCCTTGCAAGCGTCGGCTTTCGTTCTTCAAAAGTGACGCGTGTGTCGTGTTTCACGCCTCTTTCGCGGAACGAATGGCGACGCTACGCCAATGATACCAAGAGGGGCCGCGAACATGTTGCAATCGACCGAGTACGACTGCGCCTAAATGCCAGACTTTCTCGTTATCGCAGACGCTGTGGCGGACTGATTCGATGTACAATCAGGGCTATCGGAAATCGGATAATTCGCGTGCTAGAATTCGCGTTGGCATTCGCGTTGGCATTCTCGTGCGACCCGCCTAATCGAATGGAAAAGGCCAGTCGAAATTGAATCGTCAATTCCGCTTCTTGCTTCAACGCGCCGTGGCACGAATAGCATTTCTCGGCCAAAATCGGCTTGATTTGTTTCACGTAATCGACTCGATCCTCAGCGCCGAGCGGGCCGGCGAGGAGTAAGCCAACACATCCGCATCGTTTAACCCGTCGCCGCAGGCAAGGCAGCGGTTAGACGCACTTGCAAGACAACGGCGGCGGGAATCCTAGTCACGGAAGAAGTTGCGCGGCTGAATTCCTAATCTCAGTGGGGGGCGCGAAAGAGCTATCTAGACGTCACCGACTCGCTCTTTCGAAATCGCCGTAGCGACGACTCTCGCTTGGAGAAGCAGATGTCGTCTTGCTTCCAAGAACTCGATCAGACCCCGATGATCTTATTTGAAGGACAAATCCATCAGACTGGTATTCGTAGGGCACTTGCCAGGGGTCAAGCGGCAATCGATCGTCCAAATAAGGCCCGTGCCAATTTCGGCAGCCAACTGGCCGAACAATCAACGCGCCCATTCCTTCCGACGTGCGTGGGAACCTACCGGTGTCCAATTCGTAGACCTCAAGACTTGCCCCAAACAATTCCATCTGACACTCGGCGGCTTCAGCGTACGAGGTGTAAGGGATTCGCTGATTGTAAAGACCGACCATTCCGCCCAGCATGACGCCGATTGACGCGACGCATTTGACGTTCGCCACTTGACGCAAATGAAGAGGCATCGCGGGGCCTTTGAATTCGAAACGGGCTCTAGATCGGCTAATGATAAGAACCCCACTCGGAATCACATGTTTCGGCGCCTTGGCTCGGCGCGACTTGTGTCGAGGCCGTGGCTGGAAGCCCATCACGAGAGAACTTCCTTGCGTTGAACAGCTAAACACGCCGCCAGGCCTCCCCTATCCACAGACCCCCACGATCTCCAAGCTCGTGAGGGTCTTGTGTGACTATTCGCGTCGCCCCGCGCACCTGTTGGCAGGGCGGCCTACCTCAACGTAGCCCACGGGCAACGCCCTTATAGATTACCCCTGCGTCTTCGGCTTTGTGCAGCCAGGCTCAGTGGTGGTCTTTCATGGGCCTTGAACTGGGACTGGCTGGAACACAAGGCCGCGTCGCGAATCATGCTGCTTTGATAACAAGCAGTGGAGCGTCACGGATTTCCGCCCATGCCGCATTGACGGCTAATCCTAGACTTCCGGACGCTCCACCTTCTAGGATTGAATGCTGTGGAACCTCAAGCGTTGGGGAGCGAGTGGGGTTGGCGTCCGTGGGGGCCGCGTAGCAACTAGTCACCTCAAGATCGACTTGACGACTTTGCCGTGAACGTCGGTTAGTCGGTAATCTCTGCCTTGGAATGGGAATGTCAATCGTTCATGGTCGACGCCAAGGCAGTGGAGCATAGTGGCGTTTAGGTCGTGAACGTGCACTGGGTCTTCGGCGACGTTGAAGCAGAGGTCGTCGGTGCGGCCGAAACTGACTCCGCCCTTAACGCCGCCGCCGGCGAGCCAAACAGAAAAGCAGCGGCCGTGGTGGTCGCGCCCGTAATCGGTGCTGCTCAGCTTGCCCTGACTGTACACGGTTCGTCCAAACTCGCCGCCCCAAACAATCAGCGTTTCGTCGAGCAGACCTCGCTGCTCCAAATCCGCGATCAATGCGGCGCAGGGTTGATCGACATCGCGGCTTTGTAAGCGAATGTCGCTCGGCAAGTTGTAATGTTGATCCCAGCCGCGATGGTAGAGCTGGATAAATCGTACTCCACGTTCCGCCAGACGACGCGCGAGCAAACAATTGGCGGCGAAAGTCCCCGGCCGCCTCGAGTCTTCGCCGTACAGTTCGAACGTCTTCTCCGTCTCGTCGCCGAGGTCGGCGAGTTCCGGAACCGATGTCTGCATGCGGTGGGCCAACTCGTATTGTTTGATGCGGGTTTCAATCTCGGGATCGCCATAGGTTTCGAGCGTCTTGCGATTCAGTGCAGCGAGTCCGTCGAGCATGCGCCGTCTCGTGCCGACGTCGATGCCTGGCGGATCGGAAAGGTACAACACGGGATCGTCGCTTTGACGAAAATTGACGCCTTGATGGCTCGAGGGAAGGAAGCCAGAACCCCACAACCTCGCATAGAGCGGATCGGCGGGCCGTGCCGCGCTGCCTTGCGAGATCAACACGGTGAACGCTGGCAAGTCCGCGTTCTCGCTGCCGATGCCATAGCTGGCCCACGAGCCAAAGCTAGGCCGACCCGGTTGCTGGTGCCCAGTCTGCAACAATGTGACTGCGGGATCGTGATTGATCGCTTCGGTGTTAAGCGCTTTAACAAAACAAATCTTGTCGGCGACCCGAGCAAGGTGCGGCATCAGATCGCTGACCCATGCGCCGCTTTCGCCGTGTTGCTTAAAGCGAAACTGCTGAGGCGAGACGATCGGCTTGGTCTTTTGATTCGATGTCATGCCCGTAAGACGTTGGCCGCCGCGCACCGAGTCGGGCAACTCTTTCCCATGCATCTTCTCAAGCATCGGCTTGTAGTCGAACAGTTCCATCTGCGACGGACCGCCGTGCATGAAAAGGTAGATGACTCGCTTCGCACGAGGTCGAACGTGAAGCTGATCGAGTACGCCTGGCGACTCGGCCTCTCCATTCGGCGGAGCTGCGGTCAATTGCGGATTCAATAAAGAAGCCAGCGCCGCCGCGCCCAAACCGGTTGTCGATTGAGCCAGAAATGTCCGTCGAGCGATGGAGTTTTGTCGTCTGTTCATGATCGTTGTTCGACAATGGTTGCAGGGGTCGAGGCGAACCTGCCGACGAGCCGCGGCTACTGTTTGCTAACCGTTTCGTCCAGGTTGAGGATAACGCTGGAGAGGATCGTCCAGGCGGCGTGTTGGGTTGGAGCAATGGATGTGTCTCGCTTGGATTCGCCCACGCTGAGCAGTGCTTTGGCTGCCTTTTGATCTTGTCGAAACACATCACGCTGCTTCGCAAGCATGTCCAGCAAGATTCGCTCTTCATCCGGTTTAGCGAGTCTCGCAGTTGCGAGACGAAATGCGTATTGAAGTCGTGCCGAGTTGGTCGCGCTCTTGTCGGGCTCCGTCAGCAGTCGCTGCGCGAGTGCGCGAGCGGCCTCGATATAGGTCGTATCATTCATCAACGCCAGCGCTTGCAGAGGCGTGTTAGTTCGCGGTCGCCGCACCGTGCAGGTTTCTCGAGTCGGCGCGTCAAACACGAGCATGCTCGGTGGAGGGCTTTGCCGTTTCCAATACGTGTACAAACTTCGACGGAACAGCGAGTCGCCATGGTCTTGCGGGTATTCCAAGTTCCCGTCGTAGGAAACAGCTTTCCAGAGACCCTCGGGCTGATACGGTTTGACACTCGGTCCGCCCAGTCGCCTTACGAGCAATCCGCTTATCGCCAACGCGTTGTCGCGAAGCGTTTCGGCATCGAGTCGATAACGAGGGCCGCGGCTGAACAAACGATTTTCGGGATCGACCTCGCGGTAAGCCGATGTTGCTCGAGTTGTCTTCGACGATTGACGATACACGGCGGACGTTACGATCAGCCGCTGGATATGTTTGACATCCCATCCGCTCGAGACGAACTCGACGGCCAACCAATCGATCAAGTCGGGATGACTGGGCCACTCGCCTTGCGTGCCGAAGTCTTCGACGGTCTTGACGAGCCCGGTCCCAAAATATTTGCGCCAAAAGCGATTTACGGTGACTCTTGCTGTCAGCGGGTTGTTCTCGCTAACGAGCCACCGAGCGAGTTCGAGCCGGTCGCTCGGTTGAGTCTTGCCGCTCGGCGTCATGCTCGCGGGAACTCCAGGCGCGACCTTCTCGCCTTGTTGATCGTATTGGCCGCGAACCAAAACGAAGGTCTCTCTTTGGGGTATTTTCTCTTGCATCACCATCGTCGTCGACTTGGCACCTCGGAGTTGATTCCAGGCTCGTTTCGCTTCGGCGGCTTTCGCCACGGCCTGTTGCAAACGGCGCGATGCGCCATGAGTCAAGAATTGTCGCCGCATCAAAGTTCGCTCGAATGTCGATCGTTTCTCTTCCGGAATCTTGACGGTTGCTCGAACCAAATCGGCGTTGGCCAACCGCTCCATTTCTTCGGAAAACAAGCTGCGGTCAAACACTCGAAGCCGTTCGATCATTCCTCGAAACGCAGCGCTCGTGCTTCGACGCCCTAGACGCAGCGGCTGGGTGATCTGAATCTCGGCGCTCAAACTGTTGTGCCCGATCTCGACTTCTTGACGACGGCCATCAACGTAAACGACAACCCCGCCCGCCTTGCTCGAGCCGTCGTAGGTGACTCCGATGTGCTGCCATTTGCCGGTGCGAATTGAGTCGCGCGTCTTGACTTGAATCGCGTTGCTGCTCCAGCGATGCACGAGATGTACGAGGATTTTTCCTTTTCGCAACATGACGTCGACGCCGCGCAGGTCGTTGACGTCGTCGTTTTTCGACAGGATGCACGCGGGACCGCCGGTCTCGGATCGAACCCAGACGCCTAATGAGAAAGGCTTGTTGCGCCGAAAGTCGTATTCGCAGTCCAGCGGCATCGTTGCATCGCCGTCAAAGTAGTCAGCTTGGCCGAGCAGTCCTTGCCGTGAACTCGGTGATCGATCTTGCTTTGACTCTCGATCCCTTTCCTGTAAGGCGACTTCCTGGGAAGCGGCCTTCGGCTTCGTCGCGACCAGTCCGCGTGTGGGCGATTGAGGAAGCCCCGCGAGAAGATCCTGCTCCCATTTCGCTTGTCCTACTTCCGGATCCGCTTCAATTCGAGCCAGCTCAGAATCCGCTCGCAACATGGCCTCGTTGAGTCGGCTCAGTTGCTGTTCTCGATCGACTGACGGAACATGGAGGACAGGCGCGGCGTTGCCGGCGCCGGCATTTCCTTTGATCGGGCCGTTGTTGAAATAGGCGAACAGCCGGTAGTAATCCTTCTGCGAAATCGGGTCGTACTTGTGGTCGTGGCAGCGAGCGCAACCCACCGTGAGTCCGAGCCAGGTTGTCGCCGTGGTTTCCAATCGATCGACAACGTATTCCACTCGATACTCTTCATCGATCACACCGGTCTCGTGCGTCGTCATGTGATTTCGATTGAATCCGCTTGCGATCCGTTGGTCGATCGACGCCTTCGGAAGCAAGTCGCCCGCAAGTTGCTCGATCGTGAACTGATCAAACGGCATGTCGTCATTGAACGCGTTGATGACCCAGTTCCGCCACCGCCACATCGATCGTTCGTCATCGGTGAAGAAACCGTTTGTGTCAGCGTAGCGAGCAGCGTCGAGCCAGTAGCGAGTCATGTGTTCGCCGTAACTTTCTGACTCGAGCAGCCGATTGACGACGCGCCGGTAAGCCTGCGGAGATCGGTCGGCGAGGAAGTCGTCAATTTCCTTCAGCGTCGGTGGAAGTCCCGTGAGATCAAGTGTGACTCGCCGAATCAACGTAGCCTTGTCGGCTTCCACGGACGGTCGCCAGCCCTTGTTCTCGAGGTCGGCAAGAACGAAGTGATCGATCGCGTTTCGAGGCCAGTTGCTCTGTTTCACTTGAGGCAATGCGGGGCGACTAGGCGAAAGGAAAGCCCAATGGCGCTCATACCGCGCGCCTTGCTCGATCCATCGGCCTAGCAACTCGACCTCGCTCTTGCTCAGCTGTCTCGTTTCATCCGCTGGTGGCATGCGTGTCGATTCATCGTCGCTTACGATCCTGCGGTAGGCTTCGCTTGTGCTGAGGTTGCCAGGCGAAATGGCCGTTGCGCCGTCGCGATCTGCGAGGGCGGAATCTCGATCGTCTAGCCGCAAGTCAGCCTCGCGGGCATCCTCGTCGACTCCATGACAACGAAAGCATGCGGCTGACAATATCGGTCGAATGTCGCGGTTGTATCGAATCACATCGGCGTGACCGGCGGCGGATGCGAAGGGCGTCGCAACAGCGAAGATTCCGGCCATCAGCAAAGTGGGTGCGATCCAACCGTCGCGTCGTTTCGGTTCATACATCGACCTACTCCAATCCGCTCAGTGAGTTGCTGCAAGGCGGTCAACGCGGCTTTCAAACGTGTCGTCACTAAACTTGAAAGTGCGAAAACCAGGTTGCCTCGTATCACAAACCAGTTCATCTTCGCGAGGCGCAAACTGCACCCCGGTGGACGGCGTCGTAAGAACCTGCATGTTGCCGACGCTTCCAGAAAACTCCTGGTGCACATGCCCGCTGCAAACAGCGCGAACTTGAGGAAACGCTTCCACGACTTCGAGCAAGCTGTCGGCGTCTCGCAGTCCGATGCCGTCGAGCCAAGCTGATCCGATGTCAACGGGCGGGTGGTGGGTAAACAGCATCGTTGGCTGAGAAGCATAGGCGGCCAATTCTCCCGCGAGCCAATCAATTTGGTTTCTGCCGAGTTGCCCATAGACTTTTCCCGGCACGTGCGAGTCCAGTCCGATCAGCCGCCAGCCGCCGGACTCGACCGAGAAGTTGACAAACTCATCGCCAGCTGGAATTTGCTCCGGAAACGCCTGTCTCATCAGAGCTCGGTCGTCATGATTACCCGGAAGCAGTCGACAACGCGGGACCCAATCCGTCAACAACTCTCGCAAAATCTGGTACGACTCTAGCCTCTCATCATGGGTCAGATCGCCACTGATCACGATGTGCTCAAATTCCCATTCACCGCTCGCACAACGATCTCGAATTGAGTTCAGCACGCGAACGAAGGTGTCGTATGTACAGACATCCTTCAAGGTCGACTTTCGGTCGGCTTGCAAATGAAGATCGGTGATTTGCAGAACATCGCTGGGCATGGAATACGCTCGCAGTAATTTCTAATTGCCTGCCGGTTCGTGACGATTCGTCGTTACCTGTCGAACTCGCTGTGGCTGTCGCCGATTCGGGATCCAGTTGTGTTGCTACGGGTCAGTTGGCTGCGTTCAATCGATACGAGTGTCTCGAGGTCTTGCCGGAAGCGAGGTCTCTCACTCTGACGCTCCATACGCCAAGCGTGTCATTTGGCGCTGGCGGCCAGAGAGAGTTGGCATTGTTGTCGTATCAGAACAGCCCGCGCATCATCATCAGTCGGTTGGTGAGTAGCCTGGACGCAATCGCAAACTACTCGACAATCAATTCGCCGTTCATGACCATCCAGTGGCCGGGAAACGTGCAGAGATACGGATAACGTCCAGGTTGCTTCGGAGCTCGAAAGTGGATTGTGAATTTGCTTTTGGGCGGAACGATATCGGTGTACGCGAGCACGTCATCGCTCTTGGGAATATAGTGCCGAGCATAACCCGCTGGGTCGGCGACGAGTCGGTTGGCGAGCGAGCCAACACGTTGTAACTCACCAGGTTTTACCAGCGCCCAGTTATGAGGCACGACGTCGGGATTGGAGAGGGTCAACTTAATCGGCTCGCCCGCTTTCGCTTTTAGCGATCGCTGAACGAACGTCAGGTTCTTGCCGGTCTCCAACACGATCTCTCTCGCGCCTGCGATCGGCTTGCCCCATGGGTTCGGTACTCGCTGGGTCGCGAGCGCCATGTCGAACAGGATCGGATGGGGCGCGATCGTCTTTCGAGCTGGCTTGTAACCGGGGAAATTCGTGAACGGCTTTGCCATTTTGTGAACGGTCGCGAACATGTCGTGCGACTTGTCTGCGCCGGTTTGCATTCGCAAATGCAGTTGGTTGACCGCTTGCAAGTCCGGCAGTTCGAGGAACAGCGTCGTTCCGTCCGCGAGTACGTGCGACGAGCGAATCTTGAGTGAATCATGACCGGGCGTGCCGGTGTGCCGAGCGGAATACTCGGACGAACCATAGGCGCCGCTGTAACGGTAATTCCAGCACTGCGCAAAATGATTGTCAGAATCCTCGGCAACGGCCTTGTCGATCGGCTCGGTGAACGTCACGGCGACGCCGTTTTCGTAAACGTGAAAGCCGCTGGGCAATTGCACTGAGCCGCCGGCATACCGTACGCGTTGAAAGGAGCCGGGTTGCGGCGTGTAGCTCCCCCATCCCGCCATCCCGCCAACATACAACTGGCCGTCGACGGGATTGAAGCGGCCGCGATGAGCTCCTGAGGTGAATTCACCAGGCAGCGGCACGACGGCGCCTTGCAGCTGGCCCTCAACCTCGTCTCGCAGAAGTAGGAAATGAGCGCCGGCGCCGAACGAGAAATGCACCATTCGCCCACCCAGCGGTCCCCATCGTTCGCCATCGATAAAGGCTTGTCCGCCGCTCGAATTATCGAGGCCGCGAGGAAGGTATACGAGCGGCAAGCTCGGCGGTTTCTCACCTTGCGGTCCGCGGTATCCAAAATGCGGAATCGGTTGGTTGAGCTGATTCGGCTTTGGCGTTCGCACCGCGCAAATCATCGAGGATGGAGTCCATGCGCCTTCGGAGCAAGGCACGGTGACGACGCCATCGGGATAGAGCCCCAATCCATCGGGGTTGCGAAACCCGGTTGCGACCACGTCGGCGCGACGTCCGTCCGGGGAGATTCGTACGAGCCCTTGATTGCCGGTCGCCGTATAGAAATTGCCTCCAGCATCACGTTGCAGACCGCAGATAAAATCGTGGCCTGCCGCCGACGTCGCGAACGCGTTGCTCACGCACTCGTAGAAATCCGCCTCGCCGTCGTTGTTCAGATCGTGCAGCCTCAACAGTTGGTCACGGCATTGCACGTAGATCTGGCCGTTCGCCACAACGAGTCCCAACGCGTGATGAAGCCCCGAGGCGAATCGTCGCCAGCGGGCTTTGCCGGATAGGCTCTCGCCGTCTTTCGAAACGAGACCGCTGACGCGCCAAACATCGCCTTGCATGGTGCAGACGAGGGCGCTGCCGTCGGCGAGGAAATCGAGGCCGCCGACAAACGTTTGAGCTTTCCAAGCATTCTGCGTTGGCAACTCAATCGTGTCGACCGCGTAGGGCATGTTGTTTCCCGCAACGATGCTGGTTTGAATCTCGTTCGGCCATTGCGGCTTGCCTGCCGAAGTCAGATGCTTCAGTGGATGTTCGCTCGCCGGCGCGACGGCGCGAGTAAGAACGCCGTTCTCCGACCAGGGAGCATCAAGGTATTCAGTCTCGCCAATTCGATAAGCGAAAATGACTCGCCGGCCGTGGCGATAGAAACCGTGATAGACAAACGGCTCGGTCGGTTTGCTTCCTTTCGGCCGCGGTTGCGGTTTTCCATCGATCAACAGTCCGTGCATGAATCCGTGACGCACTGAGGAGAACTTGACGAATCCGCCTGTCCAAATGGCGTCGTAGGTCAGTGTGTCGGGATTAAAGCAGGCTGACAATTCTCCACGCTCCCCCAACTGCAAACAAACTCCACGCCCGACTGTGACTCCGGCACCGTGAAAAATTCCGCTCTGCACGCTGCCGAGTTCGGTATTGTTCCAGCGATCGCTCGCCCAAGTCACTTCGTTCTGATTTCCCCAGTGCCCCTGCTTGCCTCCGTCCAAGCCGGGAAACTCGGAAAGCAACATCGGCGTAGGATCTTGCTTGCGAAAATGTTCGGCTTGCTTCGTGTAAAAATCGAAGACGCGATCACGATTCACGCTGTGTTGCCAACTAGGCCAATGTTCCGGATGCAAGGGATCGCGAACGAATTCGAAATCGGCCGGCGAGTGGGCGTGGGCGTGGGCGAGCACGGAAGCGACGACGTCCGGTGCAACGGCCTCTTTCCGACCAAGCTCGCTGAGGAATCGGATCAGGTCGAGCTGCTGTTGCGGCGACATGGCTTCGGCGAGCCCGTTAGGCATCAACGTGCCTCGTGTCACTTGGTCTTCAATGTCATCACGCGCGATCTCAGTTACTATCCCACTCGCTGGGTCACGGATCGCGATGTGAGGCCCGGCGGTCTTCTGGAGGTAGCCTTGCAGTTGGCGCCCGTCGGCTGTGAGCACAGCGACGGCTTCGAACTCAGGCTTGACCTCTCGCTTAGGCCAAAAAACCGACTCGACAATCTGCGCCGGTTTGCGATCCTTGCCGATGGCCGTCAGCTCGGGGCCAACCGAACCGCCATGCATTCCAATCTTGTGACATGAGAGACAGGCGAACTTGGCTGATGCGAAAACTGCAATCCCTCGCTCGGCGACTCCGTGTTTCTTCGCATCGGCCATCGTTCGGGAAACAAGCTGAGCGTCGTAGGGGCGATCGAAGAGGCCGCTCGTGTCAAAGTCGGCCGGTTCGCCTTCCCATGTTCGATAGATCGGCTTGACGCCAGGACTCGCGCCGTCGAGTTGAGGCACGAGCCATTTAAGTCCATCGAGATTGTCCTTGAGTCGAGCTTCGGCATCGTGGTTAGTGTGATTGAGAATGCCAATGGGCCCATCGAATCCGCTCGACCGAATCACCTGTAGCAAGCGAAGGTCGAGTTCGCCGGCGCCGAGCGGCATGATCTTCTTTCCTTGCCGGTCGCCGTCCTTTTTCATGCCATTCAGGTTCAGCGCCAACAAGTGCGGCTTCATCACTTTGAGCAATTCAGAGAATCGATCCAAGTGTTCGTGCCCGTGGTGCAGGTTGTAAACGATCCCCACATTGTCGAGTTTAAGCTGTTTGATAATGGCGATTTGGTTTTCAGGTTGGCCGAACCAACCGCCATGGTTATAGAGTCCGACTTGACACCCAATCTTGGCGGCCGATTCGGCGATAGGACGAATGCGGCGAGCTTCACTTTCGATCCACTCTTGTCGCTGCTCGGCTGATTTCGGCGCGCCTCCGCCCATCACCCACAGTTGTGTCTTGACCTTGTGCTTCTCGAGCACCTTGAGAATATGTCGAGCTCGATCGTTGAGCGTGGTGGGGAACCACCAGGCGGTCAATTCGATTCCGTGTTTCTTGAGCGCCTCCATCTCGGCGTCGAACGTCGGCACGTGCTCGGCGCGGTAGTCGTAAGCGAGCTTTCGGATGCCGATTCGTTTGAGCATCGCCGCCCGCTGCTCCGGTCCGCGGTTCTTGCCGTCAAATGGCACGATGCACCAGGCGACTAAGTTGTCTCGGTCAAACATCTTGGCCGCTGGTTCATCTGCGCGGAGGCGAGCGGGCGCGACTGTCAACAGGCAGAACAAGGTACTCAGCGCAACTACAATTCTGTTCTTCATCACTTTCCTGCGAAGCTGTCAGGGATGTGGTCTCAGGCGGGAGCCATCAGCTGGCATATGGGGAGGCACTCTGGTTGTCGATTGTACGCCAAAAAGTTCGCCCGGTCGCACAGCGGCAGGCGACAAATCCTTCTACTGTGGTGTCAGGATACGGCGGAGCATGAGAAGAATGGCCACAAAAAGGCACGAGAGATACGAAGAGATTCGAGTTGGCGGATCGAGTGTCATGGTGGCGATGAGGCTTGTGTACAGCTATTTTAAAGACGAACCGTGAGGAATCTGGCAAACGTAGGAGTCGGTTACCTTGCGAACGCATCATGCGAGACAAACGACGGCGATAGAAGGTGAATTCGATGAGACAAGGCGCTTCAAGAATGATTGATGGCGTTCAATTTGCAAGAGGCAACGGCGGTTGTTGGCCGACGAACAATTGGTCTCGATTCGGCTCATTATTCTTTTTGGCGATGGCGTTCTCTATTCCCTTTGCGAGTTTGGCGGCAGCGCAGGGGAAAACTCCAGTTCAGCTGGTGTTTGACACGGACATTGGAAACGATGTCGATGATGTCTTGGCGTTGGGGATGATTCACGCTTTGGAGAGCCGCGGCGAGTGCAAACTGTTGGCGGTGACGATCACGAAGGACAGTCCGTTGGCGGCGTCATTCACAGACGCGGTGAACACGTTTTACGGTCGAGGCGATGTGCCGATCGGCGTTTGCCGAAGCGGCGTCACTCCAGCTCAAGGCAAGTTTATTGGGCTCGGTGCCGTCAAGGACAACGGCAAGTTGCGCTACCCGCATGATTTGTTGTCGGGCAAAGAAGCCGCGAACGCCGTTACGGTGCTTCGCACAGTGTTGGAGGCCGGCGAAGATCGATCGGTCGTGTTCGCGCAGGTTGGCTTCTCGACGAACTTGGCCAATCTGCTCGATTCGAAACCAGACAGCATCAGTCCGCTTGGAGGAGTTGATTTGGTGCGCAAGAAGGCGAAACTGCTTTCGATCATGGCGGGCGCGTTAACTCAGATTCCTGGCAAGAACGGCGAGTTGAACGACCACAAAGAATACAACGTGGTGAAGGATATCGCGTCAGCTCGGAAGCTCGCCGAGCATTGGCCGACTCCGATCGTTTGGAGCGGCTATGAAATTGGTCGCGCGGTTCCCTATCCTCACGAGAGCATCGAGCAGGATTATGGATACGTTAAGCATCATCCGCTTGCCGACGCCTACCAGCTCTACAGTCCTCCGCCGCACAACCGACCAACTTGGGATTTGACGAGCGTGCTTTACGCGGTCCGGCCCAATCGCGGCTATTTTGGCGCGTCGAGTGCAGGTCGAGTCACCGTGGCTGACGACGGCCTGACGACGTTTCGGGTTGGCGAGAACGAACCTCATCGATACCTCAAGCTGCCGCGAGAACAGCGGGGCCGAGTTGTCGAGGCGTTAGTGCAGCTTTCAAGCCAGCCTCCCGTGGGCGCTGTCAAACGCTAGGCAGAGCCGACATGAACGAACAAGAATCCGACGGCTTGGCGCGACTTACGACTGAGGGCCGGAATCCGGCTTCCGAATCGATTGACAGCCAGTCTGCCGTTGAAATCGTGCGGCTGATCAATTCCGAAGATCGCCAGGTCGCCGATGCCGTGGCGACTCAATCGGAATCCATTGCACGAGCTATCGATGTGATTGCCGATCGCTTGAGGCGGGGAGGTCGGTTGATTTACATGGGTGCCGGGACATCGGGCCGTTTGGGGGTACTCGACGCCAGCGAATGCCCGCCAACGTTTAGTACGCCGCCGGAGATGGTCGTCGGTTTGATCGCCGGCGGATACGATGCGCTTCGCCGAGCCATCGAGGGCGCTGAGGACGATCCGGCCGGTGGGCGGCGCGACTTGCAAGCGGCTTCGCTCAAGGCGAACGATGTCGTTGTCGGTATCGCAACGAGCGGGCGGACTCCCTACGTGATCGGTGGTCTGGAATACGCCAAGAGCATCGGCGCTTTTTCGATCGGCTTTAGTTGCAATCCCGATTCGGCGTTGGAAGCCGTGTCCGAATTGATGATCGTGCCAGTTGTCGGTCCCGAAGTTGTCAGCGGATCGACACGTCTCAAGGCGGGGACCGCGACCAAGATGGTGCTCAACATGCTCACGACCGGCGCGATGGTGAGGATGGGCAAGACGTACGGAAATCTGATGATCGACCTTCGCGCGACCAACGAGAAACTCACCCACCGCTCCAGGCGAATCGTCGCGGAGTTGACCGGTGTCGATGAGTCTGACGCTCAAGGATTGCTCGAGCAATGCGACGGGGAAGTCAAGACGGCGATTGTCGCGCAGCACTGCGGCCTTTCAGCTGAGCAGGCCCGCAAACGCATTGAAGAAAATGGCGGTCACCTGCGCGGCGTGCTTGAAGCGGGAGAATCGATCGAATGAGCAACCCGCTCGTGCTTGGCGTCGATGGCGGAGGCACCAAAACGGTTGCTTGGCTGTCGACAGCGCAACCCGACGCGGCTGATGAAGTCGTCGGGCGCGGCGTGGCGGGGCCGTCCAATATTCGCTCGCTTGGCGCTGAGGCGGCGAAAGAAAATCTGAGCCGTGCGGTCGAGACGGCGTTTAAAGATGCGAAACTTGAGCGCTTTCGACTCGCCAGCGCATGCCTCGCTCTGGCCGGAAGCGGTCGCGATGACGAGCGAGAAGCGATTCGCAAATGGGCCGTGCAGGTTCAGCTCGCCGAACGCGTCAAAGTGGTGCACGACGCGGCGCCGGTGTTGTCTGCCGCATCCGCTGACGGTTGTGGTATCGCCGTAATCTCCGGCACGGGTTCGTTCGCCTATGGCCGAAACATCGCGGGCGAGACAGCTCGTTGCGGTGGTTGGGGGCACCTGTTCGGCGATGAAGGAAGCGGTTACGCAATCGCGCTGAGCGGTCTTCGCTGCGCTGGGCAAATGGCCGATGGTCGTCGTCCTAGATCTCGATTGCTCGGACTGTTTCTCGAGCGCCTCAGTTTGCGGCATCCGTCCGAGCTGATTTCGACAATCTACTCTGATTCAACCAATCGCGCGACGATCGCCGGATACGCCCAAGTGGTCTTTCAAGCGGCCGACGCGGGGGATGATGTCGCCGAGGCGATTGAGCTTCAAGCTTCGGTTGATCTGTCAGAATTGGTGATCGCGATTGCAGACGGCTTAGGTTTTCGCGACAGCTTTGCGTTAGGATTGACGGGCGGCGTGCTTGTTCGCCGCGATGCCGTTCGAGCTAACTTGCTCGATCAACTTGCCCGCAAGGGTCTCACCCCAAAGCCGACTCTTGTTGCCGATCCCGTATTGGGTGCCGTACGGATTGCGAGACAAGCTCTAGATTGAATGATTCATGTCGGCATGCGGGATCGCATCGGCGCGGTGACCAATGACGGCAGTACGCGACGACGATCGCAACGAGAACCAGTGAGCTAATGCCCAATCTTCCACAAAACGTATCGCGTGATAACTATCGCGTCTTCGCCGACGTGACAACTCGGTGGAAAGACAACGACGTCTACGGCCATATCAACAATGCTGTCTACAACGCTTGGATGGACACGGCGGTCACCGAGTTCTTTCGTCAGTATTGGCCTGAAATGCCCAACACGCCGATCATTCCTGTTGCCGTTGAGACGCTGTTCACCTTCGGACGATCGATTGCGCACCCGGCATCTGTCGAGACAGCGTTTCGTGTCGAGCGAATCGGAAACAGTTCGGTGCAGTGCGGCGTCGGCGTGTTTTTAAAGGGAGACGACGAGCCCGCTGGATGGGGCCACATGACTCACGTTTGGGTCGATCGCGAAACGAATCAATCCGTGCCGATTCCCGCTGAAGTTCGTCGCGGCCTCGAGTCGGTATTGGTTGCCGAGTCGCCCTAAATCAAGGTTAGCGTATCCAGTCGCAGCTGTTTAACGGATTTGGTCCGACGCTAAACCAACAGCTCGTTGATTACTCTGCCGTGCACGTCGGTCAGTCGTTGATCGCGGCCGCCGTGTCGGAACGTCAGCCGTTGATGATCGACTCCCAATCGGTGCAGAATGGTTGCGTGGATGTCGTGGATATCAAGCTTGTTTTCGACAACGCCGTTTCCGAATTCGTCCGTCTGACCGTAGGCGACGCCTCGCTTGAATCCGCCGCCGGCCATGAATAGCGAATAGCCGTTGACGTGATGATCGCGTCCGCAGGTAGGCGTCACTTTGGGAGTGTGAGGCGTGCGGCCCATCTCGCCGGCCCAAACGACGATCGTGTCCTCGAGCATGCCTCGTTGTTTGAGATCGACGATGAGCGCCGCGACCGATTGCTCGGTGACCCGCGCGTTCTTTTCGTGGTTCTTCTTGAGTTGTGAATGCTGGTCCCAGGGTGAGTTGTTTCCATCGAAACTCGGGCACGTGATTTCGACAAACCGAACTCCCGATTCGACAAGTCGCCTCGCGCGAAGCGCCTGGCTCGCGTAGAGTTGTTGATGTTGGTCTTTGGAGTCAACGCCATAGAGCTTGTGAATATGCGCTGGCTCGCGAGCGATGTCGGCGATCTCGGGAATGGCGCTCTGCATTCGGAAGGCCGTTTCATAATTGGCGATCGCGCTCTCAATCGTGCCGGGGTTGGCCGCGACGTTGGCAAAGTCGCGATCTTGTGCGGCGAGCAGAGTCAGTTTGCGTCGCTGCACGTCCAGCGAACTGGCTGGCTTAATGTTGTCGACCGGGATCCCCTTCGGTCTCAACATCGTCGCCGCGTGAGAGGCGGGAAGGAACGAGCTTCCGAAATTCTCCAGTCCGCCGTTTGGCACCCAATCGTTGTTGAGCAGCACGTAGCCGGGCAGATTCTGGTTTTCGCTGCCAAGTCCGTACGAGACCCACGCTCCAACGCTTGGCGCTTGGCCCAGAATGCGGCCAGTGTGCAGAAGCAGATTTTGCTGTCCGTGTAGCGGCAACTCGCCAACCATCGATCGCACAACACACAACTCGTCCGCAACTTCTGCAATTCGAGGAAACAGATCGCTTACCCATAGTCCGCTTTGCCCTCGCTGCTTGAATTGCCAGGGACTGCCAAGCCAAAGTCGGCCCGCACTCGATTGCGAACGCCTGGAGACAGCGTCGCCGCCGATCGGTTTCCCTTCGAACTTCTTCAACATAGGCTTCAAATCGAACGTATCGACATGGCTGGGGCCGCCATCCATGAAGCAGAATACGACACTCTTAGCACGTGCCGAAAAATGGGGTTTTCGTTTTTGCTTGTCGCCCGAGAACGCCGGATCCGACAACAGGCCGTTGAGCGCCAACCAGCCGAACCCCGCTGACGCATTCTTCAGAAAGCCGCGGCGAGTCCCATCAGCGTCGACGCGACCCAGGCAACTAGAAGTTGAGAGATTTCTGTTCATGGCTATCGGTAGTATAGAAACTCTTTGGTGTTGAAGAACAGATGAGCCAGTTCGGCCCAAGCTGCCTTATCATCCATCAACACGTTTGATTCTGCGAAGCTTTCTACAGCCTCTGTCCATCGGCTTATTTCGTCGTCACTCGGCTCGCGGCCAAACGCGCGAATGATCATGCGGTGGATTCGTTGTTCCGGCATGGTTTTGCCATCTCTGACGACTCGTTCGGCCCAATGTTGACTGAGCTGGATGACGAGGGGATCGTTGAGCAGGGCAAGGGCTTGAGTGGGATTGTTGGTGACGTCTCGGCGGCCCGTCGGCAATTTGAGGTCGGGAAGGTTAAAGCAGACCAGAAATTTCGGTGGATCCATGATCGACATCTTTAGATATATGGAGCGTCTGCCATCGCCATCTGTCGGGCCTGAGAAGAGACGCTTCGCGCCGTCATCGACAAGTCGCGGCGGATTGATGGGCGGGCCGAATTGCTTTGAGTCGAGTCGACCTGAGACGGCGAGCAAACTGTCTCGGAGCGCCTCAGCTTCAAGCCGTCGCGTCGGATAGTGATGCAACAAATGGTTTTGGGGATCCAGGTCCGACGCGGCTTGAGTGACTGTTCCCTCTTGCCGAAACGTCTGGCTCAACACTAACCGGCGGACCAACTTCTTAGTCGACCAACCGTCTTCCATAAACTTGTTTGCAAGCCAGTCTAAAAGCTCAGGGTGGGATGGGCGCGCGCCGAGCTTTCCGAAATCGTTGGGCGTCGCCACAATGCCCTGGCCAAACACGGCCTGCCAAACGCGATTAACATAAACTCGCGCAGTTTGAGTGTTTTTCCGGCTACTCAGATACTCGGCCAACTCGAGCCGTCCGCTCGTGTCGCTTTTCGCCACGCCGTGTCGCCCGGCGAATACTTCGAGAAAGCTGCGGCGGATCTCCGGCCCGTTCTGATACACATCGCCTCGGGCGTTAAGCCGATAGTCCAGCGGCTCGACGCCTCGCTCGTCCATGCTGATCGCGCTGCGCGGGTAGTCGATTCGCGATTCAATTTCGCGATACCGACCGACCAGAGTTGCAATCTCGGCGTCGATTTCTTGCTCGTTAACGATTAACTTATGTTTGAGCAACCAATTGATTAGTTTCACGTCAGCCGCGGTCGACTCGTTGGCTGCCCAGCGTTTGAGAGCGGCTGTAAACCACGACGCCGTTTTCCGCCAGGCATCTGGTGTTGATTTCGGTGGTTCGTCGTTGAACAGGCGATCGAGATGTTCAAGCGTGTCTTGTGGGGCGGTGCCCGAGTCATGCGCCACGATCCCCGTCAAGCTGAACCAGCTACGCTTGTTGAGTCCATCATCGTTGTGGGCGAGGGTCGCTTTTCCGGCGCGAGCCAAACCGGTGCGAGGCGGAAAGTTCGCGTGCAGCGAAGCGGTCATCACTTCGGGGAGCATCCTCGTGATCCCGTGTTCGGGCTTGACGCCGCGATCCGCCAACGTTTTCCATTGCAGCGGCGCCGAGCCGTCAAGAAACGTGAGCGGTTCGGTCTGAAAAGCGTTCTGCGGCACAACCATCCAGCCTGCCCATTCACCGCCGGCCAGCTTCAAGCTGAGCTGACGACCGGCAGTTTTGTCTTGTGCCGGGAGCCGAATCGCACCGGCCAGCTTCGACGACAACGCATGCGTGTGATAACCACGCGGAAGCAACTCAGCCAAAACCGCATCACCGCTCAAGCTGATCCTCGGCTCGCCGTAGGTGACGAATCCGTTGGCGATGCCGTCTCCGTCCATGCTCCATCCATCGGGAAGCCCTGGCGCAGCGAAGTCGGCGAGTACGGTAAATCTTCCGGCGTTCGCCTTTTGTCTCGACTCGCGTGCAGTCGTCCATTTTGATTTCAATCGACTCCACGTTTTCGCTATCGCATCGCCCGGCTTGTCGGCGCGTTCAGCAGCGTCGTCTGAGGCCGGCGCGTCTTGCGGCTTTGGCATGTTGCCGAGTAGCTGAGCGACGGGCCACGCGACGTCATCGATCTTTGCATCTTTCAACATGGCGCGATTTTCGGCAGCCCATTCTTGCAGCGTCAATCCGGAACTCAATGGACCGCTCTGCGATAACCACAGTTTGCTCAGCCGACTTCGAATTTCGCCGCGTAGCCGAGAAAGTTCGGTAATCGACTGGTCGTTCTTTCCGGGAGCGTCGATCGAACGCGCAGTCCAGCGAGGCGACATGAACACTCCCGCCAGCGCGTAGTAGTCGGCTTGGGAAATCGCGTCGAGTTTGTGATCGTGACATCGTGCGCAGGCGACTGTCATCGCGAGGAACGCTTTTGAAAATGCGTCGATCTTGTTGTTCACCATTTCCTGATGGACGCCATTGAAGACGAGGCTATCACCGTGACGATGTTCACCCAAGTGAAAGAACATCGGGCCAATGAGACTCTCGTTAACACCGGCCCCTTTGTTGATTCGCGGCTTGGTTAACAGGTCGCCGGCAATTTGTTCGCGTATCAGCTGGTCGAATCCAACGTCGTCGTTAAACGCCCGGATCAAGTAGTCGCGGTACTCCCAAGATCCTTTTGCTGGATTGTCCCATTCGTAACCGTAAGTGTCCGTGTAACGAACAACATCCATCCAGTGTCTCGCAAACCGTTCGCCAAAATGAGGCGACTCGAGTAATTCATCTACGAATTGAACCAACGCGGCGTCAGCATTCTTGTCATTAATCTGAGCAAACTTCGCGACTTGTTCGGGCGTGGGCGGCAAGCCGGTTAGCACGAATGCGAGCCGCCGCATGACGATGTCTGCGCGAACTGGCTTGGCCGGAGTCAAACCGGCTTTGTCGAGCGCCGAGCGAACGAAGCGATCGACGGGTTCTTTCGACCAAATCGAGTCGCGGATGTTCGGCGGCAACACGCGTTTCAACGGCTGCAAGCTCCACCACTTGCCGCGCTCGACGAGTTGAGCTTTCCAGGTTGAAGCCGCGGCGTCGGTGGGCGAGGGGGGATGGTCTCTCGGGTCAACAGCCCCGGCTCGAATCCAACGCTCGAAGTCGGCAATCACACTTTCGGGCAATTGCTTCTTCGGCGGCATCTCGAACTGTTCGTAACGCAATGCATCGAGCAGTAAGCTTTCACTCGGTTTGCCGGGCACGATGGCGGCACCCGTCTCTCCGCCCTTACGCAACCCGTCTCGAAAATCGACAAGCAAGTCGCCTTTCGGCTCGTCTGACGCGGAGGAATGACATTCAAGACAATGCTTCACCAGTACCGGGCGGATCTTCTTCTCGAAGAATTCGACACCTTCGTCTGCGCGCACGCTTGCCGACGCAGCGACGACTAAGACGAGTAGCAGGTGGGCAGGCCTTGTCATATGTCAAATCTCGACAGGATACATTTCTCATATCGTAAATTATCTTGGTGCCAATGTGGCGGATCGGCCGAAATTTTGGACGAACGGCCTGATCGTTTTTGATGTGCGTCCGAGTGCATGAAGCGCCAATGTTCGCTAGTTTTTATGTGTTCTGTTTCGTCACAGAACCAAAGGCTTTATCGTCGCATGGCGGCTCAGTTATGGCTGGAGTTCAGTTCGATGACTAGTGATATGTCGATAGGATTGACCTACGATGACGCCCCTGCAGCGATCGAGTGGCTCTGTCGCGTTTTTGGTTTCAAGCAGCGGTTAGTCGTCCCTGGTCCCGACGGTACCGTCATACATTCCGAACTAACTTTCGGAAATGCGGTGGTTATGGTCTCGTCTCCCAAACCCGAATACTGTCGAGTGGGGCCGAGATCTCTGACCGGCACAAGCCAAACGGTTTGCGTGTTCACAGACGATCCGGACTCGCACTATGAGCATGCCAAAACCAACGGCGCCGAGGTCGTTCAAGAGATTGCCGATGCGAACTTTGGCTGTCGCGGCTATATGGTGAGAGACCTCGAGGGACATGGTTGGTTCTTTTCCAACTATCGCCCCGGCGAACATTGGTCGGACTAAGGGTAGGTCGGCAGCGCGGTTAGCCGAGAGGCTGATTTACCAGCACGAGGCAAGGAGGAATTGCTCCGCCCAAGTCATTGCAACTGCGGCTTGCGTGCATTCTATTCGTACGCTCAACGAGATTCGGCTACTCGAACAGCGTGTGTGCCGCGGGGTCGTTTGACTTTGCATGGGCAGCGCGGAGAAACACGTTTATGTTGGGACTGATCATTGACGCCTTAGTTCTTGTCATTCTCTTGAAACGTTTCATGAGGAGGACATCGGTTTCGGAACAGCATCCATTGTGGCGGTTGTTGCGGCGTTGGGTACCGCTGCACTAGCGATTGGGTGTGCTGTGGCAATCGGCCCAGTGGGCATTTATCTCGGAACCGTAATCGCTGCCGGCTGACTTGGCATAGCCGTCTCCGCACTATTCGGCGTCGAGATAAAGCGATCGTTTTTCATCGCCGGAATCTTCATGTTTGTGCATATCGGCTTTGGTGTCGCATTCCGAATGATGCTAGGAATGTAATCGCGAGTTGCGACATCCCGTCTTAAGATCATGCAATGACCGCGTCGACGACTTTTCCGGCGAGATCGGTAAGACGGTAGTCACGGCTTGCGAATCGATAAGTCAGCCGCTCGTGGTCGAAGCCGAGAAGGTGCAGCATGGTTGCGTGCAGATCGTGCGCCGAGACAGGATTCTCGACGGCGCGGAATCCGAACTCGTCGGTGGCGCCGTAGATTGTCCCGCCCTTAATGCCTCCGCCCGCCATCCACAACGAGAATCCCCAGTGATTGTGGTCGCGCCCTTGAACCGCGCCGGCGCCGTTTTGACTTAATTCAACGGAAGGCGTTCGGCCGAATTCACCAGTACAAAGCACCAATGTCTCGTCGAGCAAACCGCGTTGCTTTAGGTCGGTGAGCAAAGCGGCCAGGCCTTGATCGCACTGGCTGGCAACTTTGCGATGGCTGGCTTTGATATTCGAATGGCTGTCCCAGGGTTGCATGTTTCCGTGCCAGGTTTGCACAAATCGGACGCCGCGTTCAACGAGCCGCCGAGCCATCAGCAACTGGCGGTTCTGCGGGCCGTCTCCATACATCTCCAGAATTCGCTTCGGTTCCTGTTGCACGTCGAACGCGTCGGTCGCTTCCGTTTGCATGCGATACGCGAGCTCGAATGAACGGATGCGGGCTTCCAGCGCCGCTTCGCCTGGCCGGTCGGCGAGATGTCTCGCGTTCAGCTTCTTCAGCAGCTCGAATTGTCCTTCCTGTTCACGCGGCGTCAATCGGTTGTTGTGAACGTATTCGATCAACTGCTTTGGGTCGGTTTTGGATGTATCGACGTGGGTGCCTTGGTAGGCACCGGGAAGAAACGCGGAACGCCAATTGCCCGCGCCGCCGACGGGAAGTCCGCCGGGGCACAGGGCGACGAACCCCGGTAGATTTTGGTTCTCGTTCCCCATACCCCAGGTAAGCCACGACCCAAAACTGGGGCGCACCTGCCGCTGGTGGCCTGTGTTCATCAGCATGAGCGACATTTCGTGGTTAGGCAATTCGACGTTCATAGATCGAATCACCGCCAAGTCGTCCGCGCACTTCGACAAGTGCGGGAAGATGTCGCTAATCGGAATTCCGCTTTCACCATGCTTCTCGAACTTGAAAGGCGAGGGCAGGGCGACTCCTGTTCTGCGTTCTGTTCGCAAATTCTGAAACGGAAGCATCTCCCCCGCTCGCTTCGTCAATTCCGGCTTCGGATCAAACGAATCGACTTGCGACATCCCACCATTCAGAAACACGTGAATTACATTTTTCGCCTTGCCTGGGAAATGGGTGCCTGGCGAGCCGGGACCGACAGCATGGCCGTCGCGGCAAAGCAAGTCGGCTAAGGCGAGCGAGCCGAATCCGAGGCCGCTTCTCTTGAGAAACGCTCTGCGAGACACGTCATGTTGGTGATGATTCATGATCTCTCTACACCGTAAGAGCAAATGCACGCCGTTCGGCGTTTCGATTGCTTCAATGTTATCGAGTCGACCAAAAAACTAGTCGACAAAAACAAATTCATTCGACGCCAACAGAGCATGCGCGAGTTGGCACCAGGCCTTTTCCTTTGACGCTTTGCTTACGGACTGCACGTAACTCAGCGCCGTCTTGATTTCCTCTGCGTTCGGTTCACGAGCAAACGTTCGCTGATACATCAGGCGAACTCGTTGAGCGTCTGAGTCCGCGTCGGCGATTTGCGTAAGTGTAGCCAGGGCAACGGCGCGGTCCTGAATGAACGCTGAGTTGAGTGCAAACAGAGTTTGCTGAGGCACTGTGGTTTCTGGTCTCTTGGCTGTACACGATGTCGGGTTCGCGCCGTCAAACGTACTAGACATGCTCGACAGAATGTCACGGTTCACAAATGCGTAGACGCTGCGTCGCGGCACCACCGGCTTGGAGAGCAAGTTGAACGGTTGACCGCCCATCTGAGTCTTCAGTTCGCCTGAGACCGCCAGCATCGCGTCGCGCATCGCTTCAACTTCGAGCCGTCGGCGCGGCATCCGCCATAGCAATCTGTTGTCAGGATCGCGAACTCGCGACTGCGCATTCTCGACCGCAGCTTGGCGATAAACGTCAGTCAGCAAGATCCGGCGGTGCAGTTTCTTAAGTGACCAGTTGTCTTCAAGGAGTTTTGCAGCGAGATAATCGAGCAACTTAGGATGGGTCGGCGGTTCGCCGTGAGTTCCGAAATCGTCGGGAGTGCGAATGAGGCCACGCCCAAAGTGGCGTTGCCAGACCCAATTGACGATCACTCGACGCGTCAGCGGATTGGCAGTGTCCACAATGGCCTGAGCCAAGCCGAGTCGCCGTTTTCCATCTGGAAATGGAGTCGGCTTTTCATCGGATATCGTCTTCAGGAAACGGGGCTCGACAACCTCGCCTCGATCGATCGGGTTGCCTCGCCGAAAGACGTGAAACACCTGCGGTCTTTCGTTCTCGGTCAGTGCCATGGCTCGCGGCGGGGACCCGGGAGACGTCAGGTGCAGGTCTTCAATCGCTCCATTTCGCCCTCGAAGGTTGTCGCGAATCGGTCGATTCAGAAGCTTGATCGCGAGTTTGTCCGACATCGCCGTCGGCGTGTCGGTGCCGTACAAATGCCGACGAAGCTGTCGATTAATGGCGCTATTAAGCTCGACATGTTTCGGATCTTCGTCTGGAACAATCGCGGCTCCTTTGTCGGCTTCGATCGCCGCAGTAAGAATTGCCCTCGACCATTCTTGATGCGCCGTTGCAAACATCTCTCCATACCCGGCCGCCACATCGATCAAACTCTTCGGCTTTTTGCCATCTATCGAATCCAACACTCGCGGATTCCAACGAGGCGTCTTGGCGGTCAATTTGTGCATAGCCGAAAATTTGGCCGGATCGCCGTTCTCTTTCTTCAGCTTTGCAATTACCTTCGCGCATTGCTGAGCGAAATCGGCGGGCTCATGTTGCCTCAGCCGCACCCAAGGGCCGAAGACAGGATCGTCTTGGGGCATCGTCGCCAGATAGTCGCGCCAGCGGTTTAGCACCAAGGGCCGCAGATCATCGGTGCGGTAGGAGAGGAATGCCGCAGACAGATCTTGCTCCGGGACGCCTTTGGCCAGCTCACTCAAATAAGCGCCGACTTGCATTCGCAGGCGGCCCCGCATGATCACGCTTTGTTCGCGAGCCAGGTCTTCATGTAACACCTGCCGCCGTGACAACTCCTTTTGGTAATCCCGAAACGGCTTCGTATCGGCGGGTTGGCCAATCAGCGGCAACAAATCGGGCTTCGCACTGCTGGCGAAAGTTGCGTATAGCGAATAGTAGTCTGTCGAAAAGAACGGATCGTGTTTGTGATCGTGGCAGCGAGTGCAGGCGATAGTCAGGCCGAGTAGCCCTCGAGTCACCACGTCGATCTGGTCGTCAATGGTGTCGTGAGGATTACGAAACTGCATGCCGACAGTGAGAAACCCGAGTCCGGCAAGTGCTTCGTCGCTTTCGGACAGCCCCATTTGATCGGCGGCAAGCTGTTCCGTGATAAAGCGATTGTACGGCACATCGTTATTGAACGACCGAATGACGTAGTCGCGATACGTGTAGGAGAAAGGAAACTTCGTGAATCCAATCGCGCTGCCGCCATGGGTATCGGCGTATCTCGCGATATCCAGCCAGTGACGGCCCCATCGTTCCCCATAGCCTGGCGACTCGAGTAATCGGTCGACCACTTTCTCGAAAGCTCGCGGAGCCTTGTCGTTCACAAACTCCGAGACTTCTTCCCAAGTCGGCGGCAGGCCGGTCAAGTCAAACGTCGCGCGGCGGATGAGTTGCTGAGCACTAACCGGCGCCGACAGCTTTAACGACTTGGGCTTCAGTCGCGCGAGAACAAAACGATCGACGGCTGTCGTATTCGAGTCGCCGACACCTGGCGGCTTGGGCTGGCCAATCGGTTCGAACGCCCAATGTCCCTCGTATTCTGCGCCGTCAAGAATCCAAAGCCGAACGAGTTCTATTTGGGCTGGAGTCAACGACTTCCCGGAATCGGGTGGCGGCATTTTTTCGTCGGGATCGGTCGCAACAATTCGCCGCCACAATGGGCTCTTTTCGGGCTCCTTGCCAACGATCGATTCTGCTTTCGCATCCTCTTCGTTGTCCAATCGCAAGTCGCCTTCGCGCTTCTCCTCATCTGGCCCGTGGCAGTGAAAACAATGCTCAGCCAGGATCGGCCGAATGTGTTCGTTGAAATTAACATCGGCCGCGAAGCCAGCCCACGACTTGAGCGCGGCGACCGAGAACGTCACGACGAGGAGGGCCGCCACGCAGGCTCGCTGAAATCGCAACTGCCAGAGGAGCGAATGGTTGGTGTCCATAACGAAAATGCTGGATTGTCGACGATGGAACGTCAACCCCCTTTTCGGGAAAGTGCCGCGCCGGCGAAGTCAACAATTCGGTCAATCTACCTCGACGCGGGGCTAGTCTGCCTAGAGTCGTTCAATTCAACGTCATCAGATATTTCTTCACATACAGTTTGGGAGCGCCAAAGTTGATAAGCAAGCCCGTTTCGATGCGTGTTGCCTTTAGGTAGCCGAGAATCTGGGCGACGTGCTCATTCGCAATGGTCTTGCGGCCTTCAGCTCAACAATCAGGCAATTTTCGACGTAGAGGTCAGCGAAGTACACGCCCAGTTCGGTCCCATCTTGATCGTAAACAGCAAACTTGTGCTGTTGGCACACCGCCAATCCAGTCTTTCTAAGTCGATGGGCAAGCGCGTTCTCATAAATTTTTTCCAAGTGACCGTGGCGATGGTAACAGTGAATGTCAAAACTCGTTTCGCGAATAATGTCCCAAAGTGCATTGATGTTCTTCGCCGGTGACTCAGTCATCTCTATATCGCTCCGTCCACTAACAGGAATCAGCCGACCACAATTGTCACGTTTCTTATTCGTGTTCTTCCTAACTCATTCTTGGAGGGGATTGCCACAAAAAGCACGAGAAGACACGAAGAGTTTCGAGTTGGCGGAACGAGAGTGTCACAGTGGTGGCAGGAAACGGCGGCGCAATAAGCGCTTGCCTGAACAGATCGTTCGCTCCATCCCTCCCTTTTTGTTCTTCGTGTTTTTCGTGGCTCGTCCTTAGAGAAGAATGGCCACAATAAAGCACGAGAAACCGAGAAGATTTAACGTTGCGTCAGCTGAGCAGTGTCGTTAGTTGCTCGTCTTCTGGAACGTCGAGCGGGAATTGTTTTGCGAAGGCATGTTCGCCGATGCCTGCGAATTCGCGTAGTGCGGAGTGAATGTGTTCGGGTCGAACGCGGATACCGTTCTGCTTGTCGGCGGCTAACGTCTTGGCGTCAATCGGCACAAGAAACTGCTTGTCGTCCGTTGCGCCGAAAACGCGGTTGCCTCTAATTCCACGGCCCATAAACATGATCGAACCGATCGACCAGTGGTCTTTGCCGTTACCTTTGTTGTACGTCGGCGTCCGGCCCATTTCGCTCTGCATAACGACCACGATCTTCTCGCGGATCTTCAACTCCTCGGCCTTCTTCAGCAGATAGTCGACTCCTTCGAGCAGTTCCGGGATCAGTTTCATTTGATCCCTATCGTTATTGGCGTGACTGTCGAATTGTCCGATTGAGAGATTGGCCGAAACGCAAACGCCAGCCTTGAAGGAAGCGATCGCAATATCGGCTTGTTGCGACAGTCGTTTTTTGGGCGACGATTTGGGGATGTACGGGGTAACTCGTTCGAGCGCCTTTGAGTTGAGTTGTGCTGCGTAGAGCATGTTTTGAGTGCGTGTGACGCGAGGCAAACTGGCTATGGCGAGTCGGGCTTTCAATTGCGTTTCGAGCGCCTGTTCAATTCGCTGGCTGACAAAGTCGTCGTGATACGGGCTGCGGGCGTTTCCCTGCACGCCATCCGCGTTGGCCAGCCGATTCAATGAATTCAGGTAGGGCACGCGGGCCATCGGGACGAGGTTGCCTGTCGCCGAATAGTTGCCAAACGTAAGGAAAGCGAGCGGAGCGTCGGCGCCGTTGCAAGCGGCGACTAAAGCGGCAAACGTCGGATACGCCAAACTATCAAGCTTGCCTGTCGCCATGTATCGCGACCCCGGCGAGTGGTTGTTGACTGAATAATCGAGTCCGTTGACGACTAGCACGTCGTCGCCGTGCTTCTTGAAGAAGTCTGCGTTGCTCATCCCGCCTTCGATGTGTTTGGCGTTGGGCGCGAATCGATGGCTCCCTTCGCTGAGTATCTCGTCCTTCTTGTAGAGGCGGTTGATTTCGTTCTCGCCTTTTGGGTCCATCAAATAAGTCGTGTCCCAACCGCCGGACGCGTTAAAGACGACGTAGTACGGGCCGTCGTAGGCGGGCAACTCGGCGTTCTCGGGTTCGGCGAGAGCCTTTGAGGAGAGTCCTACCGGCGCAGCGATCCCCAGCCCAGCGGCTCCGCAGAGTTTCAGAAAACGGCGGCGTTGCATGAAAACTCCTTACTCGTACAAAAACTCGTGTTGGCGGAGCAGGTACGTAACGACTGCGCGCCACGCTCGAATCGTATAATGCGGGTCTGGATCGCGCGGCGACGAATCGCGAGTTGTTTGGCAGAAATAACTCTCCGTCGGCGCGATGCCCTTGCGAGACTTTGCGTCTTTGACGATGCCGGCGAATAGCTCAAACGTTCGTTGCACCTCGGCGTCTTGAGTTGCATCGGATCGACCGAGCAATAAGTCGTCAAGGTGCACGATCGCCAGTCGAATTTTCTCATCCGATTCGGCATTGGCGCCCGGGACCACGTCCGGTTCAATGCTGGGGAACAGCCGCCGCTTGTTCGCCGCAAGGGAAAAATCGGCGGCAACATTCTTACAGGCGATATCGTTGGCAATGATACGCTGGATCGCCCCCATCGCGCCACTCGGATCGGCGATGCGTTCCG
Organism: uncultured Pirellulaceae bacterium; assembly: GCA_964567745.1. Taxonomy (GTDB): domain Bacteria; phylum Planctomycetota; class Planctomycetia; order Pirellulales; family Pirellulaceae; genus CAZMNY01. The sequence continues at coordinate 128,062 of CAZMNY010000003.1, read as the reverse complement.
TCACCGCCTTCGAATCGATGCCGCCGTAGAGGATTTTGAACTTGCTTTCGCGTTCCGTCAGGCGACCCCAAGTCTTGCCGAACACCGCCGTCAGTTTTCGCTCTAGCTGTTCTGGAGTCAGCATACGAACGACGCCGATGTCGTCCAGCTCGGCGAGCCGCTCAGGTTCTTTCACAGCCGAGCTCAGTCCGTCGACTCGATAGAACTTCGAGCGGACGAGTTCCTTAAAGACAACTTTGAGATTGAACTTGGCCTCAACGAATCGCTCCGCAATTCTCTCAATCTCGTCACGTTGTATTCGGAACGCCCGTCGCCGAGCTGCAAACATCGTGTCGTCGATGTCTTCCGGAGGCAGCAGCGGCTTGCGGCCAAGCAGCGTGTACCAAACGTGCTTGACCATCGCCACGGCGAATCGAGGGTCTTTGGCTGTCTTCTGACCGAGCCACTGGAGTGAACGCCACTTCTGTTCCTCCTGCAACGGCTCGCCATACGCGCCCGGCGAGAACATGTCCTTGTACCAACCCTCTTTGCGCGGCCCATAAATTCCCTTGCCATCGACAACGTAATAGTCTTGGTAGAGACCGGCGATAGGATCCATCACCTTGTGGCACACGACACAATCTGCAGCTTGCATCGTTGGTATCTTGTACTCTGCACTAGTCGCGGCGGCGTCGTTCACTCGCGGCGACAACTGCAGCAAGTCGATGCCAAGGAAATGCTCAAAATACATACGCACTCGCAACCGATTCCGATTCGTTTCGGAGGTTGGATAGCGCTTCAAGTATTGGAATGAGCTGAGCAAACCGGCGTGGGGGAAATAGCCGGTCTCGGATGGCTGAACCTGTCGACCATTGCGACTAACCAACGCTTTGATCCGTGTCGGAATGAACTCGAACGGGTTGTCCGGGTCTTCGAACTTGTCTTTCAGTTCGTCATAGACTCCGTATCCTCGCGCGGTGTAAGGCGAGACCATGAGGTAGTCGGCCGTCACGATCTCGGTGAAGGGCCGATCATTGCGTACGATATGAGTCAACAGCTCGAGCGGCTCGCGGAGCATGCCTTCCCGATAGTCCGCGATCAACTTGGTGTACGCCCTCATCTTCGGATGGGAATAGGGCAGTTTCTTTTTCTCTTCGTCGCTCAGTCCCTTGCGCGGGTCGCGATCTTGATACCAAAGCCGTTTGGGAAAATGTTCGTATGACAATGCGCCTTCGCCGGATCCGTCGTAACCTCGAGTCAGCAAGATGTCGTTGAATGCCTCTTGCAGTCGTTCATAAAACGCGTCCTCTTGCATGACCTTGTCGAGTACGCCATCGATCGATTCGAGCCCGCCTTGCTCAACGGCTTGGAGCTCGGTCTTAGTCGGCAGGCGTCCTGCGAGCGACAAAGTCACTCGACGCAACAATCGCCTGGGCGACATCATTTGCAGCCCATCAAAGAATGGCGGAGTGACTCTGTCGGCCACGGTTGGATCGACGTTGGGCTTGCCAGTCGAGCGAACGACAAAGCGACCGAGCACGCGGTATCCCGTTGAGTCTGGTTTGAGCACTTCGCCGCCGCCGTGATCGAGCTCGCCTTTGACTTTGAGCAACAGAAGCGGCTTGCCGTCTTTCGTGGCGGTCGCCACTCGCCCAAATGCGAGACGGTTGTCTCGCATCACCTCGGCGCGCTTTGTGTGATCGCGCGACGCGTCCTGCAATAGAAACTTGGTGTCGGACGCGTCGCCTTCCGCGTTGTGGCATTTGAGACAAGTTCGCTCGCCCACTTTCGCCCATACTTCATCGGCGAAGAAACGGTCGACGACAAGGCACGCCGGGCCGCGGTGAGCCGTCTGTCTTGATGAAGGTTTCGACTTTGTGCGAGCGTCTTTTGCGGCTGCTTCCTTTTTGCCGCGATCTTGCTCAGCTCTCTGGCCGCCTGTGTCGGGGCGATCATCATGCTCAGAGGCCGCAGATACGGACAGCAATTCAATATCGCGCGAAAGCGGCCACGCGACGCACAGCAAGACCAAAATCGCCAGAGTCACCCAACGCACAAATAGGATCGGGCGGGACACTCGCATGTCGTCTCTCCACAGTCGCCTAGTGTTGGCAAAACGGCTTGAGACGCGGCCGTCTCAATACGGTTGCATTGTATCATCATTTACGGCCGGCTTTTTGAAGGCGGGTTCCGTTACGGGAGGTGCTTCTTGACATCCGCGACGATGCTATTGATCGCTTTATCGTTCAGGCCGTCTCGAGCGAATGCGTGATTGGCCTTGATCTCGCGACTTGGACGCGACTCGTAGATGATGACCGTGACATGGGCGTCGGAGTTGAGCTTAAGATGCTTTGGGCCGTCTTTGAACGCCAACGGGACGACCGTTGGTGCGTGGTTGCGTTTGTGGTCCGTCGCGAGCTTCGTAGTGCATGACTTCAGTGTCTCGAAATCATCGCCCAGCAAATTGATTTGCGATGCAAGTTTGCTGTCCGGCGTCTTCTTGACGAGCTCGTTTAATTGCTTGGCCAAACTGACCAGGTTGTCGTCGACTGTCCGGGCAAAGACGACGACCAAATTACGCGAAGTTCAGTAATAGCGATAATTCGAGCCGCCTTTAAACCGGTTCTTTGGGCCACCGCATTTCACTGCCGAAAAGTCCAAGTAACCAACGCTTGTGCCAGGTTGCGGACCGCTTATCAGAGGTTGTTCGGCAGTTGCGATTGACGCCATGAGCGACGCGGCCACGAGGAAAGTCACACGGTTCATCAGCTCAATCTCCGTGGAGGATAAAACGGTGCCAATGCAGCAGCATTGTGCAATACTCTTCCTAACCAACTGGGCTTGAATTCTACTTCATCTGCCTCAGAGCAAACGTTAGTCAGCATACATACGCTTCGGCAGAGGCCAATCCGGACAATGAGCTTTGAATCGTGAGCGAGCCGAGCGGGTTTGGTTTAAGATTGAATTCGCTCGATGCCAACGGTCTTTCCGGAATCGACGCATTCATTACTGCTCGGCTCCTGTCACTTTTTGAACAACAACGGAGTTGATATGCTGCAGCGCACGCTTCGAAATAGAGAAGGATTCATGATGCCTCAGGTCCCGAACAAGACACCAACTGGTTGCCCCCGGTCACTCATGAACTGTTCACGACGCGGACTCACGCTGACGCCATTATGGATTCTCGGCGTCGTTCTGCTGCAAATTGTCTGTGTGCCGGAAGCGGAAGCCGAGTCAGCCGCTGCGCGCCCGAACGTGATTGTGATCATGGCCGACGACATGGGGTACGGCGACGTGTCATGTTACGGCGCGACGCGGTTACAAACGCCTAACATTGATCGGCTGGCGGCGGAGGGTTTGCGCTTTACCAACGGTTACTGCTCCGCGTCGACTTGCACTCCGACTCGTTACTCGTTCTTGACCGGCAGCTACGCTTTCCGTCGCAAGGGTACCGGAATTGCGCCGCCGAACAGTCCGGCGATCATTCAGCCCGGCACGGAGACGGTCGTCTCATTGTTGCAAACGAAGGGGTACAAAACGGCTGTGATCGGCAAGTGGCATTTGGGCCTTGGCGGCGAGGACGGACCGGACTGGAACGGATTGCTGAAGCCGGGGCCGCGCGAGATCGGCTTCGACTACAACTTCTTGCTGCCGACGACGAATGACCGAGTGCCTCAGGTCTATGTCGAAAATCATCGAGTCCTCAATCTCGATCCGAAGGATCCCCTCTGGGTCGGCAGGAAGAAGCCTAGCGCCGATCATCCCACGGGCATCACGCATCGCGACACGTTGAAGATGGATTGGTCGCACGGACACAATGCGACAATTCACAATGGTATCAGCCGCATCGGATTTTACACCGGCGGCCACGCGGCTCGGTTTCGCGACGAAGATTTGGCCGACGAATGGGTCAAGCAGTCGGTCAAGTGGATCGAAGCCAACAAAGATAATCCGTTCTTCCTGTTCTTCTCATCTCACGACTTGCATGTCCCGCGAATTCCTCACGAGCGATTTCAAGGCAAGACGCCTCTTGGCTACCGAGGTGATTCGATCGTGCAACTCGACTGGTGCGTTGGCGAGTTGATGAAGACGCTTGATCGATTGAATTTGGCCGAGAACACGCTGGTCGTTTTCTGTTCTGACAACGGTCCCGTGCTCGACGACGGCTACAAAGATGGAGCGAAAGAAAAGAACGGCGCCCACAAACCTGCCGGTCCGTACAGCGGCGGCAAATACAGCGTCTTGGAAGGCGGCACGCGAACGCCGTTTATCACTCGCTGGAGCGGTCGCATCAAACCGGGCCAATCAAACCAGCTCGTTTGCACAATCGACATGGCCGCCAGCTTGGCGGCGCTAAATGACATCAAGATGCCCAAAGACGCTTGTGTCGACAGTTTTGATATGATGGGAGCGCTGCTTGGCGACGAAGGCGCCCAAGGACGCGAGCATCTCGTTCAACAAGACAACGGTCGAGGCGGCAATTACGGATTCCGCGTCGGCGACTGGAAGCTGCAGCGCCACGATTCGAAACGGTCCAAGAACTCGAAACTCAAGCTGCAGAACGCAAAAGTTCCACAATATCGGCTGTTCAATGTAGCCGACGACCCGGCCGAGAAGGTCGACCTGTCGTCCAAACATCCCGAGGTGAAAGCGCGACTGGTCGCTCAGCTGGCAGCCATCATTGAGGCGGGCCGAAGTCGAGACTAGTTTGCTCTATTTATCACTCGCCAAGCCTTGGAACTTGGCGCCCAACGTTGCATAGAAAGTGACGAGCGGTTTCATTTCGGATTTAACCCGCTCGCTGGGTTCGCGGAATGTGATCTCGCGAGGTGCCGACAGGGCGGCGATCTGCACGAGGTCAAATTCCTTTAGCAGGCCGAAGCACAGCAGTTCGGGCGACTTGGGAATGTCCCACTGCAGCTCAATGACTTCTCGCAGGCTGCCAAGCGAGCCGTTCAAGTTGACCGCCGCGATGCCCTTGGTTGAGATGGCGGAAGCAACCAAAGCGATCACGCTCGTGCGCGGGCCATATGCCGCGACCGTTACCGGTTCCTTCGAGTAACGAGTTGTCGCCCACTCGGCGACCGCGGCAATCTGAGCTGATTGGATTCCAAGCGGCCGTTTGCCGACAGCGGAAACGAGCAAGCCAAACAGAAAATCGCGGCTTCGGATTTTTGACTCGCCAAAGTAGAACGGGTCGACTGCGATGACTCGCTGGCCAGACTCGACGAGCTTAGCAATTTGGGACGCCTGCGACGCGCAGCCCTTGTCGGCCAGCAAGACTGTGGAGCCAACAGGATTGAGCGGAGCGAACTCGGTTGCCGGCACGGTCCAAGCAGGTTTTTTCGCGCGGGCGGTGGCCATCTTCAACCGCCAGACAGTCACGGCTCCTCCCGATATGCTCACTACCTTGCGTCGCTCACCGCTGCAAATGTATCGATCGGCCCGCACGATTTCGCGCAAGCGATCGCGGCCAGTCGCCTGCCATTTGGTTGCGGCTTTGGCCGAATCGGGCAGTTCCGACTGTTCCGGCAATTTGCTGCTCAAGCGTTCGGCGATACTCTGAAAACTCTGGTTGTCGTCGGGCAACGCGACTTGCAATTGTTCTTTCGTCTTGAGTTCCTTGTCCGACTCGATTTCAACGGCACTGAACGAATCGTCGTCGGCGTAGAAGTGTTGTTTGAACATTCGGTAGAGTGCTTGGCGATTGTCTTTCTCGAAGTTGTGCGTTCCCGGATCTTCATTGACGTGGAACGCTAGCCGGTCTTTCGCGTTGTGGGCGGAATAGACAGGGCGGGCAGCGGCGAGCAGCGGAGGCAGTGCGTGAGGCGAGGCGAAACAACAATTGTCTTTGATATTGAAAGTCAGCAAAGCCGCGCGCGGCGCGAGCATTGCGGTCAGATGAGAATAGTCGGCGACTGTCGCCAAATCGCAGGGAGTCTGTTCTGAGTCGCCGAGATCGGAATGGTTGTGAATCCGCGTGACGAAGCTTGAATAGCCCGCGACCGGATTGCACAGTTTCACTCGCGTATCGAGCGAGCTGATGAAGATCGTCTGCCAGCCGCCGCCTGAAAGGCCGGCGACGGCCACTCGCTGCGGATCGGTCTCCTCGAGCGACAACAAGACATCCAAACCGCGGCTCATTGCCAGGTAGAACGGAGCGATTCCCGCAGAGCCGCAGAGGTTGAGTTGGTTCATTCGATAGTGGTTGAAACCGGGCGTGTTCAGCTGCCCCATGCCGAGCCATTCGACGTTGAGCGCGATCATGCCTCGCTTGGCTTGATTGATGCATCGCAGTTGCTTGTACTTGGCCGCCTTGCCGTCGTTCCGGTCGTGACCGTTCACATTCATGACAGCGGGAACTTTGCCGACGACTTTGTCGGGCATGTAGAGCAGGGCGGGAACCCAGAGTCCGGGCAAAGCTTCAAATCGAAGTTTGAGAATCTCATAGCCCGGCCCGCCTTCGATCTTCTCCAACCACTTGACGCCACATTTCGCGTCGCGCCACTTTTCGGCTTCGCCACGAAAGACGACCTCGTCGAGCACCCGTTGGCGCAGCGAATCTGCTTGTTTTTTCCAGTCTTCGAGTGTCGTAATCTTCGGCATCCGAGGTACGAGTTTGTCGCAATAGTCCTCCACTTCGGCTTGCGGAATGTGAGCGTCGAAGACGGACTGCTTGAATGCGGCGCCGATTTCCTTCGGGTCGATGGCGGTCGCCGAGTGGTGGCCGGTCGCGGACGTCTCGACTTGATAGAAACCTTTTCCGGCGGTGATATACAGAATGCCGAGTCGCTCGCCCGTGCCGAAACAGCAATTCGTTGGCAATTCGGGCGTCGCCAAGTACGCCAACTCTTTGCCTTCGGGAGAGAAGACAACAATGCCGAACCGTTTTTCCGAGCGGACAGCCGCGTAAATTCGACCTTGCGTATCAACCGTCATGCCATCGATGCCAAGTTGATCGCCAAAGTTGACGATCACTCGCTTGTTGCGTAGATCGCCGTTGCGCAGCACATCGAATGCGTTAAGCGTCATGCGGCCGCGTTTGGCGTCGCTGACGATATCGGCTTTGTCCGTGCCGTTATCCGTCTCGGCGACATATAGAGTCTTGCCGTTCGGTGAGAGCATCACTCCGTTGGGTTTGTCGATGTTCGTCGTTGCTCGGTGGACTTTGCCGCTGGGGTCGAGTCGATAGACATCCATCGACTTGAGCTCCATCTCTTCGGGGCCGACATATTTAGGGTCGCTGAAATAAATTCGCCCCTTGGAGTCGATAACGATGTCGTTCGGTGAATTGAAGCGTTTGCCGTCGAATCGTTCGACGACAGGTTTAACTTGGCCGTGAGGTGTGATCAGCACAAGTGCACGTTGTCCTCCAAGAGGCGATGCGCAACAGGCGTAGAGGTTGCCTTTGCGGTCGAACATGAGTCCGTTGGCCATCTTGCTGTCGTCGCAATGAATCGTCACCGATTGGTCGCGCGGATCGAACTTCATGATTCGCGCGGGCCTGGCGTTGAATGGCTGAGCGAAATCGCTGAAGTACATGCATCCGTCTGGTCCGACGGCGGCGCCCTCAGTGAAGCCGCCTTCCTCCCAAATCGTGTTCAGTTGGCCCGAGAAGATATCCGCGCCCCGCAGCGAGCTGGACAAGCACGAAACAAAGAGAAGTACGACTAGTATTGAAGTTCGCACGGCGGGATCCTCGGCGGGCAATGGAGGTTGGTGAGCGAATGGCTCGAGAGTCGTATTATCTGCGGATTCCTGAGCACTTCGCAAGTCTTTGCTTCGTGCTGCGAAGAGGATCTACCCGTGATATACTCGCGAGCGTCTATCGGACTTGGGTGCAAATGGGGTGAATATGATGTCCGACCGAAAGGCGGTTCTACCGCGATTTTCGATTCTATGGTTGCTGACGCTGATGCTGTTGGCCTGCATATCCGAGTCTCATTATCGGGTGTCGCAGCACAACCTCCAGCAGTCCGTTGAGATCTGCGACCTGACGCAATCGGTCAAAGAGTTCAGGGACGAGCTGGGCCATATCGAAGTGACCGATCCCACGAAGGCCTATGTCAGGCAGTTAGCCTGTTCGGAGCCGTTCACTTGGAAATACCGCGTCTTCCTGCCAGCCAATAAGCCGTTCGGGATTCGGATAGCGCCTGAATGGTCAAAGGACGGAATGCCGGGAAGCGGTAGCGGTGGCGGGCCGATACACCACGATCGTCAGTTTACGATGACGGTCAATGTATCCATGCGGCCTGATGGAAGACGGTTCACTAACGTGGCAACTCCAAGATTCACCTCCAATTCGATGATCCCAGCGAACCGAACCTCGTGGATCACTTCAATGAAAACGATACATGGAACTAGTCACCTAGGCGCCGCAATTCAGCATGACGCTGATTCGATCGTGCCAATTGTTACCTACCGCGCGCAGGAACATTCGTTCTCTGACACGCCACCGACAGATTCCACGGATGGCATTACTGTCTGGCTTGAGCCAATGGCGCCAATCGTCGTAGCGAAGCCAAAAGCTGCGCCGTTCGGAACGAATTGAGATTAGCGCCTCGGCAATCGCGGGTCGGCTGAAAGAATCGACTCGAACAGTCAGCACAAATTGTGGAGAGCACAATGGCCGATACTGGGCGGACAACCATGCCGATCCGCCTGCTGTGGATCGCGACTCTCTTTGTGCTCGCCGTCGTGTCGGTGTCGCATCTTCGAGTTTTTATCGAAAACCGCAAGCTAGCCGTCGAGCTTGCGCACCTTGCTCGGACAGCCAAAGAACTCAAGGAAGAGCTTGGCGTTATCGAAGTGGCCGACCCCAAGAAAGTCTACGTCATGCCGCTGACGTGCCACGATCATCTTTCTTGCAAGTACCGAGTTTACCTTCCGGCCAACAAGAAGTTTACCCTCGGAATTGCCGATGATTGGGCAAGCGATGGGCTACCAGCGGCGGATACATCGATGTGGCCTATTGGGTTTGACAGGCAGTTCACGATGGCCATTTCACTGCGAAAGGGTCAATTTGATGTTTGGGGATTGGCTATCTCTATGCCCAATAGGGCTCTCTTTTCCCAGATCAATATCGACAGCGCGCCTTGGTTGGCGGATGACAACCCCGCGATTCCGTTCACGCCACAATCTGCAAACGGAACTGTTGCGGAGTTGGTCCCCGATCAACCAATTCCAATACTCAGCTTTCGCGCGGATTCTACGGCGAGCGATTCGCCTGAAGTTCTTAACGACGGTCTTAGCGTCTGGCTTGATCCTCGAATCGGCATGGCGACAAGGCAGCCGACTGCGTTGCCGCTGCCCCAAGGTAACGAGACCAACTAATGCAGACGCGTCGAGCGAGTGGTAGATTGTTGGCTGCTTTGCAACGTGCCAACGATACCTGAGAACGCGAGACGACTTATGTTCCGAGCCCGCAAGCCAATCGCCACGCGATGTTTGCCATTCACACCGAGTTTCAACACCTTGACGGCAGGCCTGCTATCGGCGGCCGTTCTTCTCGCGATGCCGTCGGCGGCGCGAGCTGAACGAGATCCGATTCGGCTAACTCATGGTCCCATGCTTGGACAGCCGACGTCGAACTCGATGGTCGTATGGGCTCGCACGTCGGACCCAGGGCAGTTTGTCGTTCACTATGGCTTGTCGAACGACGCGATGGATAGTGTGAGCCTGCCTGCCGTTACCACGCTGGGCCACGACAACACAGGTGTGGCGAAGCTGTCCAAGCTGAAGTCGGACACGCGCTATCACTATCAGGTTTGGGTCAACGGTCGTCCGCATGGATGGCCGGGGACGTTTCGAACTCTGCCGAGCGCCGATGACACTCGACACGAAAAGTACAACCCGAAGGGGCTGTTCAATTTCCGCTTTCAAATTGGCTCATGCGCGAATCAAAATCCGCTGCATGGCGTTGGTCATCGCGTGCCGACGTATGAAACGTTGAATCGCGATTGGGCTGACAAAGTTCACTTTCACATCATGAATGGTGACTGGTTATACGAAGAGTTGCGTGAGTTCCCGCCCGAGGCGTGGCGGTTGATGATGGGCGTCAAACAGTTTCCTATGTCGGTGCATGTCATGCCGACGGTGGTTGGCGTTTGGGAAAACTACAAGTTGTATCTGAGTCGCGGCGTTGAACTTTCCAAATGGCACCGCAATGTGCCGAGTTACTTTACGTTTGACGATCACGAACTGGTCAACGACATCTGGGGTTCGTCCGAGGCTGGGAAACGACATCGGCGCACCGTCTTTCGCGACATTGGCACTTATGCGTGGCACGACTACTTGGGGTGGGCGAATCCCATGGAGCACAAACATCCGATTCACTTCGGGCGAGGCGCCATGAAAGTTGGAAGTGATTTGTTGGTCGATCGAGATACCGACTTCAGCAAACTCCCGCTCAAAGAGATGCTCAATCTTCACGTTCACTGGGGCACTCCCGAGGCTGGCGTGAACGACTTGGCGTACGACAACGACGCGGGCAATAAGAACTCCTACGTCTACGACATTGTTGAAGTTGTCGACAAGCATACGTTGCGGTTGCATATGCCAGCAAAAGTCGACCACATGGATCTCAGCTATTCGATCGGCAGGCGGAGCTACGGAAAATTCCGCGTCTCGAATTGTGAGTTCTTTCTGCTCGATACGCGCGGCGACCGCGACATGCACGACATTCGCAATCGCTCAAAGCCGGGCGTCTCGATGATCGGCCGACCTCAACGCGAGTGGCTTTTGAAGTCGATGAGGGAGAGCGATGCAGATTTCTTCTTTGTCGTTTCGACGGTGCCGTTCATGATTCCACACAGCGGCGCCGGCGGTTTCGAGTTTGACGCGGCTAACAAAGAGGAAGCCTGGACTGGGTTTTTTGACGAGCGTGAATTGCTGATTCGCGAATGGGACAAGCTCGGCAAGAAAGTTTTCGTGATGACGGGCGATCTCCACAACAGCTTCGCCATCAAGGTGACCGACAATGTTTGGGAATTCTGCTGCGGTCCTCACAATAGCGTTAATCACGTGCCAAAACTGGATGAGAGTGATCGACCGGCCACGGGCAAGTTCACGTTCGGTCCGCGCGAGTGCGACATTCGCTGGAGCAGTTATATTCTTCCCGATCTTCCGCGGCTCGAACGGCTCTATCCCCATTTCTGCGTCGTTCAAATCAACAACGTCTTCAACATGCCCCAGAAGCTCGGCGGCAAACGCTGGGTGGCTTATCCGCACCCTCAAGTAGTCTTCCAATATTTCGATGGCCGCACAGGCGAGCTCTCCTATGCGGAAGCGGTCTCGATCGATCGGAAGCCGACGCCGACAACTGTGAAATCAACCTCAAGAAAAGAGGAGTGAATAATGAGTTCCTTTTTTAGATTATTGTCCGTCGCTGCTTTAGCAATTTTGCTTGGCGAGGCACTCACTCAAACGACACAGGCCGAGACATTGCGATTATTCATTTCCGCATTCGCTTCGGGCGACGATGGGGCCATTCACGCGTGCGATTTCGACACCGAAACCGGCGAGCTGAAGACGGTGCACCGGACTGTGGAAGTCGAGCATCCGTTTTTCTTGGCGCTTTCACCGGACAAGCGGTTCTTGTACTCGATTGACACTGCCCAGTTTGGTGGGAAGGAAAACGAAAACATCGCGGCGTTCGAGATTGTCGGCAGGCAAGGAAAGTTAAAACTGCTCGGGCGGCAATCGGCGCTCGGAACCGCGGCCTGTTATCTCGACGTCGATGCGGACGGCAAGACGTTGCTTGTCGCGAATTATTCGTCAGGCAGCGTCGCGTCGCTGCCGATTCGAAAGGACGGGGCGATCGCGAAGGCTGCGACATTTGTGCAGCACGAGGGCTCGAGCGTGAATCCTGCTCGACAAAAAGAGCCTCATGCCCATTGCATCGTCGTCAGTCCCGATAACCGATTTGTTTTCGCCGCCGATTTGGGTATCGATAAGATCATGGCCTATCGGCTCAATCCAAATCGAGCGGAAATCGAAGCCAACCAACCGCCGTTCGCCGCCACGGCCGCCGGCGCTGGACCGAGGCACTTGACGTTTCACCCGAACGGCGATCGCTTGTATGTCATCAATGAGATTTTCAACACGATTACCGACTTCGCGTACGACTCGAAAACAGGAAAGCTCACCAAGGGCCAAAGCGTTTCAACTCTGCCCGGCGACTTTGAGGGAACGAGTCATACGGCCGATTTGAAGATCACACCAAACGGCCGATTTCTTTATGGCACGAATCGGGGACATGACAGCGTTGCCTCGTATCGAATTGCCGCCGACGGTTCGCTTAAGCGATTGGCGATCACGTCCAGCAACGGCAAAGGGCCGCAGAACTTGGCGATTACGCCCGATGGCAAGTGGCTCATTTGCGCCAACATGCCGGGGAACAATGTCGTCGTGTTCCGAATTAAGGAAGACGGCGCGATCGAGCGAGTTGGCGAGCCGATGTCGATCAAGATGCCGTCGTGCATCATGATTCCTTGACTCGCTTAGAATGTGTGCTTGCCAAACGTAACTTGCCAAATGTAACTTGCGGAATCGAAAGAGAAGCAACTCATGCAACGACGATCGTTTCTTTGCACGTCCGCCGCCGCAGCTGCAATGGCTGCAATCAACAGCAAGACGGTTGCATTCGGGGCGACGGCCGACATTGATGCCGTGGATGCCATGACAAAGCGCCTCAATCCGAAGATCGAGCGAGCGCGAGAAATTGGTCTCGGCATTCTCAAGCCTTCCAGCCGAGACCTCGAACACGGACTTCGTTTGCACGCCGAGTCGCTCGTGTTTGACGGTTATTCGTTTTCGCCGCGGGCTGCGGTTGATGGAGACGCGCTCGCCGCGGCGATCGAGTCTGGCGCTTCGGATTTAGAACTCGACGACATGCGAGAAGAAATGGGTATGACTCGCTACGTCACCAACCCGATTGAAGAGCAGGAGTATCGCTTGGGTTGGCGGGCGTCGGGCGTGACTTGCATTTTTCAAAACGCCGGCGAGGAAGGCCAGGCGCCGCTTCGCCTGATCAAGCGGCTGGCGCGATTCACGTTTGCAACGGACATGCTGAAGGGCTTCGTGGCCAAGGCGTCTGTGCCGGACGAAGTCGTTGCGGCAAAACGCGAGAGTCGACACTGTCTATACCTCACAGGCAACGGAGTGCCGTTGACTCAACAGTGGGTCTCTGTCGAAGACGAGTTGCGTTATCTGCGAGTCTTCTTTCAGCTTGGGATTCGCATGATGCATCTGACCTATCAGCGACGCAACATGATCGGCGATGGTTGCGGCGAGAAGACGGATGCGGGGCTGAGCGATTTTGGGCGGCGAGTGATCGCTGAGATGAATCGAGTTGGCGTGATTCCCGATTGTGCCCATTCAGGTTGGAAGACAAGTCTCGAGGCGGCCGAGGCATCTCAAAAACCCGTTGTCGCAAGTCATACCGTTTGCGCCGCTCTCGATTCCAATCCTCATGCGAGAAGCAAGCCGGATGGGGTGATTCGAGCGATCGCGGACACTGGCGGTCTGGTCGGAATTTGTTGCATTTCTCGATTCCTGCGAGGCAGCGGAGCGATCGACATGTTGCTCAATCATGTCGATCACGTCGCCAAGAAGTTTGGCGTCGACCACGTGGCTTTCGGGACCGACGTTGCTTACTCTTCGCAGAACTCATCGGCTGAGCGGAGAAAGATTCCAAAGACTCGACGAGGTCGTGACGATTTCCGCACACTTTGGTTGCCTGACAACTATAAAGCCAAGCCCGAGGCGATCGAGAGTATCTCGTTCACAAACTGGCCGTTGTTTACAGTCGGACTCGTGCAGCGAGGCTACTCGGACGACGATATCCGAAAAATCATCGGCGGCAATGTATTGCGAGTCGCTCGCGAGTCGCTCGCCAAGAACTGAGTTGGTCGGCGGCGCGTTAGTCATCTTTGACTTTGAGCAGTTTCCGGAGTCGTTCGTCTTCGTCAAACGTTCGAGTGTTCGCCGGGAAATCGGGGTCGATATCGACTTGGATTGTCTGTTTGTAATCCTTGCCGTCGACGTTGAGTGTGGCCAGGTACGTTCCCGGTGCGATTCGCGAGGAGCCGAAATTTCTTGGTCCTGATCGACCGCTCTGTGGACGGCGAGCACGGCGCAAATTCCAGACGCTGATGTGCATGCCCGCCGTTTTCTTTGTCGGAATGCGAGCCACTCGATTTCCTTCAACGTCACTGATGGTGAGCGTCACTTGTTTGACATCATCCTTCAGCGAGTAGTAGAGAACGCCGCCGGAGCGTGGATTTTGTCCGACGAAGTTTCTACGTCCAAAGAATCGTTTGCCGGTTGCTCCATGCCAAAGGACAGCTGTTTGCGGTTTGAAGAGATTGGCGGCTTTGTCGAGCGTCGCGGTGTTGAGTTGTCGTAGCGCGGCAACGTCCAAAATCCATAGACTCCGCCCGTGGGTGCCGGCGACAATTTCGCCGGCGGTCGGATGCACGGCGATTTCATGAACCGCGACGTGTGGCAAGTTGTTGTTGAGTCGTATCCACGTTTGGCCTCGATCGACGGTCGTCCAGATTCCAAATTCCGTGCCGAGGTAAAGAACGTTAGGATTCACGATGTCTTCGCGAAGCACGCGGGCGCTGCCGCTCGGCAGACCTCGATCGATCGCCTTCCAAGTTTTGCCATAATCTTCCGTCGTGAATACGTGGGGCGCATCATCGTCGTAATAGTGTCCATCGAGCGTGGCGTAGGCGCGTCGTTCATTGAAGCGAGACGCTTCGATGCTGCTCACTCGCTTCGCGCCTTTGAGTCCTTTGATTCTCAATTTGTTCCACTTAACGCCGCCGTCGGTGGTCGACCATAGGTTTCCGTCGTCCGTCCCAGCGTAAAGCACGTTTGGGTTGACGGGCGACTCGGAAATCGCCGTACCTGTTCCTTGCACGTAGCTCGTGAGTTCGGGCGAGATGGGCCGTAGTTTGTCGCCTTGCTCGAGCGATTTGAATACACGGTTGGCGAAGCAATAAAAGATTTTCGGATTGTGGTTGGAGAGGATGTAAGGCGTCTTCCAATTGAACCTCAACGGATTTTCTTTTGTGCCGGTAGGGCGAATTCCATTGCGGGCACCGGTCGCGAGGTTGACTCGAGCCATTCGACCGTACTGGGATTCATAATAGACGGTGTCTGGATCATTGGGATCGGTCAAACAGATGAAGCCGTCGCCGCCGCCGATCGTGAACCAGTTGTGCACGGTTGGACCGCTTGAGCCTCGCAATGCGCTCGGCCCGCCCCAACTCCCGTTGTCCTGTAGTCCGCCGTAAACATTGTATGGCTGCCGTGTGTCGATGCCGACGTGGTAGAACTGGCCGATGGGGAGACTGTCGTTGAAATCCCAATTGGCTGACCCGTCGTAGGTGGTGTTCAAGCCGCCGTCGCAGCCGAGCAGAATGTGTTTTGAGTTGGCTGGGTTGATCCACATCGCGTGATGATCAGGATGCGTCGCGCTTCCTGCGTTGCCTTGAAACGTCTTGCCGCCGTCACCGGAGCGGTGCAACGATATTCCGCAAACGAAGATGATGTTTTCATTGTTCGGATCGACACGAATTTGGCTGAAATAGAACGGCCTCGGATTGAGGCTGTTGACTCGAGTCCAGGAGTCGCCGGCGTCGGTCGACTTGTAGACTCCGCCCGTTTGAAAACCGTTCTTGCCCTGCTGCGATTGGATGTTCGCCATCTGCCCGCCGAGTCGCGTGCCGAATGGTTGCGCCGAATTGCCTCGTCGCCCAAACGCCAATTTGACTTCCAAAGTCTCGTCACCTCGCTTTGCTTTCACCGTCACTGTTTTGCCGGCGTGGTGTTTGCGGATTTCGGCGACGAGTGCTTGGTAGTTGGCAATCTTGACGCCCGCCATTTCGACAATAGTGTCGCCAACCTTGAGTCCCGCTTTTGCGGTTGCCCCGTCTGGCGTGACTGAGGTCAGTTTGGCCGAGCTGTCTTGTGAGTTGCCTTGAATGCCCATCAAAGCCGGCAGTTTCGCTCCTTTGGGCGCCGAGCCGATCTTTTCCGACTCGACCACGGCGTAAACGACATTCGGCTTGGTCTTCATGAAGTCAAAACTGATCCTACCAAGCTTGACGGCTGGCAGTCCCTTGGAAACTCGCGTCCAATTTTCGCCGCCATCGGTCGACTTGAAGAGGCCGCTGCCCCAACTAAATCGAGTCGCCGGATCTCCGCCATCGAAAGCGTCTCGTTTGCGTTCGTACATGGCAGCGAGCATCGTGTCCGGATTGCCGGGCTGCATCGCGATGTCAATGCAGCCAACGCCAGAGTCGCCATGCAGAATGCGTTGCCACGTCTTTCCGCCATCGGTCGTTTTGTAGAGCCCTCGCTCTTCGTTTTTACCCCAAAGTCTTCCGACGGCGCTGACGAATACGATGTCTGGATTCTTTGGGTGGATAAGGATGCGGCCAATTTGAAACGACTTTTTCAACCCCATGTTGTTCCATGTCTCGCCGCCGTCGACTGACTTGTACACTCCGTCTCCCCAAGAGACTGAGTTGCGGGCGTTATTTTCGCCCGTGCCGACCCACACGATTTTGGGGTCGGAAGCCGCGATCGCGACGTCGCCGATACAAATTGAATTCTCAAATTGAAATTGGGGTTTGAAAGTGACGCCATTGTTTTCTGTTTTGAAGATCCCTCCGGACGCAGTTGCAATCCAGAATCGAGAGGGTTGAGTTTCGACAACGGCCAAATCGACAATCCTCCCACCCATCGACGTCGGTCCGATTTGCCGCCAGGTCATGCTCTTGATCCAACTCGCCGCAACCTCGTTTCGAGCCTTTGCGGTCTCGGCCTTCTTCTTCGCTTCGTCAGCCTCTTTCTTCTTGGCCGCTGCATCCGCAGCTTTCTTTTTCGCTTCAGCCTCTTTCGCCTCGTGGGCTTTCTTCTTTGCGTCTTCCTGTTTCTTGATTTCAGCCTTCTTGGTTTCGTCTTTCTTGGTGCCTTCCTTCTTCTTGTCGTCGACCTTTGGGTTCGTTTTCGGCTTTGCCGGAGCTGCTTGAGTTCTTGCCGGCTTGTCGGACGATTGTTGGGCGAACAGCGATGTCGTCGCGACGGACGTGAGAAGGAGAGCGAGAGCGGTGGCGAGTCTCAATGAGTTTGAGGCGTTGAGCATGAGGGGAATTCCAACTGCGGTGGGTAGGGGCGAGCAAGGCCACAAGACGTCTCTCTATGATACGTCACGGGCGTGGCTGTCGCAGCAAAGATCCAGGGCCCTGTCAGTGGTCCTCAGTGCAACGCCATTCACGGCCGGGATTTCTCTGTCTTGGGTCCAATTGCCTTGACGTTTCGCACGTCAAACGTCGTCGTCTGGCTGTCGCCATTCGAGGCGCGAGGGCTGCTTTTCGTCGGTGCGGTTCGCGCCCACGTCTTGATCATTCTTACGCAGCCTGACATCAGCTTGGCGAACGCGGTTGAGTTTCTCGTGAGTTCTTGTTTGTGGCCGAATTACATCTCTTGCCGGCTCAGTCGATGCGGCCAGACTTAGATGGGTTCGTTCTTCAGTCGGTGATGGATGCATTGCTTTAGCAAGAATTCTCTCACGTCAACAAGGATGGACTGAGATGACGAGCCCGCGTTGTGACACCCTAACCAAGGGGAAGGTGGAGACTCAGCACGTTTCTTCGCGTTGTGCGCAGCAGAAGATGCTTTGCGGATTCGACTCGGATACGGGGCGAGACTATTCGCACCGCCGCGACATTGTGGCTGAGTTAATTAAGAATTTGGCGCTCATTTTCGCAATAGATGTCGCGAACTACTCGGTTCTCTCGAATCATTTCCATCTAATTCTTCGCTCCCGCCCTGACATCGTTGAGACATGGTCGGACGAAGAATGTGCGTGGAAGTACAAGTTGGCTTGGCCGAATTGGGAGGACGGTCAATGGAGCCGAACGCCGACCGACGCCGAAGTACGTTCCGTCTTGCAGGACGCGGAAAAGCTCGCTCGAGCTCGCGGGGCGCTCGGATCGATCAGCGATTTTATGGCTCGGCTCAAGCAACCTCTGGCAACACTCTTCAATGCGGAGATGGGCACATCGGGTCATTTCTTTGATGGCCGGTTCAAGAACCGACGGCTCTTAAGCGACGATGATGCTCTTTGCTGCTCGTTCTATTGCGACTTGAATCAGATTCGAGCCGGCGCGGCGAAGTCGCTTATCGAGTCGCACAATTCGGGTATTCAAGATCGCATGTTGGCTGAGCGAGCCAGGGCGGATTGGAGTGCTGGGCAGTCTCCGGCGGCATGGCGAAAGCTGCTGGAAGAATTCGAATGTGGGACCCCGTGTGGGCTGGATGAGAACAGGCTGCGTGAGTTGTATCGCGATGCATGGTTGGCACCGATATCCGATCATGGTCCGCTGGCTACCGCCGAGAAGATTATCATTGTGAATGCGGCGGGCGAGCCGATTGATCTGTCCGCAACCGTTCGTGATGAGACTGGCGAGTTGTTGCCGAATGTAACGGCATTCGACTCGGGCGTTGACGACAAGTTGATTGTGGACGACGAAGAAGGGGCGTTTGAGGATTTGGGCGATAGGGAGGAAGTTGAAAAGCCCTTGTCGCCCGCGGGTAAGCCCGTTGTTCGGAAACGCGGCCGACCGCGCAAGACGCGTGCCTTCTCGATCGACCACAAATTGCGAAAGCGGTTGCGCCGGCGCAAGTCAGACCGATGCTTTCTGAATATCGCTTGGTCCGAGTACGAGTGCGCCGTTCAGGCGCTCGTCGACTCGATCGGCAAGAGGGGATCAAGACCGGCGGCTGAGTACTGGAAGGAAACGCCGAACGCGATCGGCGATCGCAAGAAGCCCTTCTATGAGGAAGTCGAGGCGACGCTTCTCAATCTGTTGGACTCAAAACAGGCCGTTGCGCCGAACGCTGACACGTCGGCGGCCCCGTCGAACGACCCTCCGGCTCGCGATCCGCCCGCTCCACGCCCGCCGCCGGTTGGCGATTAGGTCCGACTAGGCCGCAAACCGTTCCCATCTCGCCGAAATCTCGAAGCTCAAATCCGAGCCATTCTCAATCCGCGCGCTCAGCGATCCTCTTTCGCTGCCCAGACGACCTCAAACCGCGCGCACGGCGTCATTTCGACAATTTCTCGCCTCATCCAGCCGCCCAACCGATTTGCGATGCAAATCAGCTGCCGACAAATCAGCTGCCGACTGTCCTCATTCGGATCGGTTCGTCCGAAACGATCGGACGCTCGCAAACCGCGCGCGACGCGCGCTTGCCGATCTGCTCACGATTCAGCCGAGCTAAGGCTGATTGGCTATCCTGGTTTCTCGAGGAACGAAGGTGCCCACTCGGCTATCGAACTCATCGCTGTTCCAACCAGAACTAAGCTACGGCGTTGATGAGTCTGGCAGCAAGAAGATAAGCCAGTCGGTCAGGCTGGCGAACTCGATGGTTCGTTCTTCCCAATCGTGCCAAGAGCTGATCAGCTGCCCAGGAACGCCCCCGTCTTCTGCGGCCAAATCAAGGCAAAGATGGTCTCCTCCGCCGTTCGCGAGAAACGGGATCCAACTGGTCCGCCACCACCGAGGGTCGTCGAAATCGTGACGGATCATCGAGTCGAGATCGGCTTTGGTCTCCGCAATTTCGTCCAATGACGAAAACATTCGGTTTCCCTGCAGGCTCTCCGTGCACGACGGCGACTGACAGTTGCGCCAACGATAGAGTGAGCGGAATTCCGCTGGCAACGTCAGCGACATTCGAACTTCAAATCGATCTAGCTCGCTGTCAGTCAAGCCGGACTGCAATTGAGCGTAATAGCCGCCGCGACTCGTCGATAGCCAGCTGTCCAAGCGTTGAATCAGGCGCTCAGTCATCTAGTCAATCCGTCCGCAATCATGTCCGTAAGGAAACGCACCAACGAATCGAAAATAAGAACTGTCAGTCTTGTCCGTTACTTTCACGTCGTATCTGAATTCGTAAATCAGGAGGACGTACGAAGTAGTTGCAACGCCGGGTTCTCGCGCTTTCTCAACGACCTTGTCGACGAATGAAGCGGAGTACGACATCGCGTTGACCAAGTCTTCGATCGGGACCACCCTTTCCCTGGATCGTCGTAATACGTTTCAACTCGGTCAGCGTCATGACAGCCGAACCCGAAATCGGACGAGAAGCGATTCCAAGGGTCGTCGTCCTCGCCCTCGTAGTCGGCGACCCAATATCGTCCGGTATCTCGTCCCACGGCACAGTGGACGCCCATACCGATACGATCGGCTCCCCCTCAGTTTCGAAGTGAGGGCCATCAAATGGTCCCATGGAAATTATCTCCAGACTTAGCTTCGGAAGCTGGCCACGTAATGTTGCGACACTTCGACGGTTTGTCACACGAACAGATCGGCGAGCGGATGAATCGAACGACGGCGGCTTCTCGAATGCTGTGGATTCGAGCACTCGAATCGCTCAAGAAAACATATGGCGATTGAATTGTGCTCGAACCCTCAACCACCGTTCGACCAGCCGACGCCTAGCTCACTTTGACGGCTCAATCTTAACGGTGATTCCGCCGGCCCAGTGCTTAAATTCGTCGGTGTAGTAGAGGTATGCTCGACTCGCCGGCGCCGAATAACTTCCCGGAATCGCCGCGACTAAACTCAACGGCAATTCGACTCGCTCTTCCACGTCGAGTGCGCGCCAGTAGAGCACGACTTCGCGCCCAATGACTTCATAGGCCGCGATCTTTTCGGCCTTGACCAGTTCTTTTAGTTGGTCGTGCCGCACCTCAAGACCGCCGGGAATCCCGATGATCGCAATCGGCGATGCGACTTTCTCATCCGTCGTGTTGACTACCGAGACATTCGCTTCCGTTACCGCTCCCTCCGGGACAACTTGATCCTCCAACTCGACTTGAACGCGAAGAGCACAATCGGCGGACGAGTTCGGCTTGAGTGAGTTGTAGTCGAGGGCGATGGAGTACGGCATCGACGAACCATCTGTCATGGCGACTTCGATCTGATGCTTGCCGGGAGCAAGCAAGTTCGATACGTCGGGCAGCTCAATGGCGCCTTTTTGCTTCTCGTCGAATGCGATCGGCTTGCCAACGGGCTTTCCGTCAACGAGCAATGTGATTTGACCAGGCGCTCGAGGCGCCGCGCGGGAAGCGTCGTAGGCGACGATGGCGCGAAGAGCCAAGATGGTCGACTGAGTTGAACCGAATCGGCCGGCCTTGCATCGGTCGGCTAGAAACTTGATTCCCGACTCGACGTTCGCTGCGTAACGAGAATTCTGCAACCACGCCATGACGGCTAACGAAGTGGTCTCGATGCGAAGTGCGTCGCCCGTGCTTCCGACCACGGAGCGAGTCGCGCCTTCAATGGAACCATCCGCAATTTGCCTGCCGGCAAGTTCGTCCAGCAGGTGGTTCTGGCCCTCTTTGTCGCCAGACAAGCCAATTGCGTTGGCCGCCAACGCGAGCACGTAGGCGTTTTGAGTCTTCTCGCCAGCGTCTCGAACCCAGGCGACTTCGGTCGACAAATCGGCTTGAATCTTCGACTCGAGCAGAGCCCACAGATTGTAGGTATTCGCGATTTCCGGATCGGCGAGCCACGTGTGCAGCGTCGATGTTTTGCGGACGAAACCGCCTTTGCCGTCACGTTGGTCGAGCAGCCACTCGCTCGTTCGCTTTAGCATTTCAGGGTCGACATCGCGGACTTGAGCCATGTCGGTGAATTCAAGCAGTCCGTACGCCGTCAGTGCATCGTGCCCCGGATTTCGCCCGAACCATTCAAACCCGCCGCCCGAACTCTCGAAGCCGAGAAGCCGTTTGTAACCCTTCGCCAAAATCGCATCACTTTTGGAAATCAACGCGGGATCGACGCCTTCGTGCGACATGAAGTACTGTTGGGCCATGACGAGCGGATAGGTTGTCGAACTCGTCTGCTCGAAACATCCGTTGGGTTCGCGAATCAATCGCTTCAACGCTTCGTTCATGCTGGCAAGTGGCGTTGGGTACACAACGACTCGCGTCGTCGCACTGCCTGCGACGAGAGCGTCTGGAATAACAAATTCATGACTGCTCTTCCCATTGGCGGTGAGCAATCCGGCCTGTCCGTCTTCGATCGGAAAACCGCGGGCCTTCACGACGAACTGTCGGGTGACTCTGTCCGTGCGGCCGTCGAGCGACCCGCTGACGTTGATGTCGCGTTTCCCGACAGCGTCTCCGATCAACATGTCGATAAGGATGCGTTTACGAGTATCGGCATCGAGCACAAATTCAACATCGCGCGGCTTGTTCAACCCGATGACGCTTAGTCGACCTTGCTTAAGGTCTTTGGACGTCGCGTTGACGAGGCCGAGCGGAATTTGGACGTGATCGCCAGCCGTGACTTCAAGAGGAATCTTCGGTTCCATGTAGAAAGGTTTGACCGAATCTATCTTGATGGAGCTGCCGCCGATAACGCCTTCCGACGAAAATGCATCCGCGGACACGCGAAAGCTCGTCACTGAATCGCTCAGTGAAAACTTCGCAACGGCCTTGCCTGTTTCATCTGTTTTGACGCCCGCATTCCAATAGAGCGTTTCGGCGAAATCCTTACGATCGTTGGGTTGCCGATTTGGACGAACGGCGTGAGCGTAGACTCGCACGGCGACGAAGTCGTTGCTCTGCATGAGCCTTCCGCCGAAGTTGCCGAATCCGCCGCCACCGAATCCGCCAATACGCCGTCGCTTGTCAAATCTGAGATCGGCGAGTTTGGCTAGTTTCGCTTCCAGCTCGGCAGGCTTGGCTGCGTCGGCAGGGGCGTCGGCCTGTTGTCTGTTGAGTTGTTGTGCGAGTTGGCCGAGGTTCTCAGCTCCGAGGTCCAGTTCAGCGTCCTTCTTTTTGGCGTCGCCATCGCTAGGCTTGTCGCCCAGTTTCCCTTGATCGCGAACGGCTTTGTCTGCCTCGGGTGCCCGAGCTTCCTCATCCAGCAATTCGTTTTCGTCCTCGGCGGCAAATCGTTCGCCGAGTTCGCGTTTGAATCGGAATCGGGCGGCAAAGAGCGCGCCGGCGCCGCGTTGCGGTTGTGGTGGCGCAGCCATCGCCAAGACTTGCCAAGCCAAATCGCCTTCGAGCTTGGAGAACTCTTGAGGCTTGACGAAGGCGAATCGCCGCCAGCCCTGAGTGCCCAGAAGTAAGTCCAATGCTCGCGGTGAGGCGTCATTTGCGGCGTCGAGGTAGATGTGGGAGTCAGCCAGATCTTTGACTTCGTGTTCGAGGAAAACCATCGTGCGAAGTTCCGGCGGTTGTTCGCGCTTTTCGAGCATCTCCACAACGGAATCGTCGCTGACAGTGAGGCCGACGAGCGCGCTAATGGGTCTGCCTTTTTCGTCTGTCGTTTCGACTTCGATCTTTGCGACGCCGCCCGGCGTGTATCGATCCGAGTCGGCTGAGACTCTGATGTTGAGCTTGCGTTCCGGCTGGCGGAAGATCAATCGCTCAGCCAACGGCTTGCCGTTCCGATCCCAAACCGTCGCGACAAGCACGCCGTCGGCGCTCGCCGGTAGGTCGAGTTTCACTGCCTGGCTCTTCCGTTTCATTTCGACTACGGTTTCTCGGGCAAAGATCTTCTCACGCTTGCTGACTGTGACAGTAAAAGGAGTCGTCGTCGAAGCGACTCGAACGATCACGCGTTTTCCTCCGCGATAGACATCGCGGGGAGCCGTGATGACAGCGCCGCTTGGCTTGGCCATCGGCAGAGGAAACTCGGTGTCGATTCCAGAGGGTTCCGTGATCTTTAGACGGTAGGTTGTGTCAGCTTTGGGCGTCAGCGTGAAACGCCCGCGTCCTTCATGTTCGCTGCGGAACTTGGCAACTTCCTTCCCCTTGGGGTCGATGATCACACCAGCCAAGTCAGCCGGCTTGCCGTTCGGCGCAAACGCCTCAACGTAGACTCGGCCTTTGAGTCCAGCGACGAGATCGCCGCCTTCGGGATACATTGTCAGGTCGACCGTCTGCAGGAGAATCGGCAGAGTTTTGCTTGCGTTTTCGAGGATGCCGCCGTCTTCAATGGCCATCGACAGCACGCCCTCGCCGCGCTTGATCTCTTCCGGTAGACGAAACCTGGTGACACAGTTTCCATCGTGATCGACAACCGACTTGCCTTCGAAGACCGTCGCGCCGTCAACTCGAGCTTGAACGGTCACTCTGGCACCTTCCGGAATGCCGCCCTCGGCGCGCTCGACATGCAATGACGCCGCCACTTCATCGCCAGGACCGTACCCATCACGAACGAATTCTATCTGGCTCTTCAGTCGAGGCGCTCGGTACGAGCGAATCTCGAACTTGCGTTCCGCAGGCGGTTGGCCCGTCCAGGCTTGATCAATGCGAACCTTGTATTGCCCGCCCGCCATTTCAGCCGGAATGGTCCAGGCAAATCCCATCGCACTGTCTTGGCAAATCGCATAGCCGCTGGCGACCGCGTCGCCTTTGGGGCCGATGATCCTAACCATTGCCGGTTGATTCCGACTCGCTGGCAAGGGGCGATGATTCGCGTGGTGCAGCACGACTCCGCGAACATAGAGTTTTTCGCCGGGACGGTAGATCGGCTTATCCGTGCTGACAAACGTCAAATAGCGTTCTTCGCCGCCCAATGACGACGATGGAATGAAAGCGATCTTGCCTTGCTCATTCTCCTTCTTTGCCACCTCGGGCTGCTCGACCGCGCCGACGGTCAAAAACAAACCTCCCGCAAACAGTACCGCCAACACAAGACTCCGCGGAGAGAGTCGCGAGGAAATCAACATGGGAAAGTCGCC
Organism: uncultured Pirellulaceae bacterium; assembly: GCA_964567745.1. Lineage (GTDB taxonomy): Bacteria > Planctomycetota > Planctomycetia > Pirellulales > Pirellulaceae > CAZMNY01. Next base: position 103,300 of record CAZMNY010000003.1, on the reverse strand, counting down.
TTTTTGACGAAGGGAACGCAGGACAATGTCTGAGGATTAAGACGAGGTGCCCGGCCGTGGCGTTTTCGATTTTTGCGAAAATGAGCCATGGCGACGTGCCAGTTAATGCGGCGCGACGAAATTGTGCATTTGTCAACCGAGCGAATCGGATATACTGACGGCACCCGATTGAACCACACCTGAGAGAGCGATTCTCTCATTTTTTCCTGCCTGATGTCTTCTGGAGTTGTCATGCGAGTTGCAATGGGCCCGGCGTGGAAGAATTGCGACGGATTGAGTCGCCGAGATTTCGTTCAACTTGGCATGGCGGGCATGGGCGGCTTGGGGCTCTCTTCGATTCTCCGGGCGAAAGCTGCGGCGGCCGAGCAGGGCGGCGGCGGAAAAGATACCTCGGTCATCTTGATTTGGCTCGATGGCGGACCGAGCCATCACGATACTTACGACCCGAAACCGGACGCTCCGTCTGAGTACGCGGGCATCTGGCGACCCATCAAGACAGTCGTTCCCGGATTCGAAATCAGCGAACTGTTTCCGTTACAAGCGAAAGTCACGGACAAGTTTTCTGTGATTCGCTCGATGCACCACAATTCCGGCGATCACTTCACCGGCGGACATTGGATGCTGACGGGGCGAGGCGGAGTGAGCGGCGCAGCTAAAGCGGGCAAGTATCCCTTTGTCGGTGCGGTCGCGACCAAAGTCACTGGACCTCGAGCAAGCGGGATGCCGGCAAGCGTTGCGATTCCGTACGCGATGAGTATTGGGATCCGGCCAGGATATTTCGGCGGCAACTACTTGGGCGTCCAATACGATCCATTTCAGACTCAAGGCGATCCGAATGCGGCCAAGTTTAGCGTTCGCAATCTGGCTCTACCGAAGAATCTGACGATCGAGAGGCTCGAGGATCGCCGTAGCCTACAACAACAGTTTGACACGTTGCTGCGCCGCGCCGACAAGAGTTCCGCCACCACGTCCACAGACCAGTTCGACCAGCAAGCGTTCGATATGGTCACCGGCGACAATGCCCGCAATGCATTTGATATCGCGCTCGAAGCAGACTCGGTGCGCGATCGCTATGGTCGAAACAGTTGGGGCCAAAGCACCCTGCTCGCTCGGCGCCTTGTCGAAGCGGGCTCCACTTTTGTCACTTGTCATTTTGGAGGCTGGGATTCGCATTGGAATCATCAGAGCCGGATGGAATCGTATCTTCCGCGAGTCGATCAGGCGGTTTCAGCTTTGTTTGAGGACCTTGATCAGAGTGGAATGCTCGACCAGGTTTTGGTCATTGTGATGGGCGAATTTGGCAGAACTCCCCGGATGAACGACGGCGGCAATGGCGGCCCGCCGCTGAGCAAGGGAACGCCTGGCCGAGATCATTGGGGCAACGCGATGTCGGTGCTCATGGGCGGTGGCGGAGTTCGAGGTGGTCAGATCGTCGGCTCGACGAATCGACTCGGCGAGGCACCTCAAGACCGCCCGTTGCAGCCGGGTGATGTGCATCACACGATCTTTCACGTTCTTGGCGTCGATCCCAAGGTGCATTTCAAGAACCACTCGGGGCGGCCCATCCCCGCAGTCGATCACGGCGACGTTATTAGCGAGTTGATTTGAGGCGTACAGAAGACTTCCTACAAGTCATCTTGCTCAATCGTCAAAGTTTGACATTTCCACTCGGATAAACTGCAAGACGCCATGAACCACGACCGAGAAAAGTGCCTCGCGTCTGGCTGCGACGATTTCCTCACCAAGCCGGTCGATCGACGCGTCCTCATTGAGACCGTCACGAGTAACGAGCCGCAGCTCAGCTAAAGCTGGCGTTGCGAAACGGCGATTAGCTCCGATCCTGCTTCACCGAACGAGTCAAACTCCTCGGCGTCTTGTTCTTACTCGTACTTCGGCCTACCGCCTCGGCAACTTGGCTTGGTGATTTCTTCTCCGACCGCCACAAACTCGTCGCCAGACGCTAAAGTGAAGGCCGTTTCCACGCTGCCTCACAGGGCGCTGCGGCTCAGCATCTGTCGCCCGCTGTTCGGTTCTCGTACAGAAATCCGGCGTCCCACGTGAGTTTTAGCGCGGAACTGCCTCCCACTGCAGTTTCTACGGTGAGTCGACGCGAGCGATCATGGCTGAAAAGACTAAAGAGTTGTTTCCCGAAAGGAAGAAGCTGTTCTTGCTCGACGGCATGGCGCTGCTCTACCGCGCCCACTTCGCCCTCATCCGCAGCCCTCGATTTAACTCGGCCGGGAAATGCACGTCGGGGGTGTTCGGAATGACGAACACGCTGATGGACATCATCAAACGGGAAAAGCCGACTCATATCGCCGCGGCGTTTGACACGCCTGAGCCGACCGAACGGCACAAAGTGTTTCCAGAATACAAGGCGCAGCGAGACGCGATGCCCGAGGATATCGGCGAACAAATCCCCTTGGTCGATCGACTCTTCGCCGCCTACAACATCCCCGTCATTCGCATGCCGGGATACGAAGCCGACGACATCATTGGAACACTCGCACATGAAGCATCCGAGTGCGGGTTCCAAACCTGGATGGTGACTCCCGACAAAGACTACGATCAACTTGTCACCGACGAGATTTACGTACTCAAGCCGGGCCGGCGCGGTTCGGAATACGAACGTTTGGGCGTCAATGAAGTTCTCGAGAAATGGGACGTTGAGCGAGTCGAACAGGTAATTGACATACTCGGACTGATGGGGGATTCGAGCGACAACATACCGGGCATTCCTGGAGTCGGACCGAAGACCGCTCAGAAAATGATCGCCCAATTTGGATCGATCGAGTCGTTACTGCAACATACAGATCAGTTGAAGGGCAAACAGAAAGAGCGAGTTGAAACGAACACTGAGCAAGCGTTGCTGTCGAAACAGCTTGTCACGATTCAGCTCGACGTGCCCCACAACCTGCAACTTGATTCGCTCGCTTGGAGCGGTTACGACGATGAAGCGCTGCGGGAATTCTTGATGGAGCTGGAATTCGACACGATTGGTCGCCGATTGTTTGGCAAATCGTTTTCGTCAGCAAGTAATCGAACCGAGAAAATTCGCGAGAAACGCGAAGTCGAAATCCAGACCATGCTGTTCGACGAAGAGCCGAGCAAGCAGAAAACAATCAAGGATGTCGAACACGACTACAAGATTGTACGCACCGAATCAGAACGAGCCGAGCTCGTCCAGCTTCTACTCGCTCAAGAGTCGATCTGCTTTGACACCGAGACAACCGGCTTGGACCCTCGCGAAGCGCTACCGTTGGGGGTTGCGTTTTCCTTTGAGCCGCATAAGGCGTACTACGTCGTATGCGATCCCGCGGAAGCCAGCAAGGTGATTGAACAGTTTCGGCCGGTTTTCGAAGCGGAGCAGATCGAAAAAGTCGGTCACAACCTCAAGTACGATGTCACTCTATTAAAGTGGCAGGGCGTTGAAGTCGCCGGCAAATTGATGGACACCATGTTGGCCCACTCAATGAAAGAGCCGGAGATGCGACACGGGCTCGATTACCTGGCCAAGTTGTACCTCGGCTACGAGCCGATACCGACAAGCGATTTGATCGGCGAAAAAGGCGACGAGCAGAAGAACATGCGCGACGTCGAACTGGAGCGGCTAGCTGAGTACGCTTGTGAGGACGCTGACGTTACGTTGCAAGTTGCCAAAGTGATTCGCCCTGATATTGAAAAGCGAGGCGTTGCTCAGGTTTGTCATGACGTCGAGTGCCCCTTGATTCCTGTTCTTGTCGACATGGAGCACGAAGGCATTCGCCTCGACACCGACGCGCTCGCCAAGTTTTCGGAACAACTGAGTATCGATATTGCCGACCTGCGAAGGGGGATCTTCGAGTCGGCTGGGCGCGAGTTCAACATTGATTCTCCCAAGCAACTCGGCGTTGTGCTTTACGACGAATTGAAGTTGGAGGCAAACCCGAAGAAGACCGCGACGGGGCAATACTCGACTCGCGAGTCCGAACTTGAGCGGCTCTCGGGCAAACACAAAATCATCGCCGACGTTTTAGACTATCGAAACGCTGTCAAACTGAAATCCGTCTACGTCGATCAACTGCCGACATACGTGAATCCGCAGACCGGTCGCTTGCACACCCACTACAGTCAGACTTGGACTGCGACGGGAAGGATGCAGTCGAACAATCCAAACCTGCAAACGATTCCGGTTCGTAAAGAGCGAGGCCGAGGCATTCGAGCCGCCTTTGTCGCTCGCGATGGCGACCATCTGCTGCTCGCTGCGGACTATTCGCAAATAGAATTGCGGGTGATGGCGGAGTTGAGCGGCGATGAAGCCATGATGGATGCGTTTGTCAACGGAATCGACATTCATACGGTCACCGCGTCGAAAGTCTACAAGGTCGGCATGAATGACGTGACTCGTGAGATGCGAGACAAGTCGAAAACCGTGAACTTCGGCATCATCTACGGCATTTCGGCGTTCGGCTTACAACAACGGCTCAACATTCCTCGCAAGGAAGCCAACGAGCTGATCGCTAACTATTTCGAGAAGTACCCCGGCGTCCAAGCTTACATCGACAAGACGATCGACTACGCCAAAGAGCATGGCTACGTGAAAACTCAAACCGGCCGTCGTCGTTACTTGAGAGAGATAAACTCGCGCAGTCGAACGCTCGCCAACGCCGCCGCTCGTCTCGCCATGAACAGTCCGATTCAAGGGACCGCCGCTGACATGCTTAAGCTGGCGATGATCAAGGTCCATCAAGCTCTTAGCGAAGGCGGATTCCGCACTAAAATGTTGCTCACCGTGCACGATGAAATTGTCTTCGATATGCACAAGTCGGAACAAGACACCGTGATGCCTGTCATTGAACAGGCCATGAAGACGGCGCTTCCGATGACGGTTCCGGTCGTTGTCGAACTCGGCACTGGCGAGAATTGGCTCGAAGCGCACTAATCGCAATACTGCGCTCGCGCAAAGACGCGGATAGACTTAAGAGGCGTGAAGGAAAGCGAATTCGTTTAACCCGTCGCCGCAGGCAAGGCCGCCAATGAGGCGTAGAGAATGTCGAATATCAAGCTGACGACTGGTCATGCGTCGCGACAGTGCGGAAGAAGCCACTCGACGATCACGCGGCTCGTCTCCTCTCGTCCATCGCCTTGAAGCAATTCGTGTCGGGCGTTGTCAAGTTCGATGAATTGACTGTCGCCGCCGGCGTCACGAACAAACAGCCGTGAAGCCTCGCACGACGTGACTCTGTCGTGAGTCCCGTGAACGAGCAGCGAGGGAATTGTCATCTGGCTGGCGTTCTCAAGCGCCCAGCGGCTGGCGTCCACGGTCTGAACGGCCATGCGCGCCGACACTTTCCCGTGTACGAGATCGTCGGCCTTATACGCCTCGTACACCGATGTGTCCTCGGTTAAGTCTTCGCTGCGGATTCCCGTGCGCAAATGAAACGATGGCCACAACCAAGAGAGCGTTCTAACCGCAGTGCGAAGCGCGACGTTGGGTCGTTGAGCGAGCTCGAGCAGCGGACTGGCCGCGATCACTCCACTCAATTCGTTCTGTTCGCGGAGGGCGTAGTTCAGCGCGAGACTTCCTCCCAAGCTCTGTCCAAACAAAAAACATGGACGATCGGGGAGCCGTACATGGAGTTCGCCCACAAGGCGGGAGATGTCTTCCATCAACCAGTCAAAATGGAGAACATGTCCTCTGCGTCCGTCGGTTTGCCCGTGTCCGCGAAGATCGAATGAAACGACTTCCAAACCGTGTTTTGTCAGTTGCTTCGCGAACCATTCGTGTCGTCGCGAATGCTCGCCCAAACCATGCACAATGCCAACGGTGCCGATACATCCTTCCTCGGGCGACCAACTTTGCGCGAACAGTCGGCCCCCTTCGTGTGTCTCGAGTTCAAACGTCGTATGTCGCATGGCTATCGGGCGTTGGCGTCTTCAACGCCGGTAGGATATAGGAATTGCGTTGTTGTACGTGTCGTTGAGCGTGTAGTATACGGTGATCTGACCTAGGCTTTCAGTCGAGACAATTGAGTATGCGCAAAATACGAACTGCGTGCACGCGTGACTGCCCGGATGCCTGTGGCCTGATTGTGACGGTCGAGGATGGGCGAGTGACTAAATTGCAGGGAGACCCGGATCATCCGGTTACACAGGGGTTTTTGTGCCACCGCACCAGTCGTTTTTTGGACCGACAGTATTCGAAGAACAGATTGACTCAGCCTTTGTGGCGCAAAAATCGAAGTGATGATTTTGCGGAAGTCTCTTGGTCCGACGCGCTCGACATCATGGCCGAGCAGATGAGTCGCTTTCGAGACGAGTCGGGCGGCGCTTCGATCTTGCAGTATCGCTGCGGCGGATCGATGGGCGTCATGAAGCATGTCGGCGACCATTTCTTCGAGCGATTCGGTCCGGTGACGACAAAGAGCGGCGATGTCTGTGCCGGCGCAGGAGAAGCCGCTCAGATGCTCGATTTTGGCCATTTCGATAGCAACGATTTCTTCGACATCCAGAATTCGAAAACGATTTTCCTTTGGGGCAAGAACGTCTTTGCGAGCAGCGTTCACTTGATCCCCGAGTTGAAGCGAGCGCGACAGCGAGGCGTCAAGATTGTGCTGGTCGACCCAGTGCACAACAAGACCGCCTCGTTGGCCGACGTCTTCGTTCAGCCACGTCCCGGAGGCGACGCGGCGCTTGTTATGGGCATGGTGAAATGGCTGCACGAAAACGACAAACTTGATTCAGCCGCCGGCGATTATTGCGACCATATTGACGACTTCTACGGCACGGCTTTGTCAAAGACGATTGAGCAATGGGCTCTGCTGGCCGGCGTCTCGCCGAAGGAACTGATCGAACTTGCGGCGTCTTACTCCAATGGACCGTCCGCCCTTCTGATTGGCTGGGGAATCCAGCGCCGAACCTATGGCGCCGCAGCCGTGCGAATTCTCGACGGACTCGCAGCCGTCTCCGGCAACATCGGAATTGCAGGCGGCGGCGCGACCTTCTATTTCACTCGACGAGGCGCATTTGATTTCTCGTTCGCCGACCCCGACAGCGCGCCGAGACGGTTTCCGGAACCGATCCTCGGCGACGAAATTCTCAAGGCGTCGGATCCGCCGATTCGCATGGTCGTCGTCTGGGGCGCCAACCCCGTCGCTATGTTGCCCGATTCGACAACCGTGGCTGAAGCGATGCGAACTCGCGAGTTGACCGTTGTCATCGACCCGTTCATGACCGATACCGCCATGTGCGCCAATCTGGTTCTGCCAACGACAACCATGCTCGAGGAAACCGATCTCGTCGGCGCCTACGGGCATCATTACTTGTCCGAGGTGCGACCGGTCGTTGCCAGCTCGAACGGAGTGTTGAGCGACTTTCAGATATTCCGTGAGCTGTCCAAGAGAGTTGGCTTGGGATCGGAGTTCGATGTGGACGAAGAGGTTTGGATGCAACGATTGCTCGCGCGAGTCTACGATGCTGGAATCGAGCGAAGCGAATTCAACAAGGGCTTTGTTAAGAATCCATTCGTCGAATCGGTTCTCTTTGCGGATCGCAAATTTAATACGCCCAGCGGCAAGATGAATTTAATTAACGAATTCCCTTCGGCCATGTTCTCGCTGCCCGAGGCGAATCGACTGCATATCACCGCGGTTTCAACGAGCGCCGCCCAAGCGTCACAATGGGCGTCGGAAGATCAGATGGGACCGGCCCAGCTTGTGGTTCATCCTAACGCGGCCGAAGGCCATGGTGACGGTGACGTTGTCGAGCTTCGATCGGAACATGGGAAAATGGAAGTCGAATTGAAACTCGATGCGAATCAACGTGCCGACATCGCCTTGCTCGACAAAGGCGGTTGGTATCACCGCGGTCGATGCGCCAATGATCTGATCACCGCAGAACTCACCGATGACGGTGAGTGCGCCGTCTACTACGACACGACAGCTGAAATCTTTGCGGCGTCGGATCGCGTACTCGATCGTGTTGGTCCCTCTCCGGAAGAATCGGCAACCCCATCGTCCTAGAATGTGTTGCCTAATTCGCCGTGGAGGCTCAGCACCGCCGAGCACCGCCGGCCTGGGCCGCGCTTGCGATGTCCGTCGCGCGAGGGTAAAAACTCGAGGTCCGTTACGCCCTCGCCCGCCCGCAACAAGATTCGCTTAGGTTTTCAAGTGTCGCGAATTCTCATCGTCACTCCGGCGCCTCCGGGTTCGCGGAAGGGCAATCGAGTTACCGCCCAACGATGGGTAGACATGCTTCGTGCGATGGGGCACAAAGTCGATGTCGCCCAGGCTTATGACGAGCAACCGGCCGACGTTCTGATCGCGCTTCACGCCAGAAAGAGCAGCCGATCGATTGTTCAGTTTCACAAACGGCACCCCGATTGTCCGTTGATCGTCGCGCTCACGGGAACGGATCTCTACGGCGATATCAAGACGAGCCGCACTGCGCAGCGATCGCTTGAACTCGCGACTCGCCTGATCGTGCTTCAGCCGGACGCGAAACGATTCTTGCCGAAACCCTACCACGCAAAAATGCGAGTTGTGTTTCAATCGTCCGTACCTCCAGCGAATTTGCCCGCGCCGCTCAAGTCGGTCTTCGAAGTCTGTGTCTGCGGTCATCTGCGCCCGGTCAAGGACCCGTTGCGAACGGCGATGGCCGCGCGGTTGCTGCCCAGGGACTCCAAGATTCGCGTGACGCACATTGGATCGGCGTTTTCCGATTCGATGGAGCGACGAGCTAACGACGAAATGAAACGCAATCCGCGATACAGCTGGGTTGGCGAATTGTCTTGGACGAAGACACAACAACGAATCGCTCGCAGCCGACTGCTTGTACTGACTTCCAAAATGGAAGGCGGTGCGAACGTGATTTCCGAAGCACTGGCGGTAGGAACTCCCGTAGTCTCGAGTCGCATCTCGGGCTCAATCGGACTACTTGGGAAATCGTACCCAGGATATTTTGAGACGGGCGACACAGAAGGGCTGGCAGAATTGCTCGCCAAATGTGAATCCGACGCCCGGTTTCTCGCCCGCCTGCAATCAGTCTGTCAAATCCAGGCTCAGCAACTCACGCCAGCGGCGGAATCCGGCGCTTTGAACGATCTGATCATCGCAGCTCTTTCGTCGTAACCGCCACTGTGGCGAAACAAATTGGCCCAAGGTCTTGCTGTGCACATCGAGGCGACCTAGCCTGGAGACCGCTGTGCCGATCCGGCTCTCCTGATTTGTGCGAGAACGACATGAACCGAAACAAGCAGTTAGCCCATCGCTTAATTCAGGCCGCTCTGGTTGGCCTTGCCATCCTATGCGGCTTGGCCAGCGCGCAGCCCATCGTTATGGGCGCCGATCCGGCTGATCTTGTGCTTCGAGATGGCGTTGTTGTGACTATGGATCGGAATCGACCTAGAGCCGAGTCGGTGGCGTGCCGAGGTGGTGAGATTGTCGCGGTTGGGACCGTTGGCGAAATGGACAAGTTGATCGGCGAGACGACTCGGGTCGTCGAACTAAATGGTCGCATGTTGTCCCCCGGTTTCATCGAAGGCCACGGCCATTTTGTCGCCCTCGGCAGCTCGAAACTGATTTTAGATCTCTCGACCGTCCAAAGTTGGTCGGAGGTCGTCGCTATGGTCAAGAAAGCCGCCAGCAAGGCCGGCAGCGGCCGATGGATCATGGGCCGCGGTTGGCATCAGGCGAAATGGACTAGCCCGCCCAAGCCCAACGTTGGCGGCTACCCAACTCACGAGTCGATCAGCGACGTGACTCCACGCAACCCCGTCGTGCTGGAACACGCAAGCGGACACATGTCGTTTGCCAACGCCTTGGCCATGAAGCTCTCCGGCATCAGCGCCGCCACACGCGATCCCATCGGAGGCGAGATCGTGCGCGACTCGGAAGGAAAGCCGATTGGAGTGTTTCGCGAAACGGCTCAAAGTTTGATCCTCGAAGAGAACAAGTCGAACAGCGACCAGGCGAGAGAGTTAGCTTTATCGATGAAGTTGGCTGCCGAGGAATGCTTGCGAAACGGAGTCACATCGTTTCATGACGCGGGGTCGTCATTCGGACTGATCGATTTGTTCAGAGAGTATGCCGAACGCGACAAGTTGCAGGTTCGACTTTGGGTCATGGTCCGCGACAGCAACGCTGCGCTGCGGCGCAACTTGGCTCGTTACCGCCGAATCGATAGCCGCGGCTTCTTGACGGTTCGCGCTATCAAGCGTTCCATAGACGGAGCGCTCGGGCCTCATGGCGCCTGGTTGCTCGAACCGTATGCGGACTTGCCCGGTGCCTCCGGTTTTCGAACCGCATCGTTGGGTTCCTTGCAGGAAACCGCACAACTTGCCGTCGCCAACCGGTTCCAATTGTGCGTCCACGCCATCGGCGACCAGGCCAATCGCGCCGTGCTCGACCAGTTCGAAGAGGTCTTCTCCGAGCCATCTGGTTCGCCCGACCGGCGCTGGCGAATTGAACACGCTCAGCATCTCCACCCCGACGACATTCCTCGATTTGCGAAAATGAACGTGATCGCTTCCATGCAAGGCGTCCATTGCACGTCCGACGCTCCGTTTGTCGTGGAGCGGCTAGGCAAGAAACGCGCCGAGGAAGGTGCGTATGTTTGGCAGAGCCTTCTGAAGTCGGGCGCGGTTGTTATCAACGGCACCGACGCCCCGGTCGAAAAGGTCAATCCCATCGCGTCATTCTACGCCAGCGTCTCACGACGATTGCCCAACGGCGAGGTCTTCTTTCCCAAACAGAGAATGACGCGTGAACAAGCTCTTCGGAGCTACACTATCGACGCCGCCTACGCCGCCTTTGAAGAAGACGTCAAAGGCAGCATCACCCCTGGGAAACTGGCCGACATGGTCGTGCTCTCCAACAACATCACGGAATGTGCTGAGGGCGAAATCGCCAAGACAAAAATTGCCCACACAATCGTCGACGGCAAACTCGTTTACTCGGCTAGCGACGAGTGAAAATGGCGAATTTGTGACGGCGAGACATGTTTCGATTGCTTCGAAAGGACGCCCTGAAATCGCGCAGGTCAATCATTACTATCTGGATAATGTTGCGAGTGAAAACGGGGCGGCGATTCTAGAGGCCAGAGGGTGACCTCTCGTGCCTGACTCGACTATGCTATTCAGCTTGGATGTGGGAACTCTCGACGTAAATCGGCTCGCCTTCGACTCGGCACTTCACTTCAGCGCAACCATCTTACGTTGGCCACGAGCTGCACTGCTCTTGTGCTCTGCAGGAGACGTTTATGACAATCTATTGCAACAACGCGGCGACAACCTGGCCCAAGCCCGAGATCGTTTACGAGACGGTTGATCAGTGTTTTCGCGGACTGAACAGTCCGTCCCGGACCATCTCGGATGAAGGCAGTCGCAACACCGAAATGATGCAGACGTCGCGCGCTGAGATCGCCGAGTTTCTATCGATTCGAAATCCGAACCAACTCATCTTCACTCCCTCGGCAACCTACTCGCTCAACCTGGCCATCCTCGGCTTGGAATGGCGCGAGGGCGATGAGATTATCATGAGCGGGCTCGAGCATCACGCGGTGTCACGGCCGATTCGCAAGGTGGCCAAGCAGCACGGCGTCAAGTTTCACGTCGCCCCTTACCAACCTGAAATGCCGATCGACTTGAATTTCGTCGAAGACACATTGAAGACGGGAAAGGTAAAGCTGATCGCCAGCACAATGGCAAGCAATGTGACAGGCGACATTCTTCCGAGCATTGCCCTGGGCGATCTGGCGGAACGCTACGGCGCGATGTATCTGGTCGACGCCGCCCAGTCCGCCGGCGTTATCTCGGTCGATGTTGAAGAGCTCAAGGCAGACATGTTGAGTATTGCCGGGCACAAGGGACTTTTCGGTCCGCCCGGTGTTGGCGCGTTGTATGTGCGCAAGGGAATTCAGTTGGAGACGCTGGCCGAGGGCGGCACGGGCAAAGATTCCGGGAAGCACGAGATGTCGGGCCGCTATCCTTCGAACTACGAAGTCGGCACCCACAACTTGCTTTCGATCGCAGGGATGACGGCGGGAGTCAAGTGGATCCAGCAGAGTGGATTGTCCAAACTGCGCGAACATGAGATGAGTGTTGCGGGCCGATTCTTGGAGCGAGTCCGCGCGATTGACGGCGTCACGATCTATGGCGGAAGCGACATTGAAAACCGCACGGCGGTCGTGTCGATCACGATGGAGGATTGCAGTCCGGTGACGCTTTCGTCGTGGTTGGCCGAGGAGCACAACGTCTCAACTCGCGCTGGCTATCATTGTGCGCCCGGCGCCCACGAGACCATCGGCACGTTGCCCGGCGAGGGGACGGTGCGATTTAGTTTTAGTTTCGCGAACACCGTTGATGAAGCCGATCAAGTCGCCGACTACTTGGAAAACGCGCCGCGGATGGCGAGCCAGGCCGATTGGGTCGTTTAGCGTCGAGCCAGGTTTATCGATTCGACTTAACGAGTGAATTCGAAGGATCGCTTCGAAGCGTCACTTGCCTTTACGCTCGCGAAGCATCTTCTCCAGCGTGTGCACGGCGTCCGAATTCTGCCTGTCTCCGGCGATGTTCTCGTCTTCGAGCGGATCAGCGCCGTGATCGTAGAGCATGTTGGCAGTTACTTCGCCGCGCTTGTTCGAGTACTCTGTGAAGCGGTGTTGATCCGTGCGAATCGTGTCGCCGTTACGATACCGTCCGACCGCAGATGACTTCCACGCCAATTCGGGGCCTTTCATCAATGGCGCAAAGCTTCGCCCCTGCAAGTGACTTGGTTTGGAAAGTCCTGCTAGTTCGCATAGCGATGGGTAGATGTCGATGAATTCGGTGAGCCCCTTGGTCCGCTTTCCCTCGGCCATTCCCGGAGCTCGAACTATCAAAGGGGCGTGCATTGACGTCTCGTAGCACGAATGTTTGCACCAAAGCGTGTGCTCGGACAGATTCCAACCGTGGTCGCCCCAAAGAACGACAATCGTGTTGTCCGAGATCCCGAGGCGGTCGAGTTCGTCGAGCAGTTTTCCGACCTGGGCATCGGTAAAGCTGACGCAGGCGTAGTAACCGTGAATCAATTTTTTCGCTGTCTCGTCAGTCACTCGCCCCTTCGCAGGAATACCCGCGTAAGCTCGCAATTCGCCCGATGTGTGGAGCGACTCTTTGGGCGCGTTCTTGGGCACGTTGTAATTCTTCGCCAATTCAATTTCGTTCGAGTCGTAGAGGTCCCAATACTTCTTTGGCGCGATGAAGGGCAGGTGAGGTTTGAAGAATCCGACGGCGAGAAAAAACGGCTGCTCTTGCTTCTTGAGTCTTCGCAACTCCCGCACAGCTTTCTCGGCAAGCTGTCCGTCGGCGTAAGACGTCTCGGGGGCGTCTGCCGATTCGAATGCGGGACCCCGCTTGCGACGGCCCGCCGATTTAACTCGCTTCTCGTGTAGCGTTTTGTTTTCCGGCAAATGATATGTCATTACGCCGCTGGGTCGCCAAGCCGGCTCGGACCACCCCTGCGCGTTGTCGGCTGGATGGTGAAAAATCTTGCCAAGCGAAAGTGTGTAGTATCCGTTGTTCTTGAAATGGGTATTGAGCGTCGTCTTTCCGGGCGCGTCGCGTTGCGCCCAAGCCAAATAGTTGACGAACCGATTTGGCGCCGGACGAATTCCCGACATCAGGCTTGCTCGCGAAGCGCCGCATGTTGGGACCATGCAATACGATCGCTCAAACAGCAGGCCTGTTTTGGCGAGTCGGTCGATGTTCGGCGAGTGGATCTTGGACTTGCCGTAACAATTCAGCTCTGGTCGCAAGTCGTCGACAGCAATGAACAACACGTTGGGACGCTCGGCGGCTCGTGCGGCCGTCGTGAGAAACGTGACGATGAGAGCGAGCCGCGCGAGAAATGCAATGGGTGGACGCATGGATTCTTGTCTTTCATTCAGTCGTTGTTTGGTCACCTGTAGTTTCCCGACCCAAATCCCTGGCGGCAACCCCTTCGGCAGCTTCCAGTAAACACGCTCAATCGCGTTGCTGATCGCGATCGCACACTCGCTAGGGCTAGGCGACGATGCCAGCGGCGGCCACAATGGTGGGGTTCATTTTAGTTCGATTCTCGGAGCACTGTTTGATGCAATCTCTGACTCGCCGTTGGGCTCTCAAAATATTCGGATTCGCCATGACCATGTTGGGGATTGGGCGATCCGCCAAAGCCGCGCCGGATGTATTGCAGGCTGGCGACGATGACCCGAAATCGTCGGGCGACGGCGACGCGCTTGCCAACACGCACGACCGCGTATGGCTCGGCGAATCCTATTGGGCCAACCCCATGGAAGACTGGCGAGTCGTCGACGGGGCGGCCGAATGTCAGACGACGGGCGGCAATCGCAATGTCCATTTGACCACCCATCAACTGACGAACGCCAAAGGGCGTTTCACGATGTCGGTCCGGATTGGCCAAGTTGCCGTTAAGCGGACGGACGGCGGCGCCGGTTTTCGAGTTGGCGTCAGCAGCGATCTGAACGAGTATCGCAGCAACTGTTTCGCGCGCAATGGCATCAACGCGGGCGTTGTGAATGGCAAGTTGGTTCTCGGTCGTCGGGCCAAGCCGATGAAGGGCGCCGCAGCCAAGAAGAACCCCAAAGAATTCGCTCTTGCCTTAAAGGGCGAGCCGGCGAGTGATGATCGCTACACGTTGACGTTGACGGCCAGCGATAGGGCGACGGGCGAGTCGATTGGTGAGGTTTCGCAGCGGTTTCCCGCTGAAACCGTTTTGGGCAATGTCGCCATCGTCAACAACTATGATCCGGCGATCCGCAAGGGTAACGGCGCAAGGTACCGATTCAGTGGTTGGACTGCGAGCGGCGATGCGTTCACCATCACCGATGGCAACAAGTTCGGACCAATTCTTTGGTCGATGTACTCGCTCAGCGACTCACGCGGCGACGACGGCTTTGTGATGAAGATCACCGCACTCACCGGACCGCTTGGCGAGAAGGATAACATGAGTGTCGAGCTGCATGTCGAGAAAGACGGCAAGTGGACGTCGCTCGGGAAAGCTCGGCTCGACCGAGATGCGTGGACGGCGACGTGGCGAGTTCCGAATTGGGACGAGACGAAAGCGACGCCGTTCAAACTGGTCTACAACATGGCCCACGTCGATGGCGAGTCGACTGAGTCGGAATGGACTGGAACGATTCGCAAGAATCCAAGCGGTCGACCTCTTCGATTGGGCGCGCTCACGTGTCAGAACGACTATGCGTTCCCCTATCAACCGGTCGCTGAGAACCTGCTGCGTCTCGACCCGGACATGCTCTACTTCTCGGGCGACCAGCTCTACGAAGGCCACGGCGGATTCGGGATTATTCGCGATCCGGCTGGACCGGCCATCCTCAACTACTTGCGCAAGTACTATCAATTCGGTTGGTCGTTCCGCGAACCGATGCGCGATCGACCAACGATTTGCATCGCCGACGACCACGATGTATTTCAAGGAAATATTTGGGGCGAGGGCGGCGCGAAGATGACGTCGGGAAGTACTTCGTCCAAGGGCGGTTACCGCGAACCCGCGCGGATGGTCAACGTCGTCCACAAAACGAACACCGCTCATCATCCCGACTACTACGATCCGACTCCGTGTAAACAAAATATCAGCGTCTACTACGGCGACATGGTCTACGGCGGAGTCAGTTTCGCGATTTTGGGCGACCGGCAATGGAAGAGCGGTCCGGAGCGAGTCGAGACCGGCAGTGGGCGAGCCGATCATGTGAAGGACGCCAATGTCGATACGGCGTTTCTCGACAAACCGGGACTCGTCCTACTGGGCGAACGGCAAGAAAAATTCCTCAAGCATTGGGCCGGCGATTGGCGCGGCCATACGATGAAGGTCTTGCTCAGCCAGACCGTTTTCGCTGGCGTGGCGACCCATCACGGCGGCTACAACGGTTACCTGAAAGCTGATTTGGATTCCGGCGGCTGGCCGCAAACGGCTCGTAATAATGCGATTCGCATCATTCGCAAAGGCAAGCCGTTGCACGTCAACGGCGATCAACATCTGACGTCGCTCACGCAGTATGGCGTTGACGAACAGCGCGATAGCTGCTGGTCGTTTTGCACCCCAGCGATCGGCGCCGGCTACCCGCGATGGTGGCGCCCAGATGAATCCGACATGCCCCACAAGAGCCGCCCCAAACACGGTCTGGCAAATACGGGCGAGTTTCTCGATGGGTTTGGCAACAAGGTCTACGTCTACGCGGTCGGAAACCCCGAGGTCGCATCCAAACGCAACCGATACGAACGAGCTCATCAGAAGGGAAGCGGGTTCGCGATCGTAACAGTCGATGGTGAAAAGAAAACGTATCACTTGGAATCGTTCCGCTTTCTAATCGATGCGAGCGACGGCAAGCCTGAGAACCAGTTTTCCGGTTGGCCGGTAACGATTCACCAAGAGGAGAATGGTGGCGACAACCGGCTTGGCTAACCGCTATCCCGTTCGGAATAGCCGTTCGCGTTCGAGCTTTACGTTGTCTCCTCGCTTCAGTCGTCGACTCGTCGGGGAACGCAAATGAATACGATTGGACTCGTTGCGGTTTTGCTCGTCGCGGCGGGCGGCTCGGAAGACAATCGCTATCGCTTGTCGCTAACCGTGACATCCGATCTTCCCTGCTGCAATGTGCCGATGGATCCAACGATCGATTTCGGCAAGCTTCTCATCGAGGCGAAGGCGTCGGGCGTTCTCGATCGGAACTCGATTTCGGTCTTCAACAAAGCGACGAACAAGTCGATCCCGTTTGCGCGGAACGAAGACTTTGCTTATGGTGATCGAGGTCGGTTGGAATGGGTGGTAGCTGATCCAACACACCGAGAGTTCGAGATTCGTTTTCGCACGACGCCGAAGCGACCGACCTTACAGCCACGGTCATACACTCCAACAGTTGGCGTCGGCGACCTGCTTCGATTCAACAGCGGGAAGCATCGTCCCGTCACCGTTTTTTACTCGGCCGCGCTTGCCGATTTGACGGGCGACGGCCGTCAGGATCTCATCGGATGCTGGAACTACTCACATCGGCCCGGTGAGCCGGGAAGCGGAGTCGTGTGCTATCCGCGGCTCAAGGGCGAAGGCCCGCCAGAGTTTGGCGATCTTGTCCGAGCTCGCTACGCTCAAACTCCGGCCTCAACTTCGCTGACCAAGTTCGGCGGCGGCCCTTACGTGGCGTGCGCATTAGCCGACCTTAACAAGAATGAAAAAGTCGACCTGGTCTATACCACGTCAGGTAAAGCGACGTTCTACCTCAATACCGGTCGCCGCGATTACAGCGGAATGCCCATTTTTACACCGTCGGGTTCGGTGAAAGTTTCGAAATGGAACGCAATCCAGGTGGTCGATCTAAACGGCGATGGAGCGTTCGATCTTGTCATCGATGGACAATATCTCCGCAACAAGAATCGTGATGGCTGGCCATTCGAACCGGCCGAGGAAGTCACGTTGGAAGCGGGCGTTCAACCGTGTTTTCTCGACGTGAACCACGACGGCTGCCCTGACGCGATGACTCTAGAGGAATCGCCGGGCAGTGGCTTGTCGAACTATCGCGTTTCATGGCGCCGCAACTTGGCCGAAAGCACTCCTCAGTTCGCTCAGCCTGAGACGTTGACCGACATCGATGCTCACATCCGCCGTCCGCGCGGCTTGGCTGCGGTGACTCACGGAGCTCAGCGCGGCGTACTCGTTCAACACGACGACTTTCAAGCCGTCTCATTTTACGAACTGGTCAGCAAGCCCGACGAGAGCCCACGATTTGAGCATCGCTATCGAGCCGAATCGCGTTCGGCCGTGATGTCGCTCAGCGATCAGGCGTGGCCGTGCATCTGCGACTGGGATGCCGATGGCGACATGGATCTGCTCGTCGGAGGCGGCTACGGCTGGCCGCGAATCGTCATCAATCAGGGCACAGCGTCTCGCCCGGCATTTGACGAACCGAAGTTGATTCTGTCGGAAGGCAAACCGATTCGGCTGTTGCGAGATGAAATTCTTGGTCCGCCGAAGAACTGGCACAACATGGGCTATACGTATCCTGTGTTGGTCGATTGGGATGGCGACGAGTTGCCCGATCTCGTGTGCCCTAACGAAACCAATCGTATCTTTTGGTACAAGAACATCGGTGCCCGCAAGCAGCCTAGGTTTGGCAAGCGACGCCAGATCATTTGCGACGGCTATCCGGACTCTCCCAAATTGAGGAAGCTATCGGCGGAACGAGCGGCCGACAAGAAGTCGAGCAACGGCGTTTACCCGTACGAAAAAGAACAGCCCTTCATGTGGCGAACGGGCGCCGCGCTCGCGGACTTCAACGGTGATGGGCTGATGGATCTTGTCACTCACGATGGCGCCACGCGTGTCGCGACGCTCTTCACTCAATATCGCGATGAGAATGGCAAACTACGTCTTCGCAATGATCGCGAATTGAAACTTGACGACGGCAGGGCGATCAATGACGCCATTGTGAAACGACGCGCCCACTGGACTGAGTCGTTCCGGGCTGTCGATTGGGACAGTGATGGCCTGATGGATCTCGTTTACAGTTGCGCTGGATCACACAACGGCATTCAGGATGGCGGTAGCATTTACTTACTTCGCAACTCCGGAACAGAGTCGGTGCCGATATTCGAGAAGCCAGTGACGATGCGATGTTTTGGCGAGCCGATTCGCATCACAGCGCACGGGCCTCATCCCTGGGTCGGCGATTTTGATGGAGATGGCAAGCCCGACTTACTGGCCTGTGTGGAGTGGAGCGTCTATCCGTTTTACAGCCACGTAGCATTGACGATGAAGAAACGACCTCAGTTCACCGTCGGCCCTTTGCGGAAAGATTCTTCGCAGAGGTAAGGCACGTGTGCCATTCAGCGTGTCGCCTTTCCCTCCGCGAAAGTGGCGATCAATGCGGGTAACGACGATGGTCCGTACTGCGCCACTTTCGCGGAGCGAAAGGCGAATTTAGGTGCGGAGCCCTTTCTCGGCATGTTGTGATTGCATGGCGGCGAGGTAGCGGTTGTATTTTTCCTCGTTGCGCCGGCAGCTCGCGCCGCGAACGACCATCGCGAAAGCTCGACGAGAACGACTATCGGATCGATTGGGGTCGGCGCGGTGAACCGTCTCACCGTGATGAATCGTCAGGTCGCCGGGCTGCAGTTGAACTTTGAATTCGCGAGCCTCGTCTTCGGTGCCGTAGTCCAAAATGCCTTGCGAGAAACCGAGAACATCCGATGCGCCATGCGGTCGAATTCCTCGTCTGTGCGAACCGGGCACGTAACGCAGACACCCGTTCTCTTCATCGACCGGGTCAAGCGTTAGCCACATTGTGATCACCTTGGGCGGCTCCAAGCAGAAGTAATAATTGTCCTGGTGTGGCGGCGTTGGATGCATGGTGCCCGACGGCTTGTTAAACCACTCCGGCTCTTTCGCCTCGACCGATTCGCCCAGCAAGTCCTCAGCAAGCGCGAGCCACCGAGGGTTCGCTCGATAGTCAGCGAAGAAAGCGTCATTTCCCATGTGCTGCAATTGCTTGAGCGAATCGGGGCGAGTCCGATCGTGGTAGAACGCGTCGGCGTCACTGAGCGTTGGGACGACTTCGCTAATGTATCGATCGAGATTCGAATTCAACTCCGCAAATTCACTCGGCGGAAGAAACTGACGCACCACCACGAAACCATCCCGATCAAACGATGCTCGCAGTTCGTCTCGATTCATCACAATTTCTCCATCGGTCTACTTCTTCGAGGGCATCAAGAAGGGAACAGTTGATCGATCGGTTTGCCGTGGTCGGTAATGGGGATGGGGCGATTGTCGGCATGCAACTCATGGGCCGGATCGATCCCTAAGGCCGTGTGAATCGTGGCGTGAAAATCGGGAATCGAAACAGGGTCGCGTACAGGTAGTTGGCCGAGCTCGTCGCTGGCGCCGATGGCCTGACCTGTCTTCAGACCGCCGCCAAAAAGCAAAGCGCCAAAGGTTGACGATTGGTGTCCGCGTCCGCCTTGCCCGTCGAATTCCGCGGGGCGTCCAAACTCGGTGGCAACGACAATCAACGTTTCATCCAATAGCTTGCGTCCTTCGAGATCGACAACGAGCGACGAGATGGCGCGGTCGAGATCTTCGATTAACAGGTGCTGGTTCTTTTGACCGTGGCGGTGCGTGTCCCAGCCAGTTCCGTTCTTGAAGTTCAGGTTGTACGACACTTCAACGAATCGTGTTCCCGCCTCCACCAGTCGACGGGCGAGCAAACATCGCTGCCCAAACTCGCTGCCGTATTGCTGTCTCAAACTGGCGGCTTCGCGGTCCAATTCAAAAACGCGTGTGAACTCTGGGCCGGTTAGCCGAATCGCTGCGTCGATGGTTGCATCGTAGTCGGTGATCGGTTTCGCGGTCGAACGGGGGCCGACATAGTTGCGGCGCATCAGTCCGAGCAACCTAAGTCGCCGACGTTGCCTGGCATCGGTTACGTCATTGGGTCGATTCAATCCGACAGGACCGGCTTTGGTATCCGTCAGGTAGATATAGCTGTGCTTCCCGCCCAAGAATCCTGGGCCTCGGGTGATCGTGGGATAGCCCATGACGACATATGGCGGAATTCCCTTGCCTCGAGGACCCAGTTGATGCGAAACGACAGACCCGATCGATGGATAGACGACGGTGCCGCTGGTCAGCCGGCCGGTCTTAACAAGATTGGTTGAGTCGGCATGATCGACGAACAGCGGATGATTGAGTGTTCGCACGACGACGCCGCGATCGAGCAACGGGGCGGTCCGTTTTAAGTGTTCACAGACCTCGACGCCGTTGATCGCCGTTGGGATGGACCGATAGGCAGATCCAGTCATTCGCGCGAGCGGATCACCGACCGCCTTTGGATCGATCGTGTCGACGTGACACATGCCTCCGCCCAGCCAGATGAAAATGCAGGCCTTAGCCTTACCGGTTTGCAGCGCGGCGCTGGCGATGGGCGCATCACCCACCCAGGGTGCCGCAGCTGCTCCAAGCAGCGTCTTATTAAAATCGCGACGCTTCACCGTCCTCTCCTCATTGCTCAAACACCGATCTTGTTCACGGCACAAATACGAATTCGGGTGAATTAATCAATGCCCACAACGCATCCTCAACTCGCTCGCGAAAGTCGTCGGTGAGTCGAACTGTTGGCCGCTCGCCCTCTCTCACTCGCGCCTGGGCCTCGATTGCCATGGAAGTCTGCTCAGGCTGCAAGTGCTTGCGCCAGTCGGGTTGAAACTGCACTAACGGTTTCACGCTTGCCTTCGCCTTGCCTGTGCGGCGACGCTCGAAGTTCGGTCGCAATAGGTCGGTGAACGCTGAGCGCTCTTGCCTGTTCGGATGGCGGCTGAGCACCGTGAGAAAGAGTTTCTCGACCAACTCGTCAACGGTCAGCAATTTCAAGCAAAGCTCGGTGATCGCGCTCGACTCAGACATTCGAACAATGCGACGCGA
The DNA here is from genome assembly GCA_964567745.1 of uncultured Pirellulaceae bacterium. Lineage (GTDB taxonomy): Bacteria > Planctomycetota > Planctomycetia > Pirellulales > Pirellulaceae > CAZMNY01. The sequence goes on along the minus strand of CAZMNY010000003.1, from coordinate 81,857 downwards.
CATCAAGCCGTTGAAAAGGATCAGCGGTTGCAACGCCGTTGTTGTTTGGTCCCGCTTGCTAATCGGCTGCTGTCGGTTGCCGTTCCAACCGAAGCTTCGAAGCACGTCGACAATGGTTTGGTTGACGGGCATGGCCAGTGCAGGGCGTCCTCGCTCGTTTGGCAACGCGGTGAATTGCCAGGACCTCGTCGGGGTCGGCAAATTGGCCGCGCCGCGATCCGTTGCGTTCAACGTCAACGACTCGCCGCCAAACGACTTGCCCGCCGCGAGAAAAAGCGAGTCCACCAGTTGCTCCGCCGTCATGCGTCTGCGCGTCGGCGCATTCGAGGCAACGGATCGTTGATATGCTTGCGATGTCAAGATCAAGCGAGCGAGCGACTTGAGGTCGTATGCCGATCTGGCGAAATGTCCGCTAAGGTAGCGAAGTAGTTTGCGATTCTTCGCTTCGGGGTCGTCGTTCCAATTGTCGAGCGGTTCGATTAGCCCATGGCCGAAGTAGCGCTTCCAAACGCGATTGACGATGACGTCGGTAAAACGCGGGTTGGCTGGTGACGTCACAAGAGCGGCCAATTGTTTGCGGGGCCGAGCTCGACTCGGTATCGCGATCAAGTCGACTTTCACTGTCGATCGCGAAACGATTTCGCGCGGCCATCGCGGCGCCACTTGTTGGTCCGCTTTCAATGTTGTTGTGACAAGGGCGTCGCGAGCAGCATCGAGCGGATTGGCGGCAGCGACGCTGGTGGCGGGAACGGTCAGCGGAGCATCGTTTAGCATGGCCGCCAATTGGAAGAGGTCTTTCTGTTCATGTTCGCCTATCGGCGAATCGTGGCATCGAGCGCACTTGAGATCGACCGCCAGAAAGGCTCGCATAATGACGTACGATCGCATCGCCATCGGCGAGTCGTTTTTCGTCGCGCTGGCGAAACCGGCTGTCCCACCTGATTCGTTCTCGCCTTCCATCAAGATCAATTCAGTCGCGAATCGGTCAAATGCCATATTCTGACGAAACGACTCGAAGATCCAGCGGCGAAAGGGCCCCGAGTTGTTGAGCGTTGGAAAGACGAGCGACGGATTCTCCGCGAGAACATCCTGCCAGTAGCTGACCCAATGGTCCGCCCATTCATCGGATTGCAGAAACAGGTCAATCACTCGTTCGCGTTTGTCGGCACGTTTGTCGGCAAGAAAGGACTCGATTTCGCCAAGCGATGGAATGCGGCCGCGAACATCCAATGACAAACGACGCAAGAACGCCGCGTCGTCAGAGCGGGGTAGCGCGGGCTTGTTGGATGCCGCTCGTCGCTCATCAATAAATGTGTCAATTGGGTGGCCGTCACTCGGCGCGCGCACTTGCGCCCATCGCTTGGCGGTCTGTCGCGCCAGTTCGTGTCGGCGCTCCCACTGTCTCTCACCGCGTTCGATGGCCGCGCGACGACGCTCGCCGTCCAAGCTCTGTCGATGCTTAATCGCGCGGCCTCGATAAGCCGACCAAACCGTCGGGCTCAGGGCCTCCGCGCTGGGCGATCCTAAGAGGCGCCACACACCGTCCTCTCCGGCATAGCAGGCGACCACGTCCGCCAAATCCTCCGCAGCCTCATCCTCAAACTTTGCGGCCAGTTCGAATCGGTGCGTTCCTCCGTCAAACGCGACCGAGCCGAAATGGTCGCGTGCAACACGTTTCGGCGTATCGGTCTGCGCGATGAGAGGGTGTGTGCCCTTGGGGTGTCGGGCGTCGACAACGATTCGCCCGTCGACGCTGAGGATCGCATTCGAGCTGGTCCTCAGCAGCAGCCGGTATGTACCTTTGGGTAGAGCCAGTGCGACACGACCTCGCAAGGTTTGCGCGCCAAATCGAGGCGCTAGATCGCCGCGTGAGGAAAAGCGTTGCGGCAAGCCAACGAATACCAACGCTTCATACTGCAATGTTTCGGTCGGTTTCAACTTTGCGAAATCCCAGACGAACTGGTCCGTCACGCCGTCGAACAGATCGACCTCGACGAGTCTTTCGATCGGCGTCTCACGGACACGCAAAAAACGGCTTGGGTCGAGCGGTATCGGCGTCAAGCGAACCTCGTCCATCAACCCTCGAAAACCGCGATTGACTTGCTTGCCTTCGAGCAACCGGGCGCCAATCGTCAGTGGCGCGGTCCCTGCCGGCTTGAGTCGATTGAGATTCGCTTGCCCGCCCAGGAAGACTTCGCCGCACTTTTTGTGATCGAGATACCAGGTGACTTTCGCCGCGCCGGACGTTCCCTTGTGCACGACGGCAAAATGATGCCAGCAATCGGGAGTCACCTCGATTGTGCCCCTTCCAAACGTGCGTCCTTCCGTCCCCTCAAGCTCGACGCACAACGATGCGTCGGCTTCGTTGTTCTTCGCCGCGACCAAGCCGATTGCGAAACGCGTCCAATCGCCTTTGTTGTTTGCGAATTGCGAAATCAATCGATCGGCAATCCCAGTTTCGGCTAAATATCTGTTGGAACTTGGTGAGAAGAAAAAGCCTTCCCAGGTAAAATCTTCCGAGAACCCAGGCGCATTGCTCGGTAGGCCCGAGTCCACGATGGAAGAATTGCCATTGAAACTCAGACTGGATTTGTTGTCTCGCTCGATCGGGGAAATCAAATGACCGGGAGTGGTCGCCGTCGTTTCGGCATCGAATGCGCGCGGCTCAGAATTAGCGGAAGGGCTGCCGATTCTCTGCAATGGCGTGTCGAAGTCGAGATGAACAACGGGTCTGTTGTTCGCGTCATCACTCGTCTGGGCAACGCCCCTCGAAGGACTGGACGCCAACGCAATTGCCAAGCATAGCCACGTATTGCATAGCCACGTATTGCGAAGGGCAATACTCATCGATCTGGTCCCGTCCGTTTTTGCCGTTTTGTCGTCGCTCGTATGGCAACGTGCATCGTCACCGTTATCCTAATGGAATGAATTTCAGAATGGGATTTTATCCGGCCAAAAACTGCGGCGCTGGGCGTCAATGTTTTTGACCGAACAGAATTGAGGACCAGATGTTGGCAATCTTCGCAGGAACGCAAATCGACCGGTCGATAAATGATCCGAGTCATTTTAGCGCCGGGTGCATTGCGCGTCGCGTCGCCGTTTTGGCAGTCGTATCGATGTTGTTGTTGACTCCGTCGGTAGCGCGTAGCGCCGAGCGTCCAAATGTGCTCTTGATCTTGGCTGACGATTTGGGCTTCTCGGACCTAGGATGTTACGGCGGTGAGATCGAAACGCCGAACCTCGACAGCCTGGCGGCGAACGGTCTGCGATTCCGCGAGTTCTACAACACGGCGCGATGTTGGCCGACGCGAGCTGCATTGCTCACGGGCTATTATGCTCAGCAGGTTGGCCGAGACACGTTGCCTGGTCTCAAGCGAGGCAATCGTCCCAAGTGGGCGCGTTTGCTGCCGCAAATGCTCCGCCCGTACGGTTACCGATCCTATCACTCGGGCAAATGGCACATCGACGGGATGCCGATCAAGAACGGGTTCGATCGTTCGTATTACTTGCGAGACCAAGGGCGTTTCTTTAACACAACGGTCCACTTCGAAGACGACACGAAGTTACCGGCGGTAAAACCGGGCAGCGGTTATTATGGCACCACCGCCATCGCCGATCACGCCGTTCGCTGCCTCAAGGAGCACGCGTCTGCGCACGCCGACAAACCATTCTTTCACTACCTCGCCTTCACCGCGCCGCACTTTCCCTTGCATGCGTTACCGCAAGACATCGCCAAGTATGATGGCCGATACGATGCTGGGTGGGTCGAAATTCGAAAGGCGAGATGGGAAAAGCAAAAGCAGATCGGGTTTCAAAGTAATCGACTTTCCGATGTTGAATTGACCGTCGGCCCGCCTTACCACTTTCCTGACGCGTTGAAGATTCTCGGTGACGGTGAAGTGAACCGGCCGGTTCCGTGGAACACGTTGACGCCGACCCAGCGCAAATTCCAGGTGAAGAAGATGGCAATCCACGCTGCAATGATCGACCGCATGGATCAGGAGATCGGGCGAGTGCTGCAGCAGCTTCGTGAGATGGACGCTTTCGACAACACGCTGATCTTCTTCCTATCGGACAATGGGGCGAGCGCCGAGATCATGGTTCGCGATGACGGACATGACCCGTCGGCGCCGCCCGGCTCGGCCGCAACCTATCTCTGTCTCGGCCCAGGCTGGTCGACGTCCTCGAACACTCCGTTTCGCCGGCACAAGACTTGGGTTCATGAAGGCGGCATTGCGACGCCGCTCATTGCGCACTGGCCCAACGGCATCAAGGCGCGCGGCAAGTTGCCGTCGGGACTGGGGCACGTTACGGATATCGTGCCTACGATTCTCGAGTGCATCGGCGGTGACCCATCGTTTGATTGGAACGGCGCACCGCTGCCCGACGCGCCCGGGCATAGCTTCGCCGCCGCTCTAACCAGGGGCGAAGACGTGGGCCGCAAGGAAGTTTGGTGGTCGCACGAGGACAATCGAGCAATTCGCGTCGGGAACTGGAAACTGGTCGCCGCGAAAGGCGATCCGTGGGAGCTGTACGATCTCAGCAACGACCGCAATGAGACCAACAACTTGGCCGGCGAGCATAGTCAGCGAGTCAAAAGGCTTGCCGCTCGCTGGACGTCGACTGCCGACGAGATTCGGCAGCTTGCCAAATAGGTCATGCGATCAGTGCTTTGATTGCGTTGACCCCGAACTGGCTAAGTTGTTTGAATCGGCCGGCATCGTAGTTGGGCAATCGACACTCGTGGCTGGGGCTTCCAGTCGGCTTCCAGCCGCGGTGGAGTTTTCTTTGCGTTGCGTGTTGGCATGGACTAGGCTGCGAAGAGTCATAGCAACGGATCAAACGAGCAGTTCTTTGACGATTCGCGTCGGCTCGACGCCGATCAATCGTTGGTCGAGACCTTGAAACGGAAAGGTGAATCGGTTGGCGTCGAACCCGAGCAAGTGCAAGATCGTGTGGTGCAGATCATGAACGTGAACGCGCTCGTCGACGACGTTGAAACCAAAGTCGTCGCTGACGCCGTACGTTTGGCCTCCCTTGACGCCGCCGCCGGAGAGCCACATCGTGAATGCGTTAGGGTGATGATCGCGACCATCGGTGCTGCCCTGAACCATCGGCGTTCGCCCGAATTCTCCGCCCCAGACGACGAGCGTTTCATCGAGCAGACCACGTTGCTTGAGGTCCTTCACGAGTGCTGCCGAGGCTTGCTCGGTCGCCTGGCAGTTCTTCTTCAAATCCTTCACAAGCCCGCCGTGCTGGTCCCACGATTCGTGGAACAATTCGACAAACCTCACACCACGCTCAATCAGCCGCCGCGCGAGCAGGCAGTTTAAGGCGAACGACGGCGAGCCCGGTTTCGCTCCGTACATGTCGAGGATCGACTGAGGCTCGTCGGAGAGATCCATCAACTCAGGCGCGCTCGATTGCATCCGATATGCCATCTCGAATGAATTGATGCGAGTTTCAATTTCGGGATCGCCGACGGCGCGATGCTTGATGCTGTTGAGTTTATTGATTGCGTCGAGCGACTCACGCTGAACTTTCTCGTCAAGACCGTCCGGATTGGAGAGATAGAGCACCGGGTCGCCCGTGCTGCGGAAGGTGATGCCTTGATAAACCGTCGGCAAGAATCCGCTACCCCAATTCGCGTTTCCGCCACTCGGCCCTTTTTTGCCCGAGTTGAAGACGACAAACGCAGGAAGGTCGCGCGATTCGCTCCCCAGCCCATAGACCGTCCAGGCGCCGAGGCTTGGCTTACCGAATTGCTGAGTCCCTGTGCTCATGAAGATCTGTGCCGGCGCGTGATTGAACGCGTCGGTCACCATCGATTTTACGATTGCGATATCGTCGACGACTTCGGCCATGTGGGGCAAGATCTCAGACAACTCCGCGCCGCACTTGCCGTGCCGCGCGAACTTGAACTTTGGGCCGAGCAACGTCGAGTTTGGATTGATAAAGGCGGCTCGATAATCCTTGATGAGTTCCGCTGGCGGTAGAGTGCCGTCGAACTTCGTCAACATCGGCTTGTTGTCGAATAGTTCGAGGTGGCTAGGTCCTCCGCCCATAAACAATTGAATGACATTCTTGGCGCGAGGCGGATGGTGAGGCTTCTTTGGCGCCAGCGGCTCGGTCGACTTCGCATCGTCTTGCAGCAGTCCTGCCAATGCGATCGCTCCTAAGCCGACCCCGCACTCTTGCAGGAACCACCGTCGTGAAATGTTGTTCGATGTGGCGTTCATGATTGATCTATTCTTTGGTTATTGTTTCATCCAAGTTCAGGATGATCCGGCTGATGATCGTCCAGGCGGCGAGCTCTCCAGTCGCTTCGTCACCGGTCGAGTCCTTGGTTTTACCAATGACCATGGCGGCTTTTTCCGCATCGGCGGCGAAGCGTTTCGCTTGGACTTGCAGCACGCCGAGCAATACGCCCAATTCGGCTTTTGTCGGTCGGCGCGATACGCAGGAACGGAAGGCGAACGTCAAGCGGTCTGCATCGTTGTCCCCGCCCTCAGAGAGAACTCGGCGAGCGAGCGCTTGAGCACACTCGACGAAGAGCGGTTCGTTTAACGTCGTTAGCGCTTGCAGCGGAGTATTCGAGCGAGGTCGGCGGACGGTGGAAAACTCGCCGCTCGGCGCATCGAAGACTTGCAGCGCTGGATAGGGGACCGACCGGAAGCGAAAAGTGTATGTCGCGCGGCGATACTTTTCCGCGTCCTTTTCGTATGCCCAATTCTTCGGGCCGTAACTCGCTGGTCTTTGGAATAGAAACGCCGGCGCGGGTGGATAAACGCTACGGCCACCAACTTTCTTATTCAGCAGCCCGCTGGCGGCGAGAAAAATGTCTCGTACGACTTCGGCGTCAACTCGAAATCGGGGCCCGTGCGAAAGCAGCCGATTCTTGGGGTCTTCGAGACGTCGCTGTACGTCGTCGCGAATCGCCGACGACTGTTGATAGGTCGCTGACATCACGATTGTGCGATGCAAATGCTTGAGGCTCCAGCCGTTCTCCATTAACTCGACCGCCAACCAGTCGAGCAACTGGGGATGCGACGGTTCTCCGCCTTGCGAACCGATGTTTTCGGTCGTGTCAACGATTCCAACTCCGAAATAGGCCTGCCAAACTCGGTTGACAATTGACCTCGCCGCGGTCGGCGATTTGCGATCGACGGCCCAGCGAGCAAAGTCGAGTCGAGTACTCTTGCTCGACGTGGCGTGCAAAAAGTTGGGAGTGTCTGGACCGACCTTCTCAATCGGCTTCAGAAAATCTCCGCGAGCGAGGATGTGGGTTGCGCGCGGATCATCGCGTTCGTGAAGCACAAACTGAGTCGTGCCCTCGGGGTGCGTCTTCCAAATCGCTTCGATCATGCGATTCGCGTCCTGCCAGTCGGCTACGGTGGTTCGCCAATAACTGAACATGGCCGCCTGCTGTTCAGCGGTTCGCTCGACGCTTGGTATGGCGAGCACATTTCGCAGCGCCGTTGGGATCGGGTCGGCCGTTGCCTCGGCCGCCGTCGCGGAGATTCGAAATCGGCCCAAATTCAACGTCTCGTTGTTGTCGCTGTTCGAACCTCCTTGACGTTGCGAAAGTGTGAACGTCAGCTTGGCGCCGCCTGGAAAAGCAATGTTTTTGTCGGCAACAAACACGGCCTTGCGAGGTTGGTTGCGGCGACCTGGGCCGGCATCGATACCCCAGGCGGTTTGCTTGTCGCCGTCGATGGCGTACTCGATCGGTCCGGTAAAGCCCGAGCTCTTTCCGGCGCCATCGACAAACGGCGAGCCGAGTTTCTTTCGCTCGTTCCCGAAGTCCGCCGTGGCCTTCACGATCTTGGCCGTGACGGTCTTCTTCGGATCGAGCACGCTTTGTGCCTTGACCGTGAATTCGGTGAGCGCAAATTGGCCATCGAATCCTCGTCCTGGGCCTCCCGCGGGCAAGTTCGGATGGTTCAACATCTCAAGTCGAAACGAACGCAACTTCGACATTTTGGTGGTGACGGAAAACGGAGCTTCAAACCGAGTTGGCGCGTAGCCTTGAGCAAGCAGCGAACCGTCGGACTGAGGAAGGTAACGCTGGGTGCCGCTGCCGGCGTTTTCGATAGGCAGCACTGTCCAGTCGGGCTGATTCCCGCGCACGGATTCTTCCCATGCGGCCATTTGTTCAGCCCAATCCGGGTTCTTCGCCCGGAGCTCTTGCTCAATGGCGGCGATCTGCCGTGCGATCTCGCCTCGCTTTGCTTGTTGCGTTCGAGTGTAAACGGTTGGTTGAGCTTCGTGACTGTTGTTGAGGAACGCGAACATTTGGTAGTAGTCGCGTTTTGTAAACGGATCGTACTTGTGGCTGTGGCACTGAGCACACTGCACTGTGAAGCCGAGAACCGACTTGCCAATCGTATCCATGCGATCGAACATCGCCTGCATGCGAAACTCTTCGGGATCAATCCCGCCCTCTTCGTTCAGCATCGAATTGCGCAGGAATCCGGTAGCTACGACTTGGTCCTGTGTCGGGTCCGGCAACAGGTCGCCAGCGAGCTGTTCAATGATGAATTGATCGTAGGGAAGGTCACGATTGAGCGCGTTGATGACCCAGTCGCGATAGAACCAAACCTCACGAGGCTTATCCTTTTCGAATCCGTCCGAGTCGGCGTAGCGCGCGGCATCGAGCCAAATTCGTCCCCAGCGTTCGCCGTAGTGAGGCGACTTGAGAAGCCGCTGGACCTGCTTCTCGTAGGCGTTGTCGCTATCATCGGCGAGGAAGGCATCGAGCTCGGCAATCGTTGGTGGCAGACCGATAAGGTCGAGGCTCAGTCGGCGCAGCAACGTGACGAGTTGAGCACGAGGTGAGGGAGTGGCCATGGCTTTCTCCAGTCGCCGCATGACAAATGCGTCGATTGGATTGCGAACCCAGGCCTGTTGTGCAACTCGAGGCGGCTCTGGACGGACCGGGGCAACAAACGCCCAGTGAGCCGACCACTCGGCGCCGTCCTTTATCCACTGCTTAACTCGGTCGACTTCGTCAGCCGTCAGACGCTCGTGCCCAGAATCGGACGGCGGCATGATTAAATCTTCGTCGTCCGTCGTAAGCCGCTCGAGAATCTTACTTGCACTCGGCTCGCCTGGCTTAATGATGTACTCACCGTCGCGAGCCATCGTTGCGGACTCACGTTCATCGAGTCGAAAATCAGACTCTCTCGTTCCTTCATCCGGTCCGTGGCAGAGAAAGCAACGGTCCGACAGCAGGGGAAGAATGCCACGGCGGAATTCAACCTTGCCGTGCTCTTCCGCAAGACATCTTCCTGTCGTGAATAACAGCAGACCTGCAACGCCGATGGACAATAAACGGACGGTCGCGGAAATCATCGGAAGAACCTCCAGGCTTTACGCTTGGTTGTCGTTCTGCAACTCACGGATCGTCAGCGGCGTTGCCTAAACGCGTCAGCAAATTCGATACTCAGCGACCTTGCTTTGACGCCGGGTGATGGCAGAGAGTTTTCTCGTGCATCCAGCGCGGTCTTGGCCAGGCATCGCCTAGTGAATCCTCGTTCGTCGCAGGGCAGGGCGAAGGTGGGTTTTGTGTCGGTAAGGCGCGATCGCCAACGACGGAATGTAACCCCATTAAGGATACTTGCTCGCCACACCAAAGCCAATCGTGCGGACCAACGACGACCGACATTCTTTTTGTGAAAAGAACTAGAGTTCGCGGATCGGTTGGCCTTGGCTGAGAATGGGGATGGGCCGACCGGTGTGGTCCGGAATGGCATCGTGCGGATTGACTCCAAGATGCCGATAGATCGTGGCCAAGAGATCTTTTGGCGAGTACGGTCGTTCCGTCGGGTACTCGGCTTTCGAGTTTGTTGCGCCGACGACTTGTCCCATCTTCAATCCGCCGCCGGACACCAGCGCGGTATATGCTTGCGGCCAGTGGTTACGACCGACGCCGGAAGCGTTTTCGCTGAGCCGGGGAGTGCGTCCGAATTCACCCATGACGACGACCATGATCTGCTGTTCCAGACTGCGGCGAAAGATGTCTTCGATCAACGCCGACAGAGATTGATCAAGGTAGGGCAGCCGAGTTCGCATGTAACCGCCGAAGTGGCCGGGACGCCCGGCATTCATGATATGGTCGTCCCAATTGGTGAACTCTTGCCCGGTCTTGGGCGTGTTAACGTAAAGCGTGATCACGCCCGCGCCGGCTTCGGCCAAACGCCGAGCCAGAAGGCAGCCTTGTCCCCAAATATTGCGACCGTACCGCTCGCGAAGGTCGTCCGATTCTTCGCCCAAGTTGAAAGCAGCCGCCGTCTCGCCGCTCGTCAACATGCGAAACGCCAAATCGCGAAAATTGTCGGTCGCGGCAAGTTCATGATTGACGTCGAGATCGTTCCGCAGTCGGTCGAGTTGAGCGAGCAACAGCTTTCGATCGATCATCGCCTCGCCGCTACGGCCCGACACAATGTTGAGCTGCGGAGCTCGATAGTTTCGCTGCGACGGATCGCCGACATCGAAGGCGGCATGATGCGAACCGGCGTATTGCGGTCGAGTCATATAGAGTCGATTGGGAATGGCGATGTAGGGCGGAATCGCGCGGCCTTGCATGCCTCGCATCTTGCTCAACACAGAACCAAGATCAGGATGCTCACTCTTTGATTGCGAAGTGGGGTCGGCCTTGCGAGGCGTCTTGCCCGTAAGCACTTCAATCCCGCCATCACTGTGACTACTCATCGTGTGGTGAAGCGAGCGGACCAACGAAAATTTGTCGGCGATCTTCGCTTGCAGCGGAAACAGCTCGCAAATATCCATGCCCGGCACGTTCGTTGAAATCGGAGCAAAAACGCTGCGATAAGCGCTCGGCGCATCGGGCTTCAAGTCGTATGTCTCGAGCTGCGATGGGCCGCCGTGGCAATAGAGAAGGATGACGGACGTGTTCTTCGAGGGCTCGCCTGCTCTTGCTCGAGCGGCCACGAGTCCTGGCAACGTTAGCCCGCCCAGTCCGAGGGCGCCGACCTGTAGGAATTCGCGGCGCCGCAATGGGCCTGCACAAAACGGTTTTGTCATTTGGCAAGCTCCCCAATCCTCATATCACTGGTAGGCAACCAGCATGTCGTATGGACGAAGCGTAACCAGCGGTTTGAAACGTCGATTTCGGCATCGGGAATCGTCGTCTTCGGTCAATACCGTCATACGGCTGACAAAGAAAGAGTCTATCCGATTCGTTGTTGCATTGAAACGGAAAGCGATGACAGGCGGTTCGAATGCAACGGTTGTGCGGGATCGGCCGGTCGACTGCGTTGGATTCGACTCGGTGACCGTTCGAAGCGCGTGGGGCCGATGTTTTGGCGAACTAGATTTCAGATGAGGTGGTATCGGTCCGCCTGTATTCCTGACACCGGCCGCGAATCGCATAAGACTCCAATGAATCGACGCGTTGTGATCACTGGTTTGGGTTGCGTGACCCCGCTTGGAATCGAGACGACATCGGTGTGGCGCGCGCTGACGAATGGCGTCTCTGGCGTCGGCGAGATCACCAGTTTTGATGCAAGTTCCTACCCGGCGAGAATTGCAGCCGAAGTGAAGGGGTGGTCGCTGGCCGACTTCGCGAAGCGGCTCGGCCAGCAGTGGACCGCGGACCTCACGCCCTGGAGCGAGCACGCGAGGCAAACCCAATTCGCGATCGGATCCGCAATCACCGCTTTCGAGTCATCCGGAATTTCGACATCGACGATCGACCCAAAGCAATGCGGAGTTTATCTTGGTTGCGGCGAGATCTTCCCCGATTTGACTCGGCTGACCACAGCCATCGGTTCAGCAATTCAGACTGGCGGCGCGGGCGAGCCGCTTGAGGCTGAGCGTTTTCAGCGCAGCTACGCCGCCGTCGCTCCAGCTCAGGTCGATTCCACGATGGAGCCGGGTGCCGCAGTCGGGGCGATCGCCGGCGTTTTGGGACTCGAGGGGCCAAGCGTCAACTTCACCAATGCGTGTGTCTCGAGCGCAGCGGCGATCGGCGAAGCGAAAGAAGTGATTGCTCGAGGCGACGCGAATGTGATGCTCGCCGGCGGTGCCCATAGCATGATTAACCCCACCGGCATGACGGCGTTCAGTCGCCTCAAGACGCTGAGTATGCGAAACGACGACCCGCAAGGAGCGTCGCGGCCCTTTGATCGCGACCGCGATGGCTTTGTCGCCGGCGAAGGCGCCACTATCATTGTCTTGGAGGAACTCGAACACGCCAAGAAACGCGGTGCCGAGATTTGGGCGGAGCTGCGAGGATACGGTTCCGCCCACGACGCCTATCGTGTGACCGACTTGCGACCCGACGGTCATAGCGCCGTTCGAAGCATGCAGCTCGCACTGCGGGACTCGCAACTCTCGCCAAGCGACATTGCCTACGTCAACGCTCACGGTTCGAGCACGGTGGTCAACGATTCTGTCGAGACCACGGCGATCAAGAATGCGTTCGGCGAGTCGGCTCGGGACCTTGCAATCTCGAGCACGAAGAGCATGACGGGGCATCTAACGACAGCTTGCGGCGCTCTTGAGGTCTTGTTTTGCATTCTGACCGCCAGGCACGGCGTCGCACCTCCGACCATCAACTACGAAACGCCAGACCCAGCTTGCGACCTCGACTACGTCCCCAACATCGCTCGCACCATGGTCTGCGAGCATGTCATGAACAACAACTTTGGGTTCGGGGGCCAGAACGTGGCGATCGTCATCTCCCGTTTTGTTGACTAGTCGATGACGGCGTGTTTTATCCGACTTGAAGATCGCTCGGCGCGATTATTTCTGGCGTCGTTTTCGCGAATCGTATCGGTGCCGCATCGCTTCCACGTCTAGCGGCTTATTCGTTCTGCGACTCCACCATTCAGCAGCGCGCGCGACGTCGGCTTTGGGGTTAGGCGTTGGCATGCGAGCTCCGGTTTGTGTGCGCCAATCGGCAAGGGCGCGCTGGAGCCGCTTGACTCGCTCCGGATGCTGGGCGGCGACATTGTGCTTTTCGCCGAGATCCGTTCTCAGGTTATAAAGTTCAACTCGGTCAACACCGAAGAACTCGATTAACTTCCAATCCCCTTGGCGAATCGCTCCGCCAGGGATCGAGTGGTGGTAATGCGGGTAGTGAAAGAAGATCGCTTCGCGTCCAAGTGTTTTCTCTTCACCGCCGATGATTCCGGCCAGGCTGGCACCGTCGACCGGTTGTTTTGGATTCGCAACGCCGGCCATTGCGCAAAATGTGGGTAGCAAGTCAGCCGTCGTGGCGGGAGCGTCAATCGTCCGCCCCGCCGTCGTGACTCCTGGCCAGCGAACGATCAACGGGACGCGAATGCCGCCTTCGTACAGTGTGCCTTTCTCGTCTCGAAGAGGTGCGTTTGTCGAGACCGTTTCTCCGACGCCCGTATAGATCTTCTGCAATCCGCCATTATCCGACGTGAAGATAACAATCGTTCGCGGCGCGATTTTCAAGGAGTCAATTTTGTCCAAGATCCGTCCGACACTCGTATCCAAATCCTCCACCATCGCGGCGTAAATTGGATGATTGACGCCCTCGGCCGGCTTCTTTTTCTCCTTGTACTTGGCAACCGTGACCGCCTCGCCCTCCACCGGGATGTGCACCGCGTAATGGGAGACGGTGAGGAAGAACGGCCGTTCGCGATTTTCTTCCATAAACCACAACGCGGCATCGGTCAGTAAGTCAATACGCTTGGGCCCGGCTGCTTGGGTCTTGCGCGACTGCCGAAACGCCTTTCCAAGTTGCCTTTCCGTTACGTCGTAGCCATGCTTGTCGGGTTGATGGGCCGCGTCGTTGCCGAGATGCCACTTGCCGAAATAGCCTGTCGCGTAACCGGCCGCCTTGAGCGCGTCGCCAGGCGTCTTAACGCCATCCGCCAAGTTGTGGTCGATCCGCGGAACAATCAGTCGCTCGAAGGGGCGCCAGTGTCCGGGTATGAAATCGGTGATCCCAGTTCGCGCGGAGTATTGACCCGTTTGAATTGTGGAGCGAGTCGACGAGCAAACCGGAGTGGCCGCGTAGAAGTCAGTGAACTTGACACCCTGCCGCGCCAAGCGATCAATCACAGGCGTATCATGAAACTTGTGGCCGTAACAAGCCAAGTCCGGCCACCCCATATCGTCCGCCAAAATGAAGACAATATTTGGCTTCATACTCGGTTCGGCGACAGCGCTTGCCGCGAACACGCCTTGCACGGTAACGGCGAAAACCCACGTCGCCACAATAAAAACTTGCGGCAGATCTATTCGAGCAAGTCGGCATATTCCAACTCGACTCACAGCATGAAAACTTGGCATGCCGAATCTCATTTCTATCAGCGAGGAATGGGGAGGCAGACTTGTCGACACAACTCGACCGCATGAAACAGCCAACACGAATTGTCGACCTCAGTCATGCCCAGGTCAATTCCCAGCCAATGTAATCCGAACAAGAAGGAGGCCCACTAAGAATCACGGGAAGACACGAAGAGGTGTCAAGGACAGCGGATTCGTTTAACCCGCTGCCGCAGGCAAGGCTTCTAATCTTCACCGAATCCGGACACCAGTCCTTCCTGGAAGATTCGGTCGCCGCTATGACGCGCTGGGCTATTCGTGGCTAATCCGCGCTAGGGCTGGCCGCAAAAAACGTCCCGCCTTTATCGGTCCCAAGGAAAACGCATCGTGGGACGATTGGCGTAGCGATGCATAGACAATCGCAGGCGACCGCCCGAGCCGGGGGATAGTCGAACCGTTAATTGCGAGTCGTCGACGTCAATGTCTTGCCCGTCGAATTGAGCTCGCTTGAATTGGTGCTCGGCGTAACCGCCCGCTTGCAGTACGACGGTTCTGGCGTGCTGTTGATTTGTATTGACCAGGCTCACAACAACTTCACCATCCGTCATGCTCTCCACTAAGGCTGCCACATCCCGAGGCAACCCGGCTCGTCGACGAAGCGGATCGAAATACCGCAGACGACAATGCAAAATCAATCCGGTCTTGCCCGGGTAGAGTCCTCCCATCGTCAACTCGATCAGCGACTGAATCGAGGCGGGGTTGAACTTGATCGGGTCGTCGGCGAGTCGAGTATCCGGCGTCGTCAAATCCGCTCGCATGGCCGCAACTCGCGTTCGGATTCGAGAAAAGTCCTGACGCAGAACCGTCTCCGGATAAGCAGGATTGCGCCCGTTAAGGAATTCAAACCAGGGATTCGCGGGAGCTCGTTTTCGATCGGCCTCATCTAGCGTCACGTAGTAGATTTCGCGAGCCGCCGAGGAGTAGGGTTGAGGCGTGAAGTTGTACCATCCATCGTCGCCGAACTTGTGTGGGTATAGAGTTGTTCCGTTGACGACTTTGCGGTTCGCGTTAACTCGGTCCATTTGCGTTCGCCAGGGATCCATCCAGCTTCGATCACCAGTCAATAGCACTGCGTTAAGAAATCCCTCGGCGCCCAGATGAAATGTTTCGCGATGGGCAATCGCGCCGGTTTGCGGCACGGTTACGGAGAAGCCCCAGCCGTAGACGCCGCCATACCATTTGCCGTCGGCATTGCCGCCGATCGTTCCATCCAGGCCGATGTTGGATGGGATCAGCCCGCCGTTGACCTTCATTCTCTCACGCCAAGCCCCAACGTACTCCTCGATCCAGCGTCGGTACTTGGGATCTTGCTCCAGCATGAAGGCATTCAGCGCAAGCGATGTCGCCAACAGGTTCGATGGGTGATCGCCAACAATGTCGTTGTAGTCTTTGAAGTGGGCCACCATTTGCGCGTAGGTCTCTTCGCCGTGACCCGGGCGAAATCTACCTGCGACTTCGATTGGGTCGCCAGCCCAATCCAATCCTGTCGCCTTCCGCAGCAATGGGCCTCGGCTTCCGTTGAATAGGCTGCGAATGATCTTGTGTTCGGCGTCGTAGTTGGGCGCCTTTGCATCCTCGTTCAAATAGAACCCCGCGTAACGTTTCACTCGCTTGCGAAAATCGCCGTTGTAGGGATCCGAAAGTCCTTGCAGATTAAAGACCGTCAGACCCTCGGCGTTATGCAGCCAATCAAACATCACCGGAAATTCTTTGTAGTACATCCCATCGCGGGCGAAGGGCACGTCGGTGGTCTTTGCCGCCGTGTACTGGCGCAGATGACCTTCCCAGGCGTGCTTGTACATTTCCAGCACCGAGTCAGAAGCGCCGGCGGCGTGAAGAATGGGCCAGTAGATCAGGTTTTCGATCGCGTCGTCGGGGCCATCGTCTCCGCCCCATCTTTCGACGCAGCGAAGATACCCGCGCTCGTCAAAGTATCGTTTGAAGAACTCCTTGCAAGCCGACTCGTTGGCTCGCAACAATTCTCGTTCGAGCAAAGCCCAGTCGGGCGGCGTTTGCGGGCGATCGAGCGTGACCTTCACTTGACCGCGGCAGGGCATGGTGCCGAGCCAACTCAGGGCGAGGCCCAAAAACAGGCAGGGAAATAGGCACGGAAACAGGCGCGACGTCCGACTCATCTCGAACTCCCTTTGCTCGTACTCGTCTACCAAGTCAAGCGACACGTCCGAGACTTTAACGAAGCTGCTCAAAGGTGTCGACGATCGATTGGGCCATGCCGGGATTCACCTGGCAAGGACCGCTTTCCGAAACCTCAATCATAACGGTCTTAAAACTCTGGTTTGTTGCGAAGGCCCAACCGGCTGCCGCGACAGCTGGCGAACGGCTAAGGCCGGCGCTTCAGCAGACGAGGGTCCTGATTCTGGCGGAGAGAAGCGACGCCACCGCGTTTACGACGATGATCAACGACTCGGCCGAATTTGACTTGCAATCAACCAACGGCACCCGTACATAGATCAGCTCGCGCGGCATGCGAAACGCCCGCGGCTCGTCCGTGGCTAAGTCGACGACGGCCTGAATATTTGCGGCAACAATCGTCTTGGGGTTACGAGCGTCAAGGGCGTTGCCGATACATAAGAGTTCATTCACTTCCCGCATCTCCCACCACCCCCGCCTCAGAGTCTGTTATTGCAAGCCCGTCATGAATCGGTCGATTCCTGCTTGTGCTCAATTAGCCGGCGATTGTACGCGGCAATCGTCTCCTTACGTCTTAACATTCCCAGCAGCCGACCCGGTTCACTCGGGTCGATCACGGGCAACTCGTCCAGATTCAGTGACGTAAAGCGCCGCAGTGCCGTATTCAAATCGTCATCCGGCAAGACATACACATAGTCGCTAATCATGACGTCGCTGGCAAGCGCGAGTTTCCAGATCTCGTCGTTATAAAGGTACGATCGAACATCGTCGTCGGTAAAAATCCCGACCATCGTGTCGTCGTCGTCGATGACCGGAAAGTAGTGCTGGTTGTTTCGAGCAAGCCGGTGAACAATCGAGTCCAGATTCGTCGACTCGTGAATTAGCATCATCTCGCCAATCGGCTTATAGACATCTCGGACTCGTAATCCCTCTAAGACGTCGTAGATAAAATCGCCTCGATGAGCCGCTGAGTCCATGCGAGTGGGGACTTGCTTTTCGTAGAGTCGCCAGCGGTGCCCGACGACGAAAGTAATCGTGGTGACAAGCATTGTCGGCACAAGCAGAGCAAAGTCGCCCGTCATGGCTCGAACCATGATGATCGTTGAGATGGGAGCTCGGGCGATTCCAGCGAAAAAGCCCGCCATTCCCACCACCGCGAACGCTTCGGGCTCTGGCGCGAGATTGGGCCAGAGCGATTGGAGTCCGAGCCCCACAGCGGCGCCGAGGCAGCCGCCGATGACCATCGAGGGGCCGAAGACTCCGCCCGATCCGCCCGAGCTGATTGTGAGCGACGTGGTGAGCGCTTTGACCACTGCGACGACCACGAGAATTCCGATGCCGACATTTCCCGCGTTCGAAAGCGAATCCTGCAGCGAGCCGTAACCAGTTCCTAGAACGGAGAGCAATTGCGAGTTGCCTCCGAAAAGATGATAGAGTCCGATGCCGATCAGGCCTGCCAAGCCGGCGCCAATCGCGGGACGAAAATGAGGCAGTATCGGCAGCCGCGAGAAGACTCTGTGCACACCGTAGAATAATTTGACGAATCCCATCCCGGCTATTACCAATACGACAGCCAGGATTCCGTAGAGCAACAACTCCATCGGCGATTGGAACGTATGACTCAAGTCGGCGCCGAACAAGGGCAGAAATCTCGTGTCGGCCGGCAGCGATTGGGTGTAGACGCTGTAGGCGACAATCGACGCCGTCGCGGCCGGCACGATCACATCGGCTTCGAGGTCCGCGTCGCTATAGAGTATCTCAGCGGCGAACACGGCTCCCGCCAACGGTGCGCGAAAGATCGCTCCAACTCCGGCACCCATCCCCGCAGCGAGCATGATGCGTCGATCGCGAGCTGATAGGTTTAGCCTGGCGCCGAGCCACGCGCCGAACCCGGCGCCAATCTGTGCGATCGGGCCTTCGCGTCCACCCGACCCGCCCGTGCCCAGCGTGATTGCCGAGGCAATGGTCTTGATGATCGGAATGCGACCGCGAATCTCGCCTCGCTTGTTGTGAAATGCATCAATCGCCGCGTCCGTCCCATGCCCCTCAGCTTCGGGCGCGAGCGTGTAGACGAACACACCGGACGCCAGCCCGCCAAGCGTCATTACGACGACCACGAGCCACGGCGAAAACGACACCGCCGGATGCGAAAAGACTCCGTGTTCGCCGACCGCTTCGGCTGGAACATAGCCAGCGAACTCGGTCAACGTGTATCGCACAACAACCTGGCCGAGCAAGTGAAACGCGATCGCTCCCAGACCCGCTCCCAATCCGACGATTGAAGCCAGCAGGACCCATTTTCCAGTGGACTGATAGGCGAGTGAACTGAATACGGTTTGCAGAGTCTTCATCGGAACGGCAAAATGAATCGGCGCGACGGGAACAACGAAGCGGCGCGATGAAGCAGGAGGCTATCGCGCAGAGCGGCCGTCGATGGGAGAATCCGCCATGTTCTAGGCATGGCCCCAAAAGCGACGACGTACGACGCACTCTAGAATTACCGCCCTCCATGGCGGAACGCTTCATTCTCTCGATATTCCCGCTGCTGCCTAGTGCCCCTTTCTCAGACCCCGGACGTTCTTCCTACCAGCCGCTTGTTCACCGCACGAGGCAAGCTCGGGGGGGCGCGCTTTCAACCCTCGCCCTGACCTATTCGCGTCGCCCCGCGCACCTGTTGGCCAAAGGCCTACCTCAACGTAGCCTACGGGCAACGCCACTTGTCAAAACCTCAGATGTCTAGGATTTCTTTTTCCGCTTAGGCGCGCGTTTGATCGCCGGAGCGTCGAAAGGTCGAAGGGGGAAGATCTTCGATGGCGTATGCTCTCGCGCCATCCATTTCTCAAGCTTGGCGACCATTGCCGGCAGCTTGGCGGCAAGGTCGGTTGTCTCGCCTGGATCGTCGAGCAAGTCGTAAAGCTGAATGCTCAGGTCGCCTCTCTGCATGTTCTGCCGAATGGCTTTCCAACGCCCCGAGCGAATGGATTGTTGCCCGCCGTAGCTGGGGAATTCGCGGTACAAGAACTCTCGCTCGTCTTGCTTCTTCCCAAGGAGAGTTGGCGCCATGCTGATGCCGTCCGTATTCTCGGGTGCCGTTGATTTGGCGCCGACTAGTTCCAGAAGAGTTGGCATCCAATCCTCGAATCCGCTGACTCGTTCGCTTTCACCGCCCGCGGCGATCTTGCCCGGCCAGCGAATCATCGTCGGCACACGAACGCCGCCCTCATACAACGACCCCTTCAAACCACGCAGCTCGCCGACACTTTCAAAGAAGTCGTAGTCGACTTCATCCTTGAGGTGAGTCGTGCCGTTGTCGGACGTGAAGATCACAATCGTATTGTCAGCGAGGCTGAGCTCGTCGAGCAGGCGGAGCACATTACCGACATACCGATCCATTCGAGTGATCATTCCGGCGTAGGCTGCTCGCGGAGTGAAATGAGGAGTGTAGCCGCC
Source organism: uncultured Pirellulaceae bacterium (assembly GCA_964567745.1). Classification (GTDB taxonomy): domain Bacteria; phylum Planctomycetota; class Planctomycetia; order Pirellulales; family Pirellulaceae; genus CAZMNY01. The sequence goes on along the minus strand of CAZMNY010000003.1, from coordinate 61,928 downwards.
TCGAGGTCGCGTGAATGGAGGGTCCTTCCAGCCAAGCTTTAGGTACTGCTTTAGTTCTTCATCCGGAACGTGCAGCGCGACGTGAGGAATGATCGTGGGGTAATAGAGAAAGAAGGGCTTGTCCTTGTTGGCTCGAATAAATTCGAGCGATTGGGCGTTTATTCGGTCCGGCGCGTAATCTGTTCCCTTGAACATGTCATAACTTTTCGGATCATTGGGATTCGAACCCGCTTTCAGTTTTGCATGCCCTGGGATCTCAGGTGAATTGTTGAGTGTGATTCGCTTGTCGTCGCTCCAAAGATACGAGGGGTAATAGCTGTGGGCGTGGCCTTGGCAGTTGTAGCCAAAGAAGCGATCGACGCCTTGATTCAGCGGCTCGCCCGACGAGCCCGGTCCGCCGAGTCCCCATTTGCCGAACGCACCCGTCGTATAGCCCTCGCCTTGCATCAGCTCGGCAATCGTAATCTCACTCGCCGGAATTGGCTCCTGACCTTCCGGCGGTGTGGCTTTGTTGCTGCGAATGTACGCATGGCCCGGGTGCTTGCCCGTCATCAACACGCATCGCGAAGTCGCACAGACTGGGTTGCCTGAGTAGTGGTGGGTCAGGCGGATGCCTTGCTTCGCGAGCTGATCGAGATGAGGTGTTCGAATTTTCTTTTGCCCAAAACTACCGACCTCGCGGTACCCAAGATCGTCGGCGACAATCAACACGACGTTGGGCCGCTGTTTGTCCTTCGCCTGCGCAGCGACAGCCGCGCTGAAACAGATGAGGGCGGCTAGCAGTTGCAAGGTGTTTCGCTTGGTCATGGGAGGATCCTACGATTGGGAAGCAGTCGCGCGGGCACAGGGTTGGAGACTATCATCCTAATCGTTCATTTTGCACTTTGCACTCAGCCGCCATCTTGATGTGCCGTACGAGCAAGAGCATGGGTGAATCAGATTGGATAGCGGATCGCGAATTGAATCGGGCCTCGCGGCTCCTAGGGCGTTGCCCGTAGGCTACGTTGAGGCAGGCCGTTGGCCAACAGATGCGCGGGGCGACGCGGACAGTATCGAGGAAGGTTGAAAGCGCCCGCCAAGACCCCGGCGAGCTTGCCTCGCTCGGCGTCGCGTTATCGTTCGCATAGTGAGCTCGTCACGGCCGTCCTTGCAACAGCGCTTCGCAACAACCCGTTCAGAGCCCCTCGACTTCCCAGCCTTTGCGGTATTCGCTTTGAACGAAGCTGTTCGCGCGTTCTGAATTGCGGAATCGCATCTTGTCGGCATCCCAGTCGAGGCGGCCTTCGCCGGTTCTCGCCGCGACAACGCCTAGCAGCACGGTTTCGGTGAGTGGTCCAGCGTAGGCGAAACTACTGCTCGGCTGCGAACCGTTTCGAATGCCGTCCGCCCAATCGCCGTAGTGATCCAGAGGGGCTGCCGAGTCGAGTTTGACGGTAGCGAATTTTTCCGCCGGATAGAGTTTCGGCATCTTGCCATGCTGGCATACGAGGGTCGCGTCGTCACCGACGAACATGGCACCCTGGTTGGGAATCGCGTCGGTGTCACGAAGATGAGTTCCTTTGCGCGACGGTAGTTTTCCGCCGTCGTACCATGTCATGGTCAGCGCCTCGGATGTATGCCGAGTGCCCGCGAACTGAAACTTGAGCACCTCGGATTCCGGAAACATCTCTTCTTTCGGAGTCGGTCCTCGATATGAAACGGACAGCGGCGCGCCTAACTCCAAAGTCCAAACGACTGGATCGATAATGTGGCAGCCCATATCGCCAAGCGCGCCGGCGCCGAAGTCGTACCAGCCTCGCCAATTAAAGGGATGATAGACTTGCTGCTTGTACGGCCGGTCCGCGGCAACTCCCAACCACAAGTCCCAGTTCAGTTTCTCCGGCACGGGATCTCGGCCCGACGGTCGGTCGTGACCTTGCGGCCAAATCGGGCGATTGGACCAGGCATGGGCCTCTTTGACTTTGCCGATCAGGCCTCCCTGGATCCAACGGACCAGTGTTCGGTACCCGCGACCACTGTGATGTTGATTGCCCATCTGAGTTGAAACGTTGGCGGCTGCGGCGGTCTTGGTCAACGCGCGAGCCTCGTGAATTGTGCGAGTCAAAGGTTTTTGCGTGTAGACCGCTAGGCCATGCTTTAACGCCATCATCGTGACAGGCGCATGCATGTGGTCGGGAGTGCTGACCGTGACGCCGTCGAGCCGCTTATGTTCCGACTCGATCATTTTTCGCCAGTCGGTGAACCTCTTCGCCGCTGTCCACTTCTCGGCCGCCGCGCCAAATCCGCCCCGTCGTTTTTTCCCTTCGGTGTCGACATCGCAAAACGCAACTACGTCGCCATGACGGGCCGCCGATGTGATGTCGACCCAACCCTTTCCGCCCACGCCCACGCCAGCCAGGCGGATTTGCTCGTTGGGAGACCTCGCCGAAACGATGGCCGGCACCGCAAAGGGAAGCGTGCTCGCAGCAATCAAGCTGCTGCCGAGAAACTCGCGTCTTGTCGCGTTTTTTTGGGCCATTTCCTCAAATTCCTCTGAATGAGGGGCAATTGATTTTGGGCGATCGCATTGTAGGTGGTCGAGTCGCGTTGGCAAATCGACGCCCAAAAAAGCAGATTCTCGGCCTCCTTCTGCTCGGAAAAACGCCAATGTGCCCCTTGATGCGTCGAATATCAAAGTGATATCACTATGAGATCAGATGCAAACTGCCGCGAGTCGGCCTAAGGAGACGAGAAATGAAAGAAAAATCGACCCACCCAATTTCGGGCTGGCTGGCCCTAGCCTTCCTAGTCCCAGCAGTGCTTGCTTTGCCGTTTCTGTTTGTTTTCGGCGTGGTGACGGCCGAGGGCGGGAATGTGGGACTCGGCGCACCGTGCATGATTGGGGCGGCGGTTATGGAGGTGCTTGTGATCATCGGCTTCTTTGGCTGCATGCCGATTCCGCCGAACACGTCGCGAGTGCTTTTGCTTTTCGGCGAGTATGTCGGCACCGCGAGCGAATCGGGATTCTTCTGGGTTAACCCGTTCTTTTCGAAGAAGAAGATCTCGTTGCGAGTTAGAAACTTCGAGACCGGTTCAATAACGACGCCGGAAAAAAAGGACGCGACGGGCAGAGTCTTGGAGAAGAAAGGCCGCACGTCCGGGAAGCCGTCCAAGGTGAACGATCGTGACGGCAATCCGATCGATATTTCGTCGGTCGTGGTATGGCGAGTGGTAAACACTGCGGAAGCGATGTTCGAAGTGGACGACTACGAGGACTTCGTCGCGGTTCAGAGCGAAGCGGCCTTGCGTAATCTGGCGAGCCGACATCCCTACGACAGTCACGATGACGACGTCTCGCTGCGAGGCAACACGCCTGAAATCTGTGACCACCTTCGAAACGACATTCAGGAACGTCTCGACAAGGCGGGTGTGGAAGTGATCGAAGCGCGTCTCAGCCACTTGGCTTACGCTCAAGAGATCGCCGCCGCGATGTTGCAGCGCCAGCAAGCGACCGCTGTGGTCGCCGCTCGAACTCAAATTGTCGACGGTGCCGTGGGCATGGTCCAAATGGCCCTTGATCGACTGGCGAAAGATGAGATCGTTGAATTGGACGAAGAGCGGCGAGCGACGATGGTTTCGAATCTGCTCGTCGTACTTTGCAGCGACCGGCACACTCAGCCGGTGATCAACACGGGAAGTCTCTACTAGGCGGATTTTGCCAACGCGTCGGGTAGGACGCGACCCGCAAAACAGGTCGGCTCGCATCGAAAGATTGCGAGCCGTCCGCCTTGATTCATCGCTCATCCGGCGAGGCTCAGGTGGCGAAACGCAGCTCATTTCTACTTCGTATCGACCCGAAATTGCTCGACGCCGTTCGGCGCTGGGCCGATGACGAGCTGCGCAGCGCAAACGGTCAGATCGAATTCATCTTAAGGCAAGCGCTCGCCGAGTCTGGACGTCATCCGAAGAGTTCGTCCAAGAAGAAAGACGACAAGTCGGACGACTAGCCGTAGCCTACTCGCTTCGGCTTATCCCACGGCCGGTCCAGCCAAGGCGAATTGCAGCCCGACTTCTGGCGATACGAGCTCGTCGCCAAGCCACATGCGAGTTAGATCGCGAACGGGTCGAAAATCGAGCGACTTGGCAATTTCTATTGCCGCAGTGTTCGTCCCGGGAACATCCCAAAACACGGGGCCATCGCAGCGAGCCGTTAGCGTATCGATCAGCCGGCGCGCGCTCGCCGGCGACGTCGCCACAACCGGCCCTAGATAGACCGCTCGACGGCCATCGCGAATCATCGCAAAACTATCGCCCTCGGAAGAAGTTGACGACTCGCTGGCCAAGAGCGAAAGCCAATCGCTTCGATCGACGCCGAAGGCAACTTGGTCGATTTGATGAATTGGTTCGGTCAGAGAAAACTCGATATCGGGCGCGGACAATATCGGACTATCTTTACTCGGCCGTTCCCAGCGATGAAAACTCCACTCTCGTTGGAAGCCAAGCCGAGCGTAGAGGGGCTCGCCGAGCGGCGTCGCATCGAGCTTGACGCATTTCACGCTGTGGTCCTTTAGAAACCCCAGGGCTCGCTCCATTAAAGCAATACCGACGCCCCGTCGGCGAAAGTTTGAACGGACGAGCATCATGCCGATCCAGGCGAGTTGGTCGCCGTAGCGCGTCGTCGTCACGGTGCCCGCCAAGGCGCCGTCGATCTCAGCGACAAAGCAACCGTCAGGCTCGTAATTGAGAACTCGCGCCCAGTCGTTCGACGTCTGGTTCCAACCCTCCGAAAGACTCAGCTCGATGGCCAACGCCAAGTCGGCTACGGCCATCTTTCGGACCAAGGGCGGCGTCCTGTTACCCACTCGTCTATGTCTCCATCACGTGTTCTCAGAACGTCGTTTGATTTGAGTTGAAAGCTGACCTATTGCGAATATATCGAGGGAATCTGACGGCCGTTACGACGTTGCTGTTACGACGTCGCCGTTACCAGAGTGACTGTCCCGCTTCCTTGGTCGCTGCGGGGTCGTCTCGCAAAAGCCGCTGGACATCGATGCGGGCCAGCGAGGTCATGCGATCAAACATCAGCTTGGCGTCCAAGTCGTTGTAGTTGCGGATATCGCCGATGATTCCGTTCAGCGCTCGTTCATCTACGAAAGACTTAAATCCTTCGAGATTGCTCGTCAGTTCAACGGCGGTCTCAAAGGACATCTGTCCCTTCGCGATTTCTTCGAGGCGTCCTGGCCACCAGGTTGGGTCGAGCAATTTGTCGCTGATGTGTTCGACGCACGCCGTTTCGACTCCGCCCGCGTGCTGATCTCCTCGAGCCGAGGCGAATTCGGCCAGTGGCTCGTGAAGCCAGCGAAACGCCCAGCCGACGTCGGTCAATTGTTCGAGACCTGAAACAATGGCCTGACGATGAGTAATCGAGCCGTGCACATCGACGACGTAAAGCGCCTTCGGCTGCTTCCAATCGACAAGCGCTTTTGCAAAACCGGCGACGTACTTTGTCAATAAGTCGGTCGTCGTGTCGATGCTAAATCCGAATGGCAGCCCCCAAGTCAGCTGTCCGTAGTCGACCGGTCGAAACAGTTCGAGCTGTTCGATGCCACCCTCGCCAATCAACTGATTGAGCACGCCGTAGCTTTGGATCGTGTCGGTCGCCAACGGCAAGTGCGGCCCGTGCTCTTCGACAGCCGTGTCGACGCTGAAGGCGACAACGCGACCTTTGGCCTTGTCAGCCGCGGGTGGCGTTTCACGCGGCAGTTCGACAACGCGCAGCCGTTCTCGATTCTTGGCGGGTGAACCGTGCTCGGGAAAACACTCAAAAATCCGCTCGACGAGCTGTTCCTTTAGCTTGTCATCCATCGCTTCGTGATAGAGCGGCGGGAGTGTCAAGTCGCCCAACTCGGTGCAGCGGGCGAATGGAGTCGAGAACGAGCAGATGGGGAGCACGAAATCGACGTCGTCCGACAGTTCCCGCAGTCGGGGCAAAGTGTAGGACGTGAGCCAAGGGCCGTCGTTGACCGACCGCGTCAGGTAATCGTCGAGCTTTGATTGCACGGTTGGAAGACCCTATTAGCTAATACGAACATAAAAGGATTCATCGAATGGAAGTGCCGGACGAATGAGCTTGTTTTCGTATTGGCAATAGTGAACCGCCACAGCTCGTCGTGAATGCGAACTTCGATTCTCCGCCGATTGATGCAGAGTATTCCCGTGATGAAACGAAGCGCCGCCCTTCGGCACTGGCGCGGGTTTCATTGGAAATCGTTCGACCATTTCAGGAGGCGCCTGCAAGTTGAATGGCTCGCCGTCGGGCGCCGTATGCTCGATGACGCCAACGAGATGGCTGCCGGCTCCGTAGTGCAGGCATCCGTTTTCCGTCGTCGCTTCATCCAGCGCGATCCAGACGGTCAGCATTGCGTTCTCATCGCTTGGTCCGAAATAGAAATTGTCCTGGTGAATCGGTTTGGGTCCGCCAATTCTCGGCGGCTTCATAAACACTTGGCTGAAAAAAGCCGTCACCCCTTTCCCGATTAACTGCTCCACCTTGTCGACTAACGCCTGCTGGCTAGCCAATGCGCGAAACACCGGACGGTAAAACACCGGGTTGTCAATCTTTCGCAGCTGAGCTGACTTGCCTCGCCCATCGACATACCAGGCTCGTTCTTCAGGCTGCAGCTGGTCTAGAACCTCGCGACCCCAAATCTCGACATCCGTAATGGCCTCATCCATCTCGGCTGGCGTAAAGAGAGCGGAAACGGTGAGGCTTCCTTGTTCTCGGAACTGGCTCGCCTGCGCGTCGCTCAGCATGACCGACTCTCCTACTTCGTTTCAGCGCCTTGCGTTTTCGAGCGATTCAAGTCTGCGCCTGGCAGCTCGGCGGACACGAGCGGCTTTTGTAATGACTCGCGATACTTCTTGACTTTATCAGGGAGCGTGATGAAAGCGGTTTTGCCGGCCATTGCCAGGAGCAGGATCAAACCGACGCAGGCGATGAATTTGACGACGGGGCCGTTGACGTTGTCGCCCATAATGTCGCGTCGGCTCGTCAGCCAAAACAGGATGCCCGCAACCAGCGGCGAGCCAACCACGGTGACGGCCTGGGCCGCAATGATTGTCGGCGTGCGGTCGAAATTTAGAAGCTCAACGGCGATCGCGACAGACATTCCGGTTAGCAGCACAACGGTCGTCATGACTCGAGGCCAGATGTCGGTTGGCTTACTTCCGAGTCCCAATCCATCGGCCGCCATGAAACCGCCGATCATCGAGTTGATAAGGAACGACGAGTACGCCGCGCTAAAGAGTCCGAGACAGAAGATAATCTTGCCGCTCGAGCCAAACGTCGGCTCCAATCCTTCTGCGACATCGACGGGGCTATTAAGCGAAACCTCTTCTCCCGTGTATAGGCCCGCGGCGGCTGTCGACATCAACATGACTGTGATCAGGGCCATGATCACCGAGCCGATGCGAGCATCGACGAGTCCCGATGTCAGTTCCTTGGCACCCCATCCTTTTTGCCTCACCAAATACGCTTGGTAAAAGGCCGCAGTGATCACAAACGTGGTCCCAATCAATCCCAATACCGCAATGTCGAGATCGCCTGCCGACGGCACAAAACCCTTGGCCATGGCGACCGGATCCGGTTGCAGTCGGACAAGGTTGACCGCGAAGCTAATCAGCATCAGGGCAACGAAAGCCATCATCAATCGTTCGATGACCTGGTAAAGATTTTTGAACAGGAAGAGAAACGAAATGGCGATCGCATTGAAGCCGATCACAAGCCCTACGATGATCACCGACGAGTCGTTGAAAGCCCGAAAAGCGGCGGCGACTCCGATGTTGTTTCCAGACTGAAACGCAGACGAGATAAAGAAGACGCAGAGTCCAAGAGCAATGGCCAAAGGCTTGCCCGATTTTTCGCGAACTAGATCGCAGGGCGCCGAATTGGCGACGGCCCCAAGCTTCGCACCCAAGGTCATGTAGATCATCATGAAGAGCACCGAGATAAGCACGACCCAGAGCATGCTGTATTCGTCATTCGCGCCAACTTTGGAGCTAGTGAGAATGCTGCCTGGTCCGATGACGACGCAAGCGGTGATCAGACCCGGGCCGATGCGCGTATACCACGGTTTCGCCGCAACTTTCTCATTCATGTTGTAATCCAGCCAATGGGGGATACTCAGGAGGGGAACGATAGTTTCGATGATCCAAGGTCCCGATGCAATCGGCTGGTCGTTGTCCGTAGCAAAAAACAAGCCGCAGCCGCGCAGATCTGACGGCTAGGTCGTCCAATCCGGAGTCGGGAGCAACCGACGGCGCGAGCTGCAGCGGATCACGACCTCCTTACGACGGCTCCGCTCACCGGTCACGCCCGTCTGCACGCCTTTAGAGAATTCATTCGCTAACATAGCCTCCAGTTGGCGAATTCGTTCGCCAAATGTGTGGGCTCGATGAGCTACGACTGATTGACGAGACAAAGAGATTAAACAAATGCCGCGACACGTGTCATCGCAACCGACGGACGTCGAGTTGCAGATCCTTCGAACGCTTTGGGAACTCGGGCCAAGCCCCGTGCGTGAGATCCATAACCGGATGTCCGAGTCGAAGGAGACGGGGAGTTCAACCACCGTCAAAATGCTCTCCGTGATGTTCGAAAAAGGGCTCGTCAAGCGAGATGATTCGGTGAGGCCGCAAGTCTTTCGCGCCGCCAACACACAACGGCGAACACAGAAGCGAATGCTGCCGCAGTTGATTCAAAAAGTGTATGACGGCTCGCCCAAGAGCCTCGTCATGCAAGCACTGTCTTCCTCGAAATCCAACGATCGGCCCATGGCCGGTGATCGAACCGCGGGTTCGACCGCCAAGAAGGAGCTGGAATCATGTTGAGCATTCAACTGGTTGATCGAATTGGCTGGACGCTGCTGCACTCGGTCTGGCAGGTCGCTGTGATCGCGTGTCTGTTCGCACTTGTGAATGCCTTGCTCTTGCGTTCGGAAAAGTCGAGGTATCTTGTTGGTTGCGCTGGGCTGCTCGCCATGGTCGTATCGCCTGCCGTTACGTTTTGCCTTCTGAATTCGCTAATCGCTAACGTCGCATCACATTCGGCGAATCGAGACGCAGGCGTCCACTCGTTCGATGGATCGGCCGTCGACGATCCGGGTCTGTCCGCCATTGGCGGAGGCCATGGTACGCCGAATCTGGTCGCCGTTTCGGATCAGAGGTCTCGAAATCCGATGTCGTCGCGGAAACTGGCGGCGACAGCGCCGAGCGGTCTGCGACGGTGCTGAGCCTCGAAAGCGTGAATCGCCAGGTGCGCTACTAAGCGTTTAAATTGCGAACTCGCTTTTCACAGTGGATGCAACCGGCCATTGGATCGATTGCCATGGCGTGGCTCGTCGGATTTGTGCTGCTTGCGAGTCGGCCTATGATCGGCGTTTTCGTGGTCGCGCGGTTGCGTTACGTGGGACGCAGGGCGACTTCAAAGAGAGTTCGGCAGATCGTCGACGGGCTTTGCTGGCGAATGGGGATCAAGCGTTCGGTTGAGGTTTGCGAGTCGGGGTTGCTCGATGTGCCCGCCGTGTTAGGGGAGCTGAAGGGCGACGCCCGCCGACTGTCGTATCACCGTTTTTGGCGTGAGGTTCACGATGCACTGAGTGTCAAACAGCGAGCCACTTACGAACGGTTGCGCGGACGTGTTGAGCTTTCTGACGAGTGAATTGCGGCCGGGTATCTACTAGCTAACACGAATCAGTACGAGCGACTTGGGTAGCTGCTGCGACGAATCAAACGCCAAAGCTTCTACACGCTACTCGAGCCGCCAAGTTTCAAATTCATCGAGCGCGGGCAATTGGGCCGCGCCAAATGGTGCGGCGTTGATACTTTCCAGCGCGAGGCGACCCTCTCGCGGAGCGAGCGCGACAAAGCCTCGGTCGGTTCGAGCGAACACGTCGCCGTGATGGTCGAGCATGCGTTGTTGTTCCGCGGATGACAAGCTGCTGAGGCCGGCGAAATAGTGGTGCCCATTTCGTTCGACGTGGGTGACGCCCAATGCCGCGACCATCGCCAGGTCTTGAAGCAAGGCGACTGGGCCAAAGTTGGCCAGGTCTTCTCCGGAGAGCAACGCGTCGCGCCCCGATTGCTTAGCCAACGCGACCGATCCAGCATTGGCGAGTCCCTTCATGATGCCCTTGCAGTTCTTGTGGCTAACGCCGGCGTAGCCCAATCGAAGTGCGGTTGGAGCACTCGACAACTCGCCATCAGATTCATCGATAATGATCGGCGGTGCCGTGGTCCATTGCGAGAGTTCATTGCCAACGCTTTCGAGCAGTGCGTGATCTCGATGAATCGGCTGCTCCACCATCAGCAGTGATCGGTCGAGAAAATTTCCAACGACGGGGTCCGCCTGATGCTGTTGCCAGTGTTCGCGGAACGAACCAATGTCGCGATAGTTCTCATTGGCATCGACGGTAATGCGGGCATCGGCACCAACCTCGCTCTGAATAATTTCCGCAAGACGGGTCAGTCTTTCGCGATCAGCTTTAACGTTGCCGCGCAGCTTGATCTTAAAGAACTTTAGCCCGTACGACCGGATGTTATCTTGAAGCGAGTGGGGCAGGCCGTCATCGATTCGATCCTCGGGTTGGATCTCGTCATCGGTTAGAGGGTCGCCCATGCCGACGGTATGTCGAAGCGCAACGCTCGAACAAGGCGTCTCGGGCAATATGTCGCGTGGTTCAACACCACCGAGCTCGTTACGAATCTCGCCAAGGCGAATGCCCAGTTGATTCTCGCGAAGAACTCGATGCATCGGCTGTTCAACTCGGCGACAAAATGCGTCAAGCACCGCGCGTTCGACAAGGCTAGCTCCGAATCCAGCGAGCAAAGGCGCGACTTTGTTTCGCTCGGCCCATTCCGACTGAGCCTCGTAGACTTCGCGCCACCATTGAAAGAAACTCTTCGCCTCGCCAACTTCACTTGCCAGCTTGCCGGCCTGCGAGATGACTCGCAACATCTGTGGAAGATCGTCTTCTTCAAACGTTGTTTGCGGATTCTTGGTAAACCACTTTGGCGGCAGCAAGTCGGCGCTCACGCCTATCGCTTCGGCGCCGTCGAATTCACAAACCGCTCGCAAGAATATCTGCGGCGCATCGGTCATGCTGGCAATCCCATATTGAAAGGGGAATCGCGTCGCTAGTGGCAATTGGTAATAGGAAATCTCGCGGACAAGCAGTTTCATTGCCGGCACAATCGGAAAGAGGACACATCGAGTAATCGCCGATCGGGCCTCGTTTATCCTCGGGCGAATTAAGCGGTGCTCAGTCCCAAACCCAGGCGTCGCCGGCTCTGTTTAAGATACGTCTTGAGTCGCGATCGAGCGACTGGGCGTGCGTCGGATTCTCGACAACCTTCCAGCCATCGATTTCCACGCCGCCCGATACCGCGACAATCACGTCGCGCCCACTGCGGAGCAGACTGGCCTGGGACGCCACCGTTTTCGGCACCGCGTAGGATGAGGGCCGAACGCTGGCGTCGTCGAGCAGTGTTGGGAATTCGCAATCCCCCATTGCGACGAGCCGCTCGCTCCAGAGCAAAGCGGCGACAACGGAAAGATCGACGCAGTTGCGCAAGTCGGCGAAGATCGGATAATGCGCCGATAGCTGAGGGATCTGCTGGTTGAACTGCTCGGACCACTTTGCCGCGATTGCATTCTTGCCGCCGGAATCGATGATCGATCCGTCTGCGCGAACGAACCCGTCCTCGTATTGCACCTTGATCGCAGGTCCGCTAATCCTCCAAGTCGTTCGGTCCGTGCTGTGTTCAATCGAATCGTAGGCCGGCGAGATCCACCATCGCGGCGCGGCGTTGAGCGGCCGGCTTCCCGCGTCCTTCAACATTTGCAAATAGCTGGCCGGCTCCGACGGCGCGGTCGGGTCCAATTGCATCGCCAGGCGTTTCATCTGATAGTCGGCGGCGAGCATCAGATGGGCCAACCGCGATGTCGAGGCAACACCCCGAATTGTAATCGTCTGTGGGCCGAGCGATTTCTCCATTCGCTTCTTGACGCTTTCTGTGAGCCGCAAACGCGGGTTGGCGAGCAGCTTCTGCAGTCGCTGCGAGCCCTCTTTTGTGGGGTCGATCGAGCACGACGCCGTTTCGGCTCCGTCCGCCGCTAACCGAAGCGCCGTGATCAGATCTTCGAGTCGAATTATCGGCTCGCCCGTTTTCTCGCCGACAACCGATCCACTCTTGTCGACTCGCCATCCCTCGCCACGTCCGCAAAGAACGATGTCCTTGCGTTTGACATCGACCACGACGTATTCGATTCGAGTGAGTCCGCCGAGCAGCAGCATTTCCTGTGGGATTGGATTTGCCTGCTTGCGGAGCTCGCCTAGCGAACGATCGAGGTCGCGCAAGGAAACCCGCCGTGTGTTGCTGACTTGGCTGAGACTTCGAGGCGTCGGGGCGAGGGCTCGTTCACGCACGGCTCGAAATGCAGCGGAGTCTGATTTGCTGGCGAGCTTTAACGCGCCCGCCGAGTCGATCGAGACGCCGCCAACGGCTCGACCTCGAGAGTCAACGACCGGGATCAACCCGGTCACAAACGGACGACCACCGCCCGATGCAAATTGCGCCCATGCGCGGTCGCCGCAAATCGCGGATAAGAGAAACGATGACGCACAAATCAACAGCACCGTCCGGCGCGAACTCAACATCCTAGACCTCCTTCGAGTTTGTTCCGGTTGGCTCGCAGTAGGAATGTCAGCCGGTGTCGATCAGAGGTGCAATTCAGCGCGTATGGGCGCCGGTCGAGGCAACCGCGAGTCCGTGTCCTTAGCTTATCGACTTCGAGGCTGGTCGGCAAAGAACGCGCAACACCCGTCGCTGGAGCTTTCAGCGTTTCCAGGCACTGCCTTGCCAAAAAAACGTCACTGCGGCAGGATGCCCCAGCCACGGATGTTTTGCGCAAAGATGTCGAGAATCGAGCTGGCTCTACTGACTTGCGATTTGTAGCTGCACGCCCAGCAATTCGGCGATCCCAAGTAGAGCGCGTTCGGTGACGCCTAGCTCGGCGCGGTGTTCGAGCACTTTGCGAGCCAACGCGGGATTGTCGGTGATCAAGTTGTCCACGCCCCGGCCGATCATCATCGACATTGTGACGGCATCGTTGACCGTCCAGACATGAACTTCGCGCCCACCGGCTTGAGTCTTCTGAATAAAATCCCGCGAAGCCATTGACGCGTTTATGGCTAGAAAGTCAGCGTCGACGCGTTGAAGCGAACCAATTGCCGCCGCTGCCAATTGCCCGACTCGCAACTTTGGGTTCATTTTCTTAACCTTTTCGACCGCCTCTCGCTTGAGCGACATGATGACCACATCGGATTCCATGTCATGCTTCTCGATGATCTCGATGACTCGTTTTTCTAGTTCAACTTCGTGGCCATAATATTTCAACTCGATCGCGACTCCCGCTTTTCCTTTACATGTTTGTAGTATTTGCTCGAACGTTGGCACACGCTCATCCTTGAACTCGGGGTCGAACGACGAGCCGATGTCGATGTCGGCGAGGTCGCTTAGCGTCGCGTCCCAGATCTTCAGTTCGTTTCCGGCAAGTCGCTTGAAATCGGCATCGTGATAAACGACAACGTGGCCATCGGCCGTTTCCTGCACATCGATCTCGACCCAATCCGCGCCAACTTCGATCGCCGCTCGCGCCGATGCCAATGAGTTTTCTGGAGCAAGAGTCGATGCGCCTCGGTGGGCCGTAACTTCGGTTGAGTCCTTCACCGGCGTGGTTTGAAGCAAGACGGCACCGACAGCCAGCGACAACAGGGCGCCTGCCGTTCCGCCGATAAGCAATCGCTTCCAAGTTAAGTTGAGCAGGGGAGCGTTGACTGGCAGGTCGGCCGGTTCCGACTCCGAGCCAAGCCTGCCGAGGGCGCCGTAGAGGGTGAACAACAACACGGCGAACGATGTTGATGTCAGTAGGTTGAGACCCACACCGGTGAGTGTCCAGAGGATGACTGCCGTTCCAATCGCCAGTAGCAGCCAGGGCAATGACGACGCGGCGGCTGGAACCGCCCACCGCGCGCCGACTCCGATCGCACCCGTTACAAGCGTCGATAGCGCAGACATCGCAAACGCCCAACCTGCGAGCCAGACGATCAGTCGCACTCGATGCCCTTGACTGAGCACGCGGCATTCCCGCAACGACTCAGACGTGCTCAAGCCTTCAAAAATCACGAGCGGAAACGCGTACATCCAACGTGCAAACAGGCTCAACAGCGTGCAAGCCATCGCGATCACGATCAACACGCCGCAAGTGACCGCCCAGAGAAACTCCGGAGGACGCTCAGCCAAGTAATAGTTGATGTCGAACTCATTTAGCAGCGACAAATAGACTGCGCCCGCCAAAGCCAAGAACGGCACCGCTGCGATTAGCGTGTAGCACGAAAGCCGCGCCGTTAGTCGGATCACAGGACTGAACTGAGCCAGTGCAAACTTGATCGAATCGACCGCGCCTTGACGGCTCCGCGATGTTCGCTGTCGCAACACATGGAATAGCGCGGCCTGCTCGAGGGCGAGAATTGCCAGCCAAAGTCCGCCGACGACAACAAAACAGAGCCAACCCATAGGGCTCAGGAAGAAATACATGATGTCTTGATCGGCCAGCGCAGGACGGCCAGACAATTCGACGAACAGGCGAAAAGCCATCGCAAGTATTGGCGTCAACACGACGAACGCCAAGACTTTATAAACGATGTCCGTGAGAGCCAGTGGGGCCCAACAAGAACGCAGCAGCCGACCGGCTTGATGGAGAGTCTCGCGCGTAGCGGGAACTGGCGACTCTGCTTCCGAATTCAATTCTGATTCGCTCATGAGAGGACGGCCGTTACGCTGGGCTGTTAACGCCGAACGTTGCCGTATCCGACTATTTGTGCTGTGGAAGATTCTCGAACGGCTGCAGCGCGGGGTCGCCAATGATGACGTACAACAGCAGGTTTTGTGGAATGCGTCTGCTTGTCTTTTGTTCGGCGCTAATGATGAACTTGCCCTTCGTCGTCTGCTGCAAGTCGATCAAGCCGTTCAGCAATTCTTGGTACGCCTGGCCAACGGTACGCCCTTTCGTCCAGGAATCGAGCACCGGGTACAAGTGAGGAAATCCTGAGCTCAATCGTTGGTGTCCGAATGCGACGACGGCGCCATTGTCGATTGCGCGAATCGCAAAGGCGTCACGTTGCTCGACTTTGTAATTGCCAGGCGCTTGCCGCATCTTTGGCAAGTCGGAAACGGACGGCGAAGCCGAAAAGCACGAGCCGGTAAGCAAAATCTTTCCGGTCAGGTCGGCCGGGAGCCCGTCCACATCGACGCTGCACGACATGCCGGGAATCCCATGACCGTGCATCACGATCAAGTTCGAGTCCTCAAGCGTCTTGAGGATTGGGGCTGAGAATTCCTTTACGAATTGCCGATTGCCCTCAACCTCCAAATTCCAAACATCTTTACCCGGGAGGCGAGGCGCTTTTGATGCTTGCGCACCGTATATTGCCACGATCGGCGTCTTCAATCCCGAATCGGCAAAATGCTTGCGGACGACTCCCGCCTTTTGCAGCGATCGTGTTTCTGAAGCACGTTGCACTTGGCTAATTGCGAACGGTTTGATTTCGTTCGCCGCGATCGACTTGAATTCGATCGACTGCCGAATCAGGTTGGCTAGTGATTTTTCGTTTGAGGCCAAGAGAAGCCCTGGTAGGGCATCGAGTTGAGGATCGTCGTCAAGCGTCGACAACAGCTCCCACATCGACAGCAACATGTTCTCGCGGTACGAATCCATTCTCGGCGCTATGGCAACGTACTTTGCCTTCTTGTCGCGCAGAGTCTTTTGCAACTCAGTGAACGCCTTCGGCTTTTCATGGATCCGAGCAAGATCCTCAACTCGAATCATCTCACCGCTCCGCGCGGCTGCAAGACTCTTGAGCGATTCGAGGTAACCTCGCTCGCTGTGATCCGTCAAAACGATATACGCGGCGCCGTCGACTGCGTGCGGTTTCGTCGCCAGCACATAGGCCGAATTCGCCATGTCGCGCCGTGAGGGTCGGCGGTTGCGGTCGATTCGAGTCAGGTCCGCCGCATTGGGGATGGTGAAAGCAGGTTGCTTCGACTCCAGCATCGATCCGTCGGCAGCGATGCCGAATCGCTTTCGAAACGCAACGATCTCTTTCGAAGTTACTTTGCCATCGTTGTTTGCGTCCCACCTGAGAAACTGCCTCGCATATCGACTCTTGGCCATTTCTTTCAGCGTCAGGTCGCCGCTCTTGTCCGCGTCATACTGCTTGACGATTTCGGCGACGGCTGGGTACTTGTTTTGAGCCACAGCGAACTGTGAGAACAAGAGCGTAACGGCGCAACAGCCTATCGCTCGCAGTGAGACGTGCATTTCGGTAGCCTCCGATCAACGGCAAGAACGCGCGGAAGAAAGACTATGCGCATGTCCGAGCTTACTTGCTGACCGTCGCAATGATAGAGGGAGCCAAAAATCGGACTCAGAAGTTAGTCCTGAGACGCGAGCCACTGCGCGAGCTGTTTCAATTCGTTCGGATCGAGTTTGAGCACCGTTTCACGGCGGTGGACGCTGTGGACGGCGAGGATGTGATCCGAATGAAAAAGGAGCCGGTCGCCCTCGTCGAGGCCATGCAGTCTTGACTCATAGAGCGGATTGTCGATGGCGCCCGCACAGTAATCACCGTCTCGTTCCATCACCTGAGCCCAAAAATCCTCCCCCCAACCTCGCGAGGGTACGTTTTGCTCGGGCAACGGCAGCAGCGATGCCGGGTGATCGTGACTCAAGATAGGTTTCGTCGCTTTCTCGTTGCAATGCGGGCAGGTGCAGTTGTTCGGCGCGTCGGGATGGGCTGAGAATCGAGTCGAGTCGATCCTCAATTCGACGAAATATCCGACGACGACGTGCTTCTTGAGTACATCGTGTGGAATCTGAAACTGCGCCCCGTTTTCATCATGCATCGCAACACCGTTGACCAACTGATAGCCATTGGACAACTGCTGCCGCTCGAATTCTTCCCGCAAAGCACTCATTCTCAATCCACGTTCACCTGAGGTAACTCTAGTAGAACAACTCGCTTCGACGACTTGCGCACAACGCCGGGACGCGTCAATCATCGTTGGCCGGATCGCCGCTGAAGAAGACGGCCAGCCAAACCGTCGATTGATTCGGCAATGTCCATTCTACTCGGTGTTTTCGGCGAGGCGGAATATTGACCCAGTCGCCGGGCTTCATTTCGACGATTCGATTAGGCGTGGAGCCGTCTTCTTGAAACTCCAGGCGGGCTTCGCCTTGCAGGACAACGACCCATTCCCGCTCCGCCTGGTCGTACCAGAAATCGGGCGGACTGGCATGTCCTGACGAGACAAGTCGCTCAATGCGAACGTGGCGATTGCCAGCCAGTTGCGCGACCAATTCCTCGGCCGCGTCGCACGAAATGTTTGAAAAGAGATTGTTCACGATCATTAACTATCGCCGCCAACGGGACCAGGTTCAACACGAGCCGGCGACCGCGCGACTGTTATTGTCTCTCGACCTCCGCGACTTCGCCGCGCTAGCTCGTCAATTCGGGAATCGGTTTTCCACCGTTGACGATCAATGTCGGCCGTCCGTTAAAGTCTTCGATCATGACTCGCGACGAGTCGATTCCGAGGTGTTGATAGATCGTCGCCAGAAAGTCATTCGGCGCGCAACGACGCTCGACCGAGTCCTCGCCTCGCTTGTCGGTCGCTCCGATGAAACGTCCGGTTTCAAGACCGCCTCCCGCCCAGAGGTTCGAGAACGCTCGCGGCCAGTGGTCGCGGCCAGGTTGTTTGGTGCCGGCGGGCGCACTGGCGTTCCCTGCACCGGTGCTCGGCTGATACGAAATCTTTGGCGTTCTGCCGAACTCGCCCGTGACGACGACGAGCACGCGTTTGTCGAGTCCTCGGTCGTAGATGTCTTCTATCAAAGCCGTCACGGCTTGATCGTAAGCGGCGGCGCGAAACCGCAAGGCGTCGAACACGTGATGATTGACCGCGTGATCGTCCCAGTTGTTAACGCGACCACAGAGCGGACCACGGAGACTGCTCGTCAGCACCTCGACTCCAGCTTCCACAAGGCGCCGAGCGAGCAAGAGTTGTTGTCCCCAGGTGTTTCGCCCGTAACGATCGCGAGTTCGATTGTCCTCTTTCGTCAAATCAAACGCATCTTTGGTGCGAGGGTTGGTGAGCAACGTCATCGCTTGCGTTTCGAATTCGTCGAGCGCCGCGAGTTCCCCTTGTTTGTCAAACGCCCTCTCGAGCGTGTCGAGATTTTGACGGAGGCTTGAGCGGCGCGAGAGCCGTTTCACTTCGGCTTGGTCGGTGAGTCCAATATTGGGGACGACGAACTTGGGTGAGTTCGGATCGCCGGTGACGGAAAACGGAGCGTAGGCGTCGCCCAAATAGGCGGGACCGTTGTAAGACGTAGGAGGGCTCACGCCGACGTACGTTGGAAGCGGGTTTTCGCGAGACCCTTCCTTCGAGCGCAAGTAATTCGTGACAGCCATCCAGTCCGGCAATTTTGGCTTTGGTTTGTCGCGAGTATCCGAATCGCCGGAGAACATTTGCATCGAGCCGGCCGGGTGTCCGCCCGCGCCTTGATACATGCTGCGAAGAATCGTGAACTTGTCGGCGATGCTGGCCTGTTTAGGCAGCAATTCCGAGAACTGCATGCCAGCGACCTTGGTTTGGATCGTGCTGAACGGTCCGCGATATTCGCTCGCCGCCAGCGGCTTGGGGTCGTAGGTGTCGATATGGGAGCAACCGCCGGGCTTCCAGACCATGATCACGGCGGTCTTTTCTCGCGACGAGCTTGTCCCGCCTTCGTTCAGTTGTCGAGTCGCAGCTTGGAGGCGAAGTACGCCAGGCAAGCTGAGGCTGGCCATACCGGCTAGTCCCATCCGCATAAAGCTTCGGCGACTTCCCGGTCCGAAGTTCATCGGGCCGCGGCATAGGTTTTGTGAATCGGTTTGCCTTTGATCGCTCATTTCTTCTCCGCAGGTTTGATGCGAATGGCAATGGGTTCCGCGACGATGATGTCGACGATGTCCTTAGGTTGGGCTTGTCGCTTTGCCGCGGCAAGCTTGTTGGCCGCTGCGGTCACTGCCGTTGCCGCCGTCGCCTTTTTGGTCATCGCCGTCTTTAGTGCGAGTTGAGCTGCCGCTTTTTGGTCGGCGGACGCGGAATTGGCTTCCGCCGTCAGCCGCTTGATTTCTTGTTCGATTTTAGCCGCTTCTTGCTGGGCCTGTTGGTGCGCCACATCGGCGTCGATCACTCCCTTGGGATTGTATCGGTACTTTGCCACGGCGCTGCCATAGAAAGCGATCACATATTCGCCGGGGGGCGTTTTGAGTTTGGCCAAATCGAGGACGACTTCCGATTTGTCCTCGGCAACGTTCAGCTCGAACTTGGGCACTCCCGTGAATCCGGCACCGAGCGTGCTGAGGCCGATCGTGGCACCCGAAAAATCACCGCGACGAATGTGGGCCAACGGAATTTTCAATGTCTCGCCGGCCGTCGCCTCCCATGTCTTCGGTCCCTTTGCAGCGATCGTAATCGCTGCAAATTCTGACTGACCGACCGACACCGGCAGGCTGGCGAGCAACCTCGGCGCAGGTATTTCGGACCAAGCGTTGGCGACCGGCCAGGCCATCGACGCCACATGGCAGTCGTGAACCACTGGCTTACCGTCGATTTCAGCTCGCCCCACGAACTTCGAGATGGTCAACCCTCGCGGCGCGTCTTGTTCGGCAGTCAACAACATCGTGCCTCGCGATTTGCCAGCGGGAATTTTCAGGCCGGTCGCGGTAACGCCGGGCGGAAGATTGTCCATGGCCAGCTCGATTTCACCATTGAAGCCATCTCGTCTGACGGCGACGACTTCCAAGGCCATCGTCGAGCCGCCACGAAGCGAGATCGGTTTTGAAAGCGCGTTCCGGTCGCCGTTTCGCAATCCCATATGCAGCGCCCATGCGACGACCGCGAAGTCGGGTGCCGCCTTGCGAATGACCAAACGATATTTGTTACGCGGCTCGTTGCGAGTTCCTCCGAACAGGTCGGAGACTTGCAGTCGGTAGACGCCGTCGTCCTTGATTTCAATCTTGCCAAGTATGTCGGGCGAGCCGGCGTTGTAGGGCGGCCCATCGTAGGAGTATCCGTTGCTCGATCGTTTGACCGGGCTGGCGATATCGGAGAGCTCAGCGACATCCGTCAGTTTTTCATTCGCTCCTTCGCCATCAACTCGTTGCACAATGATCGACGGATCTGTCGGTCGACCAAGTCTTGCCGAAGCAACCTCAACCCACCAGACCTCGCCTTTCTTTGCCGTGAATTCAAACGTATCGACGTCCGCCGCGGGATAAAAGCTGCCCGCGATGTCACACGGCAACGTGATCTTTTGAGCTTCCGCGTGCTCGTTGTTCGGCTCTGCTTCCGATGCCGCCGCGACAGCAGCGAGGCCGCTCGGCGGCCAAGAGAATGAGCTGACCGATCGCGTACTCGGTTGTCGAGTTACCGGAGCATCTGACGCAACCTGTCGGACGGCGAGACGATAGAAGTAATCGGCGCCGCCCTTGAACGTGAGTTCGTGCACCTTGATGACATAGCTACTATTTTCCGGCGCCGTAAAGTCAATCGCGCCTCCGCGACGTTCCACCTTCAAGTCACGGCCCTCGGCGTCCGCCACGATCACGACCGGGTTCATCTTCGAGTCGATTCCCTTTGCAGCGCAATCGACGATAATCCTCTGCCCTTTGGCGGCTTGGAACGAATAGTGATTCACTGCCCTCGCTGAGGCCGTCGCGTTGCAAACCGAATTGACTTCAAGCGGCATCGCCGTCGCCACCGTGGTGCTCGCTTTCGTTTCCTGCACCTCACTCAAGTCACCCACGCTGAAAACGCGCGACGATGAGACGCCCAGCCGCGACACCACGCGTGCTTCATGAATGCCAGGCGGGCAATCGGCTTTAATCGTCACGATAAACTTGTTCGCTTCCGGCTTGCCGCCTGATCCCATCTTGGGCTTCGCCGAGATTGCTGGCGTCGAGAACATCAGCCCTTCCAGGTTCTCGATGGTTTGTCCTCGAATCGTGACTTCGAATTCCGTGCCAACTTGACCGCCCATCGGCATGGTCGCCAAAAGCCGCGGCGCCGGAAGGCATACCGACTGGGCCGATGCGGCGGAGGCCAGGCAGAGCAGAATGAGCAGAGTCGCTATCGTACGGTTGATCATGGATTCACTAGCAGGTTTTGGTGTGCGTCGAGGCGTATGACGTGGCTACGGCGACCAGCCACAGTCGTTCGTGTTCGCTGTCGATATCGGGTCAATGGTTAAAGAGAAACTCTTTCGTATTGATTAACGCCCAAACAAGATCCTCGAAGTTTTCGCGTTCGGCTTGCGTTTTCGACATCGGCTTGCCATCGGCCTTCAGTGGAATTTCCACCAGGTAGTCGAGGGCTGTCTTCAGTTCGTCAGGTCGCGGATTTCGAGAGAAGGCGGCGACGTAAAGCTCGGTGACTTTTTGCTCGTTCGGCCGCTTGTCCTTGGCCAGCCTGGCGGCTCGGCCACTCGCGCCGCGAAGCTTGGTCTTGATGTCGGCCGCGTTGATCAAGTGCAGACTTTGAGCAAGACTTGCCGATTGCACTCTTTCACATTCGCAAACACTGGCGCTCTCCGGTCGCCCGAATACGCGAAGGAATGGCGACGATTTGTTGTAGCTGTTGTCGGGCAGCGTTACCGCACGAGTCCCCGGCGGCAGATTCGCGAACGACGTAGTCGAACCGGTCAGGCGATCAATCGCGTCGAGCATCACTTCGGCTTGGAGCCGTTTGGGATAGTATCGCGAATAGTTCTGCGTGTCCGCCAGATTGTGCTCGTTAGGCTGTGCGCTCAGCTGATAGGCGTTTGAGCTGGTTATCGTTCGAACGAGTTCCTTGAGATCGAATCCAGATTGAATGAAGTGATCCTCGAGTGCGGCAAGCAGTTCGGGGTTCGTTGGCGGGTTCGTGTCTCGAATGTCATCTTCGGGTTCGATGAGTCCGCGTTTGAAGAAATGCTTCCAGTAACGATTCACGAGAGCCTTGGCGAAGAATGGATTCTGTTTTCCACCCATCCAATTCGCGAGTCGCAATCGAGGATCCTGGGCGGGGCTGATCTCGCCTACTTCGTCTCCCAGTGCGATCGGTTTAACGGTGAGTCCTGTCTTGACATTCTTGGCGCCCGCGAGTCCCCGCTTGTGGAAGATCAAATCCTCGCCGCGCGTGTCGGTCGGTTTGCGGCCAACTTGACTGAAGAAGGCAGCCAGCCCGTAGTAGTCGTCCTGACTCCATCTCTCGAACGGATGGTGGTGGCACTGTGCGCACTGCATTCGCACGCCGAGGAACAACTGGGCGACGTCCTCGATCTGTTGCTTCGGCTCCTTCACTCGCTTGTACCAGGCCACTGCCGGATTGGCGATCACGGTACCCGTCGCCGCCAACAGCTCACGGACCAATTGATCGTATGGCGTATTGGCGAGCAGGCTGTCGCGAATCCAAGCATGAAAGGCAAAGTTCGACGTGATGTCGCTGGCATCGTCTCTGCGGTTCTTAAGCAGCGCTGTCCACTTATTGGCGAAGTAGTCAGCGTAGTCCGGGCTGCTTAGCAGAGCAGCAATGGCTTTGTCGCGTTTGTTTGGGTCTTCGCTTGCCAGAAACGCCGCCGTCTCTTCCTCTGTCGGCAGTCGTCCGCCGATATCAAGCGACACGCGTCGCAGGAAGACTTCGTCGTTACAGACAGGCGATGGCGGAATGCCAAGTTCTTTCAACTTGCCGAAGACCAATTCGTCGATAAAGTTTCGAGACTCGGGCAACTTCGCTACGTTGGCGCCAAGCGGAATCGAAGCGCTGTAGACCGCAACCAATCCTTGGTAGCGAACCATGACCGCAACATTTCCCGGAACATCGTAAGCCGTTATCAGGCCGGAATCGGTAACCTCGGCCATCCCCGAGTCATTGCATTCGTACAACGTCAAGTCAGTCACGTTACGTGTGCTGCCGTCCGAATAGTGGGCGGTCGTCTTGAGTTGCTGTTGGGCTCGCGGCTGAACTAATCCGCGCGACGGCTCGACGGTAAGCGATACGAGTTTCGCGTCGTCTTTGCTCGAATACGGCATCCCTTGATCGATCCAGCGGCGAAGCATCGCGTACTCTTCTGAATCCGCAGCGACTCGAACTCCCCCGCCGTGAGGCGCTTGGCCCGCGGCCTTTCTGAGCAACAGGCTGCGCGCTGGGTCGCTTGGGAAAATGCGGCGCCCTCGAGCCTCGAGCACCAAGTGCTCGTAGTCCTCTTTGGGTTCAAAGCCGAGCACCGACAATTGAAATCCGTTTTGACCTCCAGCCTTCGCATGGCAGACTCCGCCGTTGCAACCGGCTTTCGTCAGGATCGGTTCGATGTCGTTTACAAAGCTGACTTGATCGGTGCCCCGAGCTGGAGACGCTAGTCCGCCAAACGAGACGAGCAAGACCGACAAAGCTGTGAGAGACGTCCAAGCTGCTGGACGTTGCAAACGATTGATATCACGATTGGTCATATCGTCGTGTGGGGATCGGGTTGTGGCGGGGTGTTTTGACGTGAGGTCAGGTGGGAAGCCGCGCGCGCGGCCAGTGACTTATTTTAGTCGTAATCCGGAGCTGCGTCCACGCGAATGCCCCTCTATCGCGTGGATCAGACGCGTGAAAACGCCTGTGTCGACGAAGCTTCGGTATTTGGCGTGTCCGGAAAGAACGTCTGGGCAAGAGTTGCCGGCGTGCGGATGCGCGTTTAGCTGCAAATAAGGCGAGATGTCGCTAGTTCGGCGGCGTGATCTCTCGCGATAGACTCTGTTGGTCGGCCGCGCCTGCGGCAACGAACGGACCTCGCCTCCGGCAACGGGTTAAACGATGGGCTCGATACGGCCACCTCTTAACGCGATCGGAAAGGCTCACTGAGTACAACTTGTGTTATCAGTTCGTGAAAGCCGTAGTCGCTTTTTGAAATCGCATTGAGGACGCGATCAATGTGAGGTCGATCGGCGAGATCTTGCCCACGACCGACAGCGTAGCTGAGCATCTTGCCGGTGAGTGCGCGAGCAAATTGGTCCTTTTGCTGAACGAGAATGTTCTTCAACCCTTCAATGTCTTTGAACGACATGCCATTCGGGAGTATCCCCGACGCATCGACTTTCACTCCGCGTCGATAGTTGTCTCGCCATCGCCCGATCGGATCGAAGCTTTCGAGGGCGAAGCCTGGCGGATCGATTTTACGATGGCAGTCATTGCACACGGCCGAGCTGCGGTGCTTCTTTAATTGTTCGCGAATCGACTTGGTGCCGCGAATGTCGGGATCAAGCGGCTCGACATCCGGTGGCGGAGGCGAGGGCGGCGAGCCCAAAATGTTCTCGAGCACCCACACGCCTCGGTGGACAGGTGACGTGTCGATGCCATTGGCGGTGACGGTCAGCACACTGGCTTGACCAAGCAGTCCGCCGCGCCGTCTATCGTTCAGTGAAACTCGCTGGAAGCCATCGCTCTTGGGCGGCTTGATTCCGTAAAGGCGAGCCAAACGTTTGTCGGCAAACGTGAAATTGGAATCGAGAAAATTGAGAACGCTCAAGTTCTCTTCGATCAAATGACGCGTGAACAGTCGAGTTTCCTGACGCATGGACGGTCCGAGATCGTAGTGGTAATAGTCGCGAAACTGCCCGCGGTCGGGAGGGCTGCTCCCGAGATCTCTCATGGTTAGCCACGCATCGAGAAATCCATCGACGAACGCATCGGACTTCTCGTCGTTGAGCATTCGCTCGACTTGCTTGCGCAACACGTCCGGTTTGTTCAGTTCGCCTTGTGATGCGAGCTTCAAGAGCTGCTGATCCGGCTTCGATGACCAGAGGAAATACGACAGTCGCGACGCCAGCGCAGTCGACGTCAGGCGATTGCTCTCGGCCTGTTCGAGAAAGAGAAACTTTGGCGCGCAAAGAACCGTCTTCAGCCCGTCTGAAAACGCATCCAAGGAACTGCGGCCTGACAGCCTTCTCTGCTTCACAACAGCGAGAACGCGTTCGATATCGTCGAGGTCGGCCGGTTGGCGATAGGCAGCGGTTGCGATTGAGGTCAGCCTGGCGCGAATCTGTTGCTCGCTGATTTCACCCGACTCGAGAATCTGCTCGCTGTCGTCGCCCAGAATCACTTGCTGACTTGGCGTTGGCCACTGTTCGAAGAAGGGCCCCTTGATCTCGATTTCGTGAATATGAATCTGAGGCAACTTGCCATACTTAATCGCATTGAATCTCGCCTCGACAATTCCCGGCCGTTTTCGTTTGGGAAACTGTTTCGGGTAACGCCTCAAGAGCTTCGACCACAGATTCCGCGCGTCCATCAGTCCGTTTCGAAAAACGAACCGAGGGGTGTAGCCTGCGTCGAGCCAAACGCGAAGCGTGTACCACTTGGCCTCGTCCGCCAAATCGACTTCCGCCAGCAACGGCTCGATTGGTTGCGGCTTATGCAGCGGGCCGACGAGATAATCGCCCGCGACGACACCCAGTCGCAACGGCTCGTTTGGATCGAGTCCCAGGAACTTGGGGTCGTACGGATTGATTCGATTCAACGCTTCCGCTTTGAGCCGAATTTCGTAGAAGCCGTCAAAAGGCACGCCTTCCTTGAAAGCAAGGATCGGTCCATAGGCACCTTCGTGCTTATCCGCTCCGATCACGTCGTACAGCGTCATGTGCTCAAAGAGGTTTGTCCGCCGATGAACTTGATCGATTTCTGGTTGCTGGCGAAATCCATCGCGAAACGTCCATGTCTGGACGGCCGGCTTCTTCAACGGTTTTATCGCGCGGTTGACAACTTGATCGGCCGCATCCAAATACTGAGCGAGCAGGTAGCCCGAAGTGACGAGCGCTCCGCCGTTGTTGTCGAGGTGCTTGGACGTTTGATCACGCGGAAACTTCGTCGTCGGATCAAACATCGTCATGTTGAGACGAAACAGATCGCGTACCGTATTGCGGTACTCGCGCGAATTCAATCGACGAAGCGTTGGCGGCGTCAACGTCGGTTTGCGAGCTTGATGATGCTTGGCGATTCTTGCCGTGAGCCAACTGACCGCCTTGCTTCGCGCTTCACTCGACGGCTGTTTCGAATCGACCGGCGGCATCTCGGAGAGCGTCAGTTGGTCGAGCATGTCCTGCAAATCGACGAGATCGTCATCGTTGGCGATCTCACCCGTGAGGTTATCGAAGCGTCGTTCACTCTTTGGCTTTTTCGCTCCGTGACATCCGACGCAGTATTTCGCCAAAAACGGCTTGAGACTTTTTGCGAACGGTTGGTCCTCAGCGATTGCCGAGCATGTCAGACTTGCCGCCGCGATGAATGCTCCGATCGCAACCAGGGCAACGAAGCGTGCGGGGGATACAGAGAACTGGTTGGCGTCGTGTCGATTCATCTGTCACGCCGTTTCCAAGCCCGTCAACGTTCCCGTACTCACGCTAAAACGATCCGTTTCGACTCCAAACTGTTGCAACATCGAAACGTACAGATTGGAGAGCGGGACGCGTCGTCGTTTTGCTGACGGAAACTGTTTGAATTCGCCGTGCCGGAATCCTCCGCCGGCAAGCACGACGGGCAAATCGAAATTGGTGTGTGCATTTCCGTTACCCATTCCGCTGCCGAAGAGGACCATCGATGAGTCGAGCAGTGTCGCGTCGCTTTGCGGCTGACGGATGGAACGCAGCTTCTCAAGAAATCTCGCGAACTGTTCGACTTGATAGAGCTCAATTTGCACGAGCAGTTCTAAATTCTCCGGCAAATGTCCATGATGCGAAAGCGCGTGATAGCCCTTGCGAATGCCAAGATCGCGAGCGACAAAGCTGCCGCCGACTTCGAGCGTCGCGACGCGGGTTGAGTCGGTTTGCAGAGCCAGCGCGATGAGGTCGTAGATCTTAGGCAGATCTTTCGCCAAGCCGAGGTTGACCGGCTCGTCCATCGAGGCTTTCGGTTTGGCGACGCTTTGCCACTGGCGGTCGAGCGAAAGCTTCGATTCGACGTCGCGGATCGATGAAAAATATTCATCCAGTTTGTCGCCGTCGGCAGCGTTGAGTTTTCGTTTGAGTGACTTGGCGTCGCCGAGCACGGCATCGAGTATCGAACTCTGCAATCGAATTCGATCTTCAGCGAGTCGTTTGGCGTCCGCGTCATCTTCAACAAAAAGAGCGCGGAACAACTCACGCGGGCCGCCAATGGGAGGAATGCGAGTTCCGGTTCGAGTCCAGCACATCTGGCAGCCGCCGTGCAGTCCGCTTTCGGAGCCAACGGTGAGCGAGGGGAACCGAGTCCGCGAGTCAACGAACTCAGCCGCTCGCTGATCAAGACTCATACCGCCATCCGGTGCGCCTCGAGCGTCACTCGATTTGACGCCCGTCAAGAATGTGTGGACGGCGAAGTGGCCGCCACTGAGTCCGTGGTCGAGATGCGAGAAGAGGGTGTAGTGTTTGCGATGAGGCTCAAGTGGTTTCAGCAGCGCCGTCGACTCGTAATTGGCGCCGGGAGTCTTCGGCCAAAACTCGCCGGAGAACATTCCGAACTCGTTGCCAATGCAAACCATTCGCCGAGGCGAACTGTCGCGAAGGGCTGCGTTCGCTCGCCCCGACGACGAAACCTGTCGCAACGATTCGAGCGTCGGCAGCGCAACACAAACGCCCGCCGCTTTTAGGAACGAGCGACGGTCGACATGGATCAATGACATTGATGACGTTTCCGGCAGTGGAGTGACGACGGGCGACTGATACTTGGCTCAGACGCGGCGGGCATACCTATAGCTTAGGCTGTTCGAGCTCGAATCGAAACGCCTTTCTTGGCCCGCCATACACCGCTGATAACGATTTTGGGCGCCACTGGCTCGCCAGTGCAGGTTGCGACGTATCTACCGCGATTCCAGAGCCGCTTTGCGAGCCGCCTCGAATTCGTCGCCTTTGGTCCACGTTGGAAGCGACTTCGCGTCGGCTGCTTGGAGTCCGGCGTAGAACAGCAATCGGACATCTTCCACGGCGCCGCGAAGATCCCACTCGTCGCTGTACTCATCGCTGGTTTGGTGGTACTTGGTTTGGACCCACTCTTCGCGTTTCTCTTTTCCCCAACCGTCGGGCTTGCCGCGAACGTGAATACCGGCGTGAAGGTAGACGCCAGGCACGCCGATTTTGGCCAAACTGAATTGATCGGATCGGTAGTAATATCCGCGGTCGGGAAATTGGTCCGGCACGACGGCTCGTTCTTGCCATTTCGCGATCCCGCCTACGTAGTCATCCATCGATGATTTCCCCAAGCCGATCACGTTGAGGTCTTTCGTCGGGCCGAGAATTCCAAGTCCGTCGATGTTGAGAACGGCGCCCAAGTAGCCCGCATGCACTGGCGGATGAGCTGCCAGGTATTCCGAACCCAACAAGCCTTGCTCTTCCGCGCCGACAGCGACGAATAAGATCGACCGCTTGGGCGGAGTCTTCATGGCGGCACACGCTTGGGCCACCGCCAACAACGAAGCGACGCCCGATGCATTGTCGACCGCGCCGTTGTAAATGTTGTCGCCGCTCTCGTCACGCGCCGTCGCCAAGCCGATGTGGTCGTGATGAGCCATGTAGATGATCGACTCTTTCTTGAGCTCGCGATCACCGCCCTCAAGCCAACCCATCACGTTGGCAGTTTCGTTAGTCTGCACATCACACTTGAGCTTGAGAGAGAACTTGGTGCCCAGCGAGACAGGGCGAAACTCTCGCTTCTCCGCCTGCGCTCGCAACTCGTCCAAGTCGTGGCCCGAGAGTGCGACGAGTTGTTTCGCTGCCTCGCCCGTTACCCAACCGTTCATTTCGGTGCGAGGTCCTTCGCGATCAGCCAACTCGAATTGAACGCCGTTCCATCCCGTTTGCACGACTTGATACGGATAGCCTGCCGATGGCGTGGTGTGAATGATGATCGCGCCGGCCGCACCTTGCTTCGCCGCCATCTCGTACTTGTAGTCCCAGCGCCCGTAATAGAGTCGACGGTTCCCTTCAAACAACTCGGGATCGCTCGACGGATCGTTGTTCATGATCAGAAGCACTTTGCCTTTGACGTCGACATCCTTGAAGTCATTCCAGTCGTACTCGGGAGCGACCATGCCGTAACCAACGAAAACGATCTCAGCGTCTTCGAATCCAGATTCCTTATCCGTCTTGCCGCTCGTCATCACAAAATCGTCATCGCGTTTAAGCACAAGCGACTTCCCGCCGTTCTCGAATTTGAGCGTCGGCGGGTCGTCGGTGTTCACTCCGATCAGCGGGAACGGCTGCAAGTAGCCTCCCGTCGGCGAAGCAGGCTTGAGTCCCAGTGATTCGAATTTCGCCGCGATGTACTTTTGAGCCAACGCGTCTCCGCGCGATCCCGGTCCGCGACCTTCGAGTAAATCGTCGGCAAGGAATCGGATGTGGCTGCGTAACGCCGACTCGTTAATATGTCGAGCCGCTCGCTGCAGCTGTCGCGACGGTTCCTCGGCTTTCGACCGCAGAGCGTCGCCAAAGGAAAGCGAAACCAATACGGCCACGGAGAGAGTGGTCTGAGCTAGTCGAGGCATGTTCGTCCTCATGGATGCACAATAAGGTAGGCGAGAATGTTTGGATCGGAAACGGACATCTTAGCCAAAAGCGTCGCTGCATGGGCACCCGCCAATGTGAGGTTTTGCCGGAAAAGCGACGATGCTCAAACTTGTTTGACTTTACTATTTGGCTACCATGGAACCGAGCTCGCTCAACCGAACATCCCACGGTCGTCAAAACAGCGTTTGAGCCGACTAGGGCACTCCTGTTCGACAAACCACTCCCCGGTAGGAATTCTCGATGGTGCTCGCTTTTCGCTTGCCGCGCCCCGTTCACGTTGTCATGGCTGTGACTCTATTGAGCGTGCTAAATGCGAGTTCGTTCGTTGCCGCGAAGGATCCTAATCAGAGCTTTCGCGGGGATGTCTTGCCTGTGCTGAAGCGGAGGTGTTTTGCTTGCCACGGGCCCAAGAAACAATCGGGCGACTTGCGAATCGACACGCTCGATGCCGACTTGGTTGATGGATCCGATGCCGAATCTTGGCACGACATACTCAATAAGTTGAACTTGGGCGAAATGCCTCCAGAGGATGAGCCGTCGCTCAACGATGCGGAGCGCCGCGCGATGGTCGATTGGCTTTCCACGGAATTGCGACGCGCCGAAGAGGTGAAGCGAGCCAGCGGTGGGCGAGCGGTTTTGCGCCGTTTGACTCGGTACGAATATGCGAACACGATGCGCGACTTGCTGGGTGTCGACCTCGACTACGCGTCGAACTTGCCGCCGGAGTCGAGTT
Organism: uncultured Pirellulaceae bacterium; assembly: GCA_964567745.1. Taxonomy (GTDB): domain Bacteria; phylum Planctomycetota; class Planctomycetia; order Pirellulales; family Pirellulaceae; genus CAZMNY01. Next base: position 31,499 of record CAZMNY010000003.1, on the reverse strand, counting down.
CGAAGGACGGATTCCAAAACAACGGAGCTACTCTCGGTATCTCACCGCTGCAGCTTGAGCTGTACCTCGAGACGGCTCGCAAAGGCCTTCGGCAGGCGATCGTGACCGGCCCGAAACCCGAAGTCTTCACCCATCGCGCTGTCAAAAGCGAGAAGGTGCGTCGAGTGAAAGGCGATGTTTCGAGTCGCTTGCAAATTGGCGATCGCTTTCTCGTTCGCATGAATGAATTTCCGCGCGAAGGGCAAGTCAGGATTCGAGTTCGCGCTAGCGCAGTGACGTCCGACGGCGCGCCGAATCCTCGTATGCGCATCACCATGGGCTTGCGAGCTGACGTGAAAGCGCCGGAGAAAGAGGTTGCCGTCGTCGACGTCAAGGTGCGCGAAGAGGCGCCGCAAACATACGAGTTTCTGGCTCGAATTGAGGACTTCCCTTTGCCGGGCAAGAACCCAAAATTCCCGGGTTTGCAAATTACGATCTACTACGGCCTCGAAAAGGATAGGCCCAAGAAGCAAAAGAAAAAGAAACCGAAGAAACTCAAGCAAAAGGGCAGTGACGGCAAGCTGATTTCGGAAAGCTCGAGAGATCAGAAGTCGAGCGGGCAAGCCGATTCCGAGGCTCCGCAAACAGAAGAATCGGTGATAGTCATTGAGTCGGTTGAATTCGAGGGTCCCGTCATTGCCGACTGGCCGCCAGAGAGCCACAAGCGAATACTCTTTCGATCTGATAACCCACAGTCACGCGAAGAAGAACAGGAATACGTCGCTGAAGTACTGAGGCGGTTTCTTTCCCGCGCGTACCGCCGCCCTGTGAGCGAGTCGGACATCGATGTGATGATGGTGCTCTATCAGCGGCTCCGTCCCAAATATGAATCGCTTCCCGAGACGATGCTCGAGGTTCTGTCGTTTGCGCTTGTTTCGCCTGAGTTTCTATACCTCGTTGAGCCGTCGCGCGATGAAGGTCCTGGTAAGAAGACGCAAACTCGGCAACCGCTATCGGCACACGAGCTGGCTAGCCGACTTTCCTATTTCCTTTGGAGCTCGATGCCTGACGAACGGCTGTTCGCGTTGGCCGTGTCCGGCAAGTTGAAACGCGACGACGTGCTTGCCGAGGAAGTGGAGCGGATGCTTGCGGATCCCAGGTCGCGTCAATTCGTTCATCATTTTACACATCAATGGTTCGACTTGGCTGCCTTGGATCGCATCGCGGTGAACCCGGAATACCATCCCGGCTTCGATGACAATTTGAAGTCGGACATGCGAACAGAGACTCGGTTGTTTTTTGCAGAGATCTTGGACAAGAATCTTAGCTGTCTCAAACTGCTCGACGCCGACTTCACAATACTTAATCGGCCGCTCGCCGAGCATTATGGTTTGACTGGCCCAAGAGGGTCGGCATTCGAGCGGTTTGCGTTGCAGCCGGGCGATCATCGCGGCGGCTTGTTGGCCCAGGGGAGTTTTCTCTTGGCGAATTCAAACGGCGAGGATTCCCATCCGATCAAGCGAGCGGTTTGGTTGTTGGACCGGTTGCTTGATGATCCGCCCGCGCCCCCTCCGCCGGACGCCCCGGAGCTCGATCCGGAACAGGCCGACTTGGCTGGCCTGCCTCTCAAGCGGCAACTTGAAATGCATCGCCAGAAGCCTGCTTGCAACGATTGCCATCGCCGAATCGATCCTTGGGGCATCACGCTCGAAAACTATGATGCGGTGGGGCGTTGGAGAACCGAACTAAAGTCGACGTCGGCGCGGCGGAAATCAAAGAAAAAGGGCACTTCGAAGAAACGCGAGAACATCGCGCTCGACGCCTCGGCCACTCTGCCCGACGGAACTCAAGCTGACGGTCTCGACGGGCTCAAGCAAGTCTTGCTCGGCGGTCACCGGCGGCAGTTTGTACGATCTTTAGTCAAGCGTCTGCTAACATATGGCCTTGGTCGCACTTTAGATCTTGGCGATCGTGAGACGATAGATACGCTGTCGGCGCAATTTGAGGACGACGATTATCGTCTGCGTAAATTGTTGATCGCCATCGTGCAGAGCGAACCATTTCGAACCAAGTGAATAACCTTGACGCGGATTACGCGAAGGGATTGAGCCCATGCCCAGCAAGTCTTGGCATCTTGACAGAAGAACGTACCTCAAGGGCACCGGTACGGCATTAGCTTTGCCTCTGCTCGATAGCATGCTGCCCAGTCGCGCGTTCAGCGCCGAGACGTCAGATACGCCGAGACTGCCTCATCGGATGTGCTGTGTGTTCTTTCCATTCGGCGTCGCGATGCCAAAGGATAGTGATGACGATCGTCAGTGGGGTTGGTTTCCCAAGGGCGAAGGGCGGGACTACGAAATCACCGAACCGCTTCGGCCATTGGAGTCTTTGCGAGATCAGTTCACGGTGTTAGGCGGTCTCTCGCATCCGCTGGGCCGCAAACTGGGCGGGCACGACACCGGCGACACATTTCTCACAGGCTCGAGCCTCGCGGGCAGCCAGTTCACGAATTCGATTTCGCTCGATCAATTCGCGGCTCAATATATTGGCAAAGAAACCCGTTACGATTCACTGACGCTCTCGAGCGATGGCGGTGTTGGCGAGCCGACTCGGTCGACGACTTTGTCCTTCTCCAAGGATGGGCGACCGATTCCCGCCTTGGCCAGCCCGCGACAGATTTTTAGTCGGCTGTTTGGAAAGGAAGAGGGCGGCTCGGCTCGGGCTAGCCGCCTGCGACTTGAGAATTCGGCAAGCATGCTCGATTTGGTGCTCGAACACTCGCGAAGCCTTCGAGCCAATCTCGGAAAACGCGACCAGCAGAAACTAGACGACTATCTGGCCTCGGTGAGAGGAGTCGAGAAGCGAGTCGAGCAGTCGCAAAAGTGGCTCGACGTGCCCAAGGCGGATGTGGACCCGGCCTCGGTCGATTTGGCCGCCGACCCCATGGCGCCGAAAGAGTATCTGCGAGCGATGTACGATCTGATGTTCCTCGCATTTCAAACCAATACAACGCGCCTGGCGACTTACATGATCGGCCAAGTCGCTGGCGCCACGACCATTGCCAATGCGTTTCCGGCAAGCATCGGGCTGGCCGGAAACTGGCACGGTCTCGCTCACGGCGCCGGCAAGAAGGGCGGTCGCGAAAAACTTGGTCGGTTCGATCAGTTCCTCGCGGAGCAACTGGCCTATTTTCTCAAACGACTCGCTGAGACCGACGAGGCGGATGGGACTCTGCTGGACCGAACCATGGTGTTGTACGGAAGCAGCAACAGTCGAACTCACCAGAACACGAACTACCCGCTGATCCTTGCGGGAGGGCGAAAGTTAGGCATCAAGCACGGACAGTATCTCCGATTTGGCGCGGGGACTCCGCTGGCGAATCTCTACGTCAGCATGCTCGACCGGCTCGGAGTGCCCGTCGAATCGTTCGCGGACAGTCGAGGCGAGATGTCTGAGATTCTTTGAGGCGAAGATTTCGATCGCGAAAAAACGCGAGTCCGATCCATCTGGCTCGCATTGAACTTGCGCTTTCTATTTCGCCTTTGCCTTCTTGCGCCGTTTGCGTTTGGGACGGAGCTGTTTCCAGACAACCTTGGCGCATTGGCGACCGAGCCTGACGAGCCGCATGGTACGAGTGTCAATCGTCATTGTGCCGCCATGGGCGGTCTTGACGTAGACGAACGGCAGGCAGATCGCGAACACCTTAAGCGGTTGACCCGCGTTCTCGGGTGTGAGTTGCAGGCTTACCAATTCGTGTGGAGACAATTCGTATCCGCTGTTGTTCCACACGTACGATGGCACATCGACCCGTTCCATCATAGTGGCTACGAAGTCGCCTTGAACAAGGTCTTCGCCGGCGACCGTTCTAGCGAGTTTCGTGGTTAGTGTGATTTTCGTTTTCATGGCTATAGAAATGACGTCGCAGTTCAGTGAAAGGTTCGCCGCGGCGGCACGGGCCATAGGTTAGGACAGAGTTTTGCGGCGACTTCGCGTTGTCGCTGGCTAACCGCTAGAATGCCGAACGAGGAAATGCATGTCGGGTGCAGGCCTGTTACGTTTTCAGTGACGCTGGTTCGCTACGCCGGTTGGCGCTATTGCAAAAAATGGCTCGTCGTGCGATGCGGGGTTTTTGCGAGCAAGTTTCGAATGAGGATTCAACGATGAAGAAGTCAGACTCGCGATCGCGACGACAGTTCTTGGCGACGACCGGCGGCCTGGCGGTCTCGAGTTGTTATGCTCCCGCTATCTTGGGAGCGACGGACAAAGCGGGTTCGAAGCGCGCGGTGATTGGGCCGGAGGGTTCGCGTTACGAGGTCACCCACGATTGTTTCAAGTTGCCAAAACATCTTTGGTGGAGCGAGACTCATGGCGTGGCCGTTGACGCCGAGGGGCTGATCTACATCAAGCATCGCACCAAGACGGCGGAGCCAGTCGACGCGATTGTCGTTTTCGATTCGAAGGGCAAGTTTGTCCGTTCGTTTGGCAAAGAGTATCACGGCGGCGGACATGGCATCGACGTTCGGCAAGAAGACAAAGAACAGTTTCTCTATCTCTGTGACAACAAGGGCTACATCTCCAAGACGACGCTCAAGGGCGAAACCGTGTGGAAGCAGACCGCGCCGAAAATCGATCCCTACAAGGGCGCCCGGCCGTTTGTTCTCAAGCAACCAGGCAAATACGGAAAGGGCCGCAAATTCAGTCCCACGAACATTGCGTTCGCTCCGGATGGCGGTTTCTATGTCGGAGACGGATACGGTTCGCACTATGTGATTCAGTACGATCGAGACGCGAAAGTTGTCCGCCATTTTGGCGGGATCGGATCTGGGCCCGGACAGCTGTCAACGCCGCACGGTCTCTGGTGGGACGATCGACCGGGTCGCGAACCTTCGCTCGTTGTCGCGGATCGAGCCAACGCGAGGCTTCAATATTTTAGCGCCGACGGCAAGCACCTGAGTTTCGTCGACAACTTGCTGTTCCCGGCGGACATCGACATTCGTGGCGAACAGATGATCGTCTCGGACCTGCACGCTCGGTTGACAATACTCGGGCGAGGCAATCGCGTGATCGCTCAGCTGGGCGACGATCCAGAGTGGCGCAAAGAGGTCTTAGCCAATAACTTTGCCATGCGAGGTAATCCTCAGCGTTGGCGGGAAGGCAAGTTCATTCACCCTCACGATGCTTGCTTTGATGAAGCCGGCAATATTTACGTCGCCGAATGGGTGCCGCGCGGCCGAGTTAGTTTCCTACGGCACGTCGGCTAGCTGTGAATCTGATTCACCTAACGAGCAAGCTCGTTAGGTCTGGTTTGTGTTGGCTTCGTGTTAGCTGCGAATCTGATTCACTGAACGAGGCCGAAATGCGCGTTGCCCCGGAGGGTTCCGAAGCGGAAACGTATCCGTCTCGACATGTTTCGACTGAGCAGCTCGACCAGGATTCGAACCCGGAACTTCTCGGTAGAAGCGAGAGATGATTTCCGTTTCACCATCGAGCCGTGAGAGCGGAAGGTGGGGGATTCGAACCCAACCAACCCCATTGGGGCGACTGGTTAGCAACCAGCTTCCTTACCATTCGGATACCTTCCGTAAGTGGACCGCATGGGAGTCGAACCCATCACACCGACCTTGCAAGGGTCAGTCGCCCCCAACGGCATGCCGGCCCTTGAAGCAACAAAAGAAACTGAGCAACAAATGGGTTTGGTGTTTAGCGAGATGAGTGACCAAGGTGGGGGTCGAACCCACAAAATCGCCGCGCTCTCAACGCGACCGCTTTTCCGATTTGCGTACCTGGTCGGATAGCAAACTCAAGTCGCGGATCCGGGGGTCGCACCCGGCCGGCAGAGCGTATGAGACTCCGCTGAGCACTGGCCCATCCGCAAGATATTGATATGGTCGCTCGTAGCGCACAAAAAAGACCCGATGCCGCTCGCGACACCGGGCCCTTTGACAGGCTGGGAGTGATCCCGTGTCACGTCAATCGCGAACTCGCGAGCAGCGAACTATCTAGTCGCTCGGTTGAGCGGGCGGCGGATTCTCTTTCGCCTAGTTGGCTCCACATAAACGATGACATGGGAATCTCCTGTTGATTTGATTTCGCCAAGCGATGGACCACGCGTCCTTCGCTCGTCTAGAGATAAGACGAACTCGGCGTGGATTGGTTCGCCACTTTTGTCACAATTCTTGCGTGCGTTTTCCGTTCGGCTTGCCGCACAAAACGATGAGCGAGATGACGAGTTTTCCGCGTTCTCAAAGTGCGCTCCGCACGCGAGCCCGGACAGACGGTAGAATAACCGCCCCAGCGGCGAGCCAAGCTCAACAGCCTCGCGACTCGAAGACTTTCATCCAATGGAGCGACAATGATTCGCCTAACGGTGCTCTACCATCATCCGGCCGATCCGGCCGAGTTCGATCGGTACTACCACGAAACGCACATACCGCTTGCGCGAACGATGCAGGGGCTCAAGGGTTGGACGATCGGCAAGTGCCAATCGGCAACGCCGGGCGAAAAGCCGCCTTACTATATGATTGTCGGCCTGTACGCAGAATCTCGCGAGGCGATGGAGGCGATTTTAGATTCGCCCGAAGGGCAAGCGACTGTCGCCGACGTGGCCAATTTCGCAACCGGCGGCGCCGATTTCATCTATAACGATGAGCAAGTATTGACTCCATACTCCCTGTCATGATTTGCAGCGTTGCGACGAGTCCGTGAAGCAACCGAGACACACTCAACTGGAATCACGCCATGACGAAAACGATTCAAATCTCCATCGCGTTGTCGTTGTTTTGCTTCTTCGCACTCGTCGGCACGGCCGGCTTGGCCAACGAGCGCGCCAAGAATGATTCGGGACGACCGAATTTCATCGTCATCTTTTGTGACGACATGGGCTACGCGGACATCGGGCCGTTTGGCGCCAAAGGCTATCGGACTCCCCATCTCGACCGCATGGCGGAGGAGGGAATCAAGTTCACGGACTTCTACGCAGCGCGATCATTCTGTACGCCGTCGCGAGCTGCCTTGTTGACTGGCTGCATTCCAACTCGAGTCGGCATTGGCGGTAACTTTGGCCCCAAGTCGCAAACGGGATTGAATCCAGATGAAATGACAATCGCAGAAGTGCTCAAGCCGAAAGGATATGCGACTGCCTGTTTCGGGAAATGGCATCTCGGACACAAGCCAAAGTTCTTGCCGCCAAGTCAGGGCTTTGACGAGTACTTCGGGATTCCGTACTCGAATGACATGTGGCCGTTTCATCCGGGCGTGCGACATCTTCCTATGGAGCAACGCATCAAGCGTTGGCCTCATCTGCCGCTCTACGAAGGCTTGGAGATCATCAACCCGAAAGTGCTCCCGAAAGACCAGGTGCATTTGACGACGCGTTTGTTCGACCGGGCGGTCAAGTTTATCGGCGAGCACAAGGACGAACCGTTCTTTCTGTATCTTCCCAGCCCACAGCCGCACGTGCCGCTCTTCGTTTCCGAAAAGTATAAGGGGAAGACGAAGCGAGGCCTGTTTGGCGATGTGATTAGCGAAATCGATTGGGGCGTGGGCCAGATCATCACGTCGTTGAAGGAGAACGACATCGATGAGAACACGTGCATTGTCTTCACGTCGGACAACGGACCCTGGTTGTCGTATGGCGACCACGCGGGATCGGCGAAACCGCTGCGCGAGGGAAAGGGAACGAATTTTGAAGGCGGATTTCGAGTGCCATGTTTAATGCGCTGGCCGGGCAAGATTCCGGCTGGCCGCGTTTGCCGCGAGGTCGCAGGCGCCATCGACCTGCTCCCCACGTTCGCTCGCTTCGCCGACGCGTCTCTACCGTCTGTGAAGATCGACGGTGCGGACATTTCCAAACTGATGCTTGCCGAACCGGGCGCCAAATCCCCGCACGAAGTCTTCTACCATTACGACGGCGGCAACCGACTCATCGCGCTTCGCAGCGGCAAATGGAAACTGATGTACCCTCAGACGTACAATTCACCCATTCGCGGAAAGGGCGGCATTCCCGGCAAGGGGCAGCGGAAATCGATCGAACTGTCGCTCTTCAATCTTCACGATGATATCGGCGAAACAACCAACGTGGCCGACAAGCATCTCGATGTTGTCAAACGCCTCGAGCAATTCGCCGCGATCATTCGAGCCGACATCGGACAAGGCAAACAAGCCGGTCCTGGCCGCCGCCCGATCGGGAAATAGATGGTGAGCTTGGCTGCCCAACTCGTTTCACCCGCCGCCGCAGGCAAGGCCGTCATCGACGAGCTACCGCGTCGCAACTATCGGTGCCAGCCGGTTGAGTCGATGCGTTTGATTTCGGCGTCGATATCATCGCCCTCGTAGAAAGAAAACCATCCCTTCAGTCGATGGCTTTCGCCGGCCTTGCAATCTGGGAACTTGCCGTCGCTGTGCATGCAAGGGCAGGGCGGGTTGAACCAGGTGCTCTGGTTGGGCGTCCAGGCGGTGATGATCCACCGGTTACCGCCAATAGAACGTCTTGCGATATAGGGTTCGGAGACGACAAGGTTTTCTCGCTCGGCGTAGGCGAATTCGGGCGCGCCTTTGAGCATGATGCAGTTTTGCACTCGCAGGTTGCTGAGGTCTTCTTTCGAACCGTTCTCGAGCCACATTTCCATCCGCAGCGCTTTGCGGCTCGGCACGACTTTCGTTCCGAACACAACGCCGTTGGGGAGCCGCCGCTCCATGGTTAGCTCGCCGCCCTTGTTTCGCTTCCACTCGAGCTGAGCCAAGTCCACCTTCTGTTTTGTCCACATTGTGTCGACGTGAGTGTGAGCCAGATAGAGCAAGCCATGCGTCTTCTCGTCGTTTCGACGAATGGCTTCGGGGATGTCGAGCACAAAGTAGTCGCGATCGTTCCAAGGCGCGAACACGCTGATTTTGGTGTCGCGTTGAGGCCGAATCGCGCCGTCGAGGAATCCGGTGCGAGGATGTCGGCCTCCCGGATAAGGCAACACCAACAGAGGCGCCTTGGAATCTCGAGTTGGACGCGTCTCGGCTTGAATGTCAAATCGCTTTAACGTCGCAGCGATCTCGTCGCGCGACAGTCCCGTCGCCGCGCGGACGTCGGCATTCGTGTATCGATGATGCCAAACCATGTTCTCCAGCCACGCTCGTAGTTCCACATCATTCTCGGGCTTGCGAAAATTCTCGATGGACTCTTTCGCCGCAAGCTGACGTTTGCGATCGGTGATGACGAACTCCGGAGCTCGAGGCGCAACGGCCGGGTCGACGTACTTTGCAAGGTCGCGCATCGCAATCACTTTGTAGCCATTGACGGCCAGGTAGCTCATGTACTGTTCAAACTTCGCCAAGGGCGTGTTGACCCAGGCGTGAGCCAAATCGGGCGCGCCGTGAAATTGAAGCACGGCGATGCGTCCAAACTGAGCTTTGCTGAGCGCCAACTTCAAGTCGTCCAACTCCCAGTCCGGACGAGCGTCGCCAGCCGAGGGAATCAGCAAGGGGTGATCGAGACCGGGCTCGTACGCGAATCCTTTGCCTTCCTTGTAGGGATACTCGGGCGCGCCGCCGCGACGAGCGAACTTGATGCCGAGCTCGGAGAGGATCGGCAAGGCGGCCGGGTCGATGCCGTTGCCCGGATAGGCGAAGGAAGTCGTTCTCGGGATTCCATTCTGCTGACAACGTTTGTTGATCGCCTCGAGCTGTTCCTTGATCTGACCTAACTGCTGCTTGAGCAGGTCCGGTTTGTTGGCGGCAAGCGACATGTGGTCTCGCGTGTGATTGCCAATCTCAAAACCGTCTCGGTGCAGCTGCGAAATCTGCTCCCAAGTCATGTAGTGATTCTTGTTCGTCTTGAAGTCGAAACCTTCCGTGATAAAGAAAGTCGCGCCAAACTTGTACTTCAACAGGATCGGCCGAACCGCGGTGAAATGAGACTTCACCGAATCGTCGAAGGTCAGCACAACCAGCTTGTCTGGGATCGGCTGCAACGCCAACGACGGCGAGCAGACGAATGCGATCAGCGGAAACGTCAAGAGAGCCGCAAGTATGATCCTTCGCATTCTGAACTCCGATGCGTTGAATTGGTGGCTGCTAAGACATGTCGCAACGGCGAATTGCGGCCTCAGCTGGCGTCATTCTATCATCGGCTCGAGATAGAATTCTACGATGGAGCAGGCTTGCCTGAGCGCAAGCGAGCACCGACCAGGTAACATAACACCGTCAAGCTATTTACGACGGAGACGAGATGAACGCGCTACGACTTACACCATCGGCATCGGCCGGCGATTTCGCGATGATCTTTCTGGTTGCGTCCCTCATGACTCTGCCCTCGGCTTTGGCAGCCGATGAGCCAGCTGTCGATAAGGCGCAAGCTGCCAAACCCCAAGAAGGCAAACCAAAAAACGACGACAAGCCGAAAGACGGCACGCCGAAACCGGCGCGGCCCAAGGCAGAGGAGCCGAGCGGCCCGGCGATCATCAATCCCTACTTCTCGTATTCGCGTTGGCGAGTCTATCGCGACGACTCGACGCCCGTCGAAAATGTGGGGACGTTGGTTCGCAAAGGGAAAGAGAAGAAGCCCGACGTCATCACGCTCGCGCCAACTCCGCTCGATAAACGAATCTACCCCACCGGTCCGCTCCGCGGGAAAGAACCGATATTGTGGGCGGTGCGCAAGACGCCGCCGAAGGAGTTCGCCGGCGTTTGGGATGATGTCTACGCCAGTTGGTCGGGTCTACACGGCTATGTCCGCTCAGCCTGGCGGGCAACCGACGGGAGCAAGGTGCACTTGCGACCGACCGATGATCAGTTCATGCACTTTGTCGAGTTGCGTAAGACCTCGGAACTCAGGCGATGCGGTATCAATTTCGTCCATCAATCGACCACAGGCATGGGCCACACCTTGACCAACTCGCTGCCGATTGCACGTGGTTACGAGCAGGTTTACTTTTCCGATTGCCTCGTCACTTCACCCGCACACCAATCGTTCACCGAGGAGTGGTCGGATCGGACAAAGGATCTCTACTTAGCGATGTCGCCGACGTTGCTTCATTCGGTCGGGTCGTCCAACAGCGAGACGATGGCGATCACCAAATTGATGATCGTCGGCGGGTACTTGCCGCCGGAGTCAAAACGGGCTCTGAAACTCCACGGCCTCTATCCTTCGGCGCTGCTCTACATTTGGAAAGCTTCATTGCCGTTCGAAGTTCCGTACGATCACGAGCTGCGTCATCGCATCGCGTATCGTGCGCTTGGCCGCGAAGATCAATACGCGGGCGGTTACGGGCACGCCGGCGGCGAACGAGGCAATTTGAGTCTCGCATTTCATCGCTACGATGAAATCGCCCACATGCGCAACATGATTCGCATGGCTCAGGCGATGCGCGTCCTCCCGCCTGAAGCGATCCTTGAGGACGTGGTCGTGGAGGGCGCCAAGAAAGTTTATGGGCTGAAGAAGTCGGCGTTGGTCATTCAAGAGCCCGGTCAAGATGCCGTGATCCATGTTTCGACGGCCAAATGCTATGACTTGCAGGACCGGCCCATTCAAGTTCGTTGGAAGGTGCTCTACGGTACGCCTGGAACTCGATGCGAACCTGGCACCGACTCCGATTCTTGGACCATTCGCGTTCCTTGGGACGAGACCATGCCGGAAGGTCGTACAGCGATCGCGCTGATCGCCAACAACGGCGAGCACGACGGCAATCCGGCGATTATTAGTGTCTTTCGAAAGAAGACGGATCTTCCGCCGAGCGGCCGCGGCTACGGCGACTACAAATACAATTCCCCACACGCCAATCGTCGTCCTGTGATCATCGACCTGCAGGATCGCATCGTCAAACCGGGCGAAACCGTAACGATTCCGCTGAAGGCCATCGACCCCGAAGGGCAAACGGTCAGTTTTTACAAACGAGCCAATGAACTCGGGCGGCTCGACGGAAATCTCTTCACCTTCACCGCGCCCAAGTCGACTCCGGCCAAGCTGCCTGGCCGCATGGTGACCTTCATCGCGTCCGACAATTCCGCCGGCAATAGCTACTCCGCCAAACGAGTTCGCTTTCTCACGTCGCCGAAAATTCACGCGCACATTCAAGCCGATTCACTGGTCGGTCCGGCGCCATTTAAACTGAAGGTTGCATCGGAAGGATCGCTCGCGGCCGGTGGCGAGTACGAAGTTAGCTGGGAGTTCTATCTGCCCAAACCAACTCGGGCACCACTCGCATGGGACAAACAGAATCACAACAAACAGACGACCCACACATTTGAGAAACCGGGCCTCTACGAAGTCGCGCTCACCGTAAAGAAAGGAGAGCTAACCGACCGGCAAACCGTTCATGTTTGGGTCACCGACGGGCCGAGTCCGAAGGCTACTGGGAATACGAAATAAGGGCCCGGCGCGCCACAATTCTCTCAAGGCCCGTGGCTGGGGCTTCCAGCCGCAGTGGCCGTTTAGCTGTGTTCAAGAACGACCAATAGCGCGAGGCGTCTCTCACCCTGGTCAGCGCCGCGTCAATCGAATGGCGTGTCAAACTCTGCAAAAACATCACTGCGGCAGCATGCGCCAGCCACGGATGAACGGCATCGCCGAGATCGATTCGACGCGCTACGTAACGTGATATGATAACGAGTGTCTCGTCGACGGCAATTTCGGTGGTTCAACAGATGAAGGCCGGCTATGAAAACGAATTTGGCTCTTGCTCCGCTCGTGCTACTCATCATCATTGCTCTCCCCGCCGATAACCAGGCGGCGGATTGGCCGACGTGGCGAGCTGATTCGCAACGAAGCGGTGCGACCTCGACGCCGCTCGCTAAACAACTCCACCTGCAATGGTCTCGACAACTTCCGGCGAAACGGGTCGCTTGGCCCAACGAAACTCGGCTACAGTTTGACGCCTCGTACGAACCTGTCGTCATGGGCCAAAGCATGTTTGTCGCCTCGTCGGTCGACGGGAGCGTGCGAGCTTTCGACACAAGATCGGGTGAAGTCAAATGGACGTTCTTTAGTGAAGGGCCAGTCCGTTTGGCACCAGCCGCTTGGAAGGACCGCCTGTTCTTTGGATCTGACGATGGTTACCTGTATTGCCTTGCTGCGGATTCGGGCGAGTTGCTTTGGAAGGTGCGCGGAGCTCCGGCGGATCGCCCCGACTATCGCCAATTGGGAAACACTCGCCTTGTTTCGTACTGGCCCGTCCGCGGCGGCCCGGTCGTCGAGGACGGAACGGTCTATTTTGGCACCGGCATCTGGCCGACGATGGGCATTTTTGTGCACGCCGTCGACGCGCAGTCGGGCAAGATTCGCTGGACCAATAGCAACACGCATTACATCGAAAACGTACGAGTCGATCACAACTATCTCACCGAAGTCGGGCTCTCGCCACAGGGTTACTGTCTCGTCGCGAACGGCCAACTGGTCATGCCCAACGGTCGCTCCATGCCCGCTCGGTTTGACCTCAAGACGGGCGATCTTCAGCACTACGTACAGGGATATCGCAATGGCGATTCGCGAGTCACGAGTAGCGGGTCGTTTCTGTTCGTGGGTGAGCGGGGCGTTGTCAGTACGCAAGACGGCCGTGAAGTTGGCAACCGTTGGGTCGAGGCAGGCAAGGACGCGCCCGCCAGCTGGGACAGCAACAAGCGAGACAAGTTTGAAGGACCATTCTATGGCTACAAGTTCCTTCCGGCCTGCGATCATCGTTCCGTCTTTGCCGACGGCGTCGCGCTAGGAGTCGAGAAAGGACTGCTTTACGGCTACGACTTGGCTCGACCAAAAACCAGCCTGTACGAAAAGAAGGTTGGCGATCTCTTGATTCATCCAGCCCGTTGGGATTTAGCGCCAGTTTGGAAGCCACACTTCCTGACCGATGCCGCCACGCAGGCAACTCGCGTCTCGATCAAGGCTGGCGATCGACTCTACACACACGTCGGCAAGAAACTGTTGGCCGTCGATATTCCCGCGCACAACACCGCAAATGCGAAATCGAAGATGGCGCCGAGCGTCGCGTGGACGAAGCAACTCGAGGCGACGCCGTCGAGCATGTTGGCGGCCGACGACAAACTGCTTGTCGTGCTCGACGACCATCGCATACTTTGTTTTGGCGCAGACAAGATGGAGGCTGCGACCATGCACGCGGCACCAATGCAGGTCTTGAGCGACAACAGTCAGCAGATCGCTGAACAACTGCTCGCAGCGACGGGCGTTAAGGAAGGCCATGTCGTCGTGCTCGGTTTGGACGAGGGCGAGTTGGTTGAGTCGCTTCTTCGCGAAAGCACATTGAAAGTGATCGCTATCGATGCCGATCAAGCGAAGGTCAATTCGCTTCGCAACAAGTGGGCCCAAACAGGTCTGTATGGAACTCGAGTGGAAGCGTTCGCGGGCGATCCAGCGACCTTCAACCTCCCGCCCTATCTGGCCAATCTCGTCGTCTCTGAAATCGCGGGCGCCGAAAGTCCGCTCGGGAAGATCGATCCCAAGCGGCTATTCTCGGTTCTCAGACCCTATGGCGGAACTGCGGCGGTGCCAAGCGAAAAACCGATTGAGCCGCGATGGCTCGATGCGGACATCGAAGGTGCCACCGTCGAGATTCAAGACAAGTATGTCATTCTCAGTCGAGCCAGCGCGGCTAGCGGCGCCGCCGATTGGACTCACGAAACCGGCGATGCGGCTCGCACGTATTTTTCGACTGACCAACGAGTCAAAGCGCCGTTGGCGTTGCTGTGGTACGGCGACGGCCCCGACCACGGATTCCAAAAGTTTAAGGACTACGGGCGAGGCGTGAAGCCGCAAGTCGCTCGAGGCCGCTTGTTCGCGTTTGACGATCGAGCCAAACACTTGGCGGCGGTCGACATTTACACCGGTCGCCTACTGTGGCGCCATGACACCGACACGTCGATTGTTCGTTTCGTGTCCTTGCCGGATGAAATCTATGTCGCCAGCGGGCTTAAGTGCGAGGTGCTCGACCCAGCCAGCGGCGCGCTCAAGACTAGCTTGACCTGCGACATCAAAGTGGACGCGAGCAGCAAACCCGGTGTCGTTGCCGTGCGGGCGACGGAGGATCTGCTCTTGATCGGGATCGGCTTCGACCTGCCGACCGGGCACAGCCATCCCGCGATCGAGTCGGGTTTGTGGGACGCCAAGACGCTTGTCGCGTTCGATCGACGAACGAGGCAACAGCTTTGGACGCGAACGGCGAAGGAGCGATTCAATCTGCATGCAATCGCGATCGGTCGAGACGCCGTCTACTGCGTCGACTCGATTGCGCCGCTCGATTTGGACAAGCGGGTGCGTCGAGGTGCAACGGCCGAGACGATTCCCTCGACGACCCTTGCGCTTCAAGCGAGAACCGGCGATCTGATTTGGAAGAAGTCATTCGATTATGGATATCGCGCGATGACGGGCCGCGGTCCGCTGGCGATTCGACCCTATGACGATTGGGTCGCCTACAATGCCGAGCATGACCTGCTGCTTTCGGGCAAATTGCATGAGATTCGCGCGCTGCGCGCCGACACGGGCGAAGAAGCCTGGATATCGAAATCGGCTGGGACGCAGCCAATCATTTTAAGCAGCGACACGTACATCAATCAGGCCGGGCACCGGTTTGATGTCACAGACGGAAAACGGTTGAGCACCTCTCCGCTCTTTCGCCGCACCGGCGGTTGCAACTACACCGTCGGAAACCAAAACTTGTTGTTCCTTCGCAACAAGTGCGCGACGTACGTTGACATGGAGAAGCAGAAAGAACATAGCCTGCGCAATCTTCGAAGCGGCTGCAGCAACAGCCTGGTCGCGGCCGGAGGTTTGTTAAACGTGCCCTGTTTCTCGACAGGATGTGTTTGCAACTATCCGCTACAGACATCATTCTCGATGTACCATTTGCCCGAGTCGGAAGCGTGGTCCGGCGAAGCGCCAATCGCATTGCCGAAAGAACCGGAGAGTAAGTAGAGTGTCTGCGTTCCGCATCATGAAGCTGAATCAAGTTCCCGCCGTTGCGGTGATGCTCGCGACTTGCGTTACGCCTTCCGCGGCTGTTTTGTCAGACGAGGCGGACATTCGGCTGCGGCGCGCCAAGTCGCTGCGTGAAGAAACTTCTTTGTTTATCAAGCAACATTGCTTGGAATGCCACAGTGCAGACGAACGCGGAGGCGACTTCGATCTCACTCAGCTCGACTATGACGTCGCGTCGAGTCGTGAGACGGCGGATGCGTGGCGAAAAGCAGCGGAGAAACTCACGCTGGGCGAGATGCCGCCGGAAGAGCAAGCTCGGCCAAGACAGAAGGAACTCGACGCGGTCATCGAGCGGATCAACGACGAGCTGCAATTCGCGGCAAAAGTTCTCCGCAAAAAGGGCGGCGGGGAAGTCCTCTTTCGTCGACTCAACAAACGGCAGTTCAGCTATACCATCCAAGACCTGTTTGGTCTGGAAGGCGACTTTGCGGCGAGCTTCCCCGATGATGCGGTGGAGCACGGATTTGACAACATCGGCAGCGGCCTCGTGCTATCCGCCAGTCAAATGCAAAGCTACCTGGCGATTGCCGATACGATCCTCGACAAAGCCGTTGTCCTCGGTGAGCGTCCGAAGGGAGTTGATTTCGCGTTCAAGCTGACCGACTCGAGTCTGAAGAGGGGCCAGCCCGATCCAAAGACAGGGCGAGTGCGCCCATACCTCGCCGAATATCAGGGTGACGATGTGATCATCTCTCGCTCGGGCATCCCGGAAATTTGGCGCCGTTTTCGCGCACCCGCTGAAGGACGCTATCGGATTCGCATAACCGCGTACGCCATTCGAAACGATGGGAAGCGACTTCGTCTTGAGGTGCACCACGGAAACACCTGGACGCGATCACTCGTGCCGACGCTCGACGGTCAAGTCGAAGTCGTCGACGACAAACCAAAGACGTTTGAATTTACGGCCCACATGAAACGAAGCCAGTCGTTTAGCGTGACGCCGCCTGACTTGCTCAATTGGCTCAAGCCTGATTTGATTGGCGACTACGATGGACCGGGGATTGTGATCCGCAAGGTGGAGATCGATGGCCCTCTGATCGATCGCTGGCCTCCCAAGAGTCATCAAGTGATTTTCGGCGAAAGGCAATCCGAATCGTTCAGCGACGAAGAAGTTCGTGACATGCTTCGCCGTTTCGCATCCCGCGCCTTTCGGCGGAGGGCGCCCGATGACGAAGTGAAAGCCTATTTTCAATTATACGAACAGGCGAAATCCGAGGGTGACAATGACCTCACCGCGTTACGACACGGCTTGAAGGCCATTCTCTGCTCGCCGCTCTTTCTCTACTTGTACGAAGAGCCGGGCAAATTGGATGATTTCGCGTTGGCGTCTCGCCTTTCCTACTTTCTCTGGTGCAGCACTCCCGACGATGAATTGTTTCGCTTGGCTGCGCGAAAGCAATTTTCAAAGCCGGAGGTGCTAAAGCAACAGATCGCGAGGATGATCAAGGACCCCAAGATCAACCGGTTCGTAAACGACTTCGCTGGACAATGGCTCGACGTCGATCGAGTGGGAGAGATGAAGCCCGACGCGCGGCTCTACCCCGAGTACGACGCTTTTCTGGAACGCTCGATGATTCAGGAGACTCAACGGTTCTTTCGCGAAGTGCTCGTCGAGAATCTGAGCATCGAGAATTTTATCGACTCTGATTTCGCGATGCTCAATGACCGCTTGGCCGAGCACTATGGGATTCCCGATGTCGCTGGCGGAGAAGTTCGCCGAGTGGAACTGCCTCGCGACAGTCATCGCGGCGGGCTGCTCACGCAAGGGAGCATCTTGATGGTGACGTCAAACGGCACGACAACGTCTCCGGTTGTTCGCGGAGCCTGGGTGTTGGAGAATTTTGTCGGTCAACCGTCGCCACCTCCGCCGCCGGTCGGCACCGACATCGAACCCGATATTCGCGGCGCCACGACGATCAAAGAGCAACTCGCGAAACACCGTACGATTCCGCAATGCAATGTATGCCACCGCAAGATTGATCCTTTCGGTTTGGCCCTCGAGAACTTCGACGTGGCAGGCGGCTGGCGAGATCGTTACCGCAAAGTCAAGCCAGGCTCGCGACCATCCGCGCGGAGACGATTCGGCCAGTATGTACTCGGGCCAAGCGTCGAGTCGTTCGGCGATTCGCCTCAGCTGGGCAAGTTCGACGGGTTCGAGTCGTTTCGGAAATTGCTGCTGGCCAACAAACAACTCGTCGTTCGCTGCGTCACGGAGAAGATGATGACCTACGCACTCGGTCGCGGTCTCGATTTTGCGGACGAGCCGACGATCGACCGCATCACGAAGCAACTCGACGTCGACGGGAACCGGCTGCAGTCGCTGGTCGAGCAGATTGTTCTCTCCAAGGCGTTTCAAACGAATTGACCACCCCATCCACCACGTTGACGCCGAATCGGCAGAGCGAATGAAATGACGGATAAGATCAATCAGTTCTTTCTTTTGCTCCTACTTGTGGCGCTCGCGAGTTTCGTCGCTCCGACCGGCGCGGTCGCCGATGATGCGGCCGAGAAGCCGTCAGCGAAGTCGCCCGCAGAAAATCGAGCGACGGTGCGAATCGCCGGGATCGTTGTCAAATGGGTGCGAGGCGACAAGGAGGCGAACTATCGTCGAGTTGCGCCGATGATTCGCCAGGCGGCGAAGAACGGCGCCAAGGTCGTCTGCACGACCGAGTGTTTCTTGGACGGTTACGCGATTGCGGATAAGTCGATTCCGTTAGATGAATATCGGGCGCTTGGGGAGCGGATACCCGAGGGAAAATATGTCCGCAAATTGCAAGCGTTAGCGAAAGAGCTTCGCATTCAACTGATCGCTGGCATGTTAGAAGCTGATGGCGAAAAGCGTTTCAATACCGCCGTTGTCATTTCACCAGACGGCGAATTGCAGGGCAAATATCACAAACAGCATTTAGGTCATGAGACGGTTCGCAATACCGCGGGCGCGAAGTCGTCGGTGTTTGAGACTCTGGGCGGCACGCTCGCCTCGCCCCCATCGGCGCCGCCCCACCCGAACACCC
>CAZMNY010000003.1:0-12526 GCA_964567745.1 uncultured Pirellulaceae bacterium | reverse complement strand
GGGGTGTTGCTGCCGCGGGGCCGTCGGCGCGGGGCCCCTGAGGGGGCCCCGCGAGACCCTAAATCGCGACACCGTGTCGGGGTCATGATCTGCGCCGATCGTCGCTTCCCGGAAATTGTCAATCGCTTTGTTAGCAACGGCGCCAACCTGCTCATCTGTCCTTCGGGCGGGATGTTTGGCCCGGCGAGAAACGATCCGATCGTTCAGGCTCGGTCGAAAGAGACCAAACGCTACATCGTGTTTGTGCATCCCGCCGAGTTTCTCGTCACCGCGCCGGACGGCAAGATCGCCACGCGCACCATACTCGGCGATCGACTGGTCGTCACGCCAGACGAAGTTGACACCCAAGTCGACAGCCGGCGAGTCTTCTACTTCGATGCGCGGCTCAAGTAGAACTCGGTCGAGACCTTGCCTGCGGGTTAAACGAGGTTGCTGGCAATCGATTCACAGCGCGTTAGTGGTAGAAAAACACGGGCACCTTGCTTCTACGCAATGCTTCGCAAGTGGCGGATCCGAAGAAGAATTCCGAAACGCTCGATTGCCCGTAGGCACCCATGACGAGCAACTCCGCGTTTGACTGTTCGGCGTAGTCGAGGAAACGCGGGCTCGCCGAACCGCCCACCATCGGGACGCGTTCTGCCTCGATGCCGTGGAACCGCAAGTACTCGACGGCGCGGTCCGCCGTTTTGGCCGCCTCGGCTGCAAGGACGGGATGAACGGTCACGATCCGAATCGGTCCGCGCGCCGCCAAACCGGAGGCCAAAAAAGCGTGCAATGCGCGCGACGCTTGAACGCTGCCGTCGAACGCGACAATCACACCTTCGCTCACTTCGCAAACATGCCGCGAAGCAATTGCAACGCGTCGGTCGACGTGAACATGCCGACGACGTACCCTCCGTCGACGACCAGCGCGCTGCCGACTCGCCTCGCCAGCATTCGGTCAGCCACCTCATCGATCGGCGTGAGCGGGCTTACCGTGAGCACGTCGCGTTGGCAGATCTCCTCAAGCATCATGCGTTCGGCTGATTCGCCAAAACGTAGTCGCGCGTTCTGAAGATCACGATCCGAAATAAGGCCGCGCAATCGCGAACCGCTCATCAATGGGAGATGGCGAATTCCGTGGTCGGCCATCATCTTGGTCGCATCGGCAACCGTTTCACACCGCTCCGCCTCGACCGGCAAGTGGGTCATGCAGTCACTCGCTTGGGGTGCCTTTCGTCGCATGATTCCGCTTTCCAACGAGTCCGATTCGTCCACTTTTGACTGAATACCTGCTGGCATGTCGACTGAGCTCGCGCCTTGCGGCCTAATTGGAGTTAGTGCAATCGCCGTGCCGCTAATTGACATCGGTGGGACGCGATACCGGCCCGGTCCGTGATTCGCCTTGACCCGTGACGCGGATTCGCTGTACGACAGGTTCCGTACACGGACTGTCATGATGGAGCGATAGCGGATGGAACGGCAAAACGGCTGCCAACTCTGTGGAAATACGGACCTGGAACAGTTCAAGATTCCGGGTCGGATCGAGTTGTGGAAATGTGAACCGTGCGAACTTTTTCAGTACGGCAAAGCGGCGGACAACCTGGCCTACGCCGAGCAGTACCACGCCGGCTACGCGAAGAATCGTGACCAAAAGATCCGCACCGCCATCTATCGTTTGAATCGCGCGGCGAAATACGTTGAGGCTCAGAAGCCGCGACTGCTGGACATTGGTTGCAGTGTCGGGTGCACCGTCGAGGCGGCCAAACTTCGAGGTTGGAATGGATGCGGAGTTGATGTCAGCGACGACGCCGTCGAATTCTGTCGCAAGCGTGGTCTCGATGCGCAATCCGTCGATTCGCTGAAGCTGCCGTTCGACGATGGATCGTTTGACGTGTTGGTCGCCTGGCACGTGATCGAACACGTGGAGGATGTCAGCGAGACGCTGGCCGAATGGCGGCGAGTGTTGAAGCCCAATGGGCTGATGGTGCTCGAAACTCCGGACGCGTCCAGCCCGAAGGTAAGACGGCTCGGCTCTGAATACGTCAAGTTTTGGGCGCCCGAGCACACCTACACTTTCACGCCCGCCAATCTGGCCGCGTTTCTGGAGCGGGCCGGGCTCGACATCGTGCCAGAGCCACACACCGGTTCGCTCGCGCCGTTGGGGCTCAAGATGGGCGCCTATTCGCTCGTCTACCACAGCTACCTTCAATTGCGCCGGCAGTTCGGAGTCCACAAAGCGTTCCAGCTGTTTGCCAAACGCACCCCAGCCGAAGCAACTCGCCGCGCCGCCTAACGTCGCCTTCCGCTCCGCCGTGTCGCCTTCCGCTCCGCCGAAAGTGGCGTGCAAACGCACCGCAAGCGCCGCCGCGCTACCCTCTCCCGCTCGTCATCGTTCTAAATTGCTGGCAAAGCGAGTCATTGCGCGGCACAATGACGCAGCTGTGCGACGAAGCGATCGACAGGTGGCAACACACCGACACGGGAGCGGACTAATGAAGCGACGAACGTTCTTGATGGGGGCAAGCGGGGGCGCGCTGAGCACACTCGCGTTGACTCGCGGTGCCAAAGCGTTTACAAGCGAACGAGTCCGAGTGGGCGTGGTCGGCGGCGGCGGGCGGGCGCTCAGTTTGCTGTCGACTTTCTCGGGCAATGAAAATGCCGAAGTCGTCGCCATCGCCGATATCGACTCGCGCAAGTTTTCACGCGCGGTTGAGCTCGTTCGCAACAAGCAAGGCACGGCGCCGAAAACGACCGGCGACTTTCGCAAACTGATCGACGACAAAACGATCGACGCGATCGTCATCGGGGCGCCGGACCATTGGCACGCCTTGCCGACAATATTAGCTTGCCAAGCAGGTATGGATGTCTACGTCGAGAAGCCCGACAGTCACAATATCGTCGAGGGCCAGCGCATGGTTCAGGCGATGAAGAAGCACAAGCGAATTGTGCAGATGGGTTCACAGCACAGATCGACCAGACGGCTTCAGTCCGCGATGGAATATGCGGCGAGCGGCGCGCTGGGAACTTGCCTGGTCGCCAAGGCTTGGGAGAGCACCAAGCAGGGCAACATTGGACACGTGAAGGATTCCAATCCGCCGCCCGAGGTCGACTACGACATGTGGTTGGGCTCGGCGCCAAAACGGCCATTCAACGTTCGCCGATTTCATGGTCACTGGCGTTGGTTTTACGACTATGGCACGGGTGACTTGGGCAACGATGGCGTTCACCGTATCGACATGGCGATCGCTGTGCTCAACGCCGCCTGTAAAGCTCAAGGCGACGATCGCTGCGTGATGCCGCGGCGGATTGCGGCCATTGGCGGCAAGCACTATTTCGACGACATGCAAGAATTCCCCGACACCATGCAAGTAACCTACGAGTACGCGGGCAAGCGGCCCAAGATTCTGATCTACGAAATGAGGCTTTGGGCACCGTATCAGTATCTTGGCGAATCTGAGGCGTCCGCCGTTTTTGGAGACAAAGGTTATATCGTGATCGGCAATCGTCGTTGGCGAGCTTACGATCGCAAGGGACTAGTGAAAGAAGTTGCGGGCGATAGCCACGAAGGCCCGCACGTGCAGAACTTTATCGATTGCATTAAGTCGCGAAAGAAACCGTACTGCGATCTCGAGACGGTCGGCCATCCCGCGTCTGTTCTTTGCCACTCAGGCAACCTCTCTGCTCGGCTCGGTCGCGAACTCATCTTTGACGCCTCAGACGAATCGTTTGTCGACGATGATGAGGCGAATCGATATCGAGGTCGAGCGGAATGGCGCAAGCCGTACGAATTGCCAGTGGTTTAAAGATGGGATTCAAGAGCACCGTCGTGCCTCCTAGTGATTTCGTGTGGCCAACTTCGTTTGACAAGAAGGGCCGCTCCGCGAAAAAACACGAGAATCCACGAAGAGAAGAAATGCCGATCGTTACAGCGTGCTAGAGCGGCGCGTTTAGCTGTGAATCTGATTGACCCAACGAGCAAGCTCGTTGGGGTTTAGCTGTGAGTCAGGTTTGTCGGCTTGTTGTAAGTCTTCGACCGCCGAATCGGAGCCCCATGGGTCCAGAGATCGTCCAGCTTCAAATACCGGCGTTTTGGGCTCGTGAGTCTTGACGGACGGCTTTTTGCGTTGCCCCGAAGGGCAACGTATCCGATTCACCGAACGAGCAAGCTTGTGGGGACTAGATGTGACACGCGGTTGTCGCGGGATCCGAGTCGCCGCCGAATCGCAACTCGGCATTGGCAAGCTTGAGGCACACGCGACGGACATTGTCCGTCGTCCAGGACACTGCCTAGACTCGCTACTCGCGCGGCAGCGTTACACAGACGAGCTTGCCGCTCGCGTTGCGACCGTAGATTCTGCCGCCGTGTAGAACGGGAACAGTCCAGCATCGTCCGTCAAGGAACTGTGATCTCGCAATCTCGCGATACTCTTCGGCAGTCGCGTCGGCCAAGACAAGTTCGCCGTTCTCGGCGAGGATGACGAGTCGGCCGTTTGCGATCATCAGAGACCCGCAGCCGAGCCCGCGCTTTCGCCAAAGGATTTTGCCCGTCTTGGCGTCCATGCATTTGAGATGCACGACGCGTCCAAGATTTGAATTGCCGTCGAAACCGTAGAGCCTCCCTTGATAGAAGATGCTGTTGTTGAAGTGGTTTCGCATATCTCGATTGCTGTAGATCAAATCGAGTTCGCCATTCTTGAGATCGAAGAGTCCGCTGCCGACGTTGTATCCAGCGGAGATGAAGATTTTGCCGTCGATCACAATCGGTGTTGTCGAGTTGGTGTCGAACGGCGAGTCCCAGCGGAAGAACGCGACCTCGACGCCGTCGTCTGCTTGAACAACTCGTAGGCCTTCACAATCGAGCGTAGCCAGCATCGTCTTGTCGGCTTGGCGAAACACTGCGGCGGATCCGTAGCCGGCTTTGTGTTTGCCCGTTTGCCAAATCGTCTCGCCCGTCATTTTGTTGACCGCGACCACTCGGCCGCATTCCAGAATCAGCTTCTCGCCCAGAATGAATGGGGAGCCGTTGAAACCCCACTCCGGCAAAATGATGTCGAACTCATCTTGCAGCTCTTTCGACCAAATCACGTCGCCACCGTCTCGCTGAAAACAAATCAGCCGCCCGCCTTTGCTGAGCGTGTACACGAAATCATCGTGAACCGTTGGCGTTGAGCCTGGTCCGCCCTCGTAGAGATTGTCGACGAGTGGGGCGGCGTACGCGTGGGTCCAAATGGGTTCGCCGGTTTTAATGTCGAGACAGAACACGGTCTCTTTTCCCGAACTGTGTCCCATGGTGTATAGGCGCCCTTGGGAAATCGAGACCGAACTGAAGCCAATGCCGATCTCGCGAGTCCACTCGACGTCGAGCCCGTCTTTCGGCCACCGATCGGACCAGCCTGTTTCGTTTGAAACGCCGTCGCGCCGAGGTCCCATCCAATTCGGCCAATCAGCGACGACGATTTGGTCAGCCGCCGGATCCGGCTGCGCTTTCTCTAGCTCCGGTTCCTCAGCCGGCGGACTCGCTGCGGATGTATCTTCGACCGGGGTCTCGGTCGCGTCGGCTTCGGTGAAACTCGGGTCCGCGGTCCGCTCGCTGCCCGTTTCGGGAAACGCGGTTTGATCCATTTCACTTCCGACAACGAAATCCGAGTTCGACTCTGAGCCGCGTTCCATTGGCACCTGACGGCCGCAACCCGACGTCGGCCCCATGGAGGCCAACAACATTACGGCCAGGATCACGGTCTGAATTTCGGCGTTTGGAAGCGTCGCGGATTTCATGTGAGGAGCGTCTCGGCAGTTGGCGGCGTGGACAGGAAAGGGCCAGTGATGGCTCAGATTCTAAACCGCGATGCGGCAAGATGAATACGGCGGCTTTCTCTCCTAGGCCGGATCCGCTTATGGCCCTGCAGGTTGACTCTGGTTAAAGTGGAGGAATCAGCGCGCGATTCGAACGATTTGAGACTCCACAAATCGCCGCTCATTTTGCGCTGTTACGAGACGAATTCTCACCAATCGCCATTCACCGTCCTCTCGGTAGGACTCCGGAACTTTGTAAATGAACAGCTCCACGCAAGCGACTCGAGTGCAATCTCTCGATGACATCCTTCAGTTCATCAAAGACATCCGCACCCGTGTTGCCTTGGTTGTTGTCGGGCAAGACGTTGTCGTTGAACGGATGTTGATCGCGTTGTTCACTGGCGGCCACTTGCTGCTTCAGGGCGTGCCCGGGATCGCCAAGACTTTGCTGGCTTCAACGCTGTCGAAAGCGATCGACCTCGAGTTTAGTCGCGTTCAGTTCACGATCGACCTGCTGCCCTCAGACATCTTGGGCTCGGAGATTCTCGACCAGCGAACGAATCAATTCGTCACACACAAGGGCCCGATCTTCACCAACCTGCTGTTGGCCGATGAGATCAACCGGGCGGCGCCAAAGGTCCAGGGCGCGCTGCTCGAAGCGATGCAAGAACGCAAGGTTACGATCGGCGGTGAGGCTTTTTCGCTGCCGGCGCCATTCCTGGTGATCGCCACCCAAAACCCAGTTGAGCAGGCGGGAACGTTTGAGCTGCCCGAAGCTCAGCTCGACCGCTTCATGCTTTGTCATCGTCTCAGCTATCCGGAGCCTGACGATGAGAAGGAAGTTCTTCGGCGGAACATGAGGCTCGGCGTTCGTCGAGAAGAAAAAGGAGCGATTGCGCGAACGGAATTTGATGTGATCGACGATACGCCGGTCGGTTCATCGGAGCAGCTGATCACGGCGATGGAAGCGATCGACAACGTGCATGTCAGTGAGACGTTTCTCGAACACGTTGTGGCGCTCGTCAATCGAACTCGAAGCCATCCCGCGATCGAACTGGGCGGAAGTCCTCGCGCTGGAATCGCTTTGATCAAATCATCGCGAGCTCGAGCACTTGTGCATGGCCGCGACTATGTAATTCCCGACGACTTGTTTGCTCTTTCGGAAGACGTCATCCTGCATCGGATTCGACTCAACTACGAAGCCTTGGCCCGCGGAATGACAGGTGAATCTGTACTTCAAGAAATGCTCTCCGAAATCGGCGGCACGCAATCGAAGAATGGCAGTCGATAACTCACACGCAAGTCGCTAGCCCGGCCGGACGTCGCTAACCCGTCCGACTTGGATTCACCGTCGCCGAAATCTCTCCAATCGAAAGAGCTTCACTGGTGGAAGGTTACCTCCACGAATTTGACACGCTTGATTCGCGCCAATTCGCGATTGCCGTCAAGCGACTGGCTGACAGCTTGAGCTACGGCGCAGATCGATCGCCTTTCTTGGGTTCGGGGATCGAGTACGTCCAGTCCAGGCAATATCAGTTTGGCGACCCGATCCGATCCATCGATTGGCGGATCACGGCCCGCACGCGAAAGCTACACGTCAAAGAATACGAAGCGCCAAAGCGGCTTCCGGCCTACCTCTTGATCGACACATCCGCGTCGATGGCCATCAGCTCGCTGCCGCTGAGTAAGTATCACATGGCGTTGCAGATTGCCGGCGGTTTGGCCTTTGCTTGTCTCGATCGCATCAGCCCCGTTGGCGTGTTGGGTGTGGGCGGCCGGGATATGCGAGTGGAGCCGAGCCTTTCGAAACATCAAATCATGCAGTGGCTGCACCGGCTTCGTCGATTCCGCCTGGACGAGTCGACGTCGCTCTCCCGCCGAGTCAGTGAACTGGGGCCTCGATTAAAAGAAAACGCACTGATTGTCACTCTCAGTGATCTTCATGATCCGGACGCAATTAGTTCGCTCAAGTTGATGGCGCAAAAGCACGATGTGGTGATGCTCCAAATGCGTGATCCGGCCGAGGACGGCTTGCGTGGGGCTGGAGTTTTTCGCGCACGCGAAGCGGAGACAGGGCGGCGATTTGTCACTCACGGCAGAAGCCGCTGGTTGGACCAGGAGACGGTTGACGACGAATTGAAACAGGGCGGCATCGATCATCTGCTGTTGCAGACCGACCGACCCGTCGCCCAGCGACTGCGCCAGTTCTTCGCCTCACGCGACCTACTTGGCCGGGGGGCGAGATGATCACGAATTCTAGAACGTATGCGGCGCTCGATCACCGCGCAACTCGGCAAAGTTTTCTTCGGATTCAGTTTGGCCATACGTGGTTGGCATTGGCGTGCTGTTTTGCCTCGCTTCTGACATGCCTTGTCGTCACGACGGAAACCGCATCGGGCGAAGGCAAATCGACAGCGACGGTCGGCATGCAAGCTCACATCGAGCAACTCGTGTTGCCCGGAAGCGAGTTGGAATCGAAACCGCATGAGGACCGTCGCACGCCAATCGTGATCCGCATCACAGGGGCTTTCGCGCACGGCGACTCGTTTCGCTATGACATGACCTACTACGGATTGGATCCTGGCGAATACAACCTGGTCGATTACCTACAGCGCAAGGACGGCTCTTCGACCGGCGATTTACAAGAGATCAAGGTCACGATCACCTCGGTGTTGCCGACAGGGCAGGTTGAACCCAATTCGTTGGCCACGCAAGAGGCGGACGATCTGGGCGGGTACCGAATGCAGTGGATCATCGGATCCGTGATTTGGGTCGCCGTGTTGTTGCTCTTGCTGTTCGGAGGGCGACGAAAATCGGCAACCAGTTCAGCCGGCGACGCTCGACCCAAAACGCTTGCTGACCGGTTGAGGCCGACCGTCGAGCAAGCCATCGCGGGTGACATTGAAGCCGACAAACTGGCGGAGCTCGAACGTATGCTCGTCGCGTTTTGGCGACGCCGCTTGGAGCTCGAATCAATGACCGCCGCAGAGGCGATCGTCGTGCTTCGCAAGCATGAAGATGCGGGCATGATGCTGAGGCAACTCGAGCAATGGTTGCATCGACCTGGCGGCGACGAGTCGATTGATGTGGCCGAGCTGCTGAAGCCGTATCGAAATTTGCCGCCCGACGCACTGAAACCGGCGCCTAACTAATAGTATTGAATCATGGCATTTCGTTTTCCAATCCTATTGGTCTGTCTGGCGACCGTCCCGATCGTGCTGATCGCAAATGTCTGGATGCGCGAAGGCGGACGCGTGGCGCTTCCGTTCGATCACGGTCGAGCGCGTCGTGGCGGCTTTCTCAACAGCATTTTCTCGATCGCCGATTGCCTACCTGTGCTGCTGTTCGCGATCGTGCTGGCCATCGTTTGCGGGCCAACTCAGTTGAGCGAACCCAAGACCAAGAAACGTCTCACCAACATCGAAATCTGTGTCGATATTTCTGGCAGCATGACCGCTAAATTTGGGTCGGGGTCGCGCTATGACGCGTCGATGGCGGCCATCGATGAATTCCTTACCTTTCGTGAAGGCGACGCGTTTGGACTGACATTCTTCGGCAATAGCGTGCTTCACTGGACTCCGCTGACAACCGACGCGTCGGCCATTCGCTGCTCGCCCCCGTTCATGAATCCGCGACGAGTGCCTCGATGGTTCGGCGGCACCGAGATTGGCAAGGCTCTGAGAGCTTGTCACAAGATTCTCATTGAACGAGAAGAGGGCGACCGAATGATCGTACTTGTCTCGGACGGGATGAGCTCGGATTTGAGCAATGGAAACGACGTCGAGCTGGCTCAGCGAATGCGAGCCGACGACATTGTGGTCTACGCGATTCACATCGGCGGAGGTAACGCTCCGGACGCGATTGTGAACATCACTAGCATGACCGACGGCGAAGTCTTTGTGCCTGGCGACACGGCTGGATTGAAGGCGGTCTTTCGCACGATCGACGAAATGCAAGAGACCGAGCTGGAGAAGTCTTCTGCTGAAACTCAAGACGCTTACTACTGGTGGTGCGTGATCGGGCTCTCTCTGCTCGGCGCATGTGTCTTCGCCCTTTATGCGGTGAGGTTCACGCCATGGTAGCCGAACTAGCCGCGGCCATCGTTGCCGTGCTCGCGACCGGAGCGGAGTTGATTCATCTCCGCCGGATACGCAAAATCGCGCCGCTCGCTTTTGGCCCCCGGCGCCGCCCGGCGTTGTGGGCCGAGTTTGCGCTAATCTTGCGAGTCGCATCGTTGGCGGCCGTCTGCTGGGGACTCATCACATTGATGTTGCTTGAGCCCAAGGTGCATCACGCCGACATCGTGTCGGACGCGGAAATGAAGCATGTTGTTCTCGTACTCGACGTCTCGCCGAGCATGCGTTTGCAGGACGCCGGACCTGAGTCAAAACAGAGCCGGATGGCCAGAGCATCGGACGTGATGGAGTCGTTCTTCAAACGCGTGGCCATTCAACAGTACCGGCTTAGCGTCGTTGCTTTCTATACTGGCGCGAAACCGGTTGTCGTTGATACCTCGGATGTCGAGGTCGTTCGCAACATACTCAACGACTTGCCGATGCACTACGCGTTTCAAGCGGGTGACACTGACCTGTTTGCCGGGCTCAACGAGGCGGCTCGAATGTCTCGACCGTGGCGTCCGGCAAGCACAACGGTCATTGTGGTCAGCGACGGCGACACCGTGCCGGCCAAGGGCATGCCCAAGATGCCAGCGGCCGTTCGCGACGTTGTGGTTGTCGGAGTTGGCGATCCATTGACCGGAAAATTCATCAATGGACGACAATCGAGACAGGATGCGTCGACTCTGCGCCAAGTCGCAAATCGGTTGTCGGGAACCTATCACAACGGAAATGAAAGTCATCTCAGCACCGGATTGCTCAAGCAATTGACCCAGAGCGAACAAAAAAGCGCGTTCGAAAAACTGACGACCCGCGAGTTTGCAATTGTCGCATCTCTATTGGGGGCCATGACTTACGCATTGTTGCCGGTCATGCTTCACCTGTTCGGCACCTTTTGGAACCCCGGAGTTCGGGTGGCTCGTCAGTCGCAACGCGGCGAATCGGTGTGCCAGGAGGGCGCAGTAGCTTCCCTCGATTACCCAGCCGGCGTATCCCAGAAATGATCAGAATGCCTGCTATCTTCCAGAAAAACGACTGAACAAGTGTCAGTTCAATCGATACAATAACCACCCAAGTGCTGCTCACGAGAAGAGTTCCAGCAAGGCTGGAACGGTACCGTTTAGCGCTGTGACTGAACGTTTTTGCTCATCTATTGTTCGCGAGGCCGCCAATGCGAAAGTTCGCTCTGCTCGTGTGGATGTTGGTGCCGGTGCTTGCCGGCGCTTACCACTACGGGCCAGGTCAAAAGAAATTGACGTTGGACAATGTCGATCGACAGATCCAACAAGCTGAACAGCTCGCCGGAGACGGTGACTGGCAGGAAGCGCTTGACGCCTACGAGGTTGCTCTCGAACAACTGCCGTCGGACCAAGTTCAGGTCGGCCGGCGTCTGCGTCTTGAAAAAGCCAAGGCGATGATGCAAGTCAAGAAGCTGCCCAACGCCCATCGAGCCCTCAAGGGGTTGGTGGACGAAATGAGTGACGACAAGTCGGCTGACGAGACGCTTCTTGCAGAGGCTAAAGCGACATTGGCGAACTCGCAGTATTACATGACATGGCTGATGCGGCTCGAAGGTCGTCCGGAAGCCGATTGGCAACCCGAAGTCGAGTCGGCTCGACAGACGTTCCGTCTGTTGGCGGCCGAGGCGGAAAAGTCGGGCAACGCGGAGAAGGCTAAGTCCCATCGCGAAGACCTGGAGTCGTCCATTCGGCTCGCTCGAATGGAGTTGACCGAATTGCAGGGCCTTCCCCTGCCAAGCCAATGAGAGGGTTGCCAAAGTGGCAAACCCGGCCGCGGTCGCGGCAAAAAGAGTGGCAAGAAATCTGAAGATGCTCGTGGTGCCAGTGCTGGTCCTCCGCCAGACGGAAAAGGCTCGTAGCATCTGACCTCCGAACATGGTCGTTCGTCACCTGACAAACGACCATTGCAAAAGCCGTCTCCACTGAAGTGGAGGTGGCTTTTTGGATTCTGACGCCAGGACGGCCGGTCATTGCTCGCTGGCAGCAAGCGATCAGCAGAGATTACTGCCAACAATTGGCCCGATTTTTGGCAGCTAATATGCCTCAGGAGCGGGAGTTCCGCCTAAACTGGATGTACGCCTTCTGGCTGGCTTTATGCGCTGGCCGAGTACCTCGATCGATCTCTCAGCACACGAGTAAAAGCCAGGATGACTGTTCAGCTTCGCATTCGACCGGTTCTTCTTTCTTGCATCGCCTTGCTCGCCGCAAACGGACTGAGTTCCGCCGCGCTCGGGCAAACTGCCTCCGGCGTCACGCCCGCAAGTCGGCTGATTCCCGCAACCCCGGCAATTCCAGCAACCAGAGCGCCTCAGCGCGGCGCGCCTGGCACCGTCATCGTGCCAGGAACCGTCGTCCCCCCCGGCGCTGTTCCTCCTGGCGCTGTTCCCTCGACGGCCGTCACTACAGCCGAGGCTCAGCAGAAAGCCGCTGAAGCTCAAATCAAAGCGCAGCAGCTCTCAAAGCTTCGATCGATCACTTTCGATCGCCGCGCGTCAACGATCTTGAAAGCATGGTCCGAACCAGAACCTGAATCCGAGGCTGCCAAGAAGGACGACGCCAAAAAAGACGACGCGAAGAAAGACGACGCGAAGAAAGACGACGCGAAGAAAGACGACG
>CAZMNY010000002.1:220446-316737 GCA_964567745.1 uncultured Pirellulaceae bacterium | reverse complement strand
TGTCCGTTCCTGGCTTGTCCGTTCCTGGCTTGTCCGTTCCTGGCTTGTCCGTTCCTGGCTTGTCCGTTCCGAGTGATTCGAGTCCTGTCGAGCCAACTCCTGAATTTGTCGAATTGGTACCGGTTGAGGTCGAATCATCGCTACCCATGAGCTTAAAGTTGGCGTTATCGCCAGATTGAAATCGGCCAGACTTGCTTTGGTTGAGGGCAACAATCGTTGAGGCACAAAGCAGGATCCAAAAGCCAGCGACGACCATGGTAATCTTAGTGAAGGCGTCGCCCGCTTTCGCACCGAACGCACTCTGCCCGCCGGCACCGCCCAGCGCCCCCGAGAGTCCGCCGCCACGCCCTCGTTGGACGAGAACGAGCAGGATCAAGAACACGGCCGTGCCAAACAGCAAGGTCCCAAAGAGGAATTGCAAGGCTTCCAAGGCAAACAGCAAAGGCATTGATAAACTCCCGGCTCGATTGATCCGTCAAATTGGCCGTGGGTGAGAATGATTGTGGGCAGTAGTTAATCGTCGTTCTTTGGCAGCGTTGGCAAATCGAGGCACTCCGATCGCTATCGTGGAATTCAGCCGGGAATGGAGGCCCGACTCGCTTCGATAATCCCTAGAAAATCTTCCGCTTTCAGGGAGGCGCCGCCGACCAAAGCACCGTCGATATTGGGTTGGCCGAGCAACTCGGCCGCATTGCTTGGCTTAACGCTCCCTCCGTATTGGATGCGCAGTTGCCGAGCGACGTCGGCATTGTAGCGGTTTTCAATGGTTTCGCGTAGAGCTGAATGGGCCGCTTCCGCCTCTTTCGGCGTTGCGACTTTACCCGTCCCAATCGCCCACACCGGTTCGTAGGCAATCACGATCTCCGCGGCTTGATCCTGTTCGACTCCCGCCAGCGATCCGTAAAACTGCTCGGCGACAATGTCGTTGGTCTGTCCAGACTCACGCTGCTCCAACGTCTCGCCGACACAGAGTATCGGTATCAGGTTGGCGGCGATGGCGGCGATCACCTTCTTGTTGATATCCGCATTCGATTCGCCCATCACATGACGCCGTTCGCTATGCCCCAAAATGACATAACGGCAACCGACGTCCTTGAGCATCGCTGCGCTCAATTCTCCGGTGAAAGCACCGCCCGACTCGTGGTACATGTTTTGGCCGCCCACGCTGACCGAATCGCCAGCCGCATTCGAGACCGCGTCAAGATAGACGCTCGGCGGGCAGATCCCGACCTCGACGTCCCCAAACTGATCGCTGCTGTTGCCCAGTTGGGTGGCTAGTTCGATCGCTCCGGCGCGATCCAGATTCATCTTCCAGTTTCCGGCAATAAATGTACGTCTCACGCGGTCGCTCCGTTCGCGGCTGGTATGGTTCGTCCCATCAGGTTCGCGAGTTGTCGCATACGCTCGACCAACTCCGCGTACTGTTCCGGCAATAAGGCTTGAGGGCCGTCTGATTTGGCCTCTTCTGGGCAATGATGTACTTCGATATGCACGCCGTCCGCCCCGGCCGCAACTCCAGCAAGCGCACAAGACGGAATGAGCTCAGGTCGCCCTGTCGCATGGCTCGGGTCCACG
The DNA here is from genome assembly GCA_964567745.1 of uncultured Pirellulaceae bacterium. GTDB lineage: Bacteria > Planctomycetota > Planctomycetia > Pirellulales > Pirellulaceae > CAZMNY01. The sequence continues at coordinate 315,162 of CAZMNY010000002.1, read as the reverse complement.
ATCATCGGCAAGTGGGAAAGCTGGCGCACTGAGGCAACAGCCGCGACGTCGAACAGGTTGCGCGTTGCCTTGTCGAAGCTCCTCACACCCCGCTCGCACAGAATGACGTTCGCGTTGCCTTGCGAGAGAACGTATTCGGCGCTCATCAACAGGTCTTCAATTGTCGCACTCATCCCACGTTTTAGCAGCACGGGCCGGCTGGCTTTGCCAACTTCGGTGAGCAGGACAAAATTCTGCATGTTGCGGGCGCCGACCTGAAGTAGGTCCGAGTATCGATCGACGAGCTCGACGCAACGGGGGTCGGTGACTTCGGTGACGACGGGCAGCCCGAATTCATCGCCGACATCGCGCAAGATTTTCAATCCATCTTCGCCGAGTCCTTGAAACGAATACGGGCTCGTCCGAGGCTTGAACGCTCCTCCGCGGAGGATGTTCGCTCCAGCAGCTTTCACCGCCGCCGCGATGGTCCTCATCTGCTCAAGCGACTCGATGGCGCACGGCCCAGCGATCATGCCCAGGTTGCCGCCGCCGACTGGCACGTCGCCGACTTTGATGACGCTCGGCTGAGGGTGGGCGTCGAGACTGGCCAGCTTGAACGGTTGCATCACCGGGATAACCTGAGCAACGCCAGGAATCGCGGTTAGCGGGACCGACTGAAGCTTCTCTTCGTTGCCGATCAGCCCCACGATTGTCCGAAACGTCCCGCGGCTTAGGTGAGTTTGAAAGCCCATTTCTTCCGCTCGATCGACGACGTGCTGGACCTGCTCATCGGTCGCGTCGGATTTGAGGATCAGAATCATGGGTCACTTTCAGATATTTGATTCGTCGATGCCGCCATCGACCGAAGCGCGAGCCGAAACACACGCGACTTGCAAGCTTCGGGAGGACGCCCGCCGAGCGTTCGCGAGCACCGCCGAACGTGGCAATGTAGCAGATTCGCTGGGAAAACGTCGAGCCCGCCCTCGGCGGCAAACGAGCCAGCCGAGTGCCCTGTCTCCCGCAATTGACGTCGCAATGCCCGTTTGTCGCCGACCGTCTGAGTCGTCAGCCAATCGGCTGGGATCGAGGATAGGAGCCCAAAATGGCAAGCCGTTCCGTCTTCTCACGCAGTAGCCCAACGGCGTCTCGGCAGTCCTCTTCGTCCTCGTGGCCTTCCAGCTCAACAAAGAAGACGTATTCACTCGGCGCTCCCGCCATCGGAAACGACTCGATCCAAGTCAGGTTGAGCTGTTTTTGCTTGAAGATGGCCATGGCGTCAGCCAAAGTGCCTGAGCGGTGAGGGAGTTGAAACATCAACGTCGTCTTATCATTGCCAGTCAGAGGCAACTTATCGCCGCCCAAAACGGCGAATCGCGTCAAGTTGTTTGGGTTGTCCTCAATGTTGGCGGCCAACGTATCCAGGCTGTAGTGACGCCCGGCCTGACGGCTGGCTACCGCCGCTCGTCCAGGCTGCTCCGCCGCCAATTCGGCTGCGTGGGCTGTGCTGGCGACCTCTCTTGTTTCGGCGTCGGGCAGGTTGGCGGCCAGCCAATCGCGGCACTGAGACAACGCTTGCGGCTTGCTATAAACCTCGGTGACCGCCTCAAGCGTTCCCTTCCCAAGCAAGCAATGGTGGATCTTCAACTTGATTTCGCCGGAAATGCGAAGGGGGTTGCGGGCCAATAAACTGAGTGTGTCGACAATGCGGCCATCGGTCGAATTCTCGATCGGCGCCACTCCCAAATCGACTCGACCCGCTGAGACTTCGGAAAACACGGTCGCGATGCTGGCGACGGCCGACAGCGAAGCCCCGCTGCCAAATTCCTCGAGCGCCGCCTGATGACTGTAGCTGTGCGCCGGCCCAAGATAGGCGACTCTCACCGCCTGCACGGCGGACCGACTGACGCTTTGGACCTCGCGCAACACCGCCCGAATTTGCTCGACAGGTAGCGGTCCTTTATACGAATCGATGAGCTCCGTCAGCTCGACCGCGTCTTGCCGAGCGTCAAGCTCGCCTCCCGCTCGTGAGATCTCGGCCAACAATTGGGCTCGTCTCTCAATCAATTCGACGAGACTCTCGTCCACCTTCGCGAGCTCTTGATTCATTGTATGTCGTGACTTGGCCACAAGATCCATTTCTCCGCTAGGATCCGACTCGAATCTGCCATTTTGACAGGCTGGGACTCGCGATTGGATCTGATTGATCTGACACAACACATTACTCAACAACGACTTACAGTGCAAGCACCGGAATTGGCATACCCTTTGCGATATAGTAGTTCGGCCGAAGCCTTTCCTGCAGTTGGCCTCATTGGGCAACACGATCCAACCGCCGCTTATGGCGTCACGTCAGTCCGCTCGGTGAATTGGTCTTTGCAAAGCACTCAATTAACACGCCGCAAACAACACATATTAAGTAGTTCAAGAGAATAGGAGAGAGATCATGGCACAAGGTGAAAAGATTATCGGAATCGACCTTGGAACCACGAACTCCGTCGTCGCTGTGATGGAAGGAACGGAACCGAAAGTCATCCCGAATCCCGAAGGCAATCGGCTCACGCCCAGCGTGGTGGCGTTTACCGACGGTGACGAAACGCTCGTGGGCGAACTGGCTCGACGACAAGCCGTCACCAACCCCACAAGGACGGTTTATTCCATCAAGCGATTTATGGGCCGCCGACACTCGGAAGTTGAATCGGAAGAGAAGCTGGTTCCCTACCCGATTACGGGCAGTGCCGGCGACTACGTCAAAGTCAAAATTGACGACAAAGAATATACGCCGCAAGAGATCTCGGCGAAGACCCTGCGAAAGCTGAAAGAGTCGGCCGAGTCGTATCTAGGCCACAAGGTGAGCAAAGCGGTTATCACCGTCCCGGCTTACTTCAACGACGCTCAGCGGCAAGCCACAAAAGACGCCGGCCAGATCGCCGGTCTCGAAGTCGCTCGGATCATCAACGAGCCGACTGCGGCCGCAATGGCCTACGGGCTCAAGAAAGAGGCCAACGAGAAGATTGTTGTGTTCGACCTTGGCGGCGGAACTTTCGACGTCTCCGTGCTCCAAGTTGAAGACGAGGGCGGTCACAAGGTGTTTCAAGTTATCAGCACGAGCGGCGACACGCATCTCGGCGGCGATGACTTGGATTCCGCTTTGATCAATTACGTCGCGGACGAATTCCAGAAGGAAAACGGTGTTGATCTTCGCCAAGACACGATGGCGTTGCAGCGTCTTCAAGAGGCCTGCGAGAAAGCGAAGAAGGAGCTGAGCACAACTCCGCAAACGCAAATGAATTTGCCGTTCATCACGGCGGACGCCACTGGCGCCAAGCACCTTCAAATGACAGTTACCCGAGCCCAATTTGAAGAGCTCGTCGATCCGCTGATCGCCCGCTGTCGCCAGCCGGTTTTGCAAGCGCTCAAGGACGCCAAGTTCAGCCCCAGCGATATTGACGAAGTTGTTCTCGTCGGCGGTTCAACTCGAGTGCCCAAGGTGCAAGAGCTTGTCAAGGACATCTTTGGCAAGGAGCCTCATCGAGGCGTCAACCCAGACGAAGTCGTTGCCGTTGGCGCTGCGATTCAGGGCAGTGTTCTCTCGGGCGACCGCAAAGACGTGCTGCTACTCGACGTGACGCCGTTGACACTTGGAATTGAAACCGAGGGCGGCATCATGACGGCGTTGGTCGAACGAAACACGACCATTCCGGTCGAGAAGACCAACACGTTCAGCACGGCTGCGGACGGTCAATCGGCGGTTACGGTTCGAGTGTTCCAGGGCGAGCGGAAGATGGCGACGAGCAACCGATTGCTCGGGGAATTCAATCTCGAGGGCATCCCTCCTCAACCGCGAGGCGTCCCGCAAATCGAGGTTCGCTTCGATATCGATCAAAACGGCATTCTGAACGTTTCCGCGTCGGACAAGAAGACCGGCAAAGAAGCCTCGGTGGTGCTGAACGATTCCGCCGGACTCGATGAATCCGAGATCGAAAAAATGCGGCATGATGCTGAGCAAAATGCGGAAGAGGACAAACGTCAGTTCGAGTTGGCGGAGGCTCGCAATCAAGCCGAGCACATGTGCTACCAACTCGAAAAGCAGATGAGTGAGAACGAAGAAAAACTGACTGAGACGGACAAGGAACCGCTGCAAACCGCAATTGAGCGGACGCGTGAAGTTGCCAAGGGTGAAGATGCTCCGGCAATCAAGGCGGCCGTCAGCGAACTCCAGCAGGCAGAAAAAGCGTTCAGCAAGATTTTGTACGACCGAGTTCAAGACGAGCCTGCCGAGGCTCCGGCCGATTCGGCTGAAGAATCTGTTGCCGCGGACGACGACGCGATTGATGCGGAGTTTGAAGTGAAGAACGACTAGTTCTTAATTGATCACCGATGTCGGGCCTCGGCCCACAAGACTATTGGCCGAGTGTCCGCCATCGCGGACGCTCGGCTGTTTTTTTGGCCGGACGGCACCGCCGGTTCACGTTGAGAGTTGGAGATTATTGCTATCTCGGAGAAGGAGGATTGGCATGACTTTTCGATTTGACAAACTGACGATTAAGGCCCAGGAAGCAGTGGCCAGCGCACAGTCAAAGGCAACGGAGGCGGGGAATCCCCAAGTCGACACGCTTCATCTCTTGCAGACTCTGCTCGAGGAAGTCGACGGGATCGTCAAACCGGTTCTCGATCGAATCGGCACCAATCGGTCGCAGCTCAACGAAATGCTGCAGTCCGATTTGGGTCGATTGCCGACGATGCGAGGCGGCTCGACGCCGCAGCCCAACGAGGAATTGGTCAAGACGCTCGAAGACGCCGCGGAGAAAGCGCAGTCGATGAAGGACGACTTCGTTTCCACCGAACACCTGCTGCTCGCAATGACAAGCGTCGATTCGAAGGCCAAGCGTCTGCTCGAAGACAACGCAATCACCGAGTCCGATATACTCGCCGCACTCCAATCGGTTCGCGGATCGGCTCGAGTCCAAGACCAAACTCCAGAAGACAAATTTCAGGCGCTCGAAAAGTACGGTATCGACTTGGTCGAGCTGGCTGAGCGAGGCAAGCTCGATCCCGTGATTGGGCGCGATTCCGAGATTCGTCGAATCATTCAGGTCTTGTCGCGCCGAACGAAAAACAACCCAGTGCTGATTGGCCAGCCGGGTGTCGGCAAGACAGCCATCGCCGAAGGCCTGGCGTTGCGAATTGTCCAAGGTGATGTTCCGCAAAGCTTGAAGAACAAACGAGTTGTATCGCTCGATATGGGCGCGCTCGTCGCCGGGGCCAAGTTCCGCGGCGAATTTGAGGAACGATTGAAAGCTGTCTTGAGAGAAGTGGAGGACGCGGACGGGCAGATTGTGATGTTCATCGACGAACTGCATACGGTCGTCGGTGCGGGGAAAGCCGAGGGCGGCGCCGACGCCGCGAACTTGCTCAAGCCGGCGCTGGCGCGCGGCGAGTTACGGTGCATCGGCGCGACCACGCTCGACGAATATCGGCAGTACATCGAGAAGGACGCCGCGCTCGAACGCCGCTTCCAACCCGTCCTCGTTGACGAACCTTCGCTCGATGACTCCCTGGCGATTCTTCGCGGCATCAAGCCCCGCTATGAAGCTCACCACGGCGTTAAGATCAAAGACTCGGCGCTCGTTTCCGCAGTCGAACTTTCGCATCGTTACATCAGCGATCGATTCCTGCCGGACAAGGCTATCGACTTGATCGACGAAGCCGGAAGTCGACTGGCTATGGAGCGAGATAGCGTGCCGGCCGAAATCGACGAGGTGCAGCGCCGCCTGCGGCAGTTGGAATTGGCCCAGCGCCAATTGGCCGACGAGACGGAGGAGACGGCTCGCGAGAAACTCGTGCAAGTCGAAGAGGAAATCTCCTCGCAGCAACACCAGCTCGCTAGTCTGCGCGAACAATGGGAAGGCGAGAAGATCGGGCTCGGCGACGTCCAGAAAACTCGCGAACAACTCGAGCAGGTTTTGCATGATTACGCCCAGCTCGAGACGGCCATTCATGAGCGCCAGTCGACCGGACAGGCGGTTCCCGAAGCCGATTTCCAGAGGTTGTACGAGCTGAGTGTCGAAAAAAGGACGCTCGCAAGTCATATTGAATCCGAGAGCGATAGCGAGCCTGCTCCCAAGGAAACGGAAGAACGCCGCTTGCTGCGCACGGAGGTCACCGAAGACGAAGTCGCCGAGGTGGTCAGCGCTTGGACTGGGATTCCCGTTCGACGTATGCTCGAATCCGAACGGTCGAAACTGTTGGGCCTGGAGTTGCGGATTCACGATCGTGTCGTTGGACAAGATGAAGCCGTCGGCGCCGTGGCGAACGCGGTGCGGCGAAGTCGAGCGGGACTGCAAGATCCCAACCGGCCGCTCGGCTCATTCATTTTTCTCGGTCCGACGGGTGTCGGTAAGACAGAGCTTTGCAAGGCGCTGGCCGAGGTCATGTTTGACGACGAGAACGCGATGATTCGGCTCGACATGAGCGAATTCATGGAGCGTCACACGGTGAGTCGACTTCTCGGCGCCCCTCCCGGCTACGTCGGTTACGACGAGGGCGGCAAGCTCACTGAAGCGGTGCGACGCCGACCCTATTCGGTCGTGCTGCTGGACGAGATCGAGAAGGCGCATCCAGACGTCTTTAACGTGCTGCTGCAAATGTTGGATGACGGTCGGCTAACCGACAGTCATGGCAGGACGGTCGACTTTACCAATGCGATCGTCGTGATGACGAGCAACGTGGGGAGTCAAGCGATCCAGCAGATCACGCTCGAGGGCGGCAGCAACGACGATGTACGCGAGGCGGTTGAGGAAGTGATGCGAGCGAAGTTTCTACCGGAGTTTCTCAACCGAATTGACGAGTCAATTATTTTCAGCCCGTTGTCGCGCGAGGACGTCAGGCAAATTGTTGATTTGCAGGTCGAACGACTCGTCGCGTTGGCGGCCAAGCAAGATCTCGCACTGCGAGTGACCGAAGAAGCGCGAGATCAAATTGCCGTCGAGGGGTACGATCCGCTCTACGGCGGTCGGCCGCTCAAGCGAGTCATCCAGCAGCAGCTTCAAAACCGTCTCGCGGAAGAGATGCTCAAGGGCCACTTTGCAGACGGCGGCGGGATCGTTGTTGACTGCCGAGACGGTCAGTTCGTGTTCGAAACAGCAACCGAGCACGAGACGCAGCCATCGACGTAGAGTGTCTGCGTTCCTTGCGAGCCGCACAAAATGCGCGTCGTATCGTGCGAGCCGCAAGAATCGGGCGGCGCCCAAAATTCGATGCGAACCGAAGGGATGCTTGGGGCTTTCGCTGAGCTGTTAAACAGTAAGGCTCCGCAGAGTCAGCTTTTTGGAGTTGGCGATTCTGGGGAGTCAGGCAAGTTGAGTCGGGCAACGTGAGTCAGGTAAGTTGAGTCAGGCAAGTTGAGTCAGGCAAGTTGAGTCAGGCAAGTTGAGTCAGCATCAGATTGAAAATCGCCAAAAGTGAACGTGGCGAGGGAACACATCGACTAGGGAAACGATGGAAGCTAGTCTTCCAGGCCCCAATTCTTGATGATCGTTTCGGCACCGGGCGTCAATCGCCTGATGGTTTCGGCAACGGCCGCCTTTTGCGATGCGGAAGCCTTCTCGCAACGGCGTTTAAGGAGTCCCAACTTTTTCTTTCGCTGCCGTCGTCGGCGTAGTTCACGTTGACGTTCGCTGGCTGCCACGCGTAGTTCCTTATGGTCTGATGACTCGCCCACATCCGAGGGAGCTAAGCCCGACTTTCTACCAAGACCGACACGAATCGTCAATCGAGGCAAAAGGGCCATGGCCTCGAAAAGTAGGGGTAATTTCCACGCTTTCGGGGGCTTCCGGATCCGATATTTCCGCCTGGTGGTGTCGACTTCGGCGGACAGTTCTAGTTTACGCCTTACGGTATTGGATTTTGCACGTAGAATGCATGCTGTTTGAATTGACGCCCTTGCACAGGTTTTGCCAACGGAAATCGATTTTCATGGTGAGTGATTGCCCTGAGTTCAAGTTTCGAGGCAGTCGCGACTACCTCCACAGCAGCACCATGTTTGACTACTTGGTGCCGCAAGACCCAGCGCCGGCTGGGATTGATTTCGCCGTACACAAGATGACGGAATGCCAATGTGAGGTTGTGGACGTCGAGGACGAGTCGCGTCGGGATCATTTGATCGCGACGTATCGCAGCGACGGGATGGAGCGATTTTTTTACGAATTGCCAGACAAGCCTCTGTCAGATCGATACGCCTGTAACGAGCTCGATATTTGCGCCGCTGCCAAACGCGAAGATCAAGCGATGGTGTTCACGGTGCCGCCCATCGAGGGAGCGTCATTTATTGAATCGGCGGTCGGCGTGTACAAGCACTTGGTCCAGGCGATTACTCCGGGACTTAATGGGAAACTCGTTTACGCTACGATGAGCCTTCGACGGATTCCGGCAAATGGTGAATGTCAGGTCGCCCACCGTCGGGCGATCAAAGGCGGATTCTATCAGGCAACATTGTCACACAACGGGGAAGCTCTCGGAAAGCTGGTGTTCGGGCTGGTATGAACGAAATTGGAATTGAAGCGGTTGGCGTCTATATACCCAACAAAAGAGTAAACTGTGTGGAGCTCGGCGAGTCGCTTGATGCGTCGCCTGCTTTTATCGATAGCAAACTCGGTTTTCAAGAATTGCGACGCAAGGATGAGCAGCAATCGGCCTCCGATCTTTGCGTACTTGCATTTGAGGACTTGAATCGGCAACAAGAGATCGATCGATCGGAAATCGATTGCGTCGTCGTTGTCACTCAGAATCCTGATGGCGGCGGGATCCCGCATGTCAGCGCGATCGTTCACAATCGACTGGAGCTTCCTGGCTATGCCGCCTGCTTCGATGTCTCGTTGGGATGTTCCGGATTTGTGCACGGATTGGCCGTGATCCGCTCGTTTATGGCGGCCAGCGGTTTTCGACAGGGGTTATTGTTCACGGCGGACCCGTATTCGAGAATAGTGGACGACAATGACCGCAATACGGCGCTGTTGTTTGGAGACGCCGGTGCCTGCACCTTGATTTCGGAAACTCCGCGGCTGCGGGTCGGCAAGACGTGTTACGCTACGGGAAGTGAGTTCGCCACCGCGATTCAAGTCGAAGAACGGGGCGCTTGTTTACAGATGTACGGAAACCAGGTGTTTCGCTACGTGGCTCGAAATGTGCCCAAGCAAGTCGCCCGGTGCCTGGCTGAAAACGAGTGTGAATTGAACGGGATCGACCTGTTCCTTTTACACCAAGGCAGCAAATATATCGTCGAGACCTTGGCGTCCAATTTGGATGTCGATCCAAGCCGAATTCCATTTACCGCTGGTGGTATTGGCAACACCGTTTCAAGTAGCATTCCGCTCATGCTCGCCCCCCTCATGAACCGACCGGAAGGGCCGCCTCAGACGATGCTCTTGTCCGGATTTGGTGTAGGATTGGCGGCGGCGACGACGGTTGTTTTTCGAACAGAAGACAAGAGTTAGGAGAGAACCAAATGATCCAAGCCGACCGTATTCGACATTCGGTTGTTCTCGGAATCGAGCAAGTGACATCCAAACTCGTTACGATCGGCGATCACGACAACTTCGCCGACTACGATATCGATTCGCTCGATCGCATGTCGCTCATGCTTGAAATTGAAGAGGACCTCGATTTAGAGTTCACCGACCTCGACCCGAAAGACGTCGATTGCGTCAACGACTACATCGAGTTGATTCAAGCCTTGACCAGCGATACGCCGACAGACCAAACGGCGAGGCCAACCACTGGGGCCGTGGCCGCCAAGAAAGACTGAGCCGGCGCTGTTTCTGCTTGATTCACTTTTCACGCCAACGTCTGCATCGTCGAGCAAAAGATGCGACGGCAGGCCGTTTGCGGCTTCGCCGAAGTCGAATTACGAGCGACGCCCCATCACCCCGCCGTTCAAGGCAATACGTCGCAGCTCAAGGCAGCACGTTGCAGCGTAAGGCAGCACTTCCGAACTCAAGGCAAGGGGTGGCGAAGGAAGAAGTCCCAGATCAAGTCGTTTGCTTGAATGTCCTCGGTGTACTTTCCCATCAGTTCCATCCGAGGGTCTTGGCCGGGCCATGTATGGCCGCCGCCCCAGATCGTGAAGAGCACGATTTCGGAATGATCACGTCCGGCGAATACCGATCTGCTCACACTGGTCTCATTGTCCGTTCGCTGAGGTAGCTTCTCGACTGAGGGCGGCGATTCGCAGCCGATATACTCCGACCAGGTTGCCATCGTGTGGTCGATGGAATTGAACTCCAGACCGGTGAAACTCTTCTCGCCATGCCCGCCCTGATACGGTGCAAAATTATCGGCCGTGCCATGGAAATGAATGACCGGGACGGGCCGGCTCGGCGCGCTCGTGTCGTGCCCGATGGGGCCTCCGATCGGGGCGATAGCGCCGATCTCATTGGGCATCTTGCAGGCGAGGAAGTAGACGAGAATGGCTCCCGTCGAAACACCGCTCGCAAAAACTCGCTTTGAGTCGATCGAGCCGCGTCGGGAGAGGTCGGCGATCATCGCACGTACGAAAGCGACCTCATTCACTCGATTCACCAGGTCAGCGTCCACGCCTTCGCTGCCCGACCACCGCTCGAAACCACTGCCTGGACAGTTCCAGCTCAATCGCCTCGCCCGGGCCCCCGTGCCGCTTGGAAACACCGCCAAGAAACTGGCCTCGTCCGCCTTACTGGAAAGTCCGCAAAAACGGCGAACCCAGTTGGCGTTGGTCCCACCGCCATGAAAGACGAATACGACGGGGGTCGGATTTCGACTGTCGTAGTCGGGCGGCGCATGGACGAGATAGCGTCGATGGAGTCCGCCCACGTCAACATCGAACGTCTGATCCCCAGGCTGAATGGGCTCAGCCAACTCGCCTTCGGTTTCGGAATCGCATTGATCGGTCATGAGGAGAATTGGGCGATGAGGCTGAAAGCGACAGATGAGGCTGAATGGAACAGATGAGGCTGAATGGAACAGATGAGGCTGAAAGCGACAGATTGAAAGGAAAATGTGAGGGGCGGCGCGTCATTGGCCGTCTCGGACAAATCCAAGGTGGTCAATATAGCGAAGCATCGTACAACCAAGAAGTGTCGACTTGCAGTTGAACGCCCCACCGGACTCGACCCGTTCGACCTCGACCGTACGACGCACGCTCGCGGTTTGCACTCCCTCTTCATCATCGATAGGCTATTACGGTGCCGGCTGACAGGACCGCCAACGAACGCGGAATGATCGGATATCTCGGGGAATTCGGCGCGGCGTCGCCACAAGGATGGCAGCGAGAGAACGGTGCGGCGTGGTGGATTTCAGCCGCGATTCAGATCTCTGGACGTAGGAAACACAGACCAATGACGGCCAGCGATGAAGAAATTCTTTCGGCCCTCCGAGCCGGCGATGTCGACGCGATGGCGCAGTACCTCGAACGACATCGACGTCCTTTGTTGGCGTTTATTGAGAGGCGAATTGGGGATGCGTTGAGGCGGAAAGTGGAAGCGGAGGACATTTTGCAGGAGACGAGCGCCGATGCAATTCGTTCGCTCAGTCAAATGGATCTCAGCGAGCGAGAGCCTTTTTCCTGGCTCTGCCAAGTCGCTGAACGACGCATCATCGACGCCCACCGCAAGTATGTTGACGCGCAGAAACGGTCGGCAAACAGAGAGACTCCGCTCCAAGGCGGCAACGCCGACGGCAACAATCTAATCGACTTGCTTGTGCTGACGATGACGACGCCAAGTCAGGCGTTCTCGCGAAACGTCAAACAGCAGCGGCTGGCTGAGGCGCTGTCACAATTGCCGGAGGACCAACAGAAGGCGCTCCGCTTGCGCTATGTTGACGGTCTACCGTCCAAGCAGATTGCCGTCGCCCTTGAAAAGTCGGACGCGGCCGTGCGAGTGATGTTGACGCGTTCGCTAAAACGCTTGCAGGAGATCCTCGATCCTCGGTAGCTATTCGCCCTCCGGCGATTCCGCGCCAAGTTCGGGGCCCGAGAAATGGTGAAGAAAAACCGCCGAGGCGGCGGCCACGTTGAGCGAATCGACTCCTCTCGCCATCGGAATCATCGCTCGCTGATCAGCCACGTCTCGCCACGCCGGATCGAGCCCACTGCCTTCGTTGCCAAGCACAATGGCGACTCGCCGCTGGCGGCCGCAGTCGCGCAGATCGATCGCGTCCGACGCCAACTCCGCCGTCACGATTTTGAACCCGCAGCTCCGAAGCCGTCTCGCGTCGGCCAGCAAGTCGGACGAGCGAAGCGGTGGCGAATCCAGGACGGCGCCCATCGAGACCCGCAAAGCCTGCCGCCCAAAAGGGTCCGCGGACGCGGGGCCGAGCAGCACGGCCTGGGCGCCAAAGGCCGCGGCGTTTCGAATGACGCTGCCAAGATTGACCGGGTCGGCGAATCGCTCACAGATCATCACGATCGATGACGAATTCGCTCGACTGGCAAACTGCTCGGCGGAATCCAATCGCGGCCGCTCTGCGCAGGCCAACAGTCCGCGATGAAAACGAAACCCGATAATCGCGTCGAGCAACTCTTTTTCTGCGATGTAGATCTCCGTGTCGCGCCCTGCATGAGCTTCCGCGATCTCGAGATGGCGCTCATCGGTCAGAATGGACTCGATCGCATTGTCGCTCTGACCGAGTCGCTCCAACAACAGCCGGCCCTCCACAACGAACTGGCCGGATTGTTTCCCTTGACGCCCGCGAGGCAAATCGCGGTAGATTGCGACACGGGCGTCGTCGAGCGAGTCGATTTGGCCAACCCCCATCAATTTCTCCTCCGCTTGGTTCACTTAATCGCTCGACGCCCGTCATGGACGATCATACTTCCTTGGGAAGAGAAGACGACAGCATGGAGCGATTGCCTGAATAGATCATTCGATCCATCAATTCTCTCTTTGTGATTTTTCGTGTTTTTCGTGGTCCGTCCCTGGAGAAGAATGGCCACAAAAAGCACGAGAAGTCACGGAGAGTTTCGAGTCGGCGGCTCGAGAGAGTCTGGGTGGAGGCAGCAGGCGGAGCGATTGCCTGAATAGTTCAAATTCTCTCTTCGCGTTTTTTTGTGTTTTTCGTGGCCCGTTCCTGGAGGCAAACCGTCACACGACATCATCCGACGGCGGCCGCAGCGGCTTGCCCGATGCCAGAAGGCGCGGTTGAGGCGAAGCGAGGCGAGCGGAGTTCGCTGCTGGCTCGCGGCTGTAATTCTGCTGATGCCCAAACGAACCTTCCTGCAACCAGCCCCTCTGGCTAGAATGGGCCGCTTCCCGACGGATACGGCCAGGCGCCGGTTTCCGCCAATATAGTACGAACTGAGGAACAGACCGTTGTTGCGGACCCATAATTGCGGCGAGTTGCGTGAGGAAAATATCGGCGAAAAGGTCACTCTATGCGGCTGGGTGGACGGCAACCGAGATCACGGCAAGGGCCTATTCGTCGATTTGCGAGACCGCTACGGCGTCACTCAGATTGTCATTTCGCCCGAGGCGGGGGCGGACAACATCGAAATGGCCAAAGGGCTGCGAGCCGAGGATGTCGTGCTGTTTCGCGGTGAAATCGCCGCCCGCCCGGACGGCACCAAGAATCCGGGGTTGCCTACCGGCGGCATTGAAATTCGTGTCGACACGATCGAAGTGCTCAACAAATCGAAAACCCCACCGTTTCAGCCGACCAGCGTTGAACTGCCGGGCGAAGACCTGAGACTCAAATATCGTTATCTCGACCTCCGCCGTCCGGAGATGCAACAAACGATGATGCGGCGAAGTCAGGTCATCAAGGGCATGCGGGATTACTTCGAGCAACAAGATTTCGTCGATATTGAAACTCCAATTCTCGGCCGCAGCACACCCGAGGGCGCCCGCGATTATCTGGTTCCGAGCCGCATCCATCACAATAAGTTTTACGCCCTGCCTCAGTCGCCCCAGCTCTACAAACAAATCTTGATGATTGCCGGCTACGATCGTTACGTGCAGGTGGCTCGCTGTTTTCGCGACGAAGATCTACGCGCCGATCGGCAACCGGAATTCACGCAGCTCGACGTCGAAATGGCGTTCGTCGACGCTGACGACGTGATTGGGATGATTGACGGACTGGTCGCAAAACTCGCCAAGGATATTCTCGGACTCGACGTTGCCTTGCCCCTGCCACGCATGACGTACGACGAGGCGATGGAGCGTTTCGGCCATGACGCGCCCGATTTGCGATTTTCAATGGAGCTGATTTGTTGCTCCGATATCGCGGCCAAAACGGACTTCCGAGTCTTCCGAGGCACGGTCGACGGCGGCGGGCGAGTTCGTGGGATCAACGCGAAAAACGCGGCGGACAAATATTCACGTCGGTTGATCGATGAGATGACCGAATACGTCAAGCAAGACTTCGGCGCGAAAGGACTGGCCTGGCTTCGCGTCGAAGAGGATGGATCGCTTTGGTCGCCCATCGCGAAAAACCTCGAACCCGAAGTGCTCGATGCCATCAAGGAACGCATGGACGCCAAACCGAACGACTTGCTCTTATTCATCGCTGATTCGTTCGATGTCTCATGCAAGGCGCTTTATGGATTGCGAAAGCGACTCGGTGCGGAGCTTAACCTGTTCGATCCCAAAGCGATGGACTTCTCCTGGGTCGTCGAGTTTCCGATGTTCGATTGGGACGATGAAGAGGAGCGTTGGAATGCGATGCATCACCCCTTCACCGCGCCTCGCGACCAAGACGTCGGTCTTCTCGATAGCAATCCTGGTGCGTGCCGCGCCAAAGCCTATGACTTGGTGATCAACGGATCTGAAGCCGGTGGCGGGACAACTCGAATCCACGACAGCCAGATCCAGCAAAACGTTTTCAATTTGCTTGGCATCGATGAAGAGACGGCGGCCGAGCGTTTCGGTTTTCTGTTAGAGGCGTTGCAGTTTGGCGCGCCGCCTCACGGCGGCATTGCCTTGGGAATCGACCGCTGGGTCATGCTCTTCGCCGGTCTCGACAACATTCGAGACTGCATCGCATTCCCGAAGACCCAACGCGCCACCGATCTGATGACCGACGCCCCCGGTCTTGTCGACTCGAAGCAGCTCAGCGAGTTGGGCATTCAAGTTCAGCCCAAACCGGCATCGTAGGATGACTGAGATTTCCGCCGTTTCGGCGAGCAGCGGGTCAATCGATCTGTTTTGGCGCGAAGTCCGAGCCTCGCGATTCCCCCGCGCTCCGTTTGCTGGATATTCTTCAGATCGGCGGTGAGCAGAAATTCGTCGCCTTCGAGCAGATTTCGCGCTCCATCTAGCCACTCTTGGCTAAGAGTGCTTAATTAACAGCGGTTTTTTGCCATTGAGGCCAATATTGCGCCACCTAAGCCTGCCTTGGTAGAATTTGATGTTGCGACCACATTGAGTTTGAAGATGTGGACTCAAGAAAGATGGAAACTTAGGATAAACTTGCATTCATGTTCTAGGCAGGATAGGATCCAGATTGCTATTCCATATCTTATTTCAATTTCTTTGGGGACTCCCATGAAAAAACCACGCTCAGCTTTCACACTCGTGGAGCTACTGGTCGTCATTGCGATCATTGGCATCTTGGTAGCACTGTTGCTGCCAGCGGTGCAAGCAGCTCGCGAGGCGGCCAGAAGGACTCAGTGCATTAACCACTTGAAGCAAATGGGGGTGGCGGCACACAACCACCACGATTCGTTGCGAATCTTTCCGACTGGTGGACATCACTGGGCTTGGCACGTGACGCAGAACCAACAATCCGGCAAGCCGGATATCGGTGCAAAGCAGCGTGTCGGTTGGGGTATGCAAATTCTGCCTTACCTCGAAGAAGGCGACGTTTGGGCGGGGGGCAAGCAGAACACCGAGCAAGAACGTTCGATCTACGTAATTTCTGCAGTTATCCCAACGTATTTCTGTCCTTCACGTCGTTCGCCTCGCGCGCTTCCCGTCAACCGTGATTGGTACCGTTGGCCCTACAACACTGGGCAACGATTTGCCCATGGTCCGACGGACTACGCTGGCTCAAACCTACGTAACACGGGTGTCATTATTCGCGGTTGGCGAAATGGCGACGGGCCAACGATCGGTTTCAAGCAGATCCTGGACGGAGCGTCCAATACTTTGCTGTTCGGCGAGAAACGACTCAACGCTGGGCGAATTGGGCGCTATCAAGGCGATGACAACGAAGGCTATTCGTCCGGCTGGGACCACGATGTGATGCGCCGCATTTCTAGCTGGCGGCCGCCGCTGAAAGACATCAAAGCAGGGGGCGGCGCTGGCGCTCAGCGTTTCGGCTCGTCACACTCCGCGTCCTTCAACATTGTGTTGGCGGACGGGTCGGTGAAAAACATCGATTACAACATCAACCCGACGATTTGGCATCGATTGGGTGATCGCAAAGACGGTCTAGAATTTGATTCCGAAAGCCTGTAAGCGACTACTTGTCGCATGACGAATCGCATGGGAATCTTGCCACCCCGATTCCAAACCAGGAGTCGGGGTGGTTTCGTAATCCGGTTGCGGCGATTACAAGTACATTGTTGTCATATTCCACGAGGAGACGCGTCTTGCATTTACGTCGATCAATTCAGGTCATCTTGGCCCTTACCGTTGTGGCTGCTTTCGGTTGTGGCCCGAGCTCTAGCAAAGGCGTTCATGTCAAGGGCATCGTTCTGCTGAACGGACAGCCGTTGGCAATTGAAAATGGCCCGCCAATGGAGGATGGCGCCTTTGAAGTCAGTCTCTACGCACATGGGAAGGAAGAAATTCCTGCTGCAACCGCAACAGATGGTAGCTTCGAGTGCCTCACTCCTCTTGCCGAGCCAGGCAAGTACAAGTTGGTCGTGCTTTTCCCGGACCCCGCCCAGGGCGACGGCAGCGATTCGCTCGGGGGAAAATTCGATATGGATAAGTCACCGATTTCTGTGGATATTCCAGAAGACCAGCGAGGAAAAACGTTGGACTTGGGCACGTTTGAGTTGAGCAAGTACATGGAAGCTGAATCGAATTAGAATGGAAAGCCAGCGGGTTCATTATTTACGTGCGCACGATAACGGCCGGCTCAATTCGAGTCGGCCGTTTTTCGTTGGCACCGAGCTAGTTGAAAGTGCGCCGTTGGCCGATTCAAGTGGCGGCCGCTTCGCATTCATCGAGCAGGTCGACCGCCTTGAATGGTTCGCCAGCAAGCATCGTCAGGCAGGCACCTCCGCCGGTGCTGACGTGGGAGACCTGATCGGCGAATCCGAGCTGTTGGATTGCGGCCGCGCTATCGCCGCCGCCGATGATGCTGTACGCCTCGCTGTTAGAAATCGCGTCCGCCACCGCCTTCGTTCCCGCGTCGAAGGGGGGCATCTCGAAAACGCCCATTGGCCCGTTCCAGACCACGGTTTTTGCAGGCGCTATGTGGCCGGCGTAGAGTTCGGCCGTTTTGGGCCCGATATCGAGTCCTTCGAAGCCATCGGGTATCGTGCCGGCTTGGACGACTTGCTTTTGACAATCGCTGGAGAACGCGTCGCCGCAATGGGTATCGACCGGTAGAACCAGTCGATCGCCGCCCGCTTCAATCAGGCGTTTCGCCAAAGGAACCTGTTCTTTCTCGATAAGACTGTTGCCAACGGCGCCGCCTTGAGCCAATGAGAACGTGTAGGCCATCGCGCCGCCGATGAGCACCTTATCGCAGATGCCCAGCAGGTTTTCGATGACTTTGATTTTGTCTGACACCTTGGCGCCGCCCAAAATGGCGACGAACGGCCGGTCCGGGTCCTGGATCGCGGACGTGATCTGCCGAATTTCGTTTTCGACGAGGAAGCCCATCAATCGCGGTGCGCCTTGCATCGCGTTGGGCACCGCCAGCATCGACGCGTCTTCGCGGTGGCAGGCGCCAAACGCGTCATTGCAATAAATCTCGGCCAGCGAAGCTAGCGAGGCGGCAAACGCGAGAGCTCCACCCTTCTCGCCTGGATTGAATCGCAGGTTTTCAAGCACCAACACTTCGCCATCCGCTAACGACTCCGATTTCGCCTTGGCCTCCTCGCCGTTCACATCGGCCGCAAAGTTGACTGGGGCGTCAAGCAGCGTCGCCAATCGCTCCGCCGCCGGCTTCAAGCTGTACTTCGAGTCATCACCTTTGCCCTTCGGGCGTCCAAGATGACTCATCAAGATCAATCGGCCGCCCCGGTCGATCACTGAGCGAATCGAGGGCAGCGCCATGCGAATTCGCGAGTCGTCTGTGACAGCCTGTTCGTCGTCGAGCGGGACGTTAAAATCAACTCGCATTAGGACTCGCTGTCCCCGGACTTCAACCTGATCGATCGTCTTCTTGGCCATCGTCTTCTTGCTCCAATTCGTGCTTCCAGCTGAGCAGCCCATTCTAGCAGGACGACGCAATCGCTCCGAGTGGGGGCGATTGAGAACAACGATGGTCGATGTCTATTCGGTCATTCTTCTTCGAAACTCGGAGGCGAGTTTTGACAGGATTGACATGATCCCAGGATGACGAAAGAGAAGGATCGCGTCTGTTCTCAATCATGTTGATCCTGTCGATCCTGTCCCATTCTCGGAGGCGAGTTTTGACAGGATTAACAGGATTTACAGGATGACGAAAGAAAGTCGAATTTGTGAATGGCACATGAAGAACGAATACGGGCTAGGCGAGTTTCCATATCGCCTGCCGGAGTACGGCTTTGGGCGAACCCGGTCTGACTTCGTACCAGATCGTGAGCAGCCGCCCGTCAGCCAGCTGTACGGTTGACGGATAACCGAGATCGTATCCGGGCGCGTCGTCCGAAATTGTCATCGCTGCCGACCAGGTTCGCCCTTCGTCCTCGCTCACACGGGCCTGATTGCCGTACGGTTTGCGTCGGTGTCCGTAGGACATGAGCAAGCGACCGTCGGTCGTGCGGAGCAGGTGCGACGGCAGTCCCCAGACGCCGATAGAATAAGGGACAGCCCACGTCTTGCCGCCATCGCTGGAGTGAGTTTGGAGTGTCTCGCGAGAGTTCTTGGAGTTGTGGTTGCGGATATGAACGATCAGCTTTCCCGACTTGCACTCGACGGCATGGAGCTCGTGATAGTTCTCCTTTGTGTCGCCGTCTCGAGTTGGAATATCGCTCAGCCATTGCCACGTCTCACCGTCGTCGGTCGAGCCGCAAACGCCAACGCGATTGTCCGCCCAAAGGGCTTTGCCGGCGTATAGCATGCTTCCGTCGCGAAGCCCGACTGGGCCGTGGGGCGAGTTGACGAGGCAACGATAAGGAGTCGACCAGGAGACGCCGCCATCGGTCGAACGCAACATCCAAACGCCGAGGCTCTGCTTTCGAGTTTCGGCGGAGACTCGCTTGTGGGCACCTTCCCAGAGAGCCAGCTTGCCGGCGCTCCAGCGACCGCGATTCTTTTTGAGAATCGGCTCGTAGGCCAACGACGTAAACGTGGTGACAAGGAGAGCTTTGCCGTTGGGCGTTTCCACGACGCCTGCGTCGCGGTCGTCAATCGGGCCATCAGTAAGCACTCGCGGGAACGACCAAGTGGCACCTTGATCCGACGACCGCATCAATTCCACTCGACCAAACGGGCAGACGTGCGACTCGCGACCTCCCGAGCAGACCAGCACAAGTTCACCGTTCTTACGTTTCGCCACTGTGGGCCAGCCGTGGTACAGGTTGGGCTGAAGACTGACCGAGCGAATCGATTCGACGACGCTCGAAGGCGCGTTATTTGCTTTCGCTGATTGGGTCGTCACGCTGCTCAAAGCGACGCCAGCGGCTGCGGCGCCAAGAACTTGGCGCCGGTTCACGAGTCGACTCATGGCGGAGATCCTGTCTCAAAGGAGGGGCAAGCATTGATTCAGCAGATGCGGTGCAATGGCTGCTGCTTGCCAGGGCAAGTTTTGCTGTGCGAGTTCTGCTGTGCGAGTGCTGCTTTGACGAGTTTGCTGATTTCAGCGAATCGTCAACTACGCCTCTTCTTCGTATTGAGGCGGAATGAGCTGGCCCCAACGTTGTAGTCGGTAAGAGCGAATGCAAAGCAGGGCGACATAGTAGGAGGGTAGGGCCAATGCGACGCCAATCGCGGCGCCACCGAGCCAAAGCGGCCCGGCAATTTCGGTGCAGCGCGACCAATAGAAGGAAACGGCCGGCCACCATCCGGCTGGCGGGTGGGCCAATTCTCGCCACCATTCGCCACCCACTGAGCCTTGCCCAAGCAGTTTTCGGCCGACGGTGTAGCAGGTGAAGTAGATCGGTATCAGCGTGGCTGGATTGGATATCCAGACGATGGGAAGCCCAACCAGCTTATTCCCGCGGAGCAACCAGGAGAGAAACACGGTCAGCGGCATTTGGATGCCGACTGTCGGCGTGAACGTCACGAACATCGCGATCCCGACGCCCAGGGCTAATCGGTGAGGCGGATCGTCAGCGTGCAGGATCGAATGCATGACGTAATGGCGCATGCGGTTAAGCAATGCACGCCATCTTGCCCACACACGCTGGTGAATCATCGCGCCTACTCGTATGACGGTAGCTGTTTTTAAGGAATCACCGTTCATCCGCATTCGCCGCGTGGTAAAAGTGGCCGTGACACTCAAACATAAGCCAAGAAACGGCCGATGTGAGGCTGTCGGCACAAACGACAAATTCGGGAATCGTGGCGGATGATAAAACGACGATTAGCCGATTATACGGAAAATATCGTCGTCGTCTTCGGGACTCAACCTGAATTAAGGGTTGTCGATTCGCTGCAGCATGAGGACCGAGGTGTCGTCGTGCCGTCCTGTCCCATTTGTGGCCGCCTCCGACTCGACAAACAGGCGATCTAGGGCCTCGTTCAGCGGTAAGTCCCGGGTCTCCTTGAGCGTGCGAATGATGCCCTCCATGCCAAACTGAAAGTGCTCACCGTCCTCCTGATTGGCCGGAAACGCTTCATCCAACCCGTCGGAATAGATCAAGAGTCGAGAATTGTCTGGGATTTGGGCTTTCAACAACTCGTACTCCCAGTCCTCATCAATGGCCAGCGGGAGACCGCCCGAATCATCATCGCCCAAGACTCGGACCTCATTCGTCTCCAAGTCCTGAAGGACGGGCATCGGGTGACCTGCACAGGTCCATTGAAGCTCGTTCGTTGCGACATCGAGCGTCGAATAAAGCAAGGTAATGAACCCGCCTTCGTCCTGGACGATGTCGTTTGCGGAAAGACGGCGATTGACCGCGCCAACGAAATGGGCCGGGTCGGGGTACGTTTCATCGCGGATCATGCGGATTAGCGTGTGCATCGTCATGATCGACATGCAGGCTTTGACGCCGTGCCCAGAGGCGTCGCCAACCAGCAGCACCAGACGGTCGTCGCTCAGCGAAAACGCGTCGTAATAGTCGCCGCCAGCCATCACGACGGGCGTCGCGCCCAGCACGCGGATTTGAGCCGGTTCGTAGCGGGCCGCCATCGAATAGCCGCCTTGGATCGGCAAATCTTGTGGAATTACCGATTCCTGTAATCGCCGGACGGAATCGACTTCTTCCCGCAATCGCTCAGCCAAAATACTCGCCCGTTGTGCGATCGCGCCTTGGTGGGCTGCTTCCATGATGGTGGTCAAAAGGAAGATGAAATCGCCATTTGAGTCACGCATCACGTGCGAGTGGAGCCCGCCGGAGACAAATCGACACAATCGGTTGATATCGCCCTCGGACCATGCACCCACGATAGGTCGGTCTGGCGCGGCGTTTCGCACGGTTTCAAATAGCTGGAAAGCATCGTCCAGGTTGGGAAAGGTCAAATCCCAGAGAATAGTGTCCCAACTCTTGTCCAGCGCGATACGCCGAAACTCGTTTTGGTCGGTGACGACTATTGCTTCATTGGGTTCCACATTCAGAATCAGGTTCAGCGTTTCCGCTTCCGCCTCATCGGACCATCCTACTAATACACGCATTTCTCAGCCTATCCATGGTTTCTGACTGAAACAGTCGTCGACTCGATCGTCGATAATTTGCTTCAGGGGTGAGCGCCAAGTTGCCACTGGGCGGGTATCCACAGCCTAGCATCATGCTCGGCGGGAACCAACCAACCCCCCGCACAGTGCGCTCGAGAGACCTTTGCAACTCGGCAAATTTCTCATGACATCAGCGGACCTTATGCCGGCTTCTTGGGCAGTTTTCGGTCTTCCACGAGCCGCACTCGCAGGTTGAGCAGTTCAACCGCCAAGGCAAACGCCATGGCGAAATAGACATATCCTTTGTCGATTCCCGTTTCAGCCGATTCGGCCACCAGCATCACGCCAATCAAAATCAGAAAACTCAGCGCTAGCATCTTCACCGTCGGATTGGCGGATACAAACGCGCTGACCTGTTCCGCGAAAATCAACATGACAATCACAGCAAGGATGACCGCGGTGATCATGATCCAGAGTTCGTTGGCCATGCCGACCGCCGTGATTACCGAGTCGAGCGAGAAAATAATGTCCAACACGGCGATCTGTACGATTACGCCCGAAAAACTGACTTTGGATGAGGATTTCGTGGTCTCCTCGTCCTCGTCTTCGACCCGATGATGAATCTCCACGACGCTCTTGTAAATCAAGAACAGACCCCCAACCAGTAAGATCAGGTCCTTGACCGAGACCTCGTTGACGTGTTTGTCATTGAGCCACTCGCCCCAGAGGCCGAGCGAGGTGAGTTCAAATAGTGGTTCAGTTAAGTGAATCACCCAGCTGAGAGTCGCCAATAAGGCAATTCGAGTAACCAGCGCGAACAGCAAGCCGAGCCGCCTGGCTGCGGGCTGCTGCGAGGCAGGCAAACGGCTGGTGACGATCGCAATAAAGACGATATTGTCGATGCCGAGCACGATTTCCATCGCGGTCAAGGCGAGCAACGCGATTCCAGAACTCAGGATCCAGTCCATCCAACATCTCCTGGCTTATAAGAGTCACGCTCGACAATAAGCGGGCTCACGCTGAAGCGAGCAGTCAAGGCGCCGTTAACATGCGTTCGCCGACGCTCGGCTGTTCTTTGAGAAAGCCGCTGATTATAGTGTTTCGCGTTGCACGTGTTGAGATGCCGAGCATCGACTCGTGGGCCACTGGCGTGCCAGTGCGGAAGTGCGAAGTGAGAGACCATCCAGATTGCCATATTTCGACTGAGAACGAGCAGCCATGAATCGTCACACTCTGACCGCCGTAAGTCTTCTTCTCGTCTCCCTCGTCGCGCCTGCGCTCGTTGCGGCCGAGCGTCCGAATATCGTTTTCATTTACACCGACGACCAAGCTCCTTGGGCTCTCGGCGCCTCCAAACATCCGCACGCCAAAACGCCTCACATGGATCGACTTGTTCGGGAAGGCGCCTACCTGATCAATTCGTTCACGACGACGCCCGTTTGCAGTCCGTCTCGAGCGAGCTTGATGACCAGTCGTTACGGTTCCGAATTGGGAATTACCGATTGGATTAATCCTCGCCGCGAACCCAATCACGGACTCGATCCCAAGACGGTGACTTGGGCCGAGTTGATTCAAGCGTCTGGCTACCGAACGGGCCTTGTCGGAAAATGGCACCTCGGTCTGCTCGACAAGCATCATCCGACCAAGACCGGCTTCGACTATTTCTTTGGCTTTCGGGGCGGCGGGAATCGGCCCAAAGATCCCGACTTGGAAGAGGATGGCGTCGTCCGAAAATTCAAAGGCTTTACACCCGACGTGCTCACATCGCGCGCGCTCAGTTTCATTCGCCGCAATCGATCCGATGAGTTTCTTTTGTGCGTCAACTATCGCGCTCCGCATGCTCGTTGGTTGCCCGTGGCCGATGCCGATTGGGAAGGGTTTGAAAACTTAGACCCCAAAATCCCCAATCCAGATTACCCTCTCCTCGACACAAAACGCGTCAAGCGAATGACTCGCGAATACTTGGCGAGCGTCCACAGTGTCGACCGCAATGTGGGGCGAATCCTCGACTTGCTCGACGAACTCAAATTGGCTCAACAAACCGTCGTGATTTTCTCCAGCGACCACGGGTACAGCATGGGCCACAACGGAATTTGGCACAAAGGAAACGGGCATTGGGTGCTAACGAAAAAAACCAAAGCGACTCCTAACGTACCGTCGGGCCAGCGTCCCAACATGTACGATCTCTCGATCCGCGTTCCGACGATTGTGCGTTGGCCGAATGTCACTAAGCCGGGCAGTCGGGTCACTCAAACCGTCTCCAACCTCGATTGGTTTCCAACTCTGCTTGAGCTTGCGCGAGTCCAACTGCCGTCCGAGTCGGAGATTCGAGGCCGCAGCATCGCGAGCGTCTTGAAAGCGACGCCACCCGATGATTGGGAGAACGACTTCTACGCCGAGTACAGCACCCACCATCAATCGAAAACTCACATGCGAATGTACCGGACGCCGGAATGGAAACTGGTCCGCGACTTTTTCGATCCGCAACGTGATGAGTTTTACGATTTGACGAAGGACCCAGCGGAGCGGACCAACCTGATCAAATCGACCGATGCGACGATTCTTTCAACCATAAAACGCCTCGACGTTCAGCTGCGGCGCAAGATGAAAGAAAACAACGATTCCGTGTTGGCGAGCCTCGGCGAGAATCGATAACAACGACGATGCAAACGGGATTGCCAAAGCGGAATGTCGTGCTTCTCGGCGCTGGGCACACGAACGCACATATCATTCGTATGTGGCGGATGAACCGACTGCCGGATGTTCGACTGACCTGTCTGTCGAACTATCCTGTCGCCACCTATTCGGGCATGCTGCCGGGCGTGCTGGCGGGCCAATACCCGGTCGACCGCATGGAGATCGATCTCGTCCGGCTCTGCGCTTCGAGTGGAGTCCGGCTGATCGTCGATTCACTGACAGGCGTGGATGTGGAGTCGCGAGAGCTACACTTTAGGGATCGGCCGACACTCCGCTTCGATGTCTTGTCCGTTGGTGTCGGCTCCTCACCCAATCGCGACGGTTTGCCTGCCGACGCCGACAACGTCATTCCCATCAAGCCGATGCAGAGTTTTCTCGATCGGCTTGAGCATTCCGTGACGTCGATCGGTGCCCGAATCGATCGCCCGCTTACGATTGCGATCGTCGGCGGAGGTGTCGGCGGAGTTGAGATCGCAGCTTGCCTCCCCAGTCGCCTCGATCAGTGGCTTGATGCCAAACCTCACACCACAACTTTGATCACGTCCGGCGGTTTAGGCACCGGACTCTCGTCTCGCACGACTCGTCTTCTCCAGCGGCAATTTGAGCTTCGACACGTCCGCCTGGAAGTGGGAAGGCGGGTCGAGCGAATCGAGGAAGGCAAGGTTGTCTACGACGATGGTCAACGGGGCACGTTTGATCTCATCATCTGGGCAACCAGCGCCGTGGCGCCTGCTGTGCTGACGCTGTTTGATCTGCCTAAAGATGATCGCGGATTCCTGAAGATCAATCACACCTTGCGAACCACGCGGCCCGACACGCCCATTTTTGCGGTTGGCGACAGCGGAACGATTGTTGGCGAAGATCTGCCCAAAGCGGGTGTCTACGCGGTCCGCCAATCGCCGATCCTGTGGGAGAACATCGCGCGTTCATTGGCCGGCCAGCCATTGCAATCGTATCGACCTCAGCGCCGCTTCTTGAAGCTGATTAATTCCGGCGACGGTCAAGCCATCGGCGAATATGGACCGCTTAGCGTGCGATCGAGGTGGATGTGGAAACTGAAGGACTGGATCGACAGCCGGTTCATGGACAAGTATCAAACTTACGCCGAGCCGATGATGGAGGCCATGGAGGTGCCGAATGACGTCGCCATGCGCTGCGCAGGCTGTGGCGGCAAAGTCGGCCCTTCTGTTTTGAGCAAAGCCCTCTCGCGACTCGCCCTGAAAGATTCCCCCAGCGTTCAAGTCGGCCTCGATGATCCGGACGACGTGGCTCTTCTTGAACTCCGTGGCAACGGAATGACGGCGGCGACGGTCGATTTCTTTTCCGCCCCCTTCGATGACCCGTATCTTGTCGGCAGGATTGCCGCCTTGAATTCGGCGAGCGACATGTTCGCCAGCGGCGCGGCACCCCAGGCAGCGCTAACCGTTGCGACTCTGCCAGTTGGCCATCCTCGAGCGCAAGAGCAAATGATGTGCGAGTTGATGGCTGGAGGAGTCGAAGAGCTGGATCGAATGGGTGCGGCGCTGGTGGGCGGGCATACAATCGAAGGACCGCAGATGTCCATCGGTTACGCTATGTTGGGCCGTATCGGCGGCGAACAAAAAGCGGTGCTCAAGTCCGGCATACAAGTCGGCGATTTGCTTGTGCTGACCAAGCCGATTGGCGTTGGCGTGTTGCTGGCCGCCCATATGCGAGCGGAATGTCAAGCACGCTGGTGGAATCCGCTCATGATGACGTTGCTGGCCAGCAATCAAGCAGCCGCCGAAGTTTGCTACCGCAATGAGGTTTCGGCGCTGACGGATGTGACCGGGTTTGGGCTCGCCGGCCATCTACTGGAGATGCTCAAGGGAAGCCAGGTCTCCGCCGAACTCTGGCTCGACGACTTGCCGACGCTCGACGGCGCGGAGGAGTTGGTTGACTTAGGCGTTGAAAGCACGCTGGCGCCCGCAAATCGCGCTGCCGAAACGAGCGTGCGAGTCAGCGAGGTTTTGCGATTGTCGAACCGTTATGCGCTTCTCTTCGATCCTCAGACTTCAGGAGGTCTGATCGCGTCGACGAGCGAGGCGAACGTCGCGAGTTTGCTCTCGTCGCTCAAGAACGTCGGCGTCTCGGCGGTGATTGTTGGGCGAGCGATTGAACGTGACGGGCAGACGGAGTTGCGCGTGATAGCGAGCCACTCTGGCTTGAGCTAAACGATCGTTAGGCGCCCGCGAGCAGATCTCGCATCTGCTCGTCGAATTGCCCCTTGCTCAACACCTGCTGGAAACCGGCGTCGCGTGCGGATTGAAGCAAGGCTGTTTTGACGTGGCCTGCGTATCCGACGACGGTCACTTCGATGGCGCATGAACTAGCGGAATCAGCGATTGCTTGCGCATTGGCCTGAGGCGACTCGAGGTCGACGAGCAACAGACCGCGAGCCGTATCGGCTTCCGTCATGGCGTCGAGCACCTTCGCCAATTGCTTTAGGTTGCCGACGGTGTGCAGTTGACAGCCGCTCGAAGCGGCCGCGCCAGCGACTCGAGATCCGAACATCAAGTCGCCACTAAAGAAAACCGCCTCGGCCATCGTTTGCTCTCGATCATTTGGGTCCGTGTTGAGTTTCGGCTGCGAGTTCGCTTTGTGCAACCGAATTACGGCGACGGCAACTCGAGCCGTGCGTCGAGCACCTTTCCGATGCGGCTCGACGATTCCTGCAGGTGAGCTCTCGTATAGCTGTCAAGCTTGAGATTGCCTTTGAGCAAACTGTCGATGCGGCCCTGCAAAGCGCCAAGCTCGGCGAACGCAATCGTCTGACAATCGTCCGGCGCGAAAGTGCGTCCCATGGCAAGCGAACTGAGTCGGCGCAGGTAGGTTCGCTGCAAGTTGCGCCGAAGGCTGCTGATCGCCGGTTTGCGATTCGTATACTGGCCTTCTTTGATTGTGCCGACTTCGGAAAATATGCTTTTCGTCAATCGCTCAATCAGTTCCGCCGTCGTGAGCACATCGGTTTCGGCAGGTGTCTTGAACTCCGTATCGTGGATGCGTTCGAGCGTCGTCGACGACATCAGTTGGCTGAGTATTTGAGACTGCCACATCAGAATGTACTGGTGAATGGGGAAGTCTTTGCGGCCGGGGAATGAGGTGCCCCAATGCGACCAACGCGAGGTGGCCAAATAGCCGTAAATCTTGTTGGGAAATTTATACGTCGTTGAGCTGAAGACATCTTTCTCCAGCAAGGCCAGGGATGCTCGCTGCTTCTTGGCGTCAATCACCTCGACCGGCGCCGGGGCCTTCGGATCGCCCTTATGGCTGCGGCTCGTCTTCAGCCCGCCAACATTGCGAGCGACAAAGGACATGGCTTGGCCGTGTTGGCCTAACAGAACGTTGAAACCGCGGCGTGCTTTCGAGTAGTTGTCGCCTTCGTCGACGAGTCGTTCGACGATCGAGGGCATGAGTTCTTTCAATAGTTGCGACTGAAGTTGAGCGAACTCAAGCGAATCGTCGCCCAAGTCCCAACGATTCGAATCGGGGTCGGGGTCGGAAACGAACGAGTCTTCGTCGGTTGAGTATTGAAGGTTGGGCTCACCGCTTCGTGCGGCGATCTTCTTCAGCTCTTTGACTTCGCCCGTCGTGCCGCCTGAGAGCGACTTGTAGCCATATTCGATCGCCCAATCGTCGTACGGACCGAGCGTCGTCGTATAGAAATCGCCTTGCTTCCAGCCTTTTTTGGGCACGATATTCGTCGCCGCGTAGTCCATCACGGACGCGACGAGCGGCTTGCCGGCGTTCTTGGGATCATTGACTTGCTTGAGCGTCAGCATCTTGCTCGACTTGAAATTGTGCCGCAGACCCAGCGTGTGGCCAACTTCGTGCATGGTGACTTCTTTCAGTCCTTGCAAGATCATTTTTTCTTGCATCTTGGCGGCTTCTTTTTTGTCCATTGCGAAAGCACGCACGGCCGTGGCGCCGAAGGCGAATTGTCGAGCCATCCCGTCCGACAAGCGGCAGTGGCGGTGTTTCGAATTGGTCATCGGCAAGAGATTGGGACGCTTCAACAACGCCGTCTCGGGCAGTTCGGCGCCAGTCATTTTAGCGATGCCTGATTCCGTCAACGTTTCGAATTCATCTTTCCAGAAAGCGAGGAAGTCGGCGTCGAAGATGATATCGGCGTCGAGAATCTCACCGGTGTACGGGTTCACTCGTGACGGTCCCATCGCAAAACCGGCGCTGGAGGTGATCCATCGAAACGTGTTGTAGTTGATGTCTTCCGGATCCCAGGCTGCGTCATCCGGCTGCTGTCGGACTTCAATCGCATTGGCGAAGCCCGCTTTCTCAAATGCTTTGTTCCACTCGCTGATGCCAGCTCGAATCGCCGGGCGGTATCGGAAGGGGACTGTCTTTTCGATCCAGAAAATGATCGGCTTCTTGGGCGGCGAGATTGCCGCTGAGGAATCTGCTTTCTCGAGGTTCCAACGGTTGACGTAGCGGAGAAAGCGGTCTTGATCACTCTTCTTTGAATAGTCCTTCACGACGGTCATGAAATAACCGACTCGGTCATCCGCCATCCGCGGCTTGTAGCCGGTGCTCGGCAACTTGCTGATCGAGTAGTGCACGTTGATCGTCACGCCTCGCGAATCGGCCACCGTATCGAGGCTCAGCCGGCCGCTCGACGAATAGGTCGCCGCGACTTGCAATTGAAGATTGTCTTTGAATCCCTTGACCGAGGCCCATGTCGACTTGCTGGGAGAGAACATGAAGCCGGGCAAGTAGTTCGCGATTTGAGGAAAGTCACTCATAAAGATCTGGCTCAAGTCGACGAGATCACCCCCGCCGGGGCCCTTGGTCGAGATGGGCAAACTGAACAGCACGCTATCGGTGTAGGCGTTTGCAAGAGCGGAAGCGGTTGGAGTTCCGCGCGTCGCTTTGAACCTGACGTTCTTGCGAATCACGTGGACGCGTTTGTCGACCTTGCGAAACTTCCAGACCGCGTCGTCGCCGAGCCCCCAACTGAATCCGCCCAGCAAGTCGCCCTGGCCGATGCCCTTGGCGATCGACATCAGAATGATGTACTCGGGACCGTAGTGCGAACCGCTGAACTCGGCGTACATCTGCGAGCCCTTGTAGTACAAGGGGATCATCCCGTCGACTTTCTTGAAGTCTTTGAGCAGCCGTACATGGGCGGCGGCGGGCGCTGGAGCGGCGGCAGGTTTTGCCGACGCGCTCGAAGATGGGCTCGACGTCGCCGCAACTTCGTCCTTCGTTTTGCTCGGCGACGGCTTCGGCTTGTCTTTCGTTTTGGAGTCTTGCCCCATGGCCGCTGCACTGCCGGCGAAAATGGCGCACCAAACGAGAATCAACCGCGAAGGAAAGTTCATCGCTACACTCCAAAAAGGAACGGTTCACAAATGTTCGAATCCGAACGGTTCGCAAACGACTGAGTGGTGACGCGGGTCGGCGGGACAAGTCGATTTGTTGCCGAGCATCGCTGCCGAGCGTCAAAGCGAAGAAATGAAGCACGGTAATATAGCCCATTCCTTCAAGCTTGCGAAATAGTTAGGGGCGACGTATTTTCACTAATCGGAACTCGAGGTAGGGTCTTTCCGTTGGTGTCGATTAAAATGAAGACGTGATGACCAATCCAAGCATTGAAATGGTCTTGAGCCAATTTGGAGCAGACGGTGGCGAGTGGCAAGACTTGGGCGCGGCTGGCGGATTCAGCGGTGCCCGGCTTTGGCGTGGCCATGCCTTTGGGCGTTTGCACTGCCTTCGTCGTTGGCCGAGCGAACATCCATCGCGAGTCAGGCTGCAGTTTATTCACGACGTCTTGTCCGCCGTTCAATCCAACGGGTTCGATAAGATTCCCGTGCCTCGTCAGCTGAGTTCCGGCACCGGTTCGTTCGTCGAGCTGAAGGGTTCGCTATGGCAGCTCGAACCTTGGATGGAAGGCGAGGCGGATTTTCATCGAGCGCCGAGTAAGGCGAAGGCGACCAACGGCCTAGTCGCGTTGGCTCAATTCCATCGAGCGCTCGCGAACTGGCCCGGACCGACAAGCGCCGCGCCAATCGTCTCGGAACGGGTAGACGGGCTCGAACACCTACAACGTTCGATTCACTTGATGGCGGCCGCGCGAGTCGACGTCGATGCGACACTCGAGTTTGCCAGCCGCGCGCTGGTCGAATATGTCCAGCTCGCCGCCACGCTAATCGATTCAACCAAAGCCGATTTGGCTCGATTCGTTGATGTCCGAGTGCCGTTGCGGCCGGCGATTCGAGACATTTGGTCGGAGCATATCTTCTATCGCGGGAACGACGTGACGGGATTTGTCGATTTTGGCACCATGCGATTGGACTGGAAGTTGGCCGACGTCTCGCGTTTGCTGGGAAGCCTTGATCAGGGGACCGGCCAGTTTTGGGATGTCGGGCTTAGCGCTTACTGCGATGCGGCCGGCGTCGACCATGACGCGACCGCGCTCGTCGTCTCGTCGCTCGACTCGGCCAATGTGTTGCTGGCACCCTATCACTGGCTGAATTGGCTACTGTTTGAGCGTCGTCGATTCGAATCATTGGCCCGAGTTCGTGAACGACTGGCCGCCGCGATGGCTCGTCTTCGCAGTCTCTCGAGCCGAGATGGGCTGATCAGCTCCTAGCTTTGAACCTCGACAGCATCGTTCTCGTACAGGTTCTTATTCGCGCGTGGAATACGCTGTTTTCGGCGACTTTGGCAATTTGTGCTCCAGTTCACGGACGGACCTCTCCCGTCGGCCGATAATACGTTGAGTGCTGCGACTGTTGCTCGCGTTGACCAGAATTCAGCTGACAACGTAGAATCGCAGGACACGATCTGCACATGATTCCAGCCTAGTGCTCCCACCAAGGATTACCCAATGCCACGCTCGGCAATATTCCGCTCCACCATACTCGTCGTATTCAGCCTCGCTCTGCTCGCCGCCACTGGGTTCAGCAATGCGTTCGCCCAGGACCCGCCGAAGCTGAATTTCTTGGACGACCTGCCGTTTTCGCCAGGTGTTGCTGGCGGTGACGCGACGTTTTCGGGTGAGTACAAGGTTGGTAAAGATAGTGACGAAGGCCAGCTGGTGATTACGGCGTTAATCGATCCGGGCTGGCACCTCTATTCGATTACGCAGTTGCCAGGCGGACCTCAAAAAACCGAAATCCGTGTTGCCAAGTCGGAACAGTTCACGATCGTTGGCGATTTTCAAGCCGAGCCAGCGCCCGAGTTGAAGGAGTACGACGTTTTTGAAGTGCCAGCGGAAGAGCACTCTGACCAAGTGGTATGGACAGCGCCAATTCGCCTCAGCGAGGGAGTTGATCCGAAGAGCATTAAGTTTGATATCAAGATTGACGGGCAGATATGCAAGGAGGGCGGTTCCTGCATTCCGATTTCGAACAGGGAAGTGTCGGTTGATTTCGCCGGAACTTACGACGTGGTTCGCGCGGTTCAGGAATTTGGAGATGCAAATTCGAGCGTAACGATCCGAGGCGAAATGTCGTCGGGGCAAGTGCTCCCCGGTGGAACGATAACGTTTCGGTTAACCGCTGAACCTTTGCCTGGATGGCACGTCTACGCTGTGGCGGACAAGGATCCCGAGATTGTTTCTAAGCCGACTCTCATTGCATGGAAACAAGATCAAGGCTGGCCATCTTCATCGCCCCTTTCTTCGGTGGCTCCAACGCTTGACCCCACCGCAATTGATTTGGTGTCGCAGCAGTACCACGAATCGGCAGTAACCTGGACGGTCGAAGTCAAAGTTCCAGCCGATGCGAAACCGGGATCGCACGAGCTCGTTGGCGCTATCGGATTTCAAGCGTGCACCAAGCGAAACTGCGACATGCCGCGAGCGGCATCGTTTCGAGCCGAGGTGATTGTTGGAGAGCAAGCTGGTACGGAACCAGTTGCGTTGACGTTTGTTGCCGCAGATTACATTGAGGTTTCCAAGTGGGCCGCTGCGGCGTCACGCGAATCGACACCAACGGAACCAGCAGAAACCGCGAGCCCTCAACTTGATCTCAGCGCAGTAAAGACAAAAGCACCATCAAACAGCGATCAGTCGATGCTTTTCGTTTTGGCAATCGCGTTTTTCGGTGGCTTCATTTTGAACTTCATGCCGTGCGTGTTGCCAGTGATTGGCCTCAAAGTCATGTCGTTTGTGCAACAGGCCGGGGAGAGCCGGGGGCGAGTAATGGCGCTCAATCTCTGGTATGTGGCCGGTCTATTGTCGGTGTTCATGGTGTTGGCGACACTCGCCGTCGTTTTCAGGCAAGCTTGGGCGTCGCAGTTCAATAACACGACGTTTAACATTGTTCTTACCGCCGTCGTTTTTGCATTTGCTCTTAGCTTTCTTGGCGTATGGGAGATTCCAGTACCGGGGTTTTCGACTGGCAGCAAGGTGGGCGATTTATCGCAGAAGGAAGGCCCGATGGGGGCTTTCTTCAAGGGCATTTTGACGACGATTCTCGCGACGCCATGCACCGGGCCGGCCCTTGGCGGCGCTTTAACATGGGCGGTAAACCAGCCGCCTCTCGTTACCTACACGGCGTTCTTTGCAGTTGGTGCGGGAATGGCGTTTCCGTTCATTGCCATTGGCGCGTTTCCAAAACTGGTTGGCTTCCTGCCAAAGCCAGGGGCCTGGATGGAGACGTTCAAGCACGTCATGGGATTCGTGCTACTGGGCACGGTTGTCATGTTGCTCACATTTGTCCAACCGGCATATTACGTTGTGCCGCTAGTTGCTCTGTTGATCGCGATCTGGGCCGCGCTTTGGTGGGTCGGGCGAGTGCCAATCTACGAGCCTTGGGGCAAGCAAATGCGGGTTTGGGTTGAGGCTTCCGTGTTCACGCTGGCGATTTGGTGGGGGGCGTTCGTCAACGTGCCGATCTTCATGCCGGACGGGCTTCTCGGAATGATGGAGGGCCGATTCCATGCGGATGTCGATTACGAAGTCGCCAAAATAATGAGTGGTACAAACGGCGGCGATGCAAAACCACCCGTTCGCGGAGGCAAGGGAGCCGAACTGGCGTGGCGACCGTATTCGATCGAGTTACTTGAGCAGATGACCGCCGAATCGAAAACGGTATTCGTTGACTTTACGGCCCCTTCGTGACTGATCTGCCTATCAAATGAGGCGGTCGCCTTAAACACGAAGAAGACGAAGAGCTTTGTCGAAACGAATGGGATCGTAGCCATCAAGGCCGACAAATCAAAAGCGGAAGAGGAAATCAACGACTTGCTCCGCAAACTCGGGAACACGAGCGGTGCGATACCGTTCTACGCGATCTTTCCCGCAGGTAGGCCAAACGAGCCTATTCTTTTCGATGGTCCGATTACCCAATCGCAAATCATCAAAGCACTCGAAAAAGCGGGCAGCTCGAAATCGACTGCCGATTTTTCCGTTGACAATGGTTCTTCGGAGTCGTCATCGTTTGTCAATGTGAAACGCGATGAAGCCGAAACGAGTCCTTAGTGTTAAGCCACGCTACGTAGTTGCATTTCCGTTTCACTCAAAGAGCAGTCGTTTAACCCGCCGCCGCAGGCAAGGCTGGCATGAACGCGCTTTCGATCGCCGAGCTGAGACTCGCACTCGGCAAACGGGTTAAGCGAATTGCGCAGGCAAGGCCTACGTGACCGCTCGTGCGCGCTACGGCTGACTTGCGTAGGCGTGCAGACCATAAATCGAGACTACGGTCACGAAGAAGGTAGCTAAATAGACCAAAATCAATCCGACGGCATGCAACACAGTTAGTCCCAGGCCGCGAATTCCCGAGACGCGATCAAGTAGGTTGGTATGGCGATCGGCCAACACAGGAAGATGACCATCTGAAGGATGTGAAGAATCGGTTTCCCGCGATCGCGCGCGTCGCAGGCGACCCACCATGCCGCCGCGCCGGCCATCACGGCCCCAAGGAGATAACTCCAACCGGCGGAACCAGGGACGATCACAGACACCACGCCCCATTCGAGCGTGGCGACATAAGCATGACGACCAGAAGACGACGCAACTTGTTTGACCA
The DNA here is from genome assembly GCA_964567745.1 of uncultured Pirellulaceae bacterium. Classification (GTDB taxonomy): domain Bacteria; phylum Planctomycetota; class Planctomycetia; order Pirellulales; family Pirellulaceae; genus CAZMNY01. The sequence continues at coordinate 280,570 of CAZMNY010000002.1, read as the reverse complement.
CGATTGCGTTTCACTCATTCGATCGTCCGACATCGAATTCCTCTTCGGTAAAGGACTCGGCTGCCTCTCAGCCTACCGCCGTTCCGGACGTGTTCGCAATAGCGACACGAGGAAAAGAAGTCCGCCAAGTTGCCAATGGCAAGCCCCAGAATTAGAAGCCATCGTTCGTCACAAAAAAGGGGCTACCCGCGAATCGAAATCGCGCGAGTTACTTCTTCCAGACCACTTCGCGGGCGCCTTCGACGACGTCGCCGATGATGAATGAGTCGGTGCCGGCGTCGCCAAGAATGCGAATGATGTTGTCGGCGTAGTAGGAGCTGACGACGAGCACGAGACCGAGTCCCATATTGAAGACGCGGTCCATTTCGTCGCTGTCGATGTCGCCCAATCGCTGAAGCCAATCGAACACCGGCGGTGTGGGCCAAGCGTTGCGGTCAATCTCGGCTCGAACATTCTCTGGCAAGATGCGTTGCAGATTCTCCTGAACGCCGCCGCCCGTGATGTGCGCGATGCCGTGAACGACATTCTTCACTCGATAGTGGCTCAGCACGTTGCGAATTGGGCGAGCGTAAATTTCGGTCGGCCGCAGGAGCGCTTCGCCGACCGTACAGTCCAGCTCGTCCACCATGTCATTGACGCCCAAGCCTTCCATCTCGAACACGACCTTGCGGACGAGACTGTAGCCGTTGGAATGAACGCCGTTTGAAGCCACGCCGATCAGAACATCGGTGGGCGAGATGGCTTGGCCGTCGATCAAACTGCGACGCTCGACGACACCAACGCAGAACCCAGCGAGGTCATAGTCGCCGTGCGAATACATGTCAGGCATGATTGCGGTCTCACCGCCGAGCAGAGCACAATCGCCCGCAATGCAGCCGTCGCTGATGCCCTCAACCAGCTGTTCCACGACATCGGGGTCGTCGTGCGACATCGCGATATAGTCGAGAAAAAAGAGCGGCTCGGCGCCGCAACAAATCGCGTCGTTCACACTCATCGCCACCAAATCGACGCCAACCGTGTTGTGGACCCCGGACAGCTTGGCGATCTTCAACTTGGTGCCGACACCGTCGGCGCACGAGACCAGGATCGGGTCCTGATAGTCGCGAGCGAACAGGCGATTGGCGAAGTCGAGCCTAAAAAGGCCGGCAAAACCGCCATCGAGCCGCATGACTCGAGGCGAAAAAGTCCGCCGCATCAATCGCGGGAGACGGCTCATCGACTGCTCGTATACGTCCAAATCAACGCCGGCGCCTTTGTACGTGGCCTTCTCCATGCGGTTCGGCGAACTCGTTCAAGAGGGTGGTGGGGTGCGGCAGCGGAAACGACGATTCTACGTACCCCCAGTTCGCGTTGTCAACGAGCCCTCTCGTTGGATTCACTCACCGGCTGATCCACCGAGCCGCGTCGCGAGCACGACCGGTTCTCAGTCGGAACGCACCATTGTAATCGCCGCAGCTGGCCCAACCGAATCTCTCTTTCGCGATCGTCTCAGACTCGGGGCTGGAGCAACTCAAGGCCATCGGCTAGGGTGGTCGAAGCTACAGTCAGCAAGGATTCGCTGGCCTGCTTAGCTCGCCCCGACAGCCTGATCCGGCCGACCCATTCGAGCTCGATAGCTTGTCTGTTCAGCTGCGACGGGCCTACGCGTCACGACGTGACGTCGGATGCAGGAAACCACGTAATTAAGAGGATCGATGGCGTCTTCGCGTACCAGCGAGTGCTATTGTCTAGCGTTGTTTGAACCAAAGGGTTGATTTGTTCGTTTGCTGCGTTGATTGGTGCGTGAACCTCGACGCGGCGCCGAACAATCGGCGGGATGACTCAACCCCTTCAAGCCCCCTAGACAGACTACCCCGATGGACGAAGGACTCGCCACGAATGCTGATGCGCCCGAAACACCCGGAACTTCAATTCACCCACATGCTGCCCTACGGGGCTCTGTTACATGATCGCGGAGTGCAGTTCATTGTCTTTAGCCGTTCGGCATCCGCCATGCGGCTACTGCTCTACAACGATGTCAACGATCGCGATCCGGCGGAAGTGGTCGAGTTTGATCGAGACAAGGATCGCTGGGGCGATATTTGGAGCGTGTTTGTGCCCGGCCTCGCAGCTGGCCAGCTCTATCATTTTCAAGCCGATGGGCCTCACGATCCCGAGCGCGGGTTCTGGTTCGACTCGAACGCCAGGTTGATCGACCCCTACGCCAAGGCGCTCGCCGGTGAGTTTCAATCGAGCGACGATGGCGTGTTGCGACCGCCGAAGTGTGTCGTTGTCGATGATTTCTTCGATTGGGAAGGCGATCGGCACTTGCGCCGCGAACTCGCCGATACCGTCATCTACGAAATGCACGTTCGCGGTTTTACCAATAGTGCGAGCAGCGGCGTCGAGAATCCTGGCTCCTATTTGGGCGTCATCGAGAAGATTCCCTACCTGCAGTCGCTCGGAGTCACCGCGGTCGAATTGATGCCGGTGCACGAGTTCCCTGTGCAAGATATTTATGGACAGGCGCCCGATCGAATCAACTATTGGGGCTACGACCCCATGGCCTTCTTTTCGCCTCACCGCGGCTATCAGTCGGGCGACACGCCGGGCGACCAGGTCGGTGAATTTAAGCAGATGGTGAAGGCGCTGCATCAGGCGGGAATCGAAGTCATCTTGGACGTCGTGTTCAATCACACCTGCGAAGGCAATGAGCTCGGGCCGGTGCTGAGCTTCAAAGGGCTCGAGAACCACGTCTATTATATGCTGGCCAATGGCGGCAGCCGATACGCCAATTATTCCGGCTGCGGCAACACGGTTAACGGAAACCATCCGATCGTGCGCGAGATGATTTTCCATTGCTTGCGGCACTGGGTGCACAACTACCACATCGACGGTTTCCGATTCGACTTGGCGTCGATCCTTAGCCGCGACCGCAACGGCAATCTGATGCCCAACCCGCCGCTGGTCGAAGCTATCGCGGCCGATCCGCTTTTGGCCGACACCAAGATCATTGCCGAGGCGTGGGATGCCGCCGGGGCATACCAAGTCGGCTCGTTCGGCAATTCGCAATACGATCATCCGCACGAAGAAAAACGTTGGGCTGAGTGGAACGGTCGTTATCGAGACGACATGCGAAAGTTTTGGCGAGGCGACGCGGGAACGCTCGGCGCCTTCGCCACGCGGCTATCCGGTTCCGCCGACCTGTACGAACACGCGGGTCGATCCCCCTATTGCAGCATCAACTTTATTACGTCGCACGATGGTTTCACGCTCAACGACCTCGTCACTTACCGCGATAAGCACAATGAAGCGAACGGTGAAGGCAACCGAGACGGCGACAACCACAACATCAGCGACAATTACGGCGTCGAGGGCCCCACGTCGCAAAAAGGGATCGCTCAGACGCGAACTCGACAGACGAAAAACATGTTCGCCACCCTGATGCTCAGCCAGGGCGTGCCCATGTTCTTGTCCGGCGACGAAGTCAGGCGCACGCAAAACGGTAACAACAACGCCTACTGCCAAGACAATGGGATTTCCTGGTTCGACTGGTCACTTGTGGAAGACAACGACGAGATGTTGCGTTTCAGCCAGGCACTGATCAAGCTTCGCAAAGACCAAGCGACGCTCAGACGGCGCAGTTTTCTCACGGGTAAGCCAGCCACGCCGAATGGGTTGCCGGACGTCAGTTGGTATGACGCGCTCGGCACTGCGGTGGAATGGCAACAAGGCGACAACGCGATCATCTGCGTGCTCAACGCTCCGAGCCATCAACTGGGCGGACCCAAGATTGGCCGAGACGTGCTGATCATGGCCAACTCGACTGGGGAACCTAGTGAGTTCATTATCCCGCCGGTTGCCAAGGGGACGCGCTGGCGACTGTACGCGGACACAGCGGAAACGAGTCCCAAGGACGCCTTCCCCGAATACGACGGCCCGCTTCTTCCTCGATCGCGCCGCATTCTGTTGACCCATCACAGCATGCGAGTCTACGTGGCTGAACACTAAACGGCCGGCCCGCTGATTCTGTTTTCTTGAGGCGGAGTGACCAAACGAGTCACTGCGGCGAACGATAGTGTTCTCCACAGGTGAGACGTTTCGCCGCTGAGGCGATGCTCGCCACCGTCAACAAAGGAGAGTCAGCCAATGATATTCGGAGCGATCGATATGGAACTCGTCTTAGAGCGCGCAGCGATTATGGAGCACGACGGCGGTCTGTCTCAGCCCGAGGCCGAGCGACTCGCCGAGCTAACTCTGTTCGGGCCGCCTGACCCACTCGTTCAGAATTGGCTCGACTGCCAATGGCATTGAGATAGCCATAACCGAGCGAACCGCGATTCGGCGTGGTATCGTTTGTGGACAGCTTGACGGAATTCGTTCGAGCCAATAACTTTCCATGTAGCAAATCGAGCCGCGGGAGTGGCGGAATTGGCAGACGCGCTAGATTTAGGATCTAGTGCCGCAAGGCGTGCAGGTTCAAGTCCTGTCTCCCGCACTCTTTTGCCAAGCAAGGACTTGCGTCATCGGACGCGAGTCCTTTTTTTATGGCTGCCAGCCCCGATGACAACAATTTGACAACAACGTGCAATCGTCGGGCATCGTGTGGCACTTGGGCACTGCAGGTTTTTTCGCGGCTAGATTGCCGCTTTTCGCAGTGACTCAAGTGAGGAAGCCATGGCAACTCTACGCCGACGAGGCGATGTCTATTACGCATGTTTCCGCGTCAACGGCAAGCAGGTTCATCGCTCGCTCAACACGACAGATGAAAGCGAAGCTGGCTACCTGTTGTGCGACATCAAGCGGGTGTGGTGAAAAAAGTCAGCCGACGCGATTTCCCCGTAAAGTCAAAAAACTCCGCCGAACTCAAATCGCCGTGAAACAAGGGACTTACGGCAGGCCAGAGTCTCGTAGCTCAGCCGCTTGATTACGTCTGAGGGTGCCCATTCTTACGCTGGCCAAAACTTGCATGGTGTGGTGCCCAGCGGTAGGGTACGCGGTTCACAATATTGGGGATCAGCCAATGAACCGAGTTTTGATACAATTCAGTTTGCATGTAGTATTGCCGATCGCCATCGGTTCATGGATCTACGTCGCTTGGCGGACTCCTTCTCTCCTAGGCTCTGTCCCTTATTTGGGATTGCATAGAAATTGACATCAAGGAAGCTCGACGAATCGCGACCCGCTACGAGAAAAAACTCGAGCACTACCTCGCCATGATCTACATCGCGATCGCAAGAATGCTCATCAACTGGTATTAAGGGACAGAGCCTAGTGTTTGATTGGCTTGCAGCCATTGGCATCGACCCATCGCCAATCCGTTTAAAGAACGCCTATAATTGGCCGGTTTGACACTATGGCCAATCGTGGCGGAGACATAAACATATTGTGACTGGTTTTGAATTAGTACGCCTTGATGGCGGCGAAAGACTCGCCGGCGACTCGCTCGCCTGCGTCTATCCGAATTGGCAGGCAGACAGGGAGTGTTTCTGTTTTGTCAGCCCTCATGACGACGACGTGGTGTTGGGCGCGGGGCTGGCGATTCAACTGGCCAATCGCGAAAATGTGCCAGTGCATGTGCTCGTCGTGACAGACGGCTCGATGGGCTATTGTTCGCTGGATGAGAAGGACAGCATTGCCAAGGTGCGCCAAGCGGAAACGTATGAGAGCCTGATTTCACTCGGCGTTCCTCGAGACCGGATCTACTTCTTGGGGTTTCCCGATTGCCAGCTTGGCGCGTTCACCGGAAGGCGGCCTGGTGGGGATGAACCGGGAGCGATTGGAGAATTTACCGGCCTGCAAAACGCCTTCACGTATTACTTGCGAAAGATAAGACCAACGCAGGTCATCGTTCCCACAATTAACGACCTGCATCCCGACCATAAAGTCACCAACTCGGAATTGCAGATTTCTTTGTTTCATGCCAGGGGTGGCATCTGGCCGGAGTTGGGTATGCCGCTTGAGTCGCCTCCGGCGCTGCATGAGCTTGCCGTCTATTGCGACTTCCCCGAGCCTCCCACGTTGCGGATTGAAAGTGACGAAGCGACCTTCGAAAGAAAACTTGAAGCGATCGCGGCTTTCCGATCGCAAAAGCAAATCTCGGCGCTGATCGAAAACGTCCGCGCCGCGGGCCCGCAGGAGTATATCCGCACGATCATCTTCGACTTCTATCACCCTGAGTCTCACCACCATCTGTTTCAAGATCCGAACAGTAAGAAGATCGCCGGAGAGTGATGAGCGTGAAAGTTCTGTATCTTGGCGATACCGCGCTGCAAGGCGCCGCCAGCTATCTGGCAAGCGTGATGCATTTTCACGGCATCGACTTTGACTACGTCGCGTCGGATGTCGCCTTCTCAGCGAGCCACCTTTCCAATGACTGCGATGCGATCATCGTCAGCGATTACATGGCCGCCATGTTCACACCGGCCGATTTCGAGCAGATCCTCGCTCGCCATCAGACCGGCATGGGCTTGCTGATGATTGGCGGTTGGGAGAGCTTCACGGGCCTGGGCGGCGACTATCACGACACGCCGCTTGCGGAGATCTTGCCGGTTGTCATGAAAGGCAGCGATGACCGAGTCAACAGCTACGCGCCTTGTATGATTCAGCCCGACTCGGACCATCCCATTACAACGGGCTTGCCATTCGCCGAGCACGCCGCGGCGATCAACGGTTACAACCGCTTTCAGGTCAAAGAAGGCGGTGCCACAGTTCTTTCAATCAAACGTTATTCAGCCGTCTTTTCAAATGGTGATTTTCGATTCTCGCCCGAGTCCCTCGATCCGTTGCTCGTCGTCGACGATGCTGGAGAGGGCCGAGTGGCTTGCTATGCAGGCGACGTCGCTCCACACTGGGCGGGCGGCTTCGTCGATTGGGGTCAGCGGCGACACGCCTTACAGGCCGATAGCGGAGAAGAGGTTGAGATCGGCGATTGGTACATCGAGTTCTTTGGCAATCTCGTCAAATGGGTCGCCGGAAAACTTTAGATGGCGAGCGAGACGGTATTGCCATTCTGCGATCCAAGCAAACAGACAGGAAACGAAATATGCCCGAGGGTATGAAGGGTAACGCGATCGTCGGGCAATCCGGCGGCCCGACGTCAGTAATCAACGCCTCACTCGTTGGCGTCGTCGACACTGCGATGAAATGCGACTCGATTAAGTCCGTGCTCGGTATGCGATTCGGAATCGAAGGATTCTTGGAGCAGGACGTGATCGACCTGGGCGCAGAGAGCAGGGAAACGCTTGATCGGCTCAAGACAACTCCATCGAGCGCGCTGGGCTCGTGCCGACTGAAACTCAAAGACGAGCATCTACCGAAGGTGCTTGAAACGCTGGCGAAGTTCGATATTCGATACGTCTTTCTGATCGGCGGCAACGATACGATGGACACAATCCATCGAGTTGAGGCATACGCGAAAGCTCACGATTACAGCCTCACGGGGATCGGGATCGCCAAGACCGTCGACAACGACTTGTTTGGCACCGATCACACGCCCGGTTTTCCTAGCGCCGCCAGATACATGGCGCTATCAGTGCAACAGGCCGGCGTACTTGCCCGCGACATGCAGAAGGTCGACCAGTTTGTGATCTTTCAATGCATCGGACGTGAAGCCGGTTGGCTCGTTGGCGCGACTGCCGCTGGAAAAATCTCTGAGGCGGATGCGCCTCATATCATGTGTTTCCCAGAACGACCTTTCGATCGCGACAAGTTCATTGCGGACGTACGCCGCTGCCATGAGAAGCATGGATTCGTATCCGTCGTCTGTGGGGAAGGCATCACCTACGCCGACGGCACGCCTGTCTCGGCATCGGAAACGAAGGACAAGTTTGGCAATACCGAATTCGGCGCGATGGGCGGCACCAGCGCGGCGATGGCGCTGCACCGGGTTATCGCCGATGAATTCGGATTCCGTGGTGAATTTCAGGTGACTGAATCGTTGCCCATGTGCGCCGCGGATCGGGCTGTGGCGCTTGACATTGACGAGGCCTACGGCTGCGGGCGGCGCGCCGTTACGATGGCGTCTGAGGGTGCGACTGGCGTGATGGTCGCGATGCGGCGACCCGCTGGTGCTGAATACAAATGCGAATATGTCGCGGCCCCGTTGAGTGATGTCGCGGTTAACGCAAAGCCAATGCCTGACGAATTCATCAATGCGGAGGGCAACTTTGTGACGGACGCCTTCTTGGATTACCTTCGGCCGCTTGTGGGTGAGATGCCCAAGTACGCGCAGCTCAGTAACAAACGAGTGTGACTCGAGACCTAGATAAAGACGCAGAGGTTGGACATGGATACCAGTCACAAGTATGGCCAGTTTGAACTGGTCAAGGAAATGATGCAGACGCCCGAGATTGTTCGGCAATTCAAGCTCGGCGACGTCGACAACGTCAAACGGGCCATCGAAAGCACCGGAAAACTCTTTCTGACTGGCGAAGGTTCGAGCCGCATTTTTCCGGCTAAGAACGCGATTTGCACCGAGCTGTCACACGGCGGATTTCTCAACATTGCTACTGAGGGCGGACGACAAGCGGCTGAGTACGACCTGTCCAACTTTGTGGTGTTTGCCGCTTCCAATAGCGGATCGACGAAGGAGGCCATCTCGCTGCTCAACCAACTCACTGAGGCGGGCAACACGAAAATCTTTGGATTGACCGCGCGCGAAGAGACGACGCTCGCTCGTTTCGCGGCGCAGACGTTTGTTCTCAAATGTGGTTGGGAGCAGGCGGTTGCGGCGACGAAGAGCGTGGCCGAGCAGGCGCTGTTCTATCAGGAATTGCTGGCTCAACTTCGGGGCGCCACGTTGGGCGACAAACTGGGAGCACTCGCCGACGCCATTGAGGCAGCGCTGACGGGTGAAATCGACTCGGCGATTACTCAATCGATTGCCGATGCTGGAACAATCTATTTCGCCGGAAAGAACGATGGCGTCGCTGAGGAATTGACGCTGAAGACGAACGAAATCACTCGCAAGAAGAGCGACTTTCTCGAGGGCACGTACGCGGTTCACGGCATCGAAGAAGTCATGGACAGCAGTGATGTTGTGATCGTCATCGATCCCTTCGAGGAAGAGTTGGAGAAATTCAAGGAAACGTTGGTCGACGGTGTTGGGTTGAACGTCGTCGTCGTCTCCACTGAGCCAACCATCTTCCCGACCATCGTCGTCACACGCGTCGAAGAGCTGCAAAACTTCGTCTTCCTGGCGGCAGGTTGGAACATCTTAATCGAAGTCGGTATTCGCCTAGGTGTGAATCTTGACAAGGCGGAACGAGCTCGCAAAGTCGGAAACGAGTTTACCGGTGCCTGAACAACCGCGACCTAGGATCGGGACATGGCTTCGATTGTAATGCTAGCCCCTATTTATGGCTCAGCTCACTGAGCTTGAGTGGAAACTTCTTGACGACTTTGCCGCTGCTGTCGACGCACTTGAAGGTCATGACTGGATCGTCCGGCCGCAGGTTGAATTGAAGCTGCCCCCAGAAGTTGCCTTTGTTGTAAGACCAGACCGCGTTGTCAAAGGTTTTGTGAGAATGCTGGTTCGTCACTTTCGCCGAGACAAACTCATAGAGCGGGTAGCCTGCCGGTCGTTCGATCTTCCAAATGTCCGATCGATGCCGGTCACCTGAAATCAGAATTACCCCGTCGACTCGTTTCTTATTGATCAAATCAAAAATCTCATCGCGTTCATCACGAGCCCACGTCCCCGCCCAGGAGTCTTTGCCTCGTTTGTCCGCTCCGTCGGCGAACATCGTCCCAGAGGCGATGACTTTGAATTTTCCTTTGGCGTTCGCCAGTCCGTCCAGTAGCCATTTCTTTTGAACGGGGCCGAGCATTGTCTTGTTGTTCTTGTCACGGTAGAAGCGACCGTCGGTCATGAAGAAGTCGACATCGCCAAGCGAAAACGAATGCCATGTTCCCGGTGTCTCGGGCGCCGCTCCGTAATGTGGATTGTTCCAGTTTTGCTTGAACACATTCCAGTTGGGGCGCTTCCACTCGGCTTTTAGCCCCGCCCCGCCGGAAGAGTCGTTCATGGCCATGTCGTGGTCGTCCCATACGGCGTACATGCCAACGCTGTTAATGAGTTCGCGATAGGCCGGGCTGAGGCAACGACGATAATAGAACAGTCGCTGCGCCCCTCGTCGGTTGACGACATCGATGTAGACATTGTCGCCGAGTCCCAGATAGGCCAGCGGCCGCGCCTTGGCCATGTTGCTCCAAGCGTACTCGTGCTCCGGAACGTAACGCGAGCCGGAACCAAAAGTGACGTGGAACTCGATCTTTTGGCCCGCCTTCGGCGCGGTGCGAAATCGGAATGAATCGCGAGTGATCGTCTCTCCATCAATGACGACGCGGTACGCATAGTCGGTGAACGGCTTCAGGCCGTTGACGGTCATGACCGCCGTGTAGTCGTCCGCAGACTCTGTCCGAACCGTCGCCGATGCATGCTTGCCGACAACGACCTGAACGAAAGCCGCGCCCGCGGTGCGGACCCAAAATTTTACCGACGTCGGCCTAACATCTCCCAGCATGGGACCGTTGAAAAGTTTGAGACGATGCTTCTTGATCAGCTCGATAAACTTTGGGTCGCTCAGCAGCTCGGCCATTCCACCCTCGGCGCCAAACCGGCCGGTATGCCCTTTTGAGTCGGCGCCATACAGAGCATCGATCATGTAGGGATCAAGGTCTTTCATCACCGGATCCTGTTCGCCTTCCGTCAAAGGCGGTTTCGCGAGCGCGACACTTCCGACAAACAGGGCGGCAATGGCGACCGCAAATGGAATAGCGTGTTTGGGCATGGAAACCTACTTGGCGTGGATGGTTATTGTCATTCTGCAGTGAGCGAGCTTTCGCGAAAGCGTGGCCATGGCACGTGTCGAGGTGGGTCCATTCTAGACACTATCTCTCTCGCATGCCGCTCTTGTTCGCACAGGCTCGGCAAGCGAAAATACTCTCTCCTCAAAGTGGAGACACGCATAGTCGGAGCAATTGAATGTTCGGTCCCCTGATGTCCTACCGTTTTTCGGTGATGAAGATTCTGTCTGGTGTCGCAATCATCGCCGTTGGCGTTTTCCTCGCCGTGCAAGTCGAGCGGCGCAAGGCGTGGCCAAGGGTTGAAGCCGACGTTGTCGAGTCGGAGTGGAGTTACTCGGACGACAAAATGCCTGAGATTCGCGTTGTTGTGCGATACGAGTCGGACGGAACCAGCTACGAGCAGCCGTTGTATACGGATGACTGGCAGACAACGGGCGCGATTCCGAAACGATATCAAGCCGGTTCGACGATCCAGATCCATTGCAATCCTGACGATGCCGAGGACGCGGCAATTACGCCCGGCGATCACTGGCTGAATGTCTATGCGATCGGTTTCGGGTTGTTTCTCATCACGCTCGGCTCACTCTCACCCGTCCACGCACTCTTAATGTGGCGGGCAAGGAGCCAGCTGGCGATTGCCGAGCGCGAGATGAATGAATTCGTCGCCAACATGGAAGCCGCTCGTGCGGACCTCGAGGCGATGACCGGCAAGCGAGGTCCAGTGTACAAAGCGGCCGTTGCGCGGGAGCAAGAGCTGATCGCCCAAGCCGAAATGTTGCACGCCGAATATGAGGCCCTCAAGGAGAAACTGGATGTCGAGGACGAAACAGAATGATGGGTTTTGAACCGCCCTATGATAGAGTTGAATTGTCCAACATCCGCGGGTCAAAAACTAAGCCAAATCTGCCGGCGACAAACGACGCCGTTCGGACTCTCCCGTTTTTCATGGCGCCATCGTGAATAGCTCATCACGCACACCCGAAGGCTTGCCTGCGAGATGTCCGATGTGCGGGGCGGATACGGATCTCGAGTTTTCTGAACCGACTGGCGACGCGCCATGTCCCAATTGCGGATGCTTGTTGTGGGAGTCGACGTTGATTGTTGAATCAATCATCACAAAGTTTCGGGACGTGATTGAAACGGCATCCGAAGGCGGGCTCTCGGTGAACACTCGCTTCGCCGATTTGGATTCTCTTGATACGGTCGAGCTTGTCATGGAATTGGAAGAGGAATTCGATATTCAAATTCCGGAGGGCGAGGTCGAGAAGATTCAGACGATTGGGGACGTGGTCCGTTTCATTAAGCGACGGCGAGACGGCAACAATGATTAGCGATGTCGGGCGACTAAGCGGCACGGGCGAGGTTATGAATCGAGTGGTTGTTGCCGCCTTGAAGGGCGCATTGTTTGGCGGAGGCATCGGAGCCGCTTTTCCGTTGGTTATCGGCGGAGCGACTTTCTTGTTCTCCGAATCGCATCCGATGGATCGCGAATACGATCTAGCTGTGCTGCTCTTGGTCGCCGCGTTTTGCGCAATCTCCGCAGCGATCGTAGGCGCCCTAGCCGGCTTGGCGTCGCAGATTCCGACTTACGGCGTTGGTTTCCTTCGTTGCTACATCGTTATTGCGTTCGGGGCGGGGATCGCTCGTGTGTTGACGGCGCCGACGCTCAAGACATCTGACGCGGCTACGTTTTTCTTTTCTTATGTCGCGTCATTTGCCGTGGCTTGCTTTGTCGCCGGAATTTTGACTTGGATCGGCCTGACGCGTGATCGAGCCGTTCCCGCAAAAGGCAGCGATTCGCCAAAATAGGCCGTTTCTAGCGAACGGGCGTGTGGGAAAAGCGAGGCAACTCGCGATTGTCCAAACTGAGTACTAGCGGGGCGCCGACCCATGCGATAGGCTCGCGTGAGTATCGAAAGTCCTCCATACAACCACCTTAGGAGCTGATCTCAAATGATCACGACGTTATTGATGCTGGCGGCGGTTGGCGCGCCGGGCGGCGATGTGAAACGGGAATTTGTCGCCAGCGGAGCGACCGCGAAAGTTGGCGGCTATCGTCCAATCCGGGCAACCCTGGACGGCAAGCCGGAGATAGCCAAGAAGGCACCGGAAGGATTGAAAGCTCCGAAGTACGGACTTTTTAAGCTCGGCGAAAAGAGTTGGGGATTCATCCTCGATCAACCCGAAGGCAAGCCAGCGAAGTTATACGTCGATACGAATGGCGATGGCGACTTCACGAATGACCCCAAGGCGACATGGGCCGAATCCAAAGGCAGCGGCGCGAAGTTTCGAGGAGAGGCACAACTCGATCTGGGTGACGGACAGTTGGGCGCGATCAAGTTGTATCGATTTGATCCGAAGGATGCACGCCGCGCGTCGCTAAAGAACACCTTGTTGTTCTATACCGACTACGGTTATTCCCTGACGTTCGATCTCGATGGAAAGTCGTTCACAACGTTTTCCGGTGGTGAAGTTCAACCTCGCAGCAGTTTCTGGATTGACCGCGATGGCAACAAGAAACGCAGCTACAAACTCGAGACCGTTGTGGTTGGCAAGCCGTTCAACTTTACCGGCACCACTTACAAGCTCTCACTCGCGAATGGCTCGCTCAAAATCGAAAAGGCCAAAGAGTCTCTTCCCATGACACCGTTGCCTCCAGATATTTCCATCGGCAAGAAGGCGATTGAGTTCAACATGGTCGCGATGGACGGCAAAGACGTCAATTTCCCGAGCTCGTACGCGGGCAAGATCGTGATGCTTGACTTCTGGGCCACGTGGTGTGGTCCCTGCATCAAGGAACTTCCCAACGTCAAAGAGGCTTACGCGAAGCACCACAAAGACGGTTTCGATGTCCTCGGCGTCAGTTTCGACAGAGAAGGCATGACGGAGAAACTCTCGGCCTTTACCAAAAAGAACGAGATGCCTTGGCGGCACATCTACGAAGGCAAAGGATGGGACACCAAGCTTGGCGAAATGTATGACGTCAGCGGGATTCCCTTCGTATTGCTCGTCGACGGCGACACGGGCAAGATTTTGGCGACAGCCAAACAGCTCCGCGGCCCCGGTTTGACCAAGTTTATCGGTGAAACACTGGCTAAGAAACAAGCCAAGTAACTGATTCTCGGTCGGCGGACAAAACGCAGACGCCTCAACTCACTCGCCCGAGTCAACCCGTCACGGCGCGGTTGCCTCGGCGAGGACGTTGAGTGATCCGCTGTGCGGCTATTTCGGACGTGCCGCTTTCCAACCGCGATGCAATTGGGCGGCGAGCGCCGAAACAGTCTTCTCGCTGGAACGTCGTCGCGCAATATTGACGGTTTCTTGCGGGTCCGAATCGAGGTCATAGAGCTCGATCGCGACAACGTCTTGCGAATCTTTTTGGGTCCACTCAACGTAACGGTGTCGCTCCGTACGGATGCATCGGCCCATATATGGCACGCCATCCGGCGCCGACCATTTTCCGTCGCGAAGAAACTGGCTGAAGACGGCCGGCTTCCACGGTCGAGTGCGATCCGCCAAGAGTGGAGCAAAACTGTCGCCTTCAAGTTCGTCCCGAATCGGCACATTCGTCAATTTGCACAGCGTCGGGTAAATGTCTACGAACTCAACCAGGCGATCGCACTGTTTGCCATTCTCTTTGGCGCCGGGGGCCCGCACGATGAGCGGTACGCGGGTGTCGATTTCGTAATTCGTCATCTTACACCAGCTGTTGTGCTCGCCCAATTTCCAGCCGTGATCGCCCCATAGAATCACGATCGTGTTTTCCTCGAGCCTACTCTGCTTGAGCGACTTGAGAAGTCGACCGACTTGCGCGTCGATATAACTCACTGAGGCCAAGTAGCCATGCTTAAGCAGTCGAGCTTGCGCTTCCGGAAACGAACCGTCGTGGGGCAGGGGCATCTTTTGGAAATCGGTGTAGCCGCGAATCTCCCGAGCGGTGTTGACCGCCATGGCGGGAGCGCCCTTGGGGAAGTGAGGGTTGGCGGCGAGCGGGATGCTTGAACGATCGTAGAGGTCCCAATATCGCTTGGGTACGTTGAAGGGTAGGTGGGGACGATAATAACCGACGGCAAGGAAAAATGGCTTTTCGTCCTTGGCAAGCGTCTTCATCTTCTCGTTCGCCACACTCGTCTGAGCGCCGTCGAAGTAAGCGTCGTCGGGAAGGTCGACGTTCTCGGTCGCGACATGTTTGAGGTACCACTTGCCGAATGGATCGATACGGCTTGTATCCCCTTTCGCAATGAGTTCCTGCTTCCGCTTTTCCAGCCAGGCGACATTGTCTTTCTGTCGATAGACCGCATCGGGATCGAAGGGATAGCCGTCGACGTTTAGCTTAGGTTCACTCCACGACGGAGGGTCTTGGATATTGTTGTGGAAAATCTTACCGATCCCGGCGGCATGGTATCCATGTTTCATGAACTGTTGAGTGAGTGTGACCGCGGCGGGTGTTGTCTTGCGAAAGTCGGTCCGCAAATCGTGCACCTGAATGGTGTCGGGCCGTAGTCCGGTCATCAAACTTGCACGAGAAGGATTACAGACCGCTTGCTGACAATAGGCGCGGGTGAACGCGACGCCGCTTGCCGCGAGGCGATCGATGTTCGGGCTGAGCGCGATCGTCGATCCGTAACAGCCCAACTCGGGACGCAGGTCATCGACGGCGATAAAAAGGACATTCCGACGCGCTCTTTCCGCCGCCAAACTGAAGGGAGCAAAAGCGATTGCGACAACGAAAGCGGCCAGTAGATTTCTCATGTGAATCTCATCGTTGTTCGTGTTGATGCCGGACGCAGCGACGTTAGTCACGTCACGCCGCGCATGTTCTCATTGTATTGAATCGCCGGCCGATGTTTATCGAACGCTCGATGCCCAACGGCGGGTGATCGAGTCAGGACTTTACTGACTGAGGCCGAACAGCCTGAATCGTCCCCGAAAACCCCCGATTTGGGTGTTTTTCGGAAAAACAGTGTTTCTTGTATCGCCCGTTGGGATAATCTAATAGGATCTACAAGTCACTCCGCTAGCCGTTCTTGCCCAAAGCTCGATCTAGCGAGTCGGCTGCGGGATCGCAGCCCAAGCCCGGCGCGTTCTTCCTCACAACGCGCCGGGCGTTTTTCTTGCTTCCCCCCCATCGGCGATCCATAGCCGACGAAAACACAAAGGATTGTTCTATGACTGCTGAACCCACAATGCTCGGCCACATGGTCTATTTCACGCTCAAAGAGCCGACGGCGGAGAACGTCGAGGGACTGATCGCGAGTTGCATGGAACACTTGAGCGGCCACCCAGGTACGGTGTTATTTGCCGCCGGACCCTTGGTGACAGACCTTGATCGCGAAGTGAACGACCGAGATTTTCACGTCGCTCTCCAGTTGGTCTTCGCGTCGCGAGCCGATCATGACGTCTATCAAGTGTCCGAACGGCACCTGACCTTCATCGCGACCAATAAGGAGAGCTGGGCCAAGGTCCGCGTGTTCGACGCAAACGTGACCGGCTAGTCGGCGCTGACAATGGGCCTCAGCGGCGCGGCGCTGAATCGCCAATTTCGGTTGCCCTTTTTTTCGTGTCACGTTTCGAAACGCCGCACCGCGCGGAACTGCGAATGTCAACGCGCGCAAATCGAGCCCAACTATTGGAGCCCGGCTATTCGACGGAGCAATCTAGAGCGACAATCACCGCAAATCAACACTCGGTTTGTTGACTCACACCTCGCGCTACGCCGGTTTGTTGCGGTCCGGATTACCGGGCTCGTCGTCGAGCAGGTCGTAGCGATCGGCACCTGATGATGTCTTCTTTCGCCCGGCAGGTCGTCGCGATGTTGAAT
The DNA here is from genome assembly GCA_964567745.1 of uncultured Pirellulaceae bacterium. Taxonomy (GTDB): domain Bacteria; phylum Planctomycetota; class Planctomycetia; order Pirellulales; family Pirellulaceae; genus CAZMNY01. The sequence continues at coordinate 263,961 of CAZMNY010000002.1, read as the reverse complement.
CGCCCCGCGAACGCCGCTTCAATCCAGCTCGATCGAGCAGCGAGTGGCCGAGGATAGACGAAATCGTCTCTTCATCCGGCGGAGGTGGTCCGTTGGCACCTAAATTGAGCGGATCATAGACCATTTTGTAGGTGTGTTTCGCGACGGCTACGGTGTCGCCGGGGTCGATGCGTTTCCGAGCAACTTGCTTGCCGTTAACTTTCGTTCCGTTGCGGCTCTTCAGGTCCTTAATGAACCAATACCCGCTTTCGACAAAAAGTTGACAGTGATGGGCGGACACGTTGGAGAACCGCAGGACGATATCGCAGCTTTCGCGCCGTCCAACGAGCAGTCTCTCTTTGAGGAGCGGTATCTTGTCACCGCCACCCTCGGGAACCAATTCACCCATCATCAACGGAAGTCCTTGTCGTCCAGTGGATTACGATCTAAGATGCTGCGGACGCAGGATCCCGCTTCTCCAGGCCGCTGCTCAAGTTTTGTACGCCCTGTCGTTGGCTCGATCTCGGCTTGGTCTGATTCAATCGCCCAATCTCAGAATTCGCCCCGCAAGGATGTTGGGACGAACGCCCATTTCCCCCTACGACATCCAGTTTACGCAAGCACCATGATGGGGTCAACAAACAACAACACTGACAGGGGGTTAGCTTCCCCGCTGTGGCGTGATTCCGGCCTACGGTATTATTCTTACAACTTCCATTTGCGTCAACGATTTGGCTTTCGGGTGCAGAAAGTGAGCATTGACGCCGGGTTTACATGCCCGAATGTCGACGGCACCGTGGCGATCGGAGGATGCACCTTTTGTGACAACCGGAGTTTCAGCCCTAGCCGCCGGATCCCGCGACGTGAAATACGAGCTCAGATTGATGAGGGCATCCGGCGTCTGAAACTGCGTTATACGGTCGACCATTTCACTGCGTACTTTCAGCCCGCCACCAACACCTACGCTCCGGTCGAGAAGCTTCGGCCCCTTTATGAGCAGGCGCTCGAGCACCCGAAGGTTGTGGCGATGGCCATCGGCACTCGGCCTGATTGCGTGCCGAACGACGTACTTGATTTACTCCAGTCGATTGGCGAGCAAACCTATTTGTCGGTCGAATACGGGCTGGAGTCGATGCACAACCGGTCGTTGGATTGGATGAATCGCGGGCATCATCACGATGCGTTTCTTGACGCGATCGAGCGAAGTCAAGGACGTGGGTTCGAGATTTGCGCCCACGTCATGCTCGGGCTACCCGGTGAAACTCGTGAGGACATGTTGGATACCGCCCGCGAGGTAGCTCGGCTCGGCATCGATTCTGTGAAGATTCACAACTTGTATGCGGTTAAGAACACTGAATTGGCTGAGCAAGTCGAGTCGGGCGAGGCCGAGTTGATCAGTTTGGACGACTACGTCAGCGTCATCGTCGACTTTCTAGAACTGTTGCCGCCCAGCATGATTGTCGAGCGAATCAGCGGCGACGCGCCGCCGGACTATCTTGTCGGACCCGAATGGTGTCTCGACAAGCCCAATGTGTTGCGTCAAATCGAAGCCGAATTGGAACGTCGCGATTCTTTTCAGGGTCGCTGCTTCGCTGGCTCAGCCGTTTAGCTTGAGCTCAATCTTCGCCCCGTCAGTGCGGTGTGACGTCTTGGGTCGTTGGTTCGCCCGGATCCGGCTTGAGCATCGATCCGCCTAGCGAAACCATCAGGTTGGCCGCGAGCCCGTAGAGGCCGGCGTGAATGCCGAGGATGTTTCCGGTTCCGCCTACGTTGACCAAAAGCGTAATAAGCAAGGCAACGACGACGCCAACGACCATACCGGCAAAGGTCCAATTCGAGTTCATCCGGCGCCAGTGGATTCCGATGACGAAGGCGGGTGCCAGTTGGACCAGCAGTTCAAATTTGATTTTGAGAATCGCGACCAGCGACGTGTTTCGCAAGAGGATGGCAGCGAGCGTCATGGCCACGATTACGATCCAAGAGCACGATTTTCCCACGAGAGTCAGCTGGCGCTGGTTGGCTTGTGGCGAAAATACGCCGGCATAGAGGTCTTTCGTGAACATCGATGAGATGGAGAGCAGGACCGAATCGGCGGTCGACATCAGCGCCGCTAGTACTCCAGCAAACAGCACAACAACAAGCCAGCGAGCTCCGGCGGATTGCTGTTGGACTTCTCGGCAGACAGTCGTCAGCACGCTATCGCTGGATCCCTCTAGTTGCACATGGGCTGCCGCCATCACTCCAAACACGACGGCAATCAGCGTTGTCGTCAGCGGAAGGAACGACATGACCGCCAGGCTCTTTCTCAGGGTTGGGGCTGACTTGGCGGCGTAGATTCGCTGAATCGCTTGGGGGTAGAGGGCACCTCCGAGCCCAACGATGAGGACCCAACTAAACCACTCGGCAATCTGACCTCCACGCGGCGGTTCGATCATGGCCTTTCCGCCGGGCCGGCTTTCAAGAATACTGATCGCATCGCCGAGGTTTCCGAATTGCTTGAAGACGAGCCAGACGAGAATTCCGAAGCCAAACATCAAGACCAGGCCTTGGATCACATCGGTCCAGGCGACCGCGCGAAAGCCTCCCAAAGATTCATAGAGGACGATGATGAACGCCAACGCGATCACGCCTCCGATGTACGACTGCTCAGGATACTCGGGAAGAAAGCCAGTCGCCGCTTCGCCGAGCGCTTTGAGTTGCGCGAGAAGGTAATTTGCGAGTCCCAGGATCATCACTACCGACGCGAAGCTACTCAGCCCGCGATGTTGGAATCGGTGAGTTAGAAAATCGCTTGGAGTGATGAACGTGTGCTGTTTGGCCAGCTTGTATAGCTTTGGTGCGAACGCGGTGTAGACAATCACAATCGCCGTCATGAAGTGCACGCAGACAAGCCACTGAAGGCCGACGCGATAGGCTTTCCCGGTAAAGCCGAACAGAGTATTGCCGCTGTATTGGGTGGCGTAGAGTGTCAGCAGAAGCACGCCAAACCCAATGCCTCGACCGCCCAAATAGAAGTCCTTCATGGTCTTCTCTTTTTGAGCGCGCATGCCCAGCCAGCCGATGAACACCAGCGAGCCGATGTAGCAGACGATAAACAGCGTCTCAGCGATGCTGAAAGGAAAGTCGAATTTGCTCACGACGATTCCTTTTCAGCTCGCGAATCGTCGTCTTCAATCTCCCACGGTTTCATGAACACCATCGCCGTGTGCACGGAAACTCCGAACGAACCGGCCATAGCGACGAAGGCCCACATCGGCAGACCAGCGACGGGAATCATTGCCCAGCCCAATGGAAGAAAAGACCAGTACCAAGGGAGCGCAATAAGCGAGAAGAGGAGAATCATCAAACGGTGTGGCATGGGATTCTCGTCCGCGCTTAGCTAGATCCGATAGTTCGTGTAGATCGAAGCGAGGCGTGTATCCTAACCGTTTTTGGCCAGAGCGAGGGGCGTCTGAAGAAAACGGCACCACACCAATTCACAGGGGCGAGCCAATTCACGAAGACGAGAATAGTGACGACCAAAAAGAGAAAACGGCGACTCGGATCGCCGCGCCGTCTATATCTATCGAGTTGGCCGTCGAAACAACCCTTGGGGCGCCTCTGCTTGGTCTAGCCAAACCAGCCCTTTTTATCAAACGAAGCGAGTGCTTTCGCGCGGTCTTTTTGAATGTCAAAGACCTTGTGCAGGCGAGTGATTTTGAACACTTCCATCACGTTGTCGGAGATATTGCAAACTTTCATGTTGATTTCGGCCGTCTTGCAACGTTTATGTAGCAAGACCAACTTACCGATCATTGCCGACGACATGAATGAAACGCCGGAGAAATCGACAAGCATTTTTCCCTGATCAGCCTGGGCGACGAAGTCCATCAACTCCTTGCCGATTTGCGCGATTTTCGCTTCGTCGAGAATCTTTGCATCCGTGAAGGAAACCACCAACACGCCGTCACCGGTCGTTTCCGACTGAAGAGCGCTCATGTTTACTTACCCAATCAATATCTAGAAAAACGCCTGTGATCCTAGGCGTAAACACCCGCCGTATAAGTGGTACAGGGTAGCACGGCGGCGAGGGCATTGCAATTGCCTTCGTACGAGTGATTATTCGCCTAGTTTTCGGGGTATCATCGCTGGGCTGCGCGGGAATTGGGGTCGTGCAGGCGGTGACGATTACTGCTAGGAAAACCGCCAAGCTTGACAAGTGATCGGGGGGCCAACTCGTGGGACGCATGTCGGGCTGCAATCTGTCGCAAGAAACGGATAGATTGAATGGCCCGTCCACAAGTACGACACGCCCATTCTGTTTTCGTTCATGAGCGAGATCCGGAACGACTCTCCTGAATCCACCTTGTCCTGGGAGTTGCTGGCTGAGCAACTCGATCAGTTCATTACGGCGTGGGACAGCGAATCGGCGCCGCCGGACCCGGCGAGGTTTTTACCTGAGGGCGAGCCGCTTTGCGGCATAGTCCTGGTCGAGCTGCTCAAGGTCGACATGGAGTACCGTATCGCACGTGGAGTTCCCGTCTCGCTGGAAGAATACCTGCAAACATTTCCACAGCTCGACGTTGGCGAATCGACGGAGCGGACGCCGCCTTGCGATTTGGTCTACGAAGAGTTTCATTTGCGCCGAGCTGCGGGCGAGACGGTCGAGCCATCGGAGTATTTTCAACGCTTTCCTTCGATCGAAGGATCCCTTCGGAGGCTGATGAATGTCGACGTCGATTCGGTGACGCAGACTAGCGGCGCTGTGCGAGCTGTGAAGGGAATCGAATCGGGGCAGACGCTGGACGACTTCGAATTGATTCTGAAGCTTGGCCAGGGCGCTTTCGCCACTGTTTTCATGGCTCGGCAAGTTTCTATGCAGCGCATTGTGGCGCTCAAAGTCTCGGCCGATCGAGGAGACGAGCCGCAGACGCTGGCCCAACTCGAGCATCGTGGAATCGTACGCGTCTACGACCAACGGACGCTCGCTTCGCCTCCAGTTCGACTGCTCTACATGCAACTCGCTGCAGGCGGAACGCTGCACGAGATAACAGCCTGCCGCATCCCGATCAGTGAGCGTTCGGGCACCACGGTTCTGAGTCATATCGACGAGAACGTGGAGCGAGTTGGCGCGGCAAGCGATGAATCCACGATGCGCCGCTGGCTCAATCGAGCCACTTGGACTGAAGCGGTCTGCCGACTCGGTGCGCAGCTGTCGCAGGCGTTGCACTTCGCCCATAGCAAAGGCATCCTTCACCGCGACGTCAAGCCGGCAAACATCTTGCTCGCCGCCGACGGCTCGCCGAAGTTGGCCGATTTCAACATCAGCTTCAGCAGCAAACTCGACGGAGCATCGCCGACGGCCTATTTTGGCGGAAGCCTTGCGTACATGTCCCCCGAGCAATTGGACGCATGTAACCCGGAGCGAGATCGACAGCCAGAGGAATTGGATGGTCGCTCCGACTTGTTTTCGCTCGCCATCGTGTTGTGGGAGCTGCTGCACGGTGATCGGCCTTTTCGCGAGCAGCCTGGGCCCGGGTCGTGGACAGCAAGCCTGGCTTCACTTGCAGCCGACCGTCGCAGTCCTCCAGAGATTCCACCTGGCGACGATGCAACTCGAGCCGTCTCGCGAGTCCTACGAAAGTGCTTGGCGAACGATCCCGACGAACGTCAACAAAGCGGCGAGCAACTGGCCCGCGAGCTCTATCTTTGCTCGCAAGCACAATCGCGCCATTTGTTGCACGGCTTATCGAGCAAGTGGCGAGCATTCTTCCGCAAGCAGTCGGCCTGGGTGCTAGTACTTTGCATCCTCGGCCCTCACGCACTGGCCGGCGTCTTCAACTATTGGTTCAACAAGACCGAGATAATCGACAAGATTGCTGGAGCTCAAATTCCGTTCCACCGCATCCAACTCGTCGTCAACAGCATTGCGTTCGGAGCTGCGATTGTCTTGTTTGGATTTTTGATCGCGCCTTTGGCTCGTGGCATTCGCCAACGAATTCGCGGCGTCAAAATGGCCGATGACGAATTGGCTCGATTGAGAAAACGCGCGATCGAATTACCACTACTGTCGGCAATGATAGGCGGCGTCGAATGGCTGCTTGCCGGCATCGCCTACCCGATCGCCCTTCACCTGTCCGTGGACGGTCTGACGCCGGATGACGTCAGGTTGATTTACGTTGGCTTCGTAACCTCGCTTGCCGTCTGTGGCCTGATTGCCTTGGCATATCCGTTCTTCTCTCTGGCCTATTTGAGCGTTCACGAATTATACGCGGCGCTGCTTGAACCGTCTTCGATCGAGCAAGATGAAGACTTGCGACTTCGACGACTTGGTCGACGCGCGGGCGCTTTCCTGCTGATCGCCGCCGGCGTCCCAATGGCTTCAGCGCTCGCCGTCATGGTGGCCTCCACTAACAAGCTTGCGCCGGGGCTCTTGATCGGTGCCGGACTGGCCGGCCTCGCCGTTTCGGCCCTCACATATCGCGCTTTGGTGCGCGATATCGCCGCGCTCCTAAACGCCGTCCGACCGACCGAAATCTGGGGCGATGAGACCGAGACGACGACGCTTTGATCGACGTCTTTTCGTCCTGTCCAAAACAAGGACAAAAGAATGGACAGGATACGACGAAAGGAAGGGAATATCGAATATTGAACAAGGAATGAAGAAGGTTCAAACGAAGAAGGTCTAAACGAATGAAAGAGGACAAGTGAAATCAAAGCTAGACAACTGCACCTGTTGGCCGAAGGTCAACCTCATCGTAGCCTGGGGTAACACCGGTAACATCCTAGTGCCGCGTCAACTCGAAAAATGGGGGTTGGCTTCGGCGTAACTTGACTTGGCGGCGTACGATACAAACACTGGGATCCTAAATCTTAGTGTTGACGCTGCACTAGGCGCATTTTTACGTCCATTCGCAAAGTAAATCGAACGAGTGTAGAATTTTTGGCGACCAATACCACTCAGGAGCCACCACGATGTCACAACTCATGCGGCGATCATTTTTGCAGACGACTCTTGGCACAGTCGCCGCGCTTGCCTTGGGGACATCCAGCCGAGCGCTTGGGGCGAATGAACGCTTGAACATCGGTTGCATCGGAGTGGGCGGGCGAGGTCGAGGCGATCTCGCCGGCGTCGCCAGTCAAAACATAGTCGCGCTTTGTGACGTCGATGAGGGGCGTTTGAATTCGGCCGCCGGGGCTCATCCGAAAGCGAAGAAATTCACCGACTACCGAGCTCTCCTCGAGCTCAAAGAACTCGACGCGGTTGTCGTTGCAACGCCCGATCACCACCACGCTCCAGCCACCGTTCGCGCGCTTCGGCGAGGACTTCATGTCTACTGCGAAAAGCCTTTGACCCATACCGTCGCGGAAGCTCGGCTCGTTACCAAGCTTGCCGCGGAGAACAAGCTGGCGACTCAAATGGGCACGCAAAACCACGAACACCCTGGATACCTGCGAACTGTTGAGTGGTTGCAATCCGGGTTAATCGGCGACGTCAGCGAAGTGCATGTGATTACCGATCGCCCCGGACGATGGTGGGCGCAAGGACTCGACAGACCGACTGCGAAACCAGCCATTCCGTCGTCATTGAAATGGGACATCTGGTTGGGTCCGGCGGAAGATCGGTCGTATCACCCCGCCTACGTTCCTTTCAAGTGGCGAGGTTGGTGGGACTTTGGTTGCGGCGCGATCGGCGACATGGCGATCCACTTGATGGACCCCGTTTTCTGGGGGCTCAAACTTGGCGGTAAAGTCCGAGTGACTTCGACTGGACCCAAGCCGCACGCTCACAGCGGTCCCAAGCAGATGACCACGAAGTTTGAATTTGGCCAACGCGGCGATTTGGCGCCGGTCAACGTGTTCTGGTATGAAGGCGAAGCCAAACCGCCAGCGGCCATTGCGAAAGATCTCCCCATGAACGGCTCGCTCTATGTTGGCGAGAAAGGGAGCATCGCAGTACAGCACGGCGGCATGCCGAAGCTTACAGTTAAGGAACAGGACGCCGACCTTAAGAAACCCGATCCCTACCTGCCTGCGTCACCCGGCCACCATCAGCAATGGATCAGCGCCTGCAAGACGGGCGACCCCACGGGAAGTTCTTTCAGCTACGCCGGACCCTTCACCGAAATCGTCCTGCTCGGCAACGTCGCCTATCGAACAGGACAAAGCATCAACTACGATCCCGCCACAATGAAAGTCACCAACGTCGCCAATGCCAACCAGTATCTGAGCAAGACTTATCGCAAAGGCTGGGAAATTTAGAAGGAAGAACAAGAACGGAACGGACGAAAGAACCGTTGTCAAAGGCATGGCACCGCACCCGTTGGCCGAAGGTCAACCTCATCGTAGCTGGGGTCGCACCCTAGGAACTCCGTCGCGGCAATGCTCGAAAACTTGGTCTCCGCTATGCTCTATACCACGGTCGCGACAGCACAGGATTGCGGCGACCCCCTCGCAACGCGCTGACTCGAATCGCAGGATTACTCAGGCGAATCCGCTGAGCCCGTTTCACCGCCGCCCGATTCATCGTTGCCGCTGTCCTCGGCTGGCGTGGGGCTGATCTTGGGCATCGCCAATGGGGCTTCGTCTTGGTCTAAGTCGATCTCGTCGAAGTCGGTTTGGTCGAGATCGCGGCGTAGAAGCAAATAGATCGCCGAGCTCGCCGACCAGAAAAAGCTAAAATGAAAGCCGACTGCGAATCCGCGTACGATGACCGTCCAGAATCGAAGGATCATAGCGCTTGCCGGGATATTATCTTGGCCGGCGCCGAGCCAGGCGGCCGAGCTGAAGTCGCTTGGATTAGCGCCAAAGTTAACAGCGGCCAGCGAGGTCGAGTGGAGTAGAAAGCCGAAGAAGGCGAGAACGAGCACCCAAGTGGCGCCGCCCAAAATCGAAGCCAGTGTTGCGTAGAGAAAAAGGTGAAGAGGGCGCTGAGTGCAATAGGCGTAGGCGCGGCTGAGGGCTTCAAACGAGTCGCCGTTTCGCTCGGCGGCAATCGTGGGAACCATCAGCGGCCAGCCGAAAAAGATGCCGACGGCAAGCAGCGTCGCCAAGCCGCCCGCCAAGATCGAAGCGCCCCAAAGAACGGCGCCGATCGCCGCCGCTATCCCTTCAAACGACATCAACCAACCGAGGATGGCTGGAACGAGTAACAGCAATAACATGGCGACCAAAGGCATCAGCGGCGCCGAGACAATTGCGCGAAATCGCTTGCCTGCAAATCGCATTGCCGCGCCGATGCCAATCTGCTCGCCGCAACCAAAATGTGCTACCGCGATTCGGCTAATCGCCGCGCCAAAGAACGACCAAACGAGCAGAGTCCAAAGGCTGCCAAACAACATGTGAGCGAAGGATGTCGAGTTGTCGAGCGAGGACATCATGCTCTGCCAAGCGTTTATTTTGGCATGCAGGATGGAAGGGCCGTAGTCGAGTACGGGCCGGTAGAGCTGACTTGGATTCGAGAAATCGGCTTGTCCCACCTCGCTGCCTGGCCACAACGTGTTTACCAGTAGAGACGCGGTCGATGCGTCGGCTGGCTCCGAGAAGATGCTGCCGCTGACCCACCAACCCAACGGCGTCAGCATGACGGCGGCGAAAGCCAAAAACATGACAGGCAGACGTAGCGCCAAGCGGGGAGCTTGAAACAACAGCAGCCAAGGGCAGAGTTGGCGCCAGGCGATTCGGCGCACTGTTCCATCATTCATGACGCATCCCTTGCAGTCGTAATCTTTGTGGGGTCTCAAGGGGGGGACGCTTTGAGGCGCCTATTGTCGAGCATTGCCCGGCTGATTGTCCACAGCAGTCCCGAATGAAGTCACACCGCGACTCGCAGCCTCGTCATTCCAAAGAACCATCCGATTCGGACCAAGCTTCCTCGCCTTCCGAAGGCTCAGCAGGCATTCCAATTTCTTCGTTGAGCCAATGGGCCAGATCAATGGTTTGACACTGCCGGCTGCAGAAAGGCATTGCGGTCGTTTTTTCTGCAAAGAAGGACTGCTGGCACGTCGGGCAAACCAAGCGGGTCGTCATCAGTCGTGTCTCCGAACTCTACGGGCCGTTTTCGAGCGTCCTCGGAGCTTAGCTGCTCTTCTTGGAATCACCGCCGGAACCTGATGTTTTCGATCCCGACGATTTGGCGGACTCGGAGGATTTCGAGGAAGTCGACTTCGAATCCGACTTGCTCTCCTTGCTCGCTTCGCCCGCCTTGCGGTCTTTTTCTGCCGCCTTCTTGTAATCGGAACTGCGGTAATCGGTTTGATAAAATCCAGAGCCCTTGAAAACGATGGCCGCGCCAGTGCCGAAGAGTCGGCGTAGTTTGAGCCGACCGCATTCGGGGCACTTCTTCTTGACCGAGTCGTTGATGCCTTGGAACAGCTCAAACGTATGCTGGCAGGCGTCGCACTCGTAGTCATAGGTTGGCATATCAGTTTTCCCCAGCCATTGGCGTCGGGTCGTCGCTGGATTTGTCGTTTGAAGGGGCGTCAGTCTTAGCGGGCCCCAACGAGACAAAAACCTGCGCGGGCCGAATCACTCGGTCGTGCAACCGGTAACCGGTCTGCATCACCAAACTGACTTGGCCTTGTGGAATCTGCTCGTCCGGCTGCTGGCCGACGGCCTCATGGAACTCGGGATCAAACGTCTCGCCGAGCGGATCGATCTTCGCACATTGATGTTGGCTCAACAACATCTCAATCTGCTCGCAAACCATCTCAACGCCTTGGACGATGCCTTCGCCGGAGTGCTCGTCGCCCGCGGCGTCAACGGCTCGTCTGAGGTTGTCGATGACAGGGAGCAAATCGCGGAGGCATGGCAGCGCGGCGTATTTCCGCTCTTCCTCGGCGAATCGCTGAGTCCGCTTGCGGTAGTTTTCCAATTCCGCTTGAGCCAGAAGGGCGCGTTGGCCCGCTTGGGCGAGTTCGTCCCGCAGCGACTCAATCGTGTCAATTTTTGGCTCGCTCGCGTCGGCCGACGATGAATCGGCTGAGCTATCAATCGCGGCGTCAAACTGTTGAGCGGCGTCGTCTTGTGATTCTGCGCCGTCGGGGTCCGAGGTATCTGCAGTGTCCGACATCTTCGCTTAGCTCTCCTCTTTAGCGCTACCGGTGAAGTATTCGGCGATCGATTCCATAAAGCTTTTTCGCTCTGGGGAAACGTCTGTGTTCTCGATTTCGGCTAGTTCACGCAGCAATTCTTCTTGCCGAGCGCCCAATTTCTTTGGAGTCTCAATGTAGGTTTGCACGAGCAATTCGCCGACAGGCCCTCCGCGAGGATCGGGCATGCCGCGCGATTTCAATCGAAAGACTTCGCCCGACTGGGTGCCCCGAGGCACTTCGAGGTCCGCCTTACCCGTGAGCGTCGGGACTTCGATACTGGCGCCCAGTGCTGCTTGGGTGAAGGTGATTGGCAACCGTAGGATAAGGTGCCGACCGTCCCGTTCAAACAACTTGTGCTGTTTGACGCTGATGAAACAATAGCAATCGCCGGGAGGCCCGCCGTCCGGACTCGGTTCGCCTTCGCCAGCCAAGCGAAGTTGTGTGCCGTTGTCGACTCCCGCAGGAATCGAAACGTCCCGGGTCACTCGCCCCGCGACATGTCCTCGTCCACGACACGATTCGCAAGGCTCCGAAATGACGACGCCCGAACCCTGGCAACCAGGGCAAGTCGTTTGAACTCGAAGAATTCCCGCCGACTGGACAACTTGGCCTCGGCCTCCGCAAGTGCGGCACGATTCCCGCGACGAACCGGACTCGGCCCCGTCGCCATTACAGTCCTCGCACTCGCTGCTGCGGGCGAAGGTGACCGTTTTTGCCGCTCCCATCGCGGCTTCTTCCAGCGTCAATTCGACGTCGCAGCGAATGTCCGAGCCGCGTCGAACTCGTCGACCGCCTCGTCGTCCGCCGCCAAACAAGTCGCCGAAAAGACCGCCTCCGCCAAAGATGTCGCCAAACGCCTCGAAAATGTCTTCGGCGCTGCCAAATTGCTGGCCGCCCTCGACGCCCGCATGGCCGTACTGATCGTATCGGTTTCGCTTCTCCGAATCGCCTAATACTTCGTAGGCCTCGGCAGCTTCTTTGAACTTCCTTGTGGCGTCGTCGTCGTCCGGATTGCTGTCGGGATGGTACTTGATCGCGAGTTTACGATACGACGTAGCGATCTCCCCGTCCGTAGCGGTTCGCTCGACGCTCAACACTTCGTAGTAATCCCGCTTACTCATAGATCGATTCAGGCTAATGGGCGTCGATGGAAGCGGCTATCGCCAAACAGAAAATACGACTGGCGTCGAAGCCAACCTACTCATGCCTAAAAAACGGGCCACTTCGCGAATGAAGTGGCCCGTGTAATTGACGATCGGTTCGCCCGTCGGCGACTACACAGCGATCAGCGTTACTGAACGCTACCTTCGACGTGCCGTTTCTCTTTGTCTTCCTTGTCAAAGTTTGTCACGAGTGCTTCGGTGGTCAGCAACAACGCTGCGATGCTTGCTGCGTTGACCAGCGCCGTACGAACAACTTTAACCGGGTCGATCACGCCAGCTTTGTACATATTGGCGTACTCGCCTGAGTTGGCGTCGTAGCCCGTCTCTTCGCTCTTCTCGCTGACTTCATCGGCGACCACAGAGCCGTCGATTCCGCCGTTATCGACAATCTGTCGAAGCGGAGCGTCGAGGGCGTTGAGGACGATGTTGACGCCGACCTTCTCGTCGCCTTTTGCGGCGGCGACAAGCGTCTTGCCGTTCTCGTCTTTCAGAGCGCTCGATCGGATCGATTCGACAATCTCTTTGCAGCGAAGCAGCGCGACGCCCCCGCCAGGCAGGATTCCTTCCTCAAGGGCGGCGCGAGTTGCGTGCAGCGCGTCTTCGACGCGTGCTTTCTTTTGCTTCATGTCGGCTTCGGTTTCGGCGCCGACCGAAATCACGGCGACTCCGCCAGCCAACTTTGCAAGTCGTTCTTCAAACTTCTCGCGATCGTATTCGCTTTCAGTCTGACGCGATTGGTTCTTAATCTGCTCGACTCGCTTATTGACTTCATCACGAGCTCCGCCGCCTTCGACGATCGTGGTGCTGCCTTTGTCGACGCTGATCTTCTTGGCTTGTCCAAGATGATCGAGCGTGATGCTCTCGAGCTGGATTCCGAGGTCGTCGCTGATCAACGTGCCGCCTGTGAGTACAGCGATATCGCCGAGCATGGCTTTGCGGCGATCGCCGAAACCAGGAGCTTTCACGCCACAAACGTTCAGCGTGCCGCGAAGTTTGTTGACGACGAGCAGAGTCAGCGCTTCGGCGTCGATGTCTTCGGCGATGATCAACAGCGGTCTGCCCGACGCGCCAATCTTTTCCAGAATCGGCACGAGGTCGCGAATGTTGCTGATCTTCTTCTCGTATAGCAAGATGTAAGCGCTATCCAACTCGCAGTCCATCTCGGCCGGGCGGTTAATGAAGTAGGGCGAAATATAGCCCTTGTCGAACTGCATTCCGTCGACGTATTCATCCACGGTTTCAGTCGACTTGCCTTCTTCAACCGTAATCACGCCGTCTTTGCCAACTCGCTGCATCGCTTTGGCGAGCAGTTCGCCAATCGCCATGTCGTTGTTGGCGCTGATGGCACCGACGTGCGCGACTTGAGTTTCACCGGTGACCGGCTTGCCCATTTCACGCAGCTTGTACGACGCCGCGTCGACTGCTTTTTCAATGCCGCGACGAACCGCAGCGGGATTGGCGCCAGCCACGATGTTGCGGATGCCTTCTTTGAAAATCGAACGGGCCAGGACGGTTGCCGTCGTCGTACCGTCGCCGGCGATGTCGGACGTCTTCTGAGCCACTTCGACGACGAGCTTGGCACCCATGTTTTCAAAACGGTCTTCCAACTCGATTTCTTTGGCGACCGTTACGCCATCCTTGGTGACCGTCGGGCCGCCGAAGGATTTATCGATAATGACATTGCGGCCGGTCGGACCCATGGTCACGGCGACGGCATTGGCAAGTTTGTCCACACCCTGAAGCATTTTGGATCGAGCGTGGTCTTCGAAGAGAAGTTGTTTCGCCACGGTATTGGCCTTCTACTTGATTTGACTGGGAAATTACGACTGAGACGACAAAACGAGAGCTCGAATTGACTAGTCGAGCACTTTGGCGAGGATGTCGCTCTCGCGAAGGATTTTCACGTCCTTGTTGTCGATTTCAATATCTGTGCCGCCATACTTGCCGAAGATCACCGTGTCGCCGACTGCAACGCTCAAGTCGCCTCGCTGACCGTTGTCCAGCAATCGGCCGGGGCCGACGGCGACAATCTTGCCCTGTTGCGGTTTCTCTTGTGCCGCGTCGGGGAGAACGATTCCACCTGCAGTGGTTTCTTCAGCTTCGCTCGGTTCAACGACTACTCGGTCATCCAGTGGGCGAATCTTGACTTTGGCCATCGTTTAGTCCTTATGTGTTCGTCTGTTTTGTTTGTTATGAAAGTCTTTGCTGCCGAACAGCGGATTACATCATCCCAGGCATTCCGCCCATTCCAGGCATTCCGCCCATTCCGCCCATGCCCGGCATGCCGCCGCCCATTCCCATGTCACCCATGCCGCCGCCCATGCCATGATCGTGATGATCGTGGTCATCGTCTTCGGCTTCCTCGGGAATCTCGGTGATCAGAGATTCGGTGGTGAGTAGCAGCGAGGCGACGCTGGCCGCGTTTTGCAGCGCCGCGCGAACGACTTTAGCGGGATCGATGACGCCGTCTTTGACGATGTCGCCGTAAGTGTCTTTGTCCGCGTTGTAGCCTTCGGTCTTGCCTTTGAGTCGACGAACTCGGTTGACCACAACCGCGCCGTCTTTTCCGGCGTTATTGGCAATCGCTCGCAAGGGGCATTCGAGCACGTTGGAGATAATCTGAACGCCCAACGCCTCGTCGCCTTCAAGCGACTTCTTCAGCTTTTCGATGTTCTTTTGCGAACGAAGCAGAGCAACTCCGCCGCCCGGAACGATGCCTTCTTCCAAAGCGGCCTGGGTGGCTGCTTTGGCGTCTTCCAAAAGCGCCTTGCGTTCCTTCATTTCCGTCTCGGTCGCGGCGCCACAGTTGATTTGGGCCACGCCGCCGGCGATTTTCGCTAAACGCTCTTGAAGTTTTTCGCGGTCGTATTCGCTGTCGGTGACTTCGATCTCGGCGCGAATCTGAGCCGCTCGGCCTTCGATTTCGGCTTTCTTGCCGGCACCGCCGACAATGATCGTCTCTTCCGATGTGATCCTGACCTTCTTGGCCGAACCCAAGTCGGAAAGCTTGACGCTTTCAAGTTCGATGCCAAGGTCCTTGAAGATAGGCGTGCCCGCTGTCAACACTCCGAGGTCGTTCATGATCGCTTTGCGACGATCGCCGTAGCCCGGCGCCTTAACGGCACAAACGCTCAAGATGCCTCGCATCTTGTTGACGACGAGCGTGGCCAAGGCTTCGGCTTCGACGTCTTCGGCGATGATCAGCAAAGGCTTCTTCGCTTTGCTAATGGCCTCGAGCAACGGAATCAGTTTCTTGTTGGCCGAAATCTTTTCTTCGAACAACAAAATCTGGCAGTTGTCGAGTTCCACGACCACGTTGTCTTGATCGGTGACAAAGTGCGGGGAAAGGAATCCGCGATCGAACTGCATTCCTTCGACGATGTCGACGGTCGTGTTGTTGCCGCGGCCTTCTTCGACCGTGATCACGCCGTTCTTGCCAACCTTGACGAACGCTTCCGCCAAGACACGGCCGATCTCAGGGTCATTGTTGCCCGCGATCGTCGCGACTTGCTGAATTTCTTTCTTGTTCTTTTCGTCAATCGGCGTCGAGTGTTTCGCGATTTCTTTAGCGACGACTTCCACGGCCTTTTGAATTCCACGAGAGAGAGCCATGGGATCGGCCCCGGCGGCGATCATCTTCAGGCCTTCGCGAAAAATGGCTTCCGACATGATCGTAGCGGTCGTGGTGCCGTCGCCGGCCACCTCGTTTGTTTTGCTCGCCGCTTCTTTGACCAATTGGGCGCCGAGATTCTCGAACGGGTCATCCAATTCGATCTCTTCGGCAACGGTTACACCGTCTTTTGTCACTTTGGGTGAACCCCAACCCTTGTCCAAAACCGCGTTGCGGCCGCGAGGTCCCAGGGTGCTGCGTACGGCTCTCGCCAACTTTGACACGCCGTCCAGAAGAGGCTGTCGAGCATCGTCATCAAAGACCATTTGTTTCGCCACGTCGGAATTCCTCCAGTTGTTGACGATTTCGTGAATCGGAATCGGTCTCCGCCCTGCCTGAGCAAAGCGGGCCGCTTCATTCGTTTTTGCAATCTCGAGGCAGGGCGAGCGCACCTTGTGGCAGCCAGGCCAAGTTGAGCCCAATCTAAAGCAACCCCTGTGCCAATTGAGGTGTCATGTCCTCTAAGTCATTTTGTGATAATTACTTATAGCGAATCGACACGGCCTCATCTCGATTGCTATGCCGCTCAGCGAGGTGGCGGTACGCCAATTTGGCAGCGTCGCATGGAGCGGTGTCAGCCTGTCGCGTTACGCGAATCTCGGGCTCTGTCACGTCCTGGAACTAAGAGAGGGGACGAAAGTCCTCTTGCGGCTCCAGCCCGCATAGGAAATCAGCGAGAAGCTGAGCTGCGTTGTCTAAATCGTCAAGCGATATCGTCTCGACGGCGCTGTGCATGTAACGATTTGGGATCGCCAAGAGTCCCGTCGCCACACCAGATCGTGATACTTGCAAGGGGTTGGCATCGTTCGGCGTCGCTCGGCCAATCGCGGAAAGTTGGAACGGCGTATCTTCCGCTTTGCCGGTTCGCCTCAGGCGGTCAGCCACAACCGGATTGATGTTCGGCCCTCGAAAGATGACTGGCCCTTTGCCTAACGCAATGTCTCCTTGTTGCCGTTTGTCGATCGACGGGCAGTCGGTGGCGTGAGTCACGTCGACAGCGATGCCGACGTGAGGATCGATCGCATAGGCAGCAGTCTTGGCACCTCGAAGGCCAATCTCTTCTTGAACCGTGGACACGGAATAAACGGCCCAATTCAGCGACGATTGTGAAGCTCGGCGAATCGCCTCCATGACGACCCAGACACCGGTCTTGTTGTCCATTCCCGGCGCGTTGGCCAGATTATTTCGCATCGGCTGGAATCCCAGCTCCAACGTGACCGGATCGCCGACATTGATCAGCGATGCGGATTCGGCGCGGTCTTTGGCACCGATATCGAGCCACATATCTTGAAGCTGAACGACTTGTTTTCGTTCCGAATCAGTCAACAGGTGAATCGGTTTCCTCGAGATAACGGCATCCAATGGTCCGTCGTCCGCCCAAATGACCATCCGCTGGCCAATCAGTTGCTGCGGGTCCCAGCCACCAATCGTTTGAGCGTAGACGAAGCCATCGTCATCGATATGCGAGACAAGCATGCCGATTTGGTCGCAATGACCGGCCAACATGACTCGGTTAACAGCTCCGACGTTCTTGCCCACGCGAACGTTGCCGTGCACATCGGTTTCGATCTCGTCAGCGAAACCCTTCGCATAGTCGCGAACAATCCTCTGAATGCGGCTCTCGTAGCCGGAAGGGCTCGGGCATTCCAAAAGCGCTTTGAGAAAGTCGAGCGATGTATTGTCCACTGTGAGTAGGTCCTTTGTGGATAAAGCGGCGGTCTTGATGGCTAGATCGCCACGGGCAACGCGTGAGGCGAGCTCGTCCGGATACGAGAGACCACAGTATGTCGGATCGGCGCCAACGAGCAAAGCCGCCGGTTGGGGCAGCGATTGTCGTAGCCTTGACGAATTGTTGGGCTCGAACCTACGATGGCAAGCGATGTTGGTGCGGCGAGTGTTGGCGTTGAACACGCGGGAAAGTGAAGTATTTCCCTCGCAGCCCCGAAATCTCGCTGAACTTGATTTCCGCCGCGCTGGCTGCTGTGATGCGGCCATTTACTGGCCCATTCATTCTCCATCCCGCGCAACATTCGCTGCCGCTGCCTTCTATCGGACCCTTTGGTGAACTCGTATGGACGACGGTAAGGTGCGAATCGCACTGATTGGCCTGGGGACCGTCGGAACTGGCGTCGCTCAGATATTGCTCGAGGATAGCGACCGATTGCTATGCCGCTCCGGGCGGCAAATCGAGCTGGCAAAAGTGGTCGTTCGCGATGTCGACAAGGCTCGGGATATCACGCTTCCGGCCGGCGTCTTGACAGATAACTTGGACGATGTGCTCAAGGACGATTCGATCACCGTCGTCGCTCAACTTGTCGGTGGAGTTGACACGGCACGCGAAATCATGACTCAGTTGCTTTCGAGCGGCAAAGACGTGGTGACGGCGAACAAAGCGCTGCTGGCTTCGCACGGTAAACAGATGTTCGACTGTGCGCGGGGCCTCGGAAGATCGATTGCCTACGAAGCGTCGGTCGCCGGCGGAATCCCGATAATCACGTCGTTGGGTCAGAGCTTGGCCGGCAATCGTATTCAATCGCTTATCGGCATCCTCAACGGCACTTGCAACTACATTATCACCAAGATGGAACGTGGCGCCGACTATCAGGTCGCCGTTCGGGACGCCCAATACCTCGGCTATGCCGAGGCGGATCCCACGATGGACGTTAACGGCGTCGATACAGTTCAGAAGCTGTCGATCCTCGCCCAATTGGCTTTTGGCGTCAGTGTCGATTGGGAGGACATCCCGACCGACGGCATCGACCGGCTCGAGACCGCCGACATGGCTTTCGCCAAGGAAATGGGATTTCGTATCCGGCTTCTCGCGCGGGCGGAAGTCCACGGCGATCAGTTGGACTTGAGCGTCTCGCCCACATTAGTTCGCCATGGGCGCCCGTTGGCCGATGTCCGCGACGCGTTCAACGCGATCAGCGTTGAGGGCGATTACGTGGGGCCTGTCTTTTTCAGAGGGCAGGGGGCGGGAAGAGAGCCGACGGCGTCCGCCGTCATGAGCGACATTATCGACTCGGTTGTGGGTCGATCCCAGATTACATTCAGTTCGCTTCAATTGTGGGGCGACCGCCCGGCCGCGATGTCGATGCGCGAGCCGCATCGGTCGGTGTGCCGATTCTATTTGCGATTCATGGTCAACGATTGCCCAGGCGTGCTTTCTCGCATAAGCGGAATACTTGGCGAGCAGGGGATTTCGATTTCTTCGGTGATGCAGCACGAGCCGACGCCGGATGACGAGGACGAGCATACGCTTCCGCTGGTGATCATGACCTACGGAGCGAACGTCGGCGCGATGGATGAGGCGATTAAGCGGATCGACGCGTCGGGCGATGTGAAGGCGGCAAGCATTCGGATGCGAGTTTTGGACTGACGAAATTCCACGCGGTGACTGATTCGAAATGAAATACGCGATCGTGATTCCTGACGGCTGCGCTGACGAACCACAAGATTCGCTCGAAGGCCAAACGCCATTGCAAGCGGCGAGGACGCCTCACATGGATCGCGTCGCGGCGGAGGGGCAGATTGGTCGAGCGAACAATGTTCCAGCTCATTTGCCGGCGGGTTCGGCCGTGGCCAACATGAGCTTGCTTGGCTACGACCCCAACGTGCATTTTAGCGGTCGAGCGCCCTTGGAATCGGCTGCTCAGGGCATCGAGCTTGGGCCGCATGACTGGGCCGTTCGGTGCAATCTCGTCACGGTTGCGGATCAGTTGATGCAAGACTTTACGGCTGGCCACATCTCGAGCGAGGAAGCGGTTGAGTTGCTCGATGCGGCGCAACAGTCGCTCGCCTCCGGACGATGGGAGTTCGTACCGGGCGTCAGTTATCGCAATCTGCTGATCTATCGGGGCGGGGAAGGCGCCGAGCCTCCGTTTTCGCGAGACACCATCACGACTCCGCCGCACGACTTAACGGATAAGTCAATCGTCGACGACTTCCCTCGGGGGCCGGGTAGCGATCTGCTGAACGACTTGATGAGCCGAAGTGTAGCGTTGTTCGCGGAACACCCGGTCAACTTGAAACGCATCGCCGAAGGAAAACGCCCGGCGTCGAATATTTGGCTTTGGGGTTTAGGGAAAACGCCCGAGCTGCAGTCGTTCGAGGCTCGCCACAATGTTCGCGGCAAGATGATTACTGCGGTCGACCTGTTACGAGGCATTGCCGCTCTGATCGGTTGGGATCGCATCGAAGCGCCGGGCGCTACTGGGTACACCGACACAGATTATGCGTCGAAAGGACGTTGCGCCATCGATGCTCTGGACGAGACCGACTTGATTTGCGTTCATGTCGAGGCTCCGGACGAAGCGTCGCATGAGGGCGATGCCGCCGCCAAGGTGCAGGCGCTGGAAGCAATCGATGATAAGATTGTGGGACCGCTTCATGAGGCGCTAAGCAAACATGGCCACTACCGGTTGCTCGTCTCGCCAGACCACCCAACCCCGATCCGCACCAAGACGCATAGTCATGGACCCGTCCCTTGGGCAATGTGCGGAACCGGCCTGGAACCCGACAGCGGGCAACAATACGACGAAGTTGTCGCTGCTCAATCTGTTTCCGCCTTCGATGAGGGTTGGCGATTGATGAGCCAGTTCATCGGGAGCTAGGACCCGTCGTCAGTTGACGCGTCGTCAGTTGACGCCCGAACCGTGAATCAGCGTTTGCGGACCGATGGTTGAGTCGACCAAATCGACCGCGGCTGCAGCATTGCGTTCAACACATTTCGCGGCTCATTGTCGCGAACCGTCCAATCGAATTCAAATTCTCGGGTCACGCACTGATCAACCGGTCGATGCGAGGGTCTGAGTCGTTTGGTTTGCGACCTTGCAAACATGACTTTCGCTACTCGAAAACTAGCAACACAAACCATGTCCATTATCGTGCAGAAGTTCGGCGGCACGAGCGTCGCCGACAGTCAGAAGATTCTCGCCGCCGCGCGGACGGCGATTCGAGCTCAAAACGAAGGCCATCAAGTGGTGATGGTGGTCAGCGCGATGGGAAAGAACACGGACACGCTGGTCTCATTAGCGTCGGAGATCAGCGACAACCCGCCGGCCCGCGAGATGGACATGCTGTTGACGACTGGCGAGCAAGTCAGTGTCGCGCTTATGGCGATGGCCATCGATGCGCTCGGATATCGCGGCGTTAGTTTGACTGGTGCCCAGATCGGAATTCGCACCGACAGCATTCACACCAAAGCTCGCATCAAGTCGATCTCGACCGAGCGGATGCGGCGACTGCTGGACGACGGCAACATCGTCATCGCCGCCGGATTTCAAGGAATCGATGAAGACTTCAACATTACGACTTTGGGTCGCGGCGGCAGCGACACCACCGCTGTGGCGCTGGCGGCCGTGATGGGCGCCGATGCGTGTGAGATCTACACCGATGTCGACGGCGTCTACACGACCGATCCGAGGATTTTGCCGGAGGCCCGGCGTGTTGATCGAATCAGTTACGACGAGATGCTTGAACTGGCGAGTTTGGGCGCCGGGGTCATGCACAACCGTTCGATCGAGTTCGCGAAAAAGTTCGGCGTGCCGATTCAAGTTCGTAACAGCATGACCGATTCGCCGGGAACGTTGATCGCTAATGAAGCCGAATCTTCCGTCGGGCCCGTTTGCGGCTGCGCGCTGACTCGAGACGAGGCGCGAGTGACAGTGACGGACGTGCCCAACGAACCGGGCGCCAGTTGGGAAGTCTTTTCCCGAATCGCGGACCGCAATGTCACCGTCGACATGATTGTTCAAAACGATTCGGACGAACGGGCGGACATATCGTTTACCGTTCCGAAGGAGGAGTTGAGCGTGACGCTCGAAGCGGCTCGCAAAGCCGTCGCCGTGCTCGGAGCGGGCGAGGTGCTGTTTGACGAGCAAGTTTCCAAAGTGAGTGTTGTCGGCGCCGGGATGGCTCGCGAGCGTGGCGTCGCTGAGTCGATGTTCGGCGCACTTTCGGAAGCGGGCGTGAACATTCAAATGATCACGACCAGTGAAATCAAGATTTCGGCGCTTATCCACCGAGATCAAGCTCAGACAACGCTGCGAGCTGTGCACAAAGCATTCAAGCTCGGCGCCGCGCCCGCGCAAGCATCTGCCGCTCCGGGCAAGACCGAACGCGTCCAGGCCGACGCGGCCGACGTGATCACTCGGCTCCGTGGCGTCGATATGGAAGAGCTGGTGATCAATTCAATTTCGCTCGACAGCAACCAGGCCAGCGTGACGATTGTGAGTGTGCCGGATGAGCCTGGCATCGCCGCCAAAGTGTTCCACGGCGTGGCGGATGGCGGAGTATTTGTCGATATGATTATCCAAAGCTATAACGGTCGCGAAGGCGAGACCAACCTAACCTTCACCGTTCCGCGAGCCGAACTCAAAAAGGCGCTGGAAATCGCAGAATCGCGCGGCGAGTTGCTCGGCTGCAAGCGAGTCGCCAATAGTCCGGAGGTCGCCAAGCTCACTGTCTCCGGGATCGGTTTACGAAGCCACACCGGCGTTGCCATTCGCACCTTCCGATCATTGGCCGACGCGGGTATCAACGTCCAGATGATCAACACCAGCGAAGTCCGAGTTAACGTCGTCGTCGACGGCGCTAACGGGCCGACCGCCTTGGCCTGTCTTGAGGCCGCCTTCCACGATTCGCAATCGTAGTCTGCACGCGTCTAACGCGTCGCGTTTGGGTGTGATGGACGTGTGTGGTGGCGCCTTCGCTGACGTGTCGTGATGCGGGGCCTAGCTTCCGACGTCTCCCGGTCCATATAATCGTCTTGGACTCTCCAAGACTCAATGGATATGCGTCATGCCGGTTCAAATGCAATTGTCGCGGATTATCATCAGCGAATTGAACGAGCAACAAGTCATCTATCTCAAGGAGGTCGATGGCGCTCGGCAGTTTCCCATTTTTATCGGGATCTATGAGGCGACGAGCATCGATCGACGGGTCAAAGGACACCGAGCTTCTCGACCGCTAACGCATGACCTGCTTGTCGCCGTGGTCGAAAGCATGGGTGGCGAACTCGATAGTGTCGTTATCAACGCGCTCAAAGAACACACCTATTTCGCTCAGCTAAGAATTCGGCGGGATGGTGAGCTTGTTCAAATCGACTCGCGCCCATCCGATGCGATCGCCGTCGCCGTCTCCTGCGACCCGCCTCTCCCGATCTATGTCGAGGAAGAGGTTATCGATGAGGTGTTGGAGTCCTAGCCAACTCGGCACGGCACATACGACTCGCTAGGCCAGGTCGCGATCTTCAAACAGCAGCAGGGCAAGCAGCAGCGCGATGACGGTGTAGATAAAGCAGTATAGGCTCGACCAAAACAGATAGATCATGGGCACGTCGCGCCCGCTGGCAATGGCAGGCGTGATGTTAAAGTTCACAAGAACAGGCACCGCGGTCGCCATCAACCTCGCAAAAAAGCTCACCACCTCAAATCCTTCCGAGGACGATTGCACCAATAATGGCGTCAGGTGGCCAAGCACGTACACAGCGAAACAAATCATCACGTTTGGTGCCAAAGGCAATCGCGTCGACAAGGCGATGCTCAACGCTGTAAGCAGCAGCGTTTCCATCAGCATCAGTGCGAGGCCGGGCACCGTCTGAACCAATTCGATGTGGCAGTTCTCCCACGTCGGCGGGTCCATCGAGCTTTCCCGCGCGTCGTAAATTGGCTTGTACGCGATGGCGATAAGGAACACGACGCTCAACAACAAAAACATCAAAATGACCGTCCAGCTGACGCCGACGAACTTCCCGATCAGAAACGTTCGACGGTCAATCGGCTTTGACAAGACGGTCAGCGCGGTTTTTCCTTCGATCTCAACCGAGACGGAAGTACTCGCCGACCAGATGGCTTGAATAATGGTGAGGATCAAGATCAAGGTAAGCCCGGTGTCCTTGAGCATCTTGATGTCTTCACCAAGCGTGTTATAGGGAATCACCACAAACAGTATCAGTGCGAAGATTCCCAAGGCGGCGAGCAACAAGAATAGCGGGCTATGAAACTCGGACTTGAACGTGGCCAACGCGACGGCGGCCAACCGCGGCATCAAAACTCGGTGAAGAAAATAGAGCAAGTAAATAGCGAAAACGAAGGCGGCCATGATGGGTGCCGAATAGACTTCCGGCACGATGGGACGCGTCATCACGATTAAGTTGATGTTGGCCGTCGATTTTGAGAAGTTCAACACATGAACTGACTCCCACTCGCCTGGCGGCCAAGGCGGCTCGGTCTGAGCGACGCGGGTCCAGCCATCCGTTGTGTCCGGCAAAACCTCAAAAATGCGCCGGCCCGGGACGTCTTGCGACTGAGGCGAAATCGTTACGCGCTGGTCGCTTGCCACGCTGACAACCATAATCTCGTTGCTGCGGATCGCCGGGAACGAGAGAATGGTTTCTTCTTCGACGACGATTTCGCCCGATTCATCCCGAGTCGCAGGCGGGGCGGATAGAGTCAGTGAAACTTCGTCAGCCGCGTGAATTCGAGTTATCGACTGAAGGATCGCATCGGGGCGCTGGGCGATGAAATAGCCTAAGAAGGCGAAAAGACAGAATACGGCAGCGATCACAGTGACAGGATAAAGAAACCCCTCGCTGACCATCGTCGTCAGTTCCGATGCAGCTCGCCTGCCCAACGGGCCGCACATCGGGCCGAGTAATCGCACGAGAAGACCTAGCACCCCCACTGCGATCATGCCGCCCAGCACGCCTAAGCTGAGAATCCAGACGGGCGTCAACCAGGTGGCCACAAAAGCCGGTGCGATTGAAGCGAAAATCGGAGCGCCCATGCGAATTAACCTTCCGGACTCAATTCTATTCGTGCCAGTGACTTACGCGGCTCAGGCCGGATAGGTCTCCCCGCATCTACGCGAGCCGCTACGATTTGGTTCGAACCATTCTTCGCGAGGCCCGTTCCAGCCGCTCAGTCGTACCATTTGGCCGTCGTGCCATTGGGACCAGTATAGTAGCCTCATTTTTTATCCACTAGGCACACCGGTCGTTGATTCGCCGTCATCCGCCCGTTGAAAGCGACCAGAAACCGACACAACTGACATAAACCGCAGCAAAGGCGCGAAATCGCCGCCAGGGAACCTTCGCGACGGCAATGGCGAGGACATAGGTTCGTCGTTTCACGGACTGAAACGCCGCCAAGCGTCCCATCCAACATTCGTGTTGACCGCGAACGGCAAAGCCGAGTAATGTCCCGCCACTATGAATATATTCGCCAAGTCTCACGCCTTCAGTTGCACGTTTGTCGGCTTGCTCTTCGCCACCTGCGCGAACGGCTACGGTCAATATGCAGGCAAACAAATCGGCGATTCCTCGGCCGATCGAGCAACTAGGCCCGGCTCAAGGGCATACGAGTCGACGCCCCCCCAATCAGCGGCGGCGACGGTGGGGACGAGCGAAAAATCGCCAGCGCGTGGCGAGGTCGTGGTATTTAAAAACGGACGCCTGATGCGAGGCATGACCTTGCGTGAAGGTGAGCGAATTCGACTGACGAGAAGCGATCGATCGGTGGTTCGAATTCCGGTCGAGATCGTCGACTTTATTGCCCCGAATCTGACGACAGCCTATCAGCACCAGGCGGGACGGCTCAAAGATCGCGATAACAATGGCCGGCTCAGACTGATTCAATGGTGTCTTCAGTATGAGATGGTGCGGGAGGCGGCGGAGCAACTCGCAGTGCTCCGATTTCAAACACCCGACAACCCAAAAATCGACTATCTACAACGTCGCATCGCCCAGCAACTGCGGCCGACTCCAGCGGCGTCCGGAGCCTCGCGAGCTCTGCCGGGCAAAGCCGTGTCCTTTGCCGTCGATATCAACAAGGCTGGCGGGGCTCGCGCAGCAACGCCAGCGGAGCTAAACCGATTGGTCAAGCAATTGCCAACTGGCGCAGTCGAGGAATTTACCCACGTGATTCAGCCTATGTTGGTCAACCGCTGCGGCGCGACCGCCTGTCATGGCGTCCTTGCCGATTCGCCTTATCGACTGATTCGCCCTAGCATCGAAGGCGCGTTTTCGCATCGCTACACCCAGCGTAATCTCCACTCCACCATCAAGCACGTTCGCGCGGGACCCCTGGCCGACACCGCTTGGATTCGAGCCGCCACGTCGCCTCACGCCGGGCGAAAAAAGCCCTTCTTTGGCGAGAGTGAGATCGAACAGCTCGGGCGACTCGTCGCTTGGGCTCGCCAGGTCTCTCGTGTTCCGGTAAACCACGATCCAATCGCACGCATGTTGGCCGACCGCGAACCGGCAAATGGGACAAGCGCGCAGCAGGCCGACTCGAATCGCGCCAAACAATCTGGCTCATCCACCTTTCGACCAGCCGGTTTCACGACGCCAAGAGATTCGCGGGCCGGCGCCAAGGACTCGGTTCGCCGTGCGAGTTTGTCGCAGTCGAACGAGCCTTCCCCGCCAAGCGGGACCGCCTCGCCGAATGGCACATCTACGCCGACCAGCACGTCAGCGGACCCCTTTGATCCGAAGGCGTTCAACCGCGAGGCAAGTCCTAAGGCCAATAAACGGTCGGATGACTAACGCAACGACGAGCCGCCTGCCGTAAGCGTCGTCGAACCTGGCGACTCAGCTCGACCAGTGCGCCAGACTAAATAGGCCGGCGCGCATCGCGTCCAAGAATGCGAGATTGCTGCTAAGCAGTTTCGGTGAGTCGCGCATTTCTTTTTCGCTCAACCAAACCACTTCGGCAACCTCACGCGGGTTGGGCTTCAGGACGATATCGGTTGGCAAGCTCAGTTGCCACCAAGCGAGCTCGACGTTCCAGTCCGTAACGCTTCGCCAGATTCGCTTTGTGGGCGTTACTTCGCAATCGAGCTCTTCTCGCATTTCTCGCCGCAAGGCGGTCTCTTCGGATTCTCCCTTCTCAATGCCGCCCCCGGGAAAGCAAAACGCACCTGGCGCCTCGACAAATTCGGATCGGCGGATGACAAGGAACTTGCCCCTTTGCCAGCAGACCGCGACCACACCCTGTCGAGTAGGGGATGACGACGGTTTGTCAGTCGAGTGCGACATTTGGTCAGTATTGGGCGATGAAGGTGCGATTCGCGCCCTGAGCGCGTCGTCGAGGCGGTTGGAAGTCGGTGCGAGCCCGTCTATAATTCCCGTTGACCCTCAACGGTGCAAGCCGCCGCGAAATCGTTGTGAGAACTGCCCGTCGCTTCCGCCATTCGCCAGAGATCTGGTCGGCGTCGAAATTAGGGCGAAACGGTTAAGGATTCGGCCGGGACGATCGCGTAAAAAAGGCGTTAAATGGATGACTGCCGTTTTGGATTCCGCGTATGAGCACCTGGGTCGGTTTGGCCTGACGGAGTTTCGCCCCGGTCAAGATGATGTCGTCAAAGCGGTGCTCACCGGTCGCGATTGTCTTTGCATCATGCCGACCGGCGGCGGTAAGAGTCTCTGTTATCAGCTGCCCGCTGTCGTTCGAGAAGGGTTGACGTTAGTCGTTTCGCCGCTGATTGCCCTCATGAAAGACCAAGTCGACTCGCTGGTCGAATTGGGATTGTCCGCGACGTGCATCAATAGCACGATCAATCCATCCGAGCAGCGAAGTCGCATGGCTCAAATGGAGGCGGGCGAATACGACCTCGTCTACATCGCTCCAGAACGTTTGCGCCAGGCGTCGTTTGTCAACGCGGTGCAGAAGTCGAATCTGGCATTGCTGGCTGTCGACGAAGCGCATTGTATCAGCGAGTGGGGCCACGATTTTCGACCGGACTATGCGAGGCTGGGAGATTTTCGCGAACGCATCGGCTCGCCGCAAACGATCGCGTTGACGGCGACGGCGACGCCCAAAGTACGAGCGGACGTCATCAAGCAATTGCGGGTCGAATCGCCGGAAGTTTTCGTTACCGGTTTCGCTCGCCCCAATCTCCGTTTTGAGGTCGAGCTCGTTGGCGCTCATCGTGAAAAGGATGCAGCGGTATTGCGATTGTTGCGTGAGGCCAGCGGCCCGGCGATTGTCTATGCCGCCACGCGAAAGAAATGCGAGGAGCTCAGCGAGTTGATTCGGGAAGAGCTTCAACTTGCCGCCGGCGTCTATCACGCCGGCCTTGCCCCTGACCAACGTCAACAGATGCAGGAAGCCTTCATGGGGAGTGACGTCGAAGTGATTGTCGCCACCAATGCGTTTGGTATGGGAGTCGACAAATCCGATTTGCGGCTTGTCGCGCACTATAACATGCCTGGCAGTTTGGAGGCTTACTATCAAGAGGCGGGACGAGCGGGGCGCGATGGCGACGCGTCGCGATGCGTGTTGTTGTTCAGCTATGCGGATCGCATGATTCAAGAGTTCTTCATTGAGAGCAATTACCCCGACCAAGCGACTGTCGCCAAGGTGTACGATTTTCTGCGTCGACAAACGAGTGATCCGATCGAACTCACTCAACAAGAGATTCGCGATCAGATGCAGCTGAAGACGGGCGCCGAAGGCGTGGGCGCCGCGATTCGAATCCTCGACCGCACCGCAAGCGCCGTTCGGCGTCTCGACTCCAATGAAAAGCACGGCTTGTTTTGGATCAACGGTGATCAGACGACGCTTGCCGAGCTGTTGCCCCGCGAGGCGACTGTGCAACGCAAAGTGATTCGCGCCGTCGAGAGGATTGTGGGAGAACAACGATTCGAGCAAGTCGCTATTCGGCTCGAGTATTTGCAGAGTCAAACGGACCTGGAGAGAGAGTCGCTCAATCGAGCGCTCCGTGAACTGCTCAAGTTGCCTCAGTTCGATTACGTTCGTCCGTTTCGCGGCCGGGCCCTGCATGTTGTCGATCGCAACCGGCCGTTTTCGGAACTGGAGATCGACTTCGAGGAATTGACGGTTCGAAAACGAGCGGAGTTGGACAAGCTGGATCAGGTCGTCGCGTATGCATACACAGGCAATTGCCGTCAGGGTTTCATCCTCGACTACTTTGGCGATAAGCAGCGAGCCAAATGCGGGGTCTGCGATCAATGCAGCAGCACCGGGCTCGCCTCGGCTCCAGCTCGCGTCCAGTGCGCACAATCGCCGAGAACAGTTGAGGTGTCGCGGAAGATCCTCAGCGGTGTCGCGCGGGCCAAGGAGCGATTTGGCAAGACCGTGATCGCTCAAATGCTTTGCGGTTCGAAGTCGTCGAAACTCAGCAAGTTTGGTTTGGACAAGTTGAGTACTTTCGGTTTGCTTGCGGATTTCACTCAAAGAGATGTCGCCGCCCTAATCGACGAACTCATCAGCAGCGACTTGATCGAGCAGAATGAAGTCGACCGTTTTCGCCCTGTCATGAACCTGACGGCTCTTGGACGAGACGTCATGTTGGGCGTATCGACCCCGCAGGGACCAATATGGGCGCGACCCGATCTCGCAGCCAAACTGGGTGCCGAAGTTGAAGCGCCGCCCGACACGGTCGCCAACCCGGATCGAGCGCTCCGCGCCGCACTGATCCAATGGCGAAATAGTACGGCCGAGTCGCTCGGGTATCCGCCCTACACCGTGCTCCACAACGCGACCGTTGATCGAATCGCAACCGTCAAGCCAGACTCGCCAGATGCACTCGGCAAAATTAAGGGCGTCGGTCCTCAGTGTCTTGCCAACTGGGGAGAAGCCATTTTGAATCTGGTGGATGGCAAATCCGCTCCTGCCGCGGATGCTCCGGTCGCGCCCGAATCGGTCGACCTCGAACCGGAAACGGTGCCCGAGCAAAGTCGAGACGGTCTGCAGGCCACTCGCGATCACAGCATCGAATCGGGCACCGAGTCCGTTGACGCTGCGAAAGAGTCCAGAATGGTCGCCGAAAGCGATGAAGAACTGTGGGTGTTTGAATCGGCGATTAGCGAGCCGTTCGATTCCTCGGCCAAATCAGGGGAGGCGGAATTCGACGATTCGCCAAGCGGCGATCTGACGGAAGTCGATCACGCAGAAAGCGATCTGGCGAAAGACCAAGCAGATGACGTTGAGCCGGAGGGGGAAGACGCCTATTGGACGTGGCGACTGGCGACAGCAGGTTTCAGCTTGGAGGAGTGCTGTCGAATTCGAGGCATGTCGTTGGAACAGATCGAGGAACACTTATCGCAGGTGGAGGACAGCGGTTGGCGCGACGATCAGCCGTAGGTCGTATTGGGCGGTGAGCGGGAACGGCATCTGCCGGTAACGCATCGCAAAGGCCATGCGAATCCGATAGAATGCGTGGAATCCGGCCGACGGACTGCTAAGGGGAGTGGTTAAAGCGAACCCGCGACCTACAATTTCACCGTGAACCGACCGCCGTGAGGTTGGGCGGAGCCGCTGCGGCGGTAACCGGCCAAATCTCGTCCGACCTACCCCCCGTTTCCTCGGTGTTGGATTTCACTGCTTAACGACACGCAATCCGCTGATTTGGACCTTGCCGATTTGCCAAACCGCTGCCTGGCCTATTATTGCCGGGCTAACTGCGACTGGCATGGATTGGGTCCGATGGCCGAATGGATTGAAATAAAGATGATTCCGGCGCCGCGACAGGAGGCGGACGTCCGCGGAGCCCACGAATACTCAGCGTCAATTGGGACGAAAGGCTGTGATGGAGAACAAGAACGACGACGACCAACGTCGCGAACAGGGTGCGATCCGTCGCGGCCCGAATCGGATGTTGATCGTGGTGACGCTAGGGTTAATTGCTGCCGTAGTGTTGATGATTGCCTTGCGCCGACCGGCTCAATTGCCGCTCAACTTTTTCGAAGAGCAAGTTCGCGCCGGCAACGTTGTAAAACTCACGATCGTCGGCAACCTCGGCGAAGGCGTCTTCAACAAGCCGCCGAAAAGTCCGCCGACTTTCAATGATAAAGGGGAAGTCGTTCCGGGCGGCGAGAAGTTGCTCGGCAAGACCTTCCGCGTGAGTCTATCCAGGTCGGGCGAAGAGCGATCGAAACTACACGCGTTGTTGCGAGGTCACGATGTTCAGGTCGAGGTGAAGGATGCGAGTTCGCCACTGATGCTGGCGATGTTCCTGCTCTTGGTGCCCGTCGGACTTCTGCTGTTCTTCTGGATGTTTTATCGCCGCTCGCAGAATCAGCTGATGGGCGGGGGCTTCCTCTCGTCGTTCAGCAAGAGCCCGGCAAAGCGTTATGAGGCGTCTCAGGAAGCGATCACGTTCAAGGAAGTTGCCGGGATCGAGTCGGTTAAAGCCGACTTGCAGGAAATCGTCGAGTATCTGAAGAACCCAGAAAAATTTCAGCGACTCGGCGGCCGCGTGCCTCAGGGCGTTTTGTTAAACGGACCTCCTGGCACGGGAAAAACACTGCTGGCAAGGGCCGTTGCGGGAGAGGCCGATGTGCCGTTCTATTCCGTCAATGGTAGTGAGTTCATTCAAATGTTCGTCGGCGTTGGCGCCAGTCGCGTTCGAGATTTGTTTAAGACGGCCAAGGAGCACGCGCCGGCAATTATCTTTGTCGATGAGATCGACGCGGTGGGGCGCCAGCGAGGCGCCGGACTTGGCGGCGGACATGACGAACGCGAACAGACGCTCAACCAGATTCTCTCGGAGATGGACGGGTTTGATCAGACCGATTCGGTCATCGTGATGGGCGCGACGAATCGACCCGACGTGTTGGACCCAGCACTCTTACGGCCCGGGCGTTTCGACCGTCACATTTCCGTCGGTCGCCCAACCCAAAAGGGCCGAGTTGAGATTTTCAAGGTCCACGTTCGCAAAGTTCCGCTTTCCGACGACGTCGACCTCGAGCGACTCGGTGGCGTCACGATTGGATTGACCGGCGCGGATTTGCGCAACATCGTAAACGAAGCGGCGCTTTGGGCGGCTCGGCAAGACAAGTCCATCGTAGAAATGGAAGACTTCGAATACGCTCGAGAAAAGGTCCTCATCGGCGCCAAGCGCGAAGAAGTGCTCAGCGAGTCGGGTAAGGAGAAGACGGCCTACCACGAAGCTGGCCACGCATTGGCCGCCTGGCTGCTTCCCGGCGCGGACCGAGTCCACAAAGTGACGGTGATTCCGCGCGATCGAGCGTTGGGCGTGACCCAATTGCTGCCGACAGAAGAACGCCGGATGACCGCGTCCCGAAGCGAGCTTAATGATGAACTCGTCTGCCTTCTGGCTGGCCGAGCTGCTGAGTTGCTTGTCTACAAGGAAATGTGTACTGGCGCCGCCAACGACATCGAGCGAGCGACCGCGATTGTCCGCCGAATGGTGACGACCTGGGGGATGAGCGAGCGGATTGGTCCCGTCAGCTGTAAACTCTCGGATGACGATCCGTTTCTCGGTCGCGAGATACACGAGCAGAGGGCGTTCAGCGAACACACGCTCGAACTGATTGACAATGAAGTTGCCAGGATACTCGGCGAACAGTCGGATCGTGCATCCCATTTGCTTCGCGACCATCGAGACACACTGGAATTGCTTGCTCAAGAATTGCTGGCTCGAGAAGAGTTGGGCGAGGACGACATCCGCGAATTGATTGGCCCCTCCTGTCACGATCTGAAAGAGGCGGAGAGGGCGGAATCCGAGGGCGACACGGAAACCAATCAGAATGCGGCGGATGCAAACGGAAACGGCGGCAACGGCGATGGAAGTGACGACGCTGAACCGGCTGTTGACGCCGCCTCGTCCGACATGCCAAGCGCTGTTGGCAGCGACGACGAGGCTCAGCCAAGCGAACCCGATCGGCCCCAATCGTAGCTTTCGCGACGGAGAAGTCATTGGCGAAAGGGAAGAAAAACCGCTCGAAGATTCGCACGGAGTTTCGCAAGAATCACGACTCGCGAGTCCGTAGCAAAGACATAACGCGTGAATTCCAGTCGACGGAATTTAACGATGACGATTACGAACGCGGCGAACGCTACAGCGGAAAAGGACGACTGACTCGCAAGCGAACGATTATCGGCGAGTCCGTTGAGAGCGACGAGACCGGATTGCAAATCCAGCTCGATATCGATTTGGAAACTTGCGTGCGCGGCCGAGTGCTCAGCGTTCACGGTCTCGCGTCTCAAGTTCTCGGCGACGATGGTCGCGAATATCGCTGCGCGGTTCGCGGACTACTCAAGAACTTGGCGACCGACCAACGCAATGTCGTCGCCGCCGGCGATTTGGTTTATGTCCAGCCCGATGACGATGGACTGGCGGTTATCGAGCGAGTTGAGCCGCGGCATGGCGTGATCAGCAGGACAAGCAAAGGGCGTCAGCATGTCATGGTCGCCAATGTTGATCAGTTGCTAATCATCGCCAGCGCTGCCGAACCGTACTTGAAGCCGAACCTAATCGATCGGTTTCTCATCACCGCCGATAAGTCCGAGATTAGGCCAATTGTTGTCATCAACAAGGTCGACTTGGTCAGTCTTGCCGACCTGCAGCCGACCGTTGGCGTCTTTGCTCAAATGGGGT
The DNA here is from genome assembly GCA_964567745.1 of uncultured Pirellulaceae bacterium. GTDB lineage: Bacteria > Planctomycetota > Planctomycetia > Pirellulales > Pirellulaceae > CAZMNY01. The sequence continues at coordinate 230,710 of CAZMNY010000002.1, read as the reverse complement.
ACACCGTCCTCCTTGCTTCGGCCGAAACCGGCTTCGGCATCGACCGGCTTCGTCGAATTGTCTCGGGGAAACAGAGTGTCGTGGCGGGGCAGAGCGGAGTCGGGAAATCCTCTCTGCTCAACGCGGTCGATGAAGGACTTCATCTGAAAGTCAACGCCGTCAGTGCCGAAAATCAAAAGGGGCGGCACACCACGACGACATCGCGTCTCATCCCAATCTACGGCGGCGGATTTGTTGTCGACACGCCGGGAGTGCGGCAGTTTCAGTTGTGGGACGTCATTCCCGAGGAGGTAGCCGGTTTCTTTCGCGACATTCGCCCGTACGTGAGCCGCTGTCGCTACCCCGACTGCACTCACACGCATGAGGACGATTGCACAGTCAAAGACGCGGTCGCCGATGCCAGGCTCGACGCTCGGCGATATGAGAGCTACGTGAAACTGTTCGTCGGCGACGAATTCGACTAGTCCGACGTACTCGACTGAGCCGACTAGGGGTCGCGCCGCTCGGGTCGCTGCCAAGGTACGGCGCCGCCTCGCTGAATCTGAACTCGCAATGCTGCCGAGAGCTCGCGAAACTTTTTGCGATTCGACTTGCTCAAGTCCTTTGACTCCGTCGGATCGTCGTCAAGATTGTACAGTTCCAGTGGAGCGAACGGGCTATTCTGCAGCAGCTTCCATGGCCCGCGGCGAATCGCATTGATGGTTTGACCGCCATAGCGGTCACCGCCCTCTCTTCGATGAAAAAAGAGATCGCGTTGGGGCAAGGTGTCGTTCTTCCCGGTCAGCACCTTGGCCATGCTGATCCCGTCGATCTTATGGCTGAAATCGACGCCCGCGAATTCACAAACCGTAGGAAAAATGTCCATCGTAATGGCCGTGCCGCTCGAACGCGTGTTGGTCTCAATATGTCCAGGCCATGACGCGCAAAACGGAGCTTTAAGCCCGCCCTCGTACATACTCTGCTTGCCATCCCGCAAGCCGCCGTTGTTAGCTCCAACCGAGATTTGACCGCCGTTGTCCGAGGTGAAAATAACGATCGTGTTTTGGGCGAGTTCTGTTTCTTCAAGCGCCTTGAGCACTCCGCCGATTCCGTCGTCCATGTGCTCGATCAAAGCGACCAGTTTCGATCTCACCAATGACGCTTTCGGTTCGCGCTGTTGCACCTTTTGCAGCCAGTCTTGAGGCGGCTGGATCGGCGTGTGCGGCGCGTTGTAGGCCAGGTAGAGAAAGAACGGTTTGCCATCGTTGGATTTTGCTTGCTGGCGAATGTAGTCGATCGACCATTGACTAAACAAATCAGTCGCATGGCCCGGCGGATCGATCTCATCGCGATTCCGCCGCATGTAATTGATCTTGTGGCGACGGTGTTTGTAATAGTCATCCATCATGTCGCCTAGAAACCCATGGAAGAAGTCAAAGCCGCGATCATTGGGCCGATCGGGCGCTTCGAGCCCCAAGTGCCATTTGCCCACGATGGCTGTTCGATAACCGGCTCTGCTGAGCAATTCCGGAAGCAAGACGGCGTCATTGGCGAGGTCGCCCCAGTTGTTATCGGCGTGAGTCCGAATGACGCCGGGCACTCCGACTAACTCTTGATATCGCCCAGTCAACAACGCAGCTCGTGTTGGTGAGCAAACAGGGCAATTCGCATAGAATTGATTAATATGCATTCCGCTTGCGACGAGTCGATCAATGTTGGGCGAACGCAAATCCTCCGCGCCGTAACAACTCAAATCACCGTAGCCAAGATCATCCGCCAAGATCACGACAATGTTAGGTCGCTCTGCGGAATCGGCCGAAACCGTGGTTTGTAGAAGAGCCAACTGCGAAAAGATGCCGGCAATCACCAAGGCAGCCAGGGATAACGGTCGAGTCGTGCTGCGAACCGAAGACATTCGATCGCGAACGCCCGGCGTCGTGACAAACAACTTCATTACAGATAAACCTCATTCTTGAATGCGTCTTCATGGCGCCATTGACCGAGCCACATTTGTTTAGGCGGCAGTGGGTCCAATCGCCGCTGCGAGCCGCGCGGTCCAACGAGGCGCAAGTCGCAATACCAAAACGGACTCATTGTGTTTGACGCGAATTTCAGAGTCAATCGTCGCCGTCGAACTGCTCAAGGGCGAGACTGCCTTCACGTACCTAGAAGATGTCGCCTAATCGTCTGCGGCGATAATCGCCTTCGCTGTTCGGTCCCCGACGACGAAGTGGCCGAGCGGTTTGTCTGCTTCATCGGCAATGAGCCACACGGCTCCAGGTCGAGTTCGCTGACGCCGTCGCTTCTTCGATTCGATCTCGCCGTACGGTTTCTTCTGTCCTTGTCGGTCAATCCAAAACAGCTTTACGGGGTTTTGCGTTTGATTGATAAAATAGACGTCGAAGGCATCTCCATCCGGGCGTGACGCAGGAGCATCGCCATCGCTGGCGGCATTCCATCTGAGCGCGGTGAGAGAACCGACGCTCGCGGCAATCTTCGGGGCGAACTTGTTCGGGGCCTGCGATCGGAGATCCGACAGCCGCGATTGATGCTCCGGGTCGCCCGCCAGGTTCTTCCATTCGTACCGATCTTTGCCGCTCTCGTAGAGCTCCTCGTCCCCATTGGCATAGTGGATCAGGTGCCAGCGTTCCGTGCTCAAGCCGTAACTTCCGGCATCGCTCAGGAAAGTGACAGATGGGTGCGGCCATTCACTCTTCGGGTCCTTGAGCAGCGGCACGACGCTCGGCCCATCAATTCCATCCTTGGCGGGCAGACCTGCGAGCTCGGTTAGCGTGGAGTACAGGCTGAGCAGGTTGACTGGGCGAGAGCAAACGCTGCCAGCTTTTGTGCCGCGTTTGAGCCCGTGCGTGCCCGCCGGCGCGCGCACAATCATCGGCACGCGAGTGCAGACGCGCCATCCGGTGAATTTCTGCCAGTGTTGCTTCTCGCCCAGGTGCCAGCCGTGGTCGCTCCACAACACGACAATCGTATTGTCGGCGTTCGGCCCTTGCTCCAGCGCGTTGATGACTCGACCTACCATCGCGTCGGCAAATGCGATCGAGGCGAGATAGCCTTGGATGCCTTGTTTCCACTGGCCGTGTTTGCGGATGTGCGGGAAGTACCGATTCGGGCCGCGTCTCTTGCCGGCGGGCGGCAGATCGTCCAGGTCGTCTTCTTTGTATCCAGGAGGCAGTTGGATCTGTTCGATTGGAAACAGATCGTAATACTTCTTCGGCACGAACCAAGGCTCGTGCGGCCGATAGATTCCGCAGGCGAGAAAGAAAGGCCGTTTGTGCTTTTTGGCTAGCTGTTCCCCAATCCACTTTGAAACGAGCCAATCGCCTCCAAACTCTTCGTCCGTCGCGTCGAGCGCCGCCCAATCGGTTTCGACGTATTGCCAGGGACCACCGACGGGAAGATTAACTGGACGCTTCTCCGGATACAAAGTTCGAGGGAAAGGGTTCTCGGTCTTCTTGGGCGGGTAGTACTCGTCCCATGACTGAGCATCAATGAAGTAATGCAAGATCTTTCCCGAGCCGGCAGACCAATAACCGTGTCGGGAGAAATACTTCGGCATGAGTTCCGCGCGAGGCAACAGCTCACGCATTTTTTGTCGGTTGTCATAGAGCCCCGATTTGTGAGGCGAGACGCCCGTCATGATCGCCGTGCGGGATGGATTGCACGCCGGCGCAGAGCAATGAGCGTTGGTGAACAGTACGCCGCTCGAGGCCAGCCGGTCGATATTCGGCGTCTTGGCCTGTGGGTGACCGCCCAGGCAACCGATCCAGTCATTGAGATCGTCAACTGAGATGAACAACACGTTGGGTCGATTGGCGGATTCGGCCCGCGCGGTCGCCGTCGCGCCGAAGAAGACGAAGGCCAGCATGAGAGTCGGCGCAAAGCGACGCGACATGGGAAAAATCTCCGATTGTGTACTTGATCCACGGCGGCAAAACTATGAAACATCGGCGACATCGCGCGTGGTGATGGGAAACAACTCGCATCCTCGTGATGGCCGATACAAGACTCGGACGAGCTCTCAACGCCTCCCGAGACCATCCGCATCGCCCCGCGCAACTGTTGGCCGGGCGGCCGACCTCAACGTAGCCTACGGGCAACGCCCAAGGATTTCTTCCGTTCCGCGTTATCTTCCTGTTTGTCGAGCGAATGTGCTTGCGCCGCTGTTTCTACTCGGCGACGAGGGTCACAGCCGTGCTCGAATATCGGATGGTGAAGCGGGATCCGTCGTTGGCCACGAGCATATCTCGCGGGCCGGCAAACCGTCCCACGACTCGATTCGCGCGAACGATGGTATAGGACTTTCCGCTTACCGGCTTAAACCCTTCCCGCGTGACGACATCAAGTTGGCCCGCAAGTCTCGCCTCGCCGTCGATATCGAGCGGGGCGTTTTCGTTCCGGTTCAACACTAGTTTGAGGACTGCTCCGGCGGTTTGATCGAAGCGGCCGTTCACTTCGAGTCTCGCTTGGTCTTCGCCCTGGATCGAGACCTCGCCTTGGTTGTAGACGTCGCCGCGAATGTCGCCTCGTCCGCTGAGTTTGGCGTTTGGGAGGATGTCGATCCAACGGAGCGTATTAATCTGGCCTCGATCAATCGCGAGCGTCGAGTGCGAGCCGAGTCTGATCTCGTTTCGGCCGGTGAGGTTGACGCCCGGTCCGAGACGGAGAACTTGGCCGACATGTTTCTTCGCGTTGCCGCGTACTTCCAGCCCGAGAACCTCGAGATCGCGGTCTGCGATCGCGACATTAGGGCGGCCCTTCGAATTGACGATGCTCGCAATCCAAGAGAGTCGAGGCGGTCCGTTGTCTTCCAAGTAGATGACGCTCGCGTTCGAGTACTTGTAGTCGGACCAATTGTCTCGACTTGAAGTCTTGGCGCCGTCTTTGCCAGTCCATCGATGATACGTGTTTGCGAAGCCCTTTGGTTCCGCGACACGTTCGCCTAATAGAAGCGTCTCCAGTTCCTTGACAAGCTTGGGATGTTCGGCCGCGATGTTGTGCTTTTCCGCGCGATCCGCCGCGAGATCATAAAGCGACAGCCCCGTTCTTCTCGACCTGACAAGCTTATGGTTTCCGCGAACGATCGATTGTCCGTTTCCAGCCTCATGGATGATGAATTCTCGGCGGCGCTGATTCCCCTTGCCGAGAAGCGTGGGCGCGATCGACACGCCGTCGACTCCCAGCGGCGTAGGTGCGCCCGCGAGTTCGCAGAAGGTGGGCAGAAGGTCGGTCACGTCGACAACCATTTCGCAATTGGCGCCCGCTTTGAGTTTCGTACCCGTCTTGATCGTCGCGGGCCATCGCATCACCAGCGGCACTCGGATACCGCCTTCTTGAATCTTCCCTTTGGTTCCGCTCAAACCGCCATTGGCATCGAGCTCGATGTTGTTCCTTCCGCCAGGGCCGCCATTGTCGGATTGGAAGACCACCAGAGTGTTGTCGGCGATCGAGTCTGAATTGTCGCCGTCGTTATTGGGGTCGTCGAGCGCGGCCAGGATATTGCCGAAGTGGGCGTCGATTCGAGTCACCATGGCGGCCCATTGTCGCGTTTGATTGGCCAATGAGGCGAATTGAGGCGCGTTGGCGTAAGCTCGATCCCAGTTTGGCAATGATACAATTTCACCAAAGGGTGCATGGGGGATCTGCACAGCCAGCAAACCGAAAAAAGGCTGCCCTGACGCGTTGTAGTTCTGCCCTTGCTCACGCACAAAATCGAGTGCGGCGAAGGCATAGGTGTCGTCGCAATATGCCGTGGCGGGATAGTCCGAGTGATTCTGGAATGCCGGAGTCGCTGGATAGGCCTTATTGTTCTGGACTCGCGCAAGCGAATTGGGGACGAGTTCAAGACCGCCGACCGCATCACGCGCTGCCGGTGCTCGCCAAAGCGTGGGCTGAAAGAACGTGTGGGCTCGCACGTGATGGAGCTCGGCAAGCACGTGTTGGTACCCGTGCGACGTAGGCAGTGTTTGGACGTTCTCAATGACAGGGCTGTTTCGGTCCTTCGATCCGCCGTATCCCCATTTACCCCAGTAGCCGGTCACGTACCCGGCGGCTGAGAGTGCGTCGCCGATCAACACGTCGTCGGCTCGCATCGCCTTCTTGGCGTTGTTTGGGTCATTGCGATCCGCATAGGTGTGTCCTTGGTGGAAGCCCGATTGCTGGGAGGAGCGAGCCGGCGAGCAGACGTGGCAGCCGTAGCCGCGAGTGAAATTGACGCCTCGCGCGGCGAGTCGATCGAGATTCGGCGTTTGCACAAACGCTTGATTGTTGGTTCGGCGAGCGGCCTGTCCATTAGGTCCGATGGATCCCCAGCCCATGTCGTCGACGTAGAAGTAGAGGATGTTAGGGCGAGGAGGCTCTTTGCCGGCGACCTCCCTTCCCATGAATAAACCAAGGAGCAGGCCGAGAGCAATCAGATATCGGTTCATAGTTTTGTAGCTCAGTCTTCGCGGTGTGTTCACTCGACCCACGTTCCGAATGTTCCATCTGCGATGGCTCGACCGGGGCTGTCTCGATCGGCCGCCAGTACATTGCGAATCGACTATTCAACGGCGACTGCGTGTTTCTTAAGATCTTCAAGGTCGACGAATTCGACAGCGGACATATGGGTTGCTTCTAAAACGATTGGCGGCGCCATCCCGGCCTCTAAGGCTTGCTTCCACCGCTGCACGCACAGACACCATCGGTCGCCGGCCCGCACGCCAGGGAAAGCGTATTCGGGAATCGGAGTGCTGAGATCGTTGCCGACCTCAGCGGAGAAGGCGAGAAATTCATCGGTCGCTTCAATACAGACCAGGTGGAGACCATGATCATCCGGACCCGTGTTGCAGCAACCGTCGCGGTAAAATCCCGTTCGAGGCGAGAGGCTGCATGTCTGAAGATCTGTTCCCAAGACGTTCTTAGCGGTAACCATGTTGAGTCTTGTCCGTTCTGATTCGGCGGAGACGGTCGTCGATGTGTTTTTGATTTCGAAGGAACCATATGGCGGAAAAATGACATTCCACCATGCAGACAGTTTAGGGCAGAAACGGTTTCTTCGGCTACCACGCGGCAAAATTGTCGCGACATCACGATTCGGTCACAAAGCAAGTTGCGTTCGGTTACGTTAAGTTGTCTAAATCGCGTTCTGCAAATCGCTTGGTGGCGGTTGATATCGGTACGTGTTTAGGGAATTGGAATTTGCATGCGAACGAAAGACCGACAATTTAATCGCCGCAGCCTGCTCAAGTCTTCACTTGGCATCGGGGCATTGACGTTAGGCCATGGAATTGTCCCTCGAGCCTTTGGGTTTGAGAGCGCGAACGCACGGCCTCGAATCGGCGTGATTGGCTGTGGTGTTCGCTGGGACAAGCGTGTCTATCTGCCCGATGGTCGATACGGAGTCGGCAAGGAATTTCCGCGGTTCGGCGACATTACTTCCGTCTGCGATGTCGACTCGAATCGACTCGAGCGCGCCAAAGGAATCGTCAAAGACTGGCTCGGCAAAGCGCCTGACGGTTTCAGCGACTACCGGCGGATCATTGACGACCCGAAGATCGACATCGTGCATATCAGTACGCCGGATCATTGGCACGCAAAAATTGCGATTGAGGCAATGCTGTCCGGAAAGGACGTCTATTGCGAGAAGCCGATGACGTTGACGATTGAAGAGGGCCGTCTGATCTGTGACGCTTGCAAGAAGACAGGCGCGGTGTTTCAAGTCGGCACGCAGCAACGTAGTTCGTCGCGGTTCGTCAAAGCGATCGCGATGATCCGCGACAGGCGACTTGGCGAACTGCGACGAGTGGAGTGCCGGATCGGTGGCGCGCCGACGAGTCCGGAGATACCCGTCGCGAAACCGCCCAAGCATTTTGACTGGAACCAATGGCTGGGCCCAGCGCCCGCAACTGACTATCGCTACAAGGCCGGTGCGCCGAACATCATCAAGTCTTGGTCCCGAACTCATTATGAGTTTCGATGGTGGTACGATTATTCCGGCGGCAAGTTGACCGACTGGGGTGCCCACCACGTTGACATCGCAACATGGGGCATGGATAAGACGGACACCGGTCCGATTTGGGTAGACCCTGTCATGGTCGAACATCCCGTTGCATTCAAAGGCGGGTATCCGACGAAGACCGACCGCTACAACACGGCGACCAGGTTCAACATAAAGGCTGCGTATCAAGGCGGAGTCGAACTGACGATTCGCCATGACGGAGACAACGGCATTCTGTTCGAAGGGACCAAGGGTCGTATCTTCGTCAACCGCGGGAAGCTCGTCGGCAAGCCTGTCGAGGATCTGGCGACGAGCCCGCTTCCGGATGGAGCTCTGCAAGAAATCTACGGAGGCCGCGAGCTAAACGGCCACGTCGCTAACTTTTTTGACTCGGCCGTAACTCGCCGAATGCCAATCTCGGATGTCTTCAGCCACCACCGAGCTCTGACGACGTGTCACCTCGCCGGCATTGCCGCCCGAGTTGGCCGCAAGATCAATTGGGACCCGAATAAACAACTTGTCCTCGGCGACGCGCTGGCTCAATCCCTGGTCGCTCGCGAACAACGCCGCGGATTCGAAATCGAAACATGACATAAGGCTTTGCGTATTCTTGTTTTCGTCGAGTCGCCGCTTGTCCCTCCGATGACTCCAGCATCTCTTCCAGGAATGAAACGACGATCGACCAATGAATCCAACGCTGATCATCAGACTAACCTGCTTGCTTCCGTTTATGATGCTTGCGAACTCGGTGTTCGCAGCCGATGCCAAACTGACGAACGTGATTGTTATTCTCGCCGACGACATGGGGCTCGATTCGGTGTCGGCGTTTAACGACAAGATGGGGATGAAGACGCCGTACATCGACCAGCTGGCTCGAGAGGGAATGTCGTTCACCGATGCGCATTCGACTTCGGGAGTTTGCTCGCCAACTCGGTACAGCGTTTTGACAGGGCGTTATAACTGGCGCTCCCGACTCAAAAAAGGAATCGTCGGCAGATGGGAGCGTCCGCTCATCAAGCCTCAGCGTCTCACCTTGCCCGAAATGTTTCGAGAACACGGCTACGACACCGCTTGCATCGGTAAGTGGCATCTTGGCTGGCGCTGGCCGAAGAAAGGCGGAGGGTTCACGGAGAAGCTGAGTCAGATCGATTTCACCGGCTCAGTCAGAGGCGGCCCCTGCGACCATGGTTTCGACTATTACTTCGGCGACGACGTTCCGAACTGGCCGCCCTATGCCTGGCGTGAAAATGATCGCGTGCTGGGCGACCTGACATCGCAAATGAATGCAGGCGCTATGGTCGGCGTGTCGGCCGGACCTTCGGTTGCCAATTGGGATTTTCGGGCGGTCTTGGCCGAGTACTCGAAGCGGTGGGCACAGTACATTCGCGGTCGAGCTGACAAGGACCGGCCGTTCTTTCTCTACGCACCGATGCCTTCGCCCCACACGCCGATTGCGCCGCATGCCGACTTTCGTGGGAGATCGAAAGTCAGCGAGTACGCGGATTTCCTCCTTCAGACTGACAACGCCGTTGGCGAGATGATGCGTGCATTGAAGGAATCGAATCAGTCAGAAAACACGATGGTGATTTTTACCTGCGACAACGGCACCTCGCCGAAGGCGAACTTCCCGCAGCTCGACGCGGCGGGAATTCGTCTCAATGAAAACTGGCGCGGGTGGAAGGCGGACGCGTATGAGGGCGGTCATAGAGTCTCGTTTGTCGTTCGTTGGCCCGGTCGGATTAAAGCCGGCTCGACCAGTTCGCAGACGATTACGCTCGCCGACATCATGGCCACATGTGCAGAGGTTGTCGGACACAAGTTGTCGCCTGAGACGGCGGAGGACAGCGTCAGCCTGCTCGGCGCGCTACGCGGCAAAAACAGCACGGCGCCGCTTCACGAGGCGGTCGTGCATCACTCAGTCTCTGGTCATTTCGCCATTCGTAAAGGCAAGTGGAAACTGCTACTCTGCCGCGGATCTGGGGGGTGGAGCCCGCCACGGGAGGCGGCGGCGGCGAAGCAGAAGTTGCCGCCAGTTCAGCTCTACAATCTGCAGGAGGATCCGAAAGAGACCACCAACTTGCAGGCGGATCGCCCAGAATTGGTCAGCGAGCTGACCGTGGCTCTGCGCGGAATCGTTGAACAAGGGCGTTCGACCCCAGGGCCGGAGCAGAAGAATTTCGGCGGCGCCCAATGGTGGCCCGGACTACCGTGGGCGAGGCCATGAGCAGAGAGTCGGGGGGGGGCGCGCGCCAGGCCCCGCCGCCCCCGGCCCCCCCCCACCGAGGGTGG
>CAZMNY010000002.1:0-220436 GCA_964567745.1 uncultured Pirellulaceae bacterium | reverse complement strand
CCGTCCCGGGGGGGGGCTCCGCTTTCTCTTCTGGGGGGTTTTGCCCCCCCACCTTGGCCACGCTGACGACGTCCGCCCAAATGGATGCCTGGCTAGGGAATAATCGAGGTGCTCGACTTCGACACGGTTGAGTCTGGCGTTTGGCGACGGTGTTGCCGGCGCCGATTCGTACCCTGGTCGCGACGGCAACTTCGGGTTCAGGCCGGGATTGACGGCAAAAGCCGGCGTCATACGCGTTAAACGCCACTTGGTTTGAATCACGTAACCCTCTGTCAGCAAAGCGTTTTTGTTGACTTTTTCGGGCTCTTACCTAGAATGGAAGCGAGCTGAAAGTTGGCTCGAATTCTCTTCAATTGTGGGGGTTCCTCCACGTTCTTAAGCGATTTTGGCGGTTTGTTGGGCAGGAGTCATATGATCTGGCATCCGTCCAGCGGATCGCATTCACGACCTTTTTGCAGTTCGCCGAAGCCTATTTCCACTGAGTTTCTCCGATGAGCGGGACGGAAGATCAACGCGATTCGTCTCACCCCGGCGAAGATTCCGCCAGCGACACGGCGGCTTCTCCGAGTGGACCGGGGCGACTGCCGATTGAGTTTTCGGAGGACGCGGCGACCGTCATTTCGTCGCCCAAAAAGCCTCTTCCGAATCGTCACTATCGCAACACTCGCGAACTAGGCGCGATACTGGCCGGCCAGACGCTCGGTCAATTCCGCTTGGATGAGTTTGTCGGCGGAGGCGGAATGGGCGCCGTGTTTCGCGGTCATGACACTCGACTCGGCCGAACTGTCGCCATCAAAGTGGTCTCCGGCGATCGGACGGACGAGGAGACGTTGCGCCGCTTCCACAATGAAGCCCAGAGCGCCGCTCGGCTCGATCATCGAAACATCGCCCGCGTTTACCACGTCGGCGAAGATTCAGGTTGGCATTACATCGTCTTCGAATACATCGAGGGCGTTAACATTCGTGATCTCGTCGAATTCAAAGGCCCGTTGCCGATCGACGAGGCGCTGAGTTATACGTTGCAAGTCGCCGCGGCGCTCGATCACGCGTATCGTCGCGACGTCGTGCATCGCGACATCAAGCCTTCCAACGTGTTGGTGATGCCCAACGGAGTCGTCAAGCTCGTCGATATGGGGCTCGCCCGCCTTCACGATGTGGAATCGCCCAAAGACGATATTACCGCAAGCGGCGTGACGTTGGGCACGTTCGACTATGTCTCGCCGGAGCAAGCGCGCGACCCTCGCAGCGCCGACGTGCGAAGCGATCTGTATTCGCTGGGCTGTACTCTTTACTTCATGCTCACCGGTCAGCCGCCGTTTCCGCAAGGCACTGTGCTGCAGAAGCTGTTGAGCCACAGCAGCGAAGAGCCGCCGGACATTCGATTGTTTCGACCTGAGCTTGAGGACGAAGTGGTCGTCTTGGTTCTAGGCTTGATGGAAAAGCAGCCGTCCGCGCGGCCGCAACAGCCTCAGGATCTGATTGACGATGTGCATCGAGTCGCCAAGCGACTCAACCTGCCCCTCTCGCCATTGACCGCGCCGGCTCGCCCCGATTCTGGAAGGACGTCATCGTTGACGCAGCTTGCCCCTTGGGCGATCGCGTTGTTGTTGATGGCGGCGACGGCGTGGGGGGTCGAATGGGTTGACCCGGGCGGCGAGATCGTCGGACCCGTACGACCGGAACTCGAGTCGGCGCCAAAACCGTCGCCAAAAATCGAACCCGTATCGAACGCCAAAACCGAGGCGGTGATAATTGGGCCGGCGCCAGCCGACACGGAACCTCGAGTCGACCCGCTGGCTGACATGAAACCGTTATATCCCTGGGACTTGACCGGTCAGACCACCCCAGACTACTTGCCTCCGCAAGCTCTTCCGCGAGCGATTCTTGACGCCGTATCTGACGTCGATTCTTCGACTTCCGGCAGCGGCAGTTTGTCTCCCGACCCAATGCCGGCAACCGAAGTCACCAAGGTCGTCGTCTCCCCGAACCCGCTTGGCGAAGACGAGGACGGTGGCGTCGTTGTAGCGGATCTGGCGAGCGCGATGGAGGCGATCGATCTGCATAGCAGCGTCACCCACATCGAATTGCGATTCAATGGCCCCATGGCTCATCCGCCGTTGCGAATGTTGCTGCCTCGTCCGTTGGTGATCGAGGCCGCTGACGGGTACGAGCCGGTTTTGTATTTCGAACCCAAGTTGGACGGTCTAGGTGAGGCGAAGAATTCGATTGAAGTGGCGGGCGAGCCGCTGGTACTCAATGGAATTCACATTCACCTACGGTTGCCTCAGGAGCCGGCCGATGGCTGGAACATGTTCTTCCTAGAAGAAATTCAGTCGATTGATTTGAACGATTGCACGTTGACGATTCAAAACGCCGACGAATCCGGACTGCCTCGACAGCCCAACGTGGCATTTTTTGGTTTCAAAGGAGAGCCAGTTCGCAACGAGATGCGAATGCCCAATGATCCTCGTCCAACCGAGCCGCCGCCCAGGCCGCCGATCCGCATGCTTCAGGCAGTGCGCACGGCCGTTCGCGGGGAAGCCGATTTACTGCGATCGGAAAGCACCGAGTCCATCGCGCTGAACTGGACGGAGGGATTGATGGCTCTATCCGGTCGAGTTGCTGAGATACTCGGAGCACCGGCGTTCCCCGATGCGACCGTGCACATTCAGCTCGACCACGTCACTCTGTTCGCCGATGGCGGACTGGCCCGAGTTGACATGCTCGAATCGACAGCGACACCGCCGGAGCTACACTTGGCGATGTCGTCATCGGTCATCGATGTGCCGACAGATTCGCCGCTGGTGGAACATGTTGGCATCGAGAAGGAGATGCAGGCCGAGCGACGATTTAGCTTCTCGGGCTCAGAGAACTACTACACGGAATCGGTTTCGCTTCGCTGGCTTTTGAGGCTTCGTGACGGGGTGGATATTGATTTTCCTTTCGACGACAAAGACGCTGCTTGGTATCAGGAAATCCAGGGGGTGAAAGCGGTCATGTGGAAACAACGCCCCGACCCCAATAGCCCTCTGCACGCCCATTTGAAATCGAGCTATCTGCAAGACGAGCGGCCGGCCAATCCATCGGCGAAAGCGGGCTTCGATTCAAGCTCGCTTCCCTCTTTCCCTGCCGCCGCAGAAACCGATTCGTCGTCGAGCGGAACCGCCGAGCCCGATGGTTCAAGCGACGAAGAATCTTAGTCGATACGGTGCGACGGACGGACGCCGTAGCGGGATTGAAATGCTCAACTAGCGTTTCTGATTTTGTTGGAAATCCATTGTCGGGTCTTCCGTGACGAGCTGGCAATTCGGGAGCGCCGCTGCGAGTTTGGCCTGATCGATTTGAGTTCCCCAGATCCAGATCGAATGGAGCTCGGAGATTCTCGCCAAGTGAACGATGGCGTTGTCCGTCAGATCGCAGTCGTGAATATCCAGCGTGGCAATCGCCGTCGACGCTAAATGCTTGAGTCCGTCGTCCGAGATCTGTGTTCCGCCAATATACAGATGGCTAAGTGGCGGCCACGTTGCGATCGTCTTTAGGCCGGCGTCGGTGATTCTTGTCGCACCAAGGTAGAGTCGTTCGAGCGGCAGGTTGGCGAAATGTCTCAACCCGTTCAGGTACTTTAAGCCAGAATCGGAAATGCCGGTCTGATACAAGATGGCGATGTCGCGCAAAACGACCCCTTGCAAACGGCGCAAGTGATCATCGGAGATTGGGGTGCGGCGAATATCCAGAACGCGGAGCTGACCAATGTTTGCGACTTCATCGACAAACTGCTCTGTGATTTCTTCCCTCATTGAGACGGAATAGCCGTAGAAGCCGTCGTGTTGAACTTGAGCGCCCAATTGCTCGAGCGCTTCAACGGCGGCCTGTCGTCCTTGCGAGGCGCCGACCATCCAAATCATGAGTACCAGCCACGTGGCGATCGCGATCGCCAGAAGAATTTTGATCGTCTTCATGTCGCAGCCCCTGCGGTTCTACTATGGCTTGAGTTTGCGATTTGCTCGCGATCTCAACAGGCAAGCATAATGAAGATTCAACCGTTTCGGTCGGTTTCGTTGGACGATCGTGACATTCCATCAGGCGGTTTGGGCCATTTTAGGGGCTCGTGGCGGCAACACGTTTCGACGTCCGGTGTTTTGTCGCGTTTTCTTGCTGTGACGAGCGGAGTATCGACTGTTTTTTGCTCGGCCAATGGTTGCCAAACTCGGCGGGCCGCCTACGATGGGTGCCTGTGAATCCGTCCGCGCGATGGCCACGTCTCCCTCCCTTCAAATTGCTTGAGTAAGGCGACAATGAGCAGCACGAATACACCCGATTCAGGCGGTAAAGAGATTCAAGCCGACCAGACAAGTCAGCCCCCCGGACTGTGGGTCCTCTTCATCACCGAAATGTGGGAACGGTTCAGCTACTACGGCATGCGAGCCCTGTTTGTCCTGTTTCTGATCGCCAGTGCAAACAAGTTCCTTCCCGTCGATCCCGCCAGCGACGCCGGCAAGAAAGTGCAGAGTGAGGTCGTCTCAATTGTGGCCGCTGCGGTCGGAGTTCCCAAGGACCAAATCAAACTCGATGCGAAGCTCGACAGCGTTGGCCTGGATGATGCAGGGCTCGCCAAAGTCATCGCGGACGTGGCGACAAAATACGGCGCGGAGATTCCTGCTGGCGGCGAGCTCTCGGTGCAAGATCTGGTAACTGCCGCATCGGCCACAGTGCAGGGCGAGAGCAACGAGAATCCCGGCTTCGGCTGGAAGAAGAACGACGCCTACACTCTCTATGGCATCTACACGTTCATGGCGTACTTCACGTCGATATTCGGCGGGATCGTAGCGGATCGATATTTGGGAACCCACCGATCGATGCTGTTAGGCGGAGTGATTATTGTCTTCGGGCATATCGCGCTCGCGGGGATGGCGTTCTTCCCTTATGAACTTGGACAGACCGTCAGCGAGGGCCATGGCTATGGCGCGCTTCTTTGTTTCTTAGTCGGTTGCTCGCTTATTATCATCGGAACGGGGCTCTTTAAGCCGTGCGTTAGTGTGATGGTCGGGCAGCTCTACCGTGAAAACGACCCGCGCCGTGACTCTGGCTTTACGTTCTTCTATATGGGCATCAACCTGGGCGCATTCTTTGCGCCGTTGGTCGCCGGTAGCCTCGGCGAGAAGATCGGCTGGCACTGGGGATTCGGAAGCGCTGCTGTTGGAATGGTCGTGGGGTTGGTCGGATATCAATTTGCCCGCGCTCGTTTCCTCGGAACAGTTGGCTCGCCGCCGGACCATCAGATCACGTGGAAGGACAAGGCGCTGGTCGCCCTTGCGTTCGCCACCCTTATTGGAACGCCGATCGTACCACTCTTGATTTTCACCGGTGGGGGACTGGGTTGGGTTACGTCGGGTTGGACTTGGTTCACTGGCTTGCTCGGATTGTGGGGAATGACCACGCTGATCGTTGGCGCGGTTTTCGCTGGTTCATTGGCATTCCTGTTTGCACAGCCCGCCAAGGAGCGCAAGCCGTTGGCGGTGATTCTGATTCTCGCGTTTCTCGGAAACATATTTTTCTGGACAGCTTTCGAGCAAGCTGGTTCGTCGTTGAATGTGTTTGCCAAGGAGCAGACAGACCTAACGCTCGGCGGATTGATCAAAGGCGGTATTCCAGCGTCCTTTTTCCAGTCCGTTAACCCATTTACGATTCTGATTTTCGGCACGGTTTTCAGCTGGCTTTGGATGTTCCTAGACCGCATCAGGTCCAACCCGTCGTCACCGATGAAGTTTGCGATCGGACTTTGGCTGCTTGGTCTGGCGTTCCTGGCGATGGTTGGCGGGGCGTTAAAGGCTCGGCACGGTTTGGCCGGCGCCCACTGGTTGCTCATTTGCTATATGGTCAGCACTTGGGGTGAGCTTTGCCTCAGCCCGGTTGGATTGTCGATGGTGACCAAACTCGCGCCGACCAGACTGCAAAGTTTGATGATGGGCCTTTGGTTTTTCACGTTCGCTCTTTCAAATCTGCTGGCTGGACTCGTTGCTCGTTTCTCGGAGAAATTTGTGCCGGAGACGATCGGAGAAAAGGCCGAGTGGACGTTTGTCATCGAGGGCCTTCCCGGCTTCTTCCTGATGCTCGTGTTCGCGCCCATTGCCGCGGGAATATTGATAGCCTGCTTGACGCCCATGCTGAAGAAAATGATGCAGGGCGTGCACTAGCTGGCGCTAGTGGCGTCCCAGATCGTTTAACCCGTTGCCGCAGGCGAGGCGCTACTTCAATCGATTGCAGCCCGCCATTGAATCGAACTCAGGTGCCACTTTCGCAGGACCGCACCTGCAGCAAAGGTCAAACAAGGACCATGCCGCAAAGACGACGAGTATTCGTCTTAGAGGTCGTTTTCTAACCAGTTGTCGAGTCGTTGCGAAGCACATTACCAACGGTCGCCAAACAAACTCATTAAGGATTTTGTGGTATGTCGAGGCAGCGTAGCGAGGACATCTTCCAGCAAGCACAGCAGCTGATGCCTGGAGGAGTCAACAGTCCGGCTCGAGCTTTTGGGGCGGTAGGCGGACAGCCGATTGTGATCGAGCGCGGCGAAGGCTGTGAGCTTATTGATGTCGATGGCAATCGTTATCTCGACTACGTGCTCTCATGGGGACCCTGCATCCTGGGGCATGCCCATCCTGTCGTGCTGGAAGCAGTCGAGCGAGCGGCTCGGCGAGGTTTCAGTTTCGGCGCTCCAACCGAAGCCGAGAACGAACTTGCTTCTCTCATTGTTGACGCCATCGATTCCATTGAAAAAGTTCGCTTGGTCAGCTCAGGCACTGAAGCGACGATGAGTGCGATCCGTCTGGCGCGGGGGGCGACTGGCCGCGAGCTCATCGTCAAGTTTGCCGGCAATTATCACGGGCATGTCGACAGCCTGCTTGTCGCCGCCGGCAGCGCCGCCGCGACTCATTGCGCGCCCGATTCGCCAGGCGTCACGGTTGGCTGTGCGAAAGATACGATTATTCTTCCTTACAACGATCCTCAAGCGGTCGAGGCCTGCTTCGAACAGCGTGGCGATCAAATTGCGGGCGTGATTTTCGAGCCGGTTGTCGGCAACATGGGCTGTGTTGTTCCTTTAGCCGAATTCCTCACTGCGTTGCGCGAGCAGACGGCGAAGCACGGTTCGTTGCTGATTTGTGACGAAGTCATGACCGGGTTTCGAGTCGCGTACGGCGGCGCTCAGGCCAGGTTCAATATTGACCCCGATATCACGACGCTCGGCAAAGTCGTCGGCGGCGGTATGCCAATCGGAGCTTTCGGGGGCAAACGCGAGATCATGGACCAAATGCTGCCTGTTGGGAAAGTCTTTCAGGCAGGAACGCTCAGCGGCAACCCGCTCGGCACGGCAGCCGGCACCGCGACTCTCAAGGAACTCCGTGACAATCCGCCATACGAACAACTCGAGGCTCGTGGAAAGCAGCTCCAAGAGGGGCTCGAGCAAGCCGCTTCGGATGCCGGCGTTACCCATTCGGTCGCTCGAGTTGGAAGCATGGCGACGCTGTTTTTTCACGATGAGCCTGTTCAGTGTTGGGACCAAGCGAGCCAGTGCGACACGGAGAAGTTCGGACGATACTTCTGGGCGATGATGGAACGCGGCGTCTATTTGCCGTGCAGTCAATACGAAGCCTTCTTTCTCTCAACGCAACACACCGAGTCGCACATCGAATCGACCATCGACGCCGCGCGCGAGGCGCTGGCTCAGTCGCAATGAACTTTTGGGTATGACGAGTGAACCGTTGACGCGATGTGAAGGGGAGACGACTTGCGAGTTCTGGCATTAGAGACTTCGACTCGCCAAGCATCGATCGCGCTGCTTGAGACGACGGCGTTGCATAGCGATGGCGGAGTCGATCTGATCACGGCCTCGGATGTACCGATGCTTCCACGGACGGCGGAGAGTCTGATCCCGTTTTGCCGTGACAAGCTAAACGCCGTGAGTTGGACGCCAGCGGACCTCGATCTGATTTGCATTTCGATTGGTCCCGGTTCGTTTACCGGCCTGCGGATTGGAGTCGTCGCCGCCAAGACGTTGGCCTATGCGGTCGGCGCCGAAGTCGCGGCGCTCAACAGCCTTCAAGTCGTCGCGGCTCAGGCCGATTTCGAAGGCGACGTTATCGCGGTCAGCGACGCTCAGCGAAGCCAGTTGTTTTCGCAGAGTTTTGGGTCGATTGAATCTGGCCGAAAGACGTTGACCGAGCCGTCGATTGTCGATTTCGATTCGTGGCTAGAACAAGATCGAACCCGATGTGGTTTGGTTGGCGAAGGGCTGCAGCGAATTCGAGATCGATTGTCAACGGACGCGATCATCTCGGACGAATCGACATGGCACCCGCGAGCCGAGACGGTTGGGCGGCTGGGAATCGAAGCCTATCGGGCCGGCGAACGCGACGACGTGTGGGCTCTCAAGCCGCGATACATTCGAGCGAGCGCGGCCGAGGAGAAGATTTCGCGGAACGAGACGAATAATCCGGGCTAAGCGATTACGACGACCGGTCGGCTCGATTCGGGTCTACCATCTCTAGGCCCCAACTATCGTCCTGCATCCGTTAGGAGCATATGGACGAAGCTACAATCGAGAGGTAAAATTCAGGGTTTGAGAATTGTCGGACTAAGTGTGTTTTCGCCGTATGTTGTTGCGACGAACTCGCTTACGCTTGAGAGGTGTGGGTGTGAAGCGAGCGCTGATTAGCGATATTCACGGTAATCTTGAGGCCCTGACGGCGGTTCTTGACGATATTCGTGAGCTGGGCGTCAATGACATTTATTGTCTCGGCGACATTATTGGGTACGGTCCCAACCCGTGCGAGTGTCTCGACACGATCATTCGTATCGCCAAAGTGACGATTCTTGGCAATCACGATCAGGCAGCCCTGTTTGATCCCGATGGTTTTAATCCCGTCGCGCTCCAAGCTGTCTACTGGACTCGAGACCAACTTGACGGTGTCGGCACCGCCGCGGCAGTGAACCGCCGTTGGGATTTTCTCGGCGAGTTGCCTCGGATTCACAGCGAAGGCGAATTTCTGTTTGTACACGGTTCGCCGCGGGAACCGACAAATGAGTACGTGTTTCCCGAAGATGTCTACAACCAGAAGAAGATGGACGCGCTGTTCGGTCGCATCGACAAATATTGTTTCCAAGGCCACACGCACATTCCCGGTGTTTTCACGAGGGACCAAGAGTTCATTACGCCCGATGAAACGGACTTTCGTTATCAACTCAACGGCGGCCAGGTGATGGTCAATGTGGGTAGTGTCGGCCAGCCTCGCGACAACGACCCACGTGGCTGCTACGTGATTTTGAATCCGGAGGACAAGACGATCGAGTTTCGGCGGGTTGAATACGACATCGACGCGACGGCAAACAAGATCTATGACGCGCCGGACTTGGATAACATGCTAGGTGATCGCCTGAAAAGTGGCCGATAAGACCCGTATCTCATCCCCTCATGCTGCTCGCCAGCACCCACGCTATTGACCTCCCTGCGAGCGGAACTTAGACTTTTTCGATTCCCTTAGTTCTTTGCCAACTAGCGTTTACGACAATCCGTCGCAAACCATTCTTCCAAACGGGCCGGTCTGTCGTGAAGCGAGCTATTGTCAGCGACATCCACGGAAACCTCGAGGCGCTCGAGGCGGTCGTGGAAGATATCAAGACGCAAAACGTCGACGAAGTTTTTTGTCTCGGCGACGTGATTGGCTATGGTCCGAACCCGTGCGAGTGCATCGATCGGGTCATGGAGTTTGACCTGACGATTCTGGGGAATCACGATCAGGGCGCGTTGTTCGATCCAGAAGGATTTAGCAGCGGTGCCGAACGAGCCATTTTTTGGACGCGGCAACAGCTCGAATCACCCGACAACGGTGCCGACGCGAGCCGTCTTCGCTGGGATTTCCTCTGCGAATTGCCGCGCAGTCATCGACAAGATCGAGCGCTCTTCGTTCATGGATCCGCTCGAAACCCACTCAATGAATATGTGTTTCCCGAGGACATCTACAACCAGAGGAAGATTGAGCGGATCTTCAGCTTGATCGAGCGATTTTGTTTTCAGGGGCACACCCATGTTCCTGGCGTTTTTCTCGACAGCGGGCGATTTCTCACACCTTCCGATGTTGATTTCCACTATGAGTTTCCTGTCGAAGGAAAAATGATGGTCAACGTCGGCAGCGTCGGTCAGCCTCGCGATGGCGATCCGCGCCCCTGCTACGTTGTGTTCGACGAGACATCGGTTGCCTTCCGCCGGGTGGAATACTCACCCGACGCAACCGCGGAAAAGATTTACGAGATCCCGCAACTCGATAACTTCTTGGGCGATCGATTGCGGGAAGGACGTTAGCCCTTTGCAAGATTCAATGGCTCGCTCAGAATACATTGATAGCCGCTCAGTTTGACGCTCTCGCGGGCCCCTTCATGGGGCTCATTTTGTTCAATGCAACCTAAGGCCGGATTGTGGAAAAGCGCTACGTAACCTTTATCGTGCTCTCACTCGTGCTTGTGGTCAGCCACCAACTGATCATGTCCACGTTCTTTCCGCCGAAGGAAGT
Source organism: uncultured Pirellulaceae bacterium (assembly GCA_964567745.1). Lineage (GTDB taxonomy): Bacteria > Planctomycetota > Planctomycetia > Pirellulales > Pirellulaceae > CAZMNY01. The sequence goes on along the minus strand of CAZMNY010000002.1, from coordinate 209,871 downwards.
CGTCAAGGTCGAAGGCGAGGCCGGACCGGAAGGTGAGAATCCCGACGGCGACAAACCAGAAGGCGACAAACCAGAAGGCGACAAACCAGAAGGCGACAAACCAGAAGGCGATAAACCGGAAGGCGTTAAACCAGAAGGCGTTAAACCAGAAGGCGTTAAACCGGACGCCAAAACCGATGGCGATCAGCCGGGGGACGTTAAGCCGGATGAGCCCACCGGCACGAAGGACGACGGCAACGGCGACCCCAAAAAGGACAGTCCAGAGATCGGCACCGAGACGCCCAGGCAGACCGTGCCGACTCAGTGGAGCGTTCTCGGCAACTACCAGTCCGGCCTGCACCTTGCCTATCTCACCAACAAAGGCGCCGCGATTCGGCACGTCGAATTGGTGGAGCGAAAAGCGAACGGCCGACTCCGATATCGCGACCTGGTCAACAAGTCGGGATACCTCGGTTATCTTGGATTGGAAGCCAAGATGTTGGGCGGTTGCCGAGTGCAAGTCGTCGGACCAGGGACACCCGCCGATACGGCGGGCATCAAGCCGGGTGAGACCCTGCTTAAAGTCAACGGCGTGGCCATCGATCATCCAAGCGACATTGACTCCGCGCTCAGTGGGACAAAACCGAATGACGAAGCGAACTTGGTCATCGTCGGTGAAAAAGATGGTGCAGAGCGAGAAGTCTCGGTCGTTCTAGCGGAGCGTCCGCTGGCAATCATCCAAGAAGAATACGATATGACCGGAGTCAATCTAGCTCATCGAGCTTCGTTTCTCATGTCACTCGACTCGATACGAGGCGAGGGGCAGTCCAACATCAGCACCAAGTTGGGCGAAACAGAAATTCAAGATCTTCGGTCGATGCGCGAGGGCAATTGGGAGCTGAAAGAGTCCGGCGCACAGTCGGTCGCGTTTACCTGGAAATACACAGCTTCGGATCTCGAGAAGATCGGCGTCGATGGCGCGATTGAAATCGTCAAGACATTCCGCTTGCCAACGCCAACGGAAGACGCGAGTCCAGACGATTATGAGCTGGACTTCAATCTTGCTCTAAAGAACACGGGCGGTAAACCGCTGCAGGTCGCTTATCGGCTCGACGGCCCAAACGGTCTGCCGAAAGAGGGTTGGTGGTATCTCTACAAGGTGCATCCCGGTTGGGGCACTTGCGGAGCTCGTGACGTCGTATGGCGGACGGGCGTCAACTATGAATTGCGAAGCGTCAACCAGATTTGGAAGCGTGAAAATGGAAACAAGAAAGCGCCGGAAGAGCCCGCCTTCTTGTCCAACGAGGCGTCGGACCGGCGAACGGTGCAGTTCGTAGGCGTTGATACTCAGTATTTTAACGTCGCCATCTTGCCCAAGGGAGATTCGGAGAATGGGCTAGGCGTGCAAACGTTTCAGGAACTCACGCCCTACCTGATCAATCCCGCCAACGAGCTCGCAAAGAAAAAAGTCCGATTGGGGAATGTGTCGTTTCGCTTGGTCAGCGAAGTCGAGCCGCTCCCGTCCGATGGCGTCATCGCTCATGATTACGCGATTCTCGCCGCTCCCAAGCGAACATCGATTCTGGCCCGTTACGGCATGGGTGAGACCATCGTTTGGGGTTGGTTCTGGTGGGTCGCCTGGCCGCTCAGCAAACTGCTTCACTTCTTCTACGCACTCGTTGCCAATTACGGTTTAGCCATCCTGTTTATGACGGTCATGGTCCGAGCGTGCGTGCATCCGATCAGCCGCAAGGCCCACAAGAACACCCAGATGATGCAGGCCCTTTCGCCTGAGATCAAGAAGCTCACCGAACGATACAAAGACGACCCTCAGAAAAAAATGGCGGCTCAGCAAGAGCTCTACAAGAAACACAATTTCAACCCGCTCAGCGGTTGTTTGTTGGCGTTCTGTCAGTTTCCGATTTTCATCGGACTCTACCGTTGCCTGTCCGTCGATGTCGAGCTGCGTGACGCCGCCTTGATTCCGGGCGTGAGTTGGTGCACCAATCTGGCTGGCCCGGACATGCTTTACGACTGGGGGCCCAACGCGTTCCCCTACCTGACTGACTACACCGGCTGGCTTGGCCCCAACCTGAATGTGTTGCCGCTAATCAGTGTTGTCCTGTTCATCGTGCAGCAGAAAATGCTGACGCCGCCCGCGGCGGATGAACAACAGCAGATGCAGCAAAACATGATGAAGTTCATGACGCTGTTCATCGGCATCATGTTCTACAAAGTTGCGTCCGGTCTTTGCTTGTACATCATCATCTCGAGCCTGTGGGGCGTGCTTGAGCGCAAACTCATGCCGTCGAAAAGCCTGGAGCAGGTGGAAAGCGAAGCCGCGAAACCAGCGGCTCAGGGCAAGGAGCGTCCCAAGCGATCGGCCGAAGATATCAAGAAGGCGGAAAACGCAGCCCGGCGGAAGAAACGCAAGGGCAAGAAGGGGAGGTAGTCGATGCCTCCACGGTTCTGGGATTCGCAAGACACGATCGTTGCTCGCGCGTCGGCACCAGGCGGCGCAGCGCGAGGCGTAATTCGAGTCTCCGGTCCCGACGCCGTACGCATCGTCTCCGAGATGTGCGACCCCGCCGATGCGCTCGGCGGCTTGCGGCATCCCACTTCCGTCAACGTCAATTTGAGGCTGGAGCGACTGCGGTCGTCCGTGCCAGCTGAGGCCTTGGTCTGGCCCGATCAGCGAAGTTACACGAGACAGCCGAGCGTCGAGCTGCACACGATTGGGGCGCCTCCGATCTTGGAGTCGATTCTCGCCGCGTTTGTGGACGGTGGCGCGCGAACCGCCGAGCCGGGTGAATTCACTCTGCGTGCGTTTCTGGCTGGCCGTCTTGATCTGACACAGGCCGAAGCTGTGCTCGGCGTCATCGACGCCTCAGGGGACGAAGATCTCGCCACTGCACTCGAACAATTGGCGGGCGGCCTGACGACGCCGCTCGATAAGATCCGCAATCTGCTTCTCGATCTGCTCGCCCATCTCGAAGCGGGGCTCGACTTTGCCGACGAAGATATTGAATTCATTTCCGTTGCCGAGCTGAATGGTCAGCTTATCGCGGCGCAGGACGAGCTCCACGCCGTACAACAGCAGCTCAACTCGCGGCACGATTCTGCGGAATTGCCGACCGTTGTACTCTGCGGGCCTCCGAACGTCGGCAAGAGCAGCCTGTTCAACGCGTTGCTCAACCGCGACGCTTCGATTGTGTCGGAGATGCAAGGGGCCACGCGAGACTATGTCGGTCACAAGTTGAAGTTGGGTGCGAATCAATCGTGCCTGTTGATCGATACGGCTGGTGCCGCGCCCGCTGCTGCCGGCTCCGACGCGTTGGCTCAAAAAGCGGCGCAGTCGGTTCTGGAGCGGGCGGCAATTCGCTTGCAGTGCCGTGAGCAAGCGGAGCTGAGCGCTGTCGTCGATGTTTCGAGCACGATTCAAGTTGTCACGAAGTCGGACTTGAGCTGCGACGGCGGCGAGTATTCCGGCGACAGTCAACACGATGGCCAAGTGCAAGCGGACGCGACCGACCTTGTCGATGTCGTCGTCACGAGTGCTGAAACGGGCGAGGGGGTCGCCGAGCTACGTCGACGCATTGGCCTGGCGATTCAGGCGGTGTCAACAGAGGCAAGCCGACAAGGCCTGGCGGCTCGCTGTGGCGAGAGTTTGCGATTGGCAAGCGACGCGATAGAGCGAGCTCGTGAGGCGTGTGAGAATTCGGCTGGCGAGGAGCTCGTCGCGGCGGAAATTCGCTTTGCGCTGGATGAGCTTGGCCGAGTCGTGGGAGTCATCTACAACAATGATGTCTTGGACCGTGTGTTCAGTCGGTTTTGTATCGGAAAGTAACGCAGATTAAACCAAACCCTCATCGCGAAAAAACTAAATGGAAACCCAACCGCTCTGCGTGCCTGCAGGAGAGCCAATTCGGCTGAGTGACTTTGACGCTTCGTACCATGCGCCGGAATTCAATAAGAAGTCGGCGAAGCGGCGGATTCGAGAGAACATTGCTCACCTCGACGAATTGGGGCATCGCCTCTACGCCGAAAATCGTCAGGCCTTGCTGCTGGTTTTGCAGGGCATGGATACGGCTGGCAAGGATGGCACGATTCGTACCGTGATGCGCGGGATCAATCCGCAGATCTGTCGAATCGCTTCGTTCAAGGCACCGAGTCACGTCGAGCTAGACCACGACTTCCTTTGGCGGATCCACAAAGAGACTCCGCGTCGCGGGGAAGTCGGCATCTTTAACCGTTCGCATTACGAGGACGTGCTTGTTGTACGCGTAGAGCAGCTCGCACCGGAATCGGAGTGGCAAACGCGTTACGACCGAATCAACAAGTTCGAACGATTGCTGACTCAGGGCGGGATCACGATCGTGAAATGCTTTCTCCACGTTAGCAAGGACGAGCAACGAGAGCGTTTGCAGGCTCGCCTGGATAACCCGCAAAAGCGATGGAAGTTCAACCGCTCGGACTTGGATACGCGGGCGCGTTGGGACGACTACCAGGCCGCCTATGAAGATGCTCTGAATCGATGCAACACGGACGTCGCGCCGTGGCACATTATTCCGTCGGACAGAAAATGGTATCGCAATCTCGCGGTCAGCCAGCTTGTTCTTGACACGATGCGGCAAATGGACCCCCAGTTCCCGCAGCCAGAGGGCAATCTGGACGACCTCGTGATCTCTTGACGAGGTTGAAAAAGACAGGGTTTGACGCCGGTTTGGCCGTTCGATTCTTGTATTCGCGAGTGACTTCCCGTACGCTCTATGGAAAGAAAGTGTGCGTTGTCCCTTAGGGACTCGCCCACTCCTTCTAGCATCCACTCCTTCTAGCATCCGCAACACCGTGTGTGTTTTGGCTTTGCCTCGCGAATTGGCGACGGCGTTTCGCAGCCAGAGCACAATGACCCATAGAAGACAATAAAGGAGTTCCTTCGATGACGAATCGTCGTAAGTTTATGAAGACGTCGGCCGCGATTGGCGCGGGCTATTTTGTGGCCGCAGGTGTGACGCCCAAGCCCAGCTTGGCCGCAAACGAGACGATTTCTTTCGCTAGCATCGGCGTTGGCGGAAAAGGAACGAGCGACTCGAATGACGCGGGACGCAGCGGCGACATGGTGGCCATTTGCGATATCGACGATAACCGCTTGGACGCTGCGGCTAAGAAGTGGCCCAAAGCCAAAAAGTACAATGACTACCGCAAGCTCTACGACGAGATGGGCAAGTCGATCGACGCAGTTACCGTCAGTACGCCCGATCACAGCCATGCACCCGCGACCGCCTTGGCGCTGCGGATGGGAAAAGCGTGCTTCACTCAAAAGCCGCTGACCCACTCGATCTATGAAGCCCGCAAACTGGGTGAATTGGCTTCCGAGCACAACTGTGTGACTCAGATGGGCAACCAGGGCACGGCCAATCCCGGTCTACGTCGCGCGGCCGCTTTGGTTCAGACCGGCATTCTCGGCGATATCAAGGAAGTTCACGTTTGGACCAATCGCCCAGTCTGGCCGCAAGGAAAGCCGCGACCGACAGAAGAGCCGCCGGTTCCGTCGCACATCCACTGGAACGAGTTCATCGGTCCGGCTCCGTTTCGTCCTTACCACGACGTTTATCAACCGTTTAAATGGCGAGGATGGTGGGACTTCGGCACGGGCGCTCTCGGCGACATGGCCTGCCATACGCTGAACATGCCCTACTTCGCGCTGAAGTTGGCGCATCCGCTTTCGGTTGTCGCCAAGACGTCCGGACACAACAAGGAAACCTATCCAACTTGGTCGGTGATCGACTTTGAGTTTCCCAAGAACGAACTTCGCGGGCCCGTTACGCTGAAGTGGTACGACGGCGGTGAGCTTCCCTCGGAAGACCTCATCAAGGGATCGACCCTGAAAATGAAGAATAGCGGAGCGATTATTGCCGGCACGAAAGGAACGCTTTACTCGCCCGGTGATTACGCTGCTCAGTTTGAAATTTTCACGGCCGATGGCAAGATCGAAGAGTTGCCTAAGGTCGAGTACAAGCGGTCGCCGGGGCACTTTCAGGAGTGGGTCCAAGCGATTAAGGGTGGTGAGGAAGCCATGTCCAACTTCCCGAATTACGCCGGACCGCTCACCGAGACCATCTTGCTTGGCAATTTGGCTGTGTGGGCCGATGGCAAGAAGATCGAATGGGACGCCAAGAACCTCAAGGCGACGAACGCCCCCGAGGTTGCCAATATCATCAAGCACGAGTATCGCGACGGCTGGGCGCTGTAACTGCCATTCGACTGTAGAAGTCGAACGGAATCGCAATCGTGTGTTGGTCAACAAAAGACGCACGTCGGACGGCCGTCTGGCGTGCGTTTTCTTTGTCTTAATTGAGGCTGAAGTCGAAAAACCGCCGAATTGCTGTAGACGATTTTCACTTCAGACGACTACAAGTTGATTAGACGACGCCTGTTCTCAAGGCGGCGATTGGTATCAAGACGACGACTGGAACAAGCAAGTGGGCCGTGAGGGGCTCGAACCCCCGACATTCGCGTTGTAAGCGCGACGCTCTAGCCAACTGAGCTAACGGCCCGATAGGTGTTGAAATTGATCGGTTTTTTTCGCGTCTCTCTGAAGTCTTCTTCGATAAATCGAGAAACCAACTTTGCCGACGTCAACTTCCGTAGCAACTTAAATCGTTGAAATGCGATTTGCAAGCCCCGCCTCTTTGCAACGGGACTTCTTCGCAACGGACACGGCCAAATTCATTTTGTTCGCAGAATCTCCTTTCTATCCCCAATTGCCAACGAGTAACCAACCGTGATGGATTTCGTTTTGACGCCTTTGATGGCCGTACATATTCTCATGATGAACGTCGCATGCGGCGGCCCCATGGTTTGCATCTGGTTGGAGTATCGGGCTGGCAAGGGATGTGCAGCCGCCCAGCAGGCCTGCCCCACTTTGAGCCTCGATAGCTTCAAAGCGTTGTTGGTCGGCGGCGTAATTGGCGCCGTTGTCTTCGTGCTCTTATGGGACGACGCCTATAAGGCCGCCTTCAGTTCGATGAGTTCGAAGATTGGCTACGGCGTGATCGAGTATTTCTTCTCGCTCGCCTTGATGGGACTCCACGCGTTCACCTGGCGAAAGCCCGCCAAGTCGATGAGCATGACGCTTTTCCGTTGTTTTGTCTTGCTCCTCGCCGGAACGAATCTTCTCTACCACTTCCCCTTCCTGTTCTTGATCCTTGGCAACGCGGCCACAGGACTACTCAACTCCGCCGGCGAAATTGACGCCGCGGTGTTTCGCACGTTAATGGTTGAGGGGGATGTGCTTCCTCGGGCTATCCACTTTATCGTTGCCTGTTTTGCTGTCACCGGCGTTTGGATGTTCAGCCGCACTCGCCATCTCGAGGATGAAAAAATTCGCGATCAGGTGATCGGCTGGGGAGGGAAACTGGCGCTGACTCCAACGTTGCTCCAGATTCTCGTCGGCTTGTGGATCATTATCCGTTTGCCGCGGCCAGCTCTGCGCTCCCTAATGGGGACTGACATCGCTGCCACGACTTGCCTGATTGTTTCCGTGTTGCTCGCCTTCTGGTTGATGCATCTTCTCTCGATGGTCGCACTGGGAAAATCCAACAAGAAGGGCAGGGGCAAAGCGGCCTTGGTTCTGGGGACCGTCGTGCTGCTGATGTGCGGCGTCGTGCAACGTATCAAGCATTACGGTGAGCCGGTTGTCGCGGTCGAAGCCGAGTCGCCTGACGAGCACGGTGGTGAATGACGACCCTCGAGCGAAGTGGGGCCGCGGCGAAGCCGAAGCGAGATTGTCACGGCCATAGGCTCGTCAGTGAAACGGAGTTCCTTGATGGTTGAGTGCATTACGATTCGAGCCGCCCAGGCTGGTTCGAGCGCCAAAGTGCTCGCCGGGTTTGGCTTCAATTGTTTTTCGTTCATCGCTCGCGACGAGCGCGGCGAGGTCGAACTGCTGTGGGCGGAAGACGGGTTCGCCTCGGGCGAGAAGCGACCGTCAGGCAGCGGGACGCCATTGCTCTTTCCCTTTCCCGGGCGACTGCCGGGGATGAACTTCCATTGGGATGGAATTGACTATCCGCTGGAATCGGATGATGGGAGAGGAAATGGAATTCACGGCTTTGTGCATCGTCGACCTTGGCGCGTTATTGAGGTCGAGGATTCGTCTGCCACGGGTGAGTTTCAAGCTTCCGTCGACGACCCCGATTTGCTCAGCAGGTGGCCGGCCGATTTTTGCATCCGAGCGAAATACTCGCTCGATGGAAACCGCTTGAGTTGCGAGCTGACGATCTCGAATCCCGACACGAAGCCTCTTCCCTGCGGACTTGGATCTCACCCCTATTTTCGCCTGCCGCTAGGCGCCGCCAAGGCGGACGCATGTCGAGTCGTCTTGCCGGTTGGCGCGGAATGGGAATTGGTCGACATGCTCCCAACAGGAAAACGACTTGAGGCCGACCCGAAATTGGCAGGCGGCCTAGAGTTTGAGTCGCTGAAGCTCGACAACGTTTTCACTTCACTCCAGCGGGACGACCGTTGGTTTCGAGCTGAGATTCGCGAGCCGGGTGGAGGACGCTGTCTGTCCGTCGCATTCGACGATTCGTTCTCCGAGTGCGTTGTCTACACGCCGCCACATCGCGAGGCGATTTGCATCGAACCGTATAGTTGTGTCCCGGGCGCTGCCTCGCGAAGTGACTTCGAGCACGGCTGGAAAGTGCTGGCGCCCGACGAGACAATGACGAGTCGTGTGGTAGTGGCATTAGAATAGCCTTAGGCGTCGAGCGAATTTGACGATCGCTGCGCCTCGCCTTGCCGACGCACGAAAAACGGCTGAGTCCAACTTGTGTCAGACTCAGCCGGTTGGTTTCTTGTGTCTAACGTCCTTGGCAGGACTGTTGACTTACTTGGCGTCGTCGGGAGCTGTCCCTGGCAGCTTGCCCGCTTTGATCAGTTCTTCAAACGTCTTGCCGTCCTTGTTCTTGACCTCAAGAACTTTCTTGAACGCGTCATTGAGCTCAGTCTCAACCTTTTTCGGTTCAGCCTTTACTCGCGACGACTTGAATTTGTCTTTCTTCAGGTACTTCGACAAAGCCACGCCGAAGTCGTTCTTGTTCTTCTTCTTTTTGCCGAAGTGACAAACATTGCACTTCTCGGCTTTAACTTTCGCCGCGTAATCGGCGTCTTTTTCTTTGTCCGCATAAAGCTTGGTGAAATGCTTACTGAAAAGTGGAACAGCCGTGGCTGAACCAGCGATATTGATCGCCAAGAACGTGCAAAACACCAACAACAAACCTCTCTTCATCCTAACCTCCTGAATTGGTAATAGCGGGGGTATCACGGGCAGGGCTTGCAATCGCAAGCGACTCGATACCCGATCATGATACCATACCGTGCAAACGGATGCAGCTGAAGAGCGACCCGATTCGCCGCGCTGAGAACGCCGATCGCGACGAAAATGCAGCAAAAAACCTAGTCAAACGCGGCGCGAGATGTTGGCGTCAAATGTCTCTCGCGACACCTCTAGATCGTGGACACCATTGACTGCGACGGGAACCTTCTTCAAGCGTTGTCAAAGTGATTGCGAAATTACGCCGGTGTGATTTCGAGGCGAAGCCGACATGCGAATTCAAAATGAAACGGCTAAACGAGCTAGGCAAGCCAGCCCGCTGCCTGCTTCGCCCAATACGTGAGGATGATGTTCGCCCCGGCTCGTCTGATCGCAGTCAAAGTTTCCATGGCGACCGCCTGCTCATCGATCCAGCCGTTCGCCGCCGCTGCCTTAACCATGGAGAATTCGCCCGACACGTTGTAGGCGGCCATTGGGACATCCGGGAATTGGTCGGTCATTCGAGCAATCACATCAAGGTAGGCAAGTGCGGGTTTGACCATGATGATGTCGGCGCCTTCTTGCAGATCAAGTTTGACCTCGCGAATCGCTTGGCCGATGGCGCTTGCCGGATCCATTTGATAGCCTCGCCGGTCGCCGAACTGAGGTGAGCTGTCAGCGGCGTCTCGGAATGGACCGTAATACGCGCTCGCGTACTTTACGGAGTAACTCATGATCGGCAAATGCTCAAACCCGCCGTTGTCAAGTGATCTGCGAATGGCGCCGACCATACCGTCCATCATGCCGCTCGGCGCCACCATGTCGGAGCCAGCTTCGGCGTGGCTCTGTGCTTGTTTTCCGAGCATTTGAAGCGTCACGTCGTTGTCGACATCGACCCTGCCGGTCTTCTCGTTGAGCTCGCCACAATGGCCGTGATCCGTATATTCGCAATAGCAGACATCGGTGATCACCAACAAATCAGGCGCCGCATCCTTGACGGCGCGAACCGCTTGTTGGATGATCCCGTCCTGTTGGCAGGAGTCTGAGCCGACGGCGTCCTTTTCGTCAGGGATACCGAACAAGATGACTCCGCCCAAACCAAGATCTTCCGCTTCCTTAGCTTCCGCCCTTAATCGATCGACTGACAGCTGAAAATGTCCTGGCATCGATCCGATTGGACGAGACTCATTTTTCCCGCTGCGAACAAACAGGGGCAGCACAAAATTGGATGGTGAGAGAGTCGTCTCGCGCACGAGACGTCGGACTTGAGGGTGGTGGCGCAAACGACGCATTCGCACGACGGGAAATCTTGGGGAATCAGTCATACCAACATCCTTTCTGCTCGAACCAAATTTGGAGCAGCCGAGTCAGGGTCCTGTTTGTTCGTGACCTTACCTATAACTAACCAACGCCGCAAACGATAGGGGCTTGAGTTTGGACGGATTTTTGAACGTCTCGAAACCGAGTGGCTGCACGTCGCGCGACGTGGTCAATCGGATCCAGCGTCTCGTCCGCCCCGACAAGGTGGGGCACGCCGGAACGCTCGACCCACTAGCGGAAGGCGTTCTTGTCGTGGCCATCGGTCAGGCTACGAAGCTAATTGAAAAGATACAGCAGACTACCAAGGTCTACCGAGGCGCATTTCTTTTGGGCCACTCGAGCGACACGGAAGACGTTGAAGGCGAGGTCGTCGAGCTCCCGTACGCGCTGGCGCCTAGCGAATCGGAGCTGTCGCAAGCCTGTCGACAGATGTGCGGCGAGAATTCACAATTGCCTCCTCAATACTCGGCGCTAAAAGTTGGCGGCAAACGCGCCTACGATTTGGCTCGGCGTGGAATCAAGGCCGAGTTGAAACCGCGAGTCGTCCGAATCGACTCATGCGAATTGTTGCGTTATGAGTACCCGGAGTTCGAACTGAAGATCGTCTGCGGGAGCGGAACGTACGTCCGTTCGATCGGCAGAGATATCGCGGCTTCGCTCGGCAGCGCCGCCGTCATGTCCGCACTGACTCGTACAGCCGTCGGGCCTTTCCATTTAGACGAAGCGATTGACTTGGAATCAATCGACGAGAAGAAACTCGCCACCTCACTCGCTCCAATTGCCATCGCGGTTGCTGACCTCGTTCGACTGGAGCTGACCGCCGAAGAAGTCGTGTTGCTTGGCCATGGCAGGCAGATCTCGGATCGTTTCGAGGGCGATTGGGAATCCGCAGCCGCCTTTGCGTCCAATGGTCGTCTGGCGGCGATTGTTGCACCTGTTTCGCCGGATCGCATTCGTTCGGTGAAGAACTTTCCCGATTCTTAAGGCTACGCCGCCATTTTGCGATCGCGACAAACGGCTTGATCGGTTCATTCGGGTCGTGATGGCTGGTTCGGCCAGGCAATTGCGGTGGCCGCTCGAAATCAGATTGCGGCGCGGCGGCCGGTTTCGACGAAACCATTTCGTAAGGAATAGTCTCGGGCACGGACGCGCCCACGGAATGCCGACCCCGGCTAGCGGTCGGCGTACGTTTGAAGGTGCGTCCATGTTTGAAAACCGCAATCTTCGGCTCGACCTCCTCGCCATCGGGCTGTTGGCGAGCGTTGTCTTTCTGGGGCTGGCTCTGCTGACCTACAACCCAGCTGACCCGGTGCCGCAGCCGATTGCCCCTTTCAACGCAATCTACACGCCCGACCAATTGGTCTATCCTCAACCGGTCCACGCCACCAATTTCTGCGGCCGCTGGGGCGCTCTCGCAGCGGACGTACTGCTCAACAGCATCGGCTTGGGCGCGTATTATCTGGTCCTGTCGATTGGCGTGTTGGACTACTTGTTGCTGCGCCGCGCGAAGGTCGATTCGCTTGTCATGCGGGCGACGGGTTGGGTTCTCTCGATACTCGGCATCGTCACGTTCTTCAGCCTCGTTGCGCCGGGCTGGTCGCCGGGACCGATCGTCGGATCGGGCGGATTTGTCGGCGCAATGATTAGCGGCGTCGTTCGGCTGCACTTCGCCACCGCGGGCGGGCTCATACTCTGCTTCAGCCTGATCGTGGGCGGGCTCATGCTCTGCTCGGACTATGCCCTCATGCACGTCGCCGCAAAACTTGGAGGCTCTCTCTTCAAGGCCGTGAGGACTGGCGGTCTTTCCGTCAAGCAGCGGATCCAGCCTGGCCAGGAATCCGACGAAGAGGAAGATGAGTGGGAAGAGGAGTGGGAGGAAGAGGCCGAAGACGATGTCGAAGAGGAAGAGGAGTCGGCGCTGATGTCGGTTCGAATTCGAGGTCGAAACGTCGATGCCGAAGCGTCGGAGTCGGAGAATGAAGACGAAGAGGAATATGACGAAGAAGATGAATTGGAGACCGACGAAGACGAACTCGACGAGGAGGATGCCGAATGGGAAGATGAAGAAGAGGACGCCGAAGTTGAACTTCCGGTAAAGAACCACGCCGAAAAGAAGCGAGCCGACCAAGCTCACTCTCCGGAAATCCGCAAGCGTGGAAAAGTGCAGCCAAAATCGGAACACGAACTCGTTCGCGATCAACTCGACGAAGCGGATCAAGATAAAGCCAACGATTACGACCTTCCCGGGCTGGACCTCTTGGAGTCGGGCGCTTCATTCGACTTCGATGTTCAAGCCCGCGAGGTGCGTCGCAAGGCGAAGGTTCTTGAGAAGACGTTCCAGGACTTTGGTTTCAACGTGAAAGTCGTCGAGATCGAGACGGGACCCGTTATCGCTCAATTTGAAGTTGAACTCGAAGCGGGCCTGAGGCTCTCAAAGATCACTGGCCTGGCGGACGACCTCGCGATCGCCTTGCGTGTTCCCAGCGTGCGAATTGTGGCGCCGATCCCTGGCAAGAATTCGGTTGGCATCGAAGTGCCGAACGAGAAGCGGCAAATGGTTCGCTTGAAGGAGGTCATTGAAGAGGCCAACGGCAAGGCCGCGAAGATGCGGATTCCGATCTACTTGGGTAAAGACGTCTCGGGCAATCCGTTGGTTGTCGATCTGTCGACGATGCCCCACCTGTTGATCGCGGGCCGCACCGGCACCGGTAAAAGTGTCTGCCTCAACGCCATCATCTCCTCGATCTTGATGACGCGGCGTCCAGATGAAGTCAAGATGCTGATGATCGATCCCAAAATGGTCGAACTCAGCGGTTACGGGCGTCTGCCTCACTTGATGCATCCCGTGGTGACGGACATGCGCAAGGCCGAAGCGATTTTGGCTTGGGCGGTCGAGAAAATGGAAGAGCGTTACCAATTGCTCGCCAAAGCGGGCGTGCGTCACATCTCCAGCTTCAATCAGTTGGGCAAAGCCGAAGTCTACCGACGACTCGACTGCCAGGACGAAGCTGAAAGGTGCAGCACGCCGACGCGTCTGCCGTTCATCGTGATCGTGGCCGACGAGATCGCCGACTTGATGATGACTTCGGGCAAGGAAGTTGAACAGCACATCATCCGGCTTGCTCAGAAGAGCCGAGCGGTCGGAATCCACTTGATCCTCGCGACTCAAAAACCAACGGTCGACGTAATCACCGGTTTGATCAAGTCCAACCTTCCGGCAAGGCTCTCGTTTCAGGTCGCCAGTCGAACTGACAGTCGAGTTGTGTTGGACGAAATGGGGGCGGAGAAGCTGCTCGGAAATGGCGACATGTTGTTCCTTTGGCCGGGCACAAGCACCGTGCTGCGAGGCCAAGGCACCTATTTGTCCGACGAAGAGATCGACCGGGTGGTCGACACCGCCAGTATTGGCGAACAGGAGTTTGTCAACGAGCTTGTCAACTTGAAGGTCGAGGACGCTCAAGAGTCGGGCGATGTCGAGGAGCTGAGAATGCGTGACGAGCTGTACGAGAAGGCGATAGACGTCGTCGTAAGAGAACGACGCGGAAGTTTGTCGCTGCTGCAGCGAGCATTGGGAATCGGTTACGGCCGCGCGGCTCGCCTGGTCGACTTCATGGCCGAAGACGGCATTGTCGGTGCCTACGCCGGTTCGCAAGCTCGAGAAGTCGTACTGACGATGGAAGACTGGGAACGAATGAAGGCGGGCGAACCGGCTGGCGCCAAAGCCGAAGCAAAATCGGAGAAGACCAAACCGACTCGCCATCGCAAGACCAAAGCCAACTCGCCGCAAACGCCCGATCCCTCGAAGGCTCAGGCGCCGGCCAAGCGAACTCGTAAGAACATCGTGCGGCCCGCCAGCGCCGAGGCGCCATGGGATGACGAGGACGACGGCGACGATGAATTGCAAGACGAGCCCCGCGCCGCGTTCAGCATCGCGCAAGAGTCTGCGCCTTCAAATGCCTATGACGATGGTCCGGCCGGCTTCGCATCGGGCGAAGACGAAGAGCTCGATGATGAACAGGAGGGTGAAGAGTACGAGGATGAGGAGTACGACGAGTCCGAAGACGAAGAGGTCGCTGAAGAGAACGACAACGATCAGGAAAATGATGAGTACGAAGAGGAAGCGTATGAAGAGGAAGCGAACGATGGCGAGGAAGCGGTAGAAGAAGACGGCGATGAATCCACGGAGGAGTACGAGGGCGACGGCTCAGACGAGGAGTACGAAGAGGAGCCCGAAGAGGACGGCAAATACGAAAAAGAGTATGAGTATGAAGAAGGAGAGGAAGACGAGTACGAGGAGGGCGACTACGAGGATGGCGAGGAGCCTGGCGGGTATGAAGAGAGTGCCTGACCCGGGTCGGCCAAGGCTTCGCGATTTGGTACCTCAAGGAGAAGAAGAAACTGTTTCACGTTGACGTCAAGAACAGTTGGTACAGCGCATCTCGCCCGATGGAAAATGGCTTGTCCACACAAACGATTCCGGACTCATCGAGTTGTTTAGCCTCGATATCAAATAGGAGTCCGGTGAGTCATTAACGACTTGGACGGGGAACGCTCGAGACAATATCCTCGCGGCGTCTTGCCCTGAGAACTGCGCAAATCGTGCGAACCCATTCGGCGTAATTGACACATTTGTTGTATCGGCCTAGACTGGCCTGCTTATGCCTAAATGGTTGGAGTTTCCCTATGCTCACGAGCCCCGTCGCTACGATATCAGCTTGGTTGCCCTGTGGCGGCGTGTTGATTGTACGAATCGAAATGGTGGCTTGAGGGCGGCTCGGTCGTAATGAATAGAACGCCCTGAGGCCGCACGACGCCTCGGGGCTTTTTTTTTGCTTAAATAGAATCTGCCTGGACAGGCCCTAAACAGCATCTGCCTGAACAGCAAGTCGGAGAGAAACTGTGGACGAGTCACGCCGGCCGATCCAAATCTATGACACCACACTGCGCGACGGTGCGCAGGGCGAGGGCGTCAATTTCTCTCTCCAAGACAAACTGCTCATTGCCGAACGGCTCGACGAAATCGGCGTTGATTACATCGAGGGCGGATATCCGCTGTCGAACGAAAAGGACGAGGAGTTCTTTCGCAAGACCAAGGCAATGGACCTGAAGCACGCCAAAATCTGTGCGTTCGGGATGACTCGCCGCAATGGAGTGAAAGCGGCGGACGATGTCGGCATGCGAGCTTTGGTCGATTCCGAGGCGCCCGTTTGCACCGTCGTGGGAAAGACCTGGGATTTTCACGTCACCGATGTCTTGCGGGTCACTTTGGCGGACAACCTCGAGATGATCCAGGACAGTCTCGCCTACCTGGCCTCGCAAGGCCGCGAGGTGATCTACGACGCGGAACACTTCTTCGACGGTTGGAAAGCCAATCCGAGCTACGCGCTCGAGACTATTCGAGCTGCCGCCCAAGCGGGCGCTCAACTTGTCGTTCTCTGTGACACCAACGGCGGCAGCCTGCCCATGGAGATTCGAGCGGGAGTTGGAGCGGCCACGGATGCGCTCAGCGAATTTGGTGTTTCCGTTGGAATTCACTGTCACAATGATTGCGAGCTAGCCGTTGCGAATTCGCTGGCCGCAGTCGGCGCGGGCGCCGTTCAAGTTCAAGGAACGATCAACGGGCTCGGCGAACGCTGCGGCAATGCCGACTTAATATCCGTCGTCAGCAATCTGGCTTTCAAGTGCAATGGTTTCAAAGTGCTTGGCGCTGGCGACCCAACAACCGATCCGGACGAAGTCGGACTCGACCACCTCACTGAATTGTCGCGGTTTGTTTACGAGACCGCCAACATGTTCTTCCGGCCAGGACAACCATTTGTCGGGCCGAGCGCCTTCGCACATAAGGGCGGAATGCACGTTCACGCAATCGCTCGAGCCACCGACAGCTACGAGCATATGAATCCCGAGTTGGTTGGGAATGAACGGCGGATTCTGGTCAGCGAGTTGTCGGGCCGCTCCAACATCATTGCGATGACGACCAAGTACAACCTTCAACACGATCGCGATTTGATGGATCGAATCCTGTCTCAAGTCGTCGCGCTGGAGAATGCCGGCTATCAATTCGAGGCGGCCGGCGCCTCGTTTGATTTGCTCGTGCGCCGATGCGCCGGCACGTTCCATCCCCACTTTGAACGGATCAAATACCACGTCGAGGTCGGTGTAAACCAAAGGAAGGATGTACTCACCGAGGCGACGGTCAAGATCCGAGTCAACGATAAAGTAAAACACGAAGTCGCTGAGGGTGATGGACCGGTCAACGCACTCGACGCCGCTCTTCGCAAATCGCTCAATGGAGCGTTTCCGGATTTGCGTGAAATGAAGTTGATCGATTACAAAGTTCGAGTCGTCAACTGCGAAGCGGGGACGGCGGCGAGGATTCGCGTCATCGTCGAAAGCACGGACGGCGACGAGGTTTGGAGCACCGTCGGCGTGAGCGAAAACATCATTGAAGCCAGCTGGCTCGCCCTCGTCGACGCAGTCGAATACAAACTCTGCAAGCAAGACCAGCAACGGACTGAATCGGTTGTTGAAAACACCGAAAACTGACGTCGTCTGCTCTCGAATCGAGACCGGCGTGAACGCGTGCCGCTTGCCTGCTCGGGCTACTCTTTCTTATTCCTTCTTGTAAACAAGTGATTGACGTCAACATGGACGCCGCGAACAAGAGTGCCGAATTTCCCAATCGGTTTGACTACAACGAAGCCGTCGAACGGATCTATTCGTTTTGGGAGGCCGGCGGCTATTTTCACGCTGAGCCCGATCCGGAGAAAGAGCCGTACACGATTGTCATCCCTCCGCCGAACGTCACCGGCGCCCTTCACTTGGGACATGCACTCAACAACACGCTCCAAGACATTCAGATTCGCATGCGACGCATGCAAGGTTATCAGGCGCTCTGGATGCCCGGAACGGATCACGCCGGCATCGCAACGCAAGCGGTCGTTGAGCGACGCCTAAAGGAAAATGAAGGCAAGACACGCCACGATTTGGGACGCGAAGAACTGGTGAAGCGGATTTGGGCATGGAAGGACCAGTTTGAAACGCGAATCCTCGGCCAGCTCAAAATGATGGGCTGCAGCTGCGACTGGGAACGCACTCGCTTTACGCTTGACGAGACGTGCGCTCGAGCTGTGCGGCACACGTTCTTCGACCTCTTCCGAAAGCAACGCATTTACCGCGGCAAGCGGCTCGTCAACTGGGACACCCATCTGCGAACGGCCGTCAGCGATGACGAGGTGGAGAAGAAGAAAATTAAAGGCCACTTTTGGCACTTCAAGTATCCAGTGATCGACCCGCGCGACGGCGAGCCGGAATTCGTGACGATCGCGACGACTCGCCCGGAAACCATGCTTGGCGACACCGCGGTCGCCGTTCATCCGGACCCGGCGAGCGCGCTCGACAAGTTGGAATCGCAGCTGAAGTTGAAGCTTGAGAAATCGCCCGCGAAGGAAAAGGCGGAAATTCAAACTCAGATCGACAACATCCAACAGCGCCGTGAGGAGATGTTGCCGCAACTGATTCTTCTCCGCGACATGGCGATCGATGGCCGCATGATTCGGCTACCGCTCGCCGATCGAGATATTCCGCTCATCGCCGATCCTTGGGCCAAGCCGGAGCTCGGTAGCGGCGCGGTCAAGATTACGCCCGCGCACGACCCGAATGACTATGAAGTTGGCAACCGCGCGCAATTGCCAATGGTCAACGTCATGAACCATGACGGCACGATGAATGCCGATGCAGCCGCCTATGAAGGACTGCCAATCAAGAAGGCTCGCAATCAAGTCGTCTCCGATCTCGATGAGCTCGGACTGCTCGTTGAGGTCGAAGATCGAGATATCGAACTGCCCCACTCGGATCGAAGCAAGACTCCGATAGAGCCTTTGCTCGCCGATCAGTGGTTCGTGAAAATGGATGAGCTGGCCCAGTCGGCCATTGATGCGGTGGAGGACGATCGAGTTCAAATCTTCCCGGCCCGTTATCGCCGAGGGTACGTCGATTGGTTGGCCGAGAAACGCGACTGGCCTGTAAGTCGACAGCTTTGGTGGGGGCACCGCATTCCCGTTTGGTCCAAGGTGCTCAGCGAACAAGCCGCCTTGGAATCAGAGACGGCGCGGCTCGACGCCGACGCGGATGTTCAATCCGGACTTGTCGCCTATCAAGTTGAGCTCAGTAGTGATCGAGACAATGCGACGCTTTCGGACAGCCAGGTCAAGCTGCCATACGCGACAGTGCATCTCAGCGTGCAAGCCGACAGCGACGAGGTGGAAGGTCGAGCTGAAGCGGCGGGTTACGTGCAAGAGGACGACGTTCTGGACACCTGGTTCAGTTCCGCGCTTTGGCCTCACTCGACGCTCGGTTGGCCGGAAGAGAACTCCGACCTTAGCTACTTCTATCCGACTTCGACGCTGATCACGAGTCGGGACATCATCACGCTGTGGGTTGCGCGGATGGTGTTGGCTGGACTCAACAACATGGGTGACGTTCCCTTCCGCGAAGTGTTCATTCACCCCAAGATCCTCGACGGCGACGGCGAGACGATGTCGAAGTCGAAAGGAAATGGCATCGACCCGCTCGACGTGATCGACAAGTTCGGGCCCGATGCGCTCCGCTACGCGATGGCGCATTTGACGACCGACACACAAGACGTGCGGATGCCGATTCAGTTCGAGTGTCCTCATTGTGAGAACCTGATCCCGCAGACTCGCAAGAACCGGGAACTGCACGTGATCGATTGTCCAAAATGCGACGGCCGGTTTTCGACCCAGTGGGCGACATCCGAGGAAGATCGAGCTCAGCCCCGCGGCCCTGTGGTTAGTGAACGATTTGAGCAAGCTCGAAACTTCTGCAACAAGCTGTGGAACGCCTCGCGGTTTGTGATGATGGGAATGGAGGGGTTTCAGCCGAAGGCAGTCGAGCCGTCTGAGTTGGAAATTGAGGACCGCTGGTTGCTCAGTCGCTTGGCGACGGTGACAGCCGAATTCACCACGGTGATTGAGCGGTATCAGTATTCATTGGCCGTTCGCTGCGTTTACGATTTTGCCTGGGACGAGTTTTGCAGTTTTTACGTGGAAATGACGAAGGCGCGATTACAGGACGAGTCGACTCGGCAAACGGCTCAAGCCGTTCTCGCCCACTCGCTGGACGTGCTCATGCGTTTGTTGCATCCGATTCTCCCCTTCATCACCGAAGAAATTTGGGGATTGCTCAACCACGCGGCGCCGCAGCGGGGCGTCGACGCGCCACAGGCTCAGTCGAAGAGCGTCATGGCCGCGTCCTGGCCAACGCCCGATGAGTCGCGTCTCGATCCGCAAATTGAAGAGCAGTTCGCCATGTTCCAATTGGCGATCGGAAAGGTGCGTGAGATTCGCAGTAGGCAGAACATCGCCCCCAAGGAAACGCTGCCGTTTTCAATCAAGTGTAGTGAAGCGGTGGCCAAGATGCTCGAACCGATGGAGCCGCATTTCCGTTCGCTCGCGAATGCAGAGGCGACAGCATGGGGGCCGGATGTCACGCCTCCTGAAACAAACGCGACCGTCCTGAGCGACGAGATGGAGATCTACGTCGACTTGAAAGACTTCATCGACGAGGAGGCCGAATTGGAACGACTCGTCAAGCTGGAGACTCAGCTTGTCGGCTGGATCAAGGGCGCCGAAGCAAAGTTGTCCAACGAGAGTTTCGTCAATCGTGCGCCTACCAACGTCGTTCAGGCTCAACGCGATTCGCTTGCGCAAAAGCAAGAAGAGCTGGCGTCCGTGCGAGAAGCGATTGCCAAA
This sequence comes from uncultured Pirellulaceae bacterium, assembly GCA_964567745.1. GTDB lineage: Bacteria > Planctomycetota > Planctomycetia > Pirellulales > Pirellulaceae > CAZMNY01. The sequence continues at coordinate 189,483 of CAZMNY010000002.1, read as the reverse complement.
CTGCGGGCGTCGTTGAAGAAATAGCAGACGCCGCCGCCCCGTTGAATCTGAGTCATCCAGCCACACTCGTGGCTGGGGCCTTCCAGCTGATGCCCGCTTTGCGCTTGTGAGTCTTGACGGGCGCCTGCGCGTTACCCCGAAGGGGCGCTACATAACAGCCACAATTCCATATATCATAATCATGGAACTGTGGCTGTTATGTTGCGCCTCTGCAGGTCAACGGAGGTTTCCCAATTTACCCACGACGTTCAAGAGCTCAACCGTCAAAGAGTCGTGGGCGTCTGTCGCGAATCGGCTAGCTCGCTTTGCGGAGCGTTGGTTGCTGACTTGGGCGATGGACTTGCTCGAGTATGCTTTCGGCGACGGCGACCGCTTGCGCTGCCCACTTGCCGGAGGCTTGAGGCTCGCGACCATTGGCGATGGCTGCGACGAAGTCGCGTTGCTCTTCCAAGATGGCGTTGCCTTCGCCGGCTACGTCTTCGCGGACGAGCAGATCGTCGAACAGTCGCGATTTCCATTGTTCGCGTTGTTCAACTGTAAGCGCATTCGGATCAAAACCAGCTTGCAATGCGGGTCCTGGAGTCAGAATTCGCAATTCGCCGGAACCCAAATCAGCTTCCGCAAAGAATCCTACGGCTCGTACTTTGAGTTTGCGAACCGGATCGATCTCGGTGCGGCACGCTGTTAGTTGAGCGACCGCTCCGTTGGAAAATTCCAGGCGGGCTTGCACCCAGTCTTCATGCGGGCCGATTACTGTGTCGCCAACCGCGTCGACTCGAACAACGCCGGCACCAGTCAGGGCGATCGCCAAGTCGATGTCGTGGATCATCAAGTCGAACACGACGCCGATGTCGGTCGAGCGAAAACTGTACGGCGCGCAGCGGTTGGCCTCGATCAACTGAACTTGAGGTTGTCGTTGTTGAATGCCTTGAAACGCCGAATTAAATCGCTCGCAGTGACCGGATTGGACGACGACGCCCTTCGCTTTCGCAGCGGAGACAATCGCGTTGGCTTCGGTACTTGAGAAAGCCAGCGGCTTTTCAATCAGTAGATGAATTCCCGATTCAATCAAGCCGATCGCGATTTCCGCGTGATGGATTGTGGGTGCGGCGATGACCGCAGCGTCAATTTCGTCGACGACATCCCGCCAATGTGAGCACGATCTGACGCCGTGCTCTTCGGCGATTGCCGTCCTCGCCGATTCAATCGGGTCGACGATTGCGACCAACTCGGCGTGATCGTTTCCCGCAGACAGTCGCGAATGGATTCGTCCCAAGTGTCCGGCGCCGATCACGGCCAATGATAGCTTTCTCACGCGGCTCTCCTGCCTTCCCTTCCGCGTCCATGGCGGCCTTCTTGTTGATCCTGGACGAAGCTCAATAGGTGGTTGACTGCGGGTACGAGCTGCGCGTCGTCTCGCAGCGACTCGCGAGCCCGGTCGATGCCGACTTTGTTTCGGTAGATCAAGCGGTGAGCTTGAGTTAGCGAGCGTATAACGTCCTTGGGGAAATTGTTTCGCTTTAGTGCGACCATGTTGACGCACCGCGGCCGGCTGGGGCTGCCGTCGGCCAACATATAGGGGGGCACGTCATGAAGAACGCGACTCAGGCCGCCCACAAATGCGTAGCTGCCGATCGTCGCGAAGTGGTGCACTCCGACATTCCCTGAGATCGTGACGTCGTCGTGGATATGCACATGGCCGCCAAGCAACGCACTATTGGCCATCACAACTCGGTTGCTGATTTTGCAATCGTGTGCGATGTGGCAGCAGGCCATCAAATAGCACTCGTCTCCGACTTCCGTGACGCCATCCTCTTTCTCAGTGGCCCGGTTGATCGTGACACACTCTCGAATGACATTGCCGTCGCCGATGACGACTCGAGTGTCGGCGCCTTGGTAGCTGAGGTCTTGCGGTTCCTCGCCAATGACCGCGCCTGCAAAAATTCGATTGTTTGAACCGATTTGAGTTCGGCCGAGAATGGTCACGTTGCTGGCGATTCGCGTACCGTCCTGGATTTCCACATGGGGCCCGATGTGGGTGAACGCGCCGACCGTGACGTTGTCACCGAGTTTCGCGCTGGAGCTTACGTCAGCTAAGTGGTGAATGTTGGCGGTCATGGCGATTCCAACCTCTAGGCGGCTCCTAACTGAGCTCGCCCATGGACGCCCAAAATGGCGCGCACGAGCTCGGCGTTAAGTCGGTGTCCGCTACAGTGGGCGGTGATGCGGCCAACAACGTCAGCGCCCGCGAGCGCGAGGTCGCCGACGACATCGAGCGCCTTGTGGCGTACGCATTCGTCATCGAATCGCAAGTCGTTATCGATCGGCCCTGCCTCGTTGAACACGAGCAGGTCCTGAAATGTTACGTGCTGAGCGATGCCTTGGCTGCGAAGCTGCTCCGCCTCCGACTCCAGCAAGAACGTTCGAGCTGAAGCGAGCTGCGTATGAAAAGTCTCTGGCGTAATCGATACTTCAAACTGCTGCGGCTCGATCGAACAATTGTCGCCGTAGTCCAATTCGTATCGCACGACCAAGCCGTTGCCGTCATGCGGTTCGGCTTCCACCCAGACTTTGTCGTCGCCAACTCGCAACGTTTCGCTCAGCACGAGTTGCCGACGCATCGCCGTTTGCCGTCGAATGCCCACGGATTGAATCGCGTCAACAAATGCGCGAGCGGAGCCGTCAAAGCCAGGAGCCTCATTGCGGCTCATCCACACGTCACAATTGTCGACTCTCAATCCGACCAGAGCGGCCATGATATGCTCGATCATCTCCACCCGAGCGCCGCCGCACGCCAGCGAAGTTCGTCGCGGCGTTTCGACTTGATAGGCGATCGAAACCGGGATTCGCTCCGGGCGTCCCTCAACCAGTCGTACAAACGTCACTCCGGAGTTGGCCAGGGCAGGGCGGAATTCGACCTGCACCGCTTCCCCACTCCAGTAGCCTACGCCGGCGACAACGACTGCCCGCCGAAGCGTTTGTTGATTTCGAGAAGCTGGCATCGCGAGCATTCCACGCTGAAGAGTCTGGATGACGGTCCAATGCAAAGACGGTAGCGACTGTGGACGCTATCGTCGGCGTGGCACCTGCGAACGGCTTGCGGCCGGTCCGACGGGACGGCCGGGCTGAGTCGGCTGCGTGGGCTGCGCCGAACGGTTCAGCATCGCCAGAATCTCGCCAGTGATGTTGAGTCGGTCTTGGAAGACGATGGCACGGTTAATGCCGCCCAAGACAGAGTCTCGTTTCTGTGGGTCGATGTTTTCACTGTTAAAGCGAAGCACCAGGCCAATTCGGTTCCGTTCGGAGAACTCGCGAATGACCGATTGAATTTCCAGATAGGCGCGATAATAAATCTTCGCCTCTTGCTCGAGAAATTCCTTCTTCTTCAGGCCCATTTTGACCTGAACGTCGGAAGTCATTCGAGCGAATTCGCCTTCGACGCGACGGTATTCCGCCGTACCGGAAGTCAGCAGTTTGAGCTGTTCGCTTTTCTGACGAAGCGTTTCGCGATCGGCACCAAGGGAAGACTCGAATTGTTTGATGGCATTCTTGATGGTTTCCAGTTCACTGCGAAACCGCTGATGCTGCTGAAAGATCTGGCTGATGTCGATTACGGCGACGTTGGTGCCTTGGCTTTGGGCGGTGTTTGGCAGGAAGAAACTTCCCAACAACACGGTCATGGCGATAACAAACGATGAAGCGGCCTTCATGATAGCCTCCTTGCTTTGAAAACGGTCTTCCTTGACCGGCGCCTGTCCATTCCTGCGGACCGGCGTCATCGCGTCACCATGGGTACGACGCGCGACATTGGCGGGCGTATTGTGCCCAGTCGCAGCAAATCCGTAAAGATCGAATTGTCGCTTCCTCTCGAACCTCGAAATCGACGCCGCAAAACCGGCGAGCGCCTGTTCCGTTTTATCGCGTCAGCATTCCGGACAGCTTGCCTAGGCTACTCAATCTATCCAGCGTGGCGTCGGCAATCAGGAGGAGGTTGAAAGTTATGGCACCAAATTACGCCGCGTTGCGCAATGTGACAATTGGCATCTCTCTCTTTGTGAATTCTCGTGCTTTTTGTGGCTCGCCCTGTCTTGTCAGACGATTTTAGCCGCGAAAAGCCCTAGCGGACGACGAGATAGCGCGCTGAGACGTGAAGTGCGCACAGATGAGGAGATAAAAGAGTTTGCTTGGGCTTCGTTTCCTCTTTTACCTTCCTTTCGCCTTTGCTTTTCGATATGCCCGACACGTCGAATCACGCTTGCCTGCGCGACGGGTTAAACGAATTGGCTTCCCTGCACACGTCATCGCGTCTGGCCTGGTCATCGTCCGCCACGGGCTCGGCGAATTTCCTTGTATTCTGGTCGAGCGTCTTGATCGAGTGTCCACTGGACGATCTCTTCAACGAATTGCGCGATCTTTCGCATGCCGTCGAGGTTGAGTTTGTCGACATCGTCGCTCGGTCGGTGATAGTCGCTGTGCAAGCCAGTGAAAATATGCAGCACCGGTACTTTGGCTCGGTAAAACGAGGTGTGGTCGCTCGGGCCGAAACCGGTTGGATCTTTCTCCAGAGCAAACTTGTACTTCTTATTGAGATCCTCGACGAGTGCATCAAACTCGGCCGCAGTTCCGGTGCCTTGCAGCTTGAGCTTGTTGTTCGTCAGGCGTCCGACCATGTCGAGGTTGTACATGGCAATCGTATCTTTCAAGGCAAATCTCGGGTTGCGCGTGTAGTGGGCGCTTCCCCACAATCCTCGTTCTTCGCCGGTGAACGCCATGAACACGATACGGCGCAAAGGCTTCTTTTCTTGAGCGGCGAAATGGCGAGCGATTTCCAGCATGGTCACCGTGCCGGAGGCGTTGTCGTCGGCGCCGTTGTGGATCTCTTTCGTCCAAGGCGCGAGCGATCCGCGGCCGCCCATGCCGAGGTGGTCGTAATGGGCGCCGATCACGATCGTCTCTTCGGCGTGAGGGCCTTCGCCTTCTAGAACGCCGATGACATTCTTGATTTCAGTTTGCTCTCGAGAAATTTTCGCGTCACAGGCGACTTTCCAGCCCTTGAGCAATTGGCTGCGAGGTTTGAATTCTTTATCAATGCCCGCTTCGATTTCCGACAGCGATTGTCCGGTCGCTTTCTTAATTGCCTCTTGCACAAACGCGCGTTTGCAGAAAAACACGGGCATGGTGGGGTTGTTTTCGTTGTCACCGGCGCCTGTGAAGGTGATCAGTTGATCGTGGTCGGCGTCGAGCCGCTTGCGGGCGGCTTCGACGAGCCCCGCAAGTTTCGCCAGGGAATCGGCTGCTTTTGCTGGGTCTGGCGACTTGCCCGCTTCCTTTTGTTTGGCGTAATCGAGTCCCGCTTTGAGATAAGCGTTCGTCGCTTTTTCAATCGTCGTCGACGCGTTGGCCCGCGATTGTTTCAGAGTCAGTTCGTCGTTGACCATGATTACCGCGGCCGCGCCGTGTTTTGCTGCGTTATTGATCTTGGTTGTAAAGAATGCGTGCTGAGAAGATCGAGCGCCGGCGAGTTTGCTATTCTTGTCTTGCTGCTGCGGCTCCTTGCGAATCATGATCACGACCTTGCCCTTGACGTCGACATCGGCGTATTCGTCGAATTCGAGTTTCGGCGCTGTGATTCCGTAACCAACAAAGGCGACCTCGCCCTCGACCGTACCTGATCCGCCGAGCGCCAGCGGGGTAAGCGTATCGCCTGCAGCAACTCGAGTCGCGTCTTTGCTTTCCGGCGCAGAAAGGCTGAGCCAGTTATTGTCGTCGCCGACGAGTTTCGAGCCGGTCTTGACTTTGAATTTCTGGAACGGGCTGCCGTCGAACAGGTCCGTTTTGAATCCGAGTCGCTTGAATTCCGCGGCGATATATTCGGCGGCTTCATTCAGTCCATCTGTTCCAAGGCCTCGCCCCTTGAGTTTGTCGGAAGCGAGTACAGTGGCGTCACGCTTGAGACGCATTTCGATCGCTTCATTTGAGTTGTTTTCGGCGACCAGATAGGCGGTCGGAAGAAGCGCGACTGCCAGGCTGAGAATACATAACAGGCGAGAACTTGGCATAAGTGATTCCTTGGTTAGATTGCAAAATGATCGAGATTCGACTCGTGGTCGCGTCCTGATTGTCGCCAATGCAATTCCGCTAGGCCTCGACGCGCTTAGAGGGCTCAATTCTTGATCTTCAGCCGCCGCCCGTCAAGCGAACGAGGCTCGCAAAACCGCGCCAAGGGCTGGAAAAACTCGTTTTGACACAAAACGCCGAGATCGATATCCTTCTTCACCTCAATAGTTAGCAAATAGGCGACGAAATACGCTACTTTCGCGGGTGCGAAAGGCGACGATGAGATGCACAAGGAGGTGCACATTTGTCCGCTGAATTCCAATGTCCTACGCAACTGACTGACTCGGTTCTCATAGTCGACCACTCCGCGGACTCGCGCGAGGTGCTCCGCACGGTCTTGGAGAATCGTGGCCTGCGGATCTTCGAGGCGGAGGAGCCGGATGAGGGATATTGCTTGGCTCAACAACATCGGCCTCGAGTGATCGTCTTCAGCCGCGACGATGCCGAAGAGCCGCAAAGCGAGCGAGCCAACGTCAAGGACGATGGTGCCGAATTGCGTTTTCACGAGTATTCGACTCGCAATGGCGGCGAGCTCGTGATTTTGGCCTCGCTTTATCGACCCGCTTCAAGCTCGCGACAAACGACGCGTTTCGCCAAGCCCTACCATTATGGCCCCTTGATCCGTAAGATTGAGTCCTTGGTTGAGCGGACAGCGGAGCGATAGGCGGCGAAATTCTTCGCGGCGACGCCGGCTTCCGATGATCTGGATGACCCCCGCTTGGACGGTCGCACATGGCATCATTTTTTGTGATTCGCGGTCGGGATCAAGGTAAGCGCTACGAGCTTGCTGATGGTCTGACGTTGGGCCGTGAAAGCGGGACCGGAATTCAGCTGCGAGACACCGAAATCTCGCGACGTCACGCCCAGATTTCCAACCGCGACGGCATCTTTTGGTTGTTGGACTTGAAGAGCTCCAACGGCAGTTTTGTCAACGACTTCCGCGTTGAAGAGCATCGACTGCGCAGCGGCGATCGAGTGCTGCTGGGATCGACTCTGATGATCTACACGGGAGGCGAAGTGCCTGACCCGTCGCTCTCCGGCGTCGGCATCGTTGGTGCCGCTGATATCAAGAACGAATCGCGGATCGTCAAGTCGATCACTCGAGCCGAGGGGAGTCAGATTTTCGACGGCAACGCGGTCGAAAGCCCCTGGCTCGCGCGAGCTCGAAGCAATCTGCAGGTGATGTATCGAACGGCGCTCGCCGTAAGTCACACGCTCGATATCGATGAGTTGTTGCGGCGGATTCTCGAGCTGATATTCGAGTGGGTGGAGGCCGATCGCGGCTGTGTCATGCTTTTCGATTCGGAGTCTCACGAGCTGACTCCATCGGCCCGACTTGATCGCAATCGCGAAGCTCCGACAGAGCAGATCCTCATCAGCCGCACGATACTCGACTATGTCACCGAGCAGAATGAAGGCGTTCTGACCAGCGACGCTCAAGGCGACGAGCGTTGGGATCCCGGCGCCAGCATCGTAACGATGGGAGTTCGCGAAGCGATCTGCGTCCCGATGCAGGGTCGCTACGACGTCGTCGGCGTGATCTACATCGACACCTATACGCCGCCCAGCGATGCGTCCACCGAGAGTAATCGATTCACAACGGAACACCTCAAACTGATGGTTGCCATCGCCCATCAAGCGGCTTTGGCTGTCGAAGACACCTCGTACTATTCAGCCATGCTGCAAGCCGAACGGCTCGCGGCGGTCGGGCAGACCATCGCCACGTTGTCGCACCATATCAAGAATATTCTGCAGGGAATTCGGGGAGGCAGTTTTTTGATCGAGGAGGGATTGAAGAACGGTGAAAACGAGATTGTTCGCAAGGGTTGGGGAATTGTCGATCGAAACCAAGAGAAGATCTCGAACCTCGTGATGGACATGCTCAGCTTCAGCAAGGAACGGGATCCGCTGATGGAGCCCGCCGATTTGAACGAGCTTGTTGGCGATGTCATCGAACTAGTGCAGGTCCGCGCGGACGAGAACGATGTGACGCTTGAGTGGAAGCCGGACGAGTCGATGCCCACCTTGATGTTTGACGCGGACGCCATGCATCGAGCCGTGCTGAACGTTGTCTCAAACGCTGTCGATGCCTGTGAAAAAATTGAGGAAGGCCGAGTGGTTGTTTCGACGACCCATTCAACGGATGTCGATGAATCTTTGATCGTCGTTGTTGACAACGGACAAGGCATCTCCGACGACGACATGCCCAAGATTTTTTCCGTGTTTGAATCTCGCAAAGGCAATCGAGGCACCGGTCTTGGCTTGCCGGTCAGCCAGAAAATCATGCGCGAGCATCACGGCTACATCGATGTCGTGAGCAAAGTCGGAGTCGGCAGCACCTTCACCATGGCCTTCCCCGCTCAGCTGCCGCCGTCAACCAGCGACGAGACGATCGAGTGACGCCCGTGAGTGAGTAGATCGCGCATCGTTTAGTCCGCTAATCGAGATGTTCAAAGCGGACGGCGCGGGTGTCTTCTTCGGCACCGGTCGATTGGGTGAGTGGATGGTAGAGTTCCGGTCGGCGGGCGCGCATCCATCGTTGGCCGGTCGAGGTGGCGAGCAGGCTGGGGTCCAATTCGGCGACGACTAATGCATCGCCGGCCGCCCAGGTCTCGTCAAGAATTCGGCCGTAGGGGTCGAGCAGCATGGCGTTACCGGTGCGGACTTCGTTGTCATCCAGGCCGACGCCATTGCTGAAGGCGAGGAACATGCCGTTGTCGTGGGCTCGTGCGGGAAGCCATCGCATCAACCAACCTCGCCCCTTGTCGCCCTTAAACTCCGCCTCGATCGCCTCCGGATCGGCCTCTCGATTGTCCCAGAGCGCTCGCTCGACGACTCCCATGGCGAACGGGCTGCCTGAATCGCAGCCGCCGGTTTGATGAGGAGCGAGCAACAGTTTTGCGCCCGCCAAGGCGCAGGCTCGCACGTTTTCGACGATGTTGTTGTCGTAGCAGATCAAGACCGCCACGCGCCAGCCCTGCGGCGTATCGAAAACGGTGTAGGCGTCGCCCGACTTCATCTCGGCATTGATAAAGCAGTGCAGTTTTCGATGCTTGGCGAATCTTCCGTCGGGCATCGCCACGACATAAGTGTTGTAGAGATCGCCATTGTCATCCAATTCGACAATCCCGCCGCCGACGGTCATTTGAAATTCTTTCGCCCACTGCATGAGTCGTTGCCCGCTGAGGCCTTCGAATGCCGGCTCGGCAAGTTCAAGCAGTTGTTCGCGCGAAAGGTTGCGAAGATGCCAGTAGCCCGAAATGCAGCATTCCGGAAAGACAAGCAGTTGAACGCCTTTGGCTGCGGCGTCTCGAACCATTCCGTCCATGATTTCAAGATTGCGAGCTCGGTCGCCGGGCGTGTGTTGAAACTGCGCGGCCGCACAGCGAATCGATGGCGTCTCAGTCATGATTTCTCTTGCGTTTCGAATTCGATGAGAAGAGTCCAGTGTACCGGCAGCTTCCGTCGCCGCTCATGACAGAGGAGATTGGGCAGGAACGGTTAGGGCGAGAACGACTAGGGCGGGCACGGTTAGGGCAGTTGGCCGGGATCGGCACCGAGGACGCCAACGCGAATGTCGTTGTCCTGCAAGAAGCTGGTCGCGGCGATGTTGGTGATGCCCAAAATGACGAGGCTGAATACGGGTACAACAGCGAGCACCGTATAGACCCACATCGAAACGCCCGCGGCAAATTCGCGTCGGGTGAGAAAGACGGCTGCTCCGTTGAACACGGCCGAAGCGGCCAGAAAGACCAAGCCGACGGTCTGCACTAAATCGGGCAATTGGAAAAAATCAAAATAGTCGAGCACAACGAGAGCGATCGCAAATAGTTGGCCAGCGGCACCGCAAAGAACCAACCTCTGATAATTCGCGACTCGGCGAAGACGCCGTCTCGTCTCATCTTCCGGCCGCTCGTGTTGCGTTGGATCTTCGTCCGTCGGTGAGTCGTAGAATGAACTCAAGTTCATCAGCTATTCCGCCGTCTCGATGTGTTCTGCTGACGTTGAAGGCTCACCGGCAAGGACCCGCCGGAAGAAGGCTTCCATTTCATCGTAGTATTCTTGGCCGGGTCGATCGTTGTGCGAACCAAACTTGGATTCGACAAAGGTCGTGTCTTTCGAATTCGAAGCGTTGAACAGCTTGTGGGCCAATTCGATCGGGATCATTCTGTCCTGACGTCCATGAGTCTGTAACAGCGGCCCCAGATGATTGGAGATCTTGTCGGCGGAATTGTATCGGTTTTTCATCAACCAGTGGACCGGCGCCCAAGGGTAAAGTTTCGCCGCCGTGTCCGGCATTGAGGAGAACGTATTCTCGAGGATGAGACCTTGAACGATGTTCTTGGCCGAGATATCGACGGCCACGGCGCCGCCGAGCGAACGGCCCATCACGACGATGTGAGGCGAGTTGGCGCCGCTCGCGTTCGTGCTCGCGGCTCGTGAACACAACCACGCATAAGCTGCCTCGCCATCCAGTAGGACTCCCGTTTCGTTCGGCGAACCCTCACTCTGCCCGTAACCTCGGTAATCGAAAGCGAACACGGCCAATTCGTAGTCATCGCGAAGCATGCCCATCAGCTCCGCCTGGTCGGAGACGTTTTCGCCGTTGCCGTGGCAATAGAGTAAAAACCCGCGAGGTCGATCGGGTGCGACATACCGCCCGTGCAAGGCGACGCCATCGGCTGCGGAAAAGCGAATGTCTTCGTACTCGAGCCATTCGGACTCCCGCCAGCGCACGGCCGCAGTTGGTGCCGGATAGACGAGCGAGTTTTCCAAGAATCGAAGTAGCAAAATGAGCACCAAATAGATAAGCAAGCCGCGTCGGGTAAGCCAACCGATTCGCCCTAGCAGTGTCGTGCGGCGAGTCGCTGGTAGCGAATCGGGTTGAGTTGTTCGATTCGGCTCGACGTGGGCTTCGGCCATATCCAATCCTTCGCCAATTTCTCAACCGATCAACAAAAAAGCCTCGCAGCGAATCCGTCCTAGTTGGGACTTGGGCTGCGAGGCTTGTATTGTAACCGTTTGCCGACCGTTGATCACATCGGCCGTTGCGGGCTCGACTGGAATCGGCGATTAGAAACCGTATGTCTTACGGTCAAAGTCTTTGTTATTCAGTCCCTTGTTAAGCTCGACGTCGAGATACGTGTATTCTTCCATCACCTCGGGTTTGGCGCCGGGCGCGTGTGGCCAATCGTAGGCGGCATAGCGAATCGGCATTTGGAGTTGCTCGTCGACGAAAATCTGAGCGAGATGGAAATCGAATTTGGGGCCTTTGGTCGGGCGCTTCAATTCGATCAGTGTGCAAAGTCGCTTGTTGACTTTGTAGCCGCCGCGGATCGTGACTTCACACCCGCCAATTTTCTTTTCTTTAGTGCCACGCTCGATCAGCTTTGCCATCAGGTTTTCGATGCCGATCTCGGTCAGCGGATAAAGTTGGCCTCGCATCGCGATCGGACCCTCGGGCCGTAGCCAGACTGCCGGTAACAGTCGCAGATTGCCACCCTCTTTCGCCAAGAGCTTGCCATTGTTGGCACCCGCTGTGTAGAGCACTTGGCGGCCCTTGATTGACTTCGGCGCCTTGAAATTCAGATAGACACTGAATGGTGTGACGCGACCATTGACGTCTTTGTGATTGCGGATCTTGGCTTCCATCGTCTCGACATTGCCGACCTTGCCGTTGATTCGCTCTCGCTTGACTATCTTGCAGGTGTAGTCGAACACCTTGGCTCGACTTGCCGCCAAGCCATCTTCGGCCATCTTGAGAGCTGGATCGAGCGGGCTCGGCTTATTGTTGACCGGCACCCCGCCTCGCTTCGCAACACGAAATACGGGTTGCTTGAGTCCGTCCTGTGGAGCTTGCCCCCAAACGTCAGCCACTCCGAATGCCGCGGCGCCAAAACAGGCGGCTTGCAACCAAGCGCGACGTCCCATGGCCTTGTTTTCATTTCCCTTGCTCATCCGGAACTCCTTTGTACTTTGCCGCGAGGCCGATCGGCCCGGCAGCTATCCCTGTCCTGAGTGGCTTGGCATCCCGACCAAACACGAATTGTCTCGCAAATCCCGCGCCTGAAACGCCAGTTTTCTCATTGCCATGCGCGATATCTTGTGGTGGGCAAATGAGTTAGAAGGAACGTAGCCCGTTGTGGGCCGGTGGCGTATTTCGATTTAATAGTGTCTGCTGTAGCGTCTTCGTACGTGTCTTCTGTAAATATCGCCGTAAACAGTACCGACAATTAAAATCATCATCCGATTTGGTATTCCTTTCCCAGGGCGCCAACTCGACCAAGAACGAATACTCTCGCACCATTGTTCCCTGTATTCTGTAGCCCGTCAATTTCGGTTGCGAATCAAATCTGTCACACCATGAACACACCCCAGCCTCCCGCGGCCGAACTTCGATTTCACACCATTGTTTCGCCATTGTTTGCGGAAAATGCCTATGTTGCCCATTTGATTGGTGACAAACGCTGCTTTGTCGTTGATCCCGGGCTCGACATGGAGTCGCTAATTGAGTGGATCGCCAGCAACTCCTTGCGTCCTGTGGCAATTCTAAACACGCATGGCCATGCCGATCATATTGCCGGGAACGGCGAGGCAAAACGCCGCTGGCCAGAGGCACCGATCGTGATCGGTCACGGCGACGCCTTCATGTTGGAGGACGCGGACGCCAACCTGTCCTCGATGTTTGGGTTGGGGCTAACGAGCCCGCCAGCGGATCGACTGTTAGCCGAAGGCGACTGCTACGAGGCCGCCGGTGTCTCGATGGATATCTTGGAGACGCCGGGCCATTCGCCGGGCCACATTGTGTTTATCTGCAAGCAGTTTAGTCCCTGGATTGTGTTTGGCGGTGACGTGTTGTTTCGCGAAAGCGTTGGGCGAAGCGACTTCCCCGGCGGCGACCCAGCGACGCTCGGTCACTCGATTCGCGAAAAACTCTTTGCTCTTCCCGACGACACGATCGTCTTGACCGGGCATGGTGAGCCGACCACGATTGGCCACGAAAAGAAATACAATCCCTACCTTGACCTGTTGCGATCTTAAACGATGGATGATGACAGTCCCGAGCCGACACCGACCGTGCATGTCCCGGTCCTGCTCGACGAGGTGCTCGACTGGCTCGAAGTCAAGCCGGGCGCCGTGGTCGTCGATGGGACACTCGGCGGCGGCGGGCACCTGTTACGTCTCGCGGAGGCGGCGGATCCAGGCCGTGTTGTCGCCATGGATCGTGACGCTCTCGCGGTTGCCCGAGTGAGGAGCCGCTGGGATGATCCGCCGGTGAAGATGTGCCAAGCCAATTTTACAGAGATTCCCGAGGTCTTGCGTCAGTTGGATTGGCCGCCCGCAGACGCCATCGTGTTGGATCTGGGGCTTTCAAGCGACCAGTTGCAAGACCGCGAACGAGGCTTCAGCTTTGATTCGGACGGCCCGCTCGATCTGCGTTTTGACATTAGCGAGGGAAGTTCGGCGAGCGAACTGGTAAATCATTTGAGCGAGAAGAACCTGGCCGACTTGATTTATCAATATGGCGAAGAACGATACAGCCGCCGAGTCGCCCGCCGAATCGTCGAATCCCGCAAATCTTCGCCCATCGAGACAGCGCGCCAACTCGCGGAGCTTGTCAGGCGTTGCGTCCCCAAGAGCGGCAAGATTGATTCGGCCACACGGACGTTTCAAGCATTGCGAATCGCAGTCAACGAGGAAATGAATTCACTCGAGCTAGCACTGCAACGAATACCGGATGTGTTGGTGCCAACTGGTCGAGTTGCGGTGATAAGTTTTCATTCTCTGGAAGATCGTCAGGTGAAACGGGCGTTTCGTGACGATGAACGATATAACGTCTTGACGAAAAAGCCGATTCGCCCTAATCAAGCGGAGTTGATTCGCAATCCGCGCAGCCGGAGCGCCAAATTGCGGGTCGCCGAGCGTCGAGACATGGCCTGATCGAGAAGGCACTCGGCAATTTCGTTTGAGGAATCGAAGCACGATGGGTAAGGAAACCAGGATCGGCGTAGGCGTTGTGGGGGTCCTCCTCGCAATCTCGCTCGCCGTGCTCTACGGGCGGCTGACTCGAGACGCGGGACCCCGTATCGACGTCAGGATTGATGCGGTGGATGACCAGCGGCAAGGCGGGAATCAAGTTCCCCGACAGCCGACGATCGAGCAGGATGGCGGCGCGCGGTTTCCCAACGTCTCTCCGGCCACTGAATCTCTCGCTCCACGACCGGGCGATACTCCTGCGAAGAGTTTTCTGCTCCCCGACCCCGACCACGTGAATCCTAGCGACGGCGGACGCGAACTTTCGATTCCCGACCCTGGCAAGACCGTGCCGGTCCGCAAGCCCTCTGGCTCACCCGTCTCGCCCGCCACGATCGGCGAGTCAGCAACCGAGACCGGCTCAGTTCGCTCCGCTCGAAAAACGGGCCTTCAGTAGTCGCCCGGTTTCGCGACTCAGAGAATTAGCATGGCATCGCCGTAAGAAAATAGGCGATAGCCTTCTTGGATCGCCTCGGCATAGGCGCGTTTGAGCAACTCGTCACCACCAAAGACTCGGACCAAAACGAGCAGCGTGCTGCGGGGCAAGTGGAAGTTGGTAAGCAGCGCGTCGACCGTACGGAATTCGAAACCTGGCCGGATGAACAGGTCGGTTTCGCCAGCGAAGGGTGCCAACATGCCGTCTTGCGAAGCGGTCTCTAGTACTCGCCCGACCGTCGTTCCTACCGCAATGGCGCGTCCGCCAGCAGCGCGCGCTTCATTGATCGTCTGAACCGCCGGCTCGGTGACTTGGCACCACTCGCTGTGCATTTTGTGGTCGTCAAAGCGATCCGCAACGACAGGCCGAAACGTCCCGATGCCGACATGAAGGGTCGTCTTGGCGAATGAATGGCCGGCTCGAGCTAGCTCATCCAGTTGCGTTGTGGTGAAGTGTAGTCCGGCTGTCGGCGCGGCAACCGCGCCCGGCTGCTCAGCGAAAACGGTTTGGTATCGCTGGACATCGGTGTCCCGCATTTCACCCTTGCGGATGTAGGGCGGTAACGGAACTCGGCCAACCTCAGCCAAAAGTTCGGCTGGTTCGCCGTCGCGATCGGGCCTCGCCGCCCATGCTCCGCCCTCGACTTGGCAAAGCAAGTGCAATCCCAGCACGGCTCGACCGACCGGATCCTGCAAGGTAATCACATCGCCGGGCGACAACTTTCCCCTTGTCTTTCCCAAAACCAACCAGGCACCTTGGTCATCCGCCCGGAGGAACAGACCGGTCCATTTGCCGCCCGTTGCGGCGCGGCGACCGACCAGCCGAGCCGGTAGGACTCGCGTGTCGTTGAGAATGATGCAATCGTTCGGGCGAATCCACTCTGACAAATCGCGAATGTGACTATGATGCAATGATTGGTCCGAGCGACGCACCACCAACAGCCTCGAATCGCCTCGTTGAGCCAATGGCTCCTGGGCGACCAATTCGCTCGGATAGGTGTAGTCGTAACCGTCGATTTCAGACATTGTTGAACTATGGCAAATTGAAGTGGAGCCCGAGGAAAAACTGATGTGGTCGACGCCAACGCGCGGCGCGTTGAAAGATGAGTAGGACAAGCCGCGACGGTTCGCAAACTTGGCTTGTCGATAACCCACGTTCCAACGTATATCATGCCGGCGCAGCCCGTCCTCCGGCAGATGGCAAGTGTAAGCGCAAAAGCCATTCGGTCCGACCCCGGTAGACGCGGGGCCCGGTAAACAACGTGACTGAATTCGAGAGAGCCAGAAAGGCGAGTCTTGCAGGACACAACGGACCACGAACGAATCCGCGTCGCGATGATGATTACTGAGTTGCAGCTCGGGGGGGCCGAGCAACGTTTTTGCGACATCGCCTGCGGCCTCGATCCAGCCAGATTCCAACCGACTGTGTTCTCACTTGGGCCCCCGCCGTCTCCGCCCAAAGACGATCTCCTGAAAAAGCTTGAAGCTCATGATGTCCCGGTTCAATTCGCCCATGCCAAGGGGCTGAGACAGTTTTGGATCGCTCGATCCGCCGCTCGTGCTTGGCTGGAGTCAGAGCAGCCGGCGGTTGTTCAGACCTTTTTGTTTCACGCCAACGTGATTGGCGGTGAAGCCGCGAACCGACTTGGTATTCCTCTTTCGTTGGGAATTCGAGTTGCAGATCCTCGCAGATGGAGGAGCTGGATCGAACGACGGATTAGCCGGCGGGCCAACCGTGTCGTTTGTGTGAGCGAGTCGGTCCGCGACTTCATGCTCGAACGAGGCATTCTGGAGGCAAAGCTGCAAGTCATAGCCAACGGAGTCGACGCGTCGCCGGTTGAGCCGATCGATCGAAAACGCTTGGAGGTGCCCGACACAGCATCTTTGCTCGTGTGTGTTGGAAGGTTGCACGAACAAAAGGGATTCGACTGGCTGATCGAAAATGCCTCGTCGCTGCTTCCAGAAGGTGATGATTGTTATCTGCTAATCGTCGGCGATGGACCGCAGCGCGACCGGCTCACCGACTCGATTACCTCGCAGGGCCTCGGCGAGCGGATCAAGCTCTTAGGGTGGCGGCCTGACGCTCGAGCAATTATTGCGGCAAGCGACCTGCTGTTGTTGCCGTCTCGATGGGAAGGCATGCCCAATGTGGTGATGGAAGCGATGGGGCAAGGCAAGGCTGTGTTGTGCTGCGAAGCGGAGGGCGTAAGCGATTTGTTGGGACCGTCGAGCGCTGGCCAGATGCTTCCTTTTGGCGAGTGCGATCCGTGGCGATCGAGGCTCACTCAACTTGTTGAAGACAGAGGGGCGAGAGACGCGTTGGGTCGAGCCAATCAGGCTCGAATTCTCAAGCATTTTTCGCTTTCTGAAATGGTCAGCCAATTTGAAACGCTTTTTGGCAACCTTGCGACTGAGTCGTAAGTCGTTTGTGAAAAATGCCTTGCGCTACGGGTTCGGCTTTCGGGGTCGACTGAAGCGCGTTTGATAAGTCGAACGATTCTTGCTTCGGCGAAAACCCATCTACCCTACTCGGCCCGGTTTACCGACGAATTGTCGCCGCGAAAACCGATTCTGAATTTTGTTTCTTGTCGTCAAATGGCCGGAAGTCGCCTCACATTAAAGATCTACGTCAGATTGACGATTGGGGCACGCGACAAGAGTTGATTGTTCCGTGTTGACCGCGGGGCGCTCGTGGGTATGCTTGGGCGAAAATGGGTCGCAGTGGTAAAGAGTGGCATGAGATGTTGTTGACCGGAACGTATAGCCGAACGCTCGACGAGAAACACAGGTTCTCCATACCAAAACCTCTACGCGACGCATTGCAAAACACGAACGTTGAGACTTTGGAGACCAAAGCGAGCTCGGAAGAACTTGGAGCGGGCTCGAAAGGCGGGCGAAGCGATCGTTCTGGTCAAGTTGCTCCGCCGATGTTCTTGACGCCGGGAACCGATGGCTCATTGGCCCTCTATCCCGAGTCAGTCCTATCTGAGATTGGCGGTCGATTGGGAGGTCATTCACCCAATGAGACCGATGTCCGCGCGTTTAGTCGTCTGTTTTACGCGCAGGCGCATCGAGTCGATTTGGATCGTCAGGGTCGAGTTCGTTTGCCGGCGGAGCTAGTTCGCTGGGCGAACATTCAACGTGAAATCGTTGTGCTCGGCGTCCACGACCACATCGAGGTTTGGGAGCGAAGTCGGTGGGAAGGCTATTTGGACAGCAACCAAATGCGATTCGACGAGATTGCCGAACAGGCATTTCGGCCGAGCGGACCGTCCGAATCGCAGTCGATTCGCAGTGACTCGACGGGGGCTGGACGCTCTCACAACCTGTCGTCTAAGTGGCCAAGATGATCAGAGACAAGCGAGACGGAGGGGCATGAAGAGCACACAGGGTAAATGGTTCGCCTGGCGCGGAAGCGGGTTCCTCCACTTAAGGCCACAGCGTGAAGGAACCCAACATCCATGCTTGCTTTCCGCGGGCTCGGGGCATTGACGCCGCGAGCCGCGAACCAACGGTGAGGGGGTCCGTTACCCCTCCTCACCGCGCGCGACGATCCGACTAGGACGCACGGACGCGTCCTGGATTGTCGCCACTTGTTTAGCGTATTACTTTCTTGATGCCAAGGAAAGCCGCCGCATTGCATTGCGGTCGCGTGGCTCAGTTTTCTCTTGACGAACGAACCCAACACGAGACGGTGAATGAGGCAAGAGCTCGGGCTGCTGCGATTGGTCTCCGGCGGCCAAACCGGAGTCGATCAAGCCGCGCTAGACGCGGCGATTGAATTGGGAATTCCGCACGGCGGTTGGTGTCCGGCGGGGCGAAAGGCCGAGAACGGCCAGATTCCCAGTCGATTTCAGCTGATGGAAACAACCAGTTCTCATTACCCAATTCGTACTGAGAAAAACGTCGTTGATTCGGATGCGACGTTGATTCTCTTCCGCCGGAAACTAACCGGTGGTACGCTCCTGACCGCTGATCTAGCTCGACGCGACGGCCGTCCGCTCATGGCCATCGATCTACTTGAGCTTGCGACGGATTCGGAATCGAACTCGAATTCGGCAGAATCGCGAAAGATGGCCGAGTTCTTTCGCTGGCTTGAGGCGAACGGAGTGCGAGTCCTCAACGTCGCTGGGCCTCGAGAGAGCTCTTGCCCCGGGATCGGCCAGTGCGCCAAGGCTTTTCTGCTGACTGCCGCCGCGATTCAATCGTAAAACGGTTGTGTCGCTTTCGGATCTCGCGTTCTCGCGCCGGACGATGTCTGGCGCCGGTCGATACCGGGCTGACGAGCATCTATACTGTCGGTCCGCCAAACGAGGCGCCTTTCGAAAGCTATTCGTGCAAGCCAATCGGGCATGGTATTCAACTGCATTGGGTGCGCCGTGTGTCGATCGCAATCATCCGGAGGATAATATGTCGACTGTCGAAACCGAACGCGTATTGGTCGTGCCAGCGTCGCTGCTCAATGATCTGGGATACTTTCAGGGGTTTCACCCCGACACCGAAAACTACCTGTCCGAGCTGTTGAAGGCTGAACACGCCAGCTACCGGCCGCGCGCCGAGATGGAAGAGGATCCCTCGTTCAAGCAGTTGATTCCCTACGTCGTTTTTCAACATGTCGATACAAGCAACGAGGTTCGGCTGTTTGCATACACTCGCGGCTCGGGGCAGGGCGAGAAGAGGCTTCGGCGAAAGCGAAGCATCGGAGTTGGCGGCCATATTTGCGTCGATGACGTGGTTGCCGGTCAGTCGCCATACGACGAAGGAATGAGACGCGAGCTGGCGGAAGAGGTGAACATCGGTTCGACGTATTCATCAAAATGCGTAGGACTCATCAACGATGACGAGACGGAAGTCGGGCGAGTGCATCTGGGCGTCGTTCACGTTTTTGATTTGCAGGAACCGGTCGTTCAATCGCGGGAGGAAGATCTCGCCGAGTCAGGTTTTGTTTCCGTCGACGCGATACTGAATGAAATCGATTCGTTTGAGACGTGGTCGCAAATCTGCCTGAAAGCGCTTTACGGGTAATTCATCGCAGCAATGAAATCTCGATTCGCTCGCGCACGAGGCGCTTGGTTCGCCGACTTTCCGTCGTGCTCAAGTTGCTTTCTTGAGGCGGAGCGTTGCCCCGGTTCCATTCACGCGACGTGTTAGCCTCGCCCAGGAGACGACTTCTTTGGCCGTTTCAAAACCAGTTTACATGGACAACCACTCGACGACGCGCGTCGATCCGAGGGTTGTTCAGGCGATGGCCCCCTTTTGGACGGAGGTGTACGGAAACGCAGGCAGCACGAGCCACGCCTACGGTTGGGCGGCGCAAGAGGCCGTCGACAAAGCTCGAGACCAAGTGGCGAACGCAATTGGCGCCACGACTCGAGAAATCGTGTTCACCAGCGGTGCAACCGAGAGCAACAACTTGGCGCTGCGCGGCCTCGCCGATCGTGATCGGCGACCGGGCGATCATCTCATTTCGGTGACGACCGAGCACAAGGCGATCCTTGATCCGCTGCGGCGATTGTCTCGCAATGGGTTTGAAGTCCAATTGCTTGACGTCGCGAGCGAAGGCGACTCGGACCCTGTCGGCTGGCTCGACCCCCAACGAGTTGCCGACGCCGTCCGCGATGACACGCTGCTTGTCTCGGTGATGCTTGTTAACAATGAGATTGGCGTAATTCAGCCGTTAGCCGAAATCGTGCAGGCATGCCATGAACGCGGCGTGCTCGTTCACTGTGATGCAACCCAGGCGGCGGGCAAGATCGGAATCGACGTCCAGGCGATGGGCGTCGATTTGATGAGTCTCTCCGCCCACAAGGTATATGGCCCCAAAGGAGTTGGCGCGCTTTACGTCCAACGCCAACGGCCTCCCGTTCGACTGCGGGCGTTGTTCGAAGGCGGGGGGCAAGAGAGCGGTCGTCGTAGCGGCACGTTGAACGTTTCCGGCATTGTTGGTTTCGGTGAGTGCATGCGAATCGCCGTCGACGAGCTCTCGCATGAAGCGGATCGCGTCGGCCCCATGCGGGACCGGCTGTTCGAAGGTCTCTGTGGCGAGATAGGCGTCGGCGTCGGTCTCAATGGCCCGGATCTGAGCGAGCGAGACCTGCGCGTCGCGGGCAACCTCAATTGCAGTTTCGGCGGAGTCGACGGCGAGGCGCTGATGATGAGCATGGGCGACCTGGCGGTTTCGAGCGGAAGCGCCTGTACGTCGGTTGACCCGGAGCCGAGCCATGTGTTGCGAGCGATCGGGCTGAGTGACGATCGAACACGCTCTAGTTTGCGATTTGGCTTGGGCCGATTCAATTCGGACGAAGAGGTCGATTTCGCGGTCGAGTTGCTCGCTCGGACGGTAAAAAAGCTGAGAATGCTTGGCGGATAGCGCGTCAATCGAGCTCAAGACGACGGGAAACTCTCAATTTCAACTCTTCACCTTTCGCTGAATGTGGCGATAATATAGGGTAAGAGCTTGATTTGTATGCAAACTGACTCAGGAGCTATATCAGATGGCAGTCATGCTGACCGAAACTGCGGCCATAGAAGTCGCTCGCGTCAAGGAATCGGGCAACTATGAGGCAAATAGCTTTTTGCGAATCGGCGTCGTCGCCGGCGGTTGCAGTGGGTTTTCCTACTCGCTCGGTTTCGACGAGACGTTCGATGTCTCGAAAGACCACAAGTACACGTTCCATGGCGTTGACGTCGTCGTCGACAAGAAGAGCGCTCTGTACCTTGATGGCACGGTCGTCGATTGGCACGAATCGATCGAACAACGCGGATTCAAGTTTGACAATCCCACTGCCGTTCGCACTTGCGGATGTGGAAGTTCATTCCAGGCTTAGTTAAGCGTTGCTGTGTAACTAATATCAGAAAAAGGCTCGTCATATGGCGAGCCTTTTTTTGTCATAATACAGAGCTCGGTTGCCGCGAGATTTCGCCTCGCCCGTTACAATCGCTCCAGACAAGTTTGCAAAGCACATCAACGCAAGGGGACCGCGGTGGCCAGTGAGGACCGGATCTATATTGTCGGTGTTGGCGATGACGGCACCCAAGGACTGACTTCCACTGCGCGTCAAGTCGTCAACGACGCAGAGCTGGTGATTGGCCCTGCGGCTTGTCTCAATGCGGTTGAGACAGAGGCGAAACGAATCCCGATCGGCGTCAGCTTGGATTCGATTGTCGGCCAGATTGAAGAGCACCGTGCTCGACGCATCGTTGTTCTGGCCAGCGGTGATCCGCTGTTCTACGGCACGGCTCGCTTTCTCTGCGAACGCTTGGGCAAGGACCGCTTTGAGGTGTTGCCCCATGTCAGCACCATGCAGCTCGCGTTTGCCCGCGTGAAGGAAAGTTGGGACGAAGCCTACCTCAGCAACTTGGCGACGCAGGGAATCGACCGCGTGGTCGAACGAATCCGAACGGCAGAGAAAGTGGGGCTGTTCACCACCGAGGCCTCGCCGCCGTCGGTCGTCTGCCAAGCTTTGCTCGACCGCCGTATCGATTACTTCACTGCCTATGTCTGCGAAGATCTCGGCGCGCCGGATGAGCGAGTCACGAAAGGGGACCTGGCAGAGATCGCCGAGACGGAATTCGGGCCGCTTAATGTGTTGATCCTGATACGAAAGCCGCATCTTCCCGACCGGCCGATTGCCATGGCCGGCAAGAGGTTGTTCGGGAACCCCGACGAGATGTTTCTCCAGTCGCAGCCCAAACGCGGTCTGGTGACGCCGGCCGAAGTTCGCGCGATGGCATTGGCCGAAATGAATCTGGGGCCGGCAAGCGTTGTCTGGGACATCGGAGCCGGCAGCGGCGCCGTTGCCATTGAGGCGGCCATGATCGCCGCGAAAGGCCACGCTTACGCGATTGAAATGGATGCGGAAGACCATGAATTGATCAAGTCCAACGCTCTTCGATTCGGCGTCAACAACTTGACCTCGGTGCTTGGACAGGCGCCCGAAGCTTGGCGCAATCTGCCCCGGCCGAATGCGATATTCGTTGATGGTGCCGGGCGGCAAGTCAAACGCATTGTCGAAATGGCGGTCGAACGTCTCCAAACCGGCGGCACACTTGTCGCCAATGTGATGAGCCTCGAGAATGTCGTCGCGGTCCGCGAAGTCTTGCAGCCGCTGAAAGGGCGAGACGACGTCTGGATGGTCAACGTGGCCCGCGGCGCACATCAGTTGGAACGACTGACGCTCGAGTCGCTTAACCCGACGTTCCTGATCGCATATCGCGACAAATAAGCGCGTTTCCATTTCGTGCTGAGTTGGTCGCCCGTACTCGCTTTGTCTCGCCGTTCTATTCGCCTCGTAGGAGTTCCTCATCGTGAGCCAATTGTTGGATGATTATCCGAAACTCGACGTCATCGCGGTCGGCGCCCATCCGGATGATGTCGAGATCGCTTGCGGCGGCACGCTGGCCAAGCTGGCAATGCAGGGGTATCGAGTTGGGATTGTCGATCTCACGGATGGCGAACCGACACCCGGCTCGCCGTCGCCCGACATTCGACTGGCCGAAGCAGAGCGGGCCGCGTCCGCTTTAGGCGTGGCCAAACGAGTCGTATTGGAATTGCCCAATCGGCGACTATTCGATTCGTTTGAGTCGCGTGTCGCCCTGGCGAAGGAGTTTCGTAAGTATCGACCCGATCTCGTAATCGGCTTCGGCGACAAAACCCCGATGGCTTCGCCCGATCATTGGCAAGCGATGCAGATTACCGACGCTGCGATCTTCTATTCCCGACTGACGAAGTGGGACGAGCATTTCGAGGGACTGCCAGTTCACACGATTTCCGGTCAACTCTATTTTCGCTTGGCCTTTGAGCCACAAACACTGGAAGGATTTCCGAGCCACGTGACGATTGACATTGGCGACACCATGGAGCAAAAAATCGACTCGATCCGGTGCTACCAAACTCAGTTCCCTCCAGCCAAAGAGTATGTCTTCGATCGGGTCCGCGGCGCCGCGATGTCGGCGGGCGCCGCCGCAGGCTTTGCCGCGGGCGAGACGTTTGTCGCCACGCG
Organism: uncultured Pirellulaceae bacterium; assembly: GCA_964567745.1. Classification (GTDB taxonomy): domain Bacteria; phylum Planctomycetota; class Planctomycetia; order Pirellulales; family Pirellulaceae; genus CAZMNY01. Next base: position 165,895 of record CAZMNY010000002.1, on the reverse strand, counting down.
AATGCTCGGTGCCCAAGATCTCGTCAAGGCAGTGATCCCGGCCTTCGCGAAAACATAGGGATGGAAGGAAGATGGGGGCAGTAAGATGAGGAAGAAAGATAGGTATGAAGATGATTGTCTTGGCGATTCTTTTTCGGCCTCGTTGGGGTGATCGGTCTTCCGGGATAGGGCTTTTAGGGTGGATGTCGATCCTTTAATGATTGTATTTGGACTGTAGAGGGCGATTTGGTCTCGTAACGTCTTGTCTGGCAACGCGATGCGGCTATCATGGAGGAAGTGGGGGGACGCTGGACGTCCTCAATCTTTCTCACTCGTTCTGAAGGGCACGTCTGGCAAGACCAATGGAAAACGCCGAACTTCGGCGTCGAGTCGTCAATTATCTGCGCGATCGCAATCGCGGATCGCTCAATCGCGTCGAGGTCAAAGCGCAAGGCGAGTCGGTTCGGCTCTCCGGCACGGTCAACTCGTTCTACGAAAAGCAGCTCTGCTTGAACGCATGCCAACGCGTGCCGGTGTCATTCGCATCGATGACCAGCTCGCCGTTGCCGGCGTCGCGTAGTCCGATCGAATTCAGTGACGACCGGTCACTCTCTTTATTCTGCTCGCCGTCGAGCCCTGTGTGGTTGATAGCCCTGTGTGGTTGATAGCCCTGTGTGGTTGATAGCCCTGTGTGGTCGATCTTGTCGGCATCGATTAGTCGAGTTCGATGATCCAGAGACCGTTCGAGTCGGCTGCTGCTCGAGACATGCCGGCGGTGTTGAATTCCATCGCGATCTCGCCTCGATGGCTGACGGCAATGAGCCCGCCATAACCGGGCTTGAGCGTGCCATGCACGACGTCTTTGACTGCTTTCTGAAGCGGAGCTTTGGCGTACTTCATCCTCGCGGATACGTCGAAGGCGACCGCGTTGCGAATGAAATGCTCTCCGATGCCGGTTCCCGAGACGCCGCAAGTCGCGTTATCGGCAAACGTCCCGGCACCAACGATGGGCGAATCGCCGACTCGACCGAATCGTTTGAACATCAGGCCACCTGTCGACGTTCCCGCCGCGATGTTTCCGTGTGAATCGAGCACCACGCAGCCGACAGTCCCCTTGGCGTCAACTGCCTTCTCGGAATCCTTTCTCTTTCGTTTTTCAAACGACTTTTGTCTCGCCGGAGTGCGAAAGTAATCTTGCTTGACTCGTTCGACTTTTTGCGAGTCGGCAAACTGCTCGGCACCGTCGGAAGCGAGCAGGACGTGTCGGGTTTCTGTCATGACGAGCCTGGCGAGCGAAATTGGGTTCTTGACCGTTCGAATCGCCGCCACCGCTCCGCAACTTCGGTCGCGACCGTCCATGATGGATGAATCGAGTTCGAATTCCCCTTTCTCGTTCATGACCGCGCCGCGTCCGGCGTTAAATAGCGGGTCGTTTTCCAGCGTGATAATCACTTGCTCGACCGCATCGAGGCTCGTTCCGCCTTTCTCGAGTATTTTCACTCCGACCTTAAGCGCGGATTCGAGCGCCTTGAGCCGAGTCTTTCTTTGCTCGGGCGTGAGCTTGTTCGGTGAGCCGCCGGCACCGCCGTGAATCGCGATCGCGTAACGCGGTCGATCGCCGTCGGCTCCCATTGCCGATGCCGGTACGAATAGACAAAAGAGAATGAAAGATGAGCTGAGCAGGAGGAGCCATTGCCGGTTGTTCATTGAGGTCTTTCCACTGATCGAGATGGACGGCGAGCGTCGGTCTTCGCTCTACGATTGCTATCTTACCGCGTCGTGATTCACGATGGGCGAAGAACCAGCATTGCCGACATGACGATCGTTCTGTTTCAAGATTTCCGGTTCGCTCGCATGAATTCGAGCGTCGAGACGATGTCTGGAGGCAGCGGCGCTTCGAAGCAGAGTCGCTCAGACGATTCCGGGTGGTCGATCGAGAGTTTGCGAGCGTGCAGCGCTTGACGCTGGAGAAGCAAGGTCGCGTCGTCATTGCGGAGCAGCTGCCCGACACGGATCTCGGATCGCCCGCCGTAGAGTCGGTCGCAAAGCACGGGGGCGCCGATATAGGCCAAGTGAATGCGGATTTGGTGAGTGCGTCCGGTTTTTGGCGTTACGCGGACCCAAGCGAAACCACGAAATCGCTCGACCACTTCATAAAAAGACTCGGCGTCGCGCGAAGTCGAATGATCGACTCGAATTGCCATCCGTTCGCGGTGATACGGGTGCGCGCCGATCGGAGCCGTGATCACGTCGCGATCGCGATCCGGGTTGCCGGAGACGATCGCCCAATACTCTTTCTCGGTTGTCCGCTGCTCGAATTGCCTGGCAAGCCCCAGGTGGGCGGCGTCCGTTTTCGCGACCACGATGACTCCGCTCGTGTCGCGATCGAGGCGATGAACGATGCCGGGTCTCGTCGAGCCGCCGATGGTGCTCAGGCTTTGAAAATGGAACGCGAGCGCCGAGGTTAGAGTTCCGGCCCAATGCCCTTTGGCCGGATGGACAACCATGCCAGCCGGCTTGTTGATCGCGGCAAGGTGCTCGTCTTCATAGAGCACATCGAGCGGAATGTCTTCGGGTTGAGGGCCCTCAACAACTGGCTCGGGCGGCTGCGCCGAGATCGTCTCGGTTCCTTGCAAGCGGTATGCCGCCTTCGAATTCCGCCCGTTCACTTTGACTCGGCCGTCATTAATCGCTCGTCGCCAGCGGACTCGACTCACATTGGCCAGCTTTTCAGCGAGGAATGCGTCGAGACGCTTGCCGGCGTCCTCGGGCGCTAGATCCAACGATTGCTGATTCGGTTCGGCTTGGTGTTCCGAGTCCGTCATGGAAGCGTCAATGTCGGTCTTGCGCAGATCGCATGCCGCCTCGTTGTGATCGATGAGTCGGTGCGAGAAAGGCGACTAGGGAATATCTTTGTCGCCCGTTTTCGTCGCTGGCTTATCAGCGTCGGCTTTTTCTTCGGCCGGCTTGTTGGCGTCGCCTTCGGGCGCGGCCGGTTTCTCAGGCGAAGTGTCCGACGCGGGCTTCTTCGTATCAGCCTCACCGTCCTTGGCCGGCTCAGCCTTTAAGTCGCCATCTTTCGTGTCACCATCTTTCGTGTCGCCATCTTTCGTGTCACCATCTTTCGTGTCGCCATCTTTGGCTGGCTCAGCTTTCGCGGCACCTTCTTTCGCGTCGCCCTCGATCGGTTCGTCGAGGTCCATCGAAAGTGACTCGGGAATCTCGAATTCGAGATTCGGACGACCTGGCAAATGATCGAGAGACGCGGGCAGGTTCGGATTAACCGGCTCGGGTGGAGTGAGCTCTTTGTCTTTGAACCAGACGAACCATCCCTGAGCTTGCAGTTTGTCAATTCGCTTGATTGCTGTTTCGGACGCCTTGCCAATCGCCGACTCTTCGCCGGCGAGCTTGATGACGGATTGATATTTTTTCTTCGCCTCGTCGGGTTCGCAGAGCGACTCATGAACTTGAGCCAGACCGAAAGCGGCGCGTGTCCTCAAGAAAGTGCTGGCTTTGGTCGAGTCGGCAATCTTGCTGAAGTTCTTTTTGGCGTTCTCAAGTTGCTTATCGGCAGTTTCTTTGTCGCGAAAGCGGTCCATTGTGCCGCGGCCGAGTTGGAAATCGGCTAGGGCTTGCGATGTCCAGTGGCTTGCCGGGGTCTCTTCCAGCTTGTTTTCGTCGAAATAACCGTCGGCAATCTCAAGACCGGTTTGCGGATCACTCGAACTAATGGCGGCGAAATATTGGGTCCAGTGCCTCGCTTGTCGGGTGGTTTGCTGTCCGGTAATGAAGAGAACTAAGAAAACGAGAACCACGAGGGCAATCGCGGCGGCGCCGAAGAGCTTGATGCGGTCGCCATGCTTCTCGATCGTGTGACCGAGATTATCAGCCAGGGTGTTCGTCTGAAGTTCGTGCCGCCGTTCGCTTTTCATCCGTTCGCCTCGCGGGAGATTGCCTGGTGTTGGGCGCAGAACGCCGCTGCCTCGCGCAAGTATAGGACTGGACACAGATTAGCGTCAAGGGCGGCGCCGGTCGGCAGCACCCCTTTTATGATGCTGTCGGGATCAGCTAGGATTCGGCCATGTCCCTCAACCCTTCCCAACGCCAGGCGGTCAACACGCTCGGAGGCCCGTTGTTGGTTCTCGCTGGAGCAGGCACCGGCAAGACCCGCGTCGTCACGATGCGAATTGCCCACTTAATCAAGAATGGAATCGCGGCGGATCGAATACTGGGGGTGACGTTTACCAACAAAGCGGCCACGGAGATGCAGCATCGCCTGAAGGAGATGTTGGGCCGCAAAATGAAATTGAGGCCGCAAATCTCGACGTTTCATTCGCATTGCGTGCGTGTGCTTCGCCGCCATGCGAAACACATTGGCTTGCCGGATCGCTTTGCGATCTACGGGCGAGGCGACCAAGAGGGAATTGCTCGCAATGTGCTCAACGAAGTCAAGAGTCATGCGAGCAGCCTCAAGCCGGGCGATCTGATTAACATGATTGGCCATTGGAAGTCGCACGGCGTGCGGCCTGCCGGCGCCTCGAAGATAGCTCAATCCGATGCGGAACACCTGGGCGCGGCTGCCTATCGCCGATATCAACTCGCCTTGAAAGCCGCTGGCGCCGTCGATTTTGACGACTTGTTGCTGCTGACTGAGGATCTGTTTACTCAGGTACCCGAAGTTCGGAAGGCCGAGGCGGGGCTGTTCGATCATATTCTGATCGACGAATACCAGGACACCAATCAAAGCCAGTACCGCATCGTCACCTCGCTTGCCGCTTCGCACCGCAACCTCTGCGTCGTGGGCGATGACGATCAAGCGATTTACGCTTGGCGGGGTGCCGAGGTGAAGCACATCCTGCGATTCACCAAGGATTGGCAAGACGCCAAAGTTGTCCGGCTCGAACAAAACTATCGATCGACGGCCGAGATTCTCGATCTTGCCAACCGATTGATCGTGTTCAATTCGCAACGGCACGACAAGGTGCTCAAGGCTGCTCGGCGCGGAGGCCCACAGCCTCGGATTGAACAGTACAAGGATGAGGAGCAAGAAGCGAAAGCGGTAGTCCGAGGCATTCAAAAGCGACTCGGAGAACCTGATCGCGAACCGGGAGATTTCGCGATCCTCTTTCGAACCAACGAGCAACCTCGCGTCTTCGAGCAAGAGCTGCGAAAGCAAAAAGTCCCTTATGTGCTCATCGGCGGCAGCTCGTTTTTTGACCGCGCCGAGGTGAAGGACATTTTGGCCTACCTCAACGTCGTCGACCGACCTCATGACGCGATCGCCCTTCGGCGGATCCTCAACCGACCAGCGCGCGGTATTTCCGATGAGCGAGCGAAGCAGTTGGGCGAGCTCTCACTCAGTCGAGGCGTCTCGTTGTGGCGAGTGCTCAACGATCCGCCGACGCTGACCAAAGCCGCGACCAAAGGCGTCGCTCAGCTGACGGAAATCATCGATCGGTACCAAAAACAGTTTCGGGCTGGGGGGAAACGGAGCCTGACGTCCGAGCTGCAAGATTTCATCGACGAAATTGACTATGAGTCGCAAATGAGGCGGCTCTATCCGGATGAAAATGAACGACGTACCCGTTGGGAGCTGGTCGAGCAAATCGTCAATGCGATGGCATCGTATGAGCAATCGGCGGAGAAGCCATCCTTGCGGGGTTTTCTGGACGAAGTGACGTTGGGCGAGCAGGACTTCGATTCGGGAACGGACGATCAACTCAAGCAGAATTCGGTCGCCCTGATCACTTACCACAGCGCCAAAGGACTCGAATACCCCGAGGTCTACATGGTCGGTATGGAGATGGGGCTGTTGCCGCATAAGCGCAGCGTGATCGAAAGTGAATTGGCAATCGAAGAGGAACGTCGTCTCTGCTATGTCGGCGTCACTCGAGCCCAAGACCGGCTCACGCTCAGCATGGCGCTGACTCGCATGAAATGGGGAAAGCCTCGCGAAACGATCGCCAGTCAGTTTCTATATGAGATGATCGGTCAGGCCGAGAACGCTCAGGCCGCCCATCATCGCAGCCGACAAGAACTGCTCGGCGAAACGCAAGCCAAAAAGAAGCGAGCCGATCGCGCCGAACAACGGGCTCGAGCGGGCGCCAAGAAGCCAAAAGTCAGTAAAGGCTGAAGGCAAGTCACGTCCAGCTTTTGATCTGTCCGGCGACGATGGTGTGGCGTTGATTGTCATCTACGACGACAAGGGCACCGTCGTCGTCGATGCCGAGGCATTTGCCGGTGATGACTTGGCCGTGCAGTTCGATCTCGACCTGCCGATCACTGAGAAGGCATCGCTCACGCCATCCTTCGATAATGGGTGACGTATCGTTGGCCGCTTGGCGGATTTGCCGAGTGATCATTTGGGCCGACTTAATCAGGAGCTCGGCGATATCGAAAGGGCGGTCGAAAAAATCGTGCATCGACGTGCTGCGCTGTCTCAGGTCGGCCGGCGCTTTTGCAAAGCGGTTGTTGACGTTGATGCCCACGCCAGCGATCAGTCTCCGTGGGCTAGGCGTGGTTTCCATCAAGATTCCGGCGAGCTTCCGTTCTCCCAAAAAGACATCGTTCGGCCATTTGATGCTGAGCGGCGCCCCCGCCGCGGCGGCTTCCATGGTCTGGCAAACTGCCAATCCGGTGGCGAGGGAAGCAAGGGGCCAGGCGGTTATAGGGAGATTCATCGACTCGGCGTCAACCACCAGCGAAAACGTCAACGAGCCCGCGGCCGACCACCAGCTATTCTCACCTCGACCTCTCCCCGACGATTGATGCTGAGCGACAATCAGCCTCGGTGCCGATTCGCAATTGCGGGCCGACTCGAGAGCTCGATCGTTTGTCGAGGCGAGGGTCGCATGCCACTCGACATGATGATCGGGAAGACGGGCCTTGAGGGCGTCGACATCGACGCGTGAGATGTCCGTCAAGTCAGTCCTCTCAGTGTGAACGAGCGACGACAAAGTCGGTCAGTTCCAGCAGAACATCGCGGGCTTCAGACTGCGGCAGATCGGTGATTTGTCGCTGAGCGTCGTCGGCGTACTCTTGGGCTTTCGACATCGCAAAGCTCAAAGCGTCGGTCTCCTCGAAGGCGCTTCGCAAGTGTTCGAGCGAATCGGGCGAGTTGGTTGAGAGTTTTTCGATAAGAGCCGTGCGAGCGTTATCGTCGAGCATTTCGAGCGTGCGGATGATTGGCAGCGTTGGGATCTGCTGTTCGAGATCGGTGCCCAGCGTCTTACCCGCGACATCGTCGTCTCCGACCAAATCGAGCAGATCGTCGACGATTTGAAACGCCATGCCGAGCGATTGACCAAATCGCTGAAGGCGCGCTTCTGTTTCCTTGTCGGCACCTGAGCAAAAGGCACCGAGTTGCGAGCTGCATTCGCAAAGGGCCGCGGTCTTGGCATTGATGATTTCGTAGTACCGCTGTTCGCTCAAGGCAAAATCGCCACGGCTGATCTTCTGCCGCATTTCACCTTCGCAAACGGTGTTGGTGGCCTGCCCAATCAAACGGCAAGGGTAGGTCGATTCCAGCGTGCTGGCCAAGTAGAAAGCGTGGCTGAAAAGGAAGTCTCCGAGCAGGACGCTGGCTTCGTTATCCCACCGCGAATTGACTGTGGGCAGTCGTCGCCGAGTGTTGGCGTTGTCGAGGACGTCGTCGTGAATCAGCGTCGCCGTGTGGACCATTTCGACAACGGCTGCTAACACCAAATGGTCCCGTCGGACTTCGCCGGTCGCTTTACCCGATAGAAGCAGCAATGCCGGACGCAATCGTTTGCCGCCGAGTCGCCAGCCGTATCGAACCAATTCGTCGACCTCGGCATGCTCGCTCCGCATCTCTTGCTTCAGGATCGTCTCAACTTCCTCGAGTTCGCTTGCGATGGGTGCGTAGATGCGTGCGAGCACAAAGTCCTTGGGAGAAGTGGGGTGCACGGCAGTCATGTTTGTTTCCTGTTGCTAAACGCCTCTGAATTCGCCACCGCTGACGGTCGCTATTCAGCTAGGGGCATCCTTGTCTCGCGGCTCGCGAACAAAATGTCCGCTACGCCCTCCCGCTTTCTCAAGCAATGCGATTTCTTCGATCGTCATGCTTCGATCGATGGCTTTGCACATGTCGTATATCGTCAGGGATGCAGCGGAGACCGCAGTGAGGGCCTCCATTTCCACTCCCGTTTTTGCCTCCACTTGCACGCTGGCTGCGATTTCCACGATTTCCCGGTCGTCGGGGAACCGAAAATCGATCTCGACCGACTCCAAAGCCAGTGGATGGCACAAGGGAATCCAGTCTGAAGTCCGTTTGGCGGCCATAATCCCGGCTAACCGGGCCACTTCGAGCACATCGCCCTTCTCGAATCCTCGTCGTTGGATACGATCTCGGGTCTCCGGCTGCATTCGAACTCGCCCTTTCGCTACCGCCAATCGCCTTGTTACCGCCTTTTCACCCACATTCACCATCCGGCTGGCGCCATCTTCGTCGAAATGCGTGAGATCCGTCATGGTCAGTACCGAATTGGGCGGCCAAGATTAACAGCAATTAGCGGCGAAACCGACAAACAAGCTCCAAGACTGCCTATTCTAAGCCGGGGCGCGCTGCCGAGAAGGGGACTCCGGCCTGCTACTGTGCTACAGCCCGCTATTGTGACGCCTCAGCATAGGGTCGCCGAGTCGGGACGCAAAGAAAAAACCGCTGCGGGGGTCAACCGCAACGGTTTATGTCTCAACGGCGATATATTCACATTCAAGCTGTAACTAGACCAGTTCCTTTTTGGCGCTGATCAAGGTGCGGAGTCGTTCTGCCAACAAGTTGGCGTCGAACGGCTTCTTGAACGTCTCGTTAATACTCGATCGATCGAAGCTCATTGAACTGCCGTCATCCGGCAAGAGCGCGATCAGGATCGTTTCGTTGAAGTCCGTGTTCTTTCGCAGGTTTTGGCAAATCTGCAGCGCTTCCACCTTGCCGATCGAAAAATCGACAATGATGCAGTCTGGGTGAAAACTCTCAGCTTGAATTCCCGCTTCAAAACCGCTCGCGGCCACAGCGACCTTAAACGACTTCTCTGGCGGCAGCTCTCGCTTCAAATTCTCGATCAAGACCTGGTCCTGGGCCACGATCAGCACTTTGGCCATGGCTTCATCTTCAAGATCGCCAAGGGGCATACCATGCTCCTTGAGGAACCTGATCAGGTACTCGCGCGGTATGCGCCGGTCCTGAGAACCAGGAATGCGGTACCCTTTTAGACGGCCCGAATCGAACCATTTACTGACCGTGCGCGGGGCCACTTTACAGATCTTCGCGACCTGTCCAGTTGTGAAGACCTTCATCGCAGGCTCTCCATTCGTCAAATCGTTGACTCTCGTAAACTGAATCTCCGCCACGTTGGCTTCGACTCAGCTTGTTAGCCCCCTACTCGCGATTTGGCTTTTACTCGGTCCATCGGCTGGCTGTGGGGCCTGGCCGTTCGCAAATATCTGGGTCGGGGCGTACGTTTCGCTTCTGCGTGGCTTGGGACTCAGCTCCCTCTGGATCCGGCCTCACTGAAATACATCGGTAACTTGGGTGACCAAACCACGACGAAAAATCGAAGAGAATCGATGAAATCGCTTTCAACGGTTCCGGTTGGTCGCCCTAATACTCGGCGTTGTATGGACACAGAGGGTGTGCGAAGGAGTGAAGCACATGGGCCGATGTGCGACATTTCCTATTTGGACATTGAACTGCCCGTGCAGGCCCCCCTGCTAGGTTTGGCCTGTTGTGCACATTGATCGCAATGGGACACAACCACCAAGCCTTCCGAATGTTAGTTTCGAGCCAAATGGGTCGATTTCTTTAGCCTCTTTCTGGGAACGACCCGCACAATTTGCCAAGGAGTGCCGTAGCGACGCAAAATGGGGTCCATCAAAGGGCGCCAGATGAGGCGCGAAGGGGACGGAAGTGACGGGAAGATGCGAGAAGATGTCAGAAAGATGCTAGTCGATGACAGGGAGATGTGGACAGAAAGATTATGTCTCGCAAATATCCCTGCCCGTATTTGCCCGCTAGTGACGGCCAGTCGCCTAGTGCTGTGTTACAGCTTGGAATTGGGATCGACAATTCGTTTGGTCAACGCCCGCCACGGCGAATCGGGTGCGCCACCCTAAAACTAAGGCGTAACGCGGCACTAGGCTGCCTGACCGTCGTCGTCTGTGCGATTGATCGCGTCGGCGCTGATCTGGCCGTCGTCAGAGACATCCTCGAAACGAACCGACACTTGTTTCGAGACGCCCGACTCCTGCATCGTGACGCCGTAGAGCGTCGTTGCCGCTGTCATCGTTTTCTTCGAGTGGGTGACGATGACGAAGCGAGTCCAGCCGAGAAAATCTTTGAGCACATCGACGAAGCGGCCAATGTTGGCCTCGTCGAACGGCGCATCGACTTCGTCCAACACGCAAAACGGACTCGGACGGAACTGAAAGATGGCCAGCAGCAGAGCGACCGCGGTAAGGGCTTTCTCACCGCCGCTCAGCAGCGAGTTGTTGAAGGAGGGTTTTCCGGGCGGAGTCGCGATGATTTCGATTCCCGCCTCCAGAATGTCGACGCCTTCCTCCAACACGATGTCGGCTTTCCCCCCGCCAAACGCCTTGCGATAGAGAGTTTGGAAGTTGACTCGGATCGCCTCCAGCGTTTCGGCAAACAGCCTTCGACTGTCGCCGTTGATCTTGTGGATAATTCGTTGCAGCGATTCCTTGGCGTCGATCAGATCCTGGTATTGGGTCGACAGCTTGCCAAACCGGTTTTCCAGGTCGTCGAGTTCTCCCAAGGCCTCCATGTTCACCGCACCGATGTTATTGAGCTTGCGACGCAGCGATTGGATCTCCTCCTCGATCTCCTCACGCTGTTGTTGCTGCTCTTCGTTATCCGACTCTCGCTCAGCCTCCCATTGGCTGACGTCGATGCCGTAGTCGTCTCGCAATCGTTCCGCCAACGTCGCCCGCTGATGCCGTAGGTCGCCGGCGCTCAACTGCAGCTCGTGACTCCGCGTCTCGTCTTTTCGGAGCCGCTGGCGAAGTTGCTGCTGAGCCTGTTGCAGTTCGTTACGCTCCGCGGTCTTGGCTTCGCGAGTTGCCGTGGCCTGTTCGATTTCAGCTGCGACGTGCTCTTTGAGCACATACAGGATGGCGATTTCGGAGGTCGCGTCGAGAATGCCGCGGTTTAGTTCAGCCAGCCGAGCGATCCCAGCGTCCATTTGCGAACGAGCTTCCACGACGGCGCGGTCGCGCTCGCGTTGATCCGCCTCGAATCGAAGGAGTTGAGTCTTCGTGGCGTCAGCTCGCTGATCGAGACGAGCGAATTCGACTTCGGCCGTCGTTGCCTCTTGAGCAAGACATTCGTGGGCGTCGTCCTCCTGCTCCAACTGCTGTTCCGCATCGCCGATCGCTTGCTCTTCCGACGTGAGGACTTGCGCGAGCGCCGTGAATTTTGCTTGGGCGTCCTCGAGGTCGCCTTTCGCCTCTTCATATTGAGTTTGAGCGGCGTTTTGTTCAGCTGCCGCGGCATCGTGAATCTTCTGCGTGTGATCGCGACGGTTTTTGAGCGACCGCGTTTGAACTCGCAAGTCAGCGATGCTGCCGTTGAGCTCTTTGTGCTCATCGCCAAGTTTGCGCGCGGCGACTTCCTGGAGGTCGATATTCTCCTGAAGCCGTGCCAGTTCGCGGCGAAACTGCGCCGCTCGTTGCTCGAGGTTTTGTCGCTCCTGTTGAAGCGATCGAAGTTCGGCGCGACGCGACACGAGATCGCCGGCGGTCTGTCGAGGGCCGATGAACAGGGCGCCGTGGCTGGCAACGACCTCCGCGTCCAGCGTGATAAAGACCATCCCGCGCGGCGCTGCGTCGGCCAGACGGCGTGCAATGGCGAGATTATCGACGAACCAAACGGAGCCTAGCAAGCCACTGACGAGACTCTTGTACTGAGCTGCTGTTGAGACTAGCCGATCAGCGCGACCGAGTACGCCAGGTTCCCGGCTGAAGTCGAGTCGTTCCAGGGCGTGGGGCAGGGCGGGGAAATCGAGCGGCACAAATCCGACGCGGCCGCTCGAAGCGAGTTCGCCCGAGTGCATCGCGTCGACGAGCCCTTCGTCTTCGATAATGATGTAGTGGGCCGCGTCACCCAAGGCGGCATCGACCAGCGAGGCCAACTCGACCTTGGCGTCGATGACGTCGCCGACCAGGCCGTGCACTCCTTCGAAACCGGCTTTGCCTTCTTGCCAACAACGAAGCGTCTCTTTGACGCCGCTCGGCAATCCCTCCAGTTTCTGCTCCAAGTCGACAAGGACGTCGATCCGGTGAGTAACTCCGCTGCTCTGCCCTTGGACAACGGCGATCTCTTCTTGCCGCCGAGCTACGAGGCGACGGTTTTCCGTCAGTTCGACTTGAGCTGCTTCCAGGCGATCGGCGACATCGAGCAACTGGGAGTCGATTTCTGCTTCTTGCACTTCGACGACCGCGAGCTCGTCTTGAGCCGCGTCGAGCGCCTTGGTCGTTTCGTCAAGGCGATCCTGGCATCGTTCCGTCGTTGACTCCAGCGCCGCCATTTCTGATTTGCGCGAACTGACTCGGTTGCTGAGTCCTGTCGACTCGCGCATCGTCTCCAAATACTGCTGGCGCATCTGCTCGATTTGCTGGCGCAGTTGCTCGAGACTGGCGACCGAGGCTGTTCGAGCCGCGTTTAGGTCATCGAGACGAGTTCGAGCGTCGTCGCGAGCGTCTGCGGCATCGTCCGCCTGCTGATGGGCGTCGCGAACCTGAATATGGAGATCGCCCGCCTTGCCTGAGATCGCCGCCAATTGTCTTCTGCGAACCGCCCCGTCGCTCTCCAGCTCGGCCGCCAGAGTCCGCTGATGCTGGATTTGTGATTCGAGCGATGCGATTTGTTCGCGGTTCCTGGCCGACTTGGCTTCCTCCATGCGAATTGATTCGCCCAAACCGATCGCGTCCGTATCGGTATCGAGAATCTTCACCTCGACCGATTCGATCTCGGCATTCGCCGAATCGACCTGCTCATTGGCTTGCAAGAGCTCGGCTTCGATCTCGTCGAGTCGATCGGTTAGACGGCGCCAATCGGTACGGCCGACGTCGGTTCGCAGCTGCTGAAGCCGTTCGCTGTATTCCCGGTACCGCCGAGCTTTGGTGGCTTGCGAACGCACATTTCGGAGGCGGTTTTCGACTTCTTCGACGATGTCGGAAAGCCGAAGCAAGTTCTGGTCGACTCGCTCCAGTCGCCTTTGCGCCTCGATTTTCTTGGCCTTGAAGCGGCTGATTCCTGCCGCCTCCTCGAAAATCGCGCGGCGGTCCTTAGCTCCGGCCTGCAGCAGTTTGTCGACCTTGCCCTGCTCGATCAGGCTGTAGGCGTCCGCCCCCACGCCCGTTCCGCGAAACAAATCCTTGATGTCGCGGAGCCGGACCGGTTGGCCGTTGATGAGATATTCGCCCTCGCCGCTGCGGTAGACTCGCCGAGTGACATGGACCTCGGGAGCGTCGATCTCCAGCTTGCGGTCGGCGTTGTCGAGTATGAGGGTGGCTTCCGCCGTGTTCATCACCTTCCGGCCACTCTGCCCGCTGCCCTTGAAAATGACATCGGACATATCCTTGCCGCGAAGACTCTTGGCGCTCTGCTCGCCCAGAACCCACTTGATGCCGTCGACAATATTCGACTTTCCGGACCCATTCGGGCCAACGACGACGGTAATTCCCTCTGGGAATTCGAACCGAGTGCGGTCGGCGAAGCTCTTAAAGCCGTATAACTCAAGTGCCTTCAGCATAGGGTTCGGTGGCCTTGGGGCGGCCAATCATTGTCGGAGTAGAGGGAGACGAGGGCGGATAAGGAGATCATTTTCCGCCAAACCAGCCCTTCATTCTACTCCAGGTCGTCGGTTCTGGCTGCTCTTCGGCATAGGACGGTTCGTCGACGGGCCGCTGACGGTCGTCCGTGTCGAGGCGACTGACGTAGAGATCCGGGACCGGGGTGGCCGTTCGGACCGGGGAATCCGAGTCCGTGGGTTGATCGTCAGAGGGTTCGATGCGGTCAAATCGGCGGCCCAGTCGAGGTCTCGCATCGACTGCCAGCCGAGCGTTCAAGTAGCCCATTTCTTTGGCGTTCTTCAGCCCTTCAAACACCTCGCGATAACCGCCGCCAACCTGGACGATCGCCCGAATGATGTCGCTCAGCACCGGCGAGACCATCACGGACTGATCTTTTCCGTTCCCGGGAGCGAATCGAGTGACTTTGACCTGGCCATCTGGCTGGGCTTTGAGCAGGATTTTCTTACCGGCGAAGAGAAACTTAGGAGGCTGAATCTCCGCTTCCCGTCCAAACAACACGACCTCCGGGCGACGGACTCGGCTGAAGTGAATCAGCGGCTCCGCCGAAGTCGAAATCGCGTGGAAAGCGAAGGACTTACCCAAGACCTCGCCTTTGATCAGCGGATCACGCTTGTTCCGAGTCTGCATGGCTCGAAACGCTCCGTATCGAGTTTCCACACTCGGCTGGTCGAGCAATGAAGAAAGGGTGTCGTAGGCCGCCACATGGTCCATCGTCGAAAGGGCCGTCAGAGCGTGCCATCGGAACGCCCGCTCGGCGGCGGCGACTTGCCCGAGAATCGGCGCCGCTTCCGCAACGTCTAGGTAGCCAAGGGCTTCAGCCGAATAGAATCTCACTTCCGCGTCGGCGGAATTCATGCCCGACATCAACACGCTAACCGCGTCGGGGCCGATTGCCTCGAGTTTCATCGCGGCGTCGGACGTTGTCGTGGGCTCGTGCAGACGTCGTTCGAGATCCGCCATGCGTCGACCGCGAAGCGCCGCCGACTCGTCGACCGCGATTCGGGAGGCGACATCCATGAATCGCTTAATGTTGTTTTTGTATCTCGAGGGCAAAGCCAACTCGATGTAGGTGTCGCTAACCGGGTTGGCCACGCCCTTCTTGCTACTGCCATCGTAGAAATGGAATCGCTGGTTGATGGCCGCCGCGACAACCGAGCTCGTTTTGATCGTGCGATGCGACCTCAAGATTCTCAGACCGAGCGGTCGCGCCTTGTTCGCCGTCGCTCCGCCAAGAATCCTGGCGACTCGAATTCCATCCTCAGCATCATTCTTGTCGAACATCTCGAGCGTATAGACCTTGCCGACAGCGAGCGCATCGACATCGCCTGTTCGTACAGCCCCGCCAAGCACGGCGGCTTCGCGTAGTCGGGAAGCCATCAACCATCCGGCTTCGAGGCTCTCCGAGTCGGATCGTTTGGGGAGCCGGACTTCGACGTCGAATTGATCGCCCTTTCTCACGCCTGGCGGCAAGAATGCGCGGACGTGAACCATCGCGGTCGCGTCCGAAGCCAATATCGACTCGGGCTTCGAGACGTCATGTGATTTCATTTCCTCTAACAGCCGCTCTCGGCCCGGGGAACTCGGCGGGTCGCTTCCCGTTCGCTCCAATCCCGTGACCAAGCCAATCGACTCAAGCTTGACGTAGTGGGTCCCTGTCGGAAGGGCGTAGTCGCGCACCAATTCCACCCCATTGTTCTCGGTAATCGTCTGATCAACGATTTCCGCCTGTTCGGGGCTCTGTCCGCGGAAAAGAGGCGTCGTGCAACCACTCACCGTCGCTCCGCCAGCGCAGACAGCGGACACGGTGAGGAAAAAATTTCGTCGAGACGTGGTCATCATGGTCGCTCCAATTCCTTTCGAAGCGGCGCCAAACATACAGACCGATAGTGGTTGAGCTAGGCACACGTGGGGCGGACGTTACAAAAGGCCTATCACGGCGTCAACGTCGATTCGGTCAAAAAGGGACGGCTTCCCTTTTTCAAGGTGGGTCGTGGCCGCCGGGATGGAATGGGTGGCAGCGACAAATCCGCAGCGCTCCCTTGATCGATCCCCAGATTGGCCCGTATTTTCCCACCGCACGGATATAATACTGGCTGCAGGTCGGGGTAAAGCGGCACCATTGCCCCATCATGGGGCTGAGAAATATCTGGTAGAGCCGGACGCACAGCATCAGAATCGTCGTCACTGATTCGGTCACCCATAAAGCCAGCCAGCTCAACGCCCGCTTCATCTCCAGCACGTTGTGCACCGGAACATAGGCGTCGGAAGTGATGTCTAAATCACTGTGCCGGCCAACGTCGTGGGCCAGAACCGTTCGCCTCAAAAGCGGTCGGAGCGAGTTTTGGCAGAGCCGCAGGGCGAGGCGCGGAAACGTCGTCACCGACTCAGTTACCCAAAGCATGAACCAACTCATCCCGTGCTCCGTTCCAACCGTTTGGCGATCTTGACTGCTAGCATTGGAAGCGACTTTCTTATCGCTTTGGATGATAGCATTGCGCCTTTTCTGGGGCGAACGACTAGGTCGAGTCCTACGGGAATCTGATCCTGCTGAGTGCGAAATGCCTCACGAATTCGCCGCTTCCAGCGATTGCGGACGACCGCGTTGCCGACTCGCCGCGAGACGGAGAGCCCCAATCGAGGATGGCTCAGGCCGTTGAGGCAGCCGCGAACGACGAGCGTTTGGTCGGCGGCATGGCCGTTTTCCGAATAGACTCGATCGAATTCGCTCTGCTTGCGCACTCGCTGACTTGCTTGAAATGTCTCGGGACTAGGCATCGATTAGCATTCGTCTCTTCTACGATTCCGACGACGAGCGACTTTCTACGAGCGACATTCGCCGATTTCAAATGATTGAGGGCGGGGCGTCTACTCGTCCAATTCCGGTTGCTGATCGAGCGGGACATCGGACCAGTCGTCGTCTCGGGGAGTCGCCGGTTTCTTGACAGTTGAGCGGGCAGTTCGGTTCATATAACGTCGGGTGATCCTTGCTCCAACCCACGCCAAGGCGACCAGTCCGGCACCAATGAATATGAGAAGGCAGACTAGAGCGATCGCTTTAGCCCGGTGCTGGCTGGGCATCTGAAGGATCGGCGGCTTTTCGGCCGATTGTGCGAGCAGCGTGGATAGCCGAAGCAAGGACGAGCCCGCCCAACCAGGTTCTGCAAGCGAAGCGAGGTTTACCATTTCAAGTTCTCCCGCGGCGACTCGTCATTCCGGTCTTGAAACTCCTTAAGCAGCTCGGCGGAGCGCTCGTCAATTTCATCCGGCAACACGATCTTGAGTTCAGCATAAAGGTCGCCTGTTTTGCCGGACGATGATGTTACGCCCTGTCCCTTGGCTCGCAGTCGGGTGCCGGAGCTGCTACCAGCGGGGATGGTCATGGTAATCGTCCCTTTCGGGCCCGGCACGTCGATCTTGCCGCCGAGCGCCGCTTCGGCCACGGTGACTGGCGTTTTGACGACGACGTCGTCGCCGAGTCGTTGAAAGACAGGATCGGACGAGACGATGATTCGAATCAGAATGTCGCCTGCCGGGCCTCCCTGAATTCCGGCCTCACCTTTGCCTCGAAGCCTGATCTTTTTGCGGTTTTCAATTCCAGCTGGAATTCGCGCGGTTATCGACTCCATCGCGCCGTCGGCCCGCTGAAGACGCAATTCGGTTTCGCCTCCCTCGATCGCGGTCTTTAGCGAAACCTGAATCTCGTGCTCGATATCGCGACCTCGCCTCGGCGGTTGCGCTCGCCTTCCTCGGCCTCGCCCACCATCCCCGGCTCCGGCAAACTGGCGAAAGAGATCCTCGAAACCCGCGTTGCCTCCGCCACCTTGGCCGCCGAACATTTGAGCGAAGTCGTCGAATCCTGCGCCGCCTGCCGGGCCGCCTCCGCCCATATTCTCGAACCCGCTCCCATAGCGATCAAACATCTGTCGCTTTTCGGGGTCTTTGAGCACGTCGTAGGCGTTTTGAACTTGTTGGAACTTTTCCTTTGCTCGTTTGTCGTCGGGGTTCAGGTCGGGATGATGTTTGCGCGCAAGATTGCGATAGGCGGTGTCGATATCCGACTGCGACGCATCGCGAGTCAGTCCCAAAGTTTGGTAGTAATCCTCAGCCATCGATTTTTCTATGCCGTTTCTCGAATTGCCCTGACAAATCCGACCGTCTCTCTCATTCAGCCGTCGGCGAATCAGATACCCGCCAAACGATGCAACTTTAACTATCGAGTCTAACAAAAACCCGACACGCTGTTTCGCTCGATGCGAGGCCAATTCGCTCGTTCGAACATGCGACTCAGGTAAATCTTGCGCTCGACGAGTTCACCGGACGAGTTCCACAAGGAGAGTCAGATCCCGCTTAAGACTAAGGTCGTGACGGCGACTGTGGAAGTGCGGAAAACGATAATTGAATGGCGCCGAGACCGATCGGGTCGCCGGTTAGTCGGTGTTAGCCAGCGATTGTTGCATCGAATAGGCGATTCAGGATAAGTTGAGTCATTGCGACGAAAACGGATGCCTGCTGAAGGCAATGCGTCGCCGTAATTCCCTGGCTGCCGGTGACCTTCGATGAAGAGCCTTCATGTGACTGACCGATTTTTTAGTTTGCCAGCAACTCGTGCCGCTCTCTTTCTGATGGCGATGGCCATCCTGCCCCTGATCGGCCGCTCCGCATTGGCGGTTCGAGGTGAGTTGGAATTGAATGTGGTCGACAAGGACACGGGCCGTCCGATCGCCGTTCGCATGCATCTAAAGAACCAACGTGGAAGACCGGTGTTCCCTCGTGGCGTCGTGAAGTGGAAAGACCATTTCGTCTTCCCCGGAACTCTCGTATTCAAACTGCCCAGAGGCACGTACACGTTTGAGTTAGAGCGGGGACCGGAGTATCGCGTGCGCCGCGGCCATTTTGTCATTCGCACCGGCGCCAAAGATGCAAAGCACGTCGAAATGATCCGCTACGTCGATATGAAGAGCGAACATTGGTGGTCCGGCGAGCTGCACGTCCACCGTCCGCTTAAAGACGTCAAGCTGTTAATGCTTGCCGAGGACTTGCACGTTGCGCCTGTGATTACCTGGTGGAACAAGACAAATCTCTGGGCTGAGAAAAAGCTGCCGGAAAATCAAACCGTGCGTTTCGATCTCAACCGTTTCTACAACGTGATGGGAGGCGAGGACGAAAGGGCGGGCGGCGCGTTGCTCTACTTCAATCTCAAACAGCCCCTTGCCATCACCAAAGCGGAACGCGAACATCCGTCTCCGGTTCGATACTTGCAAGAGGCTAGAGAGCACGTGGGAGTTCATGTCGATATTGAAAAGCCGTTTTGGTGGGACATGCCGACCTGGGTCGCGACGGGCAAAGTCGACAGCATCGGACTCGCGCACAACCACATGCACCGAGACGGCGTCCTCGGCACGGAAGCTTGGGGAAAGGCTCGAAACAAACTGCTTTACCCGGGCTCGTTGGGAAACGGCCGCTGGACCACCCACATCTATTATCAGTTACTCAACTGCGGCCTGAGGATTCCGCCGTCCGCCGGCAGCGCGTCAGGAGTGCTGGCCAATCCGGTTGGCTACAACCGAACCTATGTTCATGTGGACGGTGAGTTGACCTATGAAAAGTGGTTTGAAGGACTGCGGGCAGGTCGAGTGGTGGTGACCAACGGCCCCATGCTACGCCCGCGCGTCAACGGCAAACTACCCGGGCACGTCTTTTCGGCTCAGGCCGGCGAAAACGTCGAGCTGGGTATTCAGCTGAATCTGGCGCTGCGTGACAAAGTCGACTACCTCGAAGTTGTGCGGGACGGACGCGTTGTGCACGAAGTTCGACTGGCGGACTACGCCAAGGCGGGCGGGAGACTTCCCAACGTCGTGTTTGAGAAGAGCGGCTGGCTTCTCATTCGAGCCGTAACGACGAATTCCGATACGTATCGTTTCGCCAGCACTGGACCCTATTACGTCGAGATCGGCGGCAAGCCGCGCGTCAGTCGCAAGTCGGCCGAGTTCTTTGAGAAGTGGGTCGGCGAACGCATGGGCCAAATCAAACTCGACGACGAAGCGAAGCAAAAACAAGTCTTGGCACCCCACAAGCAAGCTCAGCTCTACTGGCAAAAGCTGATCGATACGGCGAACGATGAGTGAAAGCGAGTCTGAACAAGGGGCGTCGGCGGTAGACGATTCGCGTATGTGATGGTCTGTACAGTTTGGCGGATTATTCTGCTGGATAATGTCATCTCATCCTTCGCCTCTGCGTCTTTTGAAAGCGTCACCTCCAGGACTTGCACCAATGATCCGACGTCGCCTCTCCTATTCGTTCGCATTGGCTGCAACATTCTTCTGCCTCGCATGGGCCCCCAATTGGGCAAGCGAAACGTCTCAACCGTCGCGGGCAAGCCAGTTGGAGAAGGCGAGAGCACTGCTAGGGCAGCAGAAGCCAGCGGCCGCGGAATCGATCTTGCGCAATCTGTCCGTCAAGTTTCCTGCCGACCCTCGCCCGCACTTTCTGTTGGGCTATGCGTTTCACCTTCAAAAAAGTATGACGACGCAATCAAGTCTCATGGTCTCGCTGTCAACTCGGCACCGCCCAGCGGTGGTCGAACCACAGCGTCGGCGGAATACAACATGGCCTGCATCTGTTCGCTGCAGAATAAGAAAGACGCGGCGTTCGAGCATCTCGATTTGGCGATCAAAGCCGGATTCAGCAACTTGGGGCAATTGGCCGCGGATGCCGATTTCGCGAACATTCGCCAAGACAAGCGATTCAAGAAATTCATTCCGAAGATCTTGCCCGACAAAGAGATCTTCGCCGAACCGACTCGCATCATTCACAAGATTTCGGGAGAGGCTTCGGGCGACCAGTTCGGCTGGACCGCGAGGCGAGTCGGCGATTGGGACAAAGACGGCGTCATCGATTTTGTCGCCACCGCGCCGACCCATGCCGGGGCCGGCAATGTTTACGTCTACTCATCGCGAAGGGGTAAACTTCTGCTCGAAAAGAAGGGTCGACCCGGTGAGCAGTTTGGCAACAGCGCCACTGGCACCGGAGATGTGAACCACGACGGCGTCCTTGATCTAGTCGTCGGCGCACCGAACGGAAAAGTGGCTGGCAATGCCTACGTCTATTCCGGCAAGAACGGTGAACTCCTGCATCATTTCAAGGGAGCGACGGCTGGAGACAAATTCGGCTATGAAGTTTCGGAGCTGGGCGACGTCGGCGGAACAAGACCGGCCGCGTCTTCATATTGGCAGGCGACGCGTCCTACGCCAAGTCGAAGCAATAACGCTCGAATCGACAACGAGTCGAGCTTAACTTTGCGAGTCCGCTGCGAGTTCGTAATACGTCATATTCAAGGGCGGACTGTAGAGGTGCAGAGATACGAGGTCTTTGCCTGGCTGCAAATTATGAAGCACATGGATGTCCGTGTCTTCCACCATGCAGACGCCGCCCTTCTCAAACTCGCGCGTATCCACAAGTTCGACGGCCCCGGCGCCAAACTCTTCATAGCGAGTCTCGGTCGCTGTCCCATCGACGATGCGAACTCCACATGACGAGCCCTCGTGGTCATGGATCGGAGAACATTGCCCATGGCGCCAGCAGATAATCAACAGTTCGTACCAACGCGACTTGCTAAGTAAGTTGCGGGCGTACGTGACGTCGCTGAACTTGCAGGCTTGAACGAGCTCCTCTCGCTCGACGTCGGCATTGCGCAACAATTCTTCTATCTCAGCCATGTCGGCTGGCCCAGTGAGCCCGTCCATTCGGCGGATTAAGGTGACTAAGCCCTTCAACATCGGCGTATGCTCTCTATGAAATCGGGGTTCTCTTTGCGATGAAACACTAAACGACCCAATCGAGTTGGCCGCTCAAACGGGGCGCTTCCGCCACACACTCGAGAGCTCGCTCAATTTCGTCCATCGTATTGGCGAAGCTAAAACTAAATCGAACGGTCCCTTCGCCGGGCAATGTGCCAATCGTCTCGTGCGCGAGCGGCGCGCAATGATAACCGGCTCGGGTCGCAATGTTGTGCTCTTCCGCCAACCAGGTCGCGACGCCATTTGGCGTCACCCCTTTGATCGTGTAGGAGACAACCGCGGTCCGCTTCGTCACGTCGTCGGCGCCGTAAATGTGAACTCCCGGCATTTCCCGCAGTCCCTCCACAAACCGCCGGGTCAGTTGCAGCTCGTGGTCGCGCAGCAACTCGCGGTCCGCCTGTTGAATCCAGCGAATGCCGGCCGTCATGCCGACAATCGACAACAGGTTGTGGGTGCCGACCTCGTAGCTCGACGGAAACCTGCCCGTCATTTCATGCTTGCCCGAGTCGTTACCCGTACCGCCCTCGGCGAGCGTCTTGAGTTCGATACCTTTGCGAACATAGAGACCGCCGACGCCTGGAGGACCGAAGAGTCCTTTGTGTCCAGCGAAAACCAGCATGTCAGCTCGTAGATCTTCGACATCGACCGGCAACACGCCGGCCGATTGCGCCGCATCGACGAGGAACAAAGCGCCGTAGCGTTCGGCCAGTTCGCCCAGCTCGCGGCAAGGCAGGATGTCGCCCGTGACGTTGCTCGCCATCGTGCAGGCCAGCAATTTCACGGCGCCCGATTTGAGACGTTCCTCAACAAAATCCAAGTCGATTGGGTTGTCCGGCGTGTAAGGCACCGCTTCGAACGAAACACCAAAGTCTTTCGCGACTCGCCTTACCGGCCGAGAAACCGCGTGATGCTCAAGCCCACTCATCAGAATGCGATCGCCCTGACGCCAGTCGAGGCCCTGGATGGCCAGGTTGAGTGCGTACGTGGCCGACGGCAGAAACAACAATCGGCAGGAGCTCTTGATGCCGAAGAACTCCGCGACCGAGTCTCGGCAGGTCGACATGATCGCCGCGCTGCGTGCGCCTTCATCCGAGGCGGTGCGAGCTGGACTGTAGAGATTGCGAAAACAATCGTCCGTCGTGGCGTAGACAATTTCGGGTTTGGGCCAAGTTGTAGCCGCGTTGTTGAAATACATCGTTACCGTTCTGCAGTGCAAGGAAAAAGGAGCCGCCAAAGCGCTCTCGTTCTGACCAATTAAGCGTAGCTGTCGAGGTCGATTGTGGCGAGACGCGGATCAGCCGATTTTTCGACTTTGAGAATCCCGCCGTCGGCGCCTTGAACTTTTGTAAGTGCAGAAATAGGATTTCAGCCAACGAATGCCGCCCGACGTCGACTCGCTCGCGACCTCTGAGCCGCGATTTTTGCTCGCTTAGGACTCTCCATGCCCCGCGTCGATTCCTGGTCCGATTTGCTGCCCTACACGTCCGCCGAGATCGATCTCGACGGCCACGCCTATCGGTATATTGATGAAGGGCAGGGCGATCCGATTGTGATGTCGCACGGTAACCCGACTTGGTCGTTCTATTGGCGGGAGCTCGTCAGCTCATTCCGCGAAACGCATCGCACGATCGCAGTCGACCATCTCGGTTGCGGACGCAGCGATAAGCCACAGAACTACCCCTATTCCTTGTCCGCCCACGTCGACAACCTCACCACGTTGCTCGATCGGATCGATATTCGCGGAGC
Organism: uncultured Pirellulaceae bacterium; assembly: GCA_964567745.1. Taxonomy (GTDB): domain Bacteria; phylum Planctomycetota; class Planctomycetia; order Pirellulales; family Pirellulaceae; genus CAZMNY01. The sequence goes on along the minus strand of CAZMNY010000002.1, from coordinate 142,526 downwards.
GACTCTGGTCGCGCACGACTGGGGCGGCGCCATCGGTTTGGGCGCCGTGCTAAAACGTCCCGAACGGTTCGCACGAATCGTGTTGCTCAACACGGCGGCATTTCCACCTCCGTATATCCCGCTGCGAATCCGAAGCTGCCGCCTTCCACTCTTGGGCACGCTTGGCATGCGAGGTCTAAACTTGTTTGCGCGCGCTGCCCTCTGGATGGCCGTCGAGAAGCGAAGTTCGCTCAGTCCGGAAGCCAAGCGGGGTCTCATCGCGCCCTATCACGACTGGAAAAGCCGAATCGCCATCGATCGCTTCGTCCACGATATTCCTCTCACCCGAAAACATCCGACGTGGAGCGTTCTCGAGGAAATCGAGAAGGGATTCCCGGGGCTGTCGAGCATGCCGAGCACGATGATTTGGGGAATGAAGGATTGGTGTTTTCGTCCCGAGTGTCTCTATCGCCTGCAAGAGTTGCTTCCCGACGCGACGTCTGTCGAATTGAATGATGTCGGGCATTACGTAATGGAAGAAGCGCCTGAGTGCGTTGTCAAATGCATGCGAGAATTCCTTGATGCGAATCCGCTGAGTGATCAAGGCGATGCTGCAGGCGAAGACGTGTCGAGTCCGGCGGGCACGCCCAAGGCCTTGGAATGAACGACGACGCGCCGCAGATGAGCATCGGTCAATGCGCAACGCTTGCCTGTCTGCTTGAGGCGACCGCGCCGAAGGTCGGCAACGTCCATCGCGGTGCCGATTTTGAGGGACTCTGTTTCACCGATTTTGTCGTCAGCGCCGCACAAATCGGTCCGCCTATGGAGCTCGCTCGACGAGACGGTGTGGGGCAGACGGTTTTGCGAGCGGTGGAGGCGACCGCCGCCGCAGTGGGGTCGAACACGAATCTCGGCATCGCCCTGTTGCTCGCGCCGCTCGCCGCCGTGCCGGAGATGCCGATTGCGGCTTTGATTGGACCGACGCTTGAGCGTATGGACGAGAACGACGCGGCTCGCGTGTACGAGGCGATTCGGCTCGCATCTCCCGGCGGCTTAGGCGAGAGTGAAAAGTGGGACGTGCAGCGACAGGAGACGCCGCCATCACTGCTCGACGCCATGCAATTGGCCTCCGAACGCGACTTGGTGGCGCGACAGTACTGTGAAGGGTTTTCGGCCGTTCTTGAAACGGCGCGGCATATCGAGTCCGAGTTGTTGCGTGGAGTGTCAATCGAGAAAGCGATTCTGCTCGCCCAACTTCAGCGCCTTGCCGCCGATCGCGATACACTGATCGAGAGAAAGGGCGGCGCTGATTTGGCCGGGCAAGCGTCGCTCCGCGCCGGCGCGGTCTTGCAAGCTCGAGAACACGGTCCGGATGCGTTCGAGCACGCGATCGGCGATTTCGATTTTTGGCTGCGAAGCGATGGAAACCGCCGCAATCCTGGTGCGACCGCCGACCTGATCGCGGCGGCTCTATTCGTATTGCTCCGCGAACAACGCATGCCCCAGCCAATTCCCACCGTCGGCCATCTTGCCCGGCGGCGTCGAGCAGAAGAAGGCCGCCTCGAACAAGGCGAGCAGAAAACATCATCCCTGGGCGAGACCGATGACTGAATCGTACCGAGTCGAATTGAGCAAGCCGCAACTTGTTTTCAGCGCTGCCCATTTCATCACGTTCAACGGCAACGTTTGCGAACGACTGCATGGGCACAACTACCGCGTTCGCGCATCGATCGACGGACCGCTCGACGAGAATCACTATGTGATCGACTTTATTGCCCTTCGTGATGAGATGCAAACGATCGTCGACACGCTGGATCATCACGTGCTGCTCCCAACCGACCATCCTCAAATCAAGGTTGTGGCGGATGAGAAGGAAGTTTTGGCGACGTTTGAAGACCGTCGCTGGATCTTTCCGCTCGACGACTGCGTGCTTCTCCCCGTTCCCAACACAACCGCGGAACTTGTCGCACGCTACATCGGGCTCAAGTTGTTGGACCAGCTAGAGCAACGACTCGGCGACCGGCCGACCAACCTCACCGTCGGCGTCGATGAAAATGGCGGGCAGTGGGGCGTCTGGGAGTACAGCTTGCCCTAGCCGGCTTCATCTCTCGTCTTCCTTTGATGCGAACAGCCGTCCCGCAATCGGCAGAATCGGCAAAGTCTGGCTCAACTTGCCACCGCTGTAAGTTCGATATCTACCGAAGAGCGTTCATTCCGGCCGATGTGGCCAAAGTATGCGCGGAGACGGACCATGGCGAATATCCGAAACGCGGCCGCCATCTTGATGGCCCTGCCGGATGATCTAGGCAGCTCGTTGCTCGCCAAACTTCGACCGAAACAAGTCGAATTGGTCTGCATCGAATTGGCCCGAATCGAATCGCTGTCTCAGCAAGAGATGGAAGACGTCATTATCTCGTTCGCCGAGATGAACCCCACCAAGGCAGGCCGATCTTCGGGAAGCCTCGACTTGGCAAGCTCGCTTGTTTCCCAAGCCTTGGGGAAAGAGGCCGCCACTACGCTCGAAAACCTGCGGCAGTCGGTTGAGGGCGTGCCGTTCAGTTTCCTTCGCGACGTCGATCCGCAAAACCTGGTTACTTTCATTGTCGACGAGCACCCTCAAACGATCGCGCTCGTCCTGTCGCACCTGCCGCCCGTGTTTGGCGCGGAAGTCATGGCCGGTCTCGACACGGAGAAGCAGACTGGCGTCATTCGGCGGATCGCCAACATGACCGAAACGAGCCCGGAGGTGATTGAGCAAGTCGAGGAGGGGCTGGCGAAGCGTATGGTCAGCGTGATGTCGCAGTCGTTCGAGAACGCGGGTGGCATTCAGAGCGTCGCGGAAATCCTCAACGTGACCGATCGCGCCACTGAGCGAACTCTGCTCGAAAACATCGGCCAAGAGGACCCGGAGCTGGTCGAAGAGATTCGCCGCCTGATGTTCGTCTTCGAAGACATCAACAACCTTCGGGATAAAGAAATTCAAACCGTTCTGCAAAACGTCGATACGCCAAAATGGGCCATGGCGCTCAAGGGCGCCAGCGAGGGCCTCAAGGAAAAAGTCCTCAACAATATGTCGGAACGAGCCGCCAAGATGTTGGCCGAAGAGATCGACTTCCTAGGTGCCGTGCGAGTCGCCGACGTCGAGGCGGTTCAGCAGGAGGTTGTCGACACCGTCCGGCGACTCGAAGAACAGGGCGAAATCACTACCGGCAGCACGGACGAAGAAGCAGCGTACATCGAGTGATCGATGGGCGTTTGAATTCGCCGCACGACCTGGTTTGACGAGATTTTCCGGCTTACTCTGACTGGATCGCTCCCGCTTGGCCGAAATCGTGCCATCGGTTGGCGCCGCCCCCTCCCATCGTCTTCGAGCAATTGCTAGATTCGCTCTATGGCTAAGAAGACGATGATGGATCAGTACCATGAGGCCAAGGCTTCGTGCGGGGATGCGCTGCTGCTTTTCCGCATGGGGGACTTCTATGAACTGTTCCATGAAGACGCGAAGGTGGCGGCCAAAGAACTAGGGCTGACTCTCACCAGTCGCGACAAGAGCACGAATCCGATCCCGATGGCGGGCTTTCCGCACCATCAGCTTGAGCAGTATCTTGGGCGGCTGATTTCCCGTGGATTTCGCGCGGCCGTCTGCGAGCAGACTCAGGATCCCAAAGAGGCAAAGGGGCTCGTCGATCGCGAGATTGTTCGAGTTGTCACGCCTGGGACGTTGACCGACGACGGACTGCTCGACCCCAAAACAAGCAACTACCTGGCAGCCGTAATCTGGCAATCGACCCCTGCCTCGCGAGCGCCGATGTACGCTGGCGTCGCCTGGGCCGATTTGTCGACAGGCAGATTCTTCGCCGCTCAATTGCCCGCCGAGCAAGTTGTCGATCATCTGGAACGACTTGCCCCGGCCGAGTGCCTGTTTGACGAACAACAACGCGACCGCTCGACGGAACTTGCCGCATGGTTCCTCACAGCCCGGCCCGCCTGGGCGTTCGGGCTCGACTCGGCTCGCCGCCTGCTGCTCGAACAATTCGGCGTGAAGACGCTGGACGGATTCGGATTCGACGACGACGAAACGCTCTCGCTACAATCGGCCGGCGCTGTCATGGAGTATCTGCAGGAGACGCAGAAAGCATCGCTCGATCACATCGACCGGCTGACGCCGTATCGCGTCGGCACATCGCTCGAGATCGACGTTGCGACTCGACGCAGCCTGGAGATCGCCAGGACGATGCGCGGCGGAGAACGAGACGGTTCGCTCTTGGGAGTCTTGGATCGCACCGTTTCCGCGATAGGTTCGCGAGCGTTGGCGGATCAAATTGCCAATCCGCTGACCGATATCGAACAGATCAACCGTCGTCTCGACGCGGTCGGCGAACTGCGTGACGACGCCTCGCTACGGAAAAACCTCCGCAAGTCGCTCGCGGGAGTCTACGATCTCGAACGCCTTCTGGCGCGAGTCGCTACAGCGCGATGCGGCCCTCGCGATTTGCAATCCGTCGGCCGCACGCTCGATTGCTTGCCGGAAATCAAACGACGCTTGACCGACCGAAACGCTCCATTGCTCGCCAACGTCGAGAGTCGAATCGATGCCTGCCCACACATCGGCGTCGCGCTGGAAAACGCCCTCGCAAACGAATGTCCGATTCTGACTCGCGATGGCGGTTTCATTCGCAATGGCTACCACGAACAACTCGACCAATTGCGCGAGTTGGCTGCGGGAGGCAAGCAGTGGATCGCCGACTATCAAGCAAGTCAAGCTGAACTGACTGGCATACCAAACCTCAAAGTCGGCTTTAACAAAGTCTTTGGCTACTACATCGAGCTGACGAACGCCCACCGTGAAAACGCTCCCGACGAATACCTTCGCAAACAGACGCTCAAGAATGCCGAACGGTATATCACCCCGGAGCTAAAAGAGTACGAAGAGAAAGTGCTTTCGGCCGACGAGCGAGCGAAGGATCTTGAACACAAGCTGTTTATCGAACTAAGACAGCTCGTGCAAAAAGAGTCAAAAATCCTGCAGGCGACCGCGACCGCGCTCGCCGAACTCGACGTACTCTGCAGCCTGGCCGAGCTGGCTTCGCAACGTGATTACTGCCGACCGGAAATGATCGAGTCGCCGATGCTCGATATCGTCGACGGGCGACACCCCGTGCTCGACATCATCGAGCCGGAGGGGACGTTTGTTCCCAACGATGCGAAGTCGGACCCCGAGTCGAGTTCGGTTCTGTTGATCACCGGACCCAACATGGCCGGCAAGAGCACCTACATCCGGCAGGTCGCCTTGCTTACGATCATGGCTCAAATGGGTTCGTTCGTCCCAGCGTCGAAGGCGACGATTGGAGTAGCCGATCGTATTTTTGCTCGAGTCGGCGCGAGTGACGAGCTCTCTCGCGGCCAGAGTACCTTTATGGTCGAGATGACCGAGACAGCAAGGATCCTCAACACGGCGACGAGCCGCAGCTTGGTTGTTCTCGACGAGATTGGCCGAGGCACTAGCACGTACGATGGTGTCTCGTTGGCATGGGCGATCGTCGAGCATATTCATGACCAGATTCATTGCCGGACGTTTTTCGCGACCCACTATCACGAGCTGACCGACTTGCGGCATTCGCTCGGTTCCGTTCAAAACCTTAACGTGTCGGTGAAGGAATGGGATGATCAAGTGGTTTTCCTTCACAAGATCGTGCCCGGCGCCGCGGACAAGAGCTACGGCATTCATGTCGCTCGACTCGCCGGCATTCCCAAGTCGGTCAACGAGCGAGCGAAACAGATTCTCGCACAGCTTGAGTCAGAACATCTCAACGAACGACAGCGGCCCAAAAGCGAATCAACGAAGAAACGCAGGCCGCGAGAGGATATTCAACTGACCTTGTTTGCGCCGTATGATCATCCAGTCGTTGATAAACTCAAGTCGCTCGACATTAACCAATTGACTCCGCTCGATGCCCTCCAGCAGCTCAAGGCGTTGCAGGATGAAGTTGCCGTCGATCGGCCGGTTCAACCCCGCTAGTCGAAGTCGTCGGCTGCGATGTTAATTTGAGCGTCGCATCGAGTTTCGTTTTACGTATAACTCTTCACGCCTTGACGGCTCAACGGGAACGCGCGTATGGACCTACATGTTGGTTACTGCACGAACGTGCACGCCGGCAGCGGATTTGCTGAAACGCACGCCAACCTCAGGCAGCACGCTACGGCGGTGAAGGCGATGTGTTCGCCGGACAGGCCGATGGGTGTCGGCCTGTGGCTTAGCGCCGCCTCGGCAAGGGAGCTGCGCGAAGAGGGCGCGATCGAGTCGTTCCGCGACTGGCTCGGCGATGCCGGACTGACTCCCTACACGCTGAACGGATTTCCGTACGGTGATTTTCACCAAGCGGTCGTTAAGCACTTGGTCTATCAGCCGACTTGGATGGATTCCGAGCGGCTCGATTACACGCGCGACTTGATCGCTATCCAAGATGCTTTGCTGCCGCCTGGCGTGCCGGGAAGCATTTCAACACTGCCTATCTGTTGGGGCGAGCCGGATCCGACGGCGGATTCTCTGGCGGCCGCAGCCGAGCACTTGCGGCAAGTTGCTCGAACGGCCGGAGAGCTGGAAAATGAAAGCGGACGTTTGATTTTTGTTTGCATCGAACCCGAGCCGGGCTGCTTCATCGAGCGAACCGACGACATGATTCGCTTCTTTGAAGATTACCTTTTGGGGTCGGATGACGAAGATTTGGTGCGCCGACACATTCGAGTCTGCCATGATGTCTGCCACGCAGCGGTGATGTTCGAACCGCAACGACTTGTCTTTGAGAAATACCGCAGCGCCGGCATCTCAGTGGGCAAAGTGCAAGTTTCCTCGGCCATTTGTTTGCGAGCTGATGCGTCGAATGCGGTGAGCCGAAAAGATGCGCTGAAGCAGCTCGCCGCCTTTAGTGAAGATCGCTACCTGCACCAAACGTCCATTCGCACCGATGATGGTCGCAGTATGTTCTTCGAGGATCTGCCTCAAGCGCTCGGCGCGGCGTCCGATGACGCTTTGGCAGCTGGCGAATGGCGCATTCACTTTCACGTGCCGGTTTACTTGGAACGATTCGGAGACCTCGAAACTTCTCGCGATGATATCGTCGAGTGTTTGCGAGCGGCGAAGGAGCTGTCGGACGTCAGCCATTACGAGGTGGAGACCTACGCGTGGAACGTTCTACCCGCGGAGTTGCAGCAGGCTCGCTTGGCGGACGGGATCGCCAAAGAGTTGAATTGGTTTGCCGAACAGCAGACGCAGCATTGATCTGCTTGTCGAGCTAAACGCTCAGACACTCGCTCGAAGCTTATACGAATTGCAAGCGTCGTCGCAGTCGTTTGACCTGCAACGCCAAAGGCACCATGAAGATTTCCTGCATCATTCCCGCCGTCAACGAGGCCGACAACATTGTCGCTTGTGTTGAACGCTCGTGGATGGCTGGGTTCGACGAGGTGATCGTGGTCGACGGCGGCAGCGCGGATTCGACACTCGAGCGAGCCGCCAGCTGTGATTGCCAGCTTCTTGAATCGGCTCCGGGCCGAGCTCGCCAACAAAACGTCGGCGCCGAGAGGGCGAGCGGCGATGTGCTCTATTTTCAGCATGCCGACAATTGGCTCGTCGAGGGCGGCGCCGAACAAATTCGCGAGGCGTTTTCAAACGAGAACGTGATTTGTGGAGCGTTCCGTCAACACATCGAGGCGGCCGGTTGGAAGTACCGGGCGCTCGAGTTTGGCAACGCCGCTCGCGTGCGCTGGCTCGGCGCGCCGTATGGCGATCAGGGCATTGTTGTTCGCAATGACGTATTCGAAGCCGTGGGTGGTTTTCCAGAAGTGCGAGTACTCGAGGAGTTGCTTCTCATGCGTACTCTGCGAAAGCGGAGCTGGCCCGTGCAGATGGACGGTCCCTTGAATATCAGCGCCCGTCGTTGGGAGGAGAATGGCGTGCTGAGGCAAACGCTTCGCAATTGGAAGATTCTCTCGCTGCACGCCCTCGGACGCAAACCGGAGTCGCTCGAGACGCTTTATCCGCGCCACGACGAATCGTCCTAGTCAGGAATCGTTGTGCTTCAAGGCTCGTGTGCCAGTGCTGAAATGCGCCAACGTACAAGTCCGCCGTCCGACCGGCATCGTCCTGATGTCTTTGAAGACGGGACAGGATTAACAAGATTGTCAGGATAAGGAAAAGAGAAGCGAGAGGAGGTTCTTGTCTTCCCCATCCTGCAGATCATGTCGATCCTGTCAAAATCGCATTGGGACAAAACGCAAGATTCTGGAAGAAATGCCAGTGCCGAATGGCTAAAGCCGCAAACGGGTCGATCTGATCACCGAGCTGCCAAATCGGATGATTGGGGGGAGGCATAAACAACAATTGCGGCTGGAAGGCCCCAGCCACTTACACATGGTGTGCCACGTTGAGTGACAGGCGTTGGCGGCTCGATATCTCGCGTCTGCTTGCACGGCGGGTTGAGCAGAAATAGATTTGAGCCATTGCGTTGACGATTCTCGGCCTCCACGACAGGTCCTATCTCGATGAAGATCAATGGCGCGTCGATGTTTTGGAAGTGCTGCCTTCTATTTCTTTTCGGTCTGTTCGCTTCCGTTGTCGCGGCAGCGGAAGTCGACACGCCCGCTGCGGCTCAGGCTCTCGGCGCGCGACGTTCGGCAGTGCAGATCCAACCAGACGGGCTTTACGTCTGCGAAGCGGAGGAGTTCCGCGTTAACTCGGCCAAACCGGGGTGGCGAGCTTTGGCGTTTGGACAGAACTACTATGCGGCAACGTTTGCTAATTCCTTCCTAAGCCGTCGCGCGTTCTTGGGCGCTCCCTCACAGTGTGAAGAGTCCATCGCTTCGATTGACGTCAATGTTCGTGAGGCGGGACGTTATCTCGTTTTGGTTCGCTACGAGGCTGCTTACCGTTTCGAAACTCAGTTCCGAGTTCAAGTTGAGCAGAACAAGATGGTTATCGTGGACCGACTCTATGGCGCTCGCGACAATCTCAAGATATGGGCGTTCAGTCAGAAGTTGAAGAAAGAAGTGGGTTGGAGCTGGGGCGCGGTCGAAAACGTCGTCTGGGAAGGCCACGACGTGTTCGCCAACCTCAAGCCTGGCCGCGCGACCATTCGAATCGTCGCCGGAAAACAGCCCGAGCCGGCAGCGAAACGCAACATTGATCTGGTGATGTTGACGACGGACGTCGAGCAAGTGAAGAACCGAATTGAAAAAGAACGCTATCTGCCGCTCGATGGCATGCTGACTCAATCCGGCGACGTTTGGCTGCGAGTCACAAATCGCGGCAAGGAGCAGCTTTCGTTTACAGGCCGCAAGGCTCAGGGTGGCGGCAATTGGCAACAGCACTCGCCCTATTGGGTGCATATGCGGAACTGGAAAACGCCGACGGTGACCGTTCCGGCTGGCGGCGTCTCGAAGTGGATCGATGTTGGTGGGACAATGGATTCGCTAAATCACGGGCAATGGTTTTGGACCGGCAATCAGCCCTACAAAGCAGAGTTCGCCTGGCGGGACGAACAAGGCAAGATGCAGTCGCTTGGCGAGTTTTCGGGTAGCGGTGCCTTGACCTTGGCTGCCGACTGCGACACTCGGTATTCAAAACGACTGCGCCGGCAACACGACGTACTCTATGACTTGCTCGCGTATCTCAAGAAAGCGAATCCATCGCCGCATGGGCGAGCTCCCGCGAACACGCCGATCTATGCGTCGACGTTTACTCCGCTTGACGAAGGAAGGCACGCTGCGGCCGTCGTGGAATTCAAGAGGCTGTTCGGCCTTTCAGATACCAAGGCCGATGCGGCGGGTGGACGAGGCATGATCGATGTTCGCAGCGTCGCCACGGCTAAACTCGAGGCGTACTGTAAGAATCTTGGGGCCAACGCAAAAAACGTCGCGGTCGTTAGTCTCGGGGACGAGATTGGCTTGCCTTCTCCTAGAGGGGCGCAGGCCGCTGACGCGTTCCGAACTTGGTTGAAACAACTCGGCAAGAAACCCGCCGACATCGATCCGACGGCAGGCAGTCGTTGGGATCGTATTACGTTTAGCGCGGACGAAAAGCTAAAAGATTCGAAGCCGGGCGTCTTCTACTGGTCGCAACGATTTCGTTTTCATCACGGAATCCAAGCGATCAAGGAGCGAACTGACATTCTCCGCCGTCATCTTCCCAACGCGGCTGTCGGTGCCAATTTCTCGCCCCACAATCCACAGGAACACATGTTCCTAGGCGAAGTCTATAAGTGGGTTACCGTGTTTCGAAAGAGCGGGATGACATTGCCATGGAGCGAGGATTACATCTGGCAATTGGCGGTCGGAACGCCCCAGATGAACAGTATCAACCTCGACTTGTTTCGCGCTGGATTGCGCCATCACCCGGATCGCAAGACGATGTATTACGTCATGCCTCACATGCCCAACAACACGCCGAGCCAATGGCGGCGCCTGTTTTTTGGTTCGTTGGCGCACGGGATGAAGATGGTCAATCTGTTTGAGTTTCGTCCGGTTCACGTCGCCTATACTGAAAACCATGTCGATGAACCTGAGATGTATCGCATGGTGTTAGGCAGTTTTCGCGAACTGAGTTTGTTTGATGACATTGTTCAGAACGGTCATGTCGACGGCGCTAAGACGGCGATGTGGTTTAGTGAAACGGCCGATGTCTGGGGAGACAGCAAGGGCTCATTCGCCGCGGCGAAACGCGCGCTCTACACCGCGATTCGGCACAGCCAAGTTCCCCTCGACTTTGTTGTGGAAGAGGACGCTGTTGACGGTACGCTGAACAAGTACAAGATGCTCTATTTAACGGACGCCCATGTCTCCCTAGCCGCCTCCAAAGCGATTGCCAGCTGGGTTTCGAGCGGCGGTGAGTTATTCGCTACAGCGGGCGCTGGAATGTTCGACGAGTACAACCGGCCGAACAAGGTTTTGCGCGATCTAATGGGCGTTGAACAAGTTGGTTTGGATTCGCCGAAGGAGGAGCAAATTATTTGGCTCAAGCAGCATATGCCTTTCGCCAAGCCGCTGGATCAAGTGCAAGTCGCCGATGGCGGCAAAACGCCAGTGATTGGAGTTCGTTGCCGGCTGCGAGTCACGAAGGGAGAGGTTCTCGGGACGTTCTCCGACAAGTCCCCTGCGATTGTTCGCCGCAAGGTTGCGAAAGGTCGCTCGACCGTGTGCGGCTTTCTCCCATCGCTCTCGTACTACCATCGCTCGTTCCCACTCGCGCCAGTCGATCGCGGGGCGTCGGATGAGGCGATGGTTCACTTCTTGCCGACTTCTTTTGATCAAACAGCGAGCGAACTTATCGCAGAGCCGACTTCCAAATTGGTGCTACCGGTGAAGTGCGACTTGGCGATGGTCGAAACAACGGTGATCAGATCACCTCGCGGCGTCGTCGTGCCGCTGATCAACTGGAGCCGGAACGAAGCGAAATGCACGGTGGAAATCCGCACGAAGCTACCGAGCGGCAACGCCCGTTTGGCGAGCGGTGCGCTGCTCGAAATATCACGAGAGAACGGTGTGACGACCGTATCGTTCGACCTCAAGGTAGCCGATGCCCTCATCTTTCGGACGACCAAACGATGACAGGAAACTCGTCAATCGCCGCCGCGCGGCTGATCTGCAAGATCACACTGATATCCTTCGCCTTTGCCTGGATGGCGACGCACGTCGCGAACGAGTCCGCACTTGGACAAGAACCTGGCGCAAAGTATTCCGACCCCAAACTCTTCCAGCATTGGCTCTGGTCGACCGCACACCGAGTCCCGGCCGAATTGACGAGCGAGGAGAGCGGATACTTTTCCATTGTCGAAGGCCTCGACGGCCAAATTTATGTCGGCACGGCCAAGTACGGAGACAACGCGTTCCTCGTCGACTTCGATCCGCGCACGAAAAAGATGCAGGTTGTTGTCGACGCGGAAAAAGAGATGGGCGTCGACCGCAAGGGTTTTGCCGCCCAAGCGAAGATTCACACTCGCAACAACGTCGGCAAGAGCGGCAAGATCTATTTCGGAACCAAGCAGGGGTACATACAGAAGGAAGGCGAGAAACGGTCCGATTATCTGGGCGGCCACCCCATGGTCTACGACCCCAAGACCAAGGCCACGCGAGTCTACGACATTCCCATAAAGGGGCAGGGCATCATCAGTGTGACGCCCGACGAATCGCGCTCTATCGCGTACGTTTCGACTTGCTCAGACGAACGCCCGACCGAAAGCACCCACTTCCTCTTGCTCGATCTGGAGACGGGGGCGTATCGCGACTTGATGGACTGTCGACACATGTACGCGTTCATCGTCATCGATCATCTTGGACGCGCCTATCATCCGATTCTGGGGGGCGATGTTGCTCGATACGATCCCAACACCGGCAAACTAACTCGGCTCAAACAGACAATCGACGGCAAGCCGCCGACCAAAGCGTCGCTGCTTGCCGATCCCAAATCGCACCCCATCAACTGGGAAATTTCGCCCGATCGCAAGACGCTTTACGCCGTCGCCATGAGCGGCAATCAGCTCTATTCATACGATTTGACGGGCAGCGGCGGCACGCTCAAGGGACGATCTCTAGGACCTCTTAGCGCCAAAGCAAGCAAGACGGATTGCCGAGCACTGTGCGTGAGAAACGATGGAGTTGTTTGGGCGGGAGTCGCGGTAACGAAAAAAGGGCGGGGGCAGTTTCTTCACGTCACGAGCTACCGTCCGGGAGACAAGGCGCCGGTTGATCACGGGCCGATCGCCATCGGAAATCCGGATTATGCGAAACTCACCGACGAGGCCGGCAAGACGAAAAAGCACCACCATGGTGCCTATCGTTTGGACGATGGCACGCTTGTTCCTCGCTATGTGATCATGGGAATCTGCGCCGCCCGCGATGGAGTCGTTTACGTGACGACTTTGTATCCCTTCACTGTGCACGCAATTCGGTTTCCCAAGATAGCCGGAGTCACCACCGAATACCGCTACAACTCGCATGCGGATGTCTTGCTCAGTCGCCTGATCGAAACCGATACGCTCGACGGCAAAGGCGACTTGGCGTCAATACGTCTCGCCAGCCTGTTTACCGATCAAGTTCCCAAGAACGATTCGAGTCGCGGTTTTTCGAAGAAGCACGGTTTTCCGATTTATCCGTCGCTTCGCCAGGCTCTCACGCATGGAGCTCAGTCGCCGAATACTAAAGGCAAGTTGGCCGTGGACGGAGTCATGCTTGTCGCCGAGCATGGAGAGTACGAAAGATCGGGCACTGGACAGATCGAGTATCCCAAGCGTCGGCTCTTTGGCGAAATCGTCGAAACTTTCAAAGCGACCGGCCAAGTCGTGCCTGTCTTCAGCGACAAACACTTGGCCGACAACTGGCGGGACGCCAAGTGGATCTATGACAACGCGAAAGAAATGAAGATCCCCATGATGGCCGGTTCATCGCTTCCGGTTTTGTGGCGATATCCTCCCGCCGATGTAAAACGCGGCGCGAAACTCAAGGAGATCGTCGCCATCTCCTACCACACGCTCGACGCCTACGGATTTCATGCCATGGAATTGATGCAAGCGTTGGCCGAACGGCGAGCGGGAGGAGAGACGGGCGTCAGGTCGGTTCAGTGCATCACGGGCGATGCCGTCTGGGAGGCGGGAAAACGCGGCGTCTTCAGTCGGAAGCTCTTGGACGAGTGCCTTTCAAGAATCAAACGCCCGCTGAGACAGGGCAAGACGGTTGAAGAACTGTCGAAGGATCCCGTGCTGTTTGTGGTCGACTATAAGGATGGGCTGCGAGCCAACGTCATTACGCTCAACGGCGCCGTGATCGAGTGGGCGGCGGCGTGGGAGTACGCCGACAGCGGAGAAACCGAGTCGACACTGTTTTGGACTCAAGAGGTTCGGCCATTCCACCATTTCAATCACCTCCTTCGCGGCATCGAACGGATGATGCACACCGGCAAGCCCACGTGGCCCGTCGAACGGACTCTGCTCACCAGCGGAACCCTCGATGCTCTGCTAATTTCCAAACGCGATGGCGGCAAAAAGCTGGCGACGCCATGGCTCGATGTAAAATACAAGTCCGACTGGAACTGGCGCCAACCACCCGCCCCTCCGATCCTGACGCCGAGCAAGAAGAAATAAGACGGCGGGGCGATCGTCGCCAGCGCGGTAAGGAGACGTTGAGAATCGAATTGAAGCCCGAATTGACCGAGCCGTTTCGTGAGCGATGTTACGACTGCTATCGGCCTCGCGCCAGTTGCTTTTGCCACGCCATTCCAGACATCGACAACTCGACTCGGGTGATTATCGTTCAGCATCAGCGCGAGCGGTCCCACGCTTTTAATACCGCTCGCATCGTCAAGAAATCGCTTCGTCGGTGTCAGCTGTTTAGCCATCGCTTCGAAATCGAGCAGCTGGCTGAGGTTGCTGCGTTGCCTAACACGGGCCTGCTATTCCCCGGCGCGGATGCTCAGCCTCTTCCGGTCGCAGGCCACAGTCAATCGCTCAAGCAGCTCGTGTTGATCGACGGCACGTGGCACCACGCGAAGACCATGCTGCGTGACATTCCCGTGCTTCGCGACTTGCCGTGTTATCAGCTCGCGCCCGAGTCGCCTGGCCGATATCGGATTCGACGCGAGCCAAATCAGTTTTCGCTCTCGACGCTCGAAGCAACCGTGCAAGCGCTGAGTGTCCTCGAGCCTGAGACGGCTGGGCTCGGTCAGCTTCTCAATGCTTTCGAGTCCATGGTGGAAGGGCAGTTGGCGCACCCGCAAGAGCGATCGCTGAGACGCAACCTGCGGCGGTCACTGACGCCACTGAACATACCCGTGGCGCTGGTCAGGCGGATTGATGACATTGTCGTCGCATACGGCGAAGCCACGCCCCGAGACGCTTCGCTCAAACGTTTGACTCAGAAGCCGGTCTATTGGGTTGCCGAGCGGTTATCGACGGGCGAAAAATTCCGCAGCACGATCGCAACAGCGGAACCGTTAGCTGATTCATTCTTGAGGCACTTTCAGCTTGGCCGTGACGACTTTGAAAGCTCGCCCACCGAAGACGATTTCCGCGCCGCGTGGAGCAATTTTCTTCGGCCGAATGAGCTGCTGGTCGTTTACCACCCCAGCACAGAACGCATGCTGGCGAACATTGGTGCCAACAGCTTGCCATGCATAGCACTCAAGTCGATCGACTACGCGCCCTTCCATGGCGCCGGGGCGTTGGAGCAGTTGATTGAAGCCGCCGAAATTCACGTCGGCCCTTCAGCTCACCCTGGCCGAGCCGGCGATCGTCTCGCGATGGCCAAGGCGCTCGTGTTGCGATTCCACCAACTCGCCAGTGACTGGATCGCGGCTCGGTGTGATGTGTGAGGTGAACACCGAGAATCTAGGCGGTTACCGTTGAATCTAATTCACGGAACGAGCAAGCTCGTTGGGATCTGTGAAACTGCGGATGTCTGTCGTCATTGTGCGGCCAAATTCTGTGTGCCAGTGGCTTGCAAGTGCCGACCAATACCAGGAGAGCTGAGGCAATTCCATGCCGATGCGGAATAGACGACTCACCTCGAGTATATTGAAGCCTTAGATCGAATCCTCTGGAACAACCATGTCATGAATCACCGACTGCCGATTAAGCTCGGCGCAATTTGCGCCGCCGTCTTAAGCTTCTGCGGAGTCTCCCGATTCGCGCAGTGCGACTCTCTTGAAGCAAGCAAACCCAACATCATTCTGCTGATGGGCGATGACCACGGCTGGGAGGAGACCGGCTACTACGATCATCCGGATCTCAAGACGCCAGTGCTTGACGAAATGGCCGCGACAGCGCTGCGGCTTGACCGATTCTATGCGGCTCATCCCTCTTGCTCGCCAACGCGTGGTAGCGTGCTGACGGGACGCCACCCGAATCGCTACGGCACATTCAAACCGGGGTACTCGATTCGCCCCGAAGAAATCACGGTCGCGCATTTGCTTGGGAAAGCTGGTTACTTGCGCGGGCATTTCGGCAAGTGGCACGTGGGCACGGTCAAGGCAGGTTCGCCAACCAACCCCGGCGCGATGGGCTTCGACGAATGGGTTTCGCACGACAACTTTTTCGAACTCAATCCGCCTCTTTCCCGAAACGGCGGCCCGCCCGTCATCCACAAAGGCGAGAGCTCGGCGGTAGTCATCGACGAGACGATTCGGTTCATCAAGAAGTCGCAGACAAAGCAGCAGCCATTCTTTGCGGTCGTCTGGTTCGGATCGCCTCATGAACCGTACAGCGGCCTGCCAGAGGACCTCGCACTCTACGACCACCTTCCGAAGAAATACGCGGACCGTGGGTCGGTGAGTCTGACTTCCAACGAGACGGGACGGCGAACGAGGCGGCCGCTTGGCAACGTGTTGCGCGAACGTTACGCCGAAATCACGGCGATGGATCGCGCTATCGGCAAACTGCGGAATTATCTGAAGAGCAACAGTTTGCGCGACGACACGCTCGTCTGGTATTGCGGCGATAACGGCACACCTTCGAGCGGCGTACTTGCTTCACCGCTTCGTGGGCGCAAGGGACAGGTCTATGAAGGCGGCACGCGCGTACCCGGGCTGATTGAATGGCCCGCGCGAATCAAATCGCCGCGAATCAGTCGAACCAATGCGGTCACCAGCGACATGTTGCCAACACTATGTTCACTCGCCGGCGTCCAACCGCCCGCTGATCGCGATCTTGATGGGGTCAATTTAGCAGGTCTGTTGGACGGTGAACTCGACGTGAGGCCCAAGCCGATTTTCTTTTGGGACTTTAACACCCGCCGACAGCCTAACCCCAAACCAAAACACTGGATCGACCCGAAGTGGCAACAGGGGACCACGCCGTTGGTCAAACTCATGGGAGGCATTCCGACTCGGAACTTTCGCAACGAGCATCACCCGAACATTACCGAGTCCGATTACAACGGCGCGCGCGTGATGCTCGGCAATCGCCACAAACTGGTCATTCACGACGGAAAGGGAAATCGCAAACCAAACGTAGAGCTGTTCGATCTTCGCACCGATCCTGCGGAAGAGAAAAACCTCGCCGAGATCGAACCGGCAACCATGAAAGCCATGCAGGCGGAACTTCGCGCATGGCAGCAGTCAGTGCTGAAAAGCCTGATTGGAGCTGATTACGCAATACACGAACAGAAATAGAGACGTTTTCGAATCTTCAGAATCAACTAGACCTGATCACCGTGACTTTGTTCCTTAATGCACGTCGGCACTGTCAAGCCAGTGCCACACAAAAATTTGTCGCACGTCGACGATAGACATCCGCAGTTTCATAGACCCCAACGAGCTTGCTCGTTCGGTGAATGAGATTCACCGCTAAGAGAGATCAACTCGGTGAGATCTTCACGAGCACGACTTTGCCCTGTGGCTCGACTGACACCTCGACGGGCAGGAACCGTTTAATCAATTCGAGGTGTGTCGTCGAATGGCCTGTGAGCGGCAAGGTGGTGAATTGGCTCGAGTTGCCATCGTAGGCGGCCAGAGCCATGAGCAGCATCAATTGATCGGCGAGGTGCGGGCCGACTGCCGCGTCGCTGTCCAGGTACGCAGTCGCCTCTTTCCACGCGTCGCGAGCGACATGTTCGGCTCGAACACCCTGTCTTCCGAAGCCGGCAAAGAGCTCGGACAGATTTTCGAAGTCGAGTCCGATTAAGACGACATTGCCCGGCCCGTTGGCGTCGACTTGAATCGCGCGGCAGGCTTTTTCCGGCCAGCGCGCAAGGCGTCGAATCTTCTTGGCTTCTCGGTCCGCCACGCCGTAGGGCAAGTTGGCGACGCGCGCTTCGCACCAGCCGCTCTTCAGTTCGCCACGGCGGTCGATGGAGATCGAGTTGAGTTGCTCTGTCGGCTCGATGGAGAAACGAATCTCGCCGCCGCCAGCCGGATGGAATCCGGCGCGAACAAGTTGGCCGGAAACGTCGGCGCCCATTTGCTGCAGCAATGGCAGATAGCACTTGTCGACGAAGTCGAAGCAAGGTGCCCAAGCGTTGTGGGTGCCGCCGCAAATCGTCAGTTGTGTCGGCGATGAAGCGCGCAGCAGCGCGGGCAGCACGGTTTGAAGCACCAGAGTCGTACTGCCGGCCGATCCAATCCGCCAGACAAAGTCGCCGCCGCATATGCCGGCGGGTTTGAATGACAGCTCTCGTGAGCCGAGCGAATCGCCCTCGAGTTCCGCGTTGCCGATCTCGGCCGCAGCGCGAACAGCAATCAAATGCTGTCGCATGAGGCCCGGCTTCGGGCGCCCTGCGCGAATGTTCTCGATGATCAGTTCGCGCTGAGTGACCAAGGAAAGGGCCAAGGACGAGCGGACCATTTGTCCGCCGCCCTCGCCCTCAGAACCATCGATACGAATCGCCTCATCAGTCATCGGCTTCACTTGCATCCTTGATGCCAAACTTTGCTTTCAGACGAGCTACCTCGCTCGCCAAACCAGCCAAGCGAACTGAATTCAACACTTCGTTGAAGTCCTTGTACGCTGCAGGCGCTTCGTCCTTAGGGTACTTGCGGCAGTTGCTCAAAATGTCATCGCGATCCATTTGAGCGTCGATGGTCGCCTGGTCCAACTGTCGCTTCCCTGGCGTCGTCCCAGTGCCCGTCCTGATCCGTGGTTGACACTGTAACAACTCTCTACCGCACCCGCCTCGGCAACCATGATCGCCGAGCCGCTGCTCGGGTCTCCCGGAAGCAGGCTGGGGTGGCCGGTATCAGCGAATCGAGTTCCGCGCAGTGCGTGGTGCCCTGCCGGAAACGCCCGCGTCGCGCCCTTGCGGTGCACGTAACACGGCTTGTTGTCGACGATTTCCTTACGAGCGATATTGTGGCTAATGAAATAAACCAATTGCCCACCCACTCCAGGAAATATCTCTTGAAACGCTTCCAGAACCAAGGCGTTGATCAAGAGGTGGTTAACCGTTGCGAAGTTCGCGCCCAAAGCCATGTCGTCCAAGTACGCGTCGGCCTCCATGCTGCCAAGCGGTGCATAGACGAGTTCGCGATCGTCGCCAGGGAGAGGAATCTTCCAGGCGTTTAACTTCCCTTCCAACGAGTTCAATTGCCCCATCGCCCGGTGGGGCCCGAAGCCGCGACAACCACAATGCGACACAACCGCGACCGCATTGTCTCGCAAACCAAACACCTCGGCCGTCGCCTGTGCTCGCGGGTCCTTTGACACGCTTACCACTTCACACTCACCGAAGTGATTTCCGCCACCGTACGACCCCAGTTGGGAGTACTTCGACTCAAGTTTCTGACCGCGGCCGCCTCGGACGTGAAAGTCGAGACGACTTGCCAGCGCGTCTCGACTATCGTTATGACCCAGGTGAAACGAATCCTCACAGTGTTCCGCCCATTGGTGCGGAACTCCCAGCGACTCGCAGACCTCTTTCGACGCGCCCTCCACAACGGTTCGGCGTCCAACCTCGGTCTCGACAACACGCGACTTCTTCGCGTGCCGCTGGCCTCGCCCCGCTCCTGTCGGAGTGCGATCGCAGATCGCCGTGATCAGCGCGCGTCGCGCCGGACGCTCCGCGATCGCTTCGGCCGGAAGGTCGAACTGCAACAGGCTCATCGAGCACTTGATGTCGACGCCGACGGGACCTGGGTAGATGTGCGAGGGTGAAACCATCACGCATCCAACCGGGGTGCCGTAACCCAAATGCGCGTCGGGATTCAAAACGACATCGGTCACGCCTGGCGCAAGCCGCGAGTTGACTGCTTGTTGCAGGCAGGTTTCGTCGAACGTCTGTCGGATCGCTTCCGTTCCAAAGACTTTCACTGGCTTGTCGCGGCCTACCGGAAGAATCGCCGTCGCTTCGCCGGTCGGTACGATTTGTTGCGTCATTGTGGACTCCCATTCTCGCTCAGTTGCATTCAGTGATAACGAATGAAACACGCGTTACCGACGAGGAGATCTCGCGTCTGGCGTCGCAGTGGTCGACGGCCCCGGTCGAGCCAGAGGCAAGGCTCGAACCCGCATTGTCGGTTTTGGGCGCCGAGCGTCTGAGTGAGCTCGATCATTTTGATCAGGTGCAATTGTCGGAAGTGATTGCCGTCTGCCGTGCCTGCGAGTCCATATCTGCGGCGGGTCGTGTTCTTCTTGACAAGTCTCGGGTCCGTCGCCAATCGACCAACGACTCCGACCGATTGCGGAAGTACTTACAGCGTTTCGGTGTCAGCCGGGCGGACATTGTTGCGACGGTTGGGGTTTCGTCTGATCCAGCGTAGAATGACGTGTTCCTCTCGCGAGCTCCGATTTTCGCTCCTTGCTCAGCTATTAATTGATCCATGCAATTCGAGCAGCTAGGCCCATATCGTATTGAACGCATCGTCGGTCGCGGCGGAATGGGTGCCGTTTATGCAGCGGTGCACACCGACACGTTAGAGCAGTGCGCTATCAAGGTGCTCTCGGGAGCGATCGCGGACGACGAGCATTTTCGCGATCGATTCAAGAGTGAAGTCGAAACGCTTCAGACGTTGCGACACCCGAATATCGTTCGACTGCTGGGCTACGGCGAACAAGATGGTCGGTTGTTCTATGCGATGGAGTTGATCGATGGCAGTTGCCTGCAAGAGGTGTTGCAAAAGAAGCGATTTAATTGGCGCGAGGTCGTCGACTACTCGGTGCAAACGTGTCATGCGTTAAAGCACGCCCATGATCATGGCGTCATCCACCGTGACTTGAAGCCAGCCAACTTGCTGCTCACTCCCGACGGTCAAATCAAGCTGACCGATTTCGGCATCGCAAAGCTATTTGGTTCAACGCAAATCACGGCGGCGGGGGGCGTTATCGGTACCGCCGATTACATGTCGCCGGAGCAGGCCGAGGGGCTGCCGATCACGAATCGCACGGATCTCTACAGTCTGGGCTGCGTGATGTACGCCCTGCTTACTCGCAAACCGCCTTTTGCCGGTCGGACGATTCCGGAGATCATGCATTGCCTGAAATACGTCGACCCAGATCCCGTCGGGCGTATTGCCACCGGCACTCCGCATGCGCTCGAGGAAATCATCGCTCAGCTGTTAGCCAAAGACCCGGTCGAACGGATCGGCAATGCGACGCTAGTCGCCAAGCGGCTCAAGTCGATGGAGTATGGCTTGCTCAAGCAGCAGGAAGGTGACGACTTCGTTTTGTCCACGGATGATCCCGCGCCGCGAGAGTCAGCCCCCGTGACGGAGATGCCGACCGCAGCGAGGCCGACAAGGGATCTTCCCACGTCGGAAGAGCTAGACGTTGGCGAGCGAACTCAAGCCGCTGCGCCGCCGGTCAAGGAGCCCGATGGCGACGAGACAATTTTCACATGCGGTGAAGATGCGGGGCCGTCCGGCGGCACGGAAACGCAGCGTCCAAAAGCGTCTGAGACCCACTTTGTCACCGTCGACCGGCCGTCGTCGGGTTCCCGCGGCCGCCGCGATTCCGAACAGCCTCGCCAGATAAACTCAAACACGATTTTTTCAACGCTGGGCATTGCTGCCGCCTTGATCATTGTCTTAGCCGGCATTTGGGTCGCGACGCGTCCGCCAACGGCCGACGCTCTGTTTGCGGAAGTTTCAGAGGTTTCGGCGGCTGGCGACACGGCGGAACTGGTTGAAGTTCGAGCCCAGATGCAAGAGTTTCTCGATCGTTACCCCGACGACGATCGTTTCGAACAGGTCAATCGCTGGAATAGCGACTACATCGCCTATCGACTTTGGCGCCGACTGGAACGCGAAGCAAGGAAGGCGGGAGGGATCGAGTTCTTGACCGATATCCAAGAGACCTACGTACAAGCGTCCCGCTGTTTGAAGCTGGATCCCGGCAAATCTCGCGGCTTGTATCTGTCGATCGCGGAAACCGAATTGGATGAAGAGGACAAGGCCGATGACATGGCCTGCCGCAATTCGGCGAGGCACTGGGCGAATCAGCTCGCGCCCGACCACGATTCGAATTCCTGAGTTTTCGACCAGCGTTCATCGCTGCGCGGCCGACTCACCAGCACGTGACGAGCTTGCTCGGCCGCAGAATCGGAACAGTCGGCATGACCCACATTCCCGTCACGTCCAAATTCTCGGCCAGGTTCATCGGCACAACCGTCAAGAGTTCATGTTACAACCGAGCGCACCCGCTTGAAGGTGCGCTGATCCGTCAATCGGTGGTCGGATTGTTCAGGTCGTGAGGGCTGAATGCGTTTTGCCAGTTGCAACGCGATTGATGAATTCTCCCAACCTGAGGCGTTCGCCTCAACGATAAGACTCAGGTAATGCCCTAGATTGGACATTTGCTGAGCTCGAATCGCGCCACTTTTGACGGCGACGAGCGAAGCCTTGTTTGGCTCGGGGGCACCAACAGGATGGCTGAATAGCGAGGCAAGGCGCGAAAGGCGATCGCCTATCGTTCGCGCGGGGGAGCAAGCCTCGTTGCCATACTGCTATTAGCGGGACGGCGGAATCAGCTGACAGGAACGCCGATCGCGGATCGTAGGCGATGACTGTGAGTTTGAAGCTTGAGATGAGGTCGTGTGAGACGGAGCTCCCATGCACAACGGTAATGTACGGCGAATAGTGATTGCGGCAGCCGTGCTGTTCGGTCTTGCCGCGTCGGCCGCCTTTGTCATCCACGATGCGGCGACGCACATCGCTCATGCTGCGCCTCCGCCGATTCTTCGCTCGGCCGATCACCCCTTCGACCCCGACTGGCTCGTCGTGAAGGGGATTCTTCGCCGCAAGTGCCTCGGTTGTCATCGCGCTGGCACGGATCGAGATGACCTGTCGACGTATGACGCCATCATGAAGACGGGGCATGAAATGGACAAGCCTGCGGTCGTGCCTTTCAAGCCCGACAAGTCGACTTTGTTCAAGCACGTCCGTTGGAACGTGACGGCTCAACCAAACAGCGACTTGCCCGACTCGCCGACGATGCCGATCGACAAGTCAGAATGGCTTACGGTGGGACAGCTGATCACGATACGGCGTTGGATTGAAAACGGCGCTTTGGAGTACCGCTTGCCGCCGACTTGCGAGCCGAGGCCGCTGAACGAGATGGACTTCCCGTCGGCTCGGGAATGCAAAGCGTGTCATCCGCGTCAATACGCGGAGTGGTCGGTCTCGATGCATGCTTATGCACAGCACAGTCCGATATTCGAACGCTTCAATCTGACGCTTGTCGAACGGACCGGCGGAACGATTGGCACGTTTTGCACTCGCTGCCATAATCCAGTCGGTACGACGCTGGGCGAGAATGAATCGCTTCGCAACGTGAATCGGTCGCGGATTTCCAAAGAGGGCGTAACCTGTGTGGTCTGCCATCGTCGAAAAGACGCGCGATACAAATCGAACGGTCGCATCTCGATGACCCCAGGCGGAGTGATCGAGGGTTGCATTTACGGTCCCTTTGGAGCGCAAACGGCACCGCAAATGGGCGCCCATCCTTCGGCGCAAAACAACTATATGAAGTCGTCGCAGTTTTGCGGCGAATGCCACGACGTGACGAATCCGGTCGGCGTCCGATTGGAGGAGGCGTTTAGCGAATGGCACAACAGCCCGGCCGCAAAGCAAGGGATCACCTGTCAGGCGTGCCACATGGGGCCGGTCCAAGGCAAGCCATTTGCCGATTGGGAAAGACCGCTGGGACGCTCGGCCAAGATTCCCAAAGTCGACGAGAAACGGTTCCCGCTCCGTCGAATCACGAGCCACGTGTTTGCCGGACCCGATTATTCGATGCTGCCAGACACCGAGTTTCCCGAAAAACTCGACTGGATGGACGAAACCGATTACCGCCAGCCCGAGTTGCTGACGCCTCACCAGCAGCGGACGTTGCAGCAGCTGAGAATTCATAATCGCAAAATGTTGTCGATGGCCACCGAGAAGCGGCTCGAAGTCCTGCACAACTCGATGCGACTAAGCGTCAGTCATCAGCAGAATGTTGCGCCCGGAGGCAAACTGAAACTGAAGGTCGAACTGATAAGCACCACGGCGGGGCACAGCGTCCCGACTGGGTTCACGGCGGAACGTCAGATGTGGGTATCGGTCGACGTGGTTGATCCGCAAGGTCAAGTTGTGTTTCGCACAGGAGACTTTGATTCGAATCAGGACCTGCGCGACGACCACAGCCACGACGTGCTGCAAGGCAAAGCCCACTACGATCCGTTCTTGTTCAACTTGCAGAACAAGTTTGTCGCCGTGTCCAATAAAGGGACAGAGCGATCTGTTGTGCTTTCGGTCAATCGGTTTGTTCAGCCGATCAGCGTCCTGCGCCCCGGCACGGGCCCGTTCATTTCGTACGGCCGTCCGCCCGTCTTCAGAATCGCCAAGGGAAGTTTGGCGCCGCTGCGAACGAAAGGCAAAACGTTTCCGATTAAGTTGCCTAAGTTGTGCGGGCCATACCAAGTCGTCGTACGGCTCAATTTCCGCAACTTACCTCCTGCGCTGCTCGACGCGATCGGCGCATCGGAACTCAAACACCTGCTGGAAGTGGTCGTGATCAATGAGTATCGAGCGGTCGTTCACGTCACCCGGTAAGAAATCAAAATAACCGAATACAGCTTTGGCTGATTGCTAAGACGAGTCTGTAATGCGGTCGAACTCGACCAAAATCATGATAGGCGTCTTCACCGGGTTAGTCGCCGGCGCTTTGCTGGCCGCTCCGCCGGCGCCGCCCGCCCGCGCGCCCGGATCGTCCGCGCCGGCGTCGGATTCGTCGCCAAATTCGGCGCCGATCAGTCAAGCCGAACTGGCGCGTCAAGCGCTGCTCGCCGGGCCCCGGCCACCCGCGTCGCCGGCTGAGAGTCGCCGCACCAACGCCGAGTCGGCTGTGTACGCTCTGAATTCGCGCCACGCTAATGATCCTCGCTCAGCAAGCGGGCTACCCAAGGATGGCCGCACGTACGCCGAGTCCGCGTTGCAGGCTTTGAATACAAGGCACAGCGAAGCGCCGAGTCCTCGAAGCGGCGCCGCTCACCCACCGCGTTCGGGCACGAGCCCAGCCCGTCAGGCCTCGCTTTCTCGAGTCACCAATTCGGATCATGCGGTCCGAGCGCTTTCGGGCGGCGGAGGCTCATCGTCGCCCGACCCAATTGGTCGACCTGCGAGCGGCAACTTTCCCACTCTGCCTCCCGATCCCGCCGCCAGCGACCAGCCGACGTTACCGGACTTGCATAGCGAGTTGTTCAACCATGGCGGTTCGTATCTCTACACGCCGGAAGGAGACCGGTTGGGGCAGGACCAGTCACAACATCATGAACCGCTCCGCTTGCCTGAGGACTGGGTTGCTCCTGAGCCTTTCACGTTGTTCTCGGAATTCCTCGGCGAGGGGCCAATCAATCCGGGTGATCATCTCCGCTGGTTCAACGGACCCTACATTTGGCACCCGCAGTTCGTCGGCTACGGCAGCGCACAGATGTTCGGTGCCGCCTTTCAGCAGAACGGCCAACGCGTGGACTTGCTCGGCCTACAACTGGCTGTTGAGCTCGACTTGAGGCTGACCGGAACAGAGCGATTTCATGTGCAGTTTCGACCTGTCGGCGAAGGCGGCTCGGGCGGCTCTTACTATTCCTTTAGCGACCCAGAAGGCTACGTCGACAACTCGACCGGCGTGCCGCAACGGTATTGGTTCGAGGGCGAGCTTCACAGTCTCCTGGGGCCGCTTGCACATCCGTTCGCACCGAACGACATCAATGTTGTCGTCGGAAAGTTTCCGTTCTTCCTGCATAACAACTTGCTGATGAACGACGAGATTGTCGGGATCGCGATTAGCAAGAATTCGTTGATCGTCGGTGACCTGAGCAACCTCAACGCCCAGCTCTTGTACGCATTCGACGATGTCGACACATTTGTCGACGGCGACTCGCAGCTTGTGGGCGTGCATCTTTCGGCGGACTGGGATCGCGTGTTTTACGAGGCGACGCTGGCGACCGTCAGCAAGAACAACGACGCCGACCGCGATTCTCATTTTGCCGCGATTAGCCGAACTCAGATCGTCGGCCCATTCACCTTCGCAGGCCGCGCTCTTTTCAAATGGGGCGACGAAGGCGGGATCGGATCGGGCGAGTTGTTCGTGCTGGAGTCGAATTTCGGTCGGTACTTCGATCACGGTCCGCTCGGTGTCGAATCTGCCGTACTCTATTGCAACGGATTCGCGGCGAGCCAGGGCTGGAATTCGATCGGCGGCGGTAATTACAACCGATTGCGAGCGGCGTTCGAGGTGAATCCCTTGGTTCGACTTTCGGCGGGCATCGGACCCGTCGATACGGTTGGCGTCGCCTTGGGCGTGCAGCTCTTCCGACATCATAAGGACGAATCGATTTCGCCTGAATTCGCCTACGAGGCGCCCGGTGGAGATTCCGTGTTTGGATTCGGAGTGCGCTACCAACGAAAAGTCAGCACTCGCTCGTTTATCGAGGTGCTTGGTCTGGGCAATTATTCCGACAACCCGCTGTTCGAACGCGACGGCGTGTTCGCCAGCTATACCCTCATGTTCTAAACGCAGACATGTCGGGCCAATCCATTTCTACCGTTTGCGTTGCTTTGAAAACGACTTGGACAAAATCGAGATGAGCTCGTCTCGCGTCCTATCCTGTCAATCATGTAAATCCTGTCTCTTTTCAAAGACCAGGTTTTGACAGGATCGACATGATTGACTCGACCCGTCGCATCCCCTCCGGCGCCTCGCTACAATCAAAGGCCCGATGTTGTGCTTTGTTCTGCAAAGCGAAAACGGATCCATTGGCGGGAGGAATGGCGGATGCATCGTCGACCTGTGCTGTTGTGCGGAATTGCTTACGTGATTTATGCCTGCGTGATTTGTCAAACGAGCTATGCTGCCGATCTGGCGATTGAGCTTGCGACGCTGAGGTCGATCGGTCCCAAGGGCGCGGGACATGTCAAAGCGATTGCGGCTTGGAAGAAAGTCGCCGAGTCGGATGCGAGTCACTTGCCAACCGTGCTCGCAGGCATGGATGACGCCGGGATTCTGGCGAGCAATTGGATTCGATCGGCGGCGGAGACGATTGCCGACCGCGAGCGGAAGGCGGGCAAGGACCTGCCAACCGACAAGCTCGACGCATTTGTTCGCGATACCAGCCACTCGCCTCGAGCTCGGCGACTCGCGTTTGAGCTCCTCGCTCAAGTCGATACAACGGCTCGAGCACGCATTATTCCGGCGTTGAGCAAAGACTCGAGCTTAGAGCTTCGTCGAGATGCGATCGCGATGGCGGTCAACAACGCCAAGCAACTCGCGAACGATGGCAAGAGCGCGGCGAGCGGCGCCTATCAGGCAGCGTTTCTCAACGCACGCGATGTCGACCAGATTAAGGACATCGCCAAATCTTTGAAAGAACTCGGCGTCTCAGTCGATCTGCCGGCCCATTTCGGCTTCGTCATGAATTGGCAACTGATTGGGCCATTCGACAACAAGGACAAAGGCGGGTTCGACGTTCCCTACGCTCCGGAAAACGAAATCAAGTTGAACGAGGAGTATCTGGGTGTTAAAGGCAAAGTCAAATGGCTGGCGCATACGACCAAAGACGATTTCGGCATTGTCGATATCAACAAGGCGGTTGGCAAGCACATGGGTGCCGTTTGCTATGCGTACAACGAATTTGATTCGGCGACGGCTCGCGATTGCGAAATCAGAATTGGCTCCGCGAACGGAAGCAAGGTTTGGCTCAATGGCAAACTGATCACGGCCAATCATGTCTACCACACGGGGCAGGAAATCGATCAGTACCGAGGTTCCGCTCGGTTGCGAAAAGGCAAGAACCAAATCTTGGTTAAGGTTTGTCAAAACGAACAGACTGACAATTGGGCGCAGAAGTGGGAGTTCCAGCTCCGCGTCTGCGATAAGCTTGGCACGGCGATTTTAGATACTGGCCGGGCGCTACCGAAGGCGGCTTTTCGTCCAGTCCGAGACGAATCGAAGACTGTCGGTCGTTAACGGCAATCCATTGCGCGTCTGAACGTTGTTGAATCGGAAGCATCCTTAAGGAAGTAGAGCCTTACCATGACTCGAGCCATCTGCTTTACAATCGCCGTCGTTTCGCTCTGCACATGTGGGGCCGATTGGCTGAGGTTTCGCGGACTTGATGGCGCCGGTGCCTCGTCGGGAACTCCGCCGGTCAAATGGAGCAAGAGTAAGGACGTCACCTGGTCGATCGATACGCCTGGCCGCGGCGTCTCAAGTCCCGTCATTGTCGATGGCCGAGTGATCTTGACCGCCAACGAAGGCGTCAAGCAGAACCGTTTGCTTGTCGTGGCCTACAGCGAGAAGACGGGCGAGCTGCTGTGGCGTCGTGAATTTTGGGCGACTGGACGCACTGCGACTCATCCCACCAGCGCAGTCGCGGCACCTTCGCCGGCTAGCGATGGCGAGCGAATCTATGCGTTCTATTCTTCGAACGACCTGATCTGCCTTGACCTGGACGGCAACCTGCAATGGTACCGAGGCCTGGCCCACGATTATCCCAAGGCGGGGAATGATGTCGGAATGGCCGCGTCGCCGCTCGTCGTCGACAACACCGTCGTCGTACAAATTGAAAACCAGGGCGATTCGTTTGCGGCGAGTCTCGACAAACGGACCGGCGAGACCAAGTGGCGAGTGAAAAGGCCGGCGATGGCGAACTGGTCCTCGCCGATTGCAATGCCTAGCAGCGATCGAAAGAAATACACCGTCTTGCTGCAATCCGGAACGGGCCTCACGGCGCACGATCCTCAAACCGGCGCGCAAGTGTGGGAATACAAGCAGCCCTGCCAAACGGTCTCGTCGGCATCGACGGCGCCCGGCTTGGTCTACTTGCCGTCGAACGGACTGACCGTTCTCAGCGTCCCCGATGACTCCAACTCGCCCGAAATCGTTTGGGAGTCGAATCGAGTGAACCCGAATCCTGCCAGCCCCGTCATTGGCGACGACCGAGTCTATGCACTCAGCCGAGCCGGCGTGGTGACATGTGCCGACCGCAGCAATGGGGATATCCTCTGGCAGCAGCGGCTGCGTGGGACGTTTTGGGCGACACCCGTCTTAGCCAATGGTCATCTTTATGCGGTGAACCAAGATGGCCGTGTGTTCGTTGTCGATGCCCGCAGCAAAACGAAAGCAAAGATCGCTTTTGATTTTGAAACGGGAGAAGGCATCTTGGCGTCGCCGGCGGTCGCTGGTGATTCGCTCTACATTCGCAGTGCGACGAAACTTTGGAAAATCTCGTCGAACTAAACTGTCTCAGGACGCTATTCGTTGAGTTGCATTGAGATCGCACCGGCGGCCGGCCCGTTGAACGGTCAGATTCGTCCGCCCGGATCGAAGAGTATAACGAATCGCGCCCTGCTGTGCGCGGCCGCGGCGACCGGCGAGTCCGAATTGACGGGAGTGCTGGAGTCAGAAGATACGCACGTCATGATCGAGGCGCTGAGTGAGCTCGGCGTCGGCGTGGAGAGGCTTCTCGATGTCGGTTCGGCGACGGACCTTTGCCGATTTCGCGTCAAGGGAATCGCTAGCGCCTTTCGGCCGTGCGACAAGACGATCTTCGTCGCCAACAGCGGCACGACGGTTCGCTTTCTGACCGCCATGTTGGCGATCGCCGGTGGAGACTATCGGCTCGATGGCGTTGCTCGCATGCGCGAACGGCCGATCGAGGATCTGCTGATCGCACTGCGTGGTTTGGGCGCTGACGCGAGCGCCGAGAACGGCAATGGCTGTCCGCCTGTTGTCTTGCATTCCGAGCGAAGTTGTGGCGGCGCGGTATCTGTCAAAGGCGATATCTCGAGCCAGTATCTGAGCGGGCTGTTAATGGCAGCGCCTCTGGCGTTAGAGGGTGTTCAACTGGATGTCGTCGGCGAACTGGTTTCGAAGCCCTACGTTGAAATGACGCTGGCGGTGATGGCTGAGTTTGGTGTTTCCGCTGAGCAACCCAGTTCCAGTCGTTTTCGCGTACCGGCGCCTCAGTCCTATCAGGCTCGACAATACGCAATCGAACCCGATGCTTCGGCTGCCAGTTATTTTTGGGCGGCGGCTGCCGTCGTTGGCGGAAGCGTGACCGTTAAGGGGCTTTCTCGTCATTCGCTGCAAGGTGATGTTGGCTTTTGCGAGTGTCTCGAGCAGATGGGTTGTCACGTCGAGTACGGAAGAGATGGGATCACGCTTTCACGCAGCGGTCCGCTGGTGGGCATCGACGTCAACATGAACGCCATCAGCGATACGGTTCAGACGATCGCCGCGGTGGCTCTGTTCGCCGAGGGTCCTACGACGATCCGCGGAGTCGCCCATAATCGCCACAAAGAGACCGATCGCATTGGAGACCTTGCGCGAGAGCTGAGGAAGCTTGGCGCTCAGGTGACCGAACATGAGGACGGCATGACGATCGAACCGGGGGAGCGGATGGGCGCCGAAATAGAGACGTACGACGATCATCGAATGGCGATGAGTCTGTCGCTTGTGGGCCTTCGAACACCGGGCGTCGTCATTCGCGACCCCGACTGCACTCGGAAAACCTATCCCAATTTTTTTGACGACTTTCGCCGCCTGACCAGATAGGATTCGGGGACCGAGCGACAGTCGGCGTTCGATGCCAGACCTTGTATTCAAACATCGCCCCAAATGCGAACAAACGATGGCCAGTCACCAAGACGATTCGCTTTCACCGAACGAAAAGGAAATGACGCCGCAGAGTCAGTTCGTTTCGAGGCGTTTTTGGTTGCAGTCGACGGGGCTCGCTGGCGGATTAGGTTTAGCAGCGGCCGCGGGCATTTGGTGGCGGGGCCGTCGCGGTGAAGACGATGAGGTGGTCAAGGCGGGGCGAAGTCCTAAGTTGCTCGACATCGCCTCGAAGTGGAAACTCCATCCGGCCGTGACCGATCGTGGTTTCCGTTACGGCCGAGCTGAAACGCTTCAAGCCGAGGCGGCGAGATTCACCAACTTCTACGAGTTCAGTCGATTCAAATCGTGTTGGCGTCATGTTGAGCCGTTCGAACCGGTGCCCTGGACGATCAAAATCTCCGGGCTCTGCCGCAACCCAATCACGCTCGACTTGGATCAATTGTTTCATCGCTACCGGTCGCAATTTCGTGAAAGACAATATCGCCACCGATGTGTCGAGCGCTGGGCGATGGCTGTTCCTTGGACCGGCATGGCCCTCAACGCTCTGCTCAAAGACGCCGATCCTTTGTCATCGGCATCGCATGTGAAATTCACATCGTTTCTCCGACCGCAGGCGGCAGTCAATCAAATCGATGACAGTTTCCCTTGGCCCTACGTCGAGGGATTACGATTGGACGAGGCGATGCACGACCTGACTTTTCTGGCCACCGGCGTGTACGACGAGCCTTTGCTGAAACAGCACGGCGCGCCAGTTCGCATTGTTGTGCCGTGGAAGTACGGCTACAAATCGCCCAAGTCGATTCAAAGCATTGAATTCGTCGACAAGCAGCCCGAGACGTTTTGGTCGACGATCAAGCCGGCCGCCTATCCGTTCGAATCGAACGTCGACCCCAGCGTGCCGCGCCCCTGGCCTCAACACGAAGAACGGATGTTGGGAACGGACGAGATCATCGACACGGTCTACCTGAATGGCTACGCCTCTCAAGTCGCACAACTCTATGCCAAATGACTCGGTGCCGATTCGGTCGAATTGGCAATCTGCCAGCTCCTGGCAACCCGCTTAAGTGCTTTCAACACCCAGCGCTGGGCGACCGTTCGGTTCCGCCGCGTCGAGCTGAGTCGGTTGGGGGGCCTCAGGGAGTCGCCGAGCTTGAACGATCAGGCTATGCGACTGCAAGCTCCAGCTTTGCGAAACGCTGGGCCAGATCAAGTTGGTGTAGGTGCTGCAGTCGATTTCAAAGCCGGCTGAGTTGAGTAGTTTTTCGAGAGCTTTGTGACGCAGGACGACGACGTGCGGATTGACGAATCGTCCACGCAATACGTTGGACGCCCAGGGCAGCAAGGTCGAGTCGCCGCGAATTCGCTCTTGGGGAACCGAAACGACAAGACGGCCTCCCGGTGCGATCAAGCTGTGGACGCGGTCGAGCAGTTCATGTCGCTCGTACACATGCTCTAGGACGTGCGACAAAATGACGACATCAAACGTCTTGCCTTCGAGGTCGCCATTGCGAGCGTCAAAATACTGGATGCCGCCTTGGCGTCGACGAGCGGTCTCGAGCGCGGCCGGGTTAATGTCCGCGCCGCTGACATCGCAATTCGGACGATGCGTCTTAACACGTCTACTGACCCAGCCGTCATTACAGCCGAAGTCGAGCACTCGAGAACCGTCTTCGATTGCGTCTAGCAACAATCGCAGTTCAGCGTTCTTGTATCGAAGCACATAGCGTCCGAGGTATGTCGCCGCTTCCGCTGCTTTGGAATAAACAGAATCGTACTTCACAAAACACCTCCTGCATCAAACCTGAATCCAAGGCGAGCTTGCTGGTCGCTTGCCGCTTGCGCTGCTGCATTGCCGTCGCCGCCGATCAGTCTGGCTGGACCGGTTGCTATGGAAGCGTATCGGGCGGATTTGGCGAGCACGTGAGTCAGTTTCCTATCAGGATCCAAGCCGAGACCGCATAGGTGGGGGGTGAATCGCCTGGCTTGGCAGGGGGGAGTGAGACGCGCGGTGAAATCCCGATTTCCGGTCCGACTCGCTTGGCAGATTAGTTTCCTTGATACCCCAGAATCGGGCCGATGTACATCACCAAGCGGATCTCGAACACCAGTTTGAGATACCGGATATCAGGAGCTAAGTGTCCTCAATCGACATCCAGCGGGCGTTGCTTCGTGCTCAGAACAACAGCCCAGGGGAAGTTCTTGAGGCTTAGCCGCAAGCGCCGCCATTGAAGGACGCGAATCGCTTGCGCGTGCCCCCTCGGACCCGAATCGTCCGCGCTAACATGTTCCCATTTCGCGAATGCATATTCGCGGATGATTTGGGGGAGAGGGCCGGGGGAGAGGGGGCTTTTTTCGAATAGCGTTTCGGCCTCTCCAGAGCCCTCGACGCGTCGAGGAAGAGGCGGCTCGTTTCTTTGTTTCTTGCTGAACAATTTGGATCCGAAGAAACACGGATGGCTACGCTGCGGCCGAGAGGAGTTGTTGTCAGAAAACGCCGCACAGCTTTGCCTTCGGTACGGCAACGTCTGGTTTCGGGGCGTTGTGCACGCCCTCGTGACTTTAGCGGTGACCGCACTTGGCGCATGGATGGGTCGCAACCAGCGATTCATCGTTCTGGCTTCCTGCGCCGCGACCAAGCAACCGGTTGCGAACTAGTGCTGCGTTCAAGCAACTTTGGCGACGTCAGATCGGTCTGAAGCGGCGGTCGACTGGTCGTTGGACTGGGAATCCGTGGCCGATGAGGTCCAACCCGCTAACTCGTTGGCGCGGCGGATTTCGGCTTCGTCTTTCGGCGGATCGTGGCGTCGATCCCAGAGTAGCTTCGGTAATTCGAACACAGCGGGAATGAATCGCTTGAGACGCCAAGTTAGCTGCGCGAGCGGAGTCACCACGACCACGCCTCGGTCTCGACGAATCGCTTTGACTGTCTTTTTCGCAACCGTCTCGGCCGTTGTGCAGAACCAGCGAGGAGGAGGCTTTTGTCGTCGCCCACCGCCAGCGGTCGGTACGGAGTCAATAAAGGGAGTGAGCACGAAACCGGGACATACCGCACTGACTCCAATCTGGCTGCGAATATGTTCCATTCGCAGCGATTCGGTATATCCAACCAAACCGAACTTGGAAGCGGAGTACGCCGAAAACTTCGGGAAGCCGCAGAGCCCGAGCATGCTCGACACATTGACCACATGGGCTTCCGGACGGCATAACAGAACCGGCAATAACCGTTGGCAAATTTGAATGGGCGCCAACAGGTTGATCACCAGCAGCCTTTCCCAGTCCGCTTGCATCATCTCCGCCGAGTTGCCTCGATAAGCGACTCCGGCGTTGTTGACAAGCACGTCGATTTCGGGCCAGCTCGCTAGCATGCTATCGATCGCTCGGCCGATGTCCGCCTTGGCAAGCTCGATCGCGATCGCGATTGCCCTGCCAATGCCCGATGCGGCGCCGGTAATTGCCGCTCGTTTTGCTTGCAGATTTTGCATGCCGAGAAACCAACGGACTCATGAGGGAACGGAGAACGCTCAGGCACCGCTGCTCATCATGTAGGCCCATGCGAGTTTCTGTCAATATCAAGCTGTGCGGCGAGCGCAATCGACTCGAAGGCTTTGCTTGAGAGATGGCTTTAATTGCCAGCCGACTGATCGGCTCGATACAATTGCGGAACAAACGTCCGCCGCCGGAAGGATTTTCATGATATGCATTAAACGATGGTCGTTGCTCTGTTTGGCTGTGCTGTGCATCGCGAACACGCAATCGGTGCGGGCGCAGCCGGCGTCAGTCGTGCAGTTGCCGACTTTCGGCGTGGCGATCGATGCGGACGGTATCTTGAGCGTCAAGCGTTTTCCCGCGATGCGTCCTCGCGTTGCGGCCGCGTTAGTCGCCGAAGCGGCCGCTCGGGGCGAGGCGATTGATGCTGATGTATTCTCAACTTCGCCCTTGCGAAAAATCTCGTTGGTGCGGCTCAGGGCCGCTGTACGCAAGTCGCTGGATGCAGGCAAAGCGCCAAACCAAGTTATGGCTCATCTGGCCGGTCTGCAGCGCATTCAATACGTTTTCTATTTGCCCAAATCGCGCGACATCATCATTGCCGGGCCGGCCGAAGCTTGGGTCGACGATCCATCGGGTCGAGCCCGGGGTGCCAAGAGCGGCAGCCCAGTGCTACATCTGGAGGACTTGGTCGTCGCGCTTCGCGCCTTTGGAATTGCGAAACCTGATCGATCTCGCCATTGCCGCGGCCCACATTCGCAAGTAGGACCTCTACGGTCGAGCCGGGTGGAGGTTGGGAATCTTTGCGGACGAGAGCCGGTTTTCCGTCGAGACTTTACCAGCGCCGACCCAAGTGCCCTGCGCGGTCAATGTCGTCTGGAAGGGCAATCGCATGTTCGCGCCCGCCGGCGGAGGCGTTTCGATTCGGCCTGAGCAAGCCTTCCAGCGCGACAACCTTCTGCCGGATGACAACGGCAAACTGGCCAGGCAATACCAGTTGATCGAGAACAGTAAGCCCAATTGGTGGTGGGACTAAACTCACCAGACCTCAGCTGGTGCGTGGAGGCGAATCGACCAGCCGCCAAACAATTGTCACCTCCCCTTGCTCTGGGCGAGACGCCCCGCTCTTTACCAAAACGACTTGTCTCTCTACCATCGCTGCTTGCGGAACTCGCAACTCGAAAAGGCAATGATGGCAGTTTGATATGGCAGTTTTGATTCAAATACGCGACGCGCATAAGAGCTACGGCGAGCAGGTTCTATTGGATGGGGCCGAGGCGACGTTGATTGACGACGTCAAAGTCGGTTTTGTGGGACGAAATGGCGCGGGCAAGTCGACGCTCCTCAAGGTTCTCTTGGATGATGAGGAATTGGAAGCGGGGGAGATCGTCAAGCATCCCGACTTGAGAATCGGCTATTTGCGGCAGCACGATCCGTTTGAGCCCAACGAATCGGCACTCGATTTTCTTATGCGCGACAGCGGCCAGCCCGATTGGAAGTGCGGCGAGATCGCGGGGCAGTTCGAATTGAAGGGCGCCTATCTCGAGGGCCCCGTGTCTCAGTTGTCCGGCGGCTGGCAGACGCGAGTCAAGCTGGCGGCCTTGTTGCTCCACGAACCCAATCTGCTGTTGCTCGACGAACCGACAAACTTTCTCGACCTGCGGACTCAGATTCTGCTCGAGCATTTTCTCCGCGGATTTCGGCAGGCTTGCTTGATCGTTTCGCACGATCGCGCGTTTCTATCGGCGACGTGCACCCATACGCTCGACCTTTCCCTGGGCAAGCTGACGATGTATCCCGGAAAGATCGACGAGTTCTTGGAATATCAAGAGGAACGCCGCGCCCACGATGAAAAAGTCAATGCGACCGTGATCGCCAAACAGAAGCAGCTGCAGAAGTTCATTGCCAAGAACCGAGCCGGCGCGAATACGGCCAGCCAAGCGCGTTCAAAACAGAAGCAACTCGATCGTCTGCAGACGACGGAGATTGCCGGTGACGAAGCGATCGCTCATGTTCGAGCTCCCATCGTTCAGCCTCGGCAGGGACCGGCCGTGCGCTGCAAAAATCTGGACATGGGATATCGTCTTGAGGCCGGTGAGAAACTGAGCATCGCAAGCGGTATCGAACTGGAAATCGAACACGGCTCGCGAACGGCAATCGTCGGAGACAACGGACAGGGAAAGACGACTCTGCTCCGAACGCTTGTCGGCTCGCTCGATCCACTTGACGGCGAGGTGCGGTGGGGGCATCACTGTGAAATCGGCACCTATGCCCAACACGTATACACGAGTTTGCCGGAACAGCAAACGGTCCTAGACTACCTCGAGTACAAAGCCGAGGCGGGGACGAGCAAACAGCATATCCTCGCGCTTGCCGGCGCCTTGCTATTTCGCGATTCACACGTGAAGAAAAAAATCGCGGTCCTGTCGGGCGGCGAACGCGCGCGGCTTTGCCTCGCTGGGTTGCTGCTGGGAACGTACAACATTCTCGTGCTCGACGAACCGGGCAACCACTTGGACGTCGAGACGGCTGAAGCCCTCATGCAGGCGCTGCTCGTTTACAAAGGCACTGTGATTTTCACAGCCCACGATCGCTATTTCATGCAGCGCGTCGCCTCGTCGGTGATCGAGGTTCGCGATGGTCGAGCCAAGAACTACATCGGCAACTATGATGCTTACTTGTACTCGATCAACAAAGAAATCGACGAGGGCGAGCGTCAACTGAAGGCGAGTAAATTAAAGCAGCAGCACGGTCGCAAACCGCCAAAATCTGACCACCGCGCCTCGCAGCGAGATCAGCGAAAGCTGCAAAAGGAGATCCGCAACGTCGAGCGAAAAGTAGCGAGGCTCGACGAGCAAGCAAAACAACTCAACGCTGAATTGCTGCAGGAAACTGACGCGGAGGAGGCGTTGAGGATTCACAACGAAGCCGCCGCGGTGAATGCCGAGTTGGGGGAAGCCGAAGAGCGTTGGCTCGAGTTGCAGGAACAGATCGCCGAAGCCGACTCGACCACATAGTTTTTGTTGTTGTCGTCGTTGCCATATGACTTGTGACGCGTCGTGCAGGGCCCGTCATGCTCTCGGGATCACTGCGGCGCGACTCACGCTTGGTGTTGCATGATGCCAAATTGCGGTAACCTGTAGGCATGTCGAATACAGCTGACGCCGCGAGTTCTCGATTCCCGCTTGTGAATGCAATTCTGTGTTGCGTCGCGCTCGTGTTAACCGTGGTCATCGGCTATGTCGCGCGGCAATCGCGACCCGACTCCACTATCGAAATCCACCGCGGCGGTTCGTCGTTTCCCGCATCGAAACTTGCGTTCGCCAAGTCGACGTTGGGCGAGAAACCGGTTGATCAGCCAAAGATCACCAACCTTCAGATCGTCGACTTTGATTCCGACGGATTGAATGACGTCATCGCCTGCGATGCGCAGCGACAGCAGGTCATTTGGTATCAACAAACATCCGAGGGCGAATGGAATCCGCAGCCGCTTGGAGACGCCCTGTTGGCGGCGCCCGCCCACGCGACCGTTGTCGATCTCGATCAGGATGGCGACAACGACGTGCTTGTCTCGATCCTTGGGGACGTCTGGCCGACCGACGAGCGAGTCGGCGCCGTCGTCTGGCTTGAGCAGCTCGACAACATGGTGTTCCAAAGGCATGCTCTTCTCGATGATCTTTGGCGCGTGACCGACATACAGGCCGCCGACTTCGATAGCGATGGCGACCTTGATTTGACGGTCGCGGTTTTCGGTTTCATGCATGGCGAAGTCCTCTGGCTCGAGAATGACGGCAAGCAGACTTTCCGCGACCGTCGTCTGATGGCGTTGCCCGGCGCTATTCACGTTCCAGTCGCCGACTACGATCTCGACGGCGACCTCGATTTTGCAACCGTGCTGACTCAGGACGAAGAGGAGATTTGGGCGTTTGAGAACAAATCGGTTGAAAGCGGCGACGAGTCGAGCCCGAGCAGGGCTGAACTGGTGCCTCGGATGATCTCGTTTTCCCACAATTTCGACCTCGGCGGCGCAGGGCTTGTAGCGAACGACTTGGACGACGATGGCGACATGGATTTGATCTTACCTGCCGGTGACAACTTGGACTTGTTGCAGCACTATCCGCAGCCCTATCACGGTTGTATCCTGCTTGAAAATCTTGGCGGTTGGAAATTCAAACGACGACGAATCGCGACGTTTGGCGGTGCCTATGCGGCTGCGGTCGGCGACCTCGACGCGGATGGCGACAAGGATGTCGTGCTCGTCAGCGTCTTCAATGATTGGATGGACTCGAAATCGGCGAGCATCGTGTGGCTGGAGAATGATGGCAGCCAAAATTTCACGACCTGGGAAATCGACAAGAGCCCGTCGCATTTGGTTACGGTCGCCTGTGGAGACATCAATGGCGACGGCGCCGACGATATCGTCGCCGGCAGTCTGCATCTCATGGAGCCGTTCAATCGGCTGGGACGAATTACGATGTGGCTGAGCGGGAAAGGAAAACCATAATGCGTCGTCCGTCCTGCCTTCTAATGATCGCGGTCGCCGTCCAGTCAACGATTCTTGCCTGGCTGCTTTGGGGACGTCCGAGCGGGCCGGTTCCTCCGCTTCCCAACCTCTCGTTGATCGATTCGATTACGGCCAGCGAGCTTCGGCAGTTGCGAGACGAATGTGGCTCAAGCGACGACTATATGAGTTTGGGCAGCAGATATTTCGCTTACGGATTTTTTCCCGAGGCGGCAGTGTGTCACGAAATAGCGTGCGAGCTGGCTCCGAGTGACGCTCGCGCGCGATTTGAATGGGCGTTTTGCCTCTCTCATTCGGGCCGCTACGACGAATCCAACAAGCGCTACTACGAGGCCATCGAGCTGGGATCGGAGCGCGCTGACTGCTTGTACTTTATCGGCCAGAACTACCTGCGACTCGATAAGTTGGAGGAAGCGAAACTCGCTTTCACCCAGGCGGGCGATCTCCCAGTGGCTCGCTATGAGCTTCAGAAGACCGCGATGCGCGAGAGCGACTCTCCTGAAGTGCTTGGCGAGGTCGACAAGGAACTGGCGGATATGCGCAAGAAATATCCGCAGTCGACCGACACGTATTATCTGAGCGCAAGACTGGCGCGACGCATGGGGCGATTGGACGAGGCGAGTCGCTTGCTTGATCTTGCCGACCGGACGACAGGACGGCTGCCGGGGCCGTTTGACATTGAATCGGAGCGACTGCTCGACGTTCACGCAGAGATCGGGTTGTCCCGCCAACGCAATTCGTCGCGGCGAGTCTTAGAATCAGATTCGGAAGAGGACGAGAACGCGCTGAAGGACGCTATTCAGGTTCGCTGGAATGCTGACGATGTCGATGTCTTAGCCGAACTTGCTTTGCGCCGCGGCCGAATGCCGGAAGCCATTCAGCTTTTGAACCAAATCGTAGACCGAGGCGGCCCGGACATGGGCAGTTTGTGGCGATTGGGCGATGGCTACGCGATGAACAACCAGCCACAAGAAGCCGAGAAGGCGTGGCTAACGGCAATCGATTTGGGGCGAGGCAACTATGGCGATCTGGCTGACCTTCATAAAGGCGTCTCGCAGTTTTGCGCAAGCCTCAATCGGCCAAATGAAGCCGATCTGCAGCAGGCCGAAGGAGTCAAGTCGGCCGGCGTGAAGGCGTTGCAAGTCGGCCAATTCGACGCGGCGACGAAACAACTGCGCCGCTCGACCGAACTCGCACCAGATGCGCCTCAAACTTGGTTCTATCTGGCCGAATCGCTTCGGCTACAAGGCAAGCAAGCCGAGGCCGCTGCCGCCTATCGTCGTTGCCTCACGCTGGCACCTCACCACGGGCGAGCCATCGAAGGCGCGAAGCTCAACGATTCGTCGCCACGCTGATCGAGGGCCAGCTACTAATGCTTGTCTTTTCGGCAACCTTCGGAAGTCATCATTTGAGCGTCTCGCGCTCGATCTGATACTTGATTCGCTCTGACTTTAAGAGCAGGGCGTCGGCTGAGGCGAGAACGGGCGCGATGCGCACACCTGGCGATTGAGCGCGAGCCGGAGCCTTCGCCTTCAACTCAGCGAACTTGATCAGTATGTCGTGTAACGCGATAAGTTCGTCCAGCACCGCTCGCTTTTGGTCGTTCGACTTTGCGTATTCAAGTTTCGCTTTCGCCAAGTCGACGCGAACCCGTGCCAGCTCGGCGCGATCGAGTATGTCGATTTTGGTGAACGACTCGATGATCGCAACTCGTTCCGTCATCAGCTTGATTCTCTCTTGCTGAAGCGCTGTGACTTCTTTCGGAGTTGCTATTTGTTTCCGCGGGGCTGTCGCCGCGAAGCTAGTTGCTCCAAGTAAAAAAACCGCCAACCAAATAGCAATTTGCTTTTGCATGGTAATCCCTTCGCAAGAGAGACTCGATGATCAACGCCGCTCGACTTCTATATTGATAACGCGAGGGCGGCGAAAAGGCGAAAGGAACCGCCGCAAGTTTACATGGGCGCGATCCGTTTCGAGCCGACGTCGGTTGTCAGTGTAACGTGAGAATTGAATGACTGGAGAATCAATTCGCTCTTTATCGCGGTGTGTTCGGGCGAGTCCCAGAGGTCGTTGAACTCCCAGGGATCCTCCTGCAAATCGTAGAGTTCCCCTAAGTCATGATCGTGATAGATGACCAGTTTGTACCGATCCGTGCGGTGCATCGTTCCGTAGGTGCCGCTGCCGCCCGTGAAATGCGGGTCCAGCGAATCGAAATACTCGCTGCGGACAAAATCCCGAAAATGGCCGCCGTCCTGCGTTCCGCGCAAGACTGGCACGAGCGAGCGTCCTTGAAAATAGTCCGGTTGCTCGACACCGCACAGTTCGAGCAGAGTCGCGCTCATGTCGAGCAATTCGACGAGCCCGTCGGCCTGCTGATCTTGTTGGAATTGCGACGGCCAAGAGAAGATCAAGGGAATGCGAACGAGGCCCTCGTAAAAACGGCAGCCCTTGTACATCAGGCCGTGATCGCCGAGCGACTCGCCGTGGTCCGACGTGAAGAGGATGACCGTATTGTCTCGCTGGCCGGTCTCTTCGAGCATCGACAGAATGCGAGCGAACTGATCATCGACTTGGGCGATCATGGCGTAATATCGAGCCTGCGCGGTCTTGCCATCGGGCACGTCGGGGTCGTTCTGAAAGTCGACGCTGGCCAGTTTTTTCTGTTGCAGTCGATCGCTTTCGCGAACGTACGGACCAGGCATATCAGCGGGGTCGAACTGGTCGGCGTACGCTTGGGGCGGAATGAAGGGCGGGTGCGGATCGTAAACGTTGATGTTCAAGAGCCATGGTTTTTCTCGCTCTTCGCGAATGAAGTCGATCGCCATCTCCGAGGCCCATGTCGTCTGATGGTATTCGGCATCGACGCGATCGTCGCTTGCTCTCAAGGCGTCCAAGTCGCCGCCACGCGCTCGCACCCAATCCGCGTAGTCGTGACCCTGCGGCCAATCGTCTCGCGGCGCGTGGCTGAATTTCCAATAGCTGAAAGCGTCGTCAATTCGCGGCTCGGTGCGATGACCGGCGCTGGACAAATGGAATTTGCCAATCAGGCCGCATTCGTAGCCCGCTTCCGCGATCAACTTGCTGATGACCGGCGGCCAATCGGGGAAGGACTCGTTGCCGTTGCGAGTATTGTGAACTCGAGACGGGTAGAGCCCTGTCATGAACGAGGAACGGCTGGGAGTGCAAATTGGACTTTGGCAATAGGCGCGAGTAAATGCGACTCCTTGCCGCACTATGGAATCGATGGTCGGTGTTCGGACGAGCGAGTTGCCCAACGCTCCGATCGTGTCGAATCGTTGTTGGTCGGTGCAGTACCAGAGAATGTTCGGTCGATCTGTCATTTCGATTCGTCGTTAGGATCCGATTCAACTTGAGTCGTCTTGTGGCCACGCAACAGCGACCACGCCGCCAGGGCGATAGCAACCGCAAAGAATAGCAGAGAAACCGGCCGAGTGAAGATAGGCAGAAAGCTGCCGCCCGTTTGCATCAGCCCCGCTGATAAATGCTCTTCCGCAACCGGAGAGAGAACAAAACCAATGACGAATGGTGCGAGCGGAATCTTCGCTCGCTCCATCAGGAAGCCGGCAACTCCAAAGCCGAGCATGACCCACACGTCAAACATTCGGTTGGCCAGTGCGAAAGATCCGACGACGCAGAACACGATGATAACCGGCAGCAAATAGGCGCGGCGCAGTCGACTTAGTTTGGCTAGCCAGCCGACCGCCGCAAACATGACGACGAACATCATCAGGTTCGCGATGAGTGTCGCACCGATAATCGTGTTCACCGCGGTGGGGTTCTGTTCGAACAGAAGGGGGCCTGGTTGCAGGCCGTGAATCACGAGCGCGCCGAGCAATATCGCATCGATAACACTGCCCGGAATTCCCAGGGCGATCAACGGAATCAGCGCTCCGCCCACGGTCGCGTTGTTCGCCGCTTCCGACGCGATGATGCCCTCTTCGCTTCCTTCGCCAAACTGTTCCGAAGCCTTGGAGAGCCCCTTCGCAGCGGAATAGGCCATCACCGAGCCGATGTTCGCTCCGATCCCCGGCAGGGCTCCTACCCATGTTCCGATAAGCGATGAGCGAATCAGGTTGACTCCGTGCCGTCGCAAGTCACGAAGACTCATCATCATCCCGCGTCGCGACAGCGCGACGGATTCGGCCTCGCGCTCTAGGTGTAAGACATCAGTGATCACTTGGCTGATGGCGAACAAGCCGATCAGGACGGGGAGCAACTTGAATCCGTCGGACAATTCGGCGAATCCGAAAGTCAATCGAACCTCGCCTGTTGCCGGCGATGAGCCGGGCATGGCGATGAGAATTCCGAGCATGCCGGACAGCAGGCCCTTACTGAGTGATCGTCCGCCGACGCTTGCGATCAGGACGAGCGCCATCAGCACGAGTGAAAAAAACTCGAATGGGCCTAGTCGCGTCGACCAAATCGCAACGGGTTTGGAAAGCAACAGCAGAAACACCCAAGATACGAGGCCACCGACGAGCGAGGCCGAGATGCCCAGCCCGAGGGCTCGCCCCGGTTTGCCCGATTTCGCAAGCGGATAGCCGTCGAGCGTGGTCATGATGGAGGCAGGCGTTCCGGGCATACGCAGCAGCGTCGCCGTAATCAAAC
This sequence comes from uncultured Pirellulaceae bacterium, assembly GCA_964567745.1. GTDB lineage: Bacteria > Planctomycetota > Planctomycetia > Pirellulales > Pirellulaceae > CAZMNY01. The sequence continues at coordinate 99,344 of CAZMNY010000002.1, read as the reverse complement.
CGCCGCTCACCGAACCCACGTACATCGAGACCAACAGCACCAGCGCCGCGCCGCTCTCCATGTCATACGTTAACGGCAACGTCAATGCGATCAGCATCGCTCCGGTCAGTCCGGGGATCGCGCCGACAACGACGCCAAGCACCGTGCCGAGGAGCATCCAGCCAATTAGGCTTGGGGACATGAGCATCTGGCTCAACGTGTCGAAGAAACTCGCCACTCAACGTCTCCGTTACGGTAGGTCGATCACGAGGACGTTCGTGAGCAAAAAGTGAACGCCGAAACTCATCAAAACAGCGATAAGCGTCAGCGGCGCCAACGCCGACCATCGACCGCGCGCGAGTACAAGACCGACAAGCGGAACGAATATGACAGTCGCCGTTCGGAAACCTAGCAGCTGAGCGTTCATGATTCCGACATACGCCAACGTCAGCCCGGCGCAGATCAGCAGCAAACGCAATCCGACTTGAGGGATCTTTGTCGACCCGGTCGCGCTATTATTCACGTCCGATCTGAACACTTCGACGGAGACGACTAGAGCGAGCGCGAAGACGAGACAACCGACGATGGCGGGAAAGTTGGGCAGTGAACTTGAACGTTTTTCCGCAACGGCGGCGATACGTCTTTCGCGATCAGCCAGTTTTTCGTGTAGCGCCGCGCCCTCAAGAAAAATCGGGTCGTAGACGATCTCCCGCAGTTTGGCACGCACGGCCTCGCTCTCCATCGACCGTCTCAACGTATCGCGAATGACGGCGATTCGATCGTCCGGAGTGCCTTTGGGCGCCCACCAAAAATGAGTGTTGGAGGCGATGGCGTCGAACCCTTGCTCGCGCCCGGTTGGAATGTCCTCAATACGTGGATGACGCTTTTCGGACAACAGCGCGACCGCCTGCAGACCGGCCGGGCGAAACTGAACGTATTCCGCAATCGAAAACGCCGATACCGCGATGTGCCCGCCCTGCAACATCGAAAAGCGTTTCGCGCCGCCGCCGGTTTGCACATAGCGGAAGGCGGCCCGGGGCTTGGCTCGCTCGAGCAAGCGACCGGCAAAATGGCTTGGAGCACCCAAGTTGGCGCCGAACAGCAATGTGTCCGGGTGCGTTGCTGCTTCATCGAGCAGGTCCGGCAGCGACTTGAATGGAGAATCCTCCGCGACAGCGATGACCATGCCGACTTGCGAAGTCGCCGCGATAGGTTCAAACGCCTCCGGCCCCCAAGGCACGTTGCCCGAATACTTCGCGGTGAGAATCGCCTCGTGTAGGCAGAGGACCGTGTAGCCATCCGGTCGAGCGTTCTTTACACGCCGGCTGCCGACAGTCGCGCCGGCGCCGGGCACGTTGATGATCACCATTGGCTCGGGTAAGAGCCGTTCGTTCTCGACCGCCTGTTGAATAATACGCGTAAACATATCGCTGCCGCCGCCCGCGCCAAACGGCACAACGACTTTGATAGGTTGGCGCGGAAACTCGGCACCGCTGTCGTCTTTCTTTCCACACCCAACGACGCCGATTAGCAATGCGAGTACCGACAAAGCGCGCAGCGAGCACCTCGTTGGTTCTTGCTCGTTAGATCGCGTTCGTCGCATTCGCACGCGCTTCATGTCACGACTCGTTCGGAATCAACGGCGGGTGCATATTAAGGATTTCAGGTCGAACGCCGCCAATCCATACCCAGCCATCACGTGCGTCAGTTACCGAGAAGTAGGGACGTCGAATCGCATCCTTGGCTCGACCCAGATACATAGTGACGACTGTGAGTGCGACACCGCCCAAAATGAGAAGTGCGTGATAGTATGCGAAGAATGCACCCGCGACAATCCAGAGGAGCGAGAATGCGGATATGACCCACGCCTTAACGAGCTTTCGCCGATTGGTTCGCTTCCAATCATCGCACAGCGGTAGAGTCAAGGAGACTTGCTGGCCATGAAATCGCAGAGCAATGGCGTAGCCGATGGCGCCGCCGAGCACGGCAACGAGACCACGACTCGCTTTCGGCAAAAAGCGGCCGTTCAGTTTGTGCGTCCCAGTTGTTTCCACCAGCGACTTCAAGCAGATCGATGGCAGGATGACGCCTTCCGCCGGCATGACTAAGGATTGCCCGTCACGAAAAACGCCTCTTGAGTCCGCGCCCGGCAGGTCGTCCGCCAAGGGGGATGAATAGGGATTGATCGCCATGAAGCAATGGTTGGCTTGCAGTTTCCGATCGCACACGTGCGTTGGTTCGTGGCTGCCGAGTTTACTCTAATCGCGACTGGGAATCCAATCGCGTAGCGGCGTCAGGTCACCAATCGCAGCGGCTTTGGCTGCAACGCTGTTGCCTCGAAAGATTAGCGGACGAGTTCGGCCTGTTTGAGGACCGTTTCCGTGTGGTCGAATCGCGAATCGGCATCGACTTCGATGTCGTCGCTCGTTCTGACAGCCTTCGCTTCCGGCTTGAGCAAGAACGGACTCTCGTCGGCTCGGCAATCTCCAAAACTCACACCCAAGGCGCGAGCGGCCTGGACTGCGGAGCCATTATGGTCGACTCGTCGCAACACGTTGACCGCCTCGGCGATCGGGACGCTACTAATTTCGGGAGGTCGATAGCAAACCATCTCGCCCATGCGTCCTTCAACAACAAGCCGCACTGCGTGGGCGCCGTATTGCGTCGAAAGCGCTCGATCAAACGTCGTCGGATCCCCGCCTCGCTGCAAGTGACCGAGCACCGTGACTCGCGTGTCGCGCTGAAGTCGCCGTTCGATTTCCGCCGCAACAAGTTGCCCGATGCCGCCGAGTCGAGTCTGAGCGCCGACTTGGTCTTCACCCACGTGACCGCCGTTGGGCAGCTCGGCGCCCTCGGCGACAACGACGAGCGTAAACCGCTTGCCTTGGCTTTCTCGGTTGAGAATCATATGGCAGACGTTTTCCCATGACCAGGGAATCTCGGGAATCAGGATCACGTCGCCGCCGCCCGCGATGCCTGAATGCAGAGCGATCCATCCGGCGTGACGACCCATCACTTCGAGCACCATGATCCGCTCGTGGCTCGCCGCCGTCGTGTGCAGTCGATCGAGAGCGTTCGTGGCGCAGTCGATCGCACTGTCGAAACCAAACGTAAATGCGGTGGCCGAAAGATCGTTGTCGATTGTTTTAGGCACGCCCACCACCGGAATGCCAAACTCATGAAACTGCTGCGCGATCGCCAGCGAGCCATCGCCGCCGACGCAGACTAGACCCTCAATGTTGAGTTGATCCATCGTCGTTTTGACTCCAGCCAGCAGCTTGGGGTCGATCTCCTGGCGGTCCGAGACTCCAACCGTGGCGACGAAACGCCCTTTGTTGGTCGAGCCGAGAATCGTTCCGCCTTGCTTCAAGATACCGGCCGTGTTCTCCGGTGTGAGCGACCTGTAGCAGACGGGATCATGAAGGCCTTCGTAGCCCTTGAGAAACCCGACGCAGTCGTATCCCAACTGCCACGACGATTTGACAACACCTCGAATAACAGCGTTTAGTCCCGGGCAGTCGCCGCCACTCGTCAACACGCCAATGCACTTTCGTCTCATCGCCCAGAAGTCCCTGCCAGTCAGAGTTGCGAGGCGGAGCGCTGCCGATCAGCAAGTCGGTGCCGGTTGCCTCATTGAATTTGTCTCGACAAGGTTACCTCGCAGTTAGGCTCTGGGCAGTGTTGAGTTCGCGGTGAGTTTGTCGCGGTTAGAACGATTGTTGAGTTTGTGAGGAGAATACGAACGCGGACGAGTGCAAGCGCTGCGCGTGCCCCCTCTCCCCGGAATCGTCCGCGCTAACATGCCCCTATTTCGCTACCAGCAACATCGCGCCACACCAAGACGCCAACGAGCTTGCTCGTTCGGTGAATAAGACTCAACGCCAACTTGCTCATTGCCGCGCTGAACGCTCGCCCCGTTCAACAGCGCAGATGCTCGATCACGTCTTCGACGTCCATGACGTCGCCTAAGTCGATGTCAATATCGACAAGGTTGACCAGGTGCATCAGCTCGCAACGCTCTCCGACGGCTTCGCGGGGCACGATAACGCGAAGGCTGTCGGTCGCGTCGCGGCAACTCGCGTAGACACAATGGCTGGTGCTCATGCCGGTGACGATCAGCGTATCGACGGCAAGCGACGCTAACATCTCATGCAAGTTGGTCCCTTTGAATGCTGATGCGTAGCGCTTTCGAATCAGCTTCTCGTTGGCCCGCCGCCCAAGCCGCTCATCCAATTCAAATAGGCCCATGTCGTCGTCGCTGATGTCCATGACGAGTTTGCGATTCTGGGGGCTGGGCGGATCGGCTGGGTCATAAGCGAAACTCGTAAAGAAAATCGGAATCGCCGCTTCACGCGCCGCCTCGAGCACTCTGCAAGTTGCATCGACAATCGAATCCGACTCCGCCCCGATCTGTTCGTCGGCTCGAGTCCAATAGTGGGCCAAATCGATGACGAGCAGAGCGGGGCGTTGACCGAAACCGACACGATGCCCCCAGCCACGGCCGAGATATTTCTGCTTTAGGTCGTGCAAATGGGCATGCAGCCCAGCCCGCAACTCATCGGGTAACTGCAAGTCGGACGAGCCGAAAGGGAGCTTTAAGTCTTCGTTTGCCATCAGTGTTTCACTCCAAGATGATCACAGAACGGTCAATCTCGCGTGCGCCAAACGCCTTTTCCAAATCGCCATGTTAACGAACTCGTTGGCTAGGTCCCAATATGCGGCTTTATCCTTGGCTCCTCGATGGAATACAACGAGTCGATCAGAACTGAGAATTGATTACAAACCAAGGTTGTGGCTATGCCGGTTCGATCGCTTGTCTGTTTCGCCATCGTCTTCCTGCTCGCATTCGCGACGTGTGGTTCGCAGGCTCAAGCTAGTCCCAACGACGATCATTTTGTGTCCCAGGAGGGAGGCGGCGAGTCGGTTCTTGTTGCGCAGACTTGGTCGGGCCGCGATTCATACGAACAGTCGGTATCGAGCAATGTCCGTTTTCGAGCCAAGTCGGTAATCAAGTTGGCGCTTTTCGTCGAGGCGTTCATCGGCGGCCTGATCGCGTTCTTGGTTCGGACGTTGTCCGGATTTGGGGGAAGTGGAAGTAACGACGGACGATTGGGGGCTTCAGATCCGCCGCCTAGCGAGGGACCATTTGCCAGTTCCGCCGTCGTGCCCGGCCCAGCTGCTGCCTTGGGATCCGCGACGGCGTCTGCCAGCGCACCGCCTCGACTTGGACAACCGACATCCAAACCGACAACGAGTCGCCCTGGCTTAACGATGTTCTGGGTCTTCGGTTCGTTGATTGGCATCGGTGCGATCGCTTTGTTTGGATTCGCCGCTGTTGCCCTGTGGTTCGTTTCCATGAGCCGTACAGTGGCGACGCCGCCCACATTCGATGGCGCGCCATTCTCCGCCGAGCAAGCCGAGGAATTCCTCGCGCAAGTCGAACTTGTCATGGATCCGGCGAAGGCCGAGTTTGAAAAGCGGTGGGCGGAAGCCGTAGCAGAGAACGCGGCCATCGCAGAGTTGGACGCACAGCCGGAAACGAGTTCACCACCGCCTCGGACGATTCCCGATGAGGCCACGCCGATTGAGTCGCCTGCGTTGAATGTATCGGATCTTGTCTCGTCGGGCGTCTCGATCACGCATCGCGGCATGTCGTTCGACGACGTTGCCCCCGAGGGCGGCGTGCTCGTCGGGTTCCGAGTCACCGGCGACGAGCACAAGTTTCAATCGATTCAGCCGGTTTGCCAAGTAGCAAAGGAATACGTTTTGGGACTGTGCATGTCGCGCCCGCACATCAACGCGTATCATTCTTGCTCGCCAAACCGGGTGATCTGGTCACTGCCGTATGTCTCGATGTGAGCGGTCGGATCGAAGGTATCCAAGCCGAGTTCGGGCGATTGAGCGACGGCAAGATAGATCCGTCGACAGTTTACGCGAGCGATTTCTTTGGCCGCAAAACACGTGGCAGCTCGATTGTCGTCGAAGGCGAAGGGGACGCCTTCGTCGGCGTGTCGGGAGCGATTCGCGACGGATTCGACGGGCTCCGATTTAAACGCAACATGTCGCTCTCCACAGAACCTCTCGATGGCCCGAGCGCTCAAGCGGACGCGACGCGAACACTGCCTCGAGCCGGTGGTCAAGCGTCCAACGTCTTTCATGAATCCGCGCCCGCTGGCGGCTTTCTAGTGGGAATGCGTTTATTCGTCGGCCGGTCGTGGGGCGGCACCATCCAAGGCGTTCAGCCGATCTACCAAGTCGATGGCGCTTATCGACTTGGAAAGCGATATGGACCAGATGGCGGGTTGGCTCGGCAACTGCTTGCCAAACCGGGCTATGCTGTCGGCAAACTTGACGCCCGCGCCGGACTCGTTCTGAACTCGCTGCGATTTCGTTTCGAGCGACTGTCCGAGAATGGCCTCGACTCGGCGGACTCCTACGACTCACAAACGGTCGGTTCGCCCGGCGGCGGCCAGTTCGTGTTGAATGCCGCCGAGCACTTCATCGTCGGCGTCAACGGTTCTTTTCACGACGACATGACCTCGATCGAAGTTGTCGTCGCCGACTAACCGATTATGTTGGGCCCCTGCGGGGCAACGTGCAGCCGAGACCCCAACGAGCTTGCGGCCGGTTGATTTGATCGCCGAGGGCAAACTCCTTTCTACTGACTCTCCGCGTCGCCCCGCGCACTGTTGGCCAACGGCCTACCTCGAGACAATTAAGCGAAAAATCCCAGACATCATCGCCTACTTGAATCCTGCAAAAGGAAACGTCCAAAATGCCTGAAAACCACTTGTCAAAACCTCAGATGTCTAGGAGCTCTTGAGCCGTTAGCTGCGAACCTGCTTCACCGAACGAGGCAAGCTCGTTGGGCTCTTTCATTTTGCACTCCTCACTTTGCACTCTTTCAATTCTCGCTAGCCAGCCAAACTGCTTTACCGCACGGGCCTGTGGCGCAGCGGTGAGAGGCTAGGGACACTGCTTGTCGGTTGTGATACAATACGGACGGTGTTTTTCAGCCGCCATTGGGCTGTCCTCGCCAAACCCGCCTTACATTCCCCAACTGATTCCTACCGTATCATTGGTGTGTTCAGTTCGGCACGCCTCGAGTTCTCGCCAACCAGCGACTTCATTGGAAGACCGGCATGAGTAGGTCAACGCAGTTTGCTCTCAGCAATCTCTCTTCACTCCTCATTCTCGCGACTCTCGCCGCAACGCTCGCTACCGCTGAGGACCAAAAGAGCAGCAAAGCGGGAAAGAAGGCGGCGCTGAAGAAAGGGCAAGATAAGAAAGCCCTGGCGAAGAAGCCAGACGCGAAGAAGCCGATTCGAAAGACGCCTGGCGCGGCCGATATTGGAAGTCGAGACAAGAAGGGAATTGAATTCTTTGAGAAGAAGATTCGCCCTGTGCTGGTTAAGCATTGCTACGAATGTCACTCGGCGGAGTCGGACGAGGTTGAAGGGGAATTGGTTCTCGATACTCGAAAGGGCATCCTCAAGGGAGGCGCATCGGGTCACGCCATCGTTCCTGGCAATTTGGGCGAGAGCTTGTTGATCAAGTCGATTCGGTACGAAGGCGATTTTGACATGCCTCCGGAAACTCAACTTCCCGAAAGCGTGATTGCCGACTTCGAGCGGTGGATCAAGATGGGCGCGCCCGATCCGCGCGAGGGAAAGGCCTTTTCACGCAAGGCGATCGACTTTGATGCGGCGCGAGAATTCTGGGCGTTTCGGCCCATTAGCGGTTCGGTGCCACCCAAGGTTGGCGATCCTGCTTGGCCGCGAAACACGATTGACCGCTTCATTCTTTCTGGACTCGAAGCGAAGGGCTTGAAACCCAATGCGGATGCCGATCCCGTCGTGCTGGTTCGCAGAGTCTACTTCGATCTGACTGGCCTGCCGCCCACCACGGAGCAAGTCGACCAATTCGTCGCCGATCCAAGCCCTGCCGCTCTCAAAAAGCTAGTAGATCGCCTGCTCGAAACGCCTCAGTTTGGCGAGCGGTGGGGGCGTCATTGGCTGGACGTCGTTCGCTATGCGGAGTCAACGGGTATGGAGAGGAACTTCACGTTTCCGTATGCCTGGCGATACCGTGACTATGTCATTAAATCGTTCAACGAGGACAAGCCGTTCGATCGATTTATCACGGAACAAGTTGCCGGAGACCTGCTGTCGACGGACGACATTGAGCAGCGGAATGAGAACATTATCGCAACCGGCCTGCTGGCCCTCGGAACCAAATCGCTCAACGAGAGAAACAAAGAAAAGTTTCTCATGGATGTCGTGGACGAACAGATTGATGTTACGACGCAGGCGTTCTTGGGCACCACGGCAAGCTGTGCTCGTTGCCACGATCACAAGTTCGATCCGATTCCCCAGTCGGAATACTATTCCTTGGCCGGTGTGTTCACGAGCACCGACACGTTTTATGGAACTGGAAACAATCGCGGCAATCGTCAGGCGGGCCGGCTGTTGGCCCTTGGGCCGGAAGGCGTTAGCCCGGCCTCAGCTGCAAAGGGCAATGCAAAAGGCGCACAAAACGGAAATCGCAAGGCGCTCAACAAACAACTCGTCGCCGCTCAGCGAAAGCTGACGAAGCTAAACGAGCAAGCCGCCAAGAATCCCGCGATCGCTAAGCGAGCGGCCGCGGCGAAGGCCCAAGTCAAGAGGTTGCAAACGCGGCTCAAACGCCTTGGCAGCGCCAAACCGACTGTGGCGAAGAAGTCGCCCGGTAACGCTATCCTTGTGATGGCGGTTCAAGACAGTCCTCGGCCCGCCGACACCGCCGTGCGGATTCGCGGCGAAGCATCGGACCATGGCGACATGATGCCTCGCGGCTTTCTCACCATCGCAACGCCCGAGTCCGCTCCGACAGTCGACGGCAAAGTGAGTGGTCGTTTGCAGTACGCCGAGTGGCTGACCGCCAAAGACAACCCACTAACAGCTCGCGTTGCAGCGAACCGAGTTTGGCAGCATCTGTTCGGTCGAGGCATTGTTGTTTCGGTCAATAACTTCGGTGTGACCGGCACGCCGCCCACCCATCCCGAGTTGTTAGACGCCTTGGCTCGAGAACTCACCGAGAACAACTGGTCGATAAAACACTTGATCCGCACCGTGATGGTCAGCCGAACGTATCAGTTGAGTAGCGCCGTCAGCAAGAATTCGCTCGAGGTCGACCCGGACAACAATCTCTTTTGGAGAATGAACCAGCGGCGATTGGAAGTCGAAGCGATTCGCGACTCGGTCCTCGCGGTCAGCGGGAAGCTCGATATGAAACCGGCGACGGGTTCAGTCGTGCAGCAAGTCGGAAACGCAGATATCGGAACGAGCGTGAGCCCGACAAGGTTCGCGGGCGCCAACTTCAAACGAAGCGTCTACTTGCCCATCGTTCGCGGCGCCGTGCCCGAGATGTTGCAAGCCTTTGATTTTCCCGACCCGAGTATCATCTATGGGCAGCGTGAAGTCACAACCGTGCCGACTCAAGCTTTGTTCATGATGAATAGCTCGTTCATGCTCGAGCAGTCTCGCGAGTTCGCCAATCGGCTACTGGCGCGTGAGGGGATTAGCGACGCCGAGCGAGTTGAGTGGGCCTACCGACTTGCTCTCGGACGCCGTCCGACGTCGGAGCAGTCGTCGCATGTATTGAAGTTTATCAAACAGACGATGTCGGCCGATGAAGATAGCGGATCTGCCGACGCCGAGGTCAATGCCTGGCTGCCATTCTGCCAAACGTTATTCGCATCGTCCGAGTTCCGCTACGTGAACTAGAGCTACGTGAACTAGAGCTACGTGAACTAGAGCTACGTGAACTAGAGCTGCGTGAACTAGAGCTGCGTTAACTTAAGCTGCCTGCGATGATCGCCGGCTCGCCAAAGCGAGTGGCCGCAAACCATAAGATACTGCAATCGAGGAATGATCATGTTTGGAATGTCTCGACGTGAAATGCTCAAGGCAACATCGTGCGGCTTCGGCTACCTGGCGTTTTCCGCGCTGGCACACCAAGCTTCGGCCAAAGATTTCGCAAGTCCGCTGGCGCCCAAAGAGTCGCACTTTCCCGCGCGAGCGAAGAACGTGATCTTCCTCTGCATGCGAGGCGGTCCATCGCATGTTGATACGTTTGATTACAAGCCGTTGCTCGAGAAGCATGCTGGTAAATCGCCCTCAGGCGCCGGTGGATCGAAGGCGACCAAAGGCCGAAAACTGATGCCGTCGCCGTGGAAGTTCCCCAAGCACGGCGAAAGCGGCCTGCCGATTTCCGAACTCTATCCCAATCTCTCAAAGCACGCTGACGATCTGTGCTTGTTGAACAGCATGTATACGGACGTGCCGAACCATCCCCAAGCATTGGTTCAATTGCACACCGGTAGCTTTCAGTTTGTACGGCCGTCGGTCGGAGCTTGGGTGCTCTACGGCTTGGGTACGGAGAACCAGGACTTGCCGGGCTTTGTCACGATTAAGCCGCCCGCGCGTTTGGGCGGAGCTCAGAATTACGGCAGTGCGTTTCTTCCCGCTGTGTACCAAGGGACTCGCATCGGACAGCCTCGCGAAAACTTGAAGTCGGTCGAGATCGGCAACATTGAAAACAACGTTTTTTCCTCCAAAGTGCAGCGTGAACAGGTCGGCTTGCTGCAGTCAATGAACCGTAGTTTTGCAGAAGAGCATCCCTCAAACACTCAACTTGACGGCGTCGTCGAGTCGTATGAGTTGGCGTTCCGCATGCAAACTTCGATCCCGAAATTGATGGACATTTCGGACGAAACCGAGGAGTCGCTCAAACTGTATGGCGTTGACCAAGCCAAGACCGACGACTTTGGACGACAGTGCCTGATGGCGCGGCGATTCGTCGAGGCTGGAGTCCGCTACGTCGAACTGACTCACGAGGGTTGGGATCAGCACAAGGGACTGAAGTCGCGACTCGGCTCAAACTGCCAGGCGACGGATCAGCCGATTGCGGCTCTTCTCGAAGACCTCAAACGCCGAGACTTGCTCAAAGATACGCTTGTCGTCTGGGGCGGCGAATTCGGTCGAACGCCGGCCGTCCGAAATGATGATGGGCGAGATCACAACGCCACGGGATTCTCGATGTGGATGGCGGGAGGCGGAGCCAAAGGCGGCATGCGTTATGGCGACAGCGGCGAGTTCGGAATTGCTGCGGAGACGGACAAGTTCCACATTCACGACCTGCACGCCACCATGCTCCACCTGCTCGGCTTCGATCATACTCGACTCACCTTCCGCTACGCCGGCAGAGACTTCCGCCTGACCAACATCGCTGGCCGGGTCGCCGAGGAAATTATTTCCTAGAGAGGGCGAGTCCTAGTTCTGGAAGGCGTGTTCCTTGTCGACGTCTTTACCGCAGTAAAGGCATCGGTTTCGGCGCTTGTTCAATATCCGTCCACATTGGGAGCAGGGTGCGGCGGCACTGCCCATCTTGCCGTCCGCCTTGCCGTCGCGCAAGTCAATCTCGTTCACCTTGGACATCAGCTCTTCTTCCGTCACATCGGTTCGAGCTCGAAGGATTTCCCACATCGCCTGGCAGGTTAACGCCAGCGAATCGACCTTGTCTTCCAAGTGGCGGATGGAATGAGTAACATTAACCGCCTTCGACTCTGCGAGCGATGCTGACGCACTGGCGTTTTGTATCCCGCGCTGTTGGTAGAATTCCCAAAACATGACGAATCTCCTGGTCGACATTTAGGTGAAACGCTTACGGTTTGCAGCTTCTGTCGGCAATGGTGCTGCACCGTCGCAACTGGCGATTGTGTCCGACGACTGAATGAATCGCAACTCGACTCTTCAAGGCAGGAAGACGATGGCTGTCGGGCGCGGCCCATGGTGCCACTCCAGGGCCATCACATTCCAGTCGCGACGACCCAACCAAGGACGATTGGCTTCCAATTCTTATGGCAATTCGTGACCTACTATTTGTGGGGGATTCTCGACTGCTATTCCCGGTCGGGCCGACCTCGCGTCAATGTTGCAGAGTTGACTGGGGCACGACATTGGCGGACATCCGATAGTCGGGGATGTAATCGATGATGTTTTTGTTTTGAACAAATTCGGCGTCGGCCGTTTCGTTGAGCCGTCCATCTCAACCAAACCAGCACTTCAGTAAGCGGAATTATTGATTCCCATGACGACGACTGAAAATACAACCGACCTCACCGGCCTCAAATGTCCGATGCCCATCGTTCGCTTGGCGAAGTTCGTCAAAGAAGTCGAAGCTGGTTCTGAGTTCACTGTCGTGGCGGATGACCCTGCGTTTTGCCTGGACGTCGAGTCTTGGTGCGAGCGGACCGGTCATGAGTTGATGAACCTGGATAAAACGAGTGAGCGATTCGTTGCGAGAATTCGGAAATGTGACGCGTGAGCCGCCTTGCATCGCAGAACGGCATACCGGAAGGGGCTTCTGCACGTCGGTTGGGGGACGCTTCGAGTTGACCTACGGGTGCCGTTGCCGCTGGACGGAAAGACAATGGACATGAACGACAACGTATTTGCCGCCGTTGAACAGCTGCAATCCGAAATCGACCGTTTGGACGCGGACATCTCTTCCAGGCTGAGCGGCTTGCTTAGCGAGATTCGCTCACAATTCGAAGTCCAGGCGCAGAAGTATCTGCGGATGGGACGGGCGCAGGCCGACGCAATCGTGCACTCCGCCGAGATAATTATCGAGTTGGAGGAGACAAAGGATCGGCTGCAGAAATCTCAGAGGCAAGCCGAGTCGGCGACCCTGTGAATGGCATTCACAACTAACGAGACGGCATCGACTGCTCTTGTCCTTGAGACTCGGTCGGTTCAGAATGCCGCCACGCAACTAAGACCCAGTGGATTCCGCCGTGAACGAGCCCGCCAAGCCAAAAGCGTATTCGCGTTACGTGAAAATCGTGATTCGCGCGGTCGTGGTCGTGTTGGTCGTCTGGGGAGTTTACAACGCGGCGATCAAGGCCAGAGACGAAATGGCGACTCGTCGAGCCTCGTTGTTGGACGAGATCGAGCAACTGAAGACGCAACTGGCTTCATCGCCTTCGGCTGAGACGCCAGCGGACCTTGCAGAGCGAGAGAGGCAGCTCGATATTTCGCCCTGGTCAGTGCGGCCGATGTGGCTGATTGCTGCGGCCGTTTTTTACTTGGTCGGTCTGCTGCCCAATGCCGTCTTTTGGCGATCGGTGCTCGTGGCCATGGGGGCTCAGCCGGGTTGGTTGGAAACGCTACGGGCCTATTACATTGGCCACCTTGGCAAGTACGTGCCAGGGAAGGCCATGGTTGTCGTGCTGCGGACATCGTTAGTCTCGGGGCCCGAAACGACAGCCTCGGTCGCCGCCGTGGCCGTGTTCGTTGAGACGTTGACGATGATGGCCGTGGGCGGAATGCTTGCGAGTTTCGTGCTCGTCTTCTTCTTCCAACACAACGTGTTGATCGTTCTCTCCATCGGCTTGGCCATCGTCGCCGGCGTGCCGACGCTGCCGCCCGTTTTTCGAACTATTGTGCGAATACTCAAGGTCAAAAAGGCCGACCCGAAAATCGAATCGGCGCTTGAGCACCTCGACTATTCGCTGATGTTGCGAGGTTGGCCGCTGGTCGCTCTGGGATGGCTGCTCTTGGGCCTTAGTCTGTGGTCCACGCTCCAGGCGTTGCCGCTGGTGGAAATGACGCTTTGGGACTCGGCCGAACATATTCCCGTCCTCACCGCATGTGTGGCTTTGGCGATGGTGCTCGGCTTTGTCTCGCTGTTGCCGGGCGGAGCGGGAGTTCGCGAGTGGGTCGTGACCACCCTCGTTGCCCCGATTGCAGGAGTGGGAGCCTTTCCAGCCTTGGCGGCGGCCATCTGGCTGCGAATAATTTGGCTGGTGTCAGAAGTCGCGATTTCGTCTATCCTGTATGTCTCCGTCCGAACAAAGGTGCCCGGTGAAGCGTAGATATCAGCAGAGTTGACACAACGGCCAAGGAAAGGCCGGTCATCGAACGTGCTGGGTCTCGCTGATGGGACCGCACCCGTGGCGGCCTAATGTCGTCGGCGACCCCGAATGGGTGCCGCGAATCACCGTCAGTCATCGATTAGTCATCGCCAAGGAGGCGCGAGTCAAATGCTCACGGCCGTCGTACCTGTCTTCAATGAAGTTGAGAGCCTCGACAAGCTCTACAAACAACTCTCCGAAGTTGCCGAGTCAGCTGACTACGAACTGGAAGTCATTTTTGTCGACGACGGTTCAAGCGACGGTTCCTGGGAAAAGATCGAACGCTTGGCCGAGGAGGATGAACGGATTCAGGGCATTCGCTTTCGGCGAAATTTCGGAAAAGCCGCCGCGCTCAGTGCCGGTTTTGATGCGGCTCAGGGCGAATTTGTAATCACGCTCGACGCTGACCTACAGGATGACCCGGCCGAGATTCCGCGGTTCCTGGAAAAAATGAAAGAAGACGAGCTCGACGTTGTCAGTGGCTGGAAGAAAGTACGCCACGACCCCTGGCACAAAGTCGGACCTTCGCGCGTTTTCAATTGGCTCGTCGGATTTCTGACCGGAGTCAAGCTGCACGACCACAACTGTGGTTTCAAATGCTACCGTCGCGAGATATTCGACGAAGTTCGATTGTACGGCGAACTGCATCGATTCGTGCCGGTGCTAGCTGCGGCGAAGGGTTGGAAAGTCGGCGAGATCGTCGTCAATCACCGGGCGCGGGAATTCGGCGTTTCGAAGTACGGATTCCGCCGGTTCGTAAAAGGCTTTCTCGATCTGCTGACTGTCTACTTCCTAACCGGTTTCACTCAACGCCCGCAGCACCTGCTTGGCACGGTGGGAATCGGCTCATTCCTTGTCGGACTCGCTGGACTGTCCTATCTGGCGATCTATTGGGTTCTCGCCCAGACGTTCCCATCATGGGAATTGACGCCCCTGCACGACCGGCCAGCCGTTATCTACTCGATGGGCGCGCTGCTGCTCGGCGCCCAGTTGATGTCAATTGGGTTCCTTGCCGAGCTGATGACGTCGTACTACGGGCGCGATCACGACACCTATTCCGTCAAGCAGCGAGTAGGTCAAACCACCGCGCCGCCGACAACACCGCGTGTTCGGTCGAGCGCCTAATCGAGGCAATCACTGGCTTCGCGGTTTTCTCGCCCTGAATCGCTCGATAGAATAGCAGTACGAGCGACCAGCCTGCTTTCCCAAACCAGCTTGGGCCTTCACGGTGGCGTTCGCCCTGCCTATCCATCGGGCTACAAACTACCACCGCTGACGAACGGTATCGGAAAGCGGGTTCTCCAAGACTGCCATGAACCCCGACGCCTCAACGCCACCTTTGATCGACGTCGGAGATGCACGCGCAAGCAGCAGCAACCGGCTTGTTTGGGCTCAATGGATCATCATCCTGGCGACGGTCGCGAGCGGAGCGGGAAGGATTCTGTCCGCCGAGAAGCAGAGCGTCCATTCTCCGCTTTTCAGCGCCAATGACCGTAGCCGCTGGGCAATGGTCGTGGCCATGGTCGACTACAAAACGTTCGCCATCGACGAGGTGATCGAGAAGGGCGGCAAGAGAACGAAGTGGCACACCATCGATCGAGTGCAGCACCGAGACCCGAGTGATGGCAAACAAAAATCTTATTCGAGTAAACCGCCGCTCTTTCCCACGCTCGTCGCCATTCAATATGCGCTGGTCAAACTGACTGGCGTTTCGCTCGAGGAAAACACGACCTATGTGATTCGTCTGCTGTTGCTCACCACGAATCTTGTGCCGTTCTTCCTGTACCTTCTAGCCGTTCAGCGGCTCGTGAATTTGTTGGCAAGGCATGACGCCACCAAATTGCTAGTCTTGTGTTTTGCCGGATGGGGAACCTTTCTGAGCACATTCCTAATCACGTTGAACAACCATCTGCCCGCCGCGATTAGCGTTGCCGTGGCCATGGTGTTCTTGGCGGAGATTCTCTCGCGCGAAAAACCGCCGATCTGGTTGTTTGCTCCCGTGGGGATGTTTGCGGCGTTCGCGGTCACGAACGAGCTGCCTTCTCTGGCCTTCTTTACGATGGTCGGTGTGATCCTCTCGATGAAGTCGCCAACGAATACCATTCTCGGCTTTGCACCGCCGGCCGTGTTTATCTGCGTCGCGTTTCTCGGAATGAACTTTATCGCCCATGGCCATCTCGTGCCGCCATACGCCCATCGCCGCGACGGCGAGGAGCTAGGTCGGCTCGAGGATCGAGTACGCGATGACCTCCGAGAAGGCGAATTGTCCAGCGAAGACTTGCGCGATTCGCTGCTCGCCATCGTTGGCAAGCCTGCCGGCGATCGCGCCGTCTGTTTTCGAGCTTCGACAGGACGCTGGTCAATTGAGTTGCCGAGTTCAGGACAACGGTTCGCGATCGTCGATGACGGAGAAACCGGTTTGTCGGTGCGATCTTGGGGCAATTGGTACGACTATCCCGGAAGCTACTGGATGTCGGCGAAGAGCGGAGTCGATCGAGGCGAGCCGAGTCGGAGCGTCTACGCATTTCACACCCTCATCGGACATCACGGCATCTTTTCTTTGACGCCGATTTGGTTCGTCGCTCTGTTTGGCGGCCTGGTGATGCTGCGAAGGGGCGGCGGAGAACAACAGATTGCCATCTGTATTCTGATCCTGACGGTAGTCGTGGTGGGATTCTACATCGCCCGGCCCGAAATCGACCGCAACTACGGCGGCGTCAGTTGCGGATTCCGCTGGTCGTTCTGGCTGATCCCGCTTTGGCTCGTCCCGCTTGTCGCCGGCGTTGACACTTTCATGCGGCGCACGTGGAGCGCGAGCCTCTGCCTCGCCCTGCTGACAATCAGTATCGCCTCGGCGCAATACTCGTCCGCCAATCCATGGACCCACCCCTGGCTCTTCGAATACCTGACGTCGATCGGTTGGATCAACTACGGGTAATGAATCGCGAGTTTGCGGTTTACGGCAGATTTGTTGCGAACAGTCTGGCTGATTCTTGGTAAGCGCTGTTGCACGAAAAGGGCAAGATCGGCATTATGCGAACCTCAGGTCGTTCGAGTGTAAGCTAGGAGGCTTCGGCGATGTTGCGGAATTCATGGATGATGAACGTGCTGGCAGTGATAGCGTTGTTGGGCCTGCTTGGTTGCGGAGAGGGTGATTCGCCCCCGCCCGCCGCCAGCGTTTCTCCGCCAGAGTCGACCGAGGTTGGAACCGGCGCGGCAGCGACCGCCGCTTATTCGAATCCGGCACCATACGGTCCGGCAGTGGGACCAGCCGCCACCGATACGACGGTGCGGAACACACAGCCATCGCGGTATTCGAATCCGGTGGAATCGACCTCGAATCCAGCCACCGCCTCGCAAACGCAATCTGGCGGCAGTCGATACCCTTCGATCGACAGTCGAGAAGTTATCGCGACGATCACGACCAGCGAAGGTCCGATCTCGATCCGATTGTTGCCCAACAAAGCACCGTTAACAGTTGACAACTTTCTGCGTAACTATGTCGACACGTCGTTCTACGAAAAGACTGTCGTCCACTATGCCGACAACAACCTTGTCGCAGCGGGCGGTTTTGACGCCAGTCTGGAAGCGAAGCTATCGTCGCCGCCGATTCGCAACGAAGCAAACAACGGCTTGAAGAACGTTCGAGGAACCGTCGCCATGGGGCGCGCGTTCGACCAAATCGACAGCGCTACCTCGCAGTTCTTTTTTAACGTCAGCGACAACGCCGAGTTCGATCATATTGGAAAGACAGCCGAGGACTATGGTTACTGCGTGTTCGCCGAAGTGATCAGCGGAATGGACGTCGTCGACAAGATCGCGAACGCTCCCACGCAATCCTCCCAAGGACTTGAGAACGTGCCCGCCAAGCCAGTCGTGATCCTCAGCGTCAGAGTCAAGCAAGACTAGCCGCCGTGCTTAGTCACTGATCATTGCGCCAATGTCGCCTCAGTCGACGGCAAGCTTCTTCGCGTCGATGTCGTAGCTCGCCTTGAGTCGCTTGAGCAACTCCTTCACCGTGTAGATGCGGCCTGTCGGCTTGTCGTAGTCGGCGATTCGCTGAGCCTTGCTGCCTCCGCGTTTGGGCAGCAGATCGACCAGATTCGGGACGCCTCGCGCGCGATTGGGCGATGCGTACTTGGCACCGTCGGGCAACTTGACGATGTCTCGAACCAATGCCCGCCCTCCGTATTGACGGCTCACGCGATCGAGCTGAGAGAAAGCCAACGGATAGCCCTTTACCTGCCGCATGTACTTTCGCCCTTGTGTCGATTGAAACTGCTGCACAAGAACGTTGCGGTCTTCAAGTGTTGCATTGAGAATGGCAACTCGGTCCGACACGATCCAACCCATTTTCTTCAAGTGTTTTAGCGTCGCTTCAACACGTCCCCGACTAATCAGATCGCCTTTTTGATATCCGGGTACGCTCGCAAAATATCTTTGCACAAACCCGTCGACCGACTTCCATGGCGGCATCGATCGGTCTTTTGGTTGTTGGGCGTCCGCGGCCGAAATCGGCACCAGTAGCAATCCCAGCAGAATGGCCACAGCGGCTCGCATCAATGTACGTTGATGGCCACTCAGGCGGTTTACGCAAGTTGACGTCGTCCGGGGGGACTTGGCTGGAAATTCGAAGCTCATGGCGGTGTGTTTCTCGCGTCGTAAACGTGGGCGCGTCTAGTACTTAGATACCCTAGCACACGATTTGTACGGGCCGCAGGCGTCGACCGCTGGCAACTTGGTGGACTGTGCGGGGGAGTTGCGTTCTTCGGTTTGAATCGGCAAGTAAGCAGTAAATCGTTGTAAAAAAGCTCTGCAGAAACGAGTCTTTCTTGCCGACTTGAGGCGAACGACATATCATGACGGCTCATTTCTAAGACGTGTGAACCGGTTGCAGGAGGTACCGATGTCTCGCGGAACATATTTCTTCCACGCTTGCCCTACATGCGGGCGCCGCGCACAAGTCCGAGTCGAATATCTGGGCCGCACTGTTGCTTGCCTTCATTGCCGCGCCGAATTTACCGCCACTGATTCCGATCTCCCTCCGATTTCGGCAACCTCCGACAGCGGTGAGGATCTTCTCATTCGCGCCGAAGAACTGTTGGCGACAGCGGAACGGAATCGGCCTCGCTAAGTTCGATCGAACGCGCGGTCTAAAATCAAATACCACAAGCAACAGCTTGGCCGATTCGGAAGCGAGACTCGCATCGAACGCCAAGCTGTTTCGCTTTTCTGACGTCCATAAATCGCCCGGCCGTTAGGGGCGATTCTTCGCGACTCGCTTATCGAATCGAGTCATACTGTGGTCGGGCCTTCAGTCGCATCTTGATAGGACGGTCCGTTGAGATTCTGCCAAACTGTCTTGTTTCTCGTGTCGACTCTACTGCATTCCGCAGCCTATTGCGCCGAGCACGACGTTGTTTGGAACTCGAGGTCGAAGGAAGCCTACGAGAGTCCGGCAGAGGGCTCCGTCGCCTTCAATGTACGCACGCCTCCGAAGATTGAAGGCCTCGTGAAGTATCCGTTGTTGATCGCGCTGAGCGGAGGCTTTAGAGCGACGCCGAGCGAACGCTATCCGTTCTTTCAAGCCAACCCGACTCGCACCCGCATTTGGGGATACCGTTCGATGTCGACCTATGACGCGATGCGAGTCGTGGCGTTGATGTTGGACAAATATCCGATCGATCCAGATCGCGTCTATCTGACGGGGTCGTCCGCAGGTGGCAGCGGCGCGATGCACTTAGCATCGTGTTACCCGGACCAATTTGCCGCCGTGCTGCCGCTTGTGGCCGCGGGAAACAATTACCCTTTAGCCAACTTCAAAAACCTGCCCGTTGCGTTCCACCACGGCGACAGAGATTGGACCTCGGCGATTTGCAATGCGCGAGTGCAGGCGATGCGAATGCGCGAGTTGAACTGCCCTGTGATCCTCAATGAATACCCCGGAGCGGGCCACTCGATCCCCGGTTCACACGACACCCTAATGGATTGGCTGTTTGAGCAAAAACGCGATCCGGTCCCGACGTCGATCACTCACGATTGCGAAACGCCATCGCTCGGCCGCTCGTATTGGTTTCGAATCCTCGAATTTGACGACCCGCACAAACTCGCATCGGTTGAGGCGACCATCGAAGACACGACGATTCGTGTCCGCCCGTCGAACGTAGCCGCATTTTCCCTGGCGTTGGAACAGCTGCCCAGCATCGACCAGGTGCAAATCGGCACAGCTCGTTTGGCGAGGGCGGCGCGATATCGATTCGAGGGCGGTCGATGGAGAGTTGGGAAAGAGCCGACCGAATCGCCAGTGCGGCGATACGAGGCGGGTGGGGCCGCGAATCTCTATCAAGGCGAGCCTCTGCTTATCGTTTACGGAAGCCAAGGGAAACGCGCAGGTCAACTTCGAACGGCAGCAAAGAAACTGGCAGCTTACGGCGGTCCCGATTTCGCGACGCTGCCAAGAGCGTTCCCTGTTGTCGCCGATAGTGAACTCACCAACGAGCAACGCGCGAGCCACAACTTGATTCTGATCGGCGCGCCCGAAGAGAATAGCGTCACCCGATCATCGCTCCCCGATCTACCTATTGCGATTCAGAGCGGGCAACTGGTCGTCGAAGGCAGAGAGGCGTTGCCGCTTGAGAATCAGGTCCTCAGCCTGCTCGCGGTCAATCTGAAACATCCGCGGCGTCTCGTTTTTCTGCTTGCGCCGTTCACGGACGACCGAGGGCTGACGCGTTTTGCATCGGCGCCGCAGAAATTTCTTGCCGGGTCTGATGGTTTTGATCGCGTCAGTCAGCCCGACCTCCTCGTGCAAGACACAAAGCATCAAGTCGCGCGAAAAATGCAACTGAACAAAGACTGGGAATGGGTCCAGCGGACCGGAGCCGACAAGGCGATGCCGGCTAAGTTTGAAAAACGATCGGAACTGGCTGAGACCTACATGCGACTCATGCTGTCAAAATCGAGTGCCGCTTTCGCACTCTGGTGGGGTCCAACCGACAAGGGCATGTGGGGAACCGATTTCAACGACCTGGAAAACTACAATCCAAGGTTTTTCACGATGGCCGATTTTCTTGCGCCGCGCCGCCGTTATGAAACGACCATCGGAAGCGTCACGGGGGCGGAACTCAAAACGATATACCGGCGCTGGGGCGAGAGCGACGAGCTGCAGTTTTACCCGGCGATCGAGATTGACTCGCTTTCCGACTCGCGACGATATCGGCTTCATATGCCGATGGATATGTACATCAAGCTCGGCCAACGAAAGAAGAACTTGCGAGAGCCTCAGGCCGGACCCGCCATTGGGGCTGCTGATGTGGTCGACGCTGTTTTTGAGTAACGAATCAGACCTTCGGGCGACGGCTACTCTTCGTCTTCCAACGCGCGTCGCAAGCTCAAATCAGACTCATGATCATCTAGCAATTGCTTGAATCGCCCTCTTCGCTCATTGCGTTGCTTGCTTTCCATGCGAGCCATGTACGGCAAGAAAAGCATGCAGAGAAACAGAATGCTAATGCACAGGTAAAGGAGCATTGGGCCAGTCCCACGAGCGTCGTTCAAGTCATTCCCCAGTCATTGATTCTAACCGACAGTTCGCCATTCGTCGAAGGTGAAGCATGTCCGTCGCACAAGACTTTGCGTATGATGGCGCCGGGCGAAAGGCCTGCGTTTTCCGACAGGTGACGTTCCCGAAGGCGGATTGAATCCTGAGCCGTCACAACAACCAAACTAGACCTCGAGTGGAACATTGAGAATTTATCCATCGCCAATCATCGTCGTTCTCGCTTGGTGCTCTTGCGTCACGTTTGGACATGCTGCTGAGCGACCGCACATCGTCATGATGTTGGCGGACGACCTCGGCTGGGGCGATGTCGGCTACCACGAAAGCCGCATCGCTACTCCAAACATCGATAACTTGGCAAAGCGTGGTGTGAGGATGGAGCAGTTCTACGCTCAGCCGGTCTGTTCGCCCACTCGCGGCGCCTTGTTGACCGGCCGCTACCCGATGCGGCTCGGCCTGCAGTGCGGAGTCGTTCGACCTTGGGCTCGGCACGGCCTGCCGCTCGACGAACAGACGTTGCCGCAAGTCCTGGCGCGCGCAGGATACAAGACAGCGATCGTCGGCAAGTGGCATCTCGGTCACGTGTCGGCGGATTACCTCCCGACCAGGCGCGGGTTTCACTTGCAGTATGGCCATTACAACGGCGCTCTCGACTACTTCACCCACATTCGCGATGGCGGCCACGATTGGCACCGCGACGACAAGGCGAATTACGACGAAGGTTATTCGACCGATTTGATTGGCGAGCACGCTGCGGCCATTATCGCCAAGCATGACAAAAGCCAGCCACTGTTTCTGTACGTGCCGTTCAATGCGCCGCATACGCCCCTCCAAGCTCCGGAAGAGTACATTCGCCGTTACGCGGGCATGAAGAACAAAGGTCGGCGGACGTTTGCCGCCATGGTCACTTGCATGGACGCGGCCGTCGGACGAATCACATCGGCTCTAGAGGAACACAAGTATCCGGCTGAAAACACGCTCATTGTGTTCTGCTCCGATAACGGCGGGATTCGCCGATTGGGCTCCAACGGCAAGTTGCGAGCGGGGAAGGGGACGCTTTATGAAGGCGGCGTTCGAGTGCCCGCGGTTGCGGTTTGGGCTGACCGGTTAAGGCCAGGGGTCGCTGTCGATGAACCGCTGCACGTCGTCGATCTATTTCCAACGTTCGTCAATCTGGCTGGCGATATGAGCGAGCCGACCAAAAAACTCGATGGCCGAAATCTCTTGCCTGTCTTTGAAAGCGGTCAAGCCTCGCCGCACGAATTCATTTTGCACAACCTGACTCCGTTTCACGGCGCCATTCGTCAAGGCGATTGGAAGCTGATTCGAAATGGTAAGGTCAGCGCCAATGTAACTGAGCCAAGCAAGACCGAGACCTATGAGCTGTTCAATATTCGCAGCGATCCGTCCGAGTCCAACGACTTGAGCAAAGAGCGCACTCAGATTGTTGACAAGCTCAAAGCCAAGTTGGTGTCGCTCGCGACTGAAGCGGCGAAGCCCAACATTCCGCCCAATCGACCGCCTGACGGGTTCAAGTCGCCCAAGATCTGGGGCGAGTTTGACTGAGCACGGCCGAGGCTGCGAAACGTGTTTCGAGGAGTTTGCCCGGCCAACGCGCCTAATCGGCCGAGTGATGCCGCTAAACAATGATTCCGAGCGGATCGGCGGACCTATTTCGGCAGTGGCCGAGTCAAATCAAGGGCGAAGTTTCGGCAGGTCCCGAGTTTCGGCAGGGATTTTGCGTATCGGCACCTTGGCCGTCACGCTGGGAGTTTACCGTCGTTCGCGGATGAGCCGCTGAGTAAGCTGACTCTGACAACCGAGACGTGTAGGTCGCCAAGTATCAAGCATCAACGCTCATCGCCCAAACGCTCGACTAAACTCGATGCACTCACGTCTGACGTCACGACGATGACTTTCGCTTCGGAAACCACGGGAAGAGTGCCTCGCTGCATGGCCGTCGCCCGAATCGTGAGTTCGTGTTCAGTCCGTTCCAATGGCCCCGAACTGACTTCAACGCTCAGCAAAGCCGACCGCTGCCGCGACGAGACAATGACCGGTTTGGCGGTAAACGCGTTGGAATTCGATTTTGGAGCCAGCAGTTCGAGCCGCACTGGTTCGTCCAACTGTTTAGCGCGGTTGATGGAGAAAGGTAACGAAAACGCGCCGCCGGCTTGAGTCCGAACCTCGCGTCGCTTTGTCGAGAGTTTCAGCAACGCGCCAACCGGAAGAAAGCCCATCCGAGTCTTTTGTTTGCTGACTGAATAGCGGACGTTTCCTTTTGGGTCCTTCACTTTCGCCACGCCATTGACCACCATGCGCGAGGTTCGCGTCGTCTCCAGCCATTCAGGCAAGTAGACCGGATAGAGGATTCGGGTGACGCCGGGCGGCACGGTTAACTCAGGGCCGCGGATGCCTTGTCGGTGGCGTCCTTGACGCGACGTCATCTCGAGCACGATATCGTCCTGAAAGCCGGCATCGCGCTCAATCAAAACTGGTGCCGGAAACGTAGAGCCGCGTGGCCATTTGGTGACATCGTCTTTTCCTTCCGCATCGATAGCAAACGGAGGCTTAATGGTCGTTGCCAACAACGTCCAGCCGGATTCGCGTTGTCGTTTTGTCTCGCCGATCTGCGCTTCTCCGCGCACTTTGATTAGAGCGGCGACGGCGGCCGAATCATCAGCAACGCTAAGCTCAATATTGAGCGCCTTTTTCTTTTCGGGAACGACCAAGTCCTCTCCCACCAAGACGCCGTCGGGCAGATTGCCGAGCGAGATCGAGATAGGCCCAGCGTATCCGCCGTGGCGCTGAATCTTAAGCGCCAGTTTTACCTTTCCACCGATGGGGGCGTTGAGCAGGGCAGGGGAGGAGATCGTAAAGTCGGGCTCGGCCTTTCGTACGACGAGTCGATAAACTGAGCGCGGCGTTCCGCTCGTTCCAGACGTATCGGAGACGTCGAGCCGATAGTTGCCATTTGCGGGAGCGGTGAACTCTAACGCCGAATCGGTCGTTCCGGGTAGATCGTCGTTGCGGGCGAGCTCTTTGCCTTCAGCGTCCGAGACAGCCACCGCCACATCCAACGGCGAGCCAATTTTCTCGGCGTCCAAACTGATTTGAAACAGGTCGCCCTTTTCGGCAGCCAATTCATATTGATCTTGGCCGAATCGATCCGTTAGCACGCCCGTCACGGACACCGGAGCGCTCAACTTTTTCGACTCGAGCGCGGGCTCTGTCGTCTGATCATGTTGGCTTAACGCTAACGGAAATGGTTCGGCAATCCCATGCTTTGTTTCAAGTCGATAGGCGAAGTGTTCGCCGGTCGCATCGGCGGGAAACGTTACGTTTCGTGAAACCGATTCCAACTTGGAAGAGCCGGTCGCCAACCCGTAGCCGACAAACGTGACCGCCTTGGTCTCGCCCGGTCTTCCCGCCGCGGGAATCGCCGCCACGACTCGCGGGCCCTCGACGATGGACAGCGAGTAGACGAAGGAACGGTTGCCTCGAAAATCGACATCGCAGACTGAAACCGTGAAGTGCTCGTCTTTCCTGGCCAGAAACGTGACGTTCGTATCCATGCCCGCGGTGTCCGCGGCCTCCGCGACGACACGCCCATCTTGGTCAACGACTGTGAGCAGTGCGTTGAGCGGAGATCCGATCGAGCGTGATTCCGTTGCGCAGGTAACAAGTCCGTCTGAGCTCGCCGTAAAACGGTATCGGTCGACTTGCTGGATCTTTTGGATTTGGCCGAACACGGTGGTCGGCAGCGGCGGCAATCGTGTGATCGCATCACCTGTCAACGGTTCGCTGGTTACGTTATGCGATCCAACGCCGCCGGCTACGACGATAAAACTGCCTCGAGCCGAGGCCCCATTGGCGTTGGCCGCTTGCCAATGAATAACGCCCGGCCTGACGCCAGCTGGTATTCGCAGCTTGGCGCGAACCTCGCGCGGCAATAGAAACGGACCTCGCCTCGCCTTCTTCCCGAACCAATACGGAGGCGACGGCACGATGATAGGCCCGGGGCGATCGAGAATCTCTAATGTGATCTTCGGATGATGGACAAAGACTTGCATGTCCGGCGTCCAGTCGTAACCACCCAGTATGACTTCGCTGCTCGTCCCCGCCTCACCGCCCGCCGGAAACATGTATCCGATCGCCGGGGGCAACTGGGCGCTGGCGATGTTTATCGTGAGGGACGTCAGACACAACGCGAACAGTATTTGACGGAAGAGTCTTTGATTCATGATAGGTGCCAACGATCTGGCTTGAGATTGACGTCGCAAGGTGAGGCGAATCGGCAGGCGACCGTGATCGGATGTTGTTCTCAAAATGACTAGAACTCTAGATCAAGCCATCGATGATTTTGCCGCCATCGACGATTGGCACGGGGCGACCCAGCGGTCCGTAGTAGACTCGATCTGGATCGACTCCGAGCAACGTTGACACAGTGCGAAGCAGGTCGTTCACGCCGACGGGCGTGGTGGTCGGCGCTGTGGCGTGCTTGTCCGTGGCTCCGATCACTTGCCCCGGTTTGACGCCGCCTCCAGCGAAGATGATCGTCTGCGCCATCGACCAATGGTCGCGACCTGCGCGGGCATTGATTCTTGGCGTGCGACCCATCTCGCCCATCATGATAACGAGCGTTTCATCGAGCATGCCGCGTTGCTCAAGATCGCCCACCAACGCGCTAAACGCTCGATCGGTATAGGGTATGAGGTCGGTTCGCAAACTCGGGAAACAATTGAAGTGCACGTCCCAGCCAGGCGCATCGACGCCTACGAATCGGCAACCCGCTTCGATCAGGCGTCGCGCGAGCAGAGCGCATTGGCCGACTTGGGTGCGTCCGTACGCGTCGCGAACCGAATCGGGTTCCGCGTGAATATCGAAGGCACGTTTGGCAGCCGGTGAGGTCATCAGGCTAAGCGCCTTTTCGTAGTAGGTCGACATCGCTACAGCCTGCCCGCTGTTCGTCGCCTTTTCGAATTGGTCGATTCCCTCCAGCAGCTTGCGACGCACGCTCGAGCGATTCTTCGTCTTTCGCCCTCCCGGCTGAAGATCTTTGACTTCGAAATCGGGTTGCGTTGGATCCGCTTCGATAACAAATGGAGCGTGCTCGGCGCCGTAAAAACCGGGCCCGCCCGCCGCCATCGGGTGAGGCAGATTGATATACGGAGGCAGCGCGCCTCGAGGTCCAAGCTCGCGCGAAACGACTGACCCGATCGACGGATAAAACTCATTGTTGGGCACGGGGTTGTCGCCGTCGGCAAAACTTGGACGACGACCGGTCATCACGTAGTGGTAGCCCGTGGTATGGCCGTTGATGCGATGACTGTGGCTGCGAACGATTGTGTATTTGTCGGCAATTTTCGAGCACAGCGGCAGTTGATCAGTCACAATCGTACCGGGAACGTTCGTTTGAATCGCCTGGAA
Organism: uncultured Pirellulaceae bacterium; assembly: GCA_964567745.1. Lineage (GTDB taxonomy): Bacteria > Planctomycetota > Planctomycetia > Pirellulales > Pirellulaceae > CAZMNY01. The sequence continues at coordinate 72,423 of CAZMNY010000002.1, read as the reverse complement.
CGGACCTCGAATTTCAGCGGGAGCTTCTGGCTTGGGATCCCACATGTCCTGATGTGGCGGGCCCCCTTCCAGGAACAGGAAGATGCACGACTTGGCTTTGGGTGTGACCTTGGTTGCCGCTTTGACATGCATTTCAAGCAAGCGAGGAAGCGTGAGTCCGCCGATCAACCCGCTTGCGCCAAGTCGCATTGCGTGCCGACGCGAAACGCCGTCGCAGTTGACTCTTTCGTTGCCGATTGTGACTTTAAACATGCGTTGGTCCAAAGGTCGTCTTGGAGGAGTTGCCTTCTTACGATGAATCGACGCCGCGAGGCTAATGGTTGAAGACGAATTCTCTAGAATTCATCAGAGCCCAGAGGACATCCTCGGCCGCGGCGCGCCGGTCGTTGCCGTGGTTAGAAAAAGCCTCCATCATTAACGCCCGCTCGCCTTTGCGAGGGTAGCGCGACACGGTGCTGAGAAAAAGTTGATCGATGATTTCGGAAGCTGACAAGTCAGAGTTAACCAGACGCCTGGCTCGACCATGTCGGTGCTCGATCTTGCCGGCGATTTCAGGCGAGTTCAGCAAGTGCAAAGCTTGAGCGATGCTCGGCTGATCACTCCGTTCGCACTCGCAGACCGAAGCGCGCACGGGTCGGCCGAAAATGCGAAAGAAGTAAGAGGGCATTCGATTGTCCCAAACTTGAATCGCGCGATACCCGCTTGGCCAGCCATTGAATTCCTCCGGCACGCCGACCGATTGACTTATCGCGTCGAGCAACACTTCCGCGGGCAGCGTCTTATAGGCGGCATGCGAGAAATTCTGCCTGTCGCGGTTGTTCGAAGCCGTCGTTCGCGAACTCGACTGATAGACGCGAGAATTCAACAGCGTGCGAGTGAACTCGCGCAAATCGAACTTCTCGTCTCGCATATGCTTCGACAAAGCCCGCATGAGCGGTTCGTTGCTCGCCGGGTTGGTGCGGCGAGTGTCATCAATGGGTTCGATCAGTCCCCGGCCAAAGTAATGGGACCACAGCCTATTTGCGATCGCACGGCTAAAGTACGGATTTTCGTTTGAGGTGACCCAGTCGGCCAAGATCTGTCGGCGATCGGTTGCTCGGGAAAAATCCGCCGGATCCGCTCCGAGAGCCCGAGCCGCGACGACTTCGCCATGACGAGGGTGAGGCAAGTCCTTGCCGCCACGCGAAACGATCGCCTGCTCGCCGTTAGGCAATTTCTTCAGCTTGATGCCGGTGAAGAATCCCGCCAGCCCTACATAGTCCGCTTGGCTCCAACGCTCGGACGGATGGTGATGGCACTGAGCGCATTCGATTCGCACACCGAGCAAGAGCTGACTGACGGCTTGGGCGGCCTGATCCGGCTTCGACAGTATCTTGTAAAAGGAGCCAGGTCCTTCGGCCGATGTATTGCCCTGGACGGTAAGCAACTCACGAGCCATCTGATCGAAGGGGCGGTTTTCCGTAAACGCGCGGCGGAGCCAACGTTGCATCGCGACGGTCCCTTGCGGTGAGATCTTCAATTGATCTGCGCGGAGGATGTCGAGCCATTTCATCGTCCAGTAATCGACGTACTCGTCTCGCTGCAGCAACTCGTCTACGAGCCGCGCTCGTTTGTCGCTTCGTTTATCTTTGAGAAACCCAACTACCTCATCCGATGTGGGGAGCGTGCCGATCGTATCCAGACAAACTCGTCGCAGGAAACTCGCGTCATCCGCCTCTTGACTCGGCTCGATCCCCAATCGTTGAAGCTTGTCCCAGACGAGACGGTCAATAAATCCTCGTTCAGGCGGTCGGTCAAATTCGACATTGGGTTGAGGCGACGTGACTCGGCAGACGGCTACCTGTCCCAAGAATCGGACAAGGATCGCTGCTTCGCCCGGTATGTCACTGACCGTTATCAAACCATGAGAATCCGCCTCTGCGATCGAACTTGCGTTCGATTCGTACTCGGCTTCGGCGGTCACGTCGTATCGTCGGCCCGAGGCGTCGATCGCGGTGACTTGCAACTGCTGGCGTTGGCCCGCGAACAGAACGCGGTCTGCTGGGTGAACGATGATTCGTTCGACCTTGTTCTGCGACTCGTCCGCCGACTCAAACGGGGCACCCTCTTGGATCCAGCGAGTTAGACGACGATCGCCGTAGCCGCCTGGCTCGACCTTTTGACCGCCGCCGTGTGGCGAGCGGGCTGTCGCCTTGAGGACAAGCAAGCTGTGATCGGGGCATGCAGGAGCAATGCGGCGACCTCGGCTCTCGTACACTAACGCGTGATAATCACTTGCTGGATCGTAGCCAAAAATGCTCAGTCGAAAACCGTTCTGTCCTTCGGCCTTGCCATGGCAACCGCCCGAGTTGCACCGAGCTTTCGTCAGCATCGGAATGATCTCGTGGCGAAACGAGACCGGACGCGGCTTGGAGAATCCGACAACCGAAATCGCAACGGTCAACTGCTGGCCTTGAAACTCAACCGACAATTCAGCTTGGCCGTCGGCGAGCGGTCTGACCAATCCTCGTTCATCGATCGTCGCGATTTGCTTTGGGGCGATGCGATAGACCGCGTCGCGCGTCACATCGCGTTGACGCGCGCGAGGATCCAAGTCGGTAATGAGCAACTGCTGAGAAGACTCGGGGCTATCGAGCGTCACCTGTGCCGGCTCCGCTCGCAAACCTTCGGCGCTCGCCTCGGCGGCAAGCGAGCTCAGCGCCAAGAGAAGTAAGACACAATTGGGTAGTTTCGGCACGTGCAACCCACGGCTTGACTATCGGACGATCCACCATAAAAAGCAGGCCAATAGCGTACCAGAAGTCCCTATCGATCGGCAATCTTTTATGCGTTGCGAAATCGTTCGGTCGTGAGCGAGATGGGCGCTCTCAATGCTAGGCAATCGCGGGAGAAAAACGTGAGCCGTAGAGAGGCTATCGCCCAACTGAAGCGAGATTCGGTTGGTAGAAGACCGAACGGCAATGGTGAAGCGGTTGAAATTCCGGCCCGATATCCGCAAGCGACTCGGCGGAGCCAACGAATAAATAGCCGTACACGTTCGTATTGGCTGCGATTCGGCGGAAAACCGACTTTCGCATTTCGGGCGTGAAGTAGATGGCGACGTTGCGACAGAAAACAATGTCGAATTTGCCGAATGACGTGTAAGGATCGCTCAAGTTGAATCGGCGGAAGGAGACCATCGAACGAATTCGGACGTCGACGACCCACTCATCACCATCCTGAACGAAATATCGGGTAAGGGCCGCTTCCGAGAGGCCTCGCTCAATCTCGTGACGGGCGTAGCGGCCACGACTGGCTTTGGCGATGGCCGCATCGGACACGTCGGTGGCGAGGATTTGAATGTCCCATTGACCGCAGTCCGGCAACACGTCGCGTATCGCCATGGCAATGCTATAGGGCTCTTGGCCGGCGCTGCATGCCGCAGACCAAATCCGGATGCATGGAGTTGGCCGCCGGCTGGCTTTCCAATCCTTTCGCGATCGCTCGGCATTTCAATCCCGCGGTCGACCGAGTTTCGGACCAGGTGAGTCAAGGGGTCGCCATCGCCTCGATAACGGTCTTGTCGACTTTCACTTCCTTGCCCGAAATTGAAAGATCACACTTCTTGCCGAGCTGATTGCTTAGGTCGCGGACGACGCGAGTGAACTTGCCAAAGACGTTGCCGATGGGCTGCAAGCGAGTCTTCATGATCGCTTCCTGCAGCTCGCTCGTGATTTGATCCATGTTCGTCGCGACATTTTCAATGCCGAAACGGTCCTCAGAATTCACCGTTTGCACGAACTGGTTTCGACCGAGCACCAATTCGCCGGCCAGGTTCATCACGCGGTCGAGCACGTCCACCGAGACGCGAATGCTCGATTCGACCGGTTGAGGCGAACTCTTGGGCGCCGACGCCGTGGCCGCGGGCGGTTTGCCCTGAGCTGGCTGCGACGGTTTCGCTCGCGCCGGTTCAGCGTCTGGCTGTGCGGTATCGCTGGCGGCCGCTGTTTGCGATTTATCTGACGCCGGCGCTGCATCGTCGGAAAGGGAGGCGGCGCTTCCGGCGCGGCGGTGTCTGCCGACGCGGCTTCCGCCGGCGCGACAGCTGAGTCGTCATTCGCGATCGGCTCGAAGGCGATAACAAAGTCGCCGACATCAACATTGTTTGAGTTATTGATGTCGTTGATCATGTTGCGCAGCAAGTCAGCGGCTCGCAGCATCACATCCATGATCTCTGACGTGGGAATCAGCGTACACTCCCGCATCAAGTTGAGCACGTGTTCGAGGCTGTGGGCGAGCGTTTGGATTGAGCTGAAGCCCATGAAGCCGGCTGCGCCTTTGATCGAGTGAACAGCGCGAAAGACCGTGTTTACCTATTCGACATCGTCTTCCGTTCCGCAAGCCTCAATGTCGAGCATTTGGGCTTCGATATCCGCCAAGTGCTCGTTGGATTCGACTACGAATTCGGCAATAGGTTCTGCGTCATCGAAGGACATGTTGTTCACACCTTAGCTATTTGGCGCACTGAAACATCGTTGCGCCGGTTTGGGGCGCACTAGTTTGGCTTGGTTCGTGGGAATCTCGTTTGGCGCGAGACTGCACTCGACGACTACGCACCTTCATTAGCTCCGCTTTCACCATTTGCTCGGTTATCGCACCCATGTCGACAAGGGTTGCGGCGAGCGACGGTGTTTGCTCGCTTTGCACGAACAGCAGGTCGGCCAGCGTTCGTTTGTTGATCAGCCGCATGTCGCGGGCGATTCTTCCAAACGACTCTTTGCTATTCGCTTGCTCGCCAAGTACCGCGAAGACTTGCTTCATCGTGAGCTTGCTCATGCGGACCGCGAGCTATCCGAGCTGCGGGCGTTGGGCGGCTTGTGGTTCGACGGCGTCGTAAAGCTGTTCGGAGGTAATGATGCCCTCGCGAACCAGATGCACTCCAAAACGCATGACGGTGGCTCCCTACAGAGATGCAGGTGAACAACGCCAGGTCGTTGCTGGAGCCGGTCAACTGCCTTGCGAGCTTCTTCGCACACCTCGATGCGGCTGATGCGGTTTGCAATGATTGCGCGGAATCTGGCCGTCGCGCGAATTTTCGGTGCAGAACGCGACTGTGAGAATGCGTCAATTCCAGACTGTCATCGCGGTCTTGCCAACGGCGCCCAGTCGATTCGTTGACGAGTGCCGGATTGCGTTGGAAAGGTCGCCGGTTCACATCGGAAATGAATCGAATTCAATTTCTCGATTGCCTGCTGGCGCGGCCCTCTCGCCCCGTTAGAATCGAACGCCGACCCTGTTATTGCTTCCACCGAATGCCTGCTATTCAAACCATGAGTGCCGAACCGATGTTGCGATCCTTACGATACGTTCCTGTGTTGCTCGCTTGCCTATGCTCGATTCCGGCGATGGGGGAGGAGCCTCGCGCGAGAAAGGCGAAGTCTGGCGATGCAAACGCCGTCGATGTGGCCGAAGACGACTGGCCGTGGTGGCGCGGACCCAATCGAAACGGGATTGCCGCCGCGGGGCAAACGCCGCCACTAGAATGGAGCGCGAACAAGCATTTGGTCTGGAAGGCTATGATTCCGGGGCGAGGACACGGATCTCCCACCGTGCAAGGCGACCGCGTGTTTCTGGCGACTGCCGACGAAACCGCTGAAACTCAAACCGTTGTCTGTTATGACCGCAGGACGGGCGAAGTTGTTTGGCAAACCGTCGTACATCGAGGAGGGCTGAAGGCCAAAAACAAAAAGGCCTCGCTCGCCTCATCCTCAGTCGCATGCGACGGCCAAAGAGTCTTCGTCAATTTTTTTAACAGCGGCGCGATCTATACGACAGCGCTAGATCGGGCCGGTAAGCAGATTTGGCAGACGAAGATTTCGGACTACGTGGTGCATCAAGGCTACGGTTCGTCTCCCGCCATCTATCGCTCACTGGTGATCGTCTCCGCCGACAATAAGGGTGGTGGCGCTATCGCGGGACTTGCTCGCGACTCGGGCGAGATTGTTTGGAAGCGTGACCGCCCGGCGAAGCCGAACTACGCTTCGCCGATCATTCTGCGAGCCGCCGGGAAGGAACAGCTGATTTTCACAGGGTGCGATCTCGTTTCGAGTTTCAATCCGCTCACCGGCGCGACGTTGTGGGAAACAAAAGGTGCGACAACCGAATGCGTCACGTCCGCCGTGACTGATGGAACACGCGTGTTCACGAGCGGGGGCTATCCTGACAACCACGTCTCCGCAGTCCTGGCTGATGGTTCCGGAAAGCTTGCGTGGGAGAATAGCGTGCGTGTATACGTTCCATCGATGATCGTGCACAACGGCTATCTTTTTGCGGTGACTGACGCGGGAGTTGCTCGATGTTGGAAGAGTGACAGCGGGGAGCAAGTGTGGCAAGGGCGACTAGGCGGAACGTTCAGTGGATCGCCCGTGCTCGCCGGCGGCCACCTGTTCGCGACGAACGAGCGTGGGCGAACCTTTGTTTTTAAGGCTGATCCAGAGCGATTTGAACTCGTCGCACAAAACCAATTGGGAGCTGAAGCCTTTGCGACGCCAGTCATTTGCGGCAGCCGTATCTACTTGCGAGCTGCAACCAAAAAAGGGGGACGACGCCAAGAAGTGCTTTACTGCATTGGATTGGAATAGTGCTTGACCTTACTGTTCGAAACCTCCACCGCCACGTTCAACTTGGTCCAAGATGAAGATTTTGATCGCTGACAAACTCTCTGAGCATGCTCTTTCCGCTTTGGCCGTTGCCGGTTTGGCGACCGATTTTTGCCCAGACCTCACCGCCGCCGACTTGCCAGGCACCGTGCCAGGGTACAACGTTCTCGTGGTTCGTTCGACCAAAGTCAGCGCTGCGACGATTGACGCGGGGGAGAGCCTTTCCTTGATCGTGCGCGCCGGAGCTGGCGTCAACACAATCGATGTTGAGGCGACAAGCGCTCGTGGTATCTATGTCACCAATTGCCCCGGACGCAACAGCGACGCGGTCGCCGAACTCGCAGTCGGTTTGTTGATCGCCTGCGATCGGCGAATTGCGGAAGCCACCTCAGATCTGCGCGCAGGGAATTGGAACAAGAAGGAGTTCGGCAAGGCGGAAGGCTTGAAGGGCCGCACGCTCGGAGTCCTCGGTATGGGAATGATCGGCCGCGCGGTCGCTCGACTTGCACAGGGCATCGGAATGAAGGTCGTCGCCTGGAGCCCCAGCTTGACTCAGCAACGCGCCGACGATCTCGGAGTGCAATACGCCGCCTCCAAGCTTGATGTCGCTCGTCAAAGCGACGCTGTCTCAATTCACTTGGCCGCCAGCTCGGGTACACATCACTTTGTGGACCGCGAGTTTCTTGACGCGCTCCGAAAAGGCGCGATCATGATCAACACGTCTCGCGGCAATCTGATCGACACCGAATCGCTCAAACAGGCAATCGCCTCGAAAGGGCTGCGAGTTGGGCTAGACGTGTTCGAAGATGAACCGGGGTCGGGCGTCGCCGAATTTGCTGATACGGCCCTCGCCGAACAAGTCACTTGCACGCCGCACATTGGAGCGTCGACGAATCAAGCGTCCGAAGCGATCGCGGCGGAGGTGGTCAATATTATCAAGACGTTCCGCGAGACCGGACGCCCATTGAATGTCGTCAACGTCAACTCACGATCTGGTGGTTCCTATTCGCTGGTTGTACGTCATTACAATCGTGTCGGCGTGCTGGCAGGCGTACTCGATGCGCTTCGGGAAGAAGAGATCAATATCGAGGAGATGGAGAACGCGATTTTCGAAGGCGCATTTGCCGCCTGCTGTACGCTGCAGCTCGACCAAGCTCCCTCAACGTCGCTCGTCGACGAAATTGCCGGCCAGGACCACGTCATTCAAGTGCTGCTGGAACCGCGCTGAATCGTTTTCGCACGGGACGCTACACGATCGACTCGATAATATTCCCCTCCAGGAATGTCAGTCTCTCGTCGCGGCCGAGATGAGGGTAGGTAAGTTTGTGTTGATCGAGGCCCAATTGGTGGAGAATCGTGGCGTGTATGTCTCGAAAGTGATGAGGCGAGTCGACGGCGCGTAGTCCGATTTCATCGGTGGCGCCGACCACGGACCCGCCACGGATGCCGCCGCCGGCCATCAACATCGAGAAGCCGAGGTTGTGATGATCTCGCCCCTTCCCGGCTTGGGCCTCGGGGGAGCGACCGAACTCGCCGCCCCAAAGAATCAATGTCTCATCAAGCAAGCCGCGGCGTTTCAAGTCGGTCAGAAGACCAGCGACGGGGCGATCGGTTTCCGCCGCCTTCCGCTCGTGGTTCTCTTCAATGTCTTTATGAGCATCCCACTGCATGTTGCCTGGTCCGCCGCCGGAAACAACGCAAACAAATCGAACGCCGTTTTCGACCAGTCGCCGCGCTTGCAAACACCTTCGACCGTAGTCATGAGTCGGCTCGCTGCCAACGCCGTAAAGGTCGAGAGTATCCTGCGTCTCCTGACTCAAGTCGAACACGCCCGGCGCTTCGGTTTGCATTTTGAATGCGAGGTCGTAAGTGTTTAGCCGCGCTTCTAACTCGTCGTCGCCGGGACGCAGCGTTGCCTTGTTGAGCTCGCGAATCAATCGAAGCGTCCGCTCTCGCTGACTCGCCGCAATGCCTGCGGGCAGTTCTAGATTGAGAATGGGACGCTTGCCGGTTCGAAACATGGTCGGCTGATACGCCGCGGGCAAGAAGCCATGCATGTACATCGGCTGCCCCGCCTCCAAAGCGCCTTTCGGGTCAGGCATGACGACGTAGGCGGGCAACGAATCCGTTTCGGCGCCGAGTCCGTAGAGAGTCCATGACCCCATACTCGGAAATCCAGGCACGGTTCTTCCCGAGAGAAGCTCGTATTGTGCGGCGGAATGAACAACCATGTCGCCATAGCACGAGCGGATGACGGCGAGGTCATCGACGCACCGCGCCATGTTGGGGAACAGACTCGAGACTTCAATTCCACTCTGGCCGTAACGCTTGAACGTCGGTTTGGCGCCGAGCAGTTTGGCGTCGCTTTGAATGAATTGGTACTTGGCCTCGCCGAATTGCGCGGGTCTCGGTTTGCCGTGCAAACGGTTTAGTAGCGGCTTGGGATCAAATGTTTCAAGCTGGCTTGGTCCGCCCGCCATGAATAGAAAGATGACGCTCTTGGCCTTGGCGGTTGCATGGGGCGCCTTCGCTGCGAGAGGACTTGAACCATCGGCTCGAACACGTTCGTCGTTAAGCAGCGAAGCGAGTGCGAGCCCGCCAAATCCGCAGCACGAGTTCCGTAGAAACGCCCGGCGGTTGGGCTGGCCGAGACCCTGAAGTTGGTGCTTATCGAACATAGACAAACCCGTTGAGATTGATCAGAGCCAAAGCGAATTCGCGCAACGGCTGGTCGCGGACAAACTCAATCGAAAGTCGCCGCTCTGTTTCCGACGGTCGCCGGCCCAAAGCGAGCCAATAGCCTCGCTCGACGATTGCCTTTGAGTTGTCGCCGCACTCGCGCTGCAATCGACTCGCGAACGAGTCCGCTGTCGCATTTGCAAATGCGCCGTTGAGCAATTCGAGAGCCTGCGGAGCATGCGTGCTATGGCCTCGCTCCGGACAGCTTGTCTGCAAGGCCGGCGCATCAAACGCCTTCATGAATGAAAGTCGTAAATTGCGTTTTGCGATCAAGTAGATTGTTCGTCGAGCGTGTTCTGCAACGTCATTATGGACTCGCCACTGAGTCGGTTTGTAGAGCAAGCCAACGAGCTCGGCGTCGACCGGCACCATTATGCTCGGCCCCGCGGCTTGCAAGTTTATCGCGCCCGAAACCGTCAGCATCTGGTCCCGTATCTCCTCGGCTGACAGCCGCCGGCGACTGAATCGCCAAAGCAACCGGTTGTTCGGATCGTCGCTGGCGGCCTCGCGAGCTTGTGACGACAAACTCGCCTGGCGGTACGTGCGGCTCGATACAATCAACCGATGAATCGGCTTGAGTCGCCAGCCGTTTTCCATCAGCGAGCGAGCCAGCCAATCGAGCAGTTGCGGGTGGCTAGGCTTCGCGCCGTGAATTCCGAAATCGTTCGCTGTCTCCACCAACCCGACTCCGAAGTGATGTTGCCAAACTCGATTGACAATGACGCGCGCCGTGAGCGGGTTGTCGGGGTGAGTAAGCCAGCGAGCAAGTTGAGTTCTCGGAGTTTCCGTCTCGGCGGGAAGCTCGTTCATCGATTCGGAGACGAGCACGCTTAGCGGACGCGGTGCGACGGCAGCACCCTTGTGCTCCCAAATACCCCTTCGAAGAATGTGGATCGTCGTTCGCTTTTCAAAGTCGTTGCGAATGCTGGGAATGGTCGGAAGGTTTTTCGGGAGCGAATATTCGAGATCGGCGATCGACTTCTTCAATGTGGTTTGTTCTTGGGCGTCGGCCTTTGCGGCTTTCGCCTTGAGTTCTTTGAGAGTCGCCTTGATTTTGTCGGATTGCTTGGACCATTCCTTTTGCTGCGTTTCCGAGGCCAGAGCGATATCGTCTTCAGCCGTGGCGGCGAAATAGGCCTGCAGGCGATAGTAGTCCCGCTGAGAAATGGGTTCGAGTTTATGATTGTGGCATCGAGCGCAGCCGATTGTCAGGCCCAAGAATGCTTCGCCAACGATGTTCGTCCGTTCGGTCAAAACTTCATTTCGGCTCAACGCGATGTCTGGGTTTCCCGCGTTGCGGCGAACCGCTCCTAGCCGATGGAAGATGGCTGCCGTCTGGGCGTCACGGTTGGCCGGCGTCAGCTCGTCGCCGGCGAGTTGTTCGAGCGCGAATTGATCAAACGGTTTGTCCGAGTTGAGCGAGTTGATAACGTAGTCGCGAAATCGCCAAGCGTCGGGCAGATGTCGGTCGTATTCGAATCCCTCGGTCTCGGCGAATCGTACGACATCCAACCAGTGCTGCGCCCAGCGCTCGCCATACTGCGGGCTAGCAAGTAGCCGATCAACAATCCGCTCGTAGGCGTCAACCGAAGGGTCGTTGATGAAATCGCGAATTGCCGCAGGCGAAGGAGGCAAGCCTGTTAGATCAAAATAGAGACGGCGAATAAGAACGCGTCGCGAGGCGTCGTCCGCCGGGCACCAACCGCGTTCTTCCAACTTGGCCAACACGAATGTGTCAACCGGAGTCGTCGGCCAGGTTCGGTCGATAATGCTTGGCGGATCGTTTTTAGAGACACGTTGAAACGCCCAGTGCTGACGGCCCTCGGTCACGTCGAAGCGGCCCGAGTCTGCGGACGGCCGCAGGGGCAATTCGACTTTTCCTGCCAGGGCGGCCCCATGTTGGATCCAGTCTCGCAGTAAAGTTAATTCTTGTTTGTTGAGCCGAGGTTTCTCCTCGGGCGGCATCGCGCCGTCCTCAAGCAACTCCACCAGCAGGCTCTTTTCTGGTCGTCCGATAACGATTGCCGGCCCGCTATCGCCTCCCGACACAATCGAAAAACGCCGTCGCACATCAAAGCCGCCTTCACGTTTTTCGACGCCGTGGCAACCAGAACAGTGACGGTTCAGGATCGGCGCGATGTCTTGCTCGAATGTTAGTTTCTTGTCCTTGTCAGGATGGCGGTCGGTCTGCGCGTAGAGTCGCGCGTCAACGAGAACGAGAGCGAGAAGGAGGCAGGACGGCATTCCAAGAAGCGAAACTCGCATCGGGCCCTTTCTTGTTGCGTGAGAGTCGGCGCGCCATGCTCCGCCGATCGCCATTATCGGCTACGCTTAATGCAGCGGCAAGCGTCCCGGCCAATTGTTCGGCTCGCCGGTGGCTCGATCAAATTCGGCTCGTTTTTCATGCCGGTATGCGGAATGGCAATCGAACGGCGCTGAGCTTGCCTTTGAGTTGAGGGGATTAGAAGGTCGTGGCTTATCAATGGGTCACATTATGCTGCGTAACAGCGACCGTCATGTCGGTCTATGCGGTGCCGTTCTTGTTCGCATCCCAGGCGCGCTCTCTGCGCCTCATTCGCTTGATGGTTCTGCTGCTCGTCGTGATGTGCGCAGGGCGAGTTGTAATCGCGTCAGCTGGATTTGCCGAGTCGAACTTTGCCTCAAATTGGGTCGGCGATATTGGCTTGCTCGCCGTCGCTGTTGTGGCCCTGGCAGCTCGGAGACAAATTGAACGGGTCTGGCTGTTGAGGATCGCGATGGCGGACCTTCAGACTCAAATCGAGTCGGCCTGCAAGGGGCTATTTCTGCGAAATGATTTCCAGCACAACGTGTCATTAACGCGCACTCGGGTCGTGTTTCAAATCAAAGGCGAATCTGCGGTGTTGCGAACGCGCCGGATAGGCGCCAAGCTACAGTTTGTCGTGCTGCCGCCTGACAACGTGCACGGCAAGATCACGTTGCTTACGCGCTGGTTGGCCAAGCAGTTTCCCGGACCGATTCCAAAGGTGAAATTTGTCTTAAGCAAGAAGGGAACGTCAGATGTCTAGAAACTCCGCAGAAGTTTCCATTCAGGTCCATAACACTCCAGAGGCGATTATTGACTACGTTGCCGACGTCAATAATCGCACCCTGTATTTGCCGTCGCTTAGCGCGGTCGCGAATATAAACAGGGAGGAGGGTGAAGTCGGAACCAGTTGGCGATGGACTTGGACGTTGCTTGGCGTCGATTTCGAAGGCGTTGGCCACTGCACCGAATATGTGCCTGGCTACAGCTATTCGTTTGTGACGGAGGGCGGGATTGCGAGTAAGTTCACCTACCGCGCCGAGTCGGCTGGCGATGGAACTCAGCTAACCATTCGAGTTGAATTTGACGTTCCGGAATCGCTGTTGTCGCAAGTTGGGATCGATGCCTTGATCGAAAGCGCCAAGCAATCCGAAACCGAACAAATTGCGAACAACTTGAAGACGATTCTCGACCAATGACACCGAACCGGTGAAGACAGATGAAGATCGGCATGATCGCGATGAGCGGCATTCGCTGTTGCGATGAACATCTGCTGGAGCGGGGGCTCACACTTCCCGGTTTCGTCGAACGCAGCAAGACGATCGCCTCGCTGCCTAGCCTCGGTTTGTTGACTCTGGCGGGAATGACTCCTCCCGAACATGAGATCTGTTACATCGAGGTCAACGAGCTCGATGAAGCCAGCGAGATGCCCGCCGATCTGGACATCGTGTTGATTTCCAGCTTCAGCGCGCAAATTCCCGAGGCCTATCAGCTTGCGGATCAGTTTCGAAGCGAGGGCGTGCCGGTCGTGCTGGGCGGTTTGCACGTCACCTCACTTCCGGATGAAGCGAGCTTGCATTGTGACTCTGTTGTGATCGGTGAAGGCGAGACGGTCTGGCCCACGCTGCTTGTTGACGCGCAGGCAGGGCGTCTCCAGCGTCGTTACAGTTCCTTTGAGCTCGGTGAATTCGCGATAGCCGATGCGCCAATGCCGGCATTCGAACTGCTCGACATTTCGAAGTACAACCGATTGACGGTGCAGACGAGCCGCGGGTGTCCGCTTCGCTGTGAATTCTGCGCCGCGTCCATCTTGTTGACGCGACGTTACAAGCAAAAGACGGTCGAGCACGTTTTGGCCGAAGTTGATCGAATCATCGAAATCTGGCCGCGTCCGTTTATCGAATTCGCAGATGACAATGCTTTCGTTCATCGAAAATTCTGGCTCGAGTTACTTTCGCAACTCAAGTCGCGCAAAGTTAAATGGTTCGCCGAAACGGACGTTTCGATCTATGAGGACGACGAGTTGCTCAGCTTGATGCGAGCCAGCGGATGCGCCCAGGTTCTGATCGGTTTCGAGAGTCCAGTGCCGACTGGCTTGAGCGGACTGGAGCTCAAGAGCGATTGGAAACGCAAGCGTTGGCCGAAATACATCGAGGCGATTCGAAAGATTCAATCGTATGGTGTGCGAGTTAACGGGTGTTTTGTGCTCGGGCTGGACGGGCACGACGCCGATGTGTTCGACGCCGTTTATGACTTCGCGTTGGAGTCGGAGCTGTACGATATTCAGATTACGTACCTCACGCCGTTCCCGGGAACACCCCTCTACGATCGTCTTGGTCGCGAGGGTAGATTGCTTTACCCTGGCGCGTGGGAACGCTGCACTCTGTTCGACTTGAATTTTCAGCCGTCTCACATGTCGGTTAGCGAGTTGCGAAACGGCTTCTATGATTTGGCCGAACGGCTCTATTGCGACGACGCGACCGCTTGGAGGAGAGACAACTTTGGCGAGAAGTACCTGCGTTCGAAAAAGCAGCGCGAGGGTCGGCGTCGGTCGGCTGAGGATGAGTTGGACGTGGAGCAAAACTGATGTTCGCGCGGTTGGCCGCGTTTCATCTCCGATTCACAAACGGCGCAGCAGAGATATCGAGCGAACGGCATGAACGCGTTGAAACATTCGGGGCAATTGAACCGTCTGACGGGTTGGGGACTCTTGGTCGCCGGGCTGGTCGGCGCTGCTGCGATCGACCCGTGGATCATCTCCGAGACCGATCCGACGGTTTACCGCGAGAGCCTGAGACCGATCGTACGTCATGCTCAAGGGGTTACTCTGGCGATGGCGTTCCTGCAACTCGCCATGGCGTACGTGTTGGCGTCGCAATCGTTTTCCGGTCAAGTCGGCCGATTAGCGGAATGGTTGAGCGCGGTCGGCGCTGTGCTCTATTCGCTGGGATACGGGTTAGGAATCTTCTGGCATCCCTGGCTGCTTGCCGTGGTCGTTGGCAGCGCGCTCAATCTGACTGCCTTTGCGATGCTGGCGCTTGTCGGTCCGAGTGGCGAGCATTCGCGCGATTTGCGACTCGGGCTGTTCGTCGTTTGCTTCGGCATGTCGCTCGACTTATTCAGCGCGCTCGCCACCACTCAACCCGATCTCTTTCTGCCCGACTACCTGGGCGAGGCGGATGGGCTTCGACTTCGCATGCTTCGCCTGGCCCGAGTGGCTGCGATTGCTCTTTGTGTCTTGACACTTCTCTATCAACAATTGGCCGATCAGCAGAAGCCGCGGCGGCAGCTTACCGATTGGGGCGGGTTCCTGATGCTGTGCGGCGCGGTCGGCATGCCGGCGGCGCTGACTTTGGCCAGTCTGTTGTGGACCAATTTTAAATATCTCTCCATGATTCCAGCGACCACGACGATGATCGGTGTCACGATTGCACTCGTCATCGCATGGCGGCAGCGCTGTGTGCTCGAACGAGCGGGTTGGACGATGATCGTCGCGTCCTTGGGTGCCGGCGCCGTGATGGGCTGCTACTCGTTCGACGGACCGCTGCCGACTCCCGAATTCTTGGGCGAGTATGGCGAGTTTGCCCGACGCGTTGTCCGACTTGCCCACAGTTACTCGATCGTTGTCGGGATGTTGGCCATCTTTACAGCCCGCAGTTTGCCTGCGACTTCTGCGAGATCGCCGCGACAAACTCGAGGTGCCGTGTTGGTCGTCTGCGGCGGAGTTGTGACTGTCGTAGCCATGTTTCTTCAAGCTTTCGGCGTGGGGCCAACTGCGGCATTAACAGTCGGGCCAATCGTCGCTGTCACCGGCGTACTCGTTTGCTTGCCTAGCTGGGGTAGTTCATGAATTTTGTAACGATCATCCGTTTTCTATTTGGAGAGCGGCGAGCGATATTTGAAGTCGCGACGAGTCGCTCCGCCGTATGGCTCGGATTTTTATTCGTGATATCCGCGGGATTCGCGCGCGAGTACGACGGGGAAGACCTGCTCCACGAGCCCTGGCATCTTCTCATTCCGCTCGTCGCCTCGCTCGCGACCTCTTTCATTCTGTTCTTGATGTTTTGGCTTTGCCTTTGGCGCAAATCGACCGAGGCGGATCCGCTGCGATCGTTCCTGGCGAGTTATCGTTCTTTCCTCGGCCTCTACTGGATGACCGCGCCGCTCGCCTGGCTCTACGCGATTCCTGTCGAACAGTACATGTCCGCTGGCGACGCGACGCAATTCAACCTCTGCCTGCTCGGCATCGTCGCCGCCTGGAGAGTCCTGTTGATGATTCGAATCGGCTCGGTCGTGTTCGGCGCGCCGGTGACCCAGGCAATCGGGCTCGTCATGCTCTTCGCGGTCTCGGTCACCTTCGCCATCCTGACACTCACGCCTATACCAGTCGTCTCCGTCATGGGCGGCATTCGATTGACGGAGAGCGAAGAGGTTATTCAAGTCACCAGCTTGTTGGTAGGGGCCTTTTGTATTCTTAGCTTTCCGATTTGGCTTACTTGCTCGTTGGTAGTACTTGGGCGCAAGGGGCCAGATTGGCGCTTAGCGCCATCGGTGGAGCTTGAAAGAAAAGTATCGCCTCTGACTTGGGCGGGCGGCGTTTTCTCACTCGCGATTTGGATCCTTGTTCTTCCATCCTTTCAAGGTGAACAACAATTGAGGCGGCAGGTGGAGCGAAACCTCGTCAATGGTCGGATCGAGGAGGCGCTGCAGACCATGTCGAGCCGCCAGCGGAGCGACTTTCCGGCGCATTGGGATCCGCCCCCTCGCCCCGCGTACCGGGAAAGTTTGCCTCATATTCTCGATGTCGTAGAGCAAAGCATCGACAGCCAACGCAACGACTGGGTTCAAGAAGTTTACGTCGACAAACTCGCCGACTCTGGATTGTTCACGCCGTGGGCACCGCCATTGTTTGAGGAGTCCGGCCGGCTCGACCAGCTGCTCCGAGTTATTGAGCAGCGCCCCGATCTAATCGAGTCGTTCAAGTGGCCTCTCGAACGGCAAATTAACGAAAACGCGACCAGTACGCCTGAACAACAGGACCGTATCAAGAGTCTGCTCGGTCTAGATGAGGATGCGAGCCGCAAAGACGAAGGCAACGAACCAGCTGCCCAGCCATAGCAGTCGTTTGCTGTCGTTCGCCATGATCCAAGTCGGTTGCCGGTTCACACGTTCTGGCGAACGTAGCTACCAACCATCGGCCTGGCGTTGTCGCTCGCTACCTTGCTTCGAGGATTTCTTCAAACGTCTGGTTGCCGATGCGATACTTCTTCCAGTCTTTGAAGTCGAAATGCCACCATTCATATTCGTAGACGCTGAACCCTTCGGCCTCCATGGATCGGCGAAGAAAGTCTCTGTGCCAGCGTTGTCGCGTTGTGCCGCCAGGATAGAGTGGGAATGATCGGTTGGAGAATTCGTCGTAGCCGGCGACCATTTGAATCGGTTTGCCGGTCGCAAGGTCGTACAGAGTCAGATCGACTGCGCAGCCGCGATTGTGCCGAGAGCCGTTGGCGGGGTTGGCGACGAAGTCTTTCATTTCGGCTGGCGTCGCATCCCAGAACATCTTGGTGACGTGCCAAGGTCGATAGGCGTCGTGAATCAGCAGTCCAAAGCCACTCTTCTTGAGCCGCCGATGCACACGGACAAGCGCCTCAGCCGCCGGTCGCTGCATAAAGGCCTTGGGCTGTTTGTAGAAAACCGCACCGGTGAAGTTATTGGTCGACGCGTAGCGAATATCGAGTTTGATTGATTTCGACAGGGACGTCAGGTCGACTAAATCGGCCGGACGAATATCGCCCGTTTCGGTGGGAGGCGTTGCCTCGAGTGCGGCTTGTCGTAAATCATCGATTGGCTTGACCGGCTCAATGCGAAACGTCTCGCCATCTCGGGTGCCGACTTCACGACGTTGAAAGACGACTTCCGCCGCGACAACTTGCGTCGCGCTGCGATTCTTGTCTCGCTTGAAGTAAAGCTTCTCCCCGTGATAGAGGCCATAGTCGGGAAAGGCAAATTCGTTCTCGTTGATCTCTGTGAGAGGGTAGG
The DNA here is from genome assembly GCA_964567745.1 of uncultured Pirellulaceae bacterium. Lineage (GTDB taxonomy): Bacteria > Planctomycetota > Planctomycetia > Pirellulales > Pirellulaceae > CAZMNY01. Next base: position 54,723 of record CAZMNY010000002.1, on the reverse strand, counting down.
CGAAAAACCATTCGATCAATGCGATCAGGCGACCGTGATCCTCGAGAATGTAGAGCGTGTTATGGTCCCAGCCATACTCGCCGATCAGTCCCTTCCAACGCGCCGGCGTTGCGACCGGCGGCTCGTTCTTGACGCGCGCATACTGGGACTTGCCGATCAACAGAGAGCCATTGCGGCGAGTGCTCGCTTTGTCGCCATAACGAATCACGTCGTCCGAAATGATCGACCCGTCCTTGCTGGCTGCTCGCAGTTCGCTGCGGACGACGCCATGCCTCATGAAGACGCGTCCATTGAGTTCGTTAACGCTGGCAACTCGTTGGCCGTCGCTGTAGTCGCCTGTCATTTCGGCAGCGCGACGTGGCGGAACGGAGTCGGTGGTTGGATATATGGGCAGCGGTTTACCGTCCTGTTTGGCGAGCATCAGCCGCAGGCCGTAGTCGGTCAGTCGCCGCACGACGCCATTGCTACCGTCGAGCGCCGCGACGGCCGCGATGCCGATCTTACGCTCGGGCAACGCTTCGAATTGAGTCGAAAACCCATAGACGGCGCCTCCGTGGCCGATCACCTTGTGGCCTTCGAGCTCCTGAATGTGGAAGCCCAGCCCAAACCCCAAGGGTTCGCCCTTCGCGTCGACCTTAGGTGTCAGCATCTGGCTAAGCGTATTGGGCTTGAGCAATCGCCCATTGGTCGTACGGCCATCGTCGAATAAGCATGACATGAACTTCGACAGATCGATCACATTCGAATAGAGGTTGCCGGCCGGCGCCGTTCCGAGCGCGAAAGTTGGGGCTTGGAAACGTCGACCGTCATACGTCCACATCCAAGCAGTGGCCAGCTGCGACTTCACCACGTCCGTCATCTCGAAACTACTGTCGGTCATTTCAAGCGGATCGAGAATCTTGTCCTTGATGCGTTGGTGAAACGGGGCGTTGGTTTGCTTCGCGAGCACGGCGCCGACGACCGAGACGCCTGCGTTCGAATACTTAGTGCGTGAGTTGGGTCGATAGACGAGCGACGTTTTGTTGAGGCTCTTGACGGTCGCGTCCAGGGTCGGCTCGTCGGGATCAAAATAGTGCCCCACGGGCGGCTCGCGGACCAAGCCGGAACGGTGAGACATGAGCTGCCGTAATGTGATGGGAATTCCCGTATCGTTGTTCGGCGCGAATGTCGCTAGATACTGTTTCACAGGCGCGTCGAGGTCGATTGTGTCCTGCTCGGCGAGTTGCATGACCGCGATGTCGGTAAACAGCTTCGAAACCGAGCCGACTCGATAAACCGTCCTGGCCGTCGCGGGCTCTTTCTTCTCTGCGTCTCGGAACCCAAATCCCTTGGCCCAGACAAGACGCTTTCCGTCCGCCAGTGAAATCGAAAAGGCGGGCAGGTCTTTCGCCTCAACTTCGTAACGCACAGCGTCTTCCAGTCGCTCGATGACTTTCTTGTAGTCGGTCTCGCGCCGATCCTCTTGGGCATTCAACGAGCAGTTCAGAATGGCGGTCATCGCCAGCATGACAGTCGAAGCGACAAGAGGCCGGTGCATTAGACGATGAGACGAATTGCTTAGACAGTTGTTCATAGCGAAACCTAGAGAATTGAAATCAGCAATCGGCTAGCGGTACGGCAGCTGAGTTTACTCCATCAGTAGGCGTTCGGCGTGTCTCGCCTGCGGCATCGGGTCGAACGAACGACGGTGCAAGCTAAAGCAGCGAGTAGACGACGATCTGAATCAGCAGCGCCAGTGCCGCGCCGAGTTTCAGATTTTCATCCCACCGCTTGGCACCGCCTGGCGGCGATGTGACTTCGTTTGGCAACCGCCAAACCCAAATCAGTAAAGCCAAAAGCGTCCCCACGAACAGACAGCGGACAGCCACAAGCGGTACGGCCTGCATGGTCGTTCGCAGCAACTCACCAAATTGATGGAGCAGGGTCATTCGCATAGTTGAAACCGATTAAATCGATTTAGAGCCGACAACGTATTGGGTCTTCTTGGGCGAATCTGGCTTGCCGAACAAACTCAACACAATCACCAGGACGAGGGTAATCAGGAAAGCCCAAATGGAGAAGTACAGGAACGGTTCTTGGATCTTGAACAACGGCACCCAGCCAAGGGCTTCATAAACGGTCGGTTGATTGAGCGCATAAAGCGCGATGGCGGTCGTGATTCCCGCGAGCAGAGCGATAAGCGCCGCCTTGCCGGTCGCTCGACGCCACAGCATGCCGGTTAGCAAGATCGCCAACGCCGGTCCCTGGAAGAACGACATCAGAGTTTGGAATATTGCGTACAATCCCGAGTCGTCGCTCATGGTCTTGAGCAAGAAAGCGAAGAGAATCGCCCAGGCGACGAGTCCGATCGTGGTCACGCGTCCGAGCGTCAGCAGCTGTCGCTCGCTAATCTCAGAATTCACAAATCGTTTGTAAAGGTCATGCGAGACGATGGTCGCAGCGGAATTCAGATACGAGTCGATGCTGGACATGAGCGCCGCCAGAAACGCTGCGACGAACAGACCTCGCAGTCCGGATGGGAGTAGCTCGCCGATCAATCGTGGAAATGCTTGATCTCCGTCAGGCAGGTTTGGGAACATCGCCAAAGCGATCAGCCCCGGTACGGCGATGATAAGCGGAATCACGTTCTTTAGCAGAGCGCCCCAGACGTACGATGCCTTGGCTTCGAATTCACTGCGAGCGCCGAGCGAGCGTTGGACAATGGCCTGGTTGCCGATCCAATAGGCCGGACTCAAGATCAACGCCAAGCCGAAATAGATGCCCGTCCATGGGAACGGCGTGCCTGTATCGACGGGCAAAATGAGTTCGGCGTGCTGCGACTGAGCTGTCTTGTTAGTCGACGGTGGCGAAAAAGGACCCTGATCGTCGGCGGTGAGTGCGGACTCGCCCGCTGCCCCAGACTGCGGACCCTCGGCGTTGGCAATCGCCTGACGATTGGCCTCAGCCTCGCCAAGCTTCTCCTGAAGGTTGGCGATTCCCCCGACCTCGATCAGCCCCAACACGAGCACGAGCAAACAACCGCCGATCATCACGACGCATTGGATCATGTCGGTGTAGACGACTGCCGCCAACCCGCCGACGCACGTGTAAAAGCCGACCAGCCCAGCAGTGACCCAAATGCAAATGTTCTCGTCCCAACCGAAAACGGCTGACATCATTTTCGCCGAGGCCAAAAGCATGATACCGAGGTTGCATGCCATGAAGACGAGCCAACAAGTGGCCATCACAACTCGAACTCCCGAGTTGAAACGCTTCTCGAGAAATTCCGGGACCGTATATACGCCGGTCCGGTATAAAAATGGAATAAAGACGAATGCCCCGACAATCATTGCCGGAACACATCCAATCCATTCGAAATTCGCGACCGCAAATCCATGCGAGTAGGCAGCGCCGCCAACTCCGATGATGTCGGTTCCGCCAATGTCGGTGGCGACAAGCGACAACCCGATTGCGAACCATGGCAGTCTGCGGCCGCCGAGAAAAAAGTCGGAACCCGTCTTCATGCGGCGGCCAATGTACAGCCCGATCGCAATCGTTCCGATCAGGTAGATCAGAATCACCGCGTTATCGGCAAGCGTCAGGTTGGTTGCTGCGATCATCAAGACGCAAACCTTGTCGAACATGCGGCGTCGGGTGGAAAGTCAGCAGCGGATCGGCGCACCGACTCGGCCGTCAAGGTATCATACTCAGTTGCATGGCTCATCGCGACTAAGTGCGAGTGCATCATCTCGGCGGCCAGGAACTCAGCCGGATCAGCGACATCAAGAACAGTGAACCATTATGAAACAGCAGACCATCGCAACATACGCCCTGGTACTTGGGATGCTCCTTACTTTGCTTCATGCCGAGCAGGGTTGTTGTGAGGAGCCGCGATCCGCTAAGCCGCCGATGATTCGAGTAGCAACCTGCGACGATTTCCGGCTCAGCGGAAAGGGCGACGCGGCCCCATGGCGGAAAGCCGAGTGGGTTACGCTCAACCGAAGGCCGGGCGGGAAACTCAAATACCAATCTCGCTTCAAAATGCTCTATTCGACGACGGGCATCTACGTGCTATTCGACGGCTCCGATAGGAAGCTGACAGCGACGATGACGAATGATTTCGACGATCTTTGGAACGAAGACGTCTTCGAGTGTTTCTTTTGGACCGATGAGAAACACCCGGTCTATTTTGAATACGAAATCTCGCCGCTAGGCTATGAGTTGCCCATTCTTGTACCGAATTTGGACGGCAAGTTTTTGGGTTGGCGCCCATGGCATTATGAAGGTGAGCGGAAAACGAGAAAGGCCGTGACTGTCGCCGGCGGGAAGAAGCGATCGATGAGTGAGATCGAATCTTGGCGGGCTGAGGTTTTTATTCCCTACGCCTTGCTCAAGCCGCTGCGAAATGTGCCGCCGGAGAAAGGCACAAAATGGCGAGCCAATTTTTACCGAGTTGATCATGACAACGGCAATGTGACCGGCTGGGATTGGGCTCGAGTTGGCAATCGGTTCCATGAGTACAAAAAGTTTGGAACCGTGCTGTTCGATTGACGCCCGTGGCCCTAACGGAAACACGAAAACGAGGAAGATGAGATCGCTATGTCCAAATTGTCTCAAATGATCGTCGTCAGCTTAATTGTCGCCAGCGTTCTCTTGGCCGATGGCGCCATCGGCCAAGACAAGAAACCAGAAAGCGAAGACATCCGCGAGTTGAAGTTGCGCGACTGGGCGCCGCGATCGATGATGAAGACCAAGGTGACCCAGGTGAACAAGCCCAAGTTCCCGGTGATCGACGTTCACAATCACCTGGGCGGCGGCGCCAAGACGCTTACGAAGGCGCGAGTGGCTGGTTACGTCAAGGCGATGGATGATGCCGGCGTTCAAACCGTCGTTAACCTCGACGGGTATTGGGACGCTCGACTAACCGAGACGATCGAGGCGCTGGATAAGGCGTATCCGGGACGCTTTCTTACTTTTGCTCTGATTGACTTTCGAGGGTTTGCGGACGAGGGATGGACAGAGCGTGAAACGAAACGCTTGCAGGCCAGTTTCGAAGCCGGCGCGAAGGGACTGAAGTTTCATAAATCGTTTGGACTCTCCTACCGATTTTCCGATGGCAAGCCGCTGCCGATCGATAGCCCCAAGCTCGATCCGATCTGGCAGCTGTGCGCAAAATATGAACGCCCCGTCATGATTCATACCGCCGACCCAGCCGCCTTCTTTGCTCCGCTCGATCGCTTCAACGAGCGTTGGCATGAGCTAAATTCGCACCCAAGCTGGCTGTTCTACGGCGACAAGTTTCCCTCGCGCGAAGAACTCCTCAACCAACGTAACCGGGTTATCGGACGTCATCCCAAAACGACCTTCATTGGCGCCCACTTCGGCAACAACCCGGAGGATCTGGAAACGGTGGGCAAATGGCTCGACAAGTATCCTAACTTTTTCGTCGACATCGACGCGCGAATCTCGGAGCTCGGTCGTCAACCGTACAGCACTAGGCGGTTCTTTATCAAATATCAAGATCGCGTCATGTTCGGCACCGATACAACTCCGCGAGCCGACGCGTTTCGGCTGTACTACCGCTTTCTGGAAACAGACGATGAATATTTCGACACCGCCGAGTCGCACCATCGACAGGGATTCTGGATGATCTACGGCGTGTTTCTGCCGGATGATGTGCTGGAGAAGATCTATCGCATCAACGCGGCGAAACTGCTGGGGCTGGCGGATGGGCAGTGAGCCCGAGTTTGACCCTCGCGCGTAAAAAAGCCGCATCTCAGGGTGGACCCGAGACGCGGCTTTGCGTGTTCAGCGGCAGACGGTCTTAGCCTGCTTACTTGAGGATCTTCGTCAGGCTCTTGATAACGTCTTCGACGTCGACGTCTTTAGCCGTAGCGAAAGCGTGGTTCGCTTTGACTTTTCCGCCTTCGGCCAAGATGATCGTGACTTCAGCCTTCGGGCTCAGGCCATAGTTGCCCGGTCCGTTTTCGAATTCGTTGGGCACGACGAAAGGCACATTCTTGGCCTTCGTGCTGGCGCACAACTTCTTAGCGTCTTTGGAGGCAGATGCTTTGCTCTTGCCCATGTAGTTCACGAAAGCGCGAAGTTGTTTGTCGCTGTTCTTCGTGATTGCCGTGTCGAGCTTTGAAACCAGCTTGGCGACGTTCTTGTCGGAGGAACGAGTGAAAACCATCACTTGAGGGCGTCCGCCGTTCTTGCATCGGTAGCAAAGGTTCTTGCCGACCTTAACACCATCTTTGTCCGCGCCGGCCGCCTTGGTGACGAAAAACGCGCCGATCTGTTGGTCCGCCTGAAGGCCGCTCTTGAGCTCTTCAGCCGAAACAAACGTCGCACTTGCCATCACGGCGATTGCCAGTCCGACTGCAGTCAATTGTCGCATCTAAATCTCCTTGAGAAACTTGGGGTGGGAAACATGCGGTTGGATGCCCGCGCAATTGCGAGCACATCAGTGGGGGCGTCGGGGAGCAGGCTCCGGCCAACACCAGACAGTATTGATTCTCCCTTTTACTATGGCAACCGGTCAGTGTGTTATTTCACTATTCTGGAAAGGTTTCTGTTATCATCAAAGTTCTTCTGGAATATCTCAACACTTTGTGGCGTATAAAAGGATCGCGATGTCGCGTTATCTGATTTTCTCCCTGGTCATGGGGTCGCTATTTTTTGGTTTCGTTTTGCGGAGCGCGTTCGAGTCGGTCTCTATCGGATGGTTGCCAGCGACGCTAGCGGCGGCCGAGTCAGACTCAGAGCCCGAGCGGCCTAACGGGTTTCGCTCGCCGGTCGATCTGGTGTTGGCAAGCGATGGCCAGTGGCTTGTGACGGCCAATGAAACAACAGGATCCATTTCGTTGGTCGACACTGCGGCAGGGCGAGTCTTGGATGAATTGTTTTGCGGCGAACGCCCGGCGTCGATCGCATTGCGACCCAAAACGCAGCAAGTCGTGGTCAGCTGTTCTTACGGCGGCCAGGTCCTCATCGTTCAAGTGAAAAGCGGAAAGCTCATACGCCAAGCGTCGCTTCAGATTGGAAGTGAACCGACCGGGATTGCCGTGTCGCCCGACGGCCAAACGGCGTACGTGGGACTAGTGGGGAGCGGCGAGGTTGCTCAACTCGATCTGGATGATCTCGCTGTGACTCGGCGCATACCGGTGGGAAAATGGCCTCGATATCTGGCCGTGTCACCGGACGGCGGAAAGCTGGCTGTCGGCTGTAGCGGGGAGAGTAAAGTCTCCGTCATTGACACGACGCAAGCCAAGGTCCTTTACGAAGAACATTTGGTCGGCGGCATCAACCTCGGGCACATGCAATGTTCGGCCGATTCGAAGGAGGTCTATTTTCCTTGGATGGTCTATCGCAGCAATCCAATTACGCCAAGAAACATTCGGCAAGGCTGGGTGTTGGCGAGCCGCATCGCGCGAGTGCGTCTCGACGGACCGGAGTATCGCGAGGCCATTTCACTGGACGTCCCTCGAAAGGCGGTCGCCGATCCGCACGGCTTGGTCATCAGCGAGAACGAACATCGTCTTGTCGCCTCGGCGTCGGGCACCCATGAGATTCTCGTCTATCGCCGTCCCGATTTGCCGTTTCGCGGTGCGGGTGGGAATCCCGATTTGATCGACCGCCGCTTGATCGCCGATCGAGATCTGTTCTATCGCATCGATGTCGGCGGGCGACCGATGGGGATGGCGATCGGCAGCGACAACCGGACTGTGTTCGTGGCGAACTACTTGAAAGACAGCGTTCAGCTGGTCGACATCGAGTCGCGAGAAATCATCCGCGAGATTGCTCTTAGCAATTCGCCTGACAAGACGCTCGAACGTCGCGGGATGGCGATCTTCTACGATGGGCAGCGTAGTCTCGACCAGTGGTACAGTTGCCACAGTTGCCATTACAACGGCGGAGTGAGCGCCAAGGCAATGGATACCATGAACGATGGCAGCCAACTCACCATGAAGTCAGTGCCCCCGTTATATCACCTCGACAAAACGAGTCCCTGGACGTGGCACGGCTGGCAATACGACTTGCAGGACGCCATGACGAAGTCGTTTACAACAACGATGCAGGGTCGGCCCATCAGCACGGGCGACACGCGAGCGATCTTGGCTTTTTTCAAGTCGCTTGAGCCGCCGCCGAATCCCAACCGCAATCCCGATGGCTCGCTCACAGACGCGGCCGTGCGAGGGCAGAGGGTTTTTGCGAGTCGTAAAGCTGCCTGCATCGACTGCCATTCGGGGCCCTACACGACCGACGGCGAAATCCACGATGTCGGACTTGGTTCCGAAGAAGATCGGTACGAAGGCTTCAACACGCCCTCGCTCAACGGACTCCACCGCAAGATTCACTTCTTGCACGACGGCCGTTCAGAAACGCTCGAAGAGCTACTGACCGAAGACCACGCGCCGGAACAAGTTTCCGGCACAGGCAAGCTGACCAAGGAAGAGTTGAGCGATCTGATCGAATACTTGAATTCGCTTTAGGCGACCCGGTGACGGGTCCGGGCAGTGAGGCGTTTGTGAAGTGACGCGATTGACAGTGACGGCTTCATCGCGCTGCGGGCAGTGGCTTGCGGACAATTGATACGGCTGAAATCGTCATATAGACTGTGGGCCTTGTCTTGAGTTTCCGGGGGGGAAACGGCGATCGCTCGAAAGATATCTCTAAACGGACTCATCGCGCTCAACGATGAAATGACGGCGCTAATGCGAGCTGGAGTGCCGTTGGATCGCGCCTTGGTGCAATTCGGCCATGACATGCCGGGCAGGCTCAGGCTAGGCACCCTTTCTCTGGACAGGGGCGAGCGGCTTGAGGGCGGCGAAGATTTGCTGAGCATTATCGAAACCGATCGTGCCTTATATCCGCCCGCGGGTGCGAGGTTGTCGAGGCAGGTTTGCGGTCAGGCCGACTGGCCGTCGCCCTCGAGGGAGTCTCCGCCACGCTCCGCCGAATTGCGGAACTGCGCCGGACGATGACCCTCGCTTTGATCTACCCGATCATCCTGTTGTTTGTGGCCGTTGTCAGTCTCGCCTTTTTTCGCTGACCGTATTGCACCGAACGGACACGCGCTACCATTGGCGCCCGAGACGGCCCTCTGGATTACGTGTCCGGCTCGCCCAGTTCGTTGGGATCGGAAGGGAATTGCAGGCGTCGGTGCTCGTTCACGGCGGAAATCTTAATAGCGGATTCGGATAGCCGATTGTTTTGGACGCTGTAGTGGGTGTGGCAGCGATAGGTGCAGATTCCGCAGCCGGTGCATTTGGAAGCGTCGACAAAGGGTGCCTTAATCGACCCCATCTCGTCGATCTCAAAATCGGTGAATCCCTGCGCCTCGAGCTCCTCACGATCGATAGGCAACGAGATCCGCTTCATTTCAATCGCGTGGTATCCAGCCTGCTCGCATTCGACAAAGCAAAGGTCGCACTCTTCTCGATTCTCCTCGTCAAAAGGAAGGCACGTCTTGGTGTCGACGATGGCGAGTCCCATGTGGGTTTCGCGTTTGACCGGCAAGGTGAGCGGCTGGATGGCGCCGGTCGGGCAAACTTGTGTGCAAAAGACGCAGTCCTGATGACAACCGGCGTGGTCGGGATGAGCGACCGGAGTCCAGAGGGATTCGAGTCCGTATTCGAGTCCGGCTGGATGTAGCACAGGCCCAGGGCAAACCTTGAAGCACTCCCCGCATCGAATGCAGAGATCGAGAAATTCTCGCTCGGGTACACTGCCAGGCGGCCTCAGCGGACGAATCGCATTCTCACCGTTAGCAACAACTGAGGCGGCTCGAGTTGCGAATGCCGAAGCGGCGCCAACAACGCCGGCGGCGACGAATCCGCGACGCGAAACAGGACGCGGCTCGACGGGCGGGTCGTTTTCCGTCTTCAACTCGACCAAGTTCCATCGCGAGACGAACTTGATCGCGTGCGTTGGGCAGACGCCGCCGCATGACTGACAATACGTGCACTCATTGCCGCGAGTCGTGAAGTCCTCCTGGATCGCGTCGAAGGGGCAAATCTCAACACACTTGTCGCAATTGATACAGGACGATTCAACCTTTCGCTCGCCAACGCGGAAGAAATTCATCGCCGAGAGTAGAGCGCCGCTTGGACAAACATAACGACACCAAAATCGTCGCCCGCGAAGGCTGAGCAGAAAGACCCCGGCGAATAGAAACATCGATACATAAAACATCGGGCCGATGGGGCCGAGCTGACCCTCGCCTTTCATCCAGCCCAGTTGCCATCGACCGAGACTGAATAGCAGGCCGCGAGTGAGCACGGGGATCGCGGAGACGTAACCGCTCGTCAACACGCCGAAGCACGACGAGGCGATCACGGCACCGAGCACGTAGTACTTGAAGTGAACCCACGCTCGCGGCCTAGGCAGGTCCGTTGGGTTGTCGAGCACGTGCCAACGTGCAAAACGCCGTCCAATCAACCAGTCGAATAGATCGATCAGAGTTCCGAGCGGGCAAAAGTATCCGCAAAAGGCGCGAGGTATGACGATGCAGAAAGCGACGATGCCAACCAGCCACCACAAAGTCGCAAAGTTGAGCACGCGTCCGGCGAGCGCCGTGGTGACGCCGACAAGCGGGTCGATCAACAAGAATGACTCGACAGGAAAAAACTCTTTGTCGCTGAACGTCGTCGCGCTAAAGCTTTCCGAGTAGGGCCAACAGACTCGGAAGAACGCATCGAGAAAGAGCACTAGGCAGATCGCTTGGATCGCTCGTCGCGCAGGTGAACTTCGGGTCACCGGACCGACTCGCTCGAGCATTCGCCAAACCGTACCGACCCAACCCTTGCGTTGGCTCTTCTTGCGAAAGCGAAAGAAGATATCCGCAGCGGGCAGCCTCACTTGAGGCCCGCCCGTCTCAGGGCCCGCAGCGTCCCGGCGACAATCGCATCCTTGGTCACCGTCGCGCCGCTGATGCCGTCGACTTGCAAACTCTGCTTTTCAATGATGCGACGAGGAATGATCTTCGTCGCGTTTTGCTCGATCTTCTCCTCGTGCTTCATGCTGATATCGGAGACCTTGCCGCCACGAACGGTGACGGTCAATTTGATATCGCCCGAGTAGCCAAGCGCGTTTTCTTTGTAGCTCCCGTCACGAAGCGAAACGCCTCGCAGCGAGGACTGGCTGAGCAGGTCGAGTTTCGTTTGCACTTTGGTCCTTCGTCGCGGCAACAAGTGGCGACCGTAGGGAGGTCGGGCCTTCGAGTACCACTTCATCGATTCACGATAGTGCTGCTTCGCCTTGTCGGCTCGATCCCAAGTCGAATAGAGATCGCCCAATTCATCATGCATTTCGGCTTTTCGCATCTCGACCCATTCCGCTTTCGGCGGCGCCATGTCGAGGCCTCGCAGCAACAACGCTTCCGCCGGTTCAAACAGGCCGCGTTCGGCGTACAGCGAAGCCAAGGCGCCGAGACCGAAATAGGGTGGGTATTTTTGAACGGGTCGGTGGACATACTCGCGGTAGGCAATGACCGCCCACAACGGCTCCTCGCCCATGAACATGTACATGCCGTATTCGTGACCGTCGCCAATGTCTTTCTTTTGAAGGTAGTCCCACGTCAGCTTGACTCCCTCACGCCGCGAGGCGATGTCGCTCTTGCCAAGCAAACGGCGGATTTCCTGACGGCCCTCGCTCCAAGGTTTTCGCGCCACGTCCCATTTCGAAGTGACGGTGCTCACCCATGCCGGCGGAATTTGGAATTCGGCGAGCTGCTTCTCCAGCCGCGCAGCCGCATCAACAGCGCCTTCCGTCGCCGCTGGCTCTGTTTCGATGGGTGTCGCGTCAACAGGCCTCGCCTCAGCAGGCTTCGTCTCGAGTGGATCGGGAGAGGTCGCCGTAGGCGATTCGGGTTTCGGCTGTTCGATGTTTGGCGTCGGTGCCGGTTGTTTCGTCGGTTGGCCCTTCTCCGCTTCTGGCTTTGCATCTGCTGCGTTTGTTTCTGGCGCGGCTGCGTCTGGCGTTGTCGCGTCTGGCGTTGTCACGTTCGGCGTCGTTGCGGATGGCTCTGGCTCGACGGGATCTTCCTGGATGTCAAGTTCTTCATCGAATGCCGGCGCGAGCGGTTCGGTTATGGGCCCATCAACCCCGTTTGCGACTGGCGGAGGGGAATCGTCGGCGCTGCCGCAACCGAACATGCCGACGACGAAAATAACTAGGACCAACGACGCAAGGCCGTGTCGTGCTGGACCGCATGGCGTTGGACTGGATTCGGCCGACGTATTCGACATCATGAAAGACTCCTCTATTCCTTTTCGAACAGCGACCCTCGGTATGACCTGGGCGTGCACACGAGAAGCCATTCGAGCGGACGCTCGTTCTTAGCGACTAACTCATAACTTCCACCTTAGACGCTCAACCAGAAATCACGCCATACGCGTCTGTTGGTTGAACGCTTTGGTCACCGCCATTGATCATATCACAAATGAACTGCGAGACGCGGCGCTGTGGTCGTTGTATCATGGTCATCGAACGCCAAGATGTTCGGCGTACGTTTCCGCATCGTGGCAACCAAAACGCCTGCCTTTGGCCGAGCCGCTTTCGAATCGGTTCGTTCTTCGTTCGACCGCGTCCCTTGGAGCACCCATGTTGCAATCATCGTTCCGCCCCGCCGCCTCGTTGATGATCGCGATGATGTGGGCTACGGTAGCTGCGGCGGTGGACAAGCCCAACATCGTCCTCATTCTTGCGGATGACTTGGGGTATGGCGATGTCGCTTGCTTCGACAAAGACAGTCCATTCAACACGCCGAACCTCGATCGGATGGCGGGGCAGGGCGCTCGGCTGACGAGCTTCTATGTCCCGACTCCATACTGCGCACCTTCTCGAGCAACCATCTTGACGGGACGCTATCCGTTTCGCCACACCATGGTTCGCAACCCGGCGCCCGACGCCGGGCAATCGAATTTCGGCCTTCCGCAATCGGAAGTCACGATCGCTGAACTGCTCAAGGAAGCAGGATACGCGACCGCCGCATATGGGAAATGGCATCTCGGTCATAAGCGCAAGTGGTTGCCGCGAACACAGGGCTTCGACGAATACTACGGGATCCTTTACTCGAACGACATGTTTCCCGTGCAAGTCGTGCGCAACGAAACGGTTGTCGAGTACCCGGTAGTTCAGGCACGGCTGACCGGCAGTTATACCGATCGAACTCTACAATTTATCGAGAAGAACAAGGACCGCCCGTTTTTCGTTTATTTGCCTCACGCCATGCCGCACAAGCCGCTGGCGGCATCCGACAACTTCTATACGCCGGAAACTCGAGACAATCTTTACGCGGATGTCATGGCCGAACTCGACCATTCCGTTGGACGCGTACTCGCGAAGCTGAAGGAACTGTCGCTCGACGAAAAGACGCTTGTGATTTTCACCTCGGATAACGGTCCCTGGTACGGCGGCTCGACTGGCGGGCTACGTGGAATGAAAGGAAAGACTTGGGAGGGCGGGCTGCGAGTTCCCATGATCGCGCGCATGCCAGGCGTCATTCCAGCGGGCATCGTCAACCACAACCCGGCCGCAACGATCGACATTCTGCCTACCGTGTGCGAGCTCGCCGACGTTGCGCTGCCAGAGGATCGAACGATTGATGGAGAGAACATTCTGCCGATGCTCGTTGAGAGCAAGACGCCGAGTCCGCACGATGCGATCTTTGGAATGCAGGGCGGCTTCTTGGCCTGTGTTCGCTCGGGCAAGTGGAAGCTGCATGTGCGAAGCCCGGGCCCGCTGAGGTTCAGCAATCTATCCCGCGACGAACTCGAGCACTGGGTCGATCCTCGCGGACCGGATGGAGTGATCTTGCTAGCGCCGTTCGAGCAACCCAAGCCGACACAGCATCCAGGATTGACGACGGGAGCTGAGCCGAAAACGATGATGCTGTTCGATCTGGAAGTGGATCGAGGAGAGCAGGTCGACGTCGCGGCGAAACACCCGGAAGTGGTCGCCAAGCTGCTCGCATCGTTCGAGAGAACTCAAGCTCAAGTCCCCGTGTTTCCGACGCCGAAATCTGACTATTTGTTTATGAAATCGAAACGCGGCCGAGTACTAATGCGACTAATTGGCGGTGAATTGCGATACGATCGAATTCCCGCCCCCCAACATCACCTGCTCAAAGAAGCCAAACCGCGAAAGTGAAGCTGACGTGATTCAAGCAAAGCGGCACCTAATCGTCAGTTGTCTAATCTGTGTTTCGATAACGGCGATTGGCCAATTGGGAAAGTCGCTCGAGGCAGGCGAACGCCCCAACGTGGTTGTCATCCTTGCCGATGATTTCGGCGTCGGCGACATCCAAGAGCACTACCCCGAAAACAAGATCGCCACGCCCTATCTCGATCAGCTTGTTCAGCGCGGGATAAGTTTCACGGACGCGCACAGTCCTTCGGCGGTTTGCTCGCCAACTCGCTACGGGCTATTGACCGGCCGTTACGCGTGGCGGACGCGACTACAGGAATGGGTGATCGCCGCCTATGAGCCGCCGCTGATTGCTGCGGACCGTCCAACGTTGCCTGGTATGCTCCGGCAAAACGGCTATCAAACATGCTGCATCGGGAAGTGGCATTTGGGATGGAATTGGAGCGGGCCTCAGCCGAGCCGAATGACGGACGTTCCGAACGGTCAAGCAACACTGACGTGGGATTTTGAGCAGCCGGTTCGAGGAGGACCGACGGAGCGCGGCTTCGACTGTTTCTATGGAGTCGACCTTCCCAACCTGCCTCCGTTTACCTACATCGAAAACGATCGCGTGGCGGTTCAGCCGACCGCAAGTTACAAGTTGGATCCGAGCGAAGGTATCGTTCTGCCCAAACGCTTCGTCGGCGCGCCGACCGCGCCAGGCTGGCGGATGCAAGAGATCCTTCCCGAGCTGACTCGGCGCGCAGTGGCTCAGATTCACCAACGCGCGAAGAAGAAAGAACCGTTCTTCTTATTCTTCTCAATGACCTCGCCTCACGAGCCAGTCGTGCCCTCGAAGTCCTTTCGAGGAAAGAGCGGCATCGCCCCGATCGCTGACTTTGTCATGGAAACGGATTGGTCGGCGGGACAAGTTATCAAAGCGGTCGACGACGCGGGAATCGCGGATAACACGATTGTCATCTTCACCGCGGACAACGGACATTCACACTATACGGGTTGGCAGGATCTGGTCGACGCCGGTCATCAGCCAAGCGGACCCTACCGGGGACACAAAGGAGATGTCTGGGAGGGCGGGCATCGAGTCCCGTTAGTTGTTCGTTGGCCGAAACGTATCGCAGCGGGAGCAAGCCATGAGCAGCTTGTCTGCTTGACCGATCTGTACGCCACCTTGGCCGACGTCGTCGGCGCTAAGATGCCCAATGACGGCGCGGAAGACAGTCTGAGTTTCCTTGCGTCGCTGCTGGGCCAATCGAGATCGGGATCGAAACGCCGTAGTTCGCTCGTGAGTCATTCGAACCATGGTGAATTCGCGTATCGCGACGACAATTGGAAACTGGTTTTCAAGAAGAACGGACGAAACGTCTCCCAGTCGAGAGGCAAACCGACGATCGCAGAACTCTATGATCTGAAGTCAGATATCGCCGAAAAAGTGGACCTATCGGCGAAGCGTCCGGAAGTGGTGGCGCGGATGACAAAGGAGTTCCGGGACTTGATCCAATCCGGAGCGACTCGAAGAGGGCTCGACGCGGCCAACGACGCCGTCGTCGATTTCGAAACCATTCAGAAAAAACGTTGGGTGCCGGCCGCCAGCGCGGACTCGAACTAGCGATCAGCGGTCGCCGAGCCAATGGGTGATTGCTGAGCAAGTACGATCAGCGATGGCATGAAGTTGCGGCATCCCGTCCCCGATTTGTGCGAGCTCGTTGTTGCTCGCCATCACTTCCAAACGCGAGCAGAGTTGATTGATGTCATCCGCGGCGATGATTCGCGACGAGCTCCTCAGTGTATGCGCCGCTCGCTTGGCCGCCGTCGCGTCGTTGTCGTCGAGGGCTTCCTCGAGCGTGCTCAGCAGGCTTGGGCACTCCTCGAGGCAAAGTGAGGCTAGTTCACGCAGCACATCGACGTCGCCCGGAATGGTTTTCAGGGCGGCCTCAAAATCGACGACAGGTCCGGGCGTCGAGTTGCCGTCGTTCCGGTTCGTTGGCGATTCGCTCGACGGTGATTTGTCAGAGCAGAATGAGTCGATCGTGCCAAAAAGTTCGTCCGCGTCGATCGGCTTTGAAACGTAGGCGTCCATGCCGGACTGAAGGCAGAGTTCGCGAGCGCCCTTCATGGCCGCGGCTGTCATCGCAATAATCGTCAAGTGGCCGCCGGTGCCTTCTTCCCGCTCGCGAATGGCCGCCGTCGCCTCGTGCCCATCCATCACCGGCATTTGCACATCCATCAGGACGATATCAAACTCTTCGTTGTCCGTCGCTTCGACTGCCTCTTTGCCATTGTTGGCGATAGATACGTTGTGTCCCGCTTGCTCGAGAAACCCAGTTGCAACGCGTTGATTAGTCACGCCGTCCTCAACAAGCAGAACGCGTAGCTGTTTCGCGGCCTTGGGCTGTTGATCAACGGGCGGGCAGGGCGAGTCATCGAGGTGTTCGCCAAGGACGTCGATGATGGCGTCGAACAGTTCTGACTTGATGACCGGCTTGGTCATATGCCGTGCGATGCCAAGATCTCGGCAACGCTGAAAGTCGCCGGGGCGAGTGGATGAGGAGATCGTGATCATTGCCGGACAGGCCAGCGATGAGTTGCCTTGAAGCAAGTCGGCGAGAGTGAAACCGTCTATGCCAGGCATCATGCAGTCGAGAAGAACGAGCCGATAGGGCTGGCCATCGTTGGCCGCTTGTTGCAATTCGGACAGCGCGGGCGACGCCGCCATCGGCGACGAAAGGCGCGAGCGACCAGCTGTTGAGCATCTCGTCGAGAATGCGTCGGTTGGTGGCGTTGTCGTCCGCGACCAACGTCGGAAGCTCGGCAAGCGAGCCAAGTTCGAAGCGGTTTTGCGACGGCTGTTCTTTCGAAACGCCAAATGTAAACGTCGAAATGAAACGTCGCCCCTCGGCCAACTTGACTGTCCACCCAAATTCGGCCGCCCATCATCTCCAGGAGCTGAGCCGAGATAGCAAGGCCGAGTCCTGTGCCTCCCAAATCTTCTCGTGGTGGACGCATCGGCCTGACTAAATGAGTCAAGAATGACTCGCTGTTTCTTCTCCGGAATGCCAATTCCTGTGGCGCGAACAGAAAAGTGAAGCATCGCGCGATCTGAATTTCGCGACGTGCATTCGCCGTCGAGCACGACTTCGCCATG
Organism: uncultured Pirellulaceae bacterium; assembly: GCA_964567745.1. Classification (GTDB taxonomy): domain Bacteria; phylum Planctomycetota; class Planctomycetia; order Pirellulales; family Pirellulaceae; genus CAZMNY01. The sequence goes on along the minus strand of CAZMNY010000002.1, from coordinate 37,451 downwards.
TTCGGTGAATTTGATCGCGTTGCCAACCAAGTTGACAATCACCTGACGCAATCGTCCAGGATCGCCAACCAACGTCTCCGGCAATCCCGGCGGAATGTGGCAAGCGAGCTCGAGTCCCTTCTCGGCGGCTCGAGTCGCCAGAGTCTGCACGGTTCTTCCAACAGAGTCGGAGAGATTGAAGTCGATCGGCTCAAGTTCAAGCTTGCCCGCCTCAATCTTGGAGAAGTCAAGAATGTCGTTGAGCAGTCGGAGCAGGCGTTGGCCGATTGTTGGACCATGCCGACGTACTCGCGCTGCTCGGGGCTGAGTTCCGTGTTGGTCAATAGTTCCGCCATGCCGATGATGCCGTTCATCGGCGTGCGAATCTCGTGACTCATGTTGGCGACAAGCTCGCTCTTGGCTCGGCTCGCCGCGTTGGCTTCATCTTTAGCCGAATCAGCTGCCTCTTTCGCAGCGAGCAACTGCTCTTCCGCTCGTTTTCGTTCGGTGATATCGCGAACCATGCCATGGATCGCACCGGCTCGCCCTTCTCGTATACCAGGCGAGAACCGACTTCGACAGGCACACGCGCTCCGCCCTTCGCGATGATGTGGATTTCGTAGGTGGTCGGCTGATGGGTCGCGAGTTTCCTTCGCGACATTTCATTCGCCTTCTCCAAGTCTTCCGGGGCGATTAGCGTGTCGACATTGCAACCGATGATTTCTTCGCGCGAGTACTTCGTGATTAATTCGCCAGCTCGGTTGAGCGACGTGAATTGGCCCTTCAGGTCCGCGGTATAGATTAGGTCGTTGGCGTTTTCGAACATCTCGCGGTATCCGCGCCTCGCCCGCACGCAATGCATCGTGCTGCTCCGTGACGTCCCAGAACATGCCTTGGATGCCGACGAATTCGCCATCGGCCGATCGAATTGGACCCTTGAGCACATGGATTTCTCGGATGTCGCCGTCCGAAGTTGCTATCTCCTCGAAATCTTCTAGCACCTCGCTGGAGTCGATCACTCGAACGTCATCGCGGCGAAATTTCTTGGCGAGCTCGCGAGGGAATAGATCGAAGTCGGTTCGGCCCACAAACTCCTCGGGAGTTTTCATTAGAGCCTCGCAGAATTTCTTGTTACCGAATATCAATCGGAATTCGCGGTCTTTGCGAAAGACCGCCAGCGGCAGCGCTTCGACGAGCGATTGGTAGACAGCTTCGGAATCACGTAACGCTTGCTCAGCGGCTGCGAGCCGCCGTTTGCGACCCGAGCGTGCGCCCGATTCCTTCGGAGCAACCGTCCCTTTGTCCATGGTAGCCTTCACCGAAAGGCGTTTTCGGCCGGTTACGTAAGTCGCCGCGACCTTGGAGTCAGTTGTACTCACTGCGAGAGCCATCCGAAAGAATTTGATATCCGAATCACCCATAGGAATTTTCCCGTCCTTTGCTCACATTCGAAGAGTCGGCTCGTGAGTGTCCGTCTTTGCTCGCGCTCAGCGCCATCGTTCGCGAGGATCGGTTGGCTCGCCTTGCTTTGAAATTGCCAGGTTGAGTATTAGAGTAGGACCAGCGGCGGTTGTATTTTCAGTGTTTGAACAAGGGCAACGAGGAAAGGGGCAAGTGCAATGCACACTTTCAACCTCAGCCTACTCGCCGGTCAGCTGGCGGTTTGTCAACTTGACCCGAACGCGTCCATTCCCAACTGGGCGACGGGCGATCTGCTTTCGATCACTCGCACCACCACCGAATTGTCGATCGTCTGCGAGCAAGAGAACGTACCGCCCGAAGCAAAAGCCGAACGAGGTTGGCGGTGCTTGCGAATAGAGGGACCACTCGATTTTACGCTCGTTGGCGTGGTCGCGTCGGTCGCGAACGCACTGGCCGATTCCGACGTCGCCCTGTTTGTGGTCTCGACTTTCGACACCGATTATGTACTGGTCAAGGAAGAGGAACTGTCGAACGCCGTCGAGTCGTTGCGGGCCGCCGGCCATTCGGTGCAAACGTAAGTCAACTCAAATTCAATCCCTAACGAGCTTGCGCGATGGTGATGTGATCTTTGCACGCAGCGACATCCTGTTGCGTCGTGGTAGTTGTGTACGTGAGGCGGATCGTTCCTTGTTTTGGCTTTAACAATTGCGGTCGAAAAACACGCGTTGTTACGCTGAAACGAAGATAACGGTGCAAAAACGCTGAGCAATGTTGGGCCGCATCGGGACAAGGCGCAGGTGCCCGTCGAGACTCACGATCCTAAAGCGCCGGCATTTGAAAACTGAACGAACTCGCCGCCCGAGCCCGTAGTCGGGTTCATGAGCGCTGGCCGCGCCACGTGAATCAGACTCACAGAGCTTCGCTCACGCTTAGGCAAGAATCTCTTGGATGATGTTGCCGTAAATGTCGGTCAGGCGAAAGTTTCGACCGGCGTAACGATACGTCAGTTGTTCGTGGTCGAGTCCGAGAAGGTGCAGAATCGTGGCGTGCAAATCGTGCACGGTCACTTTGTTTTCGGAGACCGCCATGCCGAGTTCATCGGTGGTGCCAAAGGTCGTTCCAGTTCTAACGCCGGCACCGGCAAGCCAAATCGTGTAACCGTCGATATGATGATCGCGGCCTACTTGGTTGATGTTCTTAGGGCCGGTTTGTACGGTCGGCGTCCGGCCCATTTCTCCGCCCCAAATAACCAGGGTGTCGTCCAACATGCCTCGTTGCTTGAGGTCCGTCAGCAATGCGGCGATAGGCTGGTCGCTTTCTTGAGCGAGCTTCTTGATGCGAGGTACGATTCCCGAGTGGTTGTCCCACGGCTGCCCGGCACCGTGATAGCACTGAACGTATCGCACTCCGCGTTCGGCCAACCGCCTGGCAATCAGCACGTTTCTACCCTGTACGGTCGAGCCGTACATGGTCCGAATGTGCTTCGGTTCCTGGTCCAAGTCAAAGGCGTCAGTCCCCGCGGATTGCATCCTAAACGCCAACTCCATCGAATGAATGCGGCTGTTGAGTCGTTTATCTCCCGGACGCTGCGCCGCGTGTCGACGGTTTAGAAACTGAGTCAGCGCGACCTGGCCTCGTTGCTGTCCAGGTCGGATATCTTTGCGGGTCAAGTTAGGAATCAACTCACCGGGAGTTTGAATATCAATGTGAGTTCCTTGAAAAACACCCGGCAAGAATGCGCTGGTCCAATTCCTCGATTGTGCCGTTGGCAGGCCCTTTGGGCAGAGTACGACATAGCCGGGTAACTCGTCGCTTTCATTGCCGAGTCCGTAGAGTAGCCACGAACCTACGCTGGGACGAGACAGTGTCGAGTGGCCGCAATTCGTCAAGAGGAGGCCGGGAGAGTGATTGGCGATTTCGCCTTGCATCGAGTGCAGGAAACATAGTTCGTCGACATGCTTTGCGACGTGTGGGAACAGTTCGCTGACTGGCAGGCCCGAGTCGCCATGGCGTTTGAATTTGAACGGTGAGCCGAACAGCAAGCCAGCTCGCTTTCGTTGGGTCGGCTGCAGCTGTTGTTTGAACGAGGCGGGAAGCTCTTGGCCGTCAAGGCGATTGATTTCTGGTTTCGGGTAAAACGTATCGAACTGAGACGGGCCGCCATTCATGAAGAGCTGAATGATGCGTTTTACCTTCGGCTGGAAGTGGGCGTCGCGTCTGGCCAGCGGCGAATGAATGCGCGACGATCGTGGCGGCGCAGCGACCGTTTCGTTTCCGAGCAATCCCGCCAAAGCCAGAGCGCCAATACCGCTGCCCGAGCCTAGCAGTTCACGTCTGTTAATTTCGGCTGTCGATCGTTCTTGAGTCATAGCGAAGCCGCGATAAAGTGCGTTGGGTAATTTGAGTCATCCAACAGCGAGTCAAAACTGCGACTGGCCAGAGGCTAATCGAGATACTGAAATTCGTTGCTCATCAAAAGCGCCTGCACCAAAATGGCCCACGGCGACGCCGCTCGTTTGCTGCCGGCGAACTTGTTCTGTTGTTTTAGGAAAAGCTGAACTCGCTCTGCTTCCACATCGACGGGAGTTCGCTTGAAGACGGTGGCGAAGATGAAGTCGATTCGCTGGCCGTCGTTATCGCAGTCCTGCAACTTGTCCGAGCCGATGATTGTTTCGGCCTGTTCGATTACGAAGGGTGAGTTCATAGTGAACAGCGTTTGCGGCGCCACAATGCTCTCGGGACGTTCCGGCTGAGTTTGCATCGGGGCTGGGAAGTCAAACACGCGAAGCGTTGGGTCGAGGTTGAAGCGGTTGATATATCCGTAGAGCGTGCGGCGTTTCGTATACTGCTTCCCCCAGAGCTGGCCGGGTCGCCCGCGTCGGGTTCGATCGAGGTTTCCGGAAACCGCCAGCATCGCATCGCGAATGGACTCGATCGAAAGGTGTTTGCGATTCGCTCGCCACAGCAATTGGTTGAGCGGATCGGTTTTCGCAGATTTAGCGCGGTGTTGGCTGTCTTGTCGATACGTTTGCGACAGCACAATCTGTTTCACCAAGTGTTTCACCGACCAATTGTGCTCGACAAAGTCCGCCGCCAACCAGTCGAGTAACTGCGGGTGGCTTGGCGATGAGCCTTGCAGCCCGAAATTCGAAGGCGTTGAGACGAGGTGCGATCCGATGAGCGCGCCCCAGATTCGATTGACGAAGACGCGCGCGTCAGTGGGTTTTGCGGATCGACAATTCGCTCGGCGAGCTCAAGGCGTCCGCTGTTGTCGCCAGAGAAGGGCGTCTTGGAAGTGTCTAGTACGCTGAGAAACCGTCGCGAAACATCGTCGCCGCGACTTGCTGGATTGCCTCTTAGAAACACGAAAGGATTGGCCGGTTTCGGCCGTTCGGCGACGACCATCGTGTGAACTGGTGCCCCTGGATGGAACAGGAGCAGTTGAGCAAGTTCGGTTTCGCGGATTTTTGTGGCGACGGACCGATTGTCGTTCCTTCGCCTTCTCCGAATGGCACTCGTAACAATGCTCGACGAGAAGAGGCCGTATGTGTTTCTCAAAGAACTCGACGCCCGCTGGTTGGTCCGTTCGCGCTTACTGGCCATACGCCATTGGCAGAGCCGCAAAGCTGAAGCAAGAGAAAGCCGCGATCAAGCTTGTCAGGCATCGGCTCATGGATACAAATCTCAATAGAAGCAAGTCGGCAATGATCCGGCGTAGGAGGAGTCCGTCAGGACAGTTGGGCGGGGGATTCTGCTGGGGGTCTTATCATAGCAGTGAACGTCGACAAGGCTGTCAGCCGCAGGTGGTTTTCACTAAGCTAAACCGATCTCGATCGTTATATTCAGCAGCGGGCGGCAATCTTTGCTTGATTTGTCGGCGTGAATGCCGATGTTTGATTCCATTTCGTATCGCAGGAAAGGCTGGGCACCGAAAAATGAACAAGACGCCAAATCGTCGGAGATGGCCGCGATCGATTCTTCTTGCGGCGGCTTTCTTGTTGTTGGCGACATGTGGAATGGGATTCATCGTGACCCACCCTAAGTGCGAGGTCTGTGGGCGCCGCTTCGGTCCGCTTATAGCACACAATTATCGACACCAAACCACTAAGGCGGCAAACAACCGAAAAACTCAGGCGATAGCTCGCGCCCGAGCGACCGCGCCAGTGATCAACAGCCTGCCGCCGGTCACCGCGGCCAACAAAGATCTTCAGCTCACCAACGAGTTGCTTGTCGGACGCTGGGAGTCCCAAGATGGAGCGAATGCGCCGTTGAGATTTCACGAGAACGGCGTTGTTGAATACGGATCGACGAAATCCGAGACGGGTTGGAATCTGGTCAAGGGAACTTTCGCCATCGTCGACGGGAAAGTCGAGACGAAACCCGATAAAGGCGGGCTGCAACTTTGGCGCGTGTTCAAGTTTGCCAGAGGCGTGCTCTATGCGCCGCGAGGTCCGAGCCCGCAAGTGGTTTGGGAGCGTGTGAGCGATCCGTAGCGGCTGACCCTCGTTGCCGTGTTCGGCCAGTTGAAATGAAGAAGAACTCGCGCCGTCGATTGCTCGTGGTTCGAACAAGGCCGGCGCGAGTGGTCGATGACGGCGATCTAGTGGCTAACCAATCCCGGTACAATTGCGTTCGTCGGGCGCCTCACCGTATTGACGTGGCTGAGAATCCTCTGCGTGCCGACGAAGTAGCTGTGGAAGTCGGCCACGATCAGATTATGACTTACTGACTTCTGCCCTTCGTCGATCAACATGACTCGACGAGCCGAGTCGCCGCCGTGCAGCGTCATCCCTTCCTTGAGATCACGGGCTTTCACCCAGCCCTCGCCAGTGACCCAAAACGGATGACCACCGCTGGCTTCGATGACGTCGTCTTTTACCGTGATTTTCACGAGCACGGTCTCCGGTCGCAGAGTTCTCCGCAGGACGGGCTTGAGCGCGACGTCGCCGGTTTCGATGTTCTGCGCAAGCACCATGTCTCCGGGTTGAACCGACTCGACAGCCACCTTGCCGCGGCTTGTCCAGGCGAACGTACCCGGTGCCAAACAATCACACCGGCTCAGCGACTGGATTCGAACCTGCTCTAGCTCCTGGCGAATCCGTTCCTGACGAGCAAGCTGCTCGCGCTTTTGCTGCTCGGACTGATGAACCTGCTCGATCGCCCCAGCGATGCGAATCGGTTTGCCTCCGTCAAAATAGATTTCATTGGTCTTGTTCCACCATTCCCACCACACTTTGGGATCCGCGGAGAGCTGTTGCTCGGTGGCAATGTTGAGCGCCTCTGCGATTCGCGCGTTTTGTGCAATCGTCTTGGCGTTGATTTTGGTTCGCTGAGCCTCAGCGTCCAAGTCAATGAACGGCTCGCGGACGGCATAAACGTTTCGGTCGAATTGCCCCCCTGCTCATAGCTTCGCAACAGGTGAATCCGGCCTCCTTGGACCTAGCTGAGTGTCCTCGTGTTGCTGGGCGAATGCATTGACGCCAGCATGACGGGAACGAAGTGATCGCGATTGCGGTCCTGTAAACGTTCCGCGGCAACTCGTTGCGTCGTGAACGATTCGGAAGTCACCGCCAATCGAGCTAGCGCTAACACGGCGCGATGGTCGCTGATTTCAGCAAGCGCCTTTAAAGCGAGTTCGTCAGCATTCTCGCTTTGATGAGCCAGACGTTCTAGCGCTGGAATGGCCGACGCGTCTCGAATTACCTCCAATTTGCTTTCACTCGCTTTGCGTTTTCGTGAGCTTCGGCTCTCGAGACCCTTACGAATCTCAGTCATGCGAGGTGCCCACGTCGCCAGATCGGCTCGCACGGTCTGAGCACGACGAGCAGCGGCGTCCCATTCGGCCTGGGTAACCCAATCTCCGTTCAGACGGCGAAAACCCAGCCGTCTCAAGATGGCGGGGTTTTCTGGCGAGAGGTCGAGTGCCCACGACAAGTGGACTCGCTCCTGCTCGACAAGACCGTTGTTGCGGACATTTCGCCAAGGCCCATTGTCCGTTGACCGTCTCCGGCGCGCTTCCGCGCAGTCGAGCATATTCGTTGAGCGTCTTTGTTCTTGCGTTGTTTCTCGCCGAGTTGGTCGATGTGGATTCAGCGTTTGCCGAGTCGCACATAGCCTTGATGCCATTTGGCCGGCAGGAATTCTGCGAACTGCTCTGCGGCCTGCTTGCGCATCTTGCCCCGCTCGTCGTTCTTTCCTTCCAGCTCAAATCGAAGTGCATTGCCGACGATTTTCGCCGCTTGCTTGGCTAGATATTCGCGCCCGGAACCGAACGCCAGGCTGGATAGGCAGACGGCAATCACCAGAGCTGGTGCGAGAATGCGAGCGACGTGAGCTCGCCGGTTTCGCGTCCTTCCCACCTTCGTTCCACCCACGCTGTCGCCGCGCAACTTCAGCCAGTTGGTCAACGTCACACGATTCCTCCTTGTCGCACGTCCCTGATGCGCGGCCAAAGATGCGAACCAACGCCCCTTTGTTGTTCCGACACCGAGATGTTAGCGAATTCGAGTCTCGGTTGGGAAAACAAAGTCACTATTTCTTGTTAACCGCAAGCGACGTGGCGGAGCAGATTGAAGTTATAATGCTGCGATCGAGCGAGACGCGCTGCGTAGGCTCGACCCAGCCTTGACTCTCACCTTTGAGAAACAGCCACCATGAGACGCCCGCAGTTGACTGTCATTTCCCGCTCTATCCTCTCTGCATTCAAACCCCAGTGGTCCCGCCTTGGCTTGCTGTTTGTCGCGGGTTGCATTGTTGCGTTCTATGTCGGGCCTGGCGTTGCCGAAGCTCGCAAACCCAATGTGCTCGTCATCTTTACTGACGATCAGGGGAGTGTCGACGCCGGCTGCTATGGCGCCAAGGACCTGCAAACTCCGTTCATCGATTCGTTGTCGGAACGAGGCGTTCGCTTCTCGCAGTTTTATGCCGCGGCGCCGGTTTGCTCGCCCAGCCGCGCGGGACTGTTGACGGGGCGATACCCCGTTCGCGCCGGCGTGCCTGGCAACGTTCCGAGCCAGCACGGCAAGTCGGGTATGCCCGCGGATCAGGTGACGATCGCCGAAACGTTTCGCGCAGCTGGATACGCGACGGCCCACATCGGAAAATGGCACTTGGGATACGAGCCCAAGACGATGCCGGGCGGGCAGGGATTTCAACACACGTTTGGCCACATGGGCGGCTGCATCGACAACTTCTCTCATTTCTTTTATTGGAATGGACCAAACCGCCACGACCTTTGGCGCAACGGGAAAGAGATTCACCGACCTGGCGAGTTCTTCGGGGACTTGATGGTCGAAGAGGCGAGCGAGTTCATCGAGGCTCACAAGGACAAACCGTTCTTTATGTACTACGCGATCAACATGCCGCACTACCCGTATCAAGGCGATCCGGAGTGGCTTGATGTGTACGAGAAAGTTCCCTACCCGCGAAACCTTTACAACGCATTCGTCTCTACGTTCGACGCGCGTATCGGCAAGCTCTTGAGCAAGCTCGACTCGCTGGGGATTCGAAAAGACACGATTGTCGTTTTCCAATCCGACCATGGACACTCGACGGAAGTTCGAGCACACAACGGCGGAGGCGACGCCGGGCCGTTTCGAGGCGCCAAGTTCAGTCTGTTTGAGGGAGGGATTCGAGTACCGGCGATCATCAGCTGGCCGGGACATCTTCCCGAGGGCGAATCGCGCGAGCAGATCGCCCACAGCTGTGATTGGCTGCCAACGCTTACCGAGCTCTGCGACATCCCGCTCTTGAGGAAGGATATCGACGGCAAAAGCATCGCCGCACTTGCGAAGTCAAACTCCGCTGACTCGCCGCACGAGACGATTCACTGGACAATCGGCAATAGCTGGGCGGTGCGGAGCGGCGTTTGGAAACTGATTGGCAACCCTCGAGACACGTCGGACAAAGCGCCGCTCGGGAAAGACGACAAGTTATTCCTGACGAACCTGAAACACGATCTTTCGGAAATGAAGAATATTGCGTCGCAACATCCCGACCAAGTAAAACGGCTCAGCCAACTTCACCAAAGTTGGAAACAAGGACTCGGAAAGTAGCGTTGCCCGCTACTCGACCGCCCGCGCCGTCGCGAATGGCCGCAATTCGTTTAACCCGCCGCCGCAGGCAAGGCTGTGCTGATCTCATCGCCGTCGGCGAAACATCAACATAGGTTGCGAGGCGAATCGCCCTCGTGGGTGATGGAGCGGACGAAGGATCCTGCGGCAGCAATGATGAGGGCCGGCGCCATGAGCAGGAGTCCGACAAGCGGTGCCATCAACGCTGTCGAAATGCCGACTGCGATTTCAGACGGCTTGGGTGTCGATCCGCTCGTCGCCATGATCAAGTACGACGACATGGCTCCTTGTATTGCGCCGAAAATACCGATCAGGAAGGGTAGGGGAACGATCAGCACAAGCGCCGCTGCCGCCATCGGACCCTTGCCGCGAATGACGATGAGCAGCACCAAGACGAAACTGAGTAAAGCCGCCAACGGCAGCAGCAATAGGTAGGCCGGACCGAGTGACGAGATCATCCAACCTAGCATCGATTGTCGTAAAGGTTCGTCAGCTTGCATATCGAATGACCTCGCCAAGTTGATAGTGTTAGGGTGACGCTTCGAGCCCCGGAATTCGGGAAACGAATAGGGCGGAGCATCGAACACGCTAGTCGATTCTACACTTTTTTCTGCTTTGCGAAGCCACGCGCGAAATGTTTTTGACGCTTTTCACGTCCATGCCGTCGTGGTGAAAAATCCAAACGGAGTTGCTGTCATTTGAGTCGAGGTACATGACGTCGCCGGAGTCGTCCGTGCCGATTGCTATGCCAGCAGCCAGTCGATTGAGCGAATAGGGTTTGCCTTTGCCGTATTCTGTCTCGTCGGCACCGAGCGTTGCCTTGAGTCCGGCCGCGTATCGTTTGAGTTGCTGAACGTTCGCGACCCTTTTGCCATCGATGTTCGTTTTAGTTAGCAGCTTCGAGGCGGGCGTTAGCTCCCAACAACAGTCATCGAAATCGTAACTATCCGACGCTCGATGTTTTTGGTCAAAAATTTCGCATAATCCTCCGGCAACTCGATACCAAGTTTGGCCAGCGCCGCGACTAGTGTCTCGACTTTCTCGGGCAGACGATCCGGAAAGCCTGCATTCGCCCAGTCCTGTATCTGAGCGACAGGCAGGTCCGACGGTTTCATGTCGGCAAACACGGGCAGGTCTTCATTGAATGTCTGTCCGCTATGGTCGCAAATCGCACTTAGCGACGATGAGCGGCTATCAAGACTTCGTCTTTTGTTAACGATGAGAGCGACAATGTCCTTGTAGGCATCGGCACCAATCACTTTGATCAGGCCGCACAGACAGCCGTAGTCGATGTCCTCGTTCTTCAGACCTTTGCGGAGAAAGGGCAAGCAATCGGAATCGTCTTGCGTCAACAGCTCGGCCAGGCCATTGGCGGCGGAGCCACGTCGAGGTCCGTAGGCTTAGAGCGCTACAGTTTGCAACGCTTCGATAGCGGCCGAGCGATGCTTTTTTCGCTTCCCCAACTTGGTGATCGCTTGAATAACATCAAAGGCAGCGAAATAGACTCGTTCGCTACTCTTTTCCGAACAGCGCAAGATCTTCTTGAGGTGCTTTCAAGTTCGGGTGTCACGCCGTTCCTTTCGCTCCTGCGACTGGAAGCCTCTGCCACGGCAATGGATCTAGTCGGAACTCTTGAGCGCATCTTTTAGCACTCGACCATCAGACTTCATTTTTAGGCCGAGCAGATGAGCGATGGTGGGTGCGACGTCGACGTTGTTAATCGTTTCCAGCTTGGTGCCAGGTTGGATGCCCGCTCCTGCGGCGACAAACAGAGCGTGCATGTAGTCGGGCCGTGGATCGTGACCGTGCGATCCTTTGTTGCCGCCCGCGTCCGCGACGGCCTCGCCCGTCACATTGCCGGCAAAAGAATAGCCAGGCCCCGTCGTGAGAACCAGGTCGGGCGCTTCAGGATTCTCCGACGCTTTGGGGACGCCGAGCTTGGCGAATTGGTTTGGCCTCATCACACTCATGACGCCTTCCAAATTAGCGAGGCGTTTGCCCACTTTGCTGCTCGTTTCTGAAGTCAAGTTCTCGTCCAATAAGTAAATGAACGCCGAACCGCCTTGAGCGACACACCAGGCCTTTCGCTCGGTCACTTTGCCTTGCTCGTCGGTCTTGATTAAACCAAGATCTCGTAAGGCGACGTTCGGTCGAATGAGCTTTCGGTAGGGCGCGAATCCGTGATCGGAAACGACGAACATCGTTGAACGCCCAGCAAACGGCGGACTCTGCAACGCTTCCCAAATCTCACCAATTCGTTGGTCGCTTTCCCCGACTGCTTGAAACGCTTGAGGCGTATTGGGGCCGTAAGCGTGCTCGACGCCATCGGGTGTAATCAGATGAACCAGAATCAAATTGACTTTGTGTTTCGTCAACAGATGCTTCGTTACCTGCGTGTAGACGATGTCGCGTTCAGTTGAGAACTGTTTTCCCCAACCCCACTCGCCAAGTTTCGAGATGTCGATGCCCTCTCGCGCCAGTTCGTCGGCGAATCCGGGCGTCGTGTACTTGGCGTGAATCGCCGTCTTGTTTGAATCTGGAATGATCCAGTCAAGCGTTGTCGCACCGTTGGAGCAGGGCCAAATCACGCTGGCCGTCGAGAGCCCGGCCTCGTTGGCAATATCGTAAAGAGTCGGCGAGCGAATCGCTTCGGCTTTGGTCAATACCGGGTCGCCGATATACGTCACTCCTTTCCTCGTCTTTCGATTCCAAACTGAATTGCCTATGACGCCATGTCGAGCGGGGTGGACGCCGGTCACGATGGAGGTGTGCGAGGGCCACGTGACGCTGGGGAAGCTGGTCAGCATGCCGCGAGCCTGCGCACCCTGTGCCGCGATCGCACGCAAGTTGGGCATCTTCGCTCGTGGATCGTTCAGGTAGCTGCCCGCGAGTCCGTCGACGCTGACGAGCACGACATGTCGAATCGGTCCGTCTGCGGCCCTCAGGTTCGGCAACAGAAAGAGAAAGCTGAAGAGGAAGGCGAACGCAGACGCGTGGCGAATCATGGCGGGACCGTTAGGAGGGATTTTCGGGTAGGTTACTTTGCCCAGACGCAACTTTCTCCAAACCGCCCAGTTGGGATTGAGAGAAAGATTCGAATACCGATCATGGCGAACGCCGATTCAACATTCAACACCCACAGCCCAAATGGGCACTTGCAAAATTTCTGAAAAGGCCGAAAACAACGCGATGCCGAACGAGACGAGAATAGTGGCACCAGGCCCCGACTTGCGGACCGTCCGTACGGATGCAGGCCAACTGCTGAAAGTGCCCGATCCGTGGGAGCTGCTGCCCCCCGGCGACGCCGGACTGACTCGGCGAGTTAAGGCGGGCGGCGCGAGCTGGACGGTGAAGGAAAAGAAAGGGCACCGCGTATTTTCGCGAGGCGTGTGGGCGCCGGCCGAACGAATTGCTCGGGTGCGAGCCGAGCTCGATGCGGAGCGGTCGACAGATGCTTACGCCAAACGGCGTGAAGCGGATTCCAAGCGGCGAGACAAAAAGCAGTCGGCATACGTGGAAGACTTTCGCGCCGCCGTGCTCAGCTTTCTCGATTTTGCTCCGCGTCATGCAGCAATTGCCCAACAACTTGCTGAAGCGGTTGCCGTTCACGCAACGCCCGTCGGAAGCGGCACCGTCGCTCGCACCCAGCGGATTCCGATCGAGAAGCGAGCCGAGTCGGCCGTGATCGCCTGGCTGCGTCATCAAACGACGGCCTACGACGACATGAAGATTGCTCGAGTCAAAGGCAAACGCCGAGAGGTGCGTCGACTGCTCGCCGAGCAGTCGCGCCGACTGCTGAAAGCGTATCGAACGGGCGGGTCGGTCGATGCCGAAGCATGCCCGTTGCAAACAGCAGTGCAACGAGAAGAGCGAGCTGCCTCGTAACCGCGGGCAGGCTACTCTCGGAAAGTCTTAAAGCAAAGGACTCTCTGCGTTCCGTTCGTCCCGTTCGTAGACAACGTGGGCTCGCCCGACTAGCAATGAATCGACTTGGCCGATTCGCTTGAGGTTCTTGTCGGGGTAACGCAGCTTGTGAAGCACGTACCGCATCGCGTTCAGTCGAGCTCGCTTCTTGCAATTCGATTTGACCACCGTCCACGGCGCGTCGGCCGTATCGGTGTTGAAGAACATCGCCTCTTTCGCCTTCGTGTACTCGTCCCATTTATCGAGTGACGCTTGGTCGATCGGCGACAACTTCCACTGCTTGAGCGGATGCACTTCACGATTCTTGAATCGGCGACGCTGCTCTTTGCGGCTGACCGAGAACCAAAACTTGATCAAATGGGTGCCGCTCCGCGTGAGGTTGCGTTCAAATTCGGGAACTTGACGCATGAACTCGGCGTATTCCTCGGGCGAGCAGAAACCCATCACATGCTCCACTCCGGCTCGGTTGTACCAAGAGCGATCGAAGAGCACGATTTCACCGGCTGTGGGCAGGTGTTTTACGTAACGCTGAAAATACCATTGGCCGCGTTCCTCGTCGGTTGGTTTTTCGAGTGCGACAACTCGAGCTCCACGAGGATTAAGGTGCTCCATGAACCGTTTGATCGCCCCCCCCTTGCCGGCGGCGTCACGGCCCTCGAACAAGATGACAACTTTCTGGCCGGTCTTCTTGACCCATTGCTGAAGCTTGAGCAGTTCAACTTGCAGTCGATACTTTTGTTTCTCGTACGCCTTCCGCGAAAGCAGATTCTTGTAGGGGTAGCCGCCTTTGTGCCAGTCGGACGATAGCGCTTGGTCCGGCTTCGTTCGCAGGTCGCGGCTCGCCTTGGCCGAACTCTTGAGCAGCCTGACGCGAACCTCCTCCGCATCGTCTGGAGAGAGCTCGTTCATGATGACGTTGAGAATCTTAGCAAGCGTCTCCGCGTCGTGCGGCGGGACTTCGCCGATCACGTCGTTTACCGCGGCAATCTTTGCTTCCTGCGCCGCATGTATCGATTCTGACACCACAACTCGCTGAATACCGGACTCGGTCGAAACGACAGGTGTGTCTCCGCTGCTCACTCGTCGCGGACGCTCGACTTTGTCGCCCTTGCGACTGCGGCTCTTGCGGTTGGTGCTCTTGCGGCTTTTCGATTTCTTACCGCTCTTTTTTGCAGCAGAATCGGAATTAGCGGACGGCTTCTGATTGCGTTTCTTGCCCATATAGGCAGTGTAGTTCACGGTTTAGGTGTCTGCGCAGGGGTATTGCCTAGTATTAAGAGCGGGTCGGGTGGCAGTCGCAGCGAGTCGTGACGGTTTGCCACGGCCTTGCCTGCGGCGGCGGCGGGTTAAACGATTTTTGCGCTGTGGAGGGGACAAACTGTCGACGTGAGCTCACTATTTCAGCTGCTCGCGGAAGAATGTGAGAGCGGGCTTGAGTACGAATTCATGGCCGCCGGGCGACACGTTCAAGAGAGGCTGTTGGCCGCCGGACTTCAAATAGATGGGCTCGATGAGCTTGAGGCATCGTCGGGCCTCGAAAGGCGAGAAGCCGTCGCTGGCGCCATTGGATATGTGCAGTGCGCGGGGGGCGACGAGCAATGCTAATTCGGGCAGGTCGAAATGAGGCAACAAGCCCGGGATGGCCCCACACTTGCAGTGCCGACTGCGATCGTGAATGAAACTAACTCGCATGCTGCCGAAGATGCCTTGAATGCTAGCGGCGGCGATTCGCGGTTCCATAGCGGCGGCACTCAGAGCCAACAGGCCGCCCGTCGAGACTCCCGTCGCGCCAACTCGTTTGACGTCAACGCGCGAGTCCGAGAAGACTCGATCCAAAAGCAAACGCTGGTGAGCGAACAGCAGGCTGTACCAGCCATGGCCTTCGAGACGGAGCGACTGATCGAGATCGTGATGGGTGTCTCGCCCCGGCTCCATGCCGATGTTTTCCATCGCGAAAACCAAATAGCCGGCTCTCGCAAAGTTCGCCGCGCAGGCGTGCTGATAGCTTTCGTCTTCCTCCAGAATCTGAGCAACCTTGCCGTGCCCCATGAAACACACAACGGCCGGCAACCGGTCTGCTTTGGGTCGCGGTATAGGTTCTAGCCGGAAGTAGCGAAATAGCCGTTTGCCGTCGAGCGTGACATGAAACTCCTGCTGCTCAAACGAATCATTCTTGACTACGTCGCCTTCAACAAACTCGATGCGGCCGTCATACGAGTAGAGCATGCGGTCGACAAACTGTTGGCGACGCTCTCCTCGCCATTTCCTATATTCATCGGCGCTGTCGAGTGCTGGCACATCGAGCGGCCGAGTCTGCGCAGCCGCGCGGGGATGCGAATAGCGGTCCATCTTCGCGCGCGAGACGAGACCTTCTTTAAATCCCTCAATCTCCCTCGCAGTGTCTACATCAACCACGGCAAGGCAGAGCCACCAGGCCGGAAGCTCCGGCAGCGCCTCGCCCTTCTTAAACTCACGGAACCAGATCGACGCCCTGTTAGGTTTATCGTTCAGACTCGGGTTGCTCGAACCGCGATAGCCGTTCGCTCGCCACAAATGCCAACCATGCTCTTTCGCTTGTTGCCAGTCTTCAAACGACCACAATCCTGTTTTGTTGTAATCGAACACGGCGAACACGACCGCCGGTTTTCGAAATTGGAAGTGAACCCCTCGACCGCAGCCGCCGGCGAAACTGAATCGAGGCAACCCGGCGAGCTCTTTTGGCGCCTCGAGCATTTCATAATTTCGGTTCAAGAACGTGCGTGCGCCGACTCGGCATTCTCCCGGCGTGATAATTGCGCCTGTCTTGGGCTTTTCGATCAATTTCAGGATTTGCTGGCTCGGTCCGTCGCCCGCGGCGATTCGCGACAAGGTCGCCTTCTGCCGATTTGGATCGTCTGACGAAAGCGAGTCGGGGCTGTAGCGAAGTAGCTGCAGCGTTTCATTCAAATCACCGGTCACGCCGTTGAGGTGGAGCCGCTTCCCCGTCGCGCGAACTTGTCTGACCGGCTTGTCGCCTTTCTCGAGCCATCGTGGCCAAAGCCGGATGAAGTCGGCACCGGCGTCGGCGAACTTCTCGATGTCCGCGACGGACGGAATCAGCGCCAGCTGTTTTGAATCGGGAAGCAGTTTGCGGAATCGGCGAGCTTGATCGACGCTTCGAACGCCAACGATTGTCTTGGCCGGATCGCCGTGCTCGCGGATCACCGCGGCGACTTGCTTGTCGTACTCGTCGCCTTGTTCTTTCAAGTCGAGGAGCAAATCTATCTTGCCTCGGCAAAGCGCTGCCGTTTCCACGAGGCTGGGGATCGTTTCGCTGCGATACTTCGAGTCGAAATGGCTGCCGGCGTTCAGTTTTTGGAGTTGCGCAAGCGTCAATGCATTGGCGGCGCCTTTGCTGTTCGTTGTGCGGTCGAGCGTTGCATCGTGAAGGATGAACAGTCGCCCATCGCGACTCGTGCGGACGTCGACTTCAACGGCTGTCGCCCCGACTTCAATCGCCCGTCGAGTTGCAGCCAACGTGCATTCAGGCCGCTCGGCGCTGGCGCCTCGGTGGGCGACGATTTGAACAACTCGCTTGGCGGCTCGTTGCTCGATCGTCGCTTCAGCTTGAGGCTGCGGTTGAGACGCCTTGTCATCGGCAGCGCAAGCCACCGTGATTAGAAATATGGTGCCGAACGAAACGAGTGGGCCGAGCGGCGTTGGTTTTGCCAATTTCAATTTTTGGGCTTTCGCTTTTTGGGTGGCGACTGTTGCTGTTTGGGAGTAGTCAATCCGTCATCGGGTTGATTCCACAGACGGTAAGGGTCGTGGTGCTTGCGCATTTCTGCGAGCAGAAGAGACTCCATCTCGGCAAGCTTGTCAGCATAGCGAGGGTCTTTAGCCAGATTGACCTGCGACTTATTCGGCATGGCGCCGCTGAGCGAGGTGACTTTCTTATCTTGGTGCTGGCTGATGAATTCGTTGGGATTCTGTTTCAGGTTGAACAGCTGAGTCTCGCGGACTTTTCCATCGAGTACGTCGTACTTGACCAGTTTCCAGTCGCCTTTCTTCACGCACCGCATACCCGGCTTTGTGCCTCCACTGTAAACGCCGAAGAGCACGTCCCGCGAAGTGTCGCGTTCTCCTCGCAAGATGGGTGCCGCGCTGATCCCTTCGTTGCTTGTCGGCGCCGTAACATCGGCCAGGTCGCAGAACGTCGCCAGCATGTCGAGCAAGTAAACATTGCCTTTCGCCCGTGTGCCGGCTTTGATGCCGGGCCCCTTCACGACCAGCGGCACTCGCCATGTGTGTTCGTAAAGATTCTGTTTGCCTTGCAATCCGTGTCGGCCAATCGCCATGCCATGGTCCGAGGTGTAGACGATATAGGTGTTGTCGAGCTCGCCCATCGATTCGAGTTTTTCGAGCACGCGGCCGATTTGGATGTCGATGTTTTCGCTACAGGCGAATTCGCGACCCAGTTCGTTTCGTATCGTCCGTTCGTCCCGTTTCGTCCAAACACCTTTCACTGAAACTTCGTCGCGGAGGTTGGGGTGGCCATGATGAAACGGATGGGCAGGCAAGTAGTTGATAGGCAAGGGCGGTTGCTTATCATTCGCCTTCGGCAGGACGTTTCGGTCTTTGTGATTTGTCGCGCCATATTTCGCCAACAGCTCGGGCGTGCCGTCTCGAGTGTCGTGCGGGTGCGAAAAACCGAAGTAGATCAGAAACGGATCGCTATCTTTCTCGGCTTCTCGCGTGTTGAGGTAATCGAGAACTTGTTTGCCGTGCCAAGCGCTTCCCGACTCTTCCGTTCCGCCTCGTTTGGTCGCGTCATGCCGTACTGTGAACTGTTCGTTGGCACCTTCGTAGCTGTTCCCTTTCTTGCACGTCCGCATCGTGTCGTATCCGGCTCGGTTGAAGACCGCCGCCAGGGTGTTTTCAGCCAGGTTGGGCGGGACGAGCTTGGGGTTTACGGCGTTTGGATTCTGCAAGCGGCGTCCTCGATTGGGCAAATGCCAAACCGTGCGGCCAGACATGATCATATGCCGTGACGGCGTGCAGACCGCGCCGGACCAGGAACCCATGTGATGAGCTGCTTCGAAGACCATGCCTTCTGACGCGAGACGATCGATGTTGGGCGTCTGGAGAATCGATTTGTTGTCGTAGATCTTCAAGTCGAACGGCGACTGGTCGTCGACGACGATGAACAAGAAATTGGGTTTGGCCGCTTCCGCCTGGCCGCAAACCGTGATGCACAAGAATGCGGCGAACATGGTGGCGGCGAGCTTGGTAAGGGCGCCCTTTGTCAAACGATTCGTCATTGCTGTCTTTCCGTTTGCTGTGTATTCGAGTGTTGTGCGTCAGTCTGAAGTGTGTCGGTAACTGGTTGGCCGAGGCTGTTTGGCTTCGTGGCCGTCATGACGCGAGCGATCTCAAGGAGAAAAATTCTCCGCAACGCATCGTATCCTCAATCGTTCGGATCCTCAACGTTCGTGAAGAACCAATAATGAGGACCATCATAGCGGTAATGGGCGCGCCAGAATTGCTGACAATGGCTACCATGCCCGAGGAATGTCTCGTGCATTGGCACCAAATGGGTCGACTCCCGTTCCCGGCAGCAGCGATGAATGACATCGTTGTAAGCGGCGTGGTTGCCCAAGCCACCGGGCCAGTCTTTCATTCCCAAACTCGGCGCGTCCCCAACGCCGTCGGTCGGATCGTAGATGTCGCCCAGAAAGATCTCGCAGCCGCCCGGAAACTTCTGCTCAATAATGTCGAGCATACCGTTGAGACGCTTCTCGAGATTGACAATCCACGGCTTGGCTTGGGGCATTGTCGCGCCGAACATGGCACCCTCTCGCGGTTGACTGCGGCCGTACCAGTGAATGATGTCGTTGCCGCCGGTCGTCATGACAACAATGCCGAACACGTCTTTGTCGTGAAGCGGCAGTTTCTTCTTCCGATTCAAATGCTGAATCGAATTGCTGCCGGAGACGGCCAAGTTGTTTGTCTTCAGGTCGGGGATCACGATGGAAAGTGAACGACCCTTCATTTCGGCAAATTCGTCGGTTAGGTTTTTCACGAGTCGAGAGAAGTAAGAAAGCTCGGTCGAACTGGTGCCGAGCCCGGCGGTCACGCTGTCGCCGATGCCAACGAGCATGATCGGTTGCTGAGTCCATGTCTGTTGAAACGGTTTAGCGGCGACACTTGGACCGGCCGGCCCTGTCCCGGGCGGACCTGTCCCGGGCGGACGAGCAAGCCAAAATTGCATGTACGAAAGAGCTGCCCCGATGAGCAATTACTCCAGTCACGAGCAGCCGCCGCATCCAACGCCAATTTCGTACCAGGGCAGGCGATTCAGCTGCGGATTCATTTGACATGGTAGCCCTTCTCGCTCTGCCCAGCGTAGCGAACTGGTTGGTGTTCTGACCGAACGCGAATTCAATTCTCGGTCGGTTCGATTGATCGCTCCGGATATCTCCATGTTGCCCGAAAGGGCCGATCGAAATCGAATTGTCGCGTCATGTTTTCGGGTGAAGTACCGAAGCAGCTTGACTTGCGAACCTTTCGCGGCCGTGTTGTTTCCGCTTAGAATTGCAACGACAACGGCACCTTCTATTGGTCAACCATCGAGAACGGAAAACTATGACACGAGTTGCTTCATTCGTTGTGTTGTTGGCGATTCTGGCGGTCATTGGGGTCGCCTTTTATCGTGTCATGGCGGATTTCGTCCTCCCGCTTTTTATCGCCGCGTTCCTGGTCGTTGTGTTTCGACCGATGCACGAGCGAATCGTCGAGCAACTGAAGGGGCGAAAACGCTTGTCGGCTCTGCTGACGACGACGCTGGTCCTGCTGATCGTGCTGCTACCGATCGTGGCAATCGGCGGCGTCGCTCTGCTCGAAGGCGCCCACATGGTTTCCGAGCTGAAGATCTCGTCGAGCAATAACCCCATTAGGCGAATGCGAAAAGCGGCGGGCATCGACCAGCCGGCTGTCGCCGATTTTCGCGATGTCGAGTCGTCGTTTGTCAGTTTGAGTACGGAGATTCGAGCTCGAGCCGAAGAATTCGTCATCGCCGATGAAATCCGCCGACTCGAGTCCAAGCTGCAACGGTTGAGCGAGCATCCGCCTAAGATCGATACGGGCCACGAATTGACGGCGCTAATCGAAAGGGTCGACAAATGGCCGGAGACCGCCGAGGGCGTTTCGCTCGAGGATGAAGTCAATGCACTGCATCGCGAGTTCCGCGATTGGAAGATCGATTCGCTTGGCGGCACGTATTGGGCCTACGTCACCGAGTTGGCGAACCCGTCCGAGGAACAGTGGAACCAACTCACAAGCAACGCCGTCTCACAGACTCAACCGATTCTAGTCAAGATTACGAGTTCAACGACATCGGTCGTCGCCAAACTTCTCTTTGGCGGTCTGATTACCGTCATCGCGTTCTTCTTTTTTCTCAGCGACGGTCCGGCGATGGTAAAGACCGTGATGCATCTCTCGCCGCTCGACGACCGATACGAGCAGGAGTTGCTCGATGAGTTCGTGAGGATTAGTCGAGCCGTGTTGTTGGCCACCCTGTTGGCTGCCGGAGTGCAAGCGTTGTTGGCCGGGATCGGCTATGCGATCGCGGGCGTCGACGCCGTCTTTTTGATGATGGTGCTGACGGGCGTCCTGGCGCTGATCCCGATGGTCGGAACATTTGGAGCTTGGGGACCCGTTTGTGCCTGGCTCTACTTTGTCGAAGGACGACCGGTGGCGGCGATACTGTTGGCGATCTACTGCGCTGGAGTCGTCTCGACCGCTGACAATTTTATCAAGCCGGCCGTGCTCCACGGACAGTCGCGATTGCACCCCTTGCTCGCTCTGCTCAGCGTGCTCGGCGGAGTCAAGACGCTCGGACCAATCGGTATCCTCGTGGGACCCATGGTCGTTGTCTTTCTACAGACGCTGCTCAACATCTTGCACCGTGAACTCGTCCAATTCGAGAAGAGCTCGGTGGGCGGACTGGCATTCCTAGCCGGCGGCGCGGGCGGCACAAGCGGCGTCGCGGCGGCGACGTTGGACGAAAGCTCGGAATGCACTGTCGAGCTGCCGAAATCCGACGAGTCAGATGCGTCGTCGAACGAATCGACAACGAGCGGCGACTCGGACCCGGCTGACGACTCAGAGTAAGCGAAGCCCGTCGCCACTGTCTTGCGTGCCACTGGCTTGCCAGTGCTTTCAAACTGCCTGACAACGTGGTTTCAGTTGTCTCGTAAAGCAACGAATCCGCTGCCTCGCCTGCGGCAAGGAGGGGGGGGTAAACGGCCGAAAGGAACCACTGCGCGGTTATTTGCCGATGCAGTAGATCTTGGTTCGCGTGCGAATGAAGAGGCCGTCGTCGCTGATTGCGGGCGTGGCGAGAATGCTCTCGCCCATGTCGTTTAGAGCCAACTCGCGATAGCTCTTGTCGTCCTTCAGCACGATAACGAGCCCATTTTCACCAGCGATAAAGATCTTTCCGTCGGCACCGACCGGCGATGCGAAAAAGCTGCCGCCCTTGCCGAGTCGTTTGGCGTTTCTCATCGCTTTGCCTTCCGCCAGGCCAAAGACCGTGCTGATGCCGCCTTCCTTAATCAGAAACATGCGACCGTCGGCGACGTAGGGCGAGACAATATGGTCGGTGTATTTTGTCGGCTTCTTCCAAAGCACGTGCGTCTTCGTGACGTCTCCCTCGCCACCGCCGCGTACGGCCATCACATATTGAGCGGCAGCGGCATCGCCGGACGCGGTAAAGTCGGCGCCGGCAAAGTTGTCGGGGTGCAGAAAGGCCAAGTCGAGTTCCTTGCCTTCCAGATAGCCGTCCTTGTTGAGATCGCCGCGCCCGAACGTCCTTTCAAAAAACGCGGGAGGCACTTTCAGGTCGCCGACGAACGCTTGAATTTCATCGCGATCCAGTTTGTTGTCGTTGTTGCCCGTTTCAGCTCGGTCCACCGACGCTAGCCATTGGTTGGCGATGCCGGCGCTTTGAAGCGAAATGTAGATCACGCCATCGCGCACGATAGGAGTGGTTTTGATGTTTCGCAGCAACACACTGGCTCGCCATTTTCGCTTGCCGGAATCGGGGTCGTAGCCGACCAACATCCCGGTGCCGGCGACAACGATTTCATCACGGCCGTTGGTTCGGCAAATGACGGGATGCGAGTAGTTCACCGCCATGTCGAGTCGATCGTCTTTCCAACGCAGTTCGCCGCTCACTTTGTCGAACGCGTACATCGCCGGGTTGAGGTCGTCGTCTTGACAGAAGATGACTTTGTCCTTGTGCAGGATCGGGGACATGCCGGCACCCCATTTAAAGACAAAGAACGGCGTCGGCAGCTTCTTGTGCCAGACATCGCGACCTGTCGCCGCGTCGACAGCCAGCAGTCCGAGCGTGCTGAAGTAGAAGTAGACTCGCTCGTCATCGGCGGCCGGCGTTGTCGCGGCTTGGCTATTGGTCTTGTGGATTTCAGCCAGAGGGCCGGTCTTCCAATCGCGACGCCAAAGTTGTTCGCCCGAACTGGCGTCAAAGGCGATCAAGCTAATCGTGTCTTTGCTTGTCATGCCGTTAACGAACAAGCGGCCGGCCGCAACGATGGGGCTACCGATTCCATCGCCGACTTCCGCCGACCATTTCACGTTTTGCTTGGCCGAAAACTTCGCTGGGAGCGACGCTTTGATCTTGGCCACGCCGCTGCAGTTCGGTCCACGAAATTGCGGCCAGTCAGCCGCCTGTAGAGCGGGCGCCAATGTCAGGATAAGAACGAAGACGCTGAGCGTGCGCATGATCAACTCCGTGAATCGTAGAAACCACCGAGGCGCTTAGGGATGGCGTGATTGTACACGCTCTGCGCAGCGGTTGCGTGATTCACGGAGGATTTCTGCCGCGGTTGACCCGACAAGGAGCTCCGTGGCTTCGGTCAATAGGGTTTAATATCGAGCCGCAAGACGGCCGCGGCGACGTCGCCTGCTCGCGAGAGGCGTTTCGTTCGCATCATCGGAGAAGGATGATGAGACGCTGGCCGCACGCATGTCATCGGTAATTGCGCGATAACGCCGATAAAGAGTCCAGCCTGTGTGCCCTAGGTACATGTTTCCCGCAAGCGACAGTAGAAGGAGCATGACGACGGCTATCCACATCCCAGACTGAGGTCCAGCCGTGTTGGATTGTTTCAATTTGGCCTCGGCTTCGGCCAGTTTCGTCTCGGCGGCTAACTTCTCTGCTTTAAGTTTCTCGATGGCAAGCTTGTCGGCGGCGAGCCCTTCGGCGTTTCCGCCAATCACCGCCGGAGTGACCGAGCTGTTTTGCGCAGGCGATTTGGCAAACGGGCCGGCATACGATCCGCGAGCGGCGACTCGCGGGTCATTACCTTGAGCGACGCCCGTATTCGGCGGACCGCCGACGGGAAATTGTCCGCCCGCATTCTGACCCGCCACGTTCTGGCCGGTCGCATACTGATTTGGGTAATTGTTTCGTGGGGCGTAGTTGTTTTGCCCGCCACCGTATTGCGGCAATTGACCTGATCTCTGCGGACCGGTGTAGGCTGGAGGCGCGAGCGGTTGTTGAGTCGGTGCGAGTGGCGTTCGCGCCTGGTCTCGCTGTCGTTCGGCAGCGTACGAAGACGGTCCCAACGGCGGTGCCGCCGGCGTGTAAGGCTGACCGGTTGTCGGTTGATATCGGCCAGCGTCGCCCGCCGTCGGCGATTGGCCGTATTGACTTCCTACCAAACCTCCACCTTGACTCTCGGTATCGCCATAACGAATCTGCAATCCGCCAGCCGGTTCGCGAGGAGGTTGCGGCGCTCCCCCATAACGGCTCGATCCTCCGCCAAGGCCGGTGGCCGGACCCGCTGTCGATCCACCGCTGAATCGGCTGTCGGCAATGCGAGTCGAAGACGTATCGCCAATCCTCGCAATCGGCGCTCCGCCACTTCGGTCATTCCAATTATCGGTGATCGTCGTGGAGCGAGGGCTCAGCTGCTCACTTGATTCAAATTGAGAGTCCGCGCCTCCTCGCCGCAATTGCAGTTGAGTTTCAAAAACGGTGCGTCCTGAGTCGATCGCAGCATCATCGCCGATCGCGATATGATCGGCTGTCGCAAGTTCGATTGGACGAGGCGCTGGAGATTCGGTCCGGCCGGAGTAACCGACTTGCTGAATCAAAGACTTCGCAGTCACCGCATCGCGCGGCAGGTCGCCATTGCTAACTTGCACGACGAACTGGATCCGACGATCCGTTTGAGGCATTTCGCCGCCCACGAGTTTCGCGGACGCTCGCCCCTCTAAAACAGCTTGAGCCAATCGCGGGTCGATGCGAAGCAGGCATTCCACCTCACCATTATCAAGCGCCCGCCAGCCGTAACGTACGAGCGACGCATTGGGGAAGGATTGAGGATCGGTGCCAGCGTAGGTCGCCGGGCTGACCTCTGACGCGGGCAGAGTTTCTCGCGGAAGTGCATCGCGCCCGACCTGCAGAATGAAGCGTTTGGGGGCTGAACTTGGGGCGATATCGCGCGCGGAAGCGTGCCTGGTATCGCCGTCGACCATCGAAGAAAGCAAGGCGGGTTCGACCTGCACAATGCACTCGACGCCGCCGCCGGCTGTCGTACGCCAACCGTAATCCACTGTTGGCGTGGCCAAAGCCAATAGCAACACGACTCCGTTCATGTCCAATCTCCCTCAACCGCAACGCGCGATCCATTCGTCGCGTTTCTGTGGTCGAGATAATGTAACCGTTTCCAGGTAATTTGGGAAAGCCAATTATGCAACTGGCCTATTCGCCCGCCCCTCGCTTGTTCTCTTTCGCCGCGGAGTCACCTTGATCGTCGTCTGGGTGAGACCGGCAACAGCTTAGGCCGCTTCGCCCTCAGCCGCCTCGTCGTCGCTCCACTCTGACGGCGACGCTCCGTTCCACATATCTGGGGACTCCCAAGTAAACGACTTGTCAAACTCGTCCTGTTCCTCGTACTCGGCCTCTTCTTCCCCGTATTCGTCCTCTTCCTCTTCGTCCTCTGCTTCGGCTTCCTCTTCGTCCTCGTACTCCGCCTCTTCCTCGTCCTCTTCATCCTCTTCGAGCTCGGCTTCCTCGTCGCCGTCCGCTTCCGTTTCTTCTTCCTCGAGCTCACCTTCGGCTTCGATCTCTTCCTCATCCTCGATCTCTTCCTCATCCTCGGCTTCGGCGGCCTCCTCTTCCACGTCGACGAGCTCGTATTCGCATTCCTCTTCTTCCGGCTCCTCTTCGCATTCCTCTTCTTCGTAAACTTCTTCCTCGACGAGTTCCTCTTCGTATTCGATCACGTTGGGCTCGACGATGCCCGCAATCTCCGAGTGTCGCGGAAGTTCGCGGACTTCGATGTTTTGTTCGGCAAACAGCTCGACGATATGCTCATGGCAAGTGAATAGGAGGAGCTGGCGATCGCCATTGGCGAATTCATGCAGGACACGCACGGCCGCCTCAGCTCGCCGCCCATCCAGATTGACGAGCACGTCGTCGAGCACCATCGGCAGCATGGCGCCGCGTCGCGCGTAAGCAGAGGCAAGTGCGAGTCGCAGACTCAGGAACACGCTCTCTCGCGTTCCGCGGCTGAGGAAGTCGACGGACAACGAGTCGCCGTTGACGTCATCGACCATCAGCGTGTCTTGCTCGAGCGGCGTCCAGACGCGTCGGTATTGTCCGTCCGTTAAGTCTTTGAGGAAGTGCGAGGCTTCGAGCAACGTCTCGGGCTGGCGTTCCGTCTCGTAGATCTGACGAGTCGATTCGAGCAGCAGTCCTGACACCGCCAGAACTTGCCAGTGTTTGACCGCCTGTTTGAGCTGGTGCGAGATTGCGTCGAGCTCGAGTCGAATTTCAGCGGGCCGGCGGTCGACGGTAAGGGCCTTCATTTCCTGCGTGACGCCGCCCAACTCTTGATGCAACGCGCCGGTCTTGTGTTGAACCTCAGTCAGCTCTTCAGTGACTTTTTCCCATGTTGGCTCGAGACGCGCTTCACTGTACTGCGAAAAAACATCGGCCAATTCGGACTCTTCATAATGAACGCCGACCATCGCGGTAAGTTGCTCGTTAAGCCGTTCCCGTTCCTGAGTCAGCGACTTGAACTGTTCAAATCGGTTGGCCAGCACCGACAACGACTCTTCGTCATTGACTCCCGCTTTGTCGAGCAACGCGGCTCGTTCCATCGACAGCTTGCGAAGATTTCGGCCGTAGCGTCCGGCTTCCTTGCTGCATTGCCGAAACTGTCGCTTCAAGCCGGACCGTCGTTCGATCAATTTCTTCTGCGTTCCCAGCTCCGCAGACAGCTGGTGAAGCCGATCGAGCGGGTCTTCGTCGATCGGCTTCACGCCGACCTCACCCATGACTTGGCCGATTCGCGATACGACCGCTTTGAGTTCGCGTTCGCGGGCCTGCAGTTCTTCGCGGCGCACTTCAAGTTGTTTTCGAGTCGAGCGGATCAGGTCGAAGGAACTGGCCAGCTTGCGGATGTCGTTAGGCGAAAGGCTCGTGGGAAGTCCCAGGCGGCTTAGTGTATCGTGCCAGGCCGCTTCCGCTTTCTTGAGGTCTCGGCGAGCGTCATCGACGGCGCGTTCGAAGTCGTCAAACCGTTGTTCCGCCGACTCGAGCTCGTTCTCCATCGGCGTCATGCTTTCGAGTGAATTGAGATGCGACTCCGCATCGGCCAGCCGCCGGTCCAACGATCCGCCGCCACTAGGCAACTCTCGGTCGAGTTGGTCACGATCCTTTTTGGCTCGTTTGATCGTCTCTTCCAGCGTGCGCAGGTTGCGCTCGCAGTCTCGCGTTTCATCCTCGGCTTCCTGCTTTTTGACATACTTGTAGATAAAGCCGCCAATCGCGGTGAAGGCGCCGCCGATGATCCCGACCCAAGTCAAAGTGCCCAATGAACTGTAGAAGACCGCGGACGCAAGCACGGCCGTAACGCCAAGTATGACGGCTGCTGCAGTGATCGCGTGGTGATGGGGGTAGAGGATCTGGGCGTCCATCGCGTCAAGGCGGTCCTCTTCTAGTTCGCGTTTCTCGCGAGCCAGCTTGTCGAGCCGTTCTTCCGCTCCAATTCGTTTCTGAATCAGATCGACCGCGTCGGCCGCATCGGCGATCGTCGACGCCAAGCTCGTTGCGCCGCGCTCCTTTGCGGCCCGCTTGAATCGAGTCGTCGTCTTTTCGAGCTCCGCTTCGTATTGAGCTCGTTCTTCCTCCGCCAGTTCGAGCTGCTTCTTGGCTTCCCCTAGCACTTTTGCTGGTGCTCGCACCGATGCGAGCGCTTTGGCGTTAACTTCGGGCAGCCCATCTTTTGAAATTCCAGTCGAAACGCCCAGCCGCGCTCGCTGTGCTTCCAACTCCATCTCGAATTCTTCGACTTCGGGGCGGATACGATCGACCTGGTTTGTCAGCGATGAGATCCACTGGGCGTGTTCACATAGCGCTTCAACGCGAGCCGCATGCTGCCAGAGATCGCGATTGATCGGCAGGGCACCCGCCTCTTCTTTGATCAGGCCCCGCTGAGTGATCAGTTCATCGAGCCGGTTGTGTCGACGATCCATCAGTTCGTTGATCTTGCCGATCCGCTGAATGGAATCCATTGGCAATTCGGCCACGGCGCCCATTCCTTCGAGGCGGCGAATCGTGGCGACTCGTTCGAACCAGGGCTCTTTGGCTTGCCGGGCGATTTCAATCAGTCGCGAATCGCGTTCGAGACCTTCCGTCTTTTGTTCGAGCTGAGCGATCTCGCGTTGCAGCGCGGTTCGCTGAGCTGCCAAGCTAGTCCAGCGGCGAGTGCCCTGTCCGAGATCTTCGAGTTCGCGCTGCAGCGATTCTTGCTGCTTCGCCAGCTCCGCGATTTCCGAGTTGGCTTGGGCTTCTCCCAGCAGTTGATTGCGAGACTTCGATAGACGGCGCATCACGTCGACTAGCGAAACTCGGTCCATTCCGCTGGTCATCTTGTAAAGCTGGTCCGCCGCTTCGGTGTCGTTGAGCGAGCCGAGTTCCTGCAATTCGCGGAGCCCGACGGCGAACACGTTGCTGAAAATCGATTCGTCGATATCACCGATCATGGCGACGAGTTGGTGGTTGCCCTGGACCGCGCCGTCTTCAGAGCGAATGACTGCTTCGCCAGGCGACTTGACCGGATCGCCCAGTTTGATTTTCCTGGACAGCTCCATCGGTCCGGCCGCCGTAGAGACCCAAACGGACCCGCCGGGCGCGCCGCCGTGCAGCGGCGGCAAATAACGTTGGCGGCGGTGAGGTGAGAACCCGTAGAGTACGGTGCGAATGAATTGCATCAGAGTGGTTTTGCCCGCTTCATTGCGGCCAAAAAACACGGTCATGTTTTGCGATAGATCGCGGACCTCGAGTCCCGACCAGACGCCAAACCCATCTACTCGCACGTCCGTGATTTTCACGACTGCAACTCCTCTTGCAGGTTTGCGAAACGGCCGTAATGAAATCCTTTTCGGCCGCGACTAACTCAGCCCCAACGCGACTTGCCGCCGGCATTGTCGCGCAAAATATCGCTCAGGCAGCATCAATCTCTCCGCTGAGCAAATCAGCTCCGGCCACCTCGGCCTCGCGCAAGATGCTTTCTGGCGAATCGACATAACTCAAATCCGTCACCGCACTCATTAAGCCCGCATCGTGATTGGCAGACAACATTTTCTGCAAATCGATCAGCCCCGGACCGCCAGACTGAAAACGCCGGACTGCCCGCAAATAGTCGCCCCGAATCGTGTCCTCTTCGTACCACGTCGACGGCAAAACCGAAGGCAAAGCCGCTGTCAGTCGAGCACTCCAAATGGGTGGCGACTGCTCGCCATATCTCTTTCGCAAGTCGGCGATGATCTCATCGACAACGGCCCCGCCGCGAAGTCGACGGCCCAATGCTCCTTCACATTGAACCAGCCACTCGACAACCACGGGTCGATCGCCGCAATCGTTCGACAAAACTTGAATGCGTTCCTGCATGCGACGCAGGAGAGTCTCTTTCGTCGCGTCGGAGTCGAGCGAGATTCGCTCCCGCTCCCAGCGCACGGCATCGCAGGCGACAAGCTTCGTGTTGCAGCGTCCTTCGCCATCAACGGATACAATCGTGCAGCCCTGCACGCCTGTCTGCTCGGCCGAACGGCTCTGCGGCGTGCCGCAATAGTGGGCCGTCATGTGTTGGCTTGAGGCGACCGTGGCTCGCTCCTTCGCTCCGCCCAACGCCCAGTAACCGACGTTGGTCGCGTCCATCGCGTCCGCGGGAGCCGTACCGTAGGCGGCGGCGATGATAAATTGTTGAGCGGAATCGGCGCGAAACTCGGAGCAGACGATTTGTCGTCGACCGTTGTAGCTCTTGCCTAAAATCGTTGCGATCGACGTCTCATCGCGGACATGCGAAATCTCTTCGACTTGATTGGCCGAAAAGTAATGAACGCCCGGCGGCAACCCGACCGCTTCCGGCCATCGGTCCGGTGTGTCGACCTCGCCGCCGACCCAATAGACCGCGATGTCATGCTGTTGCAGTTTGTCGAACTGATCGAGCAGGAAAGAGAGAACGCGAGGGCCTGCGAGTTGCGGTTGCACGACGTCGCCCGTCAGCAGAACGAAGTCGACCTCTTCCCCGATCGCGGCGTCAAACACTCGCTCAGCAGAAGTCACAGGGGCGTCAATTAACGTGTCGCGCATGTGGTGAGGTATCTCACCCAAGCCCGATACGGGTTGCTCAAGATGAAGTTGGCCCGCGTGCAAAAAGCGAAACGACTCGCCCATCGTTGGCACCTCCCTGCGCTACGTTTTTGTGCTGTTGGCTTCACCGTCGCGACTTCCCTCCATGGGTGGGATCTTCGCGAACGGTATCGGTGCGTTCAACGATCCAAGCTGAACCGCACCCATTGCACGAACTCTAATAGGTTGCGTAGTTTAACCTCGACCGAGTTTATCTCCTACGCCAATCCGCTATCAGCGCGCCGCGAGTGCTAGCAATCCACTCGCCGTCGTGGCCAGGTTGCGTGAGACTCGTTTAACCCCAATACCGATGCCGCAGGCGAGGACGCGATGAATTTACTGCTGGCGGTGAGTAGTCGGCGCAAGCCTTGCTCTGCCCCAGGTCTATGGTCGCGCCAATTGCCCAGCCTGCCAGGGTTGGTGGCTCGCACGGATCCCAGGCAAATGGACGGCTCCCGTTTTCAGCGCTTCTTGACTTGGTCGAGCAGGACTGCGGTGAGGATCAGGCCGCCGAAGACGATCATCTTTTCATAGGTGCCGACGTGAGCCATGTTGAGGCCGTTTTCGATCACGGCCAGTATCATGGCGCCGCTCAAGGTTCCTAAAATGCGACCGGATCCGCCCGACAGACTCGCTCCGCCGACAACGACGGCTGCGATCACTTGGAGCTCGTACAGCTGGCCGGCGCCAGGCAGTCCCGTCTCGAATCGCGACGCGCTGATCACGCCACATAGCCCCGCAAGCCCTCCGCAAATGGCGAACACTGAGACTCGCACCGTGTTGACCGGCACGCCGGAGAGCCGCGCTGCTTCGGCATTTCCGCCCACCGCATAGATATAGCGTCCAATCGCTGTGCGGGTCATCATCAGGTGGGCCAACGCGTAGAGGACAAGCATCAACCAGATCGGGTTGGGCGCGCCCAGAAACGAACCGTTGGCGAATCGAGAGAACAATTGCGAATCGACAGTCACTCCGTCAGGCGATCCCGCTAGCATGAATGCCCCGCCTCTGGCCATCATCATGACGCTCAGCGTGACGACGAAGGATGGCACGTTGAAGTAGGTGCTCGCCGCGCCAGAGAAAGCTCCGACCAGCGCCGCCGCCACAACGGCGACAAGGCCGCAGAGCAGCAACATGACAATCCCAACGTCGCCCCCGCCCGCAAATGTCTGAATTCCGAAGGCCGTCAGAACGGCGGACAAGGCGAGGACGCTGCCGACCGAAAGGTCGATCCCGGCCGCAATGATCACCATCGTCATGCCGATCGCGATAATCGCCACATCCGCGTTGCGGTTGATCACGTTGATCAGATTCGACCTGGTGAGAAAACTCGGCCAGTAGTAACTCGGTGGATACACAACTTCGAGCTCACGCAGCGACGGATATTTCGCTTTCTTAACCTTGAGCAATTCCGGTTGCAGCGGACCAACGATGCTTCCGGCGTAGTGGGTTGCGACAACCGCAATGCTAATTTCTTCTTCACCGAGTCGATTGAGCGCCAACGCCAGGTGGCGCGGAGTGCCGCGCACTTGTTCAACTCGAATCTCGTTGGAAATCTCGGCGCGGATAGCGTCCGCGAATTTCCGGTCGGCCGACGTGTCTCGAACAAAAATCAAAACCGCGTCTTGATTTTGCCTCATTTGCGCGACTCGTCTGCCCAGCGTCGTGCCGGCCGACGCGCTTGTCG
Organism: uncultured Pirellulaceae bacterium; assembly: GCA_964567745.1. GTDB lineage: Bacteria > Planctomycetota > Planctomycetia > Pirellulales > Pirellulaceae > CAZMNY01. The sequence goes on along the minus strand of CAZMNY010000002.1, from coordinate 5,659 downwards.
GATGTTGTTCGTCGAAGGTGGCGATACTGTAGATTACGCACAACGTCGTCAGAACAACTGCTGACGAATGCCTGCTCAGCAGTTGCAAGGCTCGCGAGCCGAGTCGTTTTGTTTGGCTTGGATCGGCCAACGCTGATTCCTCGCGGTGTGAGAGAATTCTGTTCGATATCAGATGACGGCGAGGTCCATGATTTGTTGTTGTGTCGCATTTGCCGCGTCTTCGATCTCTCCGGTGACCCGCCCCTCGTGCATGACGATAATGCGGTCGGCCATGCCAATCACCTCTTGAAGCTCGCTGCTGATCATGATGATCGCCTTTCCCTGTTCGCAGAGCCGATTCATCAACAGATAGATTTCATACTTGGCTCCGACGTCTATGCCGCGAGTTGGTTCGTCAAAAATAAGCACGCGCGCATCGTGTTGAAGCCATTTGGCGAGGACCAGTTTCTGCTGGTTCCCGCCGGAGAGCGTCTCCGCCGGTTGGTCCGGCGAGGCCAAGCGGATTTTCAACATTTCGATGTATTGTTCGAAACTCTCTCGCTCGGCTCGATTGTTCAGAACCCCGCGAGCCGCAAAGCGACTCATGTTGGGGAGTGCGAAGTTTTCTTGGCAGGAGAGTGGAAGGACCAGCCCTTGGTTCTTACGGTCCTCGGTCAGCAAACAAATGCCCTCGGCAATCGCGTCTCGCGGCGATCGTATAGGGACGACCTTTCCGTCTCGTTCGATTTGACCCGAGTCCATGTGGTCGGCACCGAAAATGAGCCGAGCCGTTTCGGTGCGGCCAGCTCCCATCAAACCGGTCAGTGCGAGGACTTCTCCCGCTCGGACCTCAAACGAAACATCGCGGACGGCGTCACCACGAGTCAGGCCTCGCACAGCGAGTTGCGTTTCGCCAACAGTCGTCGGCCTCTTGGGAAACTCCTGGTCGAGCGTCCTTCCGACCATCGCCTCAATGATCTGTTCGCGAGTTACATCCTGGATTGAGTTTGTCGACACATGGCGGCCGTCGCGCATTACCATCACTCGGTCCGCGATCTCAAAGATCTCACTCATCCGATGACTGATATAGATGATACCAATGCCCTGAGCGGTCAGTCCGCGAACGGTTTGGAAGAGCCCTTCGACTTCGCGCGGCGAGAGCGCAGCGCTCGGTTCATCCATGACGATGATTTGCGCGTCCATCGCCAACACTTTCGCGATTTCGACCGCCTGTTGTTCGGCGACCGAAAGCTCCTTGACCAATTGATCGGGTTCGATGTGCGTCTGGATCTGATCAAACAGAGCTCGCGACTTTCGGCGTTCCTGATCCGGGCGCAACCAACCTTGCTCCTGGCCGAGAAACACATTTTCGCGAACGGACATCTCGGGAGCGAGATTGAATTCTTGATAGATGACGCCAACGCCATGGCGCTGCGAATCAGCGGGCGAGGCGATCAGGGTGGGGCGGCCGCCGATTTCGATCGAGGCCGAGTCGGCGAGGGTGGATCCGCCGAGCACTCGCATCAGCGTGCTCTTGCCCGCGCCGTTCTCGCCCATCAACGCGAGCACTTCGCCCGGATACAGATCGAGGTCGACGTCCTGCAGAGCGCGAACGCCCGGGAATTGTTTGTTCACGCCGCGCATGCGAAGCAGCGGAGCGGGATTGTCGGAGTCGCTGCTCATTCGGCCTTCGGCTGCGAATCTAATTCGGGATCCGCGTCCGCGTCCGCTTTGCGATACAGCTTGGTCGGTATCAAGGTGACCGCCGGCACTTCATCGCCGTTGATGTAGGTGATAATGTTGGCGATCGTTTCTTTTGCCATCTTCTTTGGAAACTGTATCGGGTCGGCGTAGATCTTGCCCTCCTTGATCGCCAGCTTCCCATTGAGTGCGCCGTCGAAACCGATGATGGTGATTTGGTCCGTCTTTTCCACGCCATTGATGGCCCGCCAAGCTCCCAAAGCGGACGGGTCATTGATCGCGAACACGCCCACAAGATCCGGGGTCGCCTGCAACGCGTCGGCCATTGCCTTGTTGGCGACTTCTCGCGAGCCGCCTCCTTCGAGCTCGGCGACAATCACGATCTTTCGGTCTTCGTGTTCTTTGTTGTGCTTGTCGATCACTTCTCGAAATCCGTCGACTCGAAGCACGCATGAATTAGCCTGTTTGTAATGCAGCACCAGGATCTTGCCGCCTTGCTCGCCTATCGCCTCGATCATCGCGTCGCCTGCGAGGCGGCCGCCTTGCAGGTTATCGGTTCCGATATGCGCGGCGATCTTGGCGCCTTTCGCCGTACTTTGCAGGTCGCAAGTGAAGACGGGAATGCCAGCTTCGTTCGCCTTCTTGATCGCGGGTCCGAGCGCTGTTTTGTCGACTGGGTTGATGACAATCGCGTCCATGCCCGAAGCGATGTAGTTTTCGATCTGCTTGGTCTGCAAGTCAGCCTTGCCGTCGGCGTCGTCGACGTTGAATTCGAGGTTGTACTGCTCGCCTTCCTCTTGGAGCGTGTCAGCGATGACTTGAAAGAAGGGGTTCGTCAGCGACATGGCCGAGTAACCGACTTTGCGAACAAAGACAGGCTTTTGGTCGGTGGACTTGGCCCCGCAGCCGTTGAGTGCTGCACCCAGCAGGCACGCGGCGAGAAGGACGATCGCAGAAGTTCGGCGAGAAATCATGGGCACAGCGGCTCCGACGAAGGCGTTGGACGAATCGCGAATTCATCCGCGCGGGCAAGGGCACAACGGCGCGGCGCGACAACATTCGCTCTATCTAACCCTAGCTGGCATTCGGCTGCAAGCGACTACGCACGATTTATCTCCCAACGCGGCCGCAAGATCTCGCCAAAACTGGCGAGCTCGAAAGCAGACTCGACGCGGACGACTCATGATCGCTCACTTGATCGCGATCGCGTGTTGAAGCGGGCGAAGGATTTGTTCGAGCACATGCTCATCGACGATTCGCCGGCAGGTATCTCCCAGGCCCATCATCGCCGATTCAAACGACTCGCCCACATCGAGGCTTCCGTAGCGCCGAGCCGTTAAATAGACGCTTATCTGCTCTTCTGGAAATTCTCGCGTGCGCACATGGTACGCACTCGTGCGCGTCTCGATACTCAGGCGGCATTGAATGCGGCAGTCTTCGTCCAGAGCGATTTGAATGGCCGGCTCGTTGCCAACGACTGTGGCGCCTTCCATTTCTGTCAGCTTCTCGAAGGCCGGGCAGACGCCGAGGGCCTCCATCAGCAATTCGTTGTGGTTGCCGCGATAGGTAAAGTCGAAGCCCATCATCACGTTGAGGGATTCGCAATCGAGCGGGCTGACGGAGATTGAATAAGGAGCTTGGGTCAGCACTGTGCTGTGCTGGTCGATCGCGTCTTCCCAACTCGGCGGATTGACGTAACCGGACGAGATGCGGCGGCCTTCGACAGCCACCCAGCGATACGAGCCCGGCTCCTTATCTTCCTCCAGAACGAATTCCCCTCGTTCGCGTCCGTAGAAGTTTCGCATCGACGGATACTTCTTTTTCATCTGTTCGAAAAAGTGCAACACGCCGTCGCGCGTTTGCGGGAGTTCCATCTCCGTGTTGAGATTCATATTGACGTAATAGTCGTCGCTCAACATTCCATATCGGCTCATGCGGGAAAGACTCCTGGGTATGTCAAAGAACGAGCGTGCCTGACCGGCGGTTTCGGTTCGCGAGGCGAGCCGTTTGTCGCACGGCGATATCCGATCTGAGTCGGCGAAAATGAGTCGCCGATGCAATCGGTTTGCAGCATCGCGAAAGGAGCATCGTAATGACGGGCAATGTATTGTGTCTCACACGAGTCAGTATAGAATGCGGCAAATTGAGCTGTCAAAGAGGGATAGACGGTTCGTTTGCCGATTACGCCGCAAAAACTTGGACCGGCGAATCGCCTGAACGGGTTGAGTTGGATTGGACACTCACTCCCATTCCATCACCTTTTTTCCTATGGCGATTCGCGCCGCGTTTGTGACTCGAAGGATGAGGCTTCGCGATGGTTGTCGACTGTTATCAGGACGTTTGTCTGGTTCGGCAGACCGAATACGGCTGGGTTGGTGCTTGCTGGAGTGACATGGGGTTGGCAGGATTCGCGTTTGGTCGCCATTCTCCGCAAGACGTTGTCAGCGACTTGAGTTCATCGGCCGCTCGATCGTTACGTTCGCCTGTCGATCGCGACCAGCGCCAGCTTGACCGCCTGATCGAGGTATTGGAGGGGCGTCGAGTCGACTCGTTGCTGAATGTCAAGTTAGATCTTTCGGACCACACTGAGTTTCGGCAGCGGGTCGTTCAGGCATGTCGAGAGATCCCGCGAGGCGAAACGATCAGTTATGGCGAGTTGGCTAAGCGTGCCGGATCGCCCGGAGCGGCGCGCGCTGCCGGCGGTGTGATGGCGAGGAATCGCTTCCCTTTGATCGTACCTTGTCATCGCGTTGTCGCGGCGAATTCGATCGGCGGTTTCTCGGCACCCGACGGCGTCTCGCTCAAACGCCGACTGCTGGCGGCCGAAGGCGTCATGTTGGATGATGCGGCTGATTCTCAGGCGGCGCTGAGATCGTAGCGAGCAAGCCGGCATTTGACTCGTTCGCTGTGCGCGTCTCGCGCCGGTGTCATTTCGGCAGCTTCCATCGTCGGCGATCAATTGTGTCGAGTTGTCTCGATTAGTCTCCGACGCCGAGGTCGTTGCACCATGCTTCTTGAGTCAATTCCATTTCCTCCTCTTCGTGCCTGAGCAGCCTTTTGGCGAAGCGGTCGAAGGCGACGGGGACGATGGTGGTGAGTGCGGCGAGTTTGTTGCGTCTCAGCAGGGTGTCGGCTTCGTCGGTGAGTCGGCACAGTTGGGTGTAGAGGATCGCGTGTTCATTTCGCAGATCGGCAACTCGCTGTGAAAACGCGGCGTTGACATAGACCGGATCATCGAAGTAGCCGTAGGCTTCCTCCAAGCTGAAGTGGAGCGCCAATTTGTCGAGCAGGTCGGCGAGTCTTTGCACGAGTTCGCCGCTCTGGGAGCGAACAGAGATCGGCCGAGAGCAGAGGAGTTGAAGAGATGCGAGTTCGTCGCGGAGGTCCGAATGCACCTCTTTGATTTCGAGCAGAAAAGCCGCGTTGACGGTAACCGACCTGGCCGATGCGGCGTTCGGTTTCGCGGGCTTCGACGACGAAGGCGGTCTCGATAGAAATGACATGTAACACTCCTTTTTGGATTTCACAAAGCGAGCGTTAGGTCCGATCCGCCTAATCCATCGGCGACCGAGCCGACTCGCTTGCGAAGGAAGCAAAACCGGCCCGAGTCCTTGAGTCCGATTGTTTTCGCAAGTCGTCCATTCGTGGCGTGTCCAGCGTTGTGATTCGTTTGCAAAAGAAGGAAGGGGACGGGTTGATTAAACGTGGCAGATATTATGGCCGAAAAGGCAATTTGTCCCTACAGAAAAACGATGCAAAAATCAGCGCGCGAAGTGTGCACATCAGGATGCCCCTAGGTATTCCCTGGTCCAATCGGCGCCCCACTTGCAGAACCAGACAGGATTTACGACAATTCCCAAACGACCAAGCGACAAGAAATCCCATAGGTCAAAAAAATAATCCGCACCCCTAGCTCAATTGGATAGAGCATCGGTCTACGGAACCGAAGGTTAGAGGTTCGAATCCTCTGGGGTGTACT
>CAZMNY010000001.1:154528-317100 GCA_964567745.1 uncultured Pirellulaceae bacterium | reverse complement strand
AAAAGTCAACGAAAAAGTCAACGAAAAAGTCAACGAAAAAGTCAACGAAAAAGTCGGCGAGCAAACGGCTAGCCAAAAAGAAACCTCGATAAGCCCGCCTTCTTGCCAGACGGCATATCCTCGTCTTCCCATTTCCACGAATCAGAGCAACCGATGGCTGGACACTCCCACTGGGCGGGCATCAAACACAAGAAAGCCCTGGTTGACAACAAACGCGGCAAACTTTGGAGCAAGCTCTCCAAGGCCATTATCATCGCCGCGAAAATGGGCGGAGGCGACACGGACACCAACATTCGCCTGCGAACGGCGATTGCTGACGCCAAAGCCGTCAGTATGCCGAAAGACAACATCGCCCGGGCCGTTAAAAAGGGCACCGGCGAATTGGACGGCGGCAATGTCGAAGAGATCGTCTACGAAGGTTATGGACCGTGCGGCGTCGCCATCATGCTCGATGTCTTCACCGACAATCGCAATCGCACCGCGCCGGAAGTTCGAAAACTGTTCGAAACCCAAGACGGCAAACTCGGCCCCACCAATTGCGTGGCCTATCTGTTTGAACGCAAGGGACTCTTTCTCATCCCAGCGGAAAACGTCGCCGAGGATTCGCTGATGGAGATCGTGCTGGAAGCGGGCGCTGACGACCTCAAGCGTGATGGCGACTCGTTTGAAGTGCTCTGCGAACCCGATACGTTCAGCGCTGTCTCCGAAGCGTTAGATAACGCCAGCATCGAGGTGCAAGGAAAGCAAGTTACTCGGATTCCCAGCAACACCGTTGATCTCGATCTCGAAGGCGCCCGCAAAGTTCTCAAGCTCGTCGAACTTCTCGATGACCATGACGACGTACAAAACGTCTCCGCCAATTTCAACTTACCGGAAGAAGCCTTGGCGGAACTCGACCAGTAGCAGACCGAGAACAGACGGGGCATGCAAACTGCGAAGCGGCTTGCTCCAAGCAGTTCACTTTGCACTGGTCACCATGCACACGTCAAGATGCACTCGTCAAGATGCACTCGTCACCTCGAGTGTCTCTGCCTTAGTCCTTGCCCTTGTGTTCCACGCCCTTCCAGTACTTGGCGAATGCGCCGGGTACGTGGAAATCAGGACTGTTGTCCAGGTCGTGGCATTCAAGGCATTTCTTTTCTGCGTCCGCCTTGGTCAGACGCATTCCCGACTGTCGTCGCAATCGCTCTTCTTCGTCAACGTCCTCGTCCCCCAGTTCGGCGGCCACATGCGAACTGCCGGGGCCGTGGCAGTTCTCGCAGCCGTTGCCATGCAGGGCGGCTGACTTGGAAAAGTCCAAATACCCGGAAACATAAGGTGTGTATTTCGCAGCATTCCAACCGGTGACGTGGCAACTCAAACATTCCGGATCATGATGTCGAGCGATCTCGGATCGTTGACGCGGGAACTTGATCGATTCGGTCGCTTTGGCGTGCGGCGTTTTTTCCCAAATCTCATAAGCCGTTGAATGACAGTCGGCGCACGCTTCCGAGCCGACGAACTTGCGCCCGCTGGGATGAGGCAATGGGCGGACTCCCAACTGAGACAGTCCCAATGTCTTCAGTTTCGCTTGATACGTTTTCATCAGTCGCAGCATGTCCGGCGAGTCGCTGAAACGGGCGTCCATTGGTACGCGTTGAAAGCGGATCGGACTCTCGGCATCATCGAATAGGCCGAGCACGCCAGCGTACATCCCTTTCGCGCCAACTTGCACAAGTCGCGTCTTCGAATTTGCAATCTGTTCGGGAACGTAGGCAGGTTCTTCCGCTCCACCCGACGTGACGATCAAGTCGATGTTGGGATATTTGCCGGCCAGCGCCCGAGACTCATCGTGCGTCGCATGCGCCAAAACAACGACGTAATCGCAACCTGCTTCGCCGATCTTGGCAAGCGCCGGCGCAAGGCCTTCGTCGACGCTCGTGATCTCCACCTCATCGCTGTGAATGCGACGCTGGCCCGACTTCCCTAAGACAGCGGTTACCCCAATCTTGCGACCACCCATTTCAAACACCCGGTGGGTCGCCGAAAGATCCAGCACGGAAGCATTGGCGGACATGAACGGGCTGTCGTCGACGGACGCCGAGATCAATGCGTCAACGGAAAGGAGCAAGTCTTCAGCGCCAAATGCGACCCCGCGATAGCCCATCTTGTTCAACGCTTCGGTACTCATCTGAAACTTCAGCTCAGCCTGGGCGCCGTACCGTTTGACCTGACTGCCGACGTCGAGCGGAGCGACTTTCCAATTGCGTTTGAGCAACGACTGCAGGAAGACGTGGCGCCTAGCCAAGCCGCCCTTTTGGTTCTCCAGTCCGGTGCAACCACACGGTTCGACATAACCCAGCTGGCGGCCGGTCAGCATGAAGACCATTTGAGGTTGCGGCCAGCCCTCAAACAATGGACGCTCGGCCGGCTCTGGAATCAAGGGCGGCGCGTCCGCTGGCTCCGAACCCTTGCCAGACTCCGGCGATACTGCTGGCGGTTCTGCAGGCGGCGCTGGCTTGGAATCAGCCGGTTTGTCTTCAGCAGGCTTTTCGTCTACCGGCTTTTCGTCTACCGGCTTTTCGTCTGCTGGGTTGTTTTCAGCCGATTCGTCTTCAGCCGGTTTTGATTCCGTCGAATTCGAGTTTGTCGATTCACTCGGTGCCGGTGTCTCGATTGGCGGCGTGTTTGAAGGCTCTTGTCCTGGTGTTGCATCGTCGGCCGGCTGACCGGGTAGGATCGCGTCGCCGTCTGCGTTTGTCGCTGGTTCGTCCAAGGGGCCTGCGTCGTCGCTTGCCGGTAGCAGATCTGATTCGGAATGGTCCGATCCAACCGGACCAAGGCAACCGATCATGAAACAGACGCTCAGCGCGACGACGGCTGCGGTCCAAGTCGCGAATCGCGCATTTCTCTTTACCACGTGTTGCCGCATCAATCCATCCTTGTCCATTTAGCCTTGTTGTCCATTTTGCCTTGGCGCGCCCAACTTGGCTCAGCAGAGCTCGACGTCGTCGGTGCGTTCCTTCATTCATTCGATTGCGAAGCGCACTCGAACGGTTAACTCCTTGTTGCGCGGATCGGTTGTCTCCAGGATCACCTTGCCGAATCCTGACGCCTTGGATCCCAAGTAACTGCCAGAGGGGCTGTCCGGCGGGACCGTTAACTTGAGCGGGTAACGCGTGACCTTCTTGCCTCGCGTCGGCTCACCGAGTTCGGCTTTCAAAGTGCTGGGCGAGCTGCCGGCGACTTTCACGTTGATTTTGTCACGATTCTCGCCTTTCACCAAGACTAATAGTCTCGCCTCCGCGCCCTTCCCCCGCTCAATCAGACCCATATCAAAAAGGCTGGCGTCGGAATTAAACTTGACTCCGCCAGCAATAGAAACGTCGGCGATGACCGACCCGGTAAACGGGACGAAAAGCGGTTTGCCCGAGTTGGTTTCAACACGGAGATCTTGACGGAACGGCCCGTTCGGCAGACCCGGCTTTGTGCGGACCGTCACCAATTTGCCGCCGTCCGCGCTGCCTTGAAACATATCGGCAGGCAACGGAGCAACATCGAATTCGAAGAACTCAGCAATCTCGCTGTTCGTAAAAACGACATCGGTCACGTCGAATTCGGGGTGCCGAACCGAGAAGACGCTAAGTTGAAACTCGGTAGGCGAATTGGAAGATATCCGGCTGAGGACAATCGTCGTCGGCAAGACATAGATTCGGTTTTCGACCACGCCGCTGACGCTTAACTTAATCGTGGGATGATCCGGGTCGTTCGTTCGAATTGTGGCCCCGTGCCGGTAGACGGCTGTCGGCTGCTTGGCTTCGTAGGTCAACTCGATCTCGGCGATCTCGCCGGGCGGGATCGAATCGGTTTCAAGTTTGCCGACGGTGCACTTGCAAGTCGTTCCGGTGATGACCAGTTTGAGCGGTGCGTTGCCTTCGTTCTTCAGCTTGAAAACATGAGAATCTTTTGTGTCTTGTTCGATCGTGCCAAACTCATAAACCGAGTCGCCGATGATTTTGGCTCGAGGGCGTTTTACGTCGCTGGTCGAAACCTTCGTTTCGGGCGAGTTCTCATCAACTGACTCGGGAACGTGGGTATTGGAGACTCGCAAAAAGCTGCCAACCCCGGCGAATTCATATTGGGTTAATCCCAAGCCGAAGCCGAGTCCGGCAATAGCCGCGATGATTAATCCGATCCAAATCTTCATTGGTGTGCCTCGGTGACCTGTAACGCCTCATTTTACAACATTCAGAGGACCGTTCATTTGCTCATTCTCGCTCAATCATTGGCCGTACGAATCTGCTCCATCGTTGGTTCGGCGCCGGTATGACTTGGAGGTCCAGGCTGCCCCTGAACGAAGGGGCTCGGGCCTGGGTCGAATATTTTCAGATTGGCGAGTTTGTTTTCTTTGTGAGGGTGTTGGCTGTCGATAGACACGGCGATTTTAGCTTCCTTAACCGCCCCGTCCTGATCGCCCGACAGCATGTAGCACCAGGCCAATTGCGCGCGAAGCTCAATGCTATTCGGGAATCGCTCGACCGCTTGTCGAAGCGCCTCGATGGCCGCCTCCAAGTCGGATTTGTCGCCACGCATACGCCAGGCATTGAGCCGCCAATCGGCGACCTGTCGACGACGGATCCAGGATTGAGGATCGAGATCGAGCAGTTTCGATTCGGCGTTCTCATAGCGTGTTCGGTCGGTCGCATTGCCGGACTGAACCCAACGCTGATGGTATATCGCGGCCAAGTGCCGCCACGGTTCCGACCACAGCGGATCGTTCCGAGCCGCCTCGTCGCCGATCCGCTTGGCGTCCTTGAAGCTGTTGGAGATCAATGGGTTCGACAGGGCAAGTCCGGCCTGCAGGGGTCGTGTTCCGTACTGCATCGCGACCAAGACGATCGCAGCAACCGACATGAGCAGAGCCAAACGGAACCCTTGGCGCGGCTCCCAACTTTGGGTGGCCGCTTGCGAAATGAGAGTCGAAAACAGTGCCCAGCCGACGATGGCGACGCCCGGGAAACTGAATCCGCCCGCGGCCAGCAAGTTGATCGACCAGGTAATCAATGCTGCGACCACGGCGTTCTTGGGCAGCTCAACGCCAAACCACCACAAGGGAAAGCCGAGAACGAGAGCGCCCATGACAAAGACGAGTCCCCAAGTGTTCGGGATATGGTCGACCATGGCCCCGGCACCCAGCGCGAGTATGACTCCGGGTACAGCTCCAATCGCCAACGCGACCACGGACCAACGCGGTAGCGCGCTTTCGGTAGGCGACTCGGGCGATTGCCCGTCGACCGGCGCCGTGTCGCTTTCTGCGCTGGCCGATCGCATTGCCGTTCTGACGTGGAAGCCGACCGCGGCCAACAACATCAGCAATCCGGGAATACCTGTCGTCGCGGCAACTTCCAAGATGAAATTGTGAGGGTCGGCGACCGTTTCACTCGCTTGCGGCAACTTGTACTCCGTATACGCCGGTTGAAACTGCCCCGGTCCGCAACCAAAGATTGGTGAGTCGCCAATCATGCTCAGCGTGGCTCGCCAATATTCGACGCGATAACTGAACGACTTTAGAGTTTCGCTGAGGACTTCAATGTCGATACCGCCGACAAGGACTCCCAGCATGATCAGAGCGCCGATGACGATGATTGCCGCTCCGCCCATCGCAAGCCAGCGGCGGTCTACGATTTTAGCGCCCGCTGCAAAAATCAATGCCGCTACTCCGGCCATTGTCGCCAAGTATGCGGTTCGGCTCTTGGTAAGCATCAAGCAAATCAGGCACGCAACGAGGAACACGCTAAGTGGGGCGAGCAACGACCAACGGCGCTGGCCTGTCGCTTCAGTGAACAAGGATGCGATGATGAGCACGATGACGGGCGCTAGAAATCCCGCCAATGAATTTCCCAGAGCGAATGTGGCCGTAGGTTCCGTGCTCTCGAGGCGGTCCTCAAAGTGTTGCCGATCTGCTGAGCCCGGATTGGGATCGAGATTGAGGCTCATCAGTTCGCGCTGTTTTTGAGATTCGTCGAGCTCAAAGTAGTCGCTCGCCATTTTCGGAGACGACACAAAGTACTGGTAAAATCCGTGAGCGGAGAGCCCGGCTGCGAGGACAATCAATAGCGCCAAGATTCCGTTTCGCACCCGCTCGTTCTGGAGCAACTGTACGAGCGAGAAGATGCATGCGGCGGCACCGACGTAGACAAGAGTCACGTTGGCGGCTGGTCGCGCGTGAATCGAGCCGAACTTGAATGCCAGGTCGATGACCACCCAGATCGCGAATCCCAAAACGGCGATCAGCGCGGGGCTGGTCCGCATGCGAGTCGTCGGATTCAGCGCGAACATCGCCAACCAACCGGCCGTGACGACGAGCCAACCGGATGCGAGCACATTACCTGATCCCGCATCGGCCGCAGCCTCACCTGGCAGCAAAGGCGTGGCTACGAGCAGCGCGCCGGTTCCCAGAAGGCAAGCGAACTGAAACATGTCGGCTTGAGCGACGCTCGGCTGCGCGGGTGAAGGTTCCGGCGAGTCCGTTCGATTCGGTTGGCGCGACTCGCTCTTGCGTTTCCTTTTGGCGCTCATGGCTTGATCTTGCGACGCGCAGTCGTCTCCAAAATATTGATCACTGACAATGAGCAAACCACGACGCCAACCACAATCACAGCTCCAGTCAAATCGACTCGATGCAATAACAGGGCGGCCAGACCGCACGTCGCCGTTGTCAAATAGAGCGTGAGCACGGCTTGAGTCTTAGTGAGTCCCAAGTCGACCAATCGATGCGAGAAGTGATTTCGGTCCGCCTTGACCGGACTCTCCCCGGCTCGGATCCGAATCCACAGCACTGTGACCATATCATAGAGCGGCACGGCCGACGCGCAAATCGGCGCCAAGACGGCGTGAGGCGTCGGCGACCGATAACTCGTATACGTCGCCAACAATGTTGCGACTGCGATGTAAAATCCGATGAAATAGGCACCGGCGTCGCCCATGAACAAGCGAGCGGGCGGTCGGTTGTGGATCAAGAATCCGAGAAGAGCGCCTGCCAGCACCATGAGAAAACCGGCAACGAACAACTGGGGCTCCATTTTCGAACTCAACGGCGGGAACAGCAGGAACAGCGATAGCGTCAGGGAGATGATGCACGCGACACCTCCCGAAGCGCCGTCCATGTTGTCGAGCATATTGAATGAATTGATAAGCGCTACGATCCATAAGACCGAAAGCGCCCAGGTAATGATCGGCAGCTCGATAAAGATGGTCAGCCGTGTGCCCTGCCAGTAGACGCAGAACGCAGCAACAGCCACTTCGACTCCCAAACGCCACGCCCAGTGAACGCCCTTGCGGTCGTCCCAAAGCCCCAACAACATCAGTACCGTGCCGCAAGCCAACAGCACCCATAAATCGAGCGACTTTTCTCGCAGACCGCAGAGATGGCCTTGGGCAAAAGATGGAATCCAAGCGGCGACAAGTTCGCTTGACGAGGCCATCAGCAAACCGAGATGGGCCATGCCGAACGTGGCCACGACGCCTAGCCAAATCGCAACTCCGCCACCCAGAGGAACCGGTGCGCCGTGAGCCTTTCGAGCATCAGGCTCGTCGACCAGGCCCCAGCGCCGCGCGTTTCTGCGGACGACAAAAGCAAACGCCCACGCGACCAGAAGGGCTGGCAGCACGGCGAACAGCATTAGCGCACCGCCGGCGAGTGGTTGCATCGGGCTCGGTTCGTCAATTTCGAGGATGCCCGGAAAGCGGGCGGCGCGGGAAACAGCGAGATCCAATTCCCGCCGAGAAGGGACGTTCTTTTGCATCCACGATACTCGACAAACGCTGTTGCGCGAACGATTCGGCAACGCCAGCTCGAATTCAAGCCTCTATCGACTTGCGTTGATCCGCCCGCGCAGAAGTTGACGGCATTGCGAGAAAAACGCCTGGTACGACTCCTGCTGATAATCCGGATAGGTCCACGGCCGATCCCTCCATTGGCCGCGGTTGAAATACAACGTGCACTCGGCGTAGATGCCGTCGCTCAAGTAGATCCGGTGATCGCGATCCTTGGTCGTCGAGAGGATGAGTTTCGCCTCGGTCACGTAGCCGGGGTCGAGGTTTAGCGGCCGAGGGACGTCTGTCTCGGAAAGCTGAGCGTACTCAGATTCCCATTCGTTGGTTTGAATCTTGAGCCGAGCTGTGTCGCCCGGGTCGTAAGGGGCGTCCAGCGCGAAGAACTGTTTCTTCAGGTCCTTGCCCATCTCCGCTTCGTAGTAGGTTGTGAAGTCAAAATCGAATCGAGGCGAGACAAGGCAAATCTCCCCCCACCGCGATTCGACCGTATCACGAGCCCATACGAGCGCGTCGTCGTGACCGAGCGCTCCCACGATCAGAACCGCTTGTAGAGGATCGACGATCTCACCCACGACGTTCCGCTCCTAATGTGCCGACTGTCGACTCGCAGTGATGAGCAGGGTCAATACGCTTTGGCGAAGATCGCTCTTCGCGCGCCATCGCTTCCGGTAAAGATACACGTTCCGGAATCCTCGAGGTTCTCCATCGGGATACAGCGGATGGTCACCTTAAGTCTCTTGAGCAACGCATGCACTTCGGGCGACTCGACGTAATAGCAAGACGCGAAGCCGCCGTGGATTTCGGGCGACTTGGCGTTCTTGGGAGTAAAGAACTCACGAAACTCATCGACCGTTTCAATGGTCCGCGTGTGTTCTTCGCGATAGCTCTTGGCTCGATTGAACAGGCCGTCTTGGATTTCGCCGAGCAGCGAGGCGATGTTGGCGACGAGCTCGTCTCGCGGCGTGCCGGTCTTCTCACCGGTGTCGCGTCGCGCCAAGAAGACGCTGTTGTTGGCCATATCGCGCGGGCCCACTTCCGCTCGAAGCGGCACGCCTCGCTTGATGTGTTGCCAGTTCTTTTCGCCGCCGCGAAGATCTCGGTCGTCCACGAAGACGCGGACTTTGCCGTCCGCAAAATCGACTGCCTCAAGCTCTTTCTTCAGCGACTCAACGTAGGCCAACACATCGGCGCGTTCATCGTCGGATCGATAAATTGGCAAGAGCACAATGTGCTTCGGAGCGAGCTTCGGCGGAATGACAAGTCCGTCGTCATCGCTGTGGCTCATGATCAGCGCCCCGACCAGGCGCGTCGAGACGCCCCAAGACGTCGTCCAGGCCAAGACTTCCTTGCCATTCTGATCTTGGAATGTGATCTCCTGAGCCCGTGCGAAATTTTGCCCGAGGAAATGAGACGTACCGGCTTGCAAAGCTTTTCGGTCTTGCATCATGGCTTCGATGGAGAGGGTCGAGACGGCGCCGGGGAAACGCTCGCCATCGGTTTTCTCTCCGCGGATCACCGGCATCGCCATGTACTGCTCGGCAAACTCAGCGTAGGTGTCGAGCATTTGCCGAGTCTCCTCGAGGGCTTCCTCGGAAGTCGCATGCACGGTGTGCCCCTCTTGCCAGAGGAACTCTGTCGTGCGGAGAAACATCCGTGTCCGCATTTCCCATCGGACGACGTTCGCCCACTGGTTAATGAGAATCGGCAAGTCGCGATACGACTGCACCCATTTGGAAAACATAGCACCGATGATCGTTTCACTCGTCGGCCGCACGATCAGCGGTTCTTCGAGCGGGCCGGCCGGGACAAGTTTGCCATCGCCGCCCGGCTCCAAGCGGTGGTGGGTAACGACCGCGCATTCCTTGGCGAAGCCGTCGACGTGCTCTGCTTCTTTCTCCAAAAAACTCACCGGGATAAACAGCGGAAAATAGGCGTTCTCGTGGCCCGTTTCCTTAAACATGCGGTCGAGCACCGCTTGCATGTTTTCCCAGATCGACCAACCCCACGGCTTGATCACCATGCAGCCGCGCACCGGCGACACCTCGGCCAAATCCGCCGCCCGGATAACCTGCTGAAACCACTCCGGATAATCCTCAACGCGAGTCGGACTGATCGCATTCTTGGGCTTTTTCGCCACAACTCTCTCCTACCATCTTGTAAATCAAAACCGCAAAACGCCATTTGACGGCCCGCCGTCATCTCGAACAAGGCCCCAACAGCGGATCGCTGCAAGACACCGTCGCTGAGCTCGCCTAGAGCTCAGGCGGCTAGATTGCATTAGTCGCATGACTGCCTTTCGGCGACATGATTGCGCCACACGATTGAGTCATACGGTTACGCCATACGATGGGACAGGCCAATCTGGCATTGTGTTCGGGCAGCACTGAGGTTTCCCGTCAGGAACGTGAAAAGGGCGAGTTGACACCCAAAAGGGGCGAGAAACTGGCATTGACTTGAACTGCAAAATTCCACTACAAGCGTCGCCGCATTTCTCTTCTTAGTTCAACCATCGATGCACTATGATCTTTCGCAAGGTAGTTCGTTTTGCTTTCATCGGGGCCGTTCTTATCGCTGCCAGCTCAGCGTACGGCCAAGCGCTGTCGGTCTCGGAGAACAGTGACGATTCGCCTCCGCCCAGCGCGCCGGATAGCGAATTGGGATTGAGCGGGGACTTTGACCTGGACGCCCCTCCTCCTCCGCCCCAGTTTGGCTTTGTCAATCAGCAGACGACCGACGTCGATCAATCAGCGCTTCGACTTGCGTCGTCGCCCTCCTCCACTGGCGCTTTGGCCAACTTCGATATTGTCAACGGGCTCGGACCTGACTCGGCGATGCTTCTCGAACCGGACGAAGTATTCCACGATGAATACTGGGCCGATTATCAGCTCTTGCCGGTTCGTAATCTTTACGTCGAGGCCGATTACCTGAATTGGTGGGCGAAAGGCATGTATGTTCCGCCGTTGGTCTCGACCGGTCCAGACGCGGCCGGCTTGATCCTGCCGAACACGACAGTTCTGTTCGGCAACCAAGACTATATGGCAGACACGCGAGGCGGTGCGCGCATTCGGGTTGGCAGCGATGTTGGTTGTTGGGGCTGCGGCGGCTGGGAACTCGAATACTTCGGGCTCGAGCAAGAATGGTTGGGGTTCAGTGTCGGTTCCGATTCCAACGGGCTCCCCTTCCTTGGCCGGCCGTTCTTTAACATCAATCCGCTTGACGGGGTTGGTGCCCCGGCTCCGCCAGCGAGGCAGGACGCCGAACTGGTTTCGGGCACTCGCACGGGCGAGATCCTTCGAGGCCGAGTTTCCGTCGACCTCACCTCGTCATTTGTCGGTGCCGCAGCGAGATGGAAATGCAGCCTCGGAAGCAACCAAGGCGTGCTCAACATTCAAGATACAGGCGACTCTCGCTTCGCAACCAACTTCGACTTCAGTTTGGGCTATCGCTATTTTCGCCTGAGTGAAGGTTTGCTCATCCGCGAGGACTTGACCGCGGTCGACCTCAACAACGACAATGCTGAGACGGACATCGACATCTTCGACCGCTTCGACACGATGAACGAGTTCAATGGAGTCGAGCTCGGCGTGCATTGGCTGACCGCCCACCGAGATTGGACGCTCGCCGTTACCGGCCGGATGTCACTCGGCGACATTCAGCAGTCGGTCCGCATCGACGGCCAGACGATCAACAACGGTGTCGGCGTCGGCGGATTATTGGCGCAAACCAGCAACATTGGCTTGCACCAACGAAATGTGTTTGGCATGGTCCCGGAGCTGGAAGCGAGGCTGTCCAAACAGCTCACGCAACATATCAGCATTTCTGCGGGCTACACGTTTATTTACTGGAGCCGCGTTGTTCGGCCGGGCGATCAAATTGACTTGGACGTCAATCCAGAATTGCTCCCGCCGCCGGTCAATCCGATCACTGGCCCGCTACGGCCGGCGTTCGCGTTCCGCGACAGCGACTATTGGGCTCAAGGACTCACGCTGGGTCTGAACATCGTCTGGTAGTAGACGGCTTGTAGGCCACCACGATAGCCCACAGCAAATGGCGCCAAACGCAGTCCACGCTTTCAAACCCGCTTGCCGTCAGCCAGTCGAGTTGACGGCCAATCGGCTCGTGGAAATCGTGCTGCTCTTGATGCGACATCCACTGCGACCATTCGTTGCCAGTCGCGCCCGCCTTGTCCGCCAACTCACGCCACTGCTGCATATGAAGCCTGTAGATCTCGTCCGTCGAGCCTGCGAATTGATCCGCAAAGGAAAAGCTGCCGCCCGGCCGCGTCGATCGAAACACCTCGCCGAATAGCCGCTGCTTTTCCTCGCTTGTCAAATGATGAATGGCAATGCTCGAGAGAGTGAGATCGAAGTGCTCTTGAGGCAGATCAAGGCAGCGAAAATCATGGCAGCGAAACTCGGCCTGGCTCGCTAGCGACTCCAAACGCTGTTGGCAACGAGAGAGAAGCTCCGCTGACACATCGACCACAGTCAAATCGGCTCGCGGCCATTTGCGTACAATCAGCGCTGACAGGTTCCCGGTACCACATCCGAGTTCAAGGATGCGTCGCGGTTCGGTGCCGGCTGGAGCGTACGTGATGAGTGCGCCGAGCATTTCTTGGTAGCGAGGCACACACCGCTCGATGGCGTCGTCATAGCCGCCGCCCAACTCGCTAAAAAACTGTTCCGCATCGTTATTCACGTTGTCCTCCCCGCTCAGCAACTCGAGGCATTGTTCGTCACACGAGTTCTTCAGCCTTCAGCATTCCTTGTTCGATATTCGATATTCGCGTCATTCCATTCCTAGCAACGCCGGGCCAAATACAGAACTGTCGACATTGGCGCCCGTCAGGATCAAGCCCACGCGTTTGCCTTGCATGCGGTCCCTTTCCTGCAACAGCGCGGCGAGCGGCGCGGCGCCGGCAGGTTCCGCCACGTTGTGAGTGTCGACGAAGTAGGCTCGCATGGCGTCGGTAATTTCGTGTTCGTCAAGCGATACGATCCGATCGACGTGGCGATTGATGATCTCGACCGCGCCCGATTCTGGTACGCGACAGGCCATGCCGTCCGCGATCGTGTTGGCCGAATCGGTCTCCACTGTCTCGCCTTTTTCGAACGACCGCTTGTATGCGTCCGCCGCCTTCGCAACGACTCCGACAATCTTCGTTGACAAGCCGAGCGCCTCGCGTACGGCCACGGTGGCGCAGATGCCGGAGCCGAGGCCGATCGGCACGTAGACGGAATCGATGTTTGGCGTCGAGCGGAATAGTTCGAGCGCGTAGCTCGAGACTCCCTGGATCAAATCCTCATGGAATGACGGCATCCAATGTAGTCCGCGTTCGCTCGCCAATCGCTCTCCGTGTTCGCGAGCCTCCTGAAAGTCGTGACCGTGTTCGATCAGTTCGGCCCCGAGCAACCGCATGCCTCGATTCTTCTCTATCGAATTGCCGTGCGGGACACAGACAACCGTTTTCAGCCCAACCGACTTGGCCGCGTAGGCCACCGATTGACCGTGGTTCCCTCTTGTCGCTGTGATGATGCCTTCGAGGCTTGGCGCAAGCGACTTGAGTCGTTCCATGTAGATCACTCCGCCGCGAACTTTAAATGCGCCGACGGGCGTGTAATTTTCGTGCTTCACCCAGACCTCCGCTCCACTCCGCTCGCACAGTTGAGGCCAGCAGTATTGAGGCGTGGGGTTGAAGTGGGCGTAGACTCGTTTTGACGCGGATTCAATCGACGCCAGACTTGGCAGTTCCATCAACGGCTCTCCTAGACAAAATCATGACGTCATGAATCCGCGGATCAGATGCTGCTCTGTCGGTTCCCATATCAGTTCGTCATCGAATGGAAAAAGCGGCTCGCGCCGATGCTGATACGAGAGTTGCAGCATGTCAGCGCAGGTGGATCCTTGCGTGTTGACCCGGATGAAGTTGTTGCAAACTTCGCGATAGGCGGCGAGCGGAGCGTTCACTCCTTTGGCGATGATCATTCGGAATTCGGACGGGTCGATTCCACAACTTGTCAGTTGTTGCAAGCTGAAAGGCGTCATCCGCCTCGAAGTCAGCATGATCGTGGCGCCGTAATCGGTTCTCAACACGACCGTTTCGCCCTGGTCGAAATGAGTCATCCCGCCGTGCCGCGGTTTCGTCTCAGAGAACCGGCCGTCGTGCTTGGAGACGACGGTCGCGTCGACATCGAGCGGCGAGCCGTGAAGCTGATCCGTGTTGCCGCCGACAGCAATCCGAATCCTCGCGTCATCTCCATGTTGGTTGATCTGTTCAAGGCAAATCGCGACAGCGCCCGGGTCGACCAAACAGACAAAGCAGTTAGGAATCTTGCGGGAGTGCATTTCTTCGAACAGCATCGTACCGTCAGCCGCTGAACCGCCGCCGACATTGTCGCCCATGTCGAGCAAGCATGTCGGCGCATCGTCGGTTGCCGCGAGACAACGAGCGACCGCTTCGGCGGGGCTAACGAATTCGCCAACAAACTCCCGGCGGTCGCGCCACATTCTTTCGGCCAATTCGAGGGCGCTGGCCGCAGCCTCGTCATTCGATTTGGCAACCGCGATAACTGACGATCCCATTTCGGAAACGTCCGAATAGGGGAAGCCGAGCAAAACGCTGTTCGATAACAAACTGTTTTTCAGCTGCTGATCGGCGAGCGCGTAGAGCGGCCTCAGGTGATCTTCATCCGTGCATTGTTTTTCGATATTGATCGCCATCGGCGGAAGGACCGCTGCCATCTTGGGTTCGATTTCGCCTCGGACGACTTGCATCAAAAGCGCGGCGGCCTGCCTGCCTCGCTGACGCTGATCGAGATGAGGATTGGTCCGATAGGCGATCAGGGCGTTGCAGTTTTCGACCATAGCCGGCGAGAGGTTGGCGTGGGCGTCGAGCGTTCCGACAATCGGCACATTACCGACCTGTTTGCGCAGCCGACGCAGCCACTCGCCATCCGCGTCTCGATACTCTTCGCTGACCGTTGCCCCGTGAGGCGCGACCAGCAGCCCGTCAAGCGGCTCGCTCTCTTCAACTCTGGCAAGCATCCGCCCGACAAGTTCTTCGTAGGCCTCTGCCGTAACGCCACCGGAAGGCAGTGCACGAGCTGCAAAGATCGGTGCCGTTTGAACGCCCTCTCCGCTGGCGTTCTGAAGTTCGGCAACAAACCCTCCCAGCTCGTGATGCGCATCGGCGAATTGCTCGATGATCGCTTCGCCTTCAAGCAGTGTGCCGGCACGGAACTGATCGACGGTTGTCGGCGGCTGCGCAAACGTGTTCGATTCGTGCAGCAGGCCGATGACTCCAATTCGCACTTTACCCTTCCTTTCCAGTCAATTCATTTTGGGGTTCGCGCCGCCGCCTCGGCCGACGTCGTTCATGCGATTCGCTCTCGCGTGAGTTGTGATGGCGGTGCGAGCTGCCTAGACTGGTTTTCTCTATTGGCACCCGCGCTCTCAATCATTCACGTTTTGCGCTGCTTTGTACAGCCGACGGACCTCTTTCAGCGAACACGGTTTCTATGAACATGAATCGCAATGAAACGCCCACGCCGGCGGAATTGCGCGAGCAGCTTTACACCGCGGTGGTCTGCGACGCGCTGGACTCGATCGGACTCAGAAAGCAATCGCCTCGAGTCGCCTTTCCGGCAAGGACGTCAAACTCGGTTCTGTTGGGGCGGTGCAAAACTACGCTATGGGTCGATATGGCTCACGAAGACGACGACCCCTATGCGTTGGAGTTGCAGGCGGTCGACAGCTGTCAGCCTGACGACGTGTTGATCGCGGCGGCCGCCGGTTCGATGCGGTCCGGAATTTGGGGCGAGTTACTCACCACAGCCGCCAAGAATCAGGGTTGCATCGGTGCCATCGTGGACGGCGCGATCCGAGACGTCTCACAGATTTCCGAGCTCAGCTTTCCCGTCTACGCGCGTGGCGTTTGCGTTTACGACAGCCAACACCGCCAGCGTGTGGTTGATGTGGATGTCACCGTCGAAATCGATGGAGTCGCGTTCGCTCCAGGCGACCTGGTGATCGCGGACGCCGACGGCGTCGCCGTGATTCCTCAATCGGTCGAACAAGAGGTGCTGAGTTTGGCTTGGGCGAAAGTGCACGACGAAAATGAAGTGCGCGATGCGATTCGCAATGGGATGAAAGCAGCGGAAGCGTTCAAGAAATACGGCGTGCTCTAGCCAAATATTCCACTTCATCCGCCCGATTTACCTGACCTTCCACGTGAATTGGCTAATGGGTTTACCGTTTTCCAATGGTATGTGCTGGGCCAATCACGGTATAATCGCCCGACCACATTGGCCGGAGGTTTATATGTTTGGACCAACCCAAATCGGACACCAGATGACGCGCCGAGCAGCGCTGCAGATCGGCGTCGGTATGTTTGGGCTGAGTTTGCCGAAGCTGCTCGAGGCGGCGAAACGCTCGGGAGCGCAAGGCGTCGGAAGCCGCGAGATGTCGTGCATCTTCATCTTCCTGGCCGGGGGGCCGAGTCAGTTTGAGACGTTCGATCCAAAACCGAATGCGCCGGTGGAAGTGCGCGGGCTTTGGAAACCGACGAGCACAAGCGTGCCGGGCACATTCATTTGTGAAAAGCTGCCGCTCATGGCGCAGCGAATGGACAAAGTCGCGATCGTGCGTTCGTGGCAAGGAAGAAGCGGCTCGCACTCAACGGGCTCGCAACATGTCGCCAGCGGTTTCTTTCCATCAGGCGAGCAGTACTTTCCCAATTTTGGCTGCCTGGTGTCGGCTCTCTATGGAGCAAAAACGAAAGGCGTTCCGCCGCATTTTGGGATTCCGTTTGCGGCTCGATACACAACTCCGCCAGGCTTCCTCGGTCCCGCGCATGCGGCATTCAACATCGAAGGGGATCCGCGAAATCCAAGACTGAAGATCGGCAAACTGAATCTCTCCGCCAGTCGGTTTGAAGATCGCCGGTCCATGCTAAACCAGCTGGAAAACCTCAGCCAATTGGCGGAAGTCGAAGATTCCGGCTTGTTGGCGAACGACAAATTCGCAAGTGAAGCCATCGCCATGCTGACGAGCGGAGCGATGAGAAAGGCGATGAATCTCGACGCCGAGCCGACGGCGGTGCGCGAGCGATATGGAGCGAACATTTATGGGCAGCGCGTTCTGCTTGGCCGCCGTTTGATCGAAGCGGGCGCACGTTTCGTGACAATCAATCAAGCGGTTCAAGGCGGGCTGTTTGGCGACGGAAAAACAAACGGCACGTGGGACAATCACGGATGGCTTTTCGACTCGATGATGTCGTTCAAGCATCGACCGTCGGCAGTTCCATCGGGTAGTAAATGGCATTCGTATTCTGGGCCGGGCAACTTGCCGCAGTTCGACATGTCCCTCTCGACTCTGCTCGACGACCTTGAAGATCGAGGACTACTCGACACCACATTGGTCGTCGCGATGGGCGAGTTTGGTAGGACGCCGAAAGTGAACAAGACGGCTGGTCGCGACCATTATCCGCGGGCCGGAAATGTGTTGCTTGCCGGCGCTGGAATTCGCGGCGGAGCTGTGATTGGAGCGACGGACAAGAACGGCGCCGCGCCGAAGACTCGACCTTGGCGGCCTGAAGACTTTGGCGCGTCGATCTATCACGCTCTCGGTATCGACCATCACCGTACCTATTTCCCCCATTTGCCAAGACCGACACCGATCGCCGATGGCGAAATAATCGATAACCTGTTTCGCTGACCTAGCACTCGATTCAGCCATACGGCCCGCCTCAATGGAACTTGCACCAAGGACTCTCTCCCTGCTGTCCTTAATCTAAGAAAGCAACTCGATGTTGAACATTCTCGGACCCCGAGCCGCTCGAGACGAATTCTGCGACGGACATTCGCGCCGCAACTTCATGAAGATTGGCGCGATGGGAGCAGCCGGGCTCGCGCTGCCTCAACTCCTTAGGCTCGAGGCGGAAGCCGGCATTCGAAATTCGCACAAGTCGGTCATCTTGATCTACTTGGTGGGAGGGCCGCCGCACCAAGACATGTTCGACCTCAAGCCCGATGCTCCGGCCGACATAGCTGGCCCGCACCGCCCCGTGGCTACGAACGTGCCAGGGATCGAGATCTGCGAGCAGTTTCCTCAAATGACAAAGCGGATGGATAAGTTTGCCGTCATCCGTTCACTTGTTGACGCCCAAAGCGGCCACGACGCTTTCCAGTGCTACACCGGGCGAAAGCCCAAGGACATCGCGCCGCTGGGCGGCTGGCCTCCGTTTGGCAGCACGATTGGAAAACTGAAGGGACACGCAAACCGAGCGACGCCTCCCTTTATCAGCCTTTGCTACGAGTGCACTCATGGTCCCTACAATGAACCCAAACCGGGCATGCTTGGCGTCTCCGCGTCATCGTTTCGTCCGATGGGACCGAGCCGCGATGACATGACGCTTCAAGGCGTGACGTACGATCGTTTGAGCGACCGGCAAAGCCTGCTTGCCAGTTTTGACAAGTTCCGGCGAGACGCCGACGCAAGCGGCAAGATGGAAGGGTTCGACACGTTTAGCGAACAAGCGATGGGAATTCTCACGTCCTCTCGGCTCGCCGACGCTCTCGACATCTCCAAAGAGGACCCCAAAGTTGTCGAACGATATGGTACGGGCGACGATGTTAAACGGATTGACGGCAATGGTGCCCCTCGTGTTCCGCAGAGCTTCCTCACAGCTCGCAGGCTAGTTGAGGCCGGTGCGCGCGTGGTGACGCTGAACTACAGTAAATGGGATTGGCACGGCGGTCCAAACAACTCGATCTTCAAACGTGAATGTGAAGATTTCCCGATTTTCGACAAGGCCATCACCGCCCTGGTCGACGACCTCCACCAACGCGGACTCGACAAAGACGTGTCGGTGCTTGTTTGGGGCGAGTTTGGCCGCACGCCGAAGATTAGCAGTCGGACTGGTCGAGACCACTGGCCGCGGGTTGCCATGGCATTGCTTGCCGGCGGTGGCATGACGATGGGGCAAACGATTGGCACCACCGACCGGCTTGGCGGTGAAGCTGTCGCCGACCCGGTCACTTTCGGCGACGTGTTCGCCACGCTCTATCACAACTTGGGCATCGACGTTGAGAAAACGACACTACTCGATCGACAGGGCCGCCCGAACTATTTGGTCGCTCCAGGCGCCAAGCCAATTCGCAGTTTGATTTAGCGCGATCATCGAGCCGATACGCGTTTACCAACGTCGCTCAAGTTGGAACAGGGTGCCGTGGTAGAAGGGACTGCCAGCGGTGTCGATTCCGCTCATCGTCGCAAGGTTCATGGCGGAGACTTGATCGGGCGCCAGGGCGACGCCTTCGAGCCACATAAACTGGTAGCCGATGCGAGCCCACCACAGTTCGTTCAACTGGTAGACGCCTGTGAATTCAATCTCGCTTTGAAACGCGATGTCGTTGCCTTCGTCGGTAACGATGGCCACG
This sequence comes from uncultured Pirellulaceae bacterium, assembly GCA_964567745.1. GTDB lineage: Bacteria > Planctomycetota > Planctomycetia > Pirellulales > Pirellulaceae > CAZMNY01. The sequence continues at coordinate 297,847 of CAZMNY010000001.1, read as the reverse complement.
CCGGGAAACGGAACGGCCGCGAACGCCGAGTCATGCTCGGACATGTTCCAGTAGGCACCCGCTCGAATTCCGCCTTCGATTCGCAAACAGCCGCGCTGGAAGATCACGCCTTCGGTGCCAAGCTGAAAGCCAAACAGGTTGTTCATCGCCTCGGTGCGGCCTGCGATAACTTGCGGTCCGCCCGGGGCAATGATTGTGTAGTTGTAGTCTTCATCCAAGTTGATCCAGCGGAAACCCCACAGCGTCGTCAGGCGATCGCTTCGTCGATTTCGGTGATTGTATTCGACGCTGAGAAAACTCGATTGGTAATTCGAAAGCGTGACCCCGTCGTCGAGAATCGAGATCTGCGGCATCGTAGGCAGGACGTGGTCGTCATGGACAATGCCAAATTCCAAGCCGTTATCGGAGAACAAGCCGGTGAACACGAGCTCGCGTGCTTGACCGCCGCCCTGGTTGCGAATCAGGTTGACTCGAGCACCCGCGTTGATGCCGGTATCGGGCGCGAGGACCCGAGCATTTCCGCTCGCAGTGTCAAGCAAGACCGCCCCGTTTGCGCGGTCTCGATCCATCAACAAAGATGTCAGACGCAATGTGTAGTCATAGCAATAGCCTTTCCCGCCGCCCTTTCCGCTCGACTTTCCACCGCCCTTCCCCAGAGAAAGCCCCAGGTGGCCGTGACTCGATTTGGCTTTGGACTGGAAACTGGCTTGACTGGAAACGGCTTGACTGGAAACGGCTTGACTGGAAACGGCTTGAGCGAGAACGCCGGATCCGATCGCTTCGGTCACTTCAAAGTTGAACGGTTTTACCGAATAGTCGTTAGTTTGCATCATGGACTGGGCGAGGCATACAGGCGCCAGAGCGACAACCAAGACGATGGCCAATGCGACTCTCAGAAACAACATAACGACTCCTTCGAAATTCAAACGGTTCCATCCGTTGTGCGGGTATCAACAACTAGGACTATCGTCCCGCCATGCCTGATCTATACAGCCGGCTCCCTTCGCAATCCTCAACCCCTGCCCTCGTTCCATCGAGTACATCGGACACAGAGGATTCAATCAGACTAACCGGGCCGCAGGCGAATTCGCCTGGGATTACTTGTCGTTGGTTTGGCCAATCAATTTGACCGCGGTGTCTGAGTGAATCATCGCGAAGAGGTCCGCGAGGTCTTGAGGCGACGGGAGGATGCGGTCAAAGCCGTTCGGCATCAGGGACAACGGGCTTGCCTCGAGTGTCTCCAAATCATCGCGGAGGATGACGTGAACTTTGCCGTCTGCGCTGATCATGCGGATCGAGGCGCCGGCTTCGCTAGACACGACGCCATTGATGATTTGGCCGTTGTTCATGATCGCGGTATACAACGCGTAGTCGGGCGCGATTTGCGAATTGGGCGCCATCACCGACTTCAGCAAGTTGAGTGACGGTTGCTCGCGTATCGAAGAGAGTGGCGGTCCGGCTCGTCTTTCTTCATTGGTGCTATGGCAAACAGAGCAATGTTTCGTGAACAATTTGGCGCCGCGTTTGGGATCCCCTTTGTGTTGCATCACCTTGCCGTGCATGCTCAGCAAATCAACGCTCGCCGCTTTGTCTTTCTTTTTGAGCACGCGCGCCGCGATTTTTCGCACGTCGGGGAAGTAGTGCAGGAGCAGTCGTTCGCGTTGGGGCAGAGTCAAATGGGAGGCGGGAACTCGTTTGGCTTCGATTGCTTTCGCCAACGTGTATGCCCACTCGCGACGACTCAGCAACACATCCAGGATGGCGGAGCGAACTCGCGGTCCTCGGCCGACCCAGTTGTGTAAAAGACCGTCGACCGTTTCTTGGCTGTGCAGCCGGGACAGTGACTGGACGGCTTGGAGTTGAATTTCGAGTCGTCCGCTTGGCGCGAGCAAGCGAGAGAGCAGTTTCGCATCGTTGTCTTGTTGCGTGAGCCCGCGAGCCAACAGTTTCATCGCCCCCAGTCGGATCGGCAACTCCGCTTTCGGATCCATCGCTCGACTTCGAGCTTGCGCGAACAGCGGGGCCAAAGATTTGATGCTCTCGGCGAGATCCTCATCCGCATCGCGATGCAGCTCTCCCAATGACGACTCGGCGTTGTCCAGAGAGTCGAGCAGCAGCCCTAGCGTCTCGCACCGCCAAGCAAGACGTCCTTCGCCTTGTGACAATTCGGCGAGCCCGGAAGCGAGCACTTCGTGTTCCTCGTTGCGCAATGAGGACTTCAGCAGATTGGCGATCAAGTCGCTGCTGGCGTCGCTCGGCTCAGCCTCGCGTATGGTATGCCGCACGATTGACGCGTTGTGGCCAGCGTTGGAGCTGACAACGGCCGCCAGAAGATGGGCGTCGTCAATGTCCCTCAGCGCACAGGCGGCCAGGACCGCGCCGATTCTTGGGTCGCGAGATTCACCGAGACTCAACACAACCTGCAATCGCACTTTGGCGTCCGCGTGGCCGCTCAACCCAATGATGGTCGTGAGGACGGGTGCCGAGTCAAGCCTTGCTTCGCCGACACGAACGGCGAACCTGACCACGTTCGGGTCGGACTCGCGCAGGGCTCTGAGTAGGACGGCGTCACTTAGTTGCGACATCCCATCGAGCAGCGAGATGGCTTGAATCTGAACGCTTGCGTGTGGCGAATTCTCCGCGAGCTTCTCTAGTTTCTCTTGCGCTTCTTCGGGAAGCGAGCCCGATTTCGCTTTTCGCTCGAGCAAAAGGCGATGGGCCAGGTCGCGTTGGATTCCGTTTGGGTTGGCCATCGCCGCCAAAAGCTCTGCGGTGGAAGCGGTGTGGAGTTGTGGAGCGGGAGAGAGCGACTTACCCGTCGGGGCAATGCGATAAATTCGACCCCGATCATTGCCAGCATTCAACAGCGCATTCGCCAGGGCGTTTCCGGCGACGATATCAGATGATTTGAGCAACTCGGGCGGCCGTTCGAAAAAATCGGGGTGTTCGATAATCAGTCGATACATGTCGACGACCCACAACGCGCCGTCCGGTCCAGTCGTCGCTTGGGTCGGCCGAAACCAATTGTCGGTCGAACTGAGAAACTCTGATTCAAGTTGCCCTTCAATTCGCTTGCCGCGGAAAGTGACGCCATGGAAAGCGAGCGTTTCGTGGTGAACGAGATTGTGCGCCGGTTCGCAAATGAAAACACTGTTGCGATACCGCGGGCCAAACAGCGTATCTCGATAGAAGCAGCCGCCGCAGGCCGATGTGATGCGGTTGAATCGGCCAAACTCATTGAGCCGCGCTTGATTCTCGCTTCGCGGAAACACGGGGGGATTCGCCGCCGGGTCGGTCACGTAAATGCAAGACTCGGGCGGCGCCCAATGGCGATTTCGCAACAAGTACCGATCCGGCAGCACGTCGTGCCAGAGGGGCCAGGAACTATTGCCGCCGAACCAATTGCCATAGTCGTCACGGAATCGAATGAACTGGCTCATGCCCGATTCCAATTCCATTTCGCCTTCATTTGGCCGAAAGCGAAAATCTCGCGAGTGAATATCGATCGGCTCGCGATCGGCACGATACGAAATGACTCCGCTTGAGTCTCCGTTTGCCGCATGCACCCAATTGTCGAGGCCCCAGGAGAGCCCGTTGACTTGGTGTTGCGGGTTGCTCTGAACGAATCCGCTCAAGACGACGCGCCGCAAATCAGCGCGGCCGTCTCCCGTGGTGTCCTCGGCGTAGAAGATTTCGGGAGCGCACGCGACCAACACGCCGCGGCGCCAAGGCATTACGCTGCCTGGATAAGCCAAACCGGAGAGAAAAACGGTGGCTTTGTCGAACTTGCCATCGCCGTCTTCATCCTCGAGATACTTGATTCGACCGCCGCCCTTTTTACTGGTCGGGTAACCACCCATCTCGACGACCCACAATTTCCCGTCGGCGCCCCAGGCGATCGAAATCGGGTCGACCACGAGAGGCTCGCACGCGACGAGCTCGACGCGAAAACCATCGGCGACTTCGATGGTGCGAAGTGATTCGCTCGCCGACTTCGCCGGGGCATAAGCGACTCGCTTGTTATCATTTTGCCGTTGATTCTCACCATCGCTGGTTTGTTGGGCAATTCCGCTCGAGGCCGCAGAGAGACAAGCCAGTGCGACGAAGAAGCTGAAAACGGAACGAATGCGCCGACCCTCGCCGCAACTTCGGTCGCGAGGAAAGGTCTGCGAGCGGCCATTTCGGTATGAATTGAGTTGGTAATGCATATCCAATCATATTACCGCCCACGCCACCGGATGGGAAAACAACTGACATTCGCGGCCAATCAGCCCGCTGTCCGTCCTGCATGCCCTTGCAACGCCGCACAACCGCTCGGATCGTTGCAGACGAAACGGTCCGGTGGACCAATCGGAGTACGACGCCAGGTTTGCCCAGCAGCAACAATCGGATTTTCGGCGTTAGTTTGGCCTGCTGCAAGGATTTGGTCGAAGTCAGGAATGAGGATTGATGCATGGAGGTGTGTAGGTTCGCATGGAGCGCCGTTTGATTCCAATTGAGGTTCTTCTCAATGGTCACTCGCACACTCACCAAAACACCGTTTGGCTTCCGTCTTGCCTATTCCATCGATGGTGAGGCCTTGTGGACCGAATACGTGACGTCGCCAACGCGGCGGAGTCCATTTAAGCACAACGCAATCGCGTATATATTGGCTCGCATGGCTCGAAAGGTTGGCCTGTGCCCCTGAGCCGAATCGCAATTGTCAAACTTCGAGCTGATGCCGCGTGAACATCGAGTTTAGCCCGTCCGACACGCTTCTTCAGCTTGCCGTTGTGTTGATAGCGGGCATCGTTGGCGGCGAATTAGTTGCTCGGATCAAGTTGCCGAAGGTGACCGGTTGGATATTCACTGGCATCTTGTTGCGTGCGATTCAAATTGACTGGCTCGATCCAAACGCCGTTGGGCAATTCTCTCCCTACGTCAATTTTGTCCTGGGCTACATTTCGTTCACCGTCGGCGCGGCGCTTCATTTTGCAAGCCTTCGCAACGCCGGCAAGCGATTGGGCCTCTTGCTTCTGGGCGAAGCGATATTTACGCCCACGATCGTCGTCATCACTCTGGCGGTCGTTGGAGGAGCAATCTCCGAGGCGATGAATCTGCGAGCCAGTTTGGTGCTCGCTTCAATTGCTATTGCCGGCGCCCCAGGAACCACGGTGCTTGTTGTTCAAGAGGCTCGGGCGCGAGGCATCTTAACTCGGACGCTCGTTTCAGCTGTTGCTCTGCTCGATGTGGTCGCCGTTGGCGGCTTCGCTTTTGCCACATCATTTCTGGCGGGCGGAGACGGCTTGGTCCGCTGGCAAACAGCGCTCGGGTCGGTCGGTTTTGAATTGGGAATGGCGTTCGCGATTGGCGGGGCCTGCGCGGTGCTCGCCTTGATGCTTACCCGGACAATCGTGGGACCCGCTTTCGTGGGACCGACTATGGTCGCCCTGATTCTCGGCGCATGGGGAGCCGCCACCGGTTTTGGCGTTTCCGGAATTCTCGCCTGCTCATTTGCTGGGATTGCCGTATCAAATATTCGGCACGACACCGTCCGCTCAACCGAAGCCTATTTGCATTCCATAGGTGGTGTCTTGTTCGCCGGCTTTTACACGCTCGCTGGAATGAAATTGGATTTCAGCCAAATGCTCGCCAGCCTTGGTCTGGTTTTACTGTTCTTTGTTGCACGGTTCGTCGGCAAGTATGTCGGCGCCTTCGTGGCGATGAGCGTGGCTGGCGTGCCGAAACATGTTCGCAACTATCTCGGGCTCGCCCTGTTGCCGCACGGCGGCGTTGCGATCGGTTTGATCATGCTCGTGCAAAATGATCCGCAGCTCAAGGGGATTGCCGACACCGTGACGATCGTCGGCCTCGCCGCGCTGGCGATCAATCAGCTGCTTGGGCCCAGCGGGACTCGTTTTGCCCTAGTGAAAGCAGGCGAAGCTGGAAAAGATCGCGCTCGGTTGCTCGACTTCCTCGACGAGCACCATATCGTTGTCGGGCTGACTGGCAGCAGCAAAGAGGAAGTTATTCGCACGCTTGCCGATCGGCTATACGCGACGTCCTCCAAACCTTCTCTGCCTCAGGCGGAATTTGTCGAAATGGTGCTCGAGCGCGAGGAGATGGAGTCGACTTGCCTGTCGGTTGGCTTGATGATTCCTCACGCCGTTCTGGACGATGGCGAAGAGATTACCGGCATCCTCGGACTCAGCTCAAAGGGACTCGATATCGAATCGCCCGATGGCCGGCCGGTTCACGCCGTCTTGCTCTTGGCCACGCCCAAGATCGATCGAAAGCGACACTTGGAAGTGTTGGCCGCGTTCGCTTCAGCCATCACACACGACCTGAACATGGCCGAGCAACTCTATCATGCTCGCAGCGCCGCTCATGCCTACAACGTGCTGCATGCCGAAGACGCCGAGGACGTGAACTACTTCCTTGAAGACGCGATTGAGCGAGCGGGCGTCGATGACGAGAACTGACCTCGTCCTTCGTGGGTAGCAAACGCCAACGCGCCGCGTCATCGGGTGCCGCCGAGACCCGAAGCGTCAGCGACGACTCCCCGCCGCACCACGTTACACGTCCCCACCCCATCACGCGCCTCGCACCCAGATAAAAAAACGGCCGCGTCGCTCCATAGGGAACGGCACGGCCGATTGAAATCAGGTCCACACGCTCAAGTGTCGGCGGTTCTGCCGAATCACTATTTGTGATCGTGAAACTTTGGTTCTTTGCCTTCGTACGCTCGGTAGAAATTGAAAATGGCGGTTTCCAGTGCCTTTGCATCGCTGGCCGAAACCGACTGCTTGCACTTCATGGCCGCTCGCATCACAGCGTGGGCGGCGGTTAACTTCATTACGTACGAACGGTTCGAGGCGGCGTCCGTACCCGGCTTGATCCGTTGCGTCATGAAGTACTGAGCGATGATGTGCTGGGTGTTCGTCGCGTGTTGCTCTTTCGTCGCGACCCATCGCGCCAGTTGGTTGTGCGACAAGGCGTCATCCTTGGCGGACAATTCTGTGATTTGCGCCATCGCCTTTGCCATCGTCGCTGTGTCTTCGAGCATCGTCTCAAAGCGTCGTTGGTCCGCATAGATCCCACAGGGGACTTCACAGTGAGCGCGAACCGACGGGGCGGCGAGAAGGCAAGCGAGAACAGCAAGTACGGCTGCGGTCGTGTAACGTTTCATACCTGGTCTACTCCATCGAGGTGTTTAGTCGTGGTGGTCCAATAAAGCAAATTTACGCCAACATGCTATCCCCTGGCAGTACGTTTCGCAACGGCTCGCCGCCTTTCGCGCAAGGCGATTCGAGCATTGCCGAGAAAAAGATCCTTCGGTACGGAATTGGGGCGCTCGCGGAGTGCTTTTGGACCACAGGCCCGCTATTGTGCCTGGATTCTATTGAGCCTGGATGCAATAGAGCGCTTTGTCCGAGCGAATGAAGAGTTGTCCGTCACTCACCGCAGGGCTGGCACTGAAATCGCTGTCGTCTCCCAGCTTGTTATGCGCGAGCTGCTTGAAGTCGGGCGTCGCCGAAAAAACGTACGTCCCATCGAACCGACTGACCACGTAAATCTTGTCGCCGATCAGCACGGACGAAGCGTAGAATCGGCCGCCAATTCGTTTTCGGTTGACTTCTTTTCCCGTTTCCGAGTCGACGCACGATGCGACACCGCTATCGTTGACCCAATACATCTTCCCCTTGTGCAACACGCCGGACGGCACGTACGAGCCGCCTCGAGTCGACCATACGACATTCGACTTAGTCACATCCCCTGTGCCGCCGATGCGAATCGCGGCGCGGCCGCCGCTTCGGCCGCCGATTGCGTACGCGACGCCCTTGTGAGTTAGCAAGGATGGGCAGGACGCGGTGTCGATTTCCGTTTCCGCATACCATCGCAATTTGCCGCTGGTCGGGTTGATTCCCCAAACTTCGTATGGCACGGAAATCAATAGTTCATCTTCACCTTTGTCGTTCTTGACGATCGTCGGCGTCGAGTAGGTGCGTGACAAGGAAGCGGCTTCGGTCTTCCAAACTTCCTTGCCGGTCAGCTTGTCGAAAGCGTACATCGTTTCGCTCTCGGATCCCGCCGTGACGATCAACATGTTCTTGTACAGAATCGGGCTCGCTGCGGAGCCGAATCGGGCCGCGTTTTCTTCGCCAATCGTCTTCTGCCAGAGTTGGTTCCCCTTCATGTCCCAAGCGAACACGCCCGAGTTGCCAAACACGGCGTAAATGCGTTCACCGTCGCTCACTGGCGTATGGGATGCTTTTCCGTGTCGGGCAAAGGAGCTTTCGCCCGCCTCACTGGCTGCGCCGGGAACGACCTTCGTCCAGATGGTCTTCCCAGTCTGTCTGTCGATGCACAGCAGGTGTCGTTTGAGCTTCTCTTCGCCTCGGGCGGATCCGGAATAGCAACTGACCAGCACGTGCTTGCCGACCACGATCGGGCTGGAAAATCCGGCGCCGGGCAAGTCGAGCTTCCATTTGACGTTGGTCTTCTCGCTCCATTCTGTCGGGATCTTGGCATCGTCGCTCGTTCCATCGCCTTTGGGCCCGCGGAAACCAGGCCAATCGACTGCTTGGACTGCCGTCGAGATCAGCAAGACCGCGGAAAAGAACAAAGTGCCGACCGGTCGGGACGAGACGAACATATGTGGGACTCCACGAAAAATGAGGGGGAAGAGCTAGAACGAGTGCGCAAACGCAAATGCGGTTTCGAATTCAACACCGAACATCAACAAAAGTATCACCGAATTCAAGTCGCAACTTGCCGGGAATGATCGATTTCTGGACAAAGTGGAGCTGAAATGGCGGACGACGAGTGGCGCCAACTTCGAGCGACGGCGCACTTTTTGCACTATCCGTTGAATGGAGTCAATCGTTCAAGCGATTCGGACGGAGCAAGGCGCTGCGGCGCGACGGCCGGTCGCCTGTTCGGATTGTGGTCGGAGTTCGTTCGATTTTTGCCGTTCAATGCGTGAGCGGCGCAGCACACGACCCGCGGAATGGCGCTGTTTGATCGAAGCCGCCCGACTCTCCTGACTCGCGCCTGATTCCACCTCACGACTGTAAGGAAAATCGCCATGAAATGGTTGACCGCCGCCGCTGCTTTGACTGCTTGCAGCTTCGCCTTGCTTTTCGCGTATGGCACGGAAAATCCATCGCCTCAGAATCAGAACAAGCTGCCGACAAAGGAACACGTGGATGCCTTTATGCGAGCCAAACTCGTCCATGGGCGAGGCGTACTCAAAGGGTTGACGCTTGAGGACTATGACGCAATCGCCAAGCATGCTCAACAAATTAGTTTGCTTAGTTTGGAGTCGAACTGGAATGTGATTTCGACTCCGGAGTACGTTCGCCGCAGTCGCGAGTTTCGCCAGACGTCACACGATCTTGCCGAGGCGGCGAAGAAAAAGAACTTGGCCGGCGCGACGCTGGCCTACGTCAAGATGACGTTCGACTGTGTTAACTGCCACAAGTACCTTCGTTCATTTCGAGCGCCAGGCGAACGCACGCCGGAATTGAGAGACCGCAAATAGTCTTGCGACGGCGAAAGCACCGTTAATCTCTTGTCAGCGTCAACAAACACGATCGTCGTATGCGCGAGTCAGCTCGCGGAATGGCGGTCGTGTTCTCACTTTTCTTGACCTCGACATCGCCGCAGAATCGCATGCCGCTTGCCCGTCGGCTAGGATACACCATCATTTTCATCGATGTTTGCTGGCGTGACCGAGTCGCCAGACATCCAGTGAAGGTTCTGCACCCAGTTGAGATCCGACCATGCCGACAGGAATTCGTTCACATCAATTCCGAATCGCTTTATCCAGCTGCGTTTTGGCTTGCTACTTTTTGACGACCTCGCTTGGTAGTGATGGTCGCGCGGAAACGCATCCTCTGTTCGACGGCAAGTCGCTTGCAGGTTGGGTGACGGCAAACGGCAAACCGGTCAGCGGCGGCTGGGAGGTGTCGGACGGCGCGATCCATCGCAAAAAGGGCGGTCCCCGAGCGGGCAACATCCTCAGCAAGCGAGTTTTCGGCGACTTCAAACTTTCGTTTGAGTGGGCGATTGCGGAGGGCGGCAACAGCGGCCTCAAATACCGCGTTCGCAGTTTTAATCGCCGCGTTCTTGGATGCGAATATCAGATCTACGACGACGCCAAGCGGGCTCTCTCGCCCAAGCAAAGTTCAGCATCGCTGTACGCTCTCTACGCACCGAACGACAAGAAGAACCTGAAACCGCCGGGCGAATTCAACACAGCTCAAATCATCGTTTCGGGCAACAAGATCGAGCACTGGCTCAACCGTGAGCAAGTCGTCTCGGCGAGCGTCGGCGATCCCGATTGGGATAAACGCATCGCGTCCAGCAAATTCTCGAACATCGACGGATTTGGCCGCAACCGGTTCGGTCGAATCATGCTGACCGACCACGGCGGTGAAGTCTGGTACCGCAATTTTCAAATGGAATTGCTGCCCGTCGCAGATTTGCAAGGCGACATTGAATTGACGCGCGGCGAATCTGCATTTGTCGATTCACTTGGTCGAGATTGTCAGGTGCTGCGTCTATGGCCGATCGCACAGGGCGCTCAGAAGCAAACAACTGAAAGTCAGGAAAGAGTGGCAAGGCGAAAGGGCAAGTCGGGCCAATTGACCGTTTCCGCCGTTGATCGATCGTCGATCGTCATCGCACGTCCCGCCAAGAACGCGGCTCAAAGCACAGCAGTACTGCTCTGTAGCGGCGACGGCAAGAATCGATTGGACCTGACTGCGGCCGTCGAGGCGGCGCGACAACTAAATCAATTGGGTATCACGGCCGTTTGGCTCAAGCACCGAGGTAAGGCGAAAGGAAAAGGCAAGTCTGATCGGCTTCATGACGCCCAACGAGCGATGGGTATCTTACGGGCTCGCTGCGGGGAGTGGGGAATTGAAGCCAATCGCATCGGTGTCGCCGGCATCGCGGCGGGCGGTCGTCTCGCGGCCGAGCTTGCTGGCAAACGACAAACCCGTGACTATGAGTTGATCGACGAGTTCGACAAGGCAAGTTGCCGCGCCGATTTCTGCCTCTATTTTCGCCCGCAGGAAGTCGGCGTCGACATGGTCGCCGCTGACAACCCACCCACATTGCTCGGTACGACGGGACAAGACGCGTCGACGTCGCAAGCGGCCCGCTACTATCTGGCTTTGATGCAACATAAGACTCCTGCTGAATTGCACAACTACTCGTATGAGCCAAACCGACTGCGCCAATGGACGGAGGACTGCCGTCAGTTTCTCATCGACCATGCGCTCTGTGACTCGTTGCAAGAACAGCCGAAAGCACTTGCGTACAAGGCGAAATCGCTGGACGATTCGCAGCCGCCCAGTGGCAAGACCTTGGGCGATCACCGACTGGCTCAAATCCTCGGACGCGATTGCCCTCAGTTTCCGCTCTGGCCGAATGGGCGCGGACCCGACGAGACGCAATCGAATTCGGCCGAGATCGTCACCGCCAAGTCGCGAGGCGGCAATGCGCTAAACATACGCAACGTGGTGACTCCCACGATTACGATCGTACGACCCGAGGACGACGCTCAGGAGAACGATAAAGCAAAGAGCGCAGCGGAGGCTGATTCGGGCGATACGAACTCGAAAGACGGCAGCGACAAGGGCGGGGCGAAGCGGAAGAAGAACCGCGACAAAGAAGAACCCGTTGTTGCGAAAGCGGCGGCGGGGCTGACGATGATTGTCTGTCCTGGCGGCGCTTACAACGGACTGGCGGCCGAGCACGAAGGTGTGACGATCTGCGAATGGTTGAATCGAATCGGCGTCACGGCGGTCTTGCTTAAGTATCGAGTGCCTCGTCGAGGAGGAGAGTTTCCCAAGCATCACCACGCCTTGCAAGATTTACAGCGAGCAGTTCGGCTCGTCCGCGCCAACGGCAAGAGCTGGAATGTTCCGACAAAGCAAATCGGCGTTTGCGGGTTTTCGGCTGGCGGTCACTTGAGCGTGATGTTGTGCGGCAATTGGGACAAGGACAGCTACGAGCCGCTGGACGATGTCGACAAACAATCCAGTCGGCCCGATCTTGCCTTGCTGGTCTACCCGGCCTATTTGACTGAACCCCGCAATTCGAATCAGCTGGCGCCGGAGATAGCAACGTTCGCAAAAGACAAAGCACTACCCACCTTCATGACTGTCGCGAGAGACGATCCATTCGCCCGCGGGATGCTTAATTTCTTCCTGAAGACTGAAGAAATGAAGATGGGGGCTGAAGCCCATGTCTATGCATCGGGCGGGCATGGTGGAGGCATCGATCCGGTCTCCTACCCTTCCTCGCGCTGGGCGAAGGCGTTCGAACGTTGGCTTGCTCGGCTGCCGGAGAGGCCATCGAAGCCGAAACCGTAGCCGCCGCGCCCGTATCGTTTTGCGAACGCGGCTCGACGCGAGTTCGAAGTTCATTCCGAGCTTTCTCGGTTGGCCAGTTTTGCCAACACGCAACGGTTGACGACGACAGCGCCGCGCCCTTCTGGTGCGAATTGGGTCGGGGCCTTAAATTGAGTCATCGCAGCGAACGAATGCGACGAGGTTTCGCTGCGAGTCTCATAAATGCGCCTCACGCCAGCGTCATCAGGTACAGAAAATGACAACGTCTTCCAGTATCGTTTACACCATCACCGACGAAGCTCCCGCACTTGCAACGCTCTCATTGCTGCCGATTATCGAGGCGTTCACCCGATCTTCAGGCATTGCGATCGAGACTCGCGACATTTCTCTTGCCGGCCGCATTCTTGCGAGTTTTGCGGACATGTTGCCGGAATCGCAGCAACGCGGCGACGCGCTTGCCGAGCTTGGCGAATTGGCGAAAACGGCAGAGGCGAATATCGTCAAGTTGCCCAACATCAGCGCCTCTGTGCCTCAGCTGAAAAGTGCGATCGAAGAGCTGCAACAGCGCGGTTTTGCACTGCCCGATTATCCCGAGGAGCCCGCCAACGATGCCGAGAAAGACATCAAGGCGCGTTACGACAAAATCAAAGGGAGCGCCGTCAATCCCGTATTGCGAGAAGGCAATTCGGATCGCCGAGTCGCCTCGTCGGTGAAACAGTACGCGCGGAAGAACCCGCACCGAATGGGCGCCTGGTCAGCAGATTCGAAATCACACGTGGCCCATTTGGACGGGGGCGATTTCTTCGTCAGCGAACAGTCGGCGACGATCGACAGAGCCGGGGATGTGAGCATTGAGTTTGTCGCGGACGACGGTGCCGTCACTGTGCTCAAGGAACGCACCCCCGTTCTGGCCGGCGAAGTAATTGACGCGTCGGTCATGAGCCGCAAAGCGCTGTGTGAATTCCTCGAACGCGAGATGGTCGCTGCCAAAGAGCAGGACGTGTTGTTTTCGATTCACCTCAAAGCCACGATGATGAAAGTCTCTGATCCGATCATCTTCGGACATGCGGTTCGAGTCTTTTTCAAAGACGTCTTTGCCAAGCACGCGGCAACGTTCGAACAACTGGGCGTCGATGCCAACAACGGGCTTGGCGATGTTTTGGAAAAAGTGTCAGAACTTGCCGATGACAAACAAAACGAAATTCGAGCCGACATCGATTCTTGTTACAGCGTTCGACCTCGCCTGGCGATGGTCAATTCGGATAAAGGTATCACGAATCTTCACGTGCCCAGCGACGTGATCATCGACGCCTCGATGCCGGCGGCGATTCGAGAATCGGGAAAGATGTGGGGACCGGATGGCGAGCTCTACGACACAAAGGCGGTGATTCCCGACCGCTGTTATGCGGGTGTTTATCAGGTCGTCATTGAGGATTGCAAAAGCAACGGCGCTTTCGATCCGGCAACGATGGGAAGCGTCTCCAACGTCGGCTTGATGGCTCAAAAGGCGGAGGAATACGGTTCGCATGACAAGACGTTTGAGATCGCCGGCAACGGCGTCGTTCGCGTCGTGGACGATTCCGGCGCGGTACTGCTTGAGCACGAAGTGCAGACTGGCGATATCTGGCGCGCATGTCAGGTTAAAGACGCGCCCATTCGTGACTGGGTCAGACTTGCCGTAAGTCGCGCTAGAGCCACTGGGGCCGCGGCCGTGTTCTGGCTCAACCCCGAGCGAGCACATGACTCGCAACTGATCGAAAAAGTCAACGCCTACCTACCCGATCACGATACGGACGGACTGGAAATCGACATCATGTCGCCGGTCGATGCGACTCGGTTCTCATTGCAAAGAATACGCCAAGGCCTGGACACAATTTCGGTTACCGGCAATGTGCTCCGTGACTATTTGACCGACCTGTTCCCGATCATGGAACTCGGCACCAGCGCTAAAATGCTCTCGATCGTGCCATTAATGAATGGCGGCGGATTGTTCGAAACGGGGGCGGGCGGGGCGGCGCCAAAACACGTTCAGCAATTCCAGCAGGAAGGCCATTTGCGTTGGGATTCGCTGGGCGAGTTCCTTGCGCTTTCGGAATCGCTCGATCATTTAGGGCAAACGGCCAACAACGCCAAAGCGCGGGTCTTTGCCTCGACGTTGGACCAAGCCAACGCCCAGTACCTCGATCAGAACAAATCGCCGTCGCGAAAAGTCCACGAGCTCGACAATCGCGGCAGCCATTTCTACTTGGCTCTCTATTGGGCTCAAGCCCTTGCCGCACAGAATCAGGACGAGGATCTGAAAGAACGCTTTGCCAAGTTGGCCCAGTCGCTCGCTGACAACGAAGGCAGGATCGCCGCAGAACTGCTCGACGCACAAGGGGCGCCGGTCGAGATCGGCGGCTATTACTTGCCCGATGATGCACTTGCCTCCGCAGCCATGCGGCCCAGCAAGACGCTCAATGCGGCACTCGAATCTTGTTGACACGCGCGGACAATTTCCGCGAGGAATTGTGTCGGGATATGCGGTTGATGAAATGTAGCGAGACGATCGTCGCCAGCCGCGTATCTAGCATCGGTGCCTGGAAAACTTGGGACCTTAATCAGCATTGTTCGCGAAACGCTTCTGAAGTTTGCGTCCGAGATTGAAGAGGGAATCGAATACGGCATACTCAGTTATCCTGGGCTGGCCCACCTGGCCGCCCAGAAACACTATGTGAGCTCATATGTCGCGCCGAAGGCGTTGGCCCAATTCAAGATAAAGTTCGACGTGCCTAACTGCGGCAAATCATGCCTTCGCACGACATCCATGGAGCAGTTCGATCAAGACGCAATTCTTGCGTTGCTCGAGCTGGCCAAATCGGAAGGGCAATCAGCCTAAACAATCGACGCGCCGCTTCGATTATCTGTAGCTGTGTATTTGCCCCGACATGGCCAAATAGCCAACGGCATACATCATTCCGACAAGCGGTGCGGCAAAGAGCATTCCGACGAGGCAGGCCGCAAAGCCGAGCATCATGATGCCAACCGACGCCAACCAGATAACAAGTGTGGTGCCGATGTTTCGTTTGCCCATGTCCAACGCGACGCCAAACGACTCAATCACTCCGGCGCGATTGTCGACAATGAGCCAATAGAACGGCCACATGACGATCGAAATGCCAATCATTAGCACCACGGACGAAATCATCACCAGAAAAATTGCGGCGTTGCCGAGCAGCATCACCGCTGGAACCGCGATAACCATCGCTAGGGCAAAATAGACGACAAAAGCTACCAACAGTCCGCCGAATACAGGAAGAAATCGCGAGCCGCCGCCGAAGAGCTGTCCAAAATCGGCAGGTTGGTTTCGAGCCATGGAGAGCATGATTTGGGCCTGGCCAATTCCCAAAAAGATCGTGACTAAGTACGCCAAAATGTTCACGCCAATTCCCAGGAACGCCAATTCGGGTCCGCCAATTTCCATGAGAACGCCACTCGTAAAACTGATCACCCAGTTGATCCCCGCGACAACAAACGTAACTCCGACCAACAGCCCAAGATTTGCTTTCCACAGATCGAAGGCGCGGCCCATTATCGGTCCGAAATCTGCAGCCTGCGGACGCACCGGCTTGTTCGGATCACCGTCGCCGAACCCCGGCTTGTCTTGAAACGCGTGCGTTGTGGGAGATTGAAACGGATTGATGTCTTGCTGCGGACCAGGCTTGGCCGGCATTGGCGTCGGCGACTGGGACGGACCGCCAAACGGTGATTCGGACGGTTGCGAAGGGGGCTGCGGCGAACTGGGCGCTTCATTCCCCGGCACAAGAATAACGGCTTGGCACTGGGCGCATCGGGCGTGTTTGCCAGCCGCATCGTCGGGTACTCGGAGCGTTTGACTACAGGAAGGACAATTTAGTTCGATGGGCATTGAGCTTGGCCATTATGGGAAAAACTGAATTGGACTGCCGGCATCACGGCTCAATTGAGCTCGCATATCTACTCTAGCCCCTTCGCCGAAGCCCGGCGAATATTGACTCGTTACCGCATATCTTGGATCGGATTTATGCGGGAATTGGCATCGAGCCTACCAATATCGCGGTATACGAGCAACGGTAAGGGATTTCGTCTACCAACGCACCAACTTGCCCAGTCGCAATTGGTGTTGCGTTTCAGCCTCGGGAACCGCGACGACCCATTCATGGCTACCGAATTTCTTCGAGCGAATCGCGGCTAGGGCTGGCTCCTCTCTTTGTTGTCGATGCTCGCAGGCTTTTGTTTTAGCTCGGCTTCGCCCGGCTCAGGTTTGTTCGTCCCGTCGTCCTTTTCGCCGACACTCTTCTCGCTCTTCTCGCCGACGCTGGCGCGAGCTTCGGCAAGCAGGACGCGCTGCTCCAATCGTTGCCAAACATCGGTCGACTCGGATGATTCAATAGCCGCCGCTTGCTTCAAACGCTTTGCAGCTAGTGCAGCGTCAACACTAAGAATTAGGATCGCAGTGTTTGTATCGTACGCCGCCAAGTCAAGTTACGCCGAAGCCAACCCCCATTTTTAGAGTTGACGCGGCACTAGATTGTCTTGCCCCAATTGATGATGAGCCATTGCCAGCACGACCCAATCGGTCAGGTCGCCCTTTCCGTCGACAATCGTCAGTCCTTCGTTCAATCGTTCGATGGACTTGTCGGGCGAGCCGGAGCGCTGATGCAAGGCGCCAAGCGTATTGAGCAGCGCGTATCGTTGTCGGCTGCGTTCGAGTGGCAGTGTCGCCAGCGATGCTTCAATCAAAGGTATTACCTTGGCGGCGTCGTTTGAATTGGACGGTCCAATCGCGCACAGCCAAGCGAGCGCGGCGGTCGAGTTGGGCGAGAGTTCGCGTTGCAATAGATTCTCGACCAAAAGCGCGCAGTTATCCCGATACGCGTCATCGTCGTCTGCATGCAATAGAGCCAGGGAGTAGCGATGCCAATCGGCCAACGAAATGGCGCCCAGGTCGGATGCCTTCCCAAACAACTCGACAACTCGCTGCCAGTCATCTTGCCGAGCAAATTCGTCGACGTAGGAAAGCACTTGCGATGATGAATCACATTTGGCGAGCACCCTGGTGATGTCGAGCGCTCTCGCCTCTTGCATCCCCAATTCCTTTAAGACCATCGCTCGGTCTGCGTACAATCGCCAGTCATTTTCGGCCTCGTCGGATTGCTCAATCAGCAGGTCGAAGTACGACAGCGCTTTGCGCCAATGTGATTTCTTGACTGCCTTGTCAACGCGCGATTGGAACCAACGCGACAGCTTGCTTGATGACTCGGGAAGGAACGAACGGGCGACTGCATAATCGGTCGCGGCCGCGGGGAAAGTCGCCAGCCTGCACAAGGCAGTTCCCCAGTCTTGCGTAGAGCAGCCCGTCATTCGGTGCGTCCTCGAGAAGGCGTTTTAGATGCCACTGGGCGGCGACCCAATCCGAGGCTTCTTCTGCATCGGCGTCCCGAGCTCTGTGCCAAGCCAACTGCCGCTTTGAATCGAGTCGGCGGCGAGGCTCCAGCTCGTCCGCCCTTTCCCGCCATTGCTCTGGCGTCAGCGCGACGCAGACTTGGTTGTCGTCGATCTGAAACCCCGTATCGACTCGAAGTCGACGAATGATCGCGTCTGCCGTGCCAAGAACGGGAGAGGGCGCGAGCCATGTGCGAGCTAGACCATCGACCGTAACCGCTGTCCATTCCCGTCCGTCGTCGGAAATGCCAATATGCTTGATGGCCCCGCGCTGAACCGCATGCGGCCCGAGTGGCTGAAGCTCTTTGGCCCGACGGAAAACGCATGCTGACGGCATCGTCGGACGCCACAATGCGACTCTGGGCCGCCAGAACCGCGACGCCAATCGGCGCCGTGATTCCGTTTTCGCGTGAACCTGTGCCGGCGCGTTTTAGCCCCGATAGCCGCGTCGTGGTGACTGGCGACTTGAGCGGCGAGGGTCGGGCGTGGGACGCGAAGACCGGCCTGCCGATTGCCAGGGCCGTCTACCCAGGGCCCGCCCGCGTGACGGCGCTTGAGTTTTCCAAACAGGGGATCGCTTTGCCGTCGGATATCTGAACGGCGCGTCAAGATTGTTCGACGACATTCTAAGCGATCTCGATTGTTGGACAAAGCGTTTGCGGTGCTTGCGGCCTCGCCGGTTACTGACCGGCAAGACATGCAACGCCTCCAGCGAGTGTCGTAATCACGACGCGACCGTCACGATCGACAAGCAATCCGCCTGGCAGGGGCTCGCCCGCGATCGGTTGACGCCAAAGTTGCTTGCCGTCCTTCAAATCGAATGCGGCGACCGACCATTCGATTCTCGCCCGCACTCGTTGCTGGTACGCGAACACGGCGATAACCACGTCAGGGCAGACCGCCATCGAGACGACTTCAAACTTGCTCGGCTGATTAAGGTCGGTCTGCCATTGCACAGCGCCGTCACTGCTGAGCGCGCTAAACAGATTATGGAAACGTCGGTTGCGGTCGCTTGGCGGGCGAAGGCCCTTGCCCAAACGAGCGACTGTCTTCTCGATATCAAAGCACGCCAGTTTGCCGTGCTTGAAATTGACCATGCTCACGACGTCATCATTCCATGCAGGAGGAATGCCGCCTTGGTTGAGTCCGATACCGCCAGAAGGCGAGATTGCTATGAAACTATTCTTGTTGGAAACGTTTTCGGCAGCCGAGTGCAGGATGCGACCGCCGGTAACGACGGTTTCGTCGCCCAGCACGCCAACGAATCGCCCGTTGTTTGCTTTCGGCTGCCCCTGTTGAGGCGTCTTGGATAAACATTCGCCCGTCTTCAAGTTGAATGTGGCGGGCGAGACTTGGTTGCCGCCGGCCATCAGCAATCGGTTGCCGAGGATGGAGAGATTGCCTTGCACGCTCACGCCCTTACGCAGGTCGGCGTTCAAGTGGCCCGAGCTGTTATTCTGCCAGCGGATGCTTCCCGTCTTGGCATCGACGGCGTAGACGTAAGTTCCGTCTTGATCGATGATCCCGGCGGCGAAGTAGGCCACGCCATCATCCACAAGCACGCCGCTATGGACGGGCCATGTTGAGCTGAGCGAGCCATAGACGACGATATTTCGTTCGACCGGTGCCGCCTGGAAACGCCACAACAAGCGGCCGCTCGAGGCTTCCAGGCAATGCACGTAACCATCGCCGCTGCCGACAAACGCCCTGCCATCCCAGATGGTAGGCGGAAACTTTACGACGCCCGACGTCTGGTATTTCCACTTCAATTGACCGGAGTCGCCCGCGAAAGCTCGGACCGCGCCGTCGCTTCCGGAAACAAATATCAGTCCGCCGGCCGCGGTTGGCGCCGTCGGCGCAAAGGACTGTTGAGGTGCGAACGTCCAGCGAGTTGACATTTTGCCGGATGGACTCGCCAGCGACGACGCGCTGCGCCGATTGTTGCCGCGATACGTGGGCCAATCCTTGGCCGTGATGTCAAGCATCGCCGTTCTTGCGACCTCGCTTGCAACCGTGGTCAGTCGCTCTTCATCGGTCGCTTTAATGTCAAAGCGAAAATCGCCGGCGGAGCACTTGGCGATATTTCCAATCAACGACAAATTGCAATCGCATTGCCAGGGGCCCAGGTACAACAAGCCGTTAGCTGGAATGGCACCGTCATTGCAAGCGGGGCGTTGCGCGCCGTCGATCAGCAGTTTCTTGCTTGCGCGGTCATAACGCAGAGTCCCCTCGCCACGGCAAAAGAAAGAGTCGCCGCTGGCAGTCAGCCGCGTGCAAGCTCGCTTGTTAAATTTCAGATTCTCTTTGACCACGCCGGAGACTGGGTCCACCACCACGTGGCTGCCGCCGGGACCGACGCCGAGGATCACATTGCCGTCGACATAGATCGCGTTGGGGTTGTTAGTGATTTTCGGTTTCGTCCAAAGTTTGTAACCATCTTTTGTGGAAATGGCCACGACGTTGTTGCGGGTCTGGCCTTGTACGATCAACGCATTGGGCGTCGCCACAACGAGACACATCGTTTTGAAACCCGGAGTCGATTTCAGTTTCTTTCCGGGTTGTTCGATCAGTTCGAGCAGCTCTTTGCCGGCGTTCGTCCACACCACTTCTCCATCCGATGCCGAGAGAGCGCGGAAGTGTCGATCTGGACAATAGACGTAGAGCTTGCCGTCTCGCAGAGCCATACCTCGCGAGTCGATTAGCGAGTCCTCCTTGTGAACCCACAAGGTAACTTGCTTCTTCACGTCGTAGGCCGCCAACGCGTCACCGAATCCGTAAGGAACTCGTTTGCCGTAATAGCCCTTGCTCAGGTCGGCCCAACTCCAACCGCCAAAGGTGCGGTCGCCTCGAACGGTCTCAGCGCCGGGCTCCGGTTTTCCCGCCAGCACATACAGCACATCGCCTTGCAGGACCATCCACTTCCAATCGCCTTTGAGACCAGGAATGCGGATCTCGCCCTTTTCTTTACCTGTCGCGGCATCGAGCAGAAGGCAGCGGTCCCCGTCGATCATGTGAAACACATCGTCGGTTGCAATGAACGCCGACCGGTGAACCAGATAGCCTTCCGGCAACTTACGGTCCCAGAGCACAACTCCGTTGTAGCCGTTGCGGACGATCAGCCGGTTGAGAATATTCCATTCGCGCCGGTGATGGGCGATATGGCCGACAGCCAAGAACGTGCGGCCTCCCGCGGCCGTTGTGATTGACGGCATGCCGATGTAGAGCGGGCCGGCCATGAACTGAGTCATGTAGGGCGCGCGAATCTCTGTGTCGCGACTGACCGGATTGTTGTCTGGCGCGTTTTCCCAATGCGACCAGTTGTCGAGTCCTTCCGGGATCGGCTTGTCGAACAAAACCCATTCGCCGGAAACACCTCGCATCACCTCGCGGTTCGCGCCGTTGTTCTTCGCCCATCCGCCGATCGCCTCGATCGACGCATTGGGCCCGCCGCTATTAATCGCGTTGCCGATGATCGCTCGTCCGCCCGGTCGCAGCACTCGCAACACCTCGCCAATCTTCAACTCACTCAGCATCGCGTCGCTAACCTGCGTCGCAACAACGGCATCGACGACGTTGTCCGCAAACGGAAGCCGAGCGTAACCGCCCTGATTTACGACAAGACGTTGCATGCCAAGTCCGCTTTGGTCGGCGAGCTTGCGTAGTTCGCCCGCTTGAGTCGCATCGGGCTCGCGTACGGCAAAAAGCAATTCGCTTTCCGTTGCCAAGTCGATCGCGACGGCGCCGTCGCGTCCAAGCACCAGGCATACGCCGCGCTTGACCTTGACCTGCTCGAGCAAACTCTTGACCAGCTGATCTCGATCCGCCGCCCAAGAGTTTGTTGGCTGCAGTAACGAGACGATGGCCAGGCCGATCCAAAGTCCAGCGAAGTGAATTCGAACACAATGCGAGATCATGAGAGTCTCCTAGCGTTGTAGTACGACATCCAACGCTGCGCATTGTCTCAAATCTCACGCCGCTTCACAGCTTTTGCCGAGAAAAAAGATAGCTGCGATTCCTGCCCAACCAGCCCCGTTATTGTTGGAAGATGACTGCTGAGGTCCTCTGCCTATTCCCACTCGATCGTCGCGGGAGGCTTGGTGCTGATGTCGTAGGCGACGCGATTGACGCCGGCGACTTGGTTGATGATTCGAGTTGAAATGGTTGCCAACAGGTCGTATGGCAGCCGGCTCCAATCCGCCGTCATGAAATCGTCGGTGTCGACGCAGCGGACGACAATCGTCTGTTCGTAGGTTCGAGCGTCGCCCATGACGCCGACGCTTTGAATCGGCAGCAGAACGGCAAAGGCTTGCGATGTCTCGCGGTAGAGCCCTGCATCTTTGATTTCCGACACGACGATATGGTCGGCTTCGCGAAGAATGGCGAGTCGCTCGGCGGTTACTTCGCCAAGGCAACGCACGGCAAGCCCCGGGCCGGGGAACGGATGCCGCCAAACAAGGTCGAGAGGCAGTCCCAACTCGAGGCCGAGTTTGCGGACTTCATCTTTGAACAGATCCCGCAACGGCTCGATCAACTCAAACCCTAACTCTTCGGGAAGACCGCCGACATTGTGGTGCAGCTTGATCGTCGCGGCCGGTCCGTCCGGTGCCGCTCCGCTCTCAATCACATCGGGGTACAGCGTGCCTTGGGCGAGAAACTTGGCGTCCTCGATCAGGTTCGCCTCGGCCTTGAAGCACTCAATAAATTCATGACCGATCGTTCTTCGCTTCTCTTGCGGATCGATCACACCCTTCAGTTGGGCAAGGAACCGCTGCTCAGCGTCAACAACATGCAAATCGGTTTTGAAATGACCTGTGAATTCACTCACCACGTCGTCACGTTCGGATTTCCGCAACAGCCCGTTGTCGACAAGAATGCATGTCAGCTGATCGCCGATGGCTCGATAGAGCAAGGCGGCGGTGACGGCCGAGTCGACTCCTCCGGAGAGCCCGCAAATCACTCGCGCTTCGCCGACTAGTTCACGAACTCGATCGATATGTTCTTTGGCGAAGTCCGCCAGCTTCCAATTCCCGCCGCACTCGCAGACATCCAGCAAGAAGTTCCTTAGCACTTGACCGCCGAAAGGCGTGTGGGTGACTTCGGGATGGAATTGCAATCCATAGATCGGCAATTCCGAATGTCGTATCGCGGCGATTGGGCAAGTCTCGGTCGTGGCCAACGGTACAAAATCATCAGAGACTTGCTGGACTTGATCGCCGTGGCTCATCCAGACTTCGGTTTCTTCGGGAATCCCGTCAAACAGCCCTTCATGAGTTTCGACTCGGACCTTGGCTCGCCCGTATTCTCGAGCCGGCGCGCTGTCGACGTGAGCGC
Organism: uncultured Pirellulaceae bacterium; assembly: GCA_964567745.1. Lineage (GTDB taxonomy): Bacteria > Planctomycetota > Planctomycetia > Pirellulales > Pirellulaceae > CAZMNY01. Next base: position 274,709 of record CAZMNY010000001.1, on the reverse strand, counting down.
CCATCGCGTCGCACATCAGTTGCATGCCGTAGCAAATTCCGAGAATCGGAAAACCGCTCGTGAATATCTTCGGGTCGCATTTCGGCGCCCCATCTTCATAGACGCTGTTGGGTCCGCCGGATAGGATCACGCCTCGCGGCGACAATTCGGCCAGCCGTTCGGCCGAGATGTCGTGCCGTACGATCTCGCAGTACACGTTCTGCTCGCGAACTCGACGAGCGATCAACTGGGCGTACTGGGAGCCAAAATCGAGAACGAGAATCCGTTCGTCTGCTGTTTGGCCTTGAGGTCGGGCGAAAGAAGGCGAAGAGCTGGTCATTCGCGCGGTGCTCCTTGCTGTGGGCCTTTCTTGAGCGAACCGCCGCTGGGAACCACCGTAAGGAACGCCAAGCCCAAAACCGAAAACAAAAAGTCCCGCCGACAAATTGGGCGGGACTTCGGAAACGAGGATTCTACGGGCGACGCCCGATGACGTCCAGGGGCCGACCTCGGTTGCAGCTCGTGGAGTCCAAGCGGTTGAAAATCCCGAGTATGCCGAATCTGCGGAAAATCCGTGCGAGTAAACCAGCGGTTGCGAGGGACCGGTTGGCGCTATCGTACGGATCGCAATCTTTGGATTCGTCGTAAGTCCATAAAAGGCAGCCTGTTCTGAACCGTCTCGTTGTTTTTCCCAGACGCGCTAACTAAGATAAACACTTGCTAACCACCTTCGCGCCGCTCGAGCTCTTTCGCTCCACATCGGTCGCAATCGTCCCATCGATGTTCGATTCAACCACCAGTTCACCACGTTAACGATCATATATTCTGACCCAATTGAGTGGCAAACGTGCGGATACTTTTGACTAATGACGACGGCATTCACGCTCCTGGACTCGCTGCAATGGAGAGGCAGCTGCAGTCGATTGGAGACGTCACGGTTGTGGCACCAGCGACGGAGCAGAGTGGAGTCGGGCACTCGATCACGTTTCTGAGGCCGTTGATTTGCACCGAATCATACGACGAGCAGGATCACCTTCGAGGGTACTCGGTGGAGGGAAGCCCGGCGGATTGCGTGAAGATGGGAGTCACCGAGCTCTGTCCGAATCGACCTGACCTGGTCATCAGCGGGATCAACGGCGGCCTCAACGCGGGAATCAACGTTCTCTATTCCGGCACGGTTGCGGCGGCCATTGAAGGCGCCTTTTTCGGAATCACCAGCATTGCCATTTCGATGGAGTTCGCGGAACATCCTCATTTCGATCGAGCCGCAGTTCTCGCCTTGGCGCTCGTTGAACAACTGCTCGAACAAAAGGGCTCCGAGCCCGAATTATTCAACATTAACATTCCCACGGTTGCGGTCGAACAAGAATCGCCTCCCGACGTTCGAGTCACGCCGATGGGTGTTGCCAGATACGGAGAGAAGTTTCTCAAACGCACCGACCCGAGAGGCCGTCCTTACTATTGGGCGACCACCGACCCACCGCCGGAACCGACCGATGGCGAAACGGATTTAACAGCTCTCTCGCACGGCTACCTCACCGTGACGCCGTTACAATATGACATGACGAAGCAAGCAGTTTTCGATCAAATGAAGGACTGGAGATTGAAATCATGTTGAGAACAACCGCGATCAAATCGCTCTTAGTTATCTCCGCTGTGAGCGTCACCGCGCTTGCGATCGGATGCGAAGACGCCCCCAACGCGGCACCGAGCGGTGACAGCCAAAGTAGTAACGCCGAATCGCCTGAGGAAGAAACAAAACCCGAAGGCGAGGTGGCCTACAAGGAAGCCGTGGTCGGCGTCGGCAAAAAGGGAAAGAAACTCGAAAAAGAGAAGGGGATCGGCAAGGCTATCGTGACCCCAGCGGTTGCCTTGTTTCGCTTCAAGCAAAAAGCGGTCTTTGAAATTCAGATCCCTCACGCGATGAATCTCTATAAAGCGACCCACGGCAACTTCCCCAAGACTCAGCAAGAGTTTGATTCGAAGATTGTCAAAGCCAACAACATCAAGTTGCCGGAACTCGAAGAAGGGCAAAAGTACTTCTACGACCCGTCAACAGGCAAGTTGATGGTCGAGTACCGAAAGCCAACGAACTAGAAGAAGCAGACGAACCTGCGGCAAGTCGAGAAAGCACGAGACAATGCCGCGACGGATTTACCTGGAAGCAACACGCGGGGGTGAGTAGGTCTTTGCATAAATCCCAGCACAGGCGACTCCCCATGAGCAAGCAACTCAAAGAAAAAACAGCACAGACATTGGCAATCGCCGTCGGCGCGCTATGCCTCTCACTCACTCTGCCGCTCGGCGCGAAATCGGCGTGCGCGGGGGATTGGAACACCATCCCCTCCACCTACTCGCACGATCTGAAGACGGGCCGTCGAACCAACCAATATCGCCAAGAGACAGCGGCCTATTATCAGCCGGCGCCGGTTGTCGTTCGAAGCGGGTATCGGCAAATTCGAGGCAATATTCAAGTCGGCGGAATCTCGGATAACACCCACATCGTCGAGCGATTTGGCGAGCCCGTTCGGCCATACGGCGAATGGCGATTCCCCTACCGACCCTACTCGGCCCCCTACCCCGCTTGGGGCCCGCCGCCCGCTTACCCTGCGTTCGGCCTGGGCTTCGCTCCCGGCTACGGCCGACCTTATGCAGGGCGAGGTGGAGGGTTTGCACCTGGCGCCGGCGGACCTGGCGCCGGCGGACCTGGACCTGGTGGACCTGGACCTGGTGGGGGCATCATCGCACCGCCTGGCATCGACCCACGTCGAATTCCGGTTCCCGCGACTCCAAATCGATGGCGGCCGTGGCACGACGGAGGCTATCCCAATACGCCTCGCGATTATTACGAACGCGCGCCGGAGCCGTACTGGCCGACGCCCTAGCCCGACGTTGCTTCTTTAATGAAGAAGGGTTCGCGCTTAGTCGACAACGGTGCATTCCGTGCTGGCTATGCGAACCGACTCTGGCCTACGGCAACTGGTCAAGCGACGGGGGAATCCTAGATCGCCGATTGCGGGCATCCTTTCGCTGAAACCCTTTCTCCGGCGATAGCTCTTCGAAATCGTCAATCAGCCAGCGGTCGCGGTCGCGGACGTAGCTGACGATGAAGAAGAAAGCCACTTTTTGGTTCTTGGCCAGGCCGCTCTTTAGGCTTGTCACCGCCGTGACGTTGAATTCGACTTCCGCTCGGCGTCCGCTGTCTGACATCGTGATCTTCAGATTGCTCTTGATGTCGATGTCTTTGATTTCAAAGAACGTCATGCTCTGACGCACTCGTTCCCGCAACTGTTCGCGTTCCGGAGTGAGCGACTCAACGACCTCGTCGACTTTGTCATGTTCGATCGCTTCCGCCGTGGCGAAGAGTGTCTTCTTGATCTGCTCCTGCGGCGATTCATGGAGCAGGCCGACGCCCACGACAGCGACTGCCAGTAGCGCTGGAATAAGTGCGCCAAGCAGCAAGCGTTTGTCGCCTGTCTTGACCCAGCCCGCGGCCAGGCCCGCCATAATGATGGCAAGCGAGCCGGAAACGACAATCATGTTGTCCGCGAGCCAATTCATGATTCCCTGCCACTCGATTCTAAACTGGGTGCGGCGCTCTGTTGGACTCGATCGACTTGCCCGCCGCCTTGTTGGACTCGACTGATTCGCCAGCGTCGTGACAGGCCATACCCAGTCACGCACAACAGAACAGTGAGAGTGACGAACAGGGGCCAGAGCTGGACGAGCGTATTCGATGGAGTGGAGAGCGGGGTGTCGGGCTGCTGCCCCGAAAGTGTTCGAACCGCCCGTTGCCGTCCCTGATATTTGGTTTCAATTTGCGCTTGCCGCGATCGAATTCGACCTTGGGCAACAAACAGGATCGCCAGCGCAGCCGCAATGAAGAGGTAGGCCCAATACCAGGGCGAGTCCACAATCGACTCTCGCTTGTTCGGTTCGCCATTTGTCATGCGACTGATTATACCCGCGTCGAACTGTGGAAGTCGAATTCCAAGGCGCTCGTTACACAGAGAGCAGGACCGCGAAAGATTGACGCAGCTCGCCGACGAGAGCACAAGCGATATGCGCGCCGATAGCGCCGTTTCAGCGCTGATCGATCACGTAGAGCAAAGACTGCTTGGTCCAACTAGCGCTGGAACAGCGGTCCGCCGTATCGAGCGTGTTCGCCGAGCTCTTCTTCGATACGCAGCAGTTGGTTGTACTTTGCCATGCGATCGCTGCGGGAAGCGGAGCCGGTTTTGATCTGGCCTGTGCAGAGGCCGACGGCGAGATCGGCGATCGTCGCATCCTCGGTCTCTCCGCTGCGATGGCTGGCGATGCTCGTATAGCCGTTGCCAGCGGCCAATTGGATTGCCGCGATCGTCTCGGTTAGCGTTCCGATCTGATTGACTTTGATCAGAATGCTGTTGGCGATTCCCTCCGTGATGCCTCGCTGCAGCCGCTCGGTATTGGTTACAAACAAGTCGTCGCCGACCAATTGAACATTGGCTCCACAGCGGTCGGTCAGCTGCTTCCAGCCGCCCCAATCGTCTTCGCTGCAGCCATCTTCGATTGAACAGATTGGGTAGTTGTCAGCCCAGTTTCCGAGGAAGTCGACCATCCCAGCGGAATCGAGCTCTTTGCCGTCGATCTTGTAGACCCCTTTGTCGCTGTCATAAAACTCGGTCGCCGCCACATCGAGCGCAATTTGAATTTGCTCACCCGGTTTGTAACCCGCTTTTTCGATCGCGGTCATGATCAAGTCGAGCGCTTCGGCGTTGCTGCCAAGATCGGGTGCAAACCCGCCTTCATCGCCGACAGCCGTGTTGAGTCCCTTTGAGCTGAGCACTTTCTTGAGTTGGTGAAACACTTCCACGCCCGCTCGCAATCCATCGGAAAAACATTCGAATCCGAGCGGCATCACCATGAATTCTTGGATATCGACCGAGTTGTCGGCGTGCTCTCCTCCGTTGACGATATTCATCATTGGGGCCGGCAGCAGATTGCCCGCGACTCCGCCGAGGTAGCGATAGAGCGGTTGCCCCGTGTATTCCGCGGCTGCCCTTGCGGTGGCTAGCGAGACGCCCAAAATCGCGTTCGCGCCTAGATTTGATTTGTTGTCGGTCCCGTCGAGCTCGCACAATTGGGCGTCGATTTCGTTTTGGTCGAGCCCGTCCATGCCCAATAAGGTCTCGCCGATGGACGTATTGATATTGGCAACGGCTTTCGTCACGCCCTTACCAAGAAAAACGTTCTCGTCGCCGTCGCGCAGTTCCCAGGCCTCGTGGGCACCCGTACTCGCGCCGCTCGGAACCGCTGCTCGACCGATGGAGCCATCGGACAAAGTGACTTCGGCTTCCACTGTGGGGTTGCCGCGACTATCGAGAATCTGTCGGCCAGCGATTGCGGTAATGAAGCTCATGCGTTCAACTCGTCCTGTAAGCTTTTTGTGTGTCTGATTTGTTTTTCGCACCAAATATTGTGCCCGATGGGCTGCTAATTGCCTAGTGGAGCGGTCGCTGACCAGTTTGGCACAGCCAGCATTCGGATCGGTTTTAGAGAGTATCTCCATTCACATTGGATCCTACGCGAGATGTTTACCGGACTTGTGGAAACGATGGGTGAGGCGACTCGCATCGAAGAGGACGGACCCGGCGTTCGCCTGACGATTCGAGCTGCCAGCGTGTTCGATCATTGCGGAATCGGCGCCAGCATTTCCATCAACGGCTGTTGCCTGACCGTGGTCGAACTCAGCGGCGATGAAGCAACCTTCGAAGCCGGCGCGGAGACGTTGCGATGCACTAACCTCGGCAACTTGAAAGTCGGAGGCCGAGTCAACTTGGAGAGTTCGTTGAAACTTGGAGACGCGCTGGGCGGGCATCTCGTCACCGGGCACATCGACGGCGTTGGCCGTTTGCAGAGCCGTGAGGATGATGCGCAATGGTCGACGTTTTGGATTGAAACGCCAGGCGAGTTGGCAAAGCAAATGGCAAGCAAAGGATCGGTCGCCGTCGACGGCGTAAGCCTGACGCTGGTTGACGTCGAGAAGCAACGGTTCAGCATCGCGCTCATTCCCCACACGCTGCAAGTCACCACGCTCGGCGGTTTGTGCAACGGAGATCCGATCAATTTAGAGACTGACGTGCTGGCGAAGTACGTCCAACGGCAACTCGAATGGGTGGAGTCGCCATGACTGCGAGTCGGCAGACGATTTCGTTTCTGCGAAAGCGGTTCGACGAAGTCGGCATCAATCCAATCACACGCTACGGGCAGAATTTCCTGATCGATCTCAACCTCGTGCGGATGCTCGCCGAAACTGCGGAGCTCGATACGAGCGATGTTGTGCTGGAAATTGGCACCGGGACCGGAAGCCTGACGGCCATGATGGCTCAACGCGCCGGTCGCGTCGTCACCGTCGAGATCGATCCGCAGCTTCACATTTTGGCTTCGGAAGAACTCGAGTCGTTCGCCAATGTCGTAATGCTCAAGCAAGACGCGCTGCGAAACAAGAACAGCATTGACGAAAACGTCTTGCAGGCGGTCGAGCAGCAACTCGCGGTGATTCCTAACGGCCGCTTCAAGTTGGCGGCCAACTTGCCCTACAACATCGCCACGCCCATTCTTTCGAATCTGCTGGCGCTCGAAAAACCGCCCGCCTTGATGGCGGCCACCATTCAGAAAGAACTGGCCGACCGAATTGTCGCCGAGCCGAATTCGAAAAGCTACGGGGCGCTCAGCGTGTGGATGCAGAGTCTCTGCGACTGCCGAATTGTGCGAGTCATGACGCCGAATGTTTTTTGGCCGCGACCCAAGGTGCACTCGGCGATCATTCGCGTGGAGCCCCTTGAATCCAAGCGGAAGGCGATCCTCGACATCAAGTTCTTTCACCGATTCACACGATCGGTGTTTCTCCACCGCCGCAAGTTTCTACGAAGCGGTTTGCTCGGCGCCTATAAAGGCGAACTCAGCAAGCCGATGGTGGATGACGTGATGGGCGAACTCGGATTCGGCCCCGAGACTCGCGCAGAACAGCTCGATCTAGCGCAGATGCAGCAGCTGTGCGAAGCACTTCGAGTTCGCTTCGGCCCGTCGTAAGTAGGTGGCTTCTTACCGCGTCCGCTCACGGCGAGGGCTTGTCGGCGAGTTAGCTGATGAACCTGATGCGAGCGCAACGAGGCGAGCTGTTGGTCTTGCTACAGTGCGAAACGCGTCGCAAAGGCTAGGCCCAATCGAGCCCGCTCGTACGGCTCACTCGGTCGCCAAACTCGCCGAGCAGTCCGCCGACGACGTCCCAACCCTCTTTTCGACGCACCTCGATATCGCCCTGTTCGTTGACTCGAACGATGGAGCCCGGTTGAATTCCCGCGGAGTCCAAGTCCGCGGCGTGCAACTCATCTTCCTTGACGATCTCGGCCAGAGTGGAGCCGGTTAGTTCGATAAACTTCATGTCTCTCACTTCAATTCTTGAACCACAAAATCGCGATACGTGATGCCGCCGCTGACGCCGTCGAGCCCCACATGACCAGCGCGCGGCATACGATCATTCATCCGGTATCGAGTCACTTGCTTGCCGTTGATCTCAACGGTGATGTCTCGGCCGCGGCATTCCACGCGAACTTTATTCCATTGTCCCAGTGGTCGCGAGGCGATTTGCTCTGGCGGCGTGCGGTGCCAAACCGATCCTGTCGATTCGTGCCCCACCGTCGAATCGGCGTGGTCATCTTTCAAGTGAATCTCAAGTCCCTGATTCCATGGCCAAGTCGCCCCATTGGGAACTCGCACATAGACTCCGCCTGCTCCGCCTTTTTGCAGTACGTATTCGAACGTAGTCAGGCAGTCGCCATATTCTTGACGCGACATGAGCCAGGAACCCGGCTGCATTTCGAGTTTCGTATCGACTTCGTCGCCATTGAAAAGCCAATCACGGCTCCCCACCACATTCCAGTCCGCGCGAGAATAGCTCGCCGTCACAACATCGGTCACGGCCACCGCGGGTTTGGTTTCGCCGGCGGTTCCGGAATCGCTTTCAGTGGTGCTGGCTCCCCACGCCTCGCTCGTCTCCGGCGATAGATTCGTTTCGTCGCCGCCGCCGACCATTCGGCTGAAGAGCATCAGCACAGTTAGCAATAGGACGGCACCAATGCCAACGACCCAAAAGACAACGTTGGACTTTTGGCTGGCCCGTTTCTTTCTCGACCGGCGCAGTTTTTGTTGCCGAATGAGCTCGGGCGACGTGGCCAGCGGTTCGAGGCCAAAGTTGGACGCCTGGGCTGCTTGAGGCGCGACGACGGGCGGCGTCATCGGGACGGCTTGAGGCGGCGCTGCCTGGCTCGTCGCCACTCGCGCTGGGGCTGGAGGAGTGGACGCGACAAAGGTTTCTCTGGCAGGCGCGAGTTGAGATCCTTGCTTCGCTCGCAACTGATTGTCGTATTGTCGCTTGAGTTGACTGTCGAGCAGACAAGTTCGCGCGGCGGCCAACTCGTTCAGGATTCGCTGAGAATGGGCTGAGTAGGGACCCGATTGAAACGTGCGAATCAACATCATCTGGCGATCGGCCGCGTTGGAAATCACATCTTTGTCGGCCGTAAACTCGTCGAGCCCCAACATCCGATAATGGGTTGGTGGTTGATTCGCTGGCGAAATGCCCAGCCACTTGAAATATGGATCAAACGATTCGTTCGACATCTATCCTTGCCTGTCAGAACATTCATTCCAATGCGACTCTTCAACGGACATTCGACAAGCAAAGAGTATACACGGATTCGAGCTGAGTTGCCCGTAGCGAGCGAGAATCTGCTGGCGGCCCCCAATGCCCTCGTTTAACCCGTGTGCCGCAGGCAATGCGCGCTGTATTGCAGTCTCCAGCTAAAGCGAACTCAACAGTCGAATAATCGAGCCGCATGTATACCGTCGCCCTGGGGAGCGGCAGCCTCGCCAGCGGCACGGGGAAAGGAAAACTCGCTTGCGTGCGACCGCACGCTGTAGCGACTAGCGTCAGCATCCCCGCGATGCAAAGGAATTCGACGTTCGCCGTCGAGTCGCTGCGTCTTGGGCTAACGTGTCTTGGGCTACCGCGTCTTGGTTCGCTCGGCCGCCGAAATGACGTGGCGGCGGCAGCCTCGGGTCGCCGGCCAGTTGCGAGGGAGGGATGATCGACGAGGCTTGGTTTGCTTGTACCACTTGCCTTCGGCGCAACGGCTGTTGGCTCAATTCCGGTTGGCTGAGTTCTTGAGAACTCAAGTCATGGCGGCTCAACTTACGGTGTCCCAGGGTCTGACAGCCGCAGGCGGCAAAGGCGGCAGCAGCGACAGCGAACAGCAACACGGACTGGCGAATCATGACCAAGAATCCCCATGAGGAAGAAACGGTAGAGGCGACTGTCTCAATACATCGGCCGTCCTCGATTGCATTCTCTGTGAGCCAGACCACAGACCTTGCGTTTCGTCATGACTAATCTCGAGCTTTCCGTTCCGTCGTTGCGTCGTTGCACGCCAACGGCTGAGTCAATGTTGCCGGACATGAACGTCTTTCTTCGTCCATCGGTTCGAATTCTCCTGACGTCGACGCTGTACGGACCGGGATCCTTGAGTTAGAACAGAACGTCAACTTCACCGTTCGCATCATGGCGAGCGCGAAAGCGAAAATCACGGAAGTGCTTGCACGCCTGGTGGTGGCCGCGGTCTTCAAAACCGTTGGGCCGTATGGAAACATGCGGTCGGTGGGTTCGATTCCCATGCACTTCCGCCATTTTTGTTTGGTATCTCCTTTTGTTGTTGTGGAACGATTATATCGTAGCGGCGAATCGCATCCCCTGAGGACACCGTGCGATTTGACGTGCTTGGCAGCCGCCTAAGTATTCGGCTCGGCATATGCGAGGCGAACATCCTCAACACAGCGTTTTCCAACACAGCGTTCCGCGGTCCTATTACAACAGCTTGCCGCGCAGGTGCCAAAGGCTCCTATATTATTGGCAAGATGGCTGGATTACGTTCGTTCTTGGTTTTCTTCAACAAGTCGATCTCTGTACAATGGGTGGTATGATGGCCAATATCACACAAACCGAAGATCAAAAGCGCATTCTTGACTCCGAGAAGACGCCTGTCTTTCTCGTTGATGCGGACGGGCAGACGACGCATGTCGTGTTGCCGATCGCAGACGCGCGGCGCCTTTTCGACGACGACCTTCGCCGAGAATTGCAAGTTGGATTTGATGAGGCGGATCGCGGCGAGTTGCTAGGTTGGGATCCTGAACGCATCAAGGCAAAGGGCCTTGAACTTCTGCGCAAGCGACATGAAGGCGCATGACGGCCCGTGTTCGACTGACGACTCAGGCCGAATGTGATGTTCTCGACATTTGGCTTCGCGTTGCTGAAGAAGATGTTGCTGCTGCGGACAAACTCGTAGACGAGCTTTACCCAGACCTATCAAAGATTGGCCGCGTTTCCGAATGTCGGAACTCTTATGGAACAGTTCCGGCAAAACCTTCGTTGTTTCTCACTGCGTGGCTATCTGATATTTTTTCGCCCGTCGATGACGGCATCGAGGTCTACCGGGTCTTGCATGGCGCGCGACAAATCGATGATCTGCTTTGAATGCCCGGCGCGCCCAAAGTCACGACGGGCTGATACGCGAGTCGTCAAATCGAGACCTCGCGTCGATAGACGGTTGGGGCACTGGTCTGGAGACTCAGCAATTCAAAGCGATTTACAGACTACCTAGAGCGTACGACTGGCGCGCATGATAGCGATGCGAACGTGTTTGGAAATCTTGGAGCGGATGACTTAATGGCCAGAAAGAGAGTTCGAGCCGTCTTGAAGGCGTTGATGCTCTGCGGCGTACTCTTGATTCCGATCGCGCCGATCATGCGGTTTCGCAACGAGGGGTTTAGCGACGAAGCTGGGCCGGCGACGACGTCGCGCTTCTGGCAACGCACTGCGTATGTCTTGATGCCGCTCGGCGCCGGGATCTCGCCATCGTGTCCGGTTTCGTTCTCGTCCTTGTCGATCGACGATGAACTCGAGTCGGCGCGCCCGTCAAGCGAACGCGTTTCAGCTAATGCGCGGTGCCTGTCGATGTCGATGACGCGGGCAGCGACGTTCGGCTCGATTGGGCGTCGGCGTTCATGATTGGCGTCGCCTCTTCGCTCGGCACCGCGACCGTGCTGTCGTTCTGCGTCACCCGAGCCACATGGCTGGCCGCTTGTTGCATGGCTCGTTGAATCGACTGCTGGATTTCCCGGATGAGCCGCAGTTCCTCGTTGTCGTTATTGACTGGGCGTGTCGGTCTTGCTTCGATCATCGCACCGAGAGCCCTCAGGCTGAGATCGAATTGTTGCGATTCGCGTTTGAGCTGTGAATTGATTGCGATTTGATCGTTGAGCGACGAGGCGGTGGCTCGAAGCCTTGTCGCGACTCGACAGCAGTGAACAATCGTCTCGGCCAAGTCTTCTCGAGTCGACGAGAGTCTTGTCGTTTCATTCGAGGGTTCGGCGAGCAGGTAGTCGTCCAGCGGACCGTTTGCCAGCTCGAGAACAGTCGCCTCGTCGGCTCGACTGGCCACGCCGATGATCGGAGTGGCCGGTGCCGCTTGGCGAAGTGAGTGGATCAATGCGGAGTTCTGCGAATCGACGTTGACGAGAATCGCATCAAACGTTCGCTGCCGGATTTCCGACGTCGCCTGGGCCGGCTCGAGGCAGACTTCCGTTCTCATTACCGGGACGAGCGCCAACGCGTCGAGGGTGTGGAAGGGCTGTTCATGCACGAGCAGAATTTCGAATGCGGCGTTCTGCGTCTTGAGCCTGTCGCGGTTTCGCATGGTTGCCTACCTTCCCAATTCCAAAGGATGGGCATCGTGTTAGTTTCGATCTGGAATCGTCAATTTCGTCCATGGCCGGTGCGACCTGTTCTTGGACCCAAGCCACCGAGCAAACCAACTCAATGGGTGGCCGAAAAATGGTCCAGGGAACCGTAGGTTGTTGGCGCCAGTGGTGTTAGTTGCAAATGAAGCGGCTGGGCAAACAGTGGATTTCGCCGCGTGCTGGCGCGATTGCACCGATTGGGGCGGTTGGCGGACTGACAACAATGTGGCAGGGAGTCTCGCGCCGATAGGTAGAGCGTTGGGATCGTCAATTGAAGGGATGGCTTTGGCATGATACGCTTGGCAGTCTCATCTTTTTGCTGGGGAACCCGCCGTTTTGCCTCGACGGGTTGGAATGGATGCCAGCAATATCATGGAGCGGACACAGCGGCTGCCGGCGCAATCCGAGCTTTGGCCGATGGGTTCAGGCAAATGCTGGATGCAATTTCCTCTTCTTGTGCTGCATTCCGCTCGTTCGTTGGCTCGTCGGGCAAACGATGGCGGTTTGGCGAACCCTTGCTGAGCGAACGTGAATGCTCGTCGTGCGAACACGACGCGACAGCGAGCCGGCGACTTCAAAAAACGGCAGTGCAACGTGTCGCTACTTGACTGCTTTGGGAGCTGAGACAAACGTGAATCTTGATCGCTATTTCGCCCCGTATTCGCCGCCCATGACCGATTTTGTCGCGGTGAGCCGATACTGGTCTGCTGAGAAACCGACCGTTCCCGCGTTCCATTTTACCGATGGCGAGGAAACGGTCGCTCGATTCACGTATGAAGAATTGGACCGTCGCGCGCGAGCGGTGGCGGCTCATCTACAGGAGTTGGGCGGAGAGGGGCAGCGAGTGCTGTTGATGTACCGACCCGGACTCGAGTTTGTGGCTGGTTTGTTTGGCTGCCTTTACGCGGGCGCGACAGCCGTGCCCGCCTTTCCTCCGCGTCGCAATCGAAACACGGAGCGGATTCAGGCGATTTCGAATGACGCCGGTGCGAAGTTCGCCTTCACAACGCAAGATGTTGTCGATCGAGTCGGTCCGACGTTGGATAATGCGCCGAGCCTCCGCGATCTCACTTGGGTGGCGACCGAGACGGTCGAAAGTGAGCGAGCGGACGAGTGGGGCGACCCGGGGATCACGCCAGAACACATCGCGGTCCTTCAGTACACGTCCGGGTCGACTGGCACGCCCAAAGGCGTTGTCTTGCAGCACCGTAATCTCATTCACAATTGCCGTTTGATCGTCTCCTGTTTTCAGCCGACGCGACAGGGTCTCGGCATGACTTGGCTGCCGACGTATCACGACATGGGTTTGGTGGGCGGCGTGTTGCAGCCGGTGTTCTCCGGGCTGCCGATAGTCATGATGTCGCCCACCGCGTTTGTGCAACGCCCGGTGCGCTGGCTTCATATGATATCGAAGCATCGAGTGACGATCTCGGGCGGGCCGAATTTCGCCTACCAATGGTGCGTCGACAAGATTCGCGATGAAGATCTCGATGGGATCGACTTGAGTAGCTGGACCGTCGCTTTTAATGGCGCCGAGCCCGTGCGAGCTCAAACGTTGGACGCCTTCAGCAAACGTTTCGCTCCCTACGGGTTCCGCGGTGAGGCGTTTCTGCCCTGTTACGGAATGGCTGAGACGACTCTGATTGTCACCGGCAAGAATCAGCCGGACCAATATGTCACGCAGACCTTCAATGGCCGAGCATTGGATGAACATCGCGTCGAATCGGTTGGCGACGACCACGAGGAAGCTCGGGTGCTTGTCAGCTCCGGAAAAGTATTGCCGGAGCAGAAGCTGATTATCGTCGACCCGGAGCGACGCGTGCGAATGGGGCCGGGCGAAGTTGGCGAGATTTGGGTCAAGAGCCCCAGTACCGGCCAAGGATATTGGCAGAAACAGGAAGAGAGCGAGTCCTCGTTTCGAGCGACGCTTGCGGACACGGGCGACGGACCGTTTCTCAGGACCGGCGACCTGGGTTTTCTGTATGACGCCGAACTGTTCGTAACCGGCCGCTGCAAAGACCTGGTCATTGTTCACGGGGTCAATCGCTACCCGCAAGACATTGAGCTGACTGTGGAAAACGCTAGTGAGCGTTTGCAGTCTGGGGCAGTCGCCGCGTTTGCCGTCGATGTCGACGGACATGAGCGGCTCGTCGTCGTCGGCGAAATCGAACGCACCCGTCGCAAGGACTGGGACGATGTCATTCAAGCCATTCGGCGCGACGTCAACGCCGAACATGAGATTCCGCCCGATGCCGTCATTCTAGTTCGCTACAACTCGATTCCCAAAACGTCGAGCGGCAAAATCCAGCGTTTTGCAACCAAGCGTGAATTCATGGACGGCTCGCTGCAAATTGCCTCAAAGTGGCTTTCCTGGGACGCCTCGACGCTGACTGCGGAAGCGCCAATGCAAGACGACTCGGAACCGAGCGACAGCGACAAGACGCCGGTTAACGACGAAGTTGTCGGGCATGTTATCCAGCAGGTCAAGATTGTCGCTAAGGAGCGAGCTTGTAACCTGCATGTCGACACGAACATCGTTCTCGACGTCGGTCTCGATTCGCTCGAACGATTGGAAATCGTGAACAAGCTCGAGAACATTTTTGGCGGACGGATTCCGGAAGAGTTGTTGGGCGAGGTCGAGACGGTTCGTGAAGTCGCGTCGGCCATCGAGGAGTACATCGGCTGCGATCCAGTCAACGCGGCCACTGAGATCAATGAGGACGAGATCGGTCCGCGGCCGGAGGGATACGAGGTTGCTCCTCAAGACTGCGATTTCGCCGCCTATCCGGAATATCATCGAATTAAACAGCAGGAAATGCTGCTTGGGGCCGTGGGGGCGGAGAACCCCTATTTCAGCGTCCATGAATCGATCGTCAATGATCGGACGATGATCGAAGGGCGAGAGTTGATCAGTTTTGCGTCCTACAACTATTTGGGGATGTCGGGCGACCCGATTGTCACGAAAGCCGCCCAGGACGCCATCGCCAAGTATGGGACCAGCGTTTCCGCGAGCCGGCTCGTTTCGGGCGAGAAGCCGGTGCACCGTGATTTGGAGCAGGGTATCGCCGACTTCATCGGGGTCGAGGACGCCATACTCTATGTGGGGGGGCACGCCACGAATGAATCGACGATCGGCCACCTGTTCGGCCGCGGCGACCTGATCCTCCACGATAGCCTGGCCCACAACAGCATCATCCAAGGTGCCATTCTCTCCGGCGCTCGGCGACGAGCCTTCCCCCATAATGACTGGGCGGCGCTCGACGAAATCCTCCAACAGGTGCGGCACGCCTACCGCCGAGTGCTGATCGCGATCGAAGGCGTTTACAGCATGGACGGCGATTTTCCGGAGCTACCCAAGTTTGTCGAGGTTAAACACCGCCATCAGACGTTCCTGATGGTCGATGAAGCCCACTCGATGGGCACGATGGGCCCGCATGGTCGAGGCTTGTCGGAGCACTACGATGTCGATCCGAGAACGGTCGATCTCTGGATGGGGACGCTGAGCAAGGCGTTTGGCAGTTGCGGCGGATATATCGCCGGCTGCAAGGAGCTTGTCGAGTACCTCAAGTACACGTCGCCAGGCTTTGTCTACAGCGTGGGCCTTCCGCCAGCCAATGCAGCGGCCGCACTGGCCTCACTGAAGCTGATGGAGGACGAGCCCGAGCGAGTTGAAAGGCTGCAGACCAACGCGAGGAAATTCCTCGCCGAATGCCGATCGAGAGGCCTCAATACAGGATTGGGCAACAACACGCCCGTGGTGCCCGTGATTACGGGCGATTCCCGTTCGGCCTTGATGCTCTCGCGAGCCATGCACAAGCGGGGCGTTAATGTACAGCCAATCCTCTACCCGGCTGTGGAAGACTCAGCGGCCCGATTGAGGTTCTTTATCACGTCGGACCACACCGAGGAGCAGCTCGTCAGCACCGCGGAGATCATGGCCGACGAACTAGCGCGGCTCAACGGATCGGCTGGCCAACTCAGCGCGAGCAACAATGCGTCTTCAAATCAACTCGACTCGTAGTTCGCTCACGAAGAACAGAGTTGCTATTGCACATCGATCTACGAGATCTAGAATGTGATCATGCGTGCCGCTGGACGATGTCCGGCTCGTTATCTCCGTCGAGATAACCGACTAGGCCTACGCCCATTTCGCCATACAACGAATGAGGAGTTTTCTTTTGCTGACTGAAAACGAAGTCCAACGCAGTTTCACTCGACTATTTAACGGCAACGAAATCCAGGACGGCGCTTTCGAGCGCGCCGAAGAGCTGCTTGAGGAACTGCGAGCTGAGAGTCCTTTACGACATCGATTAACTGTTGAGCTCGACGAGATTCGCAAGCTACGAGTTGCTGGAAGCAAGTGACGCACGCAGTGGACACCGGTGCGGCGAAAACTCAGCGACAAACAACTCAACGACAAACAACGATCAAGAACGAAAAACGCCCTGCGTGGACCCGCAGGGCGTTTTCTTGATGGGATAGCAGCTCTCTGAGTTACCGGTTCACTTGGAAGCCAAACGTGGCACCGACCAGTGTCAGATCTTCTTCGTTGAAGTCAGCTTGATTGCCTCGAGCAATCCCTTGGACGTAGTGGAGAACCTGGACTCCACAAGTCAAGGAAATGTCTCGCGTCAACTCATAGGCCGCTTCCGCCCGCACATCGAGACCCCAAACGAATTCGTCGTTATGGGCCCAGGCGAGAGTCCGCGACACCGCAGTGGTGTCGATATCGGCACCCTCCCCTACGGTTGAGTAAAACGTGTCGAACGAATCCGTTGATTGATTGAGTGACTGGAAGTTTTGTGTGGCAAAAACTTTCAAGTCGCTCGAGAGCTGCCAATGTGGTCTCCGGGTAAACCAGTGCACGCCTAAATGGGCGCCAACCATGTGGTTTTCCCAGTTGGAACGGAAGATGGCGATCTGTTCCTGGGTATTGTTGGTGGGGTCCATGGGGTCGGGTATACCCGTTGTTGGGTCAATTCGACCATACGTATCCCGTCGGTGAAAGTCGTTGAAGACTTGATATCGAACGCCCAGGATAGGCTCGAGATAGCTTCCATTGTGGAATTGCTTCAGACGAAACGTCTTGTTCAATTCGAATCCATTGAGCGATGCGACGTTGATTGATCTCAAGGACCTAAAGATCCTTGAGCCCGTTTCCGGATCATTACGGTCTCCGACTGGAATTACGGGGTCGTCACCTTGGTTGCCACCGCCGCCACCTCCACCGTTGTTCGTGTCGGTGTCATCGTCATTGACTCGGTCCGATCGCTCGATTAGGAGTTCGTCAAAGTTACCAGGGCCAGAAAAGTTGAATCCCTCGAACGTCCAGCCATGGTCGTCGGTGGTCATGTAGCCCATCGCGACGCGATGGCCCCAGGACGAGTCCATGCCGTTGTACGATGGCTCGAGTTCCGGCCGCGTCATGAATAGATGCATGCGGTCGTACTTGCCGAACCAGCCAGTCTTCGCTTTCCATCCGTTGCCGAATGTGCCCAGTTCAGCTGGAGCAAAGAACTGATAGTCCGGATCAAATGCCATCGGATCGATAAACGGCGTGTGCATTTGAGGGTGATAGGGCTGCGCCGGCCCATGATGTTGCGCAAAAGCGGCGGTTGTCATTACTAAAACCGCCAGCATTGACGCGAGACGCGTGGTCCATTGAGAAATTGCCATAACTCATCCCATCCTTGGCGTTCGCTTTCCTGGCCGTCTCCCAAAATGGGAAACGGCGCGTACTGCCTAATTGCGTGTGCCGGTAGTATCGGATGCGCACATGGAAGAAGTTGAGTAGGAAAGGAAAGCCTTGACGGAAAACCGGCTTCTTCTCGAAACTCCGGTTGTGAGGTCCCTAAGCTAGGAGGGATGAGTCGACTGGCTAGAAGCCCAATGCGGGAATTTGGTCTTGAGATGGCTATGGGCCGCCATCTTTCCTTGCGAGCAATGCCAATCGACGAGGGAAGGAACGAATTCAATTCCTAGTTGGTTGCAACACATTACTTGGTGCGCGCACCAGCACTGCTGTCAAAGCCAAGAATGGAACCGAGTGCCATGAAGATGCGGTGAGCGCACAAAAAACGGTCTCCACAGGCGGGGCAGGGACCTGAGGAGACCTAGGCTGCTGTTCCGAAGAACAGCAGTAAACAGTTTACCTTGTTTGGACATCGCGTCAAATAGATTATCGAGAAAACCAAAAAAAGCCGATTCGCTCTGGCGGTCAACCTTGATTGCTCGCGCACTCTAGCTGGCGTATACTTCGGCTGTCCAACAGTTCCCACTTCACAGCTGAGCGACATTCTATGCGATTCTCGCCAATTTGTTGCGTCATCCTGGCTCTCACTTCCCTGCTAGCGGGGTTTGCCGATGACAAGTCGTCCGCCACCGTCGACACCCAAGCCCCCGCCGCCAAGAAAAAGGGTGCAGAAACAGGAGACTCCAAGAAACAGGACTCCAAGAAAGGGGACGCTGCGAGGCTGAAAAAGGCCGTCGCCGAGAACGCTCGATTCCTGCGACTGCGAAATAACGACAAGGGCGATCCGGTCGCGATGGAGACGTCGATCACTCGCTACGAATCGGATCGCTATCCCGGTGTGACGGTCGACCTGATTGGCGTCGTCCACATCGCCGACAAGGGGTACTACGACAAGCTCAACAAACTGTTCGAACAGTACGACGCATTGCTGTACGAGCTGGTGGCTCCCGAAGGAGCTCGGCCCATCAAGGGGCAAAAACGTCAGGGAACATCGGCGCTTAGTGGCATGCAACGTATGATGAAGGACATGCTCGACCTTCAGTTTCAGCTGGACTGTATCGACTATCAGAAGAAGAACTTTGTTCACGCTGATATGTCGCCGGCCGAGTTTACCAAGAGCATGAATAAGCGAGGCGAGAGTTTCTCGCAACTGTTTTTTCGCATGATGGGCCAGAGCATGGCTCAGCAAGGCGGCGGCTCAACCGATCTGCAGTTTCTATTCGCGCTAGTTTCGCGCGACCGATCGGCTCGTTTGAAGCGTGTGATGGCCAAGCAATTCCAGCAGATGGAAGCCACGATGTACGCTCTGAACGGACCCGATGGCACGACGATCATCAACGAGCGGAACAAGAAGGCGCTGGACGTGATGCGTGAGCAGATGGGAGCTGGCAAGCGCCGACTCGCGGTGTTTTACGGCGCTGGCCATTTGCCGGATATGGAACGTCGGTTAGAGGGAGATTTTGGATTTCGCCGTCGCGGATCGCATTGGCTCGTCGCTTGGGACTTGACCGAGTAATCGGCATTGATTCGACTTGCCATCGTCGACAACTTTGATCTTGCCGCCTACTGGACTGCACGGATGAATCAAATTGCCGTGAACGAGCTGACGACCTATCGTTGGTCGTTCGAAGATGACGTACGCCACTACGCGGCGAATGGCATCAAAGCGATCGGCGTCTGGCGCGAGAAGCTCTCGGACTATGGCGAGGAGCTTGGTCGCGAGTTGCTCCGCGAACACGGCCTCGGCGTCTCGAGTCTCTTGTGGGCTGGAGGTTTCACCGGAAGCGACGGTCGCTCGTTTCGAGAAAGCATTGTTGACGCCCATAATTCGATCGTGCTGGCGGGACAGCTCGAGGCCGGTTGCCTGATCGTCTACAGCGGTGCCCGAGGCGGTCACACGCTAAACCACGCATGGCGCCTATTTCGCACCGCGCTCGACAAGATCTTGCCGTTCGCCGAGGAGCATGGCGTTGTGCTCGCGGTGGAGCCGATGCCAGCCTGCTGCGGCGCCGACTTTACGTTTCTCAACGGCATCAACGAGTCGGCTCGATTGATTGACGAGTATGACTCGAGTCACCTTAAGCTCGCTTTGGATACGTATTGCCTCGCAGACCAACCGGTCGAATTTGATCGGCTTGCCGAGTTGGCGTCTGAGATTGCTATCGTGCAGGTGGGCGACGCCAAAGAACCGCCGGTGGGCGAGCCCAATCGATGTTTTCTGGGCGAGGGCGTTTTGCAGCTTGACGATGTCGTCGTCGCCCTCTCGCTGGGCGGCTATGACGGATTCTGGGAGATCGAGTTGCTCGGCGAGGATCTCGAAACGGCAGATTACCATGAGATCCTCAAGTGCTCCAAAGACGCGCTAGGCGACATGTTGCGTCGCCGAAGCCGCTAGTGCTGCGTTACGCCTTAGTTTTAGGGTGGCGCACCCGATTCGCCGTGGCGGGCGTTGACCAAACGAATTGTCGATCCCAATTCCAAGCTGTAACACAGCACTAGTCTTCGGCAGTATTTCACTTGTCGCGCCGGTTCACTCAGCTTCGATCAACTCGAGGCACACCAGTCGGTCCTGGCCTCGGACGTAGAGTAGCCCGTGGGATAGAATTGGCGCCGCCCAGCAAGGGTACTTCAGCATCGGATCACCGTTTTCATCTTTCAGGCTCAGCAACCCAACCGGCTTAAAGCGAGTGTGATTGATCTCAATCAGAATCAGCGTGCCATCTTCGCAAAGACAAACGAAGTGGCCGTCGACTTTGAGCAGTGATGAGCGAGTGAGATCGGGAACGCTCCACTGCACTTTGCCATCGCTAAGCCGCACACAACGTAGCTCGGCGTTCGCGGTGTGCCGCCCGCTGCTTCCATAGACATAGCCATCATGATGCACCGGCGTGTTCCAGTGTGTCTGCAGTTTGCGTTCGCGGACGCGTTCGCTATCGGCCCAAACCACCTTCGGCTTGCCAGACGTGAGATTCAACACGGCCGTGCCTGGTCCGTATGTTTCGGAGATCAACACTTGATCGCCAATGATGATTGGAGTCGAAGCGTTGACGCTCTCAAGCGATTTGTCTCGCCAGGGCAAATGGAATTCGACTTTCCCGGTCTTCGGTTCGAGTCCGAGCAGGCCGCCGCGTGCGAACGCCAAGCACCAATCCTTGCCGCCGATCTTGGCCGTGGTCAATGAGGCGTAGCTGGCGAGTTCATCGCCCGCCTTATATTGGAACTCGCCCGAACGCTTGTCGAAGGCGACGATTCCCGAGCCGTTCGCCGAGACGCTGTCGAGCCTGTCGGCTCGGACCGATTGATCCTCCTCGGGGCTGCCGCCAGCCATCACGATCACGAGGTCTCCGACAATGACCGGATTACTCCCCACGCCGAAGAAATTCTGAACCACGCCAAACTGCTTTTGAACGTCGACTTTCCAAATCGGTTTTCCGGTTATCGCGTGGACGCAGTGCAGTATTCCTTCGACACCGTAGATGTAAACGTTGTCACCATCGACGAGCGGCGAACAGCGAGGTCCTCCGCTGTATTGGTAGGCGTCTCGATAGGTCGTCGGATACTCAAATTGCCAAAGTTGCTCGCCTGTCTCCGCGTTGAGACAATACAATCTCGCCTTGTCGTCAAAACGGTCGAACTGATAGAAACGCCCTTTCGAGACAACGCCGATACCGTAGCCTTCGCCGAGTGGCCGAGACCAGACGATGGGCGGCCGCTTGGTGCGCCAGTCTTTGTTGATGCCGGTTTCCTTGGAAACGCTATCGATGCCTGCTCCTAAGAATCGAGGCCAGTCCTCGCCCCGTTTGCGAGTTCCCAACTTGGGCTGGCTGGCAGGCGTCTTGGGGGACGCGTTCGAGGCCGCCGAGTCGTCTGGCCGATTCTGCTGGGGCTGATTTGGCTGGGGCTGATCTGGCTGGGGCTGGCCCCAAATCGATGGCAACAACAACGAACCAAGGGCGGCGGACAGCACGAGCAAGGGAAGCACGATGAAAAACTTTGATCGCCCACGACCGAACATGGCGTCTCCTTTTCTTGTCAAACCAACACCCATCGTCTTCGCCGCACGGCAGAGGCGACGAATCTGCTCATAATACGATAGGTGGACGAGCCACGACAATAAGACGTCCCAGCCGCATCTCAATCAAGCGTCCATCTCCCAACCGGCGAAAACGACTATGTTATACGTCAATCCAAACATCACGCTCGCCGCCGGCGAACTTCAGTTTCGTTACGACCGCAGCAGCGGGCCTGGCGGGCAAAACGTCAATAAAGTCAACACAAAAGCGACGTTGCATTGGGATCTGGCTGGATCTCAATGCATCAGCGACGGCGTCCGCGAGCGGTTGCAGAAGAAGTTGGCCAATCGCATCAATCGGGACGGGAAAGTCGTCATCGCGAGCGAACGATATCGCGACCAGAACCGCAACGTGCAGGATTGTCTGGAAAAACTGAAATCGTTTATTCTCGAGGCAGCTCAGCCCGTGCGACCAAGAAAACTAACTCGCCCGACTCGAGCGTCGAAGGAGCGTCGCCTGCAGAGCAAGCGGCGTAAGTCCGAAAAAAAGCGAGATCGTAGGCCACCCAGCCGGGGCGATTGAACTCCGCATTATTCGTAGAATCGTTCCATGCGGTCATGAACGGCCAGCCGAGGCCACCGGCGGGCAGGCTGCGGGATAGAATGGGGCGCGCAAGAGAGTCGCGGTCGGCAACGATTCGGGCTTTTTTCGGTTAATGTGAAAAGGAATACAAGGATTTGGCTTGGCTTGCGAACAACTCCTAGGCCATAGGATTCGCGAAGGTCGCACCGACGACCGGAAATGAGTCGATTCTGCTTTGTGCTTCGAACCAACGCATAGTCTTTGAGGTGGGTCATGTTTGGAAAACCCGAGTGGTTCCGAGAGAAGACGTGGGGTTGGGGTCTGACTCCCACCAAATGGCAGGGCTGGGCCTATACGCTTGTTTGGACAAGCGTTTTGATTCTGCCCTTCCTCATTTTCCTGTTGCCCATGGGACGCGTTCCCGAGTCGATCCTCTGGTTGGGATTCGGCCTGTTCATGTTGACGTGGGACGTTCGCGGGATCATCAAGGAGATGAGGTATCAGGCCGCTGGCGACGTTTTCGTGATCGATGACGATACCGACGCATCGAGCTTAGCTACGCAAAATTTCGATATGCACTTGCGAGACTGACGTCACGTAAGCGCCGCAGTCATGAGAGGCCGGAATCCCACGGGTTTCCGGTCTTTCTTCGGTTCTTGCCTTAATTTTTCCGCATCCGGCGGACTATCACGCCGCACGGGGCCAGGTAGTCCGCTGCGACGGAAGCCGCCTGGGTGCTATAATCAAACTATGCGGAGTTTGAGTAGGAGGGCCTCGTCAGCGTTGACGTGGTCTCAGCGATTCGACAAACGACTCGCGCGTCCATTTCTATGCATTGTTCATGGCAATTTGAGCTTCGTTGGCAAATTGAATCGGCTTGGATGCACCAATGTCTGACTTCGACCATATCGACTCGCTTTTGGGTGACTGGCCATACGACCCGGAAACCGTGAACGTGCGCACGGTCAAAGGTGATGATGGCCGCGAAGTCGTGCAGATGCGGATCGATCTAGGCGTGCTTCAGCTAGAATTTGATGGTCGCCCCGACGGCACACGGCCCTTCGGCTTTGACACGTATTTGGATTTTCTGGTTGGCGAGTCCATCAACTCCGATGACTTCAAGCTGAATGAAGAGCAATGCGAAGAAGTGGATCGCGAGTTTATTCAGTACTATCATCGTCGAGTCTGTTGGCTCAAAATACAGCGTTACGACTTGGCTGTACGAGACGCCGATCACACTTTGGCGTTGATGGATTTCTGTACAGGACATGGTCCCGATGAGCAGTGGAGTATGTCGCACGAGCAGTATCGTCCGTTCGTCCTGTTTCATAGGACGCAGGCTGCCGGATTGCACGCCGTAGAAGAGAGCGACCCAGAGAGCGCTATAATCCAGCTCAACGAGGGGCTCGAGAAACTACGCAACTTGTTCCTCGACAATGAGCTTGAGGAATACTACGAAGAGAACGAACTTGTCGTCCGGCTGACTGAATTTCGTGAGTCGTTACGCGATCAGTTTAATGTGGGGCAGACCTTACACGAGCGTTTGGCGGAAGCGGTCGCCACAGAACAATATGAGTTGGCCGCTGAACTCCGCGATCGCATAACGAAACAAGATCAGACGGGACGTTGAACTCGCGAGTCGAGCCGGTCCTTCCCTTCGCCAAGTCATTCCGCGATTCCCTCGACGACGAATCGCACAGCAAGAATCGAATTGAAAACGCATATGAACCGTTCAACTTTGCGTGCGGCGTTGACGTCACTTCTGGCCATGGTCTGCCTCGGCTCCGTCGGTTTCGCCAAGAGTCCATCGCGCCGAGGGCTTGTTGACAAGAAACCGGCTTCAGGTCGTCTTGTCAAAACGAAACATGGCTACATGGTGCCGTACAAAATGCGCATGCCAGGCGGCGAAGGCGTATTTGAAATGACGCCCATTCCCGGTGGCGAATTCCTGCTCGGCAGTCCCAAAAACGAAAATGGACGCGGCGCTGACGAAGGTCCGCAGGTTCGAGTGAAGATCGAGCCGTTTTGGATGGCGAAGCACGAGGTGACGTGGATCGAGTACAAGCAATTCATGTCGCTCTACGAGCACTTCAAGGTGTTCGAATCGAAGCAGATCCGTCAGGTAACCGACGCCAACCGAATCGACGCGATTACGACTCCGACGGAACTTTATGATTCCTCGTTTACATTTGAAAACGGCGAAGAAGATCGCCAACCGGCCGTCACGATGACTCAGTATGCGGCCAAGCAGTACACCAAGTGGCTTACCGCAATCTGCGGAGATCAATACCGTCTGCCGACCGAGGCCGAATGGGAATACGCCTGTCGCGCCGAAACGAAGACAGCGTTCTATTTTGGCGATGACGCCAGCAAGATGGGCTATCACGAGTGGTTTGAGGGCAATTCAGGCGGCGTCACGCAAATCGTTGGACAGAAGAAACCCAATCCGTGGGATCTGTACGACATGCATGGAAACGTCTCGGAATGGGTCATCGACGAGTACGATTCGAAGGGATTCGCTTGGTTGGCCGGAAAGTCGGGTCTGACTGCAGCGCAAGCCATTAGGTGGCCGACGAAAGCGTATCCTCGAGTTGTCAAAGGCGGAGCGTACAGCGAAGACGCCCTGCTCTGCCGTAGCGCCGCCCGCCTCGGTTCGGACGATGAAATGTGGAAGGAAGAGGATCCCAACATTCCGCTGAGTCCTTGGTGGTTTACCAGCGAGCGAGCTCGCGGCGTTGGCTTCCGCTTGCTTCGCCCGCTCAACGAGGCGCCTCGCGAAGAAGTGGCGAGATTCTGGGAAATCGACGACGATGCGATTCGAGACGATGTCGACGCACGCGTCGAAGAGGGCCGAGGCGCGCTCGGGATCGCTGACCCGAAGTTGCTCGAAGCAATCAAGAAGATTCAGCAGTAAAGGGAACGTTTGGCTGCGGCTTCCAGCCGCAGTTTGGTTGCTTGGAAGCACCCCTTGCCTGCGGCGGCGGGTTAAACGGGGTTAAACGAATCACCGAACGACTTGCGCTTCGAACAATTTCAAAGCAGGCCGCGCTCGACAAGTTGCGATTCTAGTTGAGCGGCGTCAAGGAACTGCACCGCGTCGAAGCCGGCTTCTCTTGCGGCATGCACGTTGTCCAGCCGATCGTCCGCAAAGAAGATCGCCTCGGCCGGTACGGATGCGAGTTGAGCCGCTCGATGATAGATCTCGGCGCCCGGTTTCATGACGCCAATCTCATAGCTCAAGGCCAAGACTTCGAATGGTCGCGGCGCCTGAAAGTGCTCGGTGACAAAACACCAATGGGCCAGGCACGTGTTCGACAAGATTCCGATCCGCACATTCGCTGCGCGAAGTCGTTCGACGAGTGACCAAACCGCATCGATACGACTGAAGATGTTGGAAAGGGCGTGCAAGAATGCGTCTCGATCGCATTCCCCGATTTGCGTGACACAACGCTCGTGAAACTCGTCACACGCGAGTTGGCCGCATTCGTATCGGTCTTGAAGCCCCGACTCAAAAATAGCCTGATTAACCGCCACCTCACTGGCCCCGACGAGTTTCGCGATCTCGCGGTTGGCAATGCCGTGGTCGAATGCGAGCAGGACGTTGCCCAAGTCAAAATAGACGAACTCGATTCCGCATCGCGACATGGACGTCTCTCGTACTGTTCAGTCAGTTATCCGTTGCGAAGCCACCAATCCAGCTCGCGAATGCGGATTCTTCGCGGGTGACTATCCGGCGGCCGCTTTGTAGAGGTTCAACGTGAGGTGTGCTTGACCCTGATGATGAGCCTCATGCCAGTTAATGATTTGGAGAATGGTGAGCAGCGTCAACTCACGGTTCGACTCCGGGCGCACCCACATCACATCGTTCAAATTGTCTTCGTTAAATCGCGCGAGGGTGTCGAGCAGGTTGTCGCGTCCGTCGCTCAGAATCGCCTTGATCTCGTCGCTCGAAATCGGCTCATCGTCAGGCGTACTTCCGCCTCGAAAACGATCCCAAAGGTTGGCGTGTTTTGGCGTCTTGTCTTTGGCGAGTCGTTCTGTTGAGAAAATGTCCTCAGTGATCCCAACGTGTGCGATTTGCCATGCGATATGAGCTCGCCCTTCGCCGGGTCTCCACATCAGCGCGCCGGCTTCGTCCGCCTGGTCGAGTGTCGCCAAAGTTCGTCCGCGGTTGAATCTGAACTGCTGGAAAAACGTTTCTAGTGTGGTCATGTTCGGTCTACGATCCTAGCTTGAGTTTGCTGCTATTCACTGCGCTGAGCTTATTCGTCGGTGACGCATCCTTCGGCGGCCGTCTTGACGGACTTGATGTACTTGTACAGCACGCCCCGCGTGGCTTTGTACGGCGGAGCCGCCCAAGAGGCTCGGCGACTAGCGAGCTCTTCATCGCTGACGTCCATGTCAATGCGGTGATTCTCGGCGTCAATCGTTATCCGATCGCCTGTTTGAACGAGCCCGATTGGGCCGCCTTCCTGAGCTTCCGGCGTGATGTGGCCGACAATGAATCCATGCGACCCGCCCGAAAACCGACCGTCGGTAAGCAAAGCGACGTCGTTGCCCAACCCGGCACCCATAATGGCTGATGTCGGCGTCAGCATCTCCGGCATGCCGGGTCCGCCTTTGGGGCCTTCGTA
Source organism: uncultured Pirellulaceae bacterium (assembly GCA_964567745.1). Lineage (GTDB taxonomy): Bacteria > Planctomycetota > Planctomycetia > Pirellulales > Pirellulaceae > CAZMNY01. The sequence goes on along the minus strand of CAZMNY010000001.1, from coordinate 247,914 downwards.
GCGAATGATAATGACATCGCCCTTCTGGATCTTGTTATTTTCCAGCGCTGCCAACATGTCCTCTTCCGAATCGAAGACATTGGCGCTACCGGTGAAGACGAGTCCTTCCTTACCGGTGATTTTCGCGACCGCTCCATCGGGTGAGAGATTTCCCTTCAGGATTTGAATGTGCCCGGTTGGCTTGATCGGGTCATCGAGCGGCCGCACGATGTCTTGGTCCGCCTCAAGCGGTTTGACGTCGGCTAAGTTGTCGCCGATCGTTTTCCCGGTCACCGTCATGCAGTCGCCGTTGAGCATGCCGTTCTCGAGCAGGTATTTCATTACCCCTGGCGTGCCGCCGACATGATGTAGGTCCTCCTGCACATATTGGCCGCTCGGCTTCAGGTCGGCAAGAAATGGAGTCTTGTCGCTGATCTCTTGAAAGTCGTCGACGGCCAGTTGAATCCCGACGCTTCGAGCAATCGCGATCAAGTGCAAGACGGCGTTCGTCGAACCGCCCACGGCCATGACCACAACCATTGCGTTGCGGAACGCCTCTCGCGTCATGATGTCGCGAGGTTTGAGATCGAGTTCGAGCAGGTTGCGGATCGCTTGCCCGGCCCGCGTACATTCGTCCGTCTTCTCTGACTCCTCTGCTGGAATCGACGAGCTGTAGGGGAGCGACATCCCCATCGCTTCGATCGCACTCGCCATCGTGTTTGCGGTATACATGCCGCCGCAAGCCCCGGCGCCAGGACACGAACGACGTACAATCGCTGCTCGCGTTTCTTCGTCGATTTCGCCCGCGAGGAATTGACCGTAACACTGAAAGGCCGAGACGATATCGAGCTTCTGGCCATTCAATTCGCCCGGCTTGATTGTCCCGCCGTACACCATTAACGCCGGACGGTTTAGTCGCCCCATCGCCATCACGCAACCCGGCATGTTCTTGTCGCATCCGGGAAGCGCGATCAGCCCGTCGTACCATTGGGCCGACATGATCGTCTCAATCGAATCAGCAATCAGATCGCGCGACAGAAGCGAATAGCTCATCCCGTCCGTGCCCATCGAGATTCCGTCGCTGACGCCGATCGTATTGAACCGCATCCCAACCAAATCGGCCGCCTGCACACCCTCTTTGACTCGCGAAGCCAAGTCATTCAGATGCATGTTGCAGGTGTTGCCGTCGTACCAAACGCTGGCGATTCCGACCTGCGCCTTCTGCATGTCGGCTTCGCTCATACCCGTGCCATACAGCATGGCCTGAGACGCGCCCTGGCTTTTTTCCTGTGTGATCCGCCGACTATATTTGTTCAACTCGGCCATTCTGCTCGCTCCCAATCGTATCCCAAAGCGTCTCGTGTCAGACGTTGCCACGTCTCGTGATTCGCGTTTCGCTCGACCCAACAACCTACGCTGGCCAGTGTCGCGAAGACTGCATTGTACCTGCGAAGGGATGCCGAGTTGAGGGGCCCAAGCATGGACAAAGTCGAGTGCGTCGCGACTCGCATCAGCAACAGGACCTGCAAAGCACCGTAGCTGGGCTCGCCGGAGCTCAACTGTTGGAGCTCGGCACAAGGGCCCGACTCATGGCGAAGCCCAGCTGCAACGGCCGATGGACGACGTTGTTTCGTGTGTCGCGCAGGCGGGCTCGACTGCTGCGGGACGATCGATACAACCGGCACAATCGTTCGCGGGCCGCCACTTGTTGTCGCGCAACCTAGGCCCGAGCTAGACCCAAACCGAACCGGTAGCCGACAACGAGATAGGCTTGCACATAGGACTCGCATGACATCGAGGACGAACGAACATGTCGGCAATCCCCCAAGCGGCTCAACAATTACTTGACGCAAAGCAGTTTGCCCAAAACCAAGACATCGCAATGGCCGTCGCGTCCAAAACTCTGGACGCCGTCGAGCAACAGGGTGAAGCCGCAGTGGCGTTAGTCGAGCAAGCAGCTCAGATTGGCAAGGCGCCGGGCGCAGGCCAGCACTTCGACAGCCACGGCTAATCGCAGTTGTCACTCGCTGTTGTAACGCAGCAATTCTCTTGCGCGGTTGAACGCTAGGCCGCTCGACGCGTCGTCGCCCCAGGCCGAGCCGACTCGGCTTTCGCTTCGGCCCAATCGGCATCCGTCATTAATTCCGCAAGCCCGCGGAACGTCGTCTCAGGCGACCAACCAAGTTGCTCTTTTGCCTTGGCTGGATCTCCCAGCAGCAACTGGACCTCAGCCGGTCGGAAATATCGGGGGTCGATCTCGACATACGGCTCGGGCGAGAGACCCACATGGGCGAAAACGTATTCGAGGAACTCTCGCACTGTATGAGTTTCACCGGTGGCAATGACGTAGTCATCGGGCGTGTCTTGTTGCAACATCAACCACATCGCCTCGACGTAGTCCTTTGCGTAGCCCCAGTCACGCTTGGCGTCCAAGTTGCCGAGAAAGAGTTTCTCTTGCAGGCCCTCTCGAATGCGGGCGGCCGCTTGTGTGATTTTTCGAGTGACAAACGTCTCTCCGCGACGAGGCGACTCGTGATTGAAGAGAATCCCGCAGCAAGCGAACATGTCGTACGATTCGCGGTGATTGATCGTTTGATAGTGAGCGTAAACTTTTGCACACGCGTACGGACTGCACGGCCGAAACGGAGTCGCTTCCGTTTGCGGCGTTTCCACGACCTTCCCGAACATTTCGCTCGATGAAGCCTGGTAAACACGAACCTCTTTGTGCCGGTTCAATTGCCTTGCGGCGTCGAGGATTCGCAGGGCGCCGAGCGCCGCAACGTCGACGGTGTAAATCGGCTGATCGAATGAGACTCGAACATGACTCTGCGCCGCGAGGTTGTAGATCTCGTCGGGTTCAATCTCCAAGACGAGATTAGTGATACTCGATCCGTCGGTCAGATCGCCATGATGCAACACGAGTCGAGGATGATCGTGCGGGTCTTCGTAAATGTGGTCGATTCGCGACGTGTTGAATGTGCTCGCTCGGCGGACAAGCCCGTGGACTTCGTAGCCTTTCTCGAGGAGCAGTTCGGCCAGATAGGATCCATCCTGACCAGTGATGCCGGTGATCAGCGCTCGCTTTGGAGAATTGTTCGTTCGTGTGTCGATCGTATTTGACATGTCTCTTGATTCCACTTGTAGGTCATTGGGTCGAAGTCGCGGCGCGCGGTAGTGTCGCGTCATGCCGCCCGAATTGGTTGATTGGCTCTGGAATCGCGATACCACTGGATGGTCTCGGCCAGTCCGGAGCGAAAGTCGGTCTCTGCGCGAAAACCAAAGGCTTCCGTCGCGCGGGAAGTGTCGAGGCGTCGTCTCGGCTGGCCATCGGGCTTGAAGGGCTCCCAGGCCAGCTTGCCCTGGTACCCAGCCAACTCGCAAATCAACTCAGCCAGCTCACGGATCGTGATTTCATACCCGCTGCCAAGATTCACTGGCCCGCCGCCGTTGTAGGTCTCCGTAGCCATCGCGATCCCCTTTGCGGCGTCTCGCACAAAAAGGAATTCGCGAGAAGCCGAACCAGTGCCCCAGACGGGAATGCTCTTCGCGTCAACTTCCTGAGCTTCAACTACCTTGCGAATCAGCGCGGGTATCACGTGGCTCGAGCTTGTTTCGAAATTGTCGTGGGGGCCGTAGAGATTGACAGGCAGCAGGTTGATCGCATTCATGCCGTACTGTTGCCGGTAGGCTTGCGACTGAACAAGCAACATCTTCTTGGCTAGCCCGTAGGGCGCGTTGGTCTCCTCGGGGTAACCATTCCACAGGTCGCATTCGCGAAAGGGCGTCGGTGTGTGTTTTGGATAGGCGCAGATGGAGCCAATGACGACGGTCTTTTCGACTTGGGCAAGTCGGCACTGCTCAATCAGCTCGATGCCCATGATCGCGTTTTCATAGAAATAGCGACCGGGGTTTTCGCGATTGGCGCCGATTCCGCCAACAACCGCCGCCAAGTGAATGACGACATCGGGCCGCAAATCGGCGAGCATCGAGGTGATCTGCCCACGCTCTCGCAGGTCATACTCAACGCTTCGAGGCGCTTGAATTTCGTTTGGCCCAAAAGCCTGAAGTGCAGCGCAAACTTGGCTGCCGAGGAATCCGGCTCCGCCAGTCACCAGCACGCTCTTGCCATGCAGGAAACCCATTGGCAACGCTCTCCATCCCTTGATGCGTCGTAAATGTCCGTCCAAGTGCCGTCCGTGGTCTTGCTGAGCCGTTGCCTTCAATTGGATCTCATACCCCGAAAGACAAGAACGGCTCGGCCGAAATGTCGTTGATTTTGTCGATTCTGGCAAGACGGATTCGAGAAGCTGCAGGCGCGACCGTGCTAGCAGTCAGGCGGTGGAGGAAACGCAACCCATTCTTCGACACGTAGAGGGCTCGAACACTCGCGACGGCTCGGCTTACTCAAAAGAAGCAAAACTGCTATACCCTCCGCGACGGTTGAGGGATCCACATTGCCGGTTCGCCTTGGCTGAGCGCATACAACTAGCGCAAAAGATTCGCAGACACACTTCGTTTGGGAGCCGAACTTGAATGACTTGTGCTTCGGCCAAGATCAGTTAGAGCTGCTCTGTCCTGACCGGGCTTTGGAGACCGCTGAGTTTCACACGCCGAACGACTATTACGGACAAGCGTCGGTCTTAAAACGCTTTGCCGGAGTCGACGAAAACCGCTGTCTGAAGGCCGTCTTGGAGCATGGAGTCGTGCTCGACGACAGAATGTGGCCGTACGACCGTGATCAATATTTGCCTTGGATCCTCAGCACGTCTCCGCGACGAGCTGAACAGGTGTCGGCGATGTCAGGCAAACATGCCGTTCCGATCGGATTCGGTTTTCTCTATGCGCGAGCGCTAGTCGATCGCACTCATCCGAAGCCAAACGTCGAGCGCGCCGGGACGATCGTTTTCCCATGTCATTCCACACATACCGTGACGGCGGATTATGACCACGACGATTACGCTAAGCGGATCGCCGCGTTACCGGCGGAAGTTCAGCCAGTGAGCGTGTGTCTCTACTGGCGCAACTACGAATTCCAACAGCACAAAATCTACGAGCGTCATGGGATTCCTGTGTACAGCGCCGGACACATGTTCGATTCAGATTTCATGTTGAGGTTCTACGACCTGTGTCGGCGTTTCCGTTACGCCGCTTCCAACGTGTTTGGCACCCATTTCTTTCAGGCCGTGGCGTCCGGCTGCGAGTTTTTCCATCTCCCTTCGGAAGATATTAGTTGGGATGTACCCGACCTGGAAAAGGAAGGCGCTGCTCGAGGCACTCCGCTCGGCGAGTACCAGCGCGAAATCGAAAGCAGTTCGCGCTGTGGCTGGGAGAAGATCGACGCGGTCAAGCAGCGGGACGTTGTGGATCGAGTCCTCGGGACGGGTTCCATGCTCACGCCAAGCGCATTAACCGAGACGATCGAGCAGGCGGAACGGGCCGATCGACTCGCAATGACGCGAGTTCGCGTTGGCAATGCGCTTGTGCCGGCCCCGCCCGCTTACGTTCGTCGCCGGCTGAGGTTTGTCGGCCGCATTGGACGTTCCATCAAGAAACGCCTGCCGTGGCGTCGCGCCGCCTGAGGCAGCGACGCGTCGTTTTTTGCTTGAGAGATTCGTAACGCCGCAATCACATCAGGCGTGCGACTCGACTGCCAAGAGTCGCTTCTTTCTCCAGAGTCCGCCGCCGTAGCCGGTCAGCGATCCGTCGGCACCAATCACTCGGTGGCACGGGATGATAATGGCGATTCGGTTGTCTCCGTTGGCTCGAGCGACCGCTCTAACTGCTGCGGGCTGGCCAATGCTCTTATAGCTTGTTCGCTGTACGAGCGAGTTGCACCGTAAGGGATTCGTTGCAGCTCGGACCAAACTGTCTCTTGAAATTCGGTGCCCGCCAACACGAGCGGAACATCCAAGCCTGTTAGTTCGCCCGCAAAGTACCTCTGCAATTGCTCGTCGAGCTGAGTGAAGTAGGGACTTTCGCCAGGAAGCGTCTTCGCGTTGAGCCGCTTGTGCAATCGTTTGATTTGCGTTTCCAACATCGGCCGGTCAGTGAACTCGAGCAGACAAATACCCTGCTCCGTGGCACCCGCGAGCATCGGGCCGAGCGGGGTGAGCAGTCGACTAATCGCGATCGTTTGCCGGTCTCCGCTCTTTGCCGGCGCGGCGCCAATCGCCTTCTTGAACCCGTCGCCAAATCCGCTGAGCGATTCATAGCCGCTTTGCAAAGCGACGTCGGTCACCGTCCCGTTGTGTTGAAGCTGCCCAAAGGCCTGATTAATGCATCGCATGCGAAGGTACGCTGCGAATGTCATTCCATGCGACTTTTTAAACCATCGACGCACGCGGTCTGGATCGAGGCCGCGGTGTCTCAAGTCTTCCGCCCGCGCCCAAACGTGGCGTCCTGGTCAACTTCATCCATCAACGGCTGCAGCCATTCGGGAGTGGCTCCCAGCGCGAGAAGCGGACGGCAGACTTTGCATGTGCCAAAAACCGCCGGCGATGGCCGATCTAGCGTCGCGAAAATAGACGACGTTTTCCGGCTTCGGTTTGCGAGCCGAACAGGAGGGGCGGCAAAAAATACCCGTCGTGCGAATGCCTGCAACGAACACGCCTTCGAACGAGCTGTCTTTGTTGCAGAGCGCATCGTACATCGCGCCGCGATCCGGTAACGTTTCTAGTTCGCTCATACCGTTGCTCTGTCTGATGGGAATGAAAGCGTTTGCAAGAAAACTTCCAGTTCCCAAATTGGTCGCAACCGCGAAATTGACAAGCCATTCGAATGTCCATTGCCGCTCGGCTCGTCAAGCCGCCGGCACCCTAGAACGCTCCACGCTGCCCTTCATTCGGGCACCGTGAGCTGCATCATTGCGACTCGCCATTGAGCATCGAGCTTGCCTGCCTTAGCGCCGGCAAACTCTTCGAGCCGATCGAGCTCGGACCCCTTCGATGAACGCGCAAACGCGTCCATTTGCTCGGCGGTCTTGGGGGAAATGAAGGTCAAATAGTACGCGATGGCCCACGCGTGAAGATAGTACCGATCGGAATGAGGTGTTTCGTGCCCATCAACGAAATCGCCCGGCCGAGTGGCCACGAGGTCTTCGACGGACAGTTTCGGCCGATGTTGGAGGTCTTGCTTGAGCCGGTTCAATAACGTCGCGTCGGGCGCATCAAGCCGCAACAGCCCTGCTTCCAATCGCCCGCTCTCGAAAACTTGCGCGAGCCCTTCATTGAACCACCGAGGCAGTGAGAACTGACGTTTGGGGTAAACATGGTTCTCCAAATAAGCGTGGAACGCCTCGTGGTATAGCCGCTTGAACATGCGATGAGTCAACTGTTGAAACTTGGCGTCGTTTCGGCGGTCGGCTGCGTTGATCTGTTTGAGTTTTCGTTCCCGCTCATCTTTCCAACTTCGCAGACGCGCGTTCTTTTCGCGGGTGATCTCGGCTGGCGAGTAACCGGCTGACTTCAATTGGAATCGCAGTTGATTGAATTGCTCGAGAAACGCTTTGTCCATATCCTCGAGCTTGGCGATCCGCCGCTCATGCCTCTTTCGAATCTCCGCTAGCCGCAAACCAAATCCGCCGACTTCGCTGGCAGCCACAATCAAGTTCTGACGCTGCGAATAGAAAGCGGGGTTCTGCACGTTGAGCCCATGCCGCCGGAGGAAGTCGCCATACTGCTCCAAGGAACCGAGCAGCAAGATTCGCAACGGACGCTTGTCTTCGCGAGCGGAAAACAATTGTCGGTAAGCTCGAAACATCTGGTCGATTCGAACCACACAACGGCGAGTGGTTTCGTCGTCAGCGGCGCTCCACAGAGTAAACCATGCGTTATCGAATCGCCGGCATTCAATGCCCTCGAACTCAGAGTGGGCGAGTTCAACGCCCTCCATGTTGCCCTGCTCAATGCGAACGCGATTGCGGAACCTGGCAAGCTGCTTAAGTGACTGCGTGCGCTCGACCGGCGGCAACTTTTTCCACTGCTCAATGTCGTCTGTCGGTATTTGACGTATCACGACAAACATCGGCTTGCCACGTGGCCGTACGACTTCGGCGAATTCGACCGCCTTCTTGTTCATCGAAAGGACGACGCCTCGGAGGTCGGCTGAGTCCTTGAGGACCAAGGTCTCCAAGGGCCAACCAACACCGTTCGACTCCTGGCCGACGGCAACGGACGTTGAGAGTGAAAGAGACAATACCAGGCAGCAAATTCCAGGCGAGAATGCAACTCGCGGGCACTGCCGCCACAAAGAAATGGTGCGTTTCCAACGTCTCGACGGCTGTGGAACTCGCTTCATTTATGAATGCCTAAACGGAGACTCGATTCACGTTCCGTCATTGGAATCGTTCCCCCCAGCAGATGTCAAGAATCGGCGCTCAGGCCCAACAGCAGAATGGCGGGTCGCCTCAAGAATCAAGGCGCCCGCCATATTCTGTGTCGCTGAGTTCACATTCAAGTACTACGCGCCGGGCGTACTCTGGAGCAGGCAACCGGTGATGATCCAGCCGTCCTTTGTGCTCACCATGAACAGCCCCGCGGGACCGAGGTAATGGCGGATTGAGTCGAATGGAGGCATGGATCCGCCATCGATCTTTTGCGTACGCGGGCGGTCCGGGTTTTGAGGCTGCGCGAACCGATTGAGAAACTGACCGAACAGCGAGTTGGCTTCCGGCATGCGGCCGGTTCGCAGCATCTCGTAAGCTGGTTTGTAGGCCGCGTCGGTTCGAATGAACAGCCGCATGCTGTCTTGTCGTGATCCCAATTGCTGCAGCGCCTCGCGGACGGCGCCGAAGTCGGCCGATTCATGTAACTCCGGCAAGCTGGCGTCCTGCTCCAAAATCTTTTGCAGCAAAGGCAGTTTCTTGGAAACGAACAACTGACCGTGGGCGACCGCGATGCAGACGTTTGAGAGCAGGTCGTCACTTGCGTGGTCGTCCGTCTCACACTCCTCTTCCTCTTCTTCTTCATCGGGGGCCGGCCCAAACGGGTTCCCAGCAAACGGGTCATCGATCATGACGATAATGTCATCATCTTCCTCTTCCTCTTGGCCCATTTCCCAGATGCGAAATTTGCCAGCCACATGAGACCGCGCTTTGGGATCGTTGCCCATGGCGTTGTCAATCGCTTCGCGAACAAGTTGCTCGTTAGTCAATTCGATCGCGACCGCCAGCCGTTCACTGTCAGCGTCAATCGGCATGGCGTGATCGGCGATAACCGTGATTCGGTCTGAGCAATGGGCGATCAGGTCGCGGCGAATGTCGATTTGCGGGCCGTTAACGTCCGTCTTAATGTTCTCCAAAATCTCGTCGAAGACTTGTTCGCCGGCAACTTCGTTCACGAACGATTTGGAGTATTCAAAGGCATTGCGGATGTCCCATCGCATGGTCATGTGCGTGGTCACGCCGGCGGGAATCCAAGAGAGCGGAGTCATATCGGTTGAGTTTGGGAAGGCGAGCATTCTCGCGGCCGACTCAAAACGACTGCCTTGTTTATTACCAGGCGCGTAAATCATCGTTTGATGAAGGATCTCGTGTTTGCCTGTGGCCAATCGCAAGTGCCCGCCAATTCCCTCGATTGAGCGAAACCCTTGATTGCTAAGCACCTCCACCAAGTCGATGGAACTCTGCTCTGGAGTCACTTGCGACGCTCGTAGAACCTCGACCAAACCAAACGGCTCAATAAACCAACGAACATCCGAGTCCTCGTTAGTCCAGCGAGTCATGATGCTCTGGTAAGCGGCGACATGGCTCAAGGCGCCCGGACGACCTTCCATGAGCGACAACATGGTGTTCGCGACATCGAGTCGGTCGGTGATAAAAAGCCGATTCTGATGGATGACCGAATAAGTCTTGCGCACACCGTCTTGGTCGTTGTTCGGAAGAGTCATCACCGTGATTTCGACGTCAGCGGTCGCGGTCACTGTCGATCGAGTCGCGCCTTGATTCTGCAAGTCGCTCGCCACGGACTTCAGCAACTCGGACGCCTCCTGCTCGCGACCGCGTACATCCATCAGCAAAACGGCAGCGTGTTCATTCGTGGCACCTTGAGGCTGGACGAAAGCTAAACAGACTTCACCGCCGCGAAGCTCTTGCAACTGACCCATGCGAACGCCGAGACGCTTGCTCAACTGAAGGAAATCGCCCTGAAACATGTCGCGGATTTCCTCCACGAACGGTTTCATCACGGGGTCCGCCATCATCTTGCCAAGTTGTGTTGTGTCCCAGCGATCGATTGCGCGATCAATATCGGGAAAGGAAATAAATCCCTTGGTTGATGCTGGAAGAAACTGTGCCAGCCGTTCGGCTGCTATGCACGGTGTCGCCACCAACGACAACAAGAGCAACAAACAAAATCGGCCGCCGAGTCGAGGCGCCGATTTGGCTCTTGAGGGAATCGTCGTGAAGACGCGGATTTGGGCGGACGCGTGAAGAAGGAAACGTGCCACAGTGATCTCCTGGGTGCCTAAAAACGGCGTTGAATTGCTGCTTGAGTGAAGTGGTGATGGGGAGCCATCACTGAGCGAATGATCAAACGCGACCGTTGGAAAGAGGAGTTATGTTGTTATCGGCCGTTGAGTCTCCATGCCCTAGCTGGACGACCAACATCGGTCTGAATAACCCAAGTTGCCTGCTTTGTCGGCGAGGGGGTTTTCTCCCCAGGTACTTATGTTGCGGAATGTTGCTGGGGCTACCGGTTGCGTAAGATAGTCTGCTCAAACAACCCCCAAGATACTGGAGAACAGAGAGCATGTTTCTAGGATTTGGCGAAGTCATGGCGAGGATCGCGCCGGCGGGCCATCGAAGATGGAGACAGACTCTGCCCGGGCAAATTGAAGTCACATGGGGCGGAGGCGAAGCGAACGTTTGTGCTTCGTTGTCTCTTCTAGGACAGCCCGTGAGGTACCTGACCGCTTTGCCGAAACACGATTTAGCCGAGAGCCTGATCGCCACAATGCGCGGCTTGGGCGTCGACACACAGAACGTCCTTTGGCGAGATGTCGGCCGGCTCGGTTTGTATTTCGTCGAACGAGGCGCGAATCAACGGGGATCGACCGTCGTCTACGATCGCGAAAACAGCGCGGTCAGTTTGGCCGCGCCGGACGAGTACGATTTTGACGCCGCCCTGAACGACGTGCATTGGCTGCACCTCTCAGGCATCACGCCAGCGATCAGCGAGCGAGCGTGTGACGCCAACTTGGCTTTGGCCAAGCGAGCCAAGTCGCGAGGCGTTTCTGTCTCCTGCGATCTCAATTTTCGTAAGAAACTCTGGCGATGGGACGACAGCGTTGAGCCAAAACAGCTCGCGAGGCAATCGATGGCTCAACTATTGCCATTCGTCGACTTGGTGATTGGAAACGAGGAAGACGCCGCCGATGTTTTGGACATCCATCCTCCGGCTACCGATGTCGAGCAAGGTCAAATAAACGAAGAGGCCTATGGCGATGTCGCTCGCCAGATCGTCTCGCAATACTCCAATGTTTCACGAGTCGCCATCACGTTGCGTGAAAGCGTCTCCGCGGATTTCAACCGGTGGGGAGCGATGTTGTACGACGCGACTGACGATCAAGCCTGGTTGGCGCCGACCAATGCTGGCGCCTATCAGCCGTATGAAATCCGCAACATCGTCGACCGTGTCGGCGCCGGAGACTCATTTGCCGCCGGCCTACTTCACGCGCTTCACTCGGACTCCTTTTCGAATCCACCCGATGCCATCGCATTCGCTGTCGCTGCTAGCTGCCTCAAGCATTCAGTCACGGGTGACTTCAATTACGTGAGTGAGTCTGAGGTGTCAGCGCTGGTGGCGGGAAATGCGACAGGGCGCGTGCAGCGATAGGTCTCTGTTCGGAGTTGGGCAATCGACCGATGTCCGATGAAACTTGAGCCTATTTCAATCGATATTGATCTTCATGGGTCAGATGGCTAGGATCCGCGTGGTTTTGAGCCTGCACCGGAGGATCCGCTGCGCGCAAGAAGAAGATTAGGTTAAGAGATTATTCGCCCTCACGTTGTTCATGGATGAACCAATGCGATTCTCCGCTTTGCTAACAATCGTTCTTGTCTTGGCGTGCTGCGGTTGCAAGCAAGGGCCATTTGGTCGATCGCCGGACCCGCCAATTCCGGTCAATCCTGCTCCTGGGGCGTTTGAGACTCGAGTACAGGACTTGGACCAGCGAGCGTCGCGGCTCGATTCGAACAATCAGGATCTGCACGCTCAACTCGCTCAGTCGCAGCGGAAGAACAAACTGTTGACCGACGAATTGGTGATGACCAAAGAGCGTTTGGGTGACACAGCTCGACGGCTCAAGGAAGAGCAAACAGCGAGCGGCGAGTTGCGATCTCTCAGTCAAGCGTTTCAGGCTTCATCGCCGCGCGCAGGCGGTGCCACAATCCGACCCAACAACAGCCTCTCGAAATCGTTGCGAGTGTCGGACATCGCCGGCCTCGACGTCCGGCAAGAGCAGGACGTGATTCGCATCGTGATTCCATCGGACAAGTTTTTTCGTCCACAGAGCGTTGATTACGAGCGCGACGCAGAACTGTTGGCGGAACAAATCGGGGCCGCCATTTCACGGCACTATCCTCGGAATCGCATCGTCATTGAATCCCATGTCGACAACAACATTCAGGCACCCGGCGTCAGCGCGCAACAACTGACGGCCTCGCAGGGGCTGGCTGTTTACGACTTGCTCTTGCGAAATGGCCGACTTCCGGAGCGTCAACTCGTGTCGATGGCCGTCGGTGCCAATCGACCTCGCGCGTCCAATGGCACGGAAGCGGGTCGAAAGACGAACCGCCGAATCGAGTTGGTCGTCTATCCGGAGGAATTCGACTAGTGCCGCGTCAACTCTAAAAATGGGGTTGGCTTCGGCGTAACTTGACTTGACGGCGTACGATACAAACACTGGGATCCTAATTCTTAGTGGTGACGCTGCACTAGCAGCCTAGTGCTGTGTTACAGCTTGGAATTGGGATCGACAATTCGTTTGGTCAACGCCCGCCACGGCGAATCGGGTGCGCCACCCTAAAACTAAGGCGTAACGCAGCACTAGCCGCTGGTTTTAGGATTCGAAACGCTTGATAAAGTGCCGGCCTTTGGCCTGCAGCATTTGTCGCTCATACCCCCGGCGAACGAGCAGTCGGTCGCTTATTCTGGGATTGGCCGCCTCGCAGACAATGGCGCGACAGTTCTTCATGCGGGCCACGTCATCGAGCGCGTCCATGGCGCTGAACACGGTGCGAATCGTCGCTTGTCGCCCGCTTTCGATAAACGGCAGCGTCAAAAATCCAGGGCAACTTCGCGGTTCGTTGTAGTACAACAAACAACGGTCTTGTCGTTCACTGCGATGCCGTCCAATGAGCTCGCTCCACCAAACGCCAAAACGCGACGCGGTTTTAGGCCAATAGCGAAACTTGATTCCCACAAGTTGTCCATCGACCACTTCGATCAGTCCATATCGCGACTTGCTCAACCTTTCGCAGTCGATGCCCGTTTCGTTGAATGTGGAATCTGAACGAATCAAACCTAGCCTCCAAACAGCCGGCGCAGCAGTCGCATGCCGAGCAACAGCACGTACATCAGCGCCAAGAGACTTACGAAGATCGCAGCCAGGTAAGGCCCGAGGGCGTAGATGTCGGCGGCCCATTCCGGCCAGAGTCGACTCCATGTGAGGATGATTCCCAGCGTCGCCAAACAGAGATACGGTCCGTAGGCAAGTCGTGTTTCGCGCACGACAATCCACTGAAACACGGCGACGAGGATTCCGGCGAATGGAGCTAGAAAGAAAGCCAGCGAGGCAGCTTGCCAGCCAATAAATGCGCCGACCATGCCCATCAACGTCACGTCGCCGAAGCCCATCGCTTCGACGCCCAAAGCGACTTTGCCCACAATGCGAATCGCCCAAACCGTACCGGCCCCCCCCGCCACTCCGCATAGCGCCGTGAGCAGGCTCTGCCACCGCTCTCCCCCCCCGGCCCAAGCCGCCACGATCGCAATGGATCCGAGCAGGGCAATCACGCCGATCTTGACCCCATCGTCTTTTCGATAGATCCGACAGATAATCAGGTAAAGCGCTAGTTTGACGCCTCGACGACCGTACCAGCGGCGGTCGAGCAGAGCAAAGCACCAAACCGCGTAAATCGCCAGGGCTAAGCCGAGCCCTTTCGGGCCGTCCACCCACAGCGGCATCCGATATGGCTGACTTAATTGCATGAAGCCAAGAGTCGGCGGTGCATTGCGGCCGACGAAGTCGGCGACGATTAAAGCACACGAGGGAAGCGTCCACATCAAGCCCAGGCCGATCAGCGTGCCCGGGATCGTAATCGAATCGGGAATCGTCTGTTCATCGAAGTCGATAAATGTCGCCACAATCATCAGCGAAATCAAGATTGCGTGGGCGATGAACTGGCTGTGTAGGATCGTTTGCCAATCTGCGGCGCGATCGATGAACTGAATCGGGAGCAATTGGCCGGAAATCTCAGCCGCGTATAGAGCCGTGAGGCCAATGGCCATGAACAACTCAATCAACATCGGCCTGAACCAAAAGCCGTCGCCGTGAATCGAGGACTCACGCCGCAAGGTCCACCATCCGACGATCGGAATTCGATCAAACCAGATTCTCAGCGGCACCTTTTCCGCCGGTTTGGACCAGGGGCCGATGGGACGATGATCGTACGCCAGGCGATAGATGCCGCGATTGACTTGCCCGCCGATGATCGCGGCTGCGATGAATACAAGAAACAGGCTCAGAATCATCATGGCAGTGGTGACCGTACCGTTGGCGTCGAATCATTCAGCCGTAGTCTAGCAAATGCACCTACTCGCCTTCCAGGCAAGCGCGTCGTCTGCGCAGCTACAGCTATTTGAGCAAGGATACAATCTGACTAGCGACTTGGGCGGGAGTTTTGCCCTCGGTGTCGACTTCATGATCGCTGACGGCGCGATATAGCGGTTCGCGCTGCGCGAGCATCGACTCGATCTCCGCAAGACCGCCCGAGTCGGTAAGGTTAGGACGACGCTGAGAAGTGGTAGGATCGGCATAAATCCTATCGTGAAGAACTTCACCGGAAGCCTTCAACCAAAAGACGCGGCCCTTTGCAAGCTGCTCGCGGTTGGCCTCACGCAAAACCACTCCACCGCCGCAGGCGATGACCACGTCGTCGCCGGACATCAATTGGGCCGTGACCTGCTCCTCCAAATCGCGAAACGTCGCCTCGCCTTGTTTCGCAAAAATCTCACGGATCGTCACGCCCGCGCTTGCCTCTAATTCAGCATCGGCGTCGACCCATTTCAGGCCAAGCATCGCGGCCACATGTTCGGCGACCGTGCTCTTACCTGTTCCGCGATAACCGACCAGCGCCACGATCATCTCTTCGCCTCTTCTAGCGCTGTCGTCGCTGCCATTGCGGGTATCACGATGCAGTGCAAAAACCGACTTCCGCCCGCGGCGCGTTCTACGATCGGGCCGCTCCGGTCGCTCGCTTCAATGCCGAGTGCATGATATCAATCGGCGGTTTGTCGCCCGTGAACAGTTTGAACTGCAAAGCGGCCTGACGGATGAACATGTCAACGCCTGACACCGTGCGACACTGTTGCTCACGAGCATTCTTGAGCAACAAGGTTTGTTCGGGATTGTAGATGGTGTCGAACACGATCATTCCGCGACGGAGAAAGCTGGGGTCAAAGGGCGACTCGTCCACGTTGGGATGCATGCCAACCGGCGTACAATTGACGAGCAAGAGGCAGGCCGCTTTGTGCCGCTCCGTCCAGTCGATCGTCTTGCACTCCACTTGAATCGCCAACTCCCTCGTCTTCTCGCTGTTCCTTCCCGAGATCGTAACGTCCGCGCCCGCCTGATGCAGGCCGTAGGCGACCGCCCTCGCGACTCCGCCAGATCCAAGAATCAATGCCGTGCGGCCTCCCAAATCGTCCTTGGAGAGCAACGTGAGCACGCTGCCAACCGCCGCTGTGCAATCGGTGTTGTAGCCGAGAGTTCGTTCGCCATCGAAGATCACCGTGTTGGCGGCACCGATTCCTTTGACGAATTCGTCCGACGAGTTGATGTAATTGGTGACCTCTTCTTTATGCGGAATCGTGACGCTTAGCCCCTTCACGCCCAGTTCGCCACAGTCCTGGATGAACGGAGCCAAGTCTTCCCGAGGCACTCGAAATGGAACATAAACGCGGTTCTGTTTGAGTGCACGGAGCGCCGCGTTGTGAACGCGCGGGCTCAGGCTATGTCCGATCGGATCGGCGATTACGCCGAACACCTCAGTCTCCGCGTCGATCTTGTCATAGTGATACAACTCGCGCATTTGTCGGTAACTCAATTGACCAGGCGCGAGCGAACGTTCGTGATGAAACGTCGCAAAGGTGAACGGCGAACCGAACTTGCCCGCGAGGATCCGCGACGGCGTTCCGATGTCGCCCATACACAAACCAACCGTCGGCACCTTCGCCGCCTTCACCATTCGCAACATCCTCAGATTGTCATGCGACTGGTGCGCCATCGTGGCGATTTTGACAATGTCCGGATCGAGCGCCGCGAGTCGCTGATAAACGGAATCGAGATCTTGAGGCGTTTCACGAAAGTTGTGATAGCTGACGATTCTCTTCGTGGAGCCAAAGCGAGGAATGCTGCCGGCGATGTCATCTTCCAGGTCGACGTATTCAACGCCATCAGCGACGGCCGATCGCAGTAGGACGAGTCTCGCTTCCTCGCTGCCAGCCCATTTGCCGCCGTCTTGTTGCCTGCGACAGGTGACGACCGTCGGCCCAGGTCGATTCGTCAGCAAGCGTTTGAGGCTGACCGCTCGGCGGATATAGTCCAAGCGAAGTTCGACCAACTCGACGCCCTGCTCCACCAAGTGGCGGTGTTCGGCGATCATCTGTTTGTGCCGGCCTCGTCCAATGCTCACGCAAATCATAGTCTTCTCTTCATCGGGGACGGTCTCGCTCAATCCGGCCTCACGCCGGAGATCGCTTGAATCGGACTCCTCGTGCAACAACGAATGTGGTCGCAATGGCTATTGTCGTCGAAACGGCCCTTCCAGCGACAATAATTCAGGCGTCGCCAGTTGCCCGCCAGAGTACTATCTTAGCCAGCAAACACCGCTTGCTTCAAATTCGGCCGAATCGCCGGTCCAATTCCTCTCGGCTATAGACCATCGAGGTCGGGCGGCCATGAGGGCAGTGATGCGAGTCTTGGCAGATTTCGCGGTGCTCTAAGAGCGCGTCGATTTCTTCTGGTGAGAGAGGATCGCCCGCTTTTATCGCGGCCTTGCACGCCGTCATGTGCAGCAATTCATCGAGAACGTCGCGTTTCTCCGGGCCGGACCCGCCCGCCAAGAGTAGTTCGACCACATGCCGCAGCAATTCCGTTGGCCGCACTCGACGAAGCATGGCCGGGTAGCTCGCTACCAAAACCGTGTCGCCGCCAAATGGCTCGATCTCGAGCCCCAACTGTTTCAGCGTCTCACGGGCGCCAAGCACCGCGGCCGTTTCAGCCGGAGCGAGATTGACCGGTTCGGGAGTGAGCAATCGCTGCGTTTCCATACGGCCAGCTAAAACCTTCGTGCGGATTTGCTCGTACATGATGCGCTCATGCAGTGCGTGTTGATCGACCACCAACATGCCCGCTTCGGTCTGCGTGATCAAGTAACAATTGAGTATTTGAATGGCTCCTTGCGGCGAGCGCGTCGCCTGTCCTAGCGAACCCGCTTGCTGTGCGCCGAGACCGCTTGATTGTTCGCCACCTCCGCCATACGAATCGAGCTGCGAGTTGGGGAGCTCAAAGTGGGGACGCGGAAGCGATTGCGTTTGGGCGACATCAGCGTCGGCGCCCAATCCGATCATGGCGGGGTCGACGGAAGCTGCTGCGGCGGGAAATTGCAAACGACTCTGCTGCGTCGGCTGGCCCCACTGCTCACGCCCCAATTGTTCGAGTTCCCTTCGACGTGACGTCGAGTCGTCAATGGAGCCGCCGTAGCCGGGCATCCGCGGCGCTGCATTGGCCGATAGCTCGCCGCCAGCGGCAGCCTCATCGCGGTTGTTGCGCGCCGTCAAATCCGATGTGAGGAATTTCTTTCGCAGTACGCCGAGCAACTGAGCGTAAACGCGTCCGCTGTCCTGAAAACGAACTTCAAGCTTGGTCGGGTGGACATTCACATCAACAGCCGACGGTGAGAGCTCAACCTGCAAGAAGCAAATCGGACTGCGACCCGTCATCAGCAGTCCGCGATAGGCTTCGCCCAAGGCATGTTGCAACGACCGATCTCGGATATGACGGCCGTTGAGAAACAGGTATTGCATGCGAGTGTGGGAGCGATTGATTTGCGGGTCGGCAGCGTAACCAAACACACGCAGATCTTCATTCTCGCCCTCGACCCACATCAAGTTCGCGCCGATTTCTTCGCCAAAGAGAGCCACGATTCTCTCCGACCACCGCTCGACCGGCGGCAAGTCGTGAATCGTTCGGTCGTTGTGCCGCAGGCAAAAACGGATATGGGGTTGCGACAACGCGATCCGCGTAAACGCTTCGGAAACATGCCCCATTTCGGTTTGAGTCGTGCGCAAGAACTTACGGCGAACCGGTGTGTTGTAGAACAAGTTGCGAACTTCGATCGTCGTCCCCACCGGGCAACCGCAGGGCGACGGCTGGCGCCGCCTCCCACCGGTGGCCTCCATCTCGACACCCGATTCCGAGTCGGCTTGTCGACTGCGCAGAAGAAACTCGCTGATCTCGGCAATCGAAGCCAAGGCTTCGCCGCGAAACCCGAGCGACTCGACAGAGAACAGGTCGTCCGCCGTCCGAATCTTGCTGGTGGCGTGGCTCGCCACCGCAAGTTCAAATTGCTCGGGCGCGATTCCGCAGCCGTTATCCGTGACCCGAACAAGCTGTGCGCCCCCCTGCTCCACCGAAACATCAATCCGCGTGGCGCTGGCGTCGACAGCATTCTCCACGAGTTCCTTGACGACACTCGCTGGCCGTTCAATAACCTCACCGGCCGCGATCTTGTTGATGACGCTCGGCGGCAGCTGATAGATGTCCGGCATGACTTAATCCATACGTCAAAGTGAAGAGAGTCCAAGCAGTAATTGGATTTGTGCGAGATGTATTGACCCACACGGCGCGGGCCTAGTCGAAGTTGGACTATCGCGACGCTCTATCGAACGTTCAAACCCCGTTTGATCCATCAACCCTCGGTCGCCGCGTCACTGTTCGCCGCGTCACTGTTCGTCGCGTCACTGTTCGTCGCGTCACTGTTCGTCGCGTCGCTGTTTGTCGCGTCACCGTCAGGCGAACCTGCCTCGTTCGATTCTTGATTTTTTGCTTTGTAGTCGTTCAGCTTGCGATAGATGGTGCGATTGCCGATCCCGAGCATCTTGGCGGCCTCCTCGCGGTTGTTGTTCGTCAGCCGCAGAGTCTCTTCGATAGCCCAGCGTTCGATTTCGGCGAGCGGCCGTCCTAACAAATGGGATGAGCCGCCAGTCTCGGTCGGTTGCGATGTTTCGCCGCCAAGCTCGACCGGCAAATCGTCGATGCCGAGCACGCCGTCGATGTCCATGATCGCCATGTTGTAAATTACGTTTCGCAACTGGCGAATATTGCCGGGCCAATCGAACACGAAAAATCGTTGCAAGACCTCAGCGGTCGGCATTCCAACATTCTTGTTCAGCTCTTTGTTGAAGCCTTTGCGGAAATGGTCGACCAACGGGACGATGTCCTCGCGGCGCTCGCGCAGCGGCGGCAACTCAACGGTAACGACCTTCATGCGAAAATAGAGGTCTTCGCGGAATTCGCCGCTCGTGACCAGGTCTTCCAACGATCGGTTGGTCGCCGAAAGAACTCGCACATTCACGGGAATCGACTTGTTGTCGCCGAGCCGTTTGATTTCATGGGTCTCAAGCACTCGCAGTAATTTGATTTGTGTGGACATCGGCATGTCCGCCACTTCATCGAAAAAAATCGTGCCGCCATTGGCGTATTCGAACGCGCCCATTCGATCCGTGCGGGCATCCGTAAACGCACCCTTCACGTGACCGAACAATTCGCTCTCAACCAGTTGTTCGCTCACGGCGCGCGCGTTGAGCGGGTAAAGCGTCTTCGCCTTGCGAGGACTGTTTTGGTGTATTGCCTGGGCAATCAATTCTTTGCCGGTCCCGCTCTCGCCAGCGATAAAGACCGAGGCGTCCGTCGGCGCGATTCGCTTGACGCGCTCAAGGACCTGTTTCATTTTGCTGCTGGCGAAAATGATGCCTTCGAAACCAAACCGCTCGTCGAGACGTTGATGCAGTTCTTGATTACTTTTCCGCAGCCTTACGGCGTCGGCCGCTTTGCCAACAACCGCTCGCAGACGTTTCGGCGTAACCGGTTTCTCTAGGAAGTTGAACGCGCCTTGCTGCATCGCCTCGACAGCAACAGGCACCGATGCGTGACCGGTGACCATTACCACTTCCGACTCGGGAAGCAGTTTCTTAGCTTGCGCCAGAATCGCCATCCCGTCGACTTCGTTCATCACCATGTCGGTGACAATCAAGTCGTGCGATTCATGCTCGATCCGTCGAGCCCCTTCGGGGCCGGATGTGGCGATTGCGCAATGGTAGCCTTCGCGATTCAAGGCCTCGCGCATCGCTTGCGCAAGCGCTTCATCGTTGTCGACGATCAGCACGCGCAGCGGCGCTCCAATTGTTGCTTCTTCGGCCGAGTCAGACATAGACGAAATGATAACTCAGCCGAATCGTCTGCGGGAGGGGACCGAACGTATGTCGCCTTTCGCTCCGCGAAAGTGGCGCAACTTTCGCGGGAGCGAAATGGGGAATTAGACGCTGAGCGACATCGCGGAATCGGCTGTCAGTTCGCCGTCCGCTGACACGTGAATCGACTCGACTAAACGAAGCACGTCGCGTCGAGCCAACAGGCCGACGACCCTGCCTTGATCGAGTACCGGCAGTCGACGGAAGGGCCGATTGCAGAATATCTGAGCCGCCACGGTCAGCAGTTCGTCAATTTGGATTGTCAACAGCGCGTCACTCGTCATCACATCGCCGACGACGCGAACCACGCCGACGTCGTGGCGATAAATCGAAAGCATGTCACGCTCGGACAAAATGCCCACGAGGCAACCGTCGTCATCAATCACCGGCGGTTCCGATATCGACTGCTCTAGCAGAGCCTCACTGGCTTCATGAATATCCGTGTTGGGCGAGAAGGTCGTCACGTCCAAGTTGGCGGCATGACGCACCAGCAGTCGCACCGACTTGGCCTTCCACGGCGTATTGAACTCGGCGCGAAGGACAACCTGTCGCAGGCGTTTGGAGTATTGCGGCGAGAACAGGATCGACTCGGCGAATTCCTCGCCAAAGAAATCCGCAATGCGTCCATCTCGTCCAAAGTAAGCGGCTCGCAGCTGAGGCCAATCGAAGCTATTGGCCACATGCTCATTGAGTTCGTTGAGCAATCGTTCCGCCTTGGCAACTTCCTTCGATCGTTCATCCATTGGACTCGCGCGCCCCCCAGTGTCCGCCTGCCCTAGTTTCCGGCCCATCGGAACTCTTGGTCACGAGGCGTGGCGAGTCAAGCCAATTCCGGCGAGCTCGAATCTGAGCCGAGATCCGCGGCGAAAAAGGCTCATTCGCCTTCGATACGTTGCAAGGAGGGGAATGTCATGGTGAACTTTGTGCCGCGCCCACGGTCGCTGTCGACCGAAATTCGCCCCCCATGACCCTCGAGGATCTTTCGAGCGGTGGGCAGGCCCAAGCCAGACCCGCCCTGTTTGGTGGTGTAGAATTCCCGAAACATCCGCAGGGCTGTCTCGTTGTCCATGCCGATTCCTGTATCGATGAAATCGAGAGCGACGCCGGTCGGCGTGCGATACGTTCTCGCCGTCAACTGGCCCCCGTTGGGCATTGCCTCCAGAGCATTCTTGACCAAGTTCAAAAGGGCCGCGTGCAGCGATTCTTGATCGACCAAAATGGCGGGCAAGTCGGGGTCGAGATAGCGGACGACGTCAACATGTTGTTCGTTCGCTTGCGGCAGAAAGAAGTTGAGCACTTGATCGACGACGGTGTTGAGCTGGCCCGGGAGCAAATCCAGCTTGCGAGCACGGGCGAAGCGCAAGAAGTCGTTCAGCAGATTTTCCAGACGCGTGCATTGACCTTGCACTGTGTCGAGCTTGCCAAGTGAACGGCGAATTGTCGGTGAATGCTCTTCGGCCAAGTCTTCAGCAAGCAAGTCGACATTCATACGGATGACGGAGAGCGGATTCTTGATCTCATGCGCAAGTGAACCAGCCAATTGAGCCAGTTCGTCGTACCGCTTACGCAGCAGTTCATATCGCGCGTCGTCGGTCATCGTCTTGCGGCTTTCCTAACGCCGAGATCGGCTGTCGGTCGTCGGCCAATCGACTGACTCAGTTGCAGTCAATTGAGCTGTAGCGTGAGCGAGGTTTAACAAAAAACGCCGCTCGGCGAAACAATCGACGAGCGGCGTTGAAAATTCATTTCATCGGTTTTCGAATCAACCCAGTTCGGCCAAACACGTTGGCCAAATCCAAGCCGTTCGAGAGTCGTTATCGGCTCGGGCGTCGCGAGTCACGGTTGCCTCGTCCGCGTCCGCCTCGTCCGCGTCCTCGGTCGCCGCCACGATCTCCACCACTGCGTTCGCCACCGCCCTCTTTACCTTCGGCGTTCTGGGCGATCTCGTCTTCGATGCCGAGTTCTTCCAGCGCTTTGCGACGGCTCAGCTTGACTCGATCGTGATCGTCGACGTCGAGCACGATGACTTTCATCTCATCGCCCTCTTTGCAGACGTCGCCGACGCTGCTGACGTAACCATTGGACAGTTCGCTGATGTGGCAAAGCCCATCTCTGCCCGGAAGGATTTCAACAAAGGCGCCGAAGTCCTTCACGCTCGAGACCGTTCCGTCGTAGATCTTGCCAACTTGCACGGTCGCCGTGCAGGCTTCGATCTTGGACATCGCGGCATCGGCCCACTCTTGGTTGGCGCTGGCCACGGTGACCGTTCCATCGTCGTCGACTTCGACCACAGTACCCGTCGATTCTTGGATCGCTCGGATGTTCTTTCCACCGGGGCCGATGAGGGCGCCGATCTTGTCGGGGTCGATTTTCGTTCGCAGCAGGCGAGGCGCGTTGGGCGACGTCTCCTCCCGCGGACGACCGATCGTGGTCAACATCTTGCGAAGGATTTCGATTCGAGCGACACGCGACTGGGCGAGCGTCTTTTCAATAATCTCTTGGCTGATGCCGTTGATTTTCAAGTCGAGCTGAATGCCCGTGATTCCGTTTTGCGTACCGGCGATTTTGAAGTCCATATCGCCGAAATGATCTTCGTCGCCAAGGATATCGGTGAGCAGGACCCAATTCTCGTCTTCCTTCACGAGACCGACGGAAATGCCCGCCACGGGGTTGATGACCGGCACGCCGGCCGCCATCAAACCGAGGGTTGCTCCACAGACGCTGGCCATCGAGGACGAACCGTTCGATTCCAGAATGTCGGAGATAACTCGGACCGTGTAGGGGAAATCGTCTTGGCTGGGCATAACCGGATTCACGCTACGCTCTGCGAGCGCGCCATGTCCGATTTCACGTCGTCCAGGACCGCGAATGGGCCGACATTCACCGACGGAAAACGAGGGGAAGTTGTAGTCGAGCATGAACTTCTTCGAGTACTCTTCCTGCAGACCATCAACTCGCTGCTCGTCGCGCGCCGTACCGAGCGTGATGCTGATCAGGGCTTGCGTCTCACCGCGTTGGAAAACCGCCGAGCCGTGAACTCGAGGCAGGAGGTCGACTTGGCAATCGATGTTCCGTAATTCATTCAGTCCGCGTCCATCTTGACGTTTGCCTTCCAGGATCAGGTTGCGAACGACATCGGCTTCCACGTCGTGCCAAACCGTTCCGAAACGCTTGGGATCGATCGCGTCATCAGCGTCGGGATCCGGAATCATCTCCCCCTGGGCGGATTCTTTGAGTGCGCGAATCGCATCGGCGCGAGCTTGCTTGCCGTCGGTTTGCTTGGCGTCGAGGAATCGATCGTAATAGGCCGACTTCACTCGATCGTAGAGGCCGTCGTCTTCCTTCGGCGTGTACTCGTTCTTGACCGTGCCGACTTTTTCGGCAAATTCACGCTGCAATGCGCAGACGTCTTTGAGCACTGCGTGTCCGAACGCGATCGCTTCGAGCATTTCGGCTTCAGGCAATTCGCGAGCGAAACCTTCAATCATCGTGACCGCGCTTTCCGACCCGGACATGATCAGGTCGAGATCGGATTGCTCGAGATCGTCATGCGAGGGGAATGCAACGAATTCGCCGTCGACTCGTCCAATCCTGGCCGAGGCAACCGGTCCGTCGAAGGGCATGGGCGAAATGAACACGGCCGTGGCGACGCCATTCATCGCCAAAACGTCACCGTCATTTTGCTTGTCGCTGGAAAGCACAAAACTCTGACACTGCACCTCATCGTTAAACCCTTTGGGGAAGAGCGGGCGGATGGGGCGGTCGCAGAGTCGAGCGGTGAGTGTCTCTTTGGTCGTCGGTCGGCCTTCACGCTTCAGAAAGCCGCCGGGAAACTTGCCCGCAGCGGAAGTCCGCTCACGGTAATCGCACATCAGCGGAAAAAAATCGATGCCCGGCCGGGGCGATCCCGACGTGGCTGCGTTCAGGACGACGGTTTCGCCATATTGAACAACGACCGAGGCGTCCGCCTGCTTGGCAAGGTAGCCGGTCTCAAAGGAAAGAACTTCGTTTCCAATCTTCTTTTCAACTCGAATCTTCACAGAATTTCCCTGTCATAACTGCGTCCCATTCGGACACGGTGACGGGAAGATCGAGCAACGCACCAGAGCTCGTAGGTCGGTCTTTCTTGACCAACTCGCGAATTGGCAATCGAAATGCAGCGGCGGTTCACGCTATTTGCGGATGCCCAAACGTCCAATGATGTCCAGATACCGTTGAGGGTTTCCCCGGCGCAGATAATCCAACAGACGACGGCGACGACTAACCAAGGCCAGCAGACCACGCCGGGTGGAATAGTCCTTAGTGTGCGCTCGCATGTGTTCGGTCAGGTTGTTAATCCGAGTTGTCAGGATGGCGATCTGAACTTCTGGAGAACCAGAGTCGCCTTCGGCTGTCTTGAACTCTTCGATTAATTCCTGTTTCCGCTCTTGTGTAATCGTCATTGGGACCCGTGATTCGTTCGCAACTAGCTAGGCCATTAGCTCTGTATTGTGCGTCCAATCTCCTCGACAGTGTACGCGTCAGGACATTTCCTACACATCAACATGGCAATAACATAAGCCAACCAATTTAACTATGTGCTTTGGAATTGCAACCGCAGTTTGAGCCATTGACGCCAATCGATTTATTTCGGCCCCAGCCAGCCATATCGGGATGGTCGGTGCCGAGCCAGTCTGGCGATCAGAAGCGGTCCAATCGCAGGAAAAACGCTCTCACTATCTCGATTCTGGAGTTTCCATCTGCAAATTTCGCCGGATGGCCCAACTCGCTCCATCGCTCGGCTACTTCCGCTGTGCGATCCCTTTCTCGCCAGTGTTCTTCTCGCCAGGATTCTTTTCACTGGCTTTCCCCAAACTACCAATCTGCTTGCTTGTTGGGTGAAAGTTCAACCAGGCTTGCTGAAATGACATCAAGCCCGCCATCGGCTCCAGTTTGGCCCCGGCCAGCATTCCGCGAGTGGCAACGCCATCGGGACCCCACTGTGAGCCAGTTCCTTCGTCAACGATGACGGCACCGATCATTTTGAAATTCAGCGTCTTGCCCTCATGTCGTCGGTCAAAAATCCTCACCACAGTCGACTCATTCTCGGCGATCACAACGGCTGGCAATTCCGGGGTGTCGATCTGATGTATCGGTTTCGCGGTCAATGCGGGCCAAGGAACATGATAGGCCTCGCCCTGGACGATCGCTCCATAGACAAACCGCTCGGGCCGACCCTTGTAAAAATTCGGGGTGTATTCCGTAAATTGAGTCGGTCCCAAGTCCAAAACGGTGGTTTCGGGATGGAGCTTCTTCCACGCTTGCCAAGTCAGCATTTGCGACGGAAGCGGTTTGAGCCGAGTTCCCTTGAGTTCTCTTTCCATCGCCTCACCCAAAATATGGCTCCAAAGCGACTTCGTTTCGACATCCATCATCACCAGGCTGCGATTCCATAATTTTCCGGAGACGCAGAGGGTCAATTTATTGCCGTTAACTTTGCTGGCGTAGACCACGCCATTGTGGCAAAGATGTCACCAAGTCGCCGCGATCGCCGTCCCTCCCAGTTCGTCATTGATGATTTCACGCGAAGGTCCGCAGAGCAAGTTGATCGGGTAGGCTCGCGCTGCGCCGTTGACGACCACGCCCAGCACCAAGTCGTTGTCCTTGACTTGCTTCTTGACTTGGTCGGCTTTGATGTGCGGAGCGTTCACGATCGGCCTGATGGCGCGGCCGAGCACCGTGCGCGGGTTGAATTCCCCACGCGGCGAGTCGCTGTCCGTTAGGCTTGCTGATTCGCCCTCCGGTCCGCCCGCCAATTCGAACGCGGCTCTGGCGGACTCGTCAAAGATGGCGATGGGCTCTAACTGCAGCTCCAATTCAGTAAGGTCAGTCGAATCGGCCGTCTCGGTTACGCCCTCTCTCTCGCCCGGCGTGCCGCTATGAAGAGTGAGGTAGCCAAAGTAAGCACCGACTGCGGCAAGTAGAACAACCGCGATCACCCATTGGCTCGCGGTGATACGAGCGGGTCTAGGAGCGTGATTCATTTGGGATGTCAGCCAGCTGAAGGAGTGAAAAGTTGGAGGGCCGGCGATTGGGGGGATCGCAAATTCGGTGGGCGGCGAGTCGGACTCGGCAGGGTTGCATTTATTGGATTGCGACGCGTTTGCACGGTACAACGTGAGTGCAAGCGAGCGGGCTGTACAACAAAACCAAACACCAAAATCACAAGGAGGATCCGTCATGCCGCGGGTTTGGACTACATCCTCGTCTCGATCTTCAACCAAGAATACTCTGCTTCCTTCAATTTGGCTGTATCAAATCTCACGTTGCTGGCTTCCCAGCTTGCTTCTTCTGGCGACAATGGGCTCCATGACTGAATCGTTTGAGATTACCAGCGAAGCGGAAGCCGCGGGCTACGACCGACCCGTCGGCGATCCCAAGCAGGGGCGCAGCGTTGTGCTTGCCCGCAACGGCGTTGTGGCGACGAGCCATCCACTGGCGGCACAAGCCGGCTTGGACGTTTTGCGAGCCGGCGGAAACGCCGCTGACGCTGCTATCGCAGCCAACGCGATGCTCGGAGTTGTGGAGCCGATGTCGTGCGGCATCGGCGGCGACCTCTTCGCAATCTATTGGGACAACTCGACAAAGAAACTATACGGTCTCAATGCCAGCGGCCGCAGTCCGATGGGACTCTCCATCGACGTCTTCAAAGAGAACAAGCTCAATCTCATTCCGATCGATGGGCCTCTCTCTTGGTCCGTGCCTGGCGCCGTTAGCGGATGGGGAGAACTCAACCGGCGCTTCGGAAAGAAGCAGCTTGGCGAATTGCTCGGACCTGCGATTGAGACTGCCGAGGAGGGGTTTGCGGTCAGTGAGGTGATCGCCGGCAGTTGGAAAGGAGCGGAAGAGGATCTCGCAAAATGGCCCGACAGCGCCGAAGTCTACTTGGTCGACGGCAAGCGGGCACCCGCTTTTGGCGAAATCTTTCGGCTGCCGAAGCTTGCCGCCTCGTACCGCGACATTGCCAAGGGCGGCGCGGAGGCGTTCTACCGTGGTCGGATTGCCGAGACCATAGCCGAATACAGCCGCAACAACGGCGGCTATTTGACGCTGGACGACTTTCATCGACATCGCGCCGACTGGATTGAGCCGGTATCGACGACGTATCGCGGACATCGAGTCTGGGAGTTGCCGCCCAACGGTCAAGGCATCGCCGCATTGCAAATCCTCAATCTGCTCGAGCCGCACGATGTGGCCAAGATGGCGCGAGGAAGCGCGGAGTTCATACATCTGTTCGTGGAGGCGAAGAAACTGGCGTTTGCCGATCGAGCCAAGTATTACGCCGACCCTGATTTCGCCAAGTTGCCGGTCGAGCGCTTGATTTCGAAAGAATATGCAGCCGAGCGAGGTAAGCGAATCGACTCGGCCAAGGCTGCCGACGACGTCCAAGCCGGTGATGCTCAGTTGCAGCGAGGCGATACCGTCTACCTGACGGTTGTCGACAAAGACCGCAATTGCTGCTCGCTGATTCAGAGCAACTACTACGGCTTCGGATCGAAAGTAACGCCGGGTGATGTTGGGTTCGTGATGCAGAATCGTGGCGCGCTCTTCACGCTTGAGGAAAATCACCTCAACCGATTTGAGCCGGGCAAGCGTCCGTTCCACACGATCATCCCGGCAATGGTTACGAAAGACGAGCGGCCTGTATTTTGTTTCGGCGTTATGGGCGGAGACATGCAGCCACAGGGGCACGTTCAAGTACTCGTGAACCTGATCGATTTCAAAATGAATGTGCAGGCCGCCGGAGACGAAGCTCGTATTCGCCACAAAGGCAGCGCGACTCCGCGCGGCGAACCTGCCGACGGCTCGGGCGTCGTGACGGTTGAATCCGGTGTGCGCCGCAAGACACGGCGAGCACTCGAGAAACTCGGGCACACCGTGCAGTTGGGCAAAGGCGGCTTTGGCGGCTATCAAGGCATTTGGATCGACTGGAAACAGGGTGTCCTGCACGGTGCAACTGAGTCGCGTAAAGACGGCGCGGCGATGGGATATTGATGGTTGCCCGCCAAAAAAGAATCGCCAGCAAGGCGGGCGAAGCCGCCAGAGACTTTTCCAATTAGAGACAACGGCGATGGATGAACATCAGGCGCTCGAGGCGGCCAAGAAGCTTGTCTCGGGCGAAATCAGCGATAAAGAGTTTGCTTCGATTGTCGCAGCGTCGACCACCGAGTGGATGGGCGGCGCTGCGGTTGACCTCGATCGCGCGCGACGCTGCGGCTTCCCCGAAGTCGTGCTCGCCGAGGGCAAGCCTACCGAGACTCTCCTCGCGATCGCCAAGCGAATCGTCGACGCCGAACAAGACTTACTCGTGACGCGTCTAGACGTCGACCAAGCATCGGCCCTTGCTAAGGCGATTCCAACGGGCGTCAACAACTCGCTCGCACGAACCTTTCGGCTTGCAAGCGACCAGCCTGGCGGCCGTGTTGCCGACGGTTCTGTGGCCGTCGTGACAGCCGGAACAAGCGATCTGCCCGTGGCCGAGGAGGCGGCGGAAACGCTTCGCTGGATGCGAGTGCCGGTCGACGTTATGGCTGACATTGGAGTCGCCGGGCCTCAACGGCTCATGCAACGAGTTGAACGCCTCCGCGAGGCATCGGCTGTTGTCGTGGTCGCTGGCATGGAAGGAGCTCTGCCGAGCGTAGTCGGCGGGCACGTCGAGGCACCGATCATCGCGGTGCCGACGAGCGTTGGCTATGGCGCGAATCTGGGGGGCGTTGCCGCTTTGCTGTCGATGCTCAACAGCTGTGCCGCCAATGTGGCTGTTGTCAATATCGACGCTGGTTTCAAAGCCGGCTATATGGCCGGGCTGATCGTCACTCGAAGCGTTCGAGCAACCGGCCGAGGCGAATAGACACTGAAGCACGTTAGTCGGACGAGCCGACCAGAATTCTTTGCGCGCCGGTTCTAATACTGCGGCGACGTTTCGGCTAGATTGGAGGATAAACCTCGACGTTCTCATCCATCGAACCGTTTCGACCTTTCTCAATGCCACCGACGACTCCCAAACAACTGCCCGAGCGGTGCCAAGATTCGCACAAGGGCGATTTTGGTCGAGTGGTCTTGGTCGGCGGTTCGCGAAGCATGTCCGGAGCGGTCGCGCTGGCTGGAATGGCGGCCCTGAGAAGCGGCGGAGGCTTGGTGAACATCGCCGCGCCTGTTTCATCGGCGCCCATCGTCGCCTCGTTCGACCCCTGTTATATGACTCACTGGCTGCCGGAAGACGCTGACGGCATGGTCGCCTCCAGCGCTCACGATCAGGTTGCCGCGTTGGCGGAAAAAGCGACGGTCTTGGGGATCGGTCCGGGGCTGGGAAGATCGGCAGCCATCGATCGCTTGCTCGCCAATTGGTACGAGCAATTCGAAATGCCCGTTGTCGTCGATGCCGACGGACTCAATGCACTTGCTGAGGTCGGCTTGCCCAACTCGCCCCCCGGCCCGCGGATTCTTACACCTCATCCAGGCGAGTTTCAAAGACTGATAGGTCGAGAGATTTCCGATCGCCGAGAGATGGAGCGTTTGGCCAGCCAGTTTGCGTTGCAGAAAAATCTCATTCTGGTTCTCAAGGGCACCGGCACCATCATCACCGACGGACCTCGCACTGCCCGTAACACAACCGGCAATCCTGGCATGGCGACGGGCGGTACTGGCGACGTATTGACTGGGATCATTGCCGCTCTCGTCGGTCAGGTGCCGGACATGTTTGACGCGGTTCAGTTGGCCGTTCATATCCACGGATTGGCCGGCGACATTGCCGCTGAGGAATTGGGTCAGGTTTCCATGACCGCACTCGACATATGCCATTCGTTGCCTAAAGCCTTTTGCCGCTTCCGGCAATCGTAAATCATCTGGAGCCGCCAATACGTTGACTCTCATTCGCGATCCCAATCACCTCCCGCCTGCCATTCGCCACGGCGCAATTACGATTGGAAATTTTGACGGCGTTCACCTGGGCCATGCCAGGATTATTGAACGCCTCCGCTTGATGGCTCAACGAGTCGACGGGCCGTCGATCGTCTTTACATTTGAACCTCATCCCGTCGTGTTGTTGCGGCCCGAACTTACGCCGCCCCCGCTTTGCTGGCTCGAGCGAAAAGCCAATTTGCTATCGAGCCTGGGTGTCGATTTTGTTTTCGCCTATCCGACAGATCGTGACTTGCTCGAGCTGACCGCCGGCGCCTTCTTTCGACAGATACTGCTCGAGCTGTTCGGAGCTCGAGGCGTTGTTGAAGGGCCTAATTTTTGTTTTGGCAAAAACCGGGAAGGCAGCATTGAGACGTTGCGTTCGCTTTGCGAATCGGAAAACGTGTTGCTTGAGATCGCCGAGCCGATGCCGCTTGAGGACGGGAGCTTGGCTTCGAGCAGCCAGATCCGCAAATGGATCGCCGATGGACAGATCGAGCTTGCCAACCAGTGGCTCGTTGCGCCCCACTGCGTGCGTGGGCGAGTCGTTCACGGCGCGGCGCGAGGCGCCACGATCGGGTTCCCCACAGCCAACTTGTCCGACGTCGATATGCTAACGCCAGCACAAGGCGTCTACGCCGGACGCACACGCGTTGACGAGATGGAATACTTGGCCGCGATCAATGTCGGCCCCAAACCGACGTTCGGCGATGCTCAACCAACCCTCGAAACTCACCTGCTCGACTTCGATGGCGACCTGTACGGTCGTACGATCGAAGTTGACTTCACAAAGAAGCTGCGCGAGATACAATCGTTTTCGGACGCTGGCGAACTTCAACGCCAGCTTGCCCAGGACGTGTCGTTAGTTCGACAATGGGCCGATGACGCATTGCACCACCCAAAGGAGACACAATGACCGTTGACTGGCCCGCGTTCGTAGTCTTTGTCAATTCGCACCAATCGTTCATTCTGACAAGCCACATTCGCCCCGACTGCGATGCGCTTGGCAGTGAATTGGGAATGGCGAATATACTTCGAGCTCTCGGGAAAAAGGTGCGTATCGTCAACGGCCAGGCGACGCCGCCCAACTTGGCGTTCATCGATCCTGAAGAGGAGATTCTGGTCATCGGCGAAGACGTCACGGCTGACGATTTGGCTGACGCCGACGCCCTGCTCGTTCTCGACACAAGCGCTTGGGCTCAACTCGGGCCGATGGGCGACATAGTGCGGACCACGAACGCCGACAAAGGCGTGCTGGACCATCACGTCGGCGAAGACGACTTGGGCGCCCAATTGTTCAAAAACACCACCGCCGAGGCTGCCGGCCGACTCGTCGTTGAGGCTGCCGAGCAGCTCAACGTCCAGCTTACCGCCGAAATGGCTCGGCCCCTGTTTGCCGCGATCGCGACCGACACGGGGTGGTATCGCTTCGGATCCGCCAGCGCGTACACGTATCGAATCGCCGCAAACCTGATCGACGCCGGCGCAAGTCCGTCGACGATTTATGGCAAATTGTACGAACGAGAAACACTCGGCCGCTTGCGGCTTCGAGGACTCGTGCTTCACCGGACTGTTGTCGAAGAAAATGGCTTGGGATTCACCCATATCCTTCGCGAAGATTTTGACTCCACCGGTGCCTTGCCTAGCGACACTGAGGACCTGGTCAATCTGATTTTGTCAGTCGAAGGATCGCAGGCCGCTGTGATTTTCGTCCAGCAACAAGGGAGCGGATACAAGATCAGCTTCCGCAGTCGATGCCGGATGGATTGCAGCCAAGTCGCCGCGCAGTTTGGCGGAGGCGGACATGAAGCGGCGGCCGGAGCGTTTATCGAGGGAGAACTAGATGACGTCCGACCGCCGGTGCTCGAAGCAGTTCGCGCAGCGATGTAGCATCGCCGATGACGACTCGGAATTCGACTACTTTTTCGCGTCTTGGATGACGCCGTGAGTCTTGGCGTGCTTCTTCGCGTCGTACTCGACCAGCAGTCCCATTTCCACCATCTTCGCGCTCACAGTCGCGTCCGAGCCGTTGACCGGCCCAGCGTACTCGCCAAACGAAAACACCGAGTCGTTGCCGATCTTTCCAGACCAACCAAACGAGCTCGTTACGACCGTGCCGGCGTCCTTGTGGCATTCCATGCACGACGCCGTGTCCGCGGACTTGGCGAAGGCGAACGAGCCGCTATGTTTCTTGCTCGACTTGAATACTCGAGGCTTCCATTTGCCAGCGACTTTTTCACGGATTCTCACCTCAAACGGGACCTTCTTGCCGTTGACCGTTTCATAACGACAACCGCCGAACATCGTGCCGTTTGGGTAAACAACGGACAAATCTTCTAGGTAGGCAAGCGCAACGAGATTCCCCTTCTTGTCTTTCGGCAAGCTGATGAACTTGATCTCGCCCTCGCCCGGGCTCGGTTTCTCGCCAGCCGGAAACTTCCATTGCAACTCGACATCGAGACCACCCGTCGGTTGCAAACTGTTGAGCGTGACGCCACTGTAGTTGACCGGAAACGTCCTCGCGTTTCGACGCCGGCCGCGCGAGTTGTAGGTGTACTGAGTGTAGTTGTAACTGCCGCTATAGGCTCCTTGCCAAAACCTGCGGCTGTTAAAGAAGAACGTGCGCTCTTGATCATCGATTCGTTTTTGAATCTTAGCGTCCGCGATCTTCGGCAGAAGCGCGCGCTGAACCGCCTCTTCCGTTTCGCTCAAGAATCGTTCGTCCGCCAGTAACGCAGACGACGCGAAAAGAGAAAAAACCAAGACGCAAATCATCCGCGGCGTGCACAACATCTCTGAACCTCCAGTGTCTTGTCAACTCGGGCCATCGGCGAGTTAGCCGATAAGGAAGCCCACAAGTTGGGTGTGAAACGGATAGTCCTAGAGGCGAACTCACGACTTGTCAAAGGGGGAGGCGGATGCGAATTTCCGTCACGGCTAGCAAGTCAATTTGGGCAAGAAACGATTCTTGATGCTCTACATCGACCATTGGTTTTGTCGTGCTTATGGCTTGCTTTTGGCGACTCGCTTCGGCGCTTTCCCGATCGAGTTGTCAGTTCGGTGTGCCACCAGTTTGACAGTCGTTGTTGAGCTGTATGGTTCGCCTTGCCTGCGGCGACGGGTTAAACGGGGTTAAACGATTGACCCCTTACGCGTCTGGCGGTCGTAAAAAGGGATTCCGTTAGCGATCGAGAACGAGCCGCGCGTTGAGCCAGTTGGCGTGATCACCGGAATCGCCGCGATCGGAGAAGTCGACGATTAACGCCAGTCGCTTGGCGCCTCGAATGTCGACTGAAATCGACAGAGGGAGCTGGCCACCGCGTACGATGGGGCTTGCGTAAGCCGCAGCGAATTTGCCGTCACCCTTATCGATGTAGACGCGGAAGACCACGCTGCCCGAATCGCCGACGGAATCGTCGATCGCCAGCTCGGCTTGAAAGCGAGCGTAAGGTCTCTTCAAGTCGTAGGCGAGCCGCGACGCGCTATGCATCGAAATGCCCTTGTCGTGGCTGGCGTTCGCCGAGCGAAGTCGTCCGCCCTTGACACTCTGGTCCTTGCCGAACTTCGGCCAGCTCGTTGCGAGAAAAGGCACATGGCGATAGGCCAGCGAATCGAGGTCCGACAGATAATCGACTCGGTCGGATTGGAGCGGCTGAATTACGAGCAGTTGTCGAATAAATCGCTCGCGACTTGTCGTCAAACTTGCTCCACACGCCGTCGTAACGACAACGCGATCATCACGAATGTCGACACCTCTTGCGACGAGTCGACTACCGTCACGAAATGCTAATGTCACGGCCGTCTGCTCGCGGCCCGGGTGTTTGGCTGTGGCGGGATTCAATGCCACGGCTCGAACGAATTCGATAGGCGCAGCCGTCTCTCGCCCGCTCGTCTTGAACCAAAAAACTCGCTTGTTCTCGGCTTCAATCTCGAGCGGGTCACGCGCCGTAGCCGCTCCGGCTGGCGCTCTCGAGCCGTCCTTCGTTTCGAGCTCTACTGGTTGGGGCTGCAAAGAAATCCTCAGAGCGGTGCCAGAAAGCTCATCGCCATTGGTCAAGCGAAGCCGATCTGTCCTGACTTTGGGCGAATGCATCCATGTTTGCAAACGGTCTCGTTCGCCCAAATCGCCCGGCGGTTGGAAAACGACACCGCGAACCATCGCCAGCGGAATGTCCGCCGGCTCCCAGATCGATCGCTGTGAAAAAACTTCGTAGTCGATGCCGACGGTTAGCTGCTTCCGGCCGAACCGAATCAAATCACCGGCAACCTGGCTTCCGTCGACCAACACGACGAATGGATTGGATGTCTCTCTTTGTTGTCCCCAATACGCCAGCTCGGAAATCTTGACACGAAAGGTCGTGTCGCCGGCGATCTTGGCAGGCTTCTTCGTTGCGCTGATGTCAGCTTTCGAATCTTGAGATGGAATCGCGACGGGTCGAGCAGCAACGATGGTCCAATCGGGTTCGATACCGACGACGGCACCCGACACAGTTCGGCCATCGAGCATATGAAAGGAAGCGATTGGCGACGCGAGTCGTTCTTGAGCCGCAAGCGAAGAGGGTGCGGACAGTGCGAACAGAACAAGGAACACAAGCCGCGAATGGCGCACTCCGCGATGCGCTGCTGTAGCGCTAGTACCGTGAGCTCGAGGTGCGAAAATAGACGATTGAATCATCGCTGGAATATCGGCAGATAGTTATTGGGCATTTGCAGAATGATCGAGGCCATTGCGGTAGCGTATTCGGTGCCGATTTCATCGAGCCAGGCGCCGGATGCGCGTTGGCGAGCCAAAAGGTCTTTGCGAATGGAGCGATACCACCGATCGAACTTATCGCCGCCGGTATGCCACATCGCTTGAATCGCGTAGTAGTGGCCATAGTAGAAGTGGCCGCTGGGCCTGCTGCCACTCAACGCTTCGAACCGATCTAAATATCTCAGCGTCTTTTCGATTTCCTCGCCTTCGTAGATGCCCGCACTGTACAACGCGACAACTCCGGCCGCGCTGCGAGGGAACCGGCTGTCGCCTGGCTGGGACAGCATATACATAAACCCGCCGTCGTCGTTCTGGCATCGCTTGACGAAGTCGGTGCAGCGGTCGATCGTTTCATTGGGAACATGTATCCCCGCGTTTCGGGCGGCGCGTAAGGCCATCACTTGGCAAATCGTAACGGAGATGTCCGCATCCCGTCTTTGAGGATGGTAGCGCCAGCCTCCCTCTTTGTTTTGAGTGCCGATGATCAGCTTCACTGCGGCGGAAAGCTTTTCGCGAACATCACGGTTCGGCGACATTCCATAGGCCTCGGCCAGAAACAGAGTGGCGAATCCATGGCCGTACATCGGCCCGTGACTGGCGCCTCGGTTTGCGTTGATGAACCCGCTTGGCTGTGCATTCTCAAGGACGAAGGCGATCGAACGATTCACCTCCGCGCCATACATGCCTCGACCCGGCATGTGGCCGGACGCCATCCACGCCATACCGCTCAGGCTGCAGACCGCCACGTTTTGACCATAGGCCGTGCGGCCCATCGAACCATCGTCGTTCTGCTGTTTGGCGAGAAAGGCCAGCCCCTTGTCGATCGACTCGCGAGTCGGCTTATCAATAAGCTTAGGGCGCTTCTTTTTTGCCTCGCCTTGTGCGAACGAAAAAGTCGGAATTCCGAGATGGCATGCCGCGGCGACGAATGAGCCGCGAAGAAAGATTCGCCGAGCGCGCTGTTGGGATGTCAGTCGATTCATGTTCGGTCTCATCTATCGCGATCGCCAACGCCCGGCCCTAATTGGCGATCACAAGTTTTCCGAGTTAGTCGTCGCGCGAGCTTTCGGCGAGGCTACGGAAATAGTCCTCAATCAACTGTTCATACTTAGGCAAAAACTTGTCGACGCTCTGACGCGTCATCTGTTCCACGATTTGTTGAGGCAGATGGCCCCAGACTTCCTTCACAAGTTGGTCCGGAGCGAGGCTGTCCGTATCCTTGTTTTTCGCTTTGTCCAATCGATCCGTGCTGTCTTCCGATGGTTTGTCGCTGGGCTTGCTCGCCGCCGTCTTTCCGGCCTTGGCGTCCTTGGGTTTGCTTTGCGTTTTCTGTTTCGATTTTTGAGCCTGCAGTTGACGAATGAGTTCCGAAAGATCGACCAATACTCGGGTCTGCATCTGCTGGGTGCCTACGGTCGAGTCTGCTTCCGCGATGCGCTGCTCAACCAGCCGCATTTGACGCATGATCTTAGCCAACGGATTCTCCGTTGATGGCGGCGCCCCGATGTCTTCGCCCGCAGCTCGATTGTTTTCGATCTGTTTCGTCTTGCCGCCAGCCGGTTTCGTTGGAGGCTTCGCCAAATCGTTACGCAAATCATTTTCGAGATCACCGAGGAGATCGCGGGTGAGATCGTCGTCGGCTGTCACGAAGGATGGCGCAGCGGCGAGGCCGGCGCAGACGATGCACTTTGCAGCGATGGAAAGTAATCGCGGATGTCGCGGGCGATTCATTGAGTCGTTCCTGAAATGTTCGTCGTCGTGCATTCTTACAGGATCATCATGTCGAATCTCGTCTCGTCAAAAAACGTCTCGTCAAAAAACGTCTCGTCTATTTTGCTTTAGTTCGGCTTCAATTCACTTTCGAGATCGTCGAGCAGTTCGAGATCGAGATTATCGGCACCCTCGGGCCGGTTTCCTTCGCT
Source organism: uncultured Pirellulaceae bacterium (assembly GCA_964567745.1). Classification (GTDB taxonomy): domain Bacteria; phylum Planctomycetota; class Planctomycetia; order Pirellulales; family Pirellulaceae; genus CAZMNY01. The sequence goes on along the minus strand of CAZMNY010000001.1, from coordinate 210,571 downwards.
GGCTGCTGCTGCGGCTTCCTCTAGCGATTTTATCAAACTGTCGATGATATCGGCCAGATTGCCCTGCTGGCGTGAAAGGTCTTCGTATTCTGCGAGTTGGCTGGGCGAGAGCGGCCGAGTTGCGCTCTGTTTTTCCAGCTCCATCGTTCGCCCATGAATCTCTTCCTGCAGAAGTTTTACGAGTTTGAGTTGAGCGAGTTGGTCGATTCCGTCCGCGGGCGGCTTGGGCTGATTCTCCGACTCGGCTGGCGACTGTTGTGGCTCGCCATCTTTTGGATCCTTCGTCTCCCCCGGTTTGAGTGCGTTCAACACTTGCTGTAATCGATTGAACGCCGTCGATGCCGCGAGTTCTGCATCCGCCAATTGACGCTCGCTCATGAAGTTCGAGCTTCGCGCCATTTCTCGCGAAGCGGCATCGATAGCGAATGCGAACACTTCGCTCTCTACGACTTTGTCTCCCAATTCGGCCGTTTCGACGCCCAACTCTGATTGGTGTTCGGCTAGTCGGTCGAGTGTCGCTTCTTGTTGAGGCGCGAGTTCCGCCGTTTCGCTGGCAAGTTTCAACTCGCGGAGCGTTTCGCGCATCGATTCCTGACGCATTGCCAGCCCGCGGATTTTCTGTTCGAGTCTCGCCAGCCGTTCGAGAAACAGCTCCTGTTGCGTTTGTCGAACTTGCTCAGCCAATTCGTCTCGAGCCTGTTGAAGTTTCTTGAGCGCGGACTCGGCCTGTTTCTCGGCTTGCTCGGGATTCGACTGTTGCCCCGCTTGTCCCGATGCCTGCATTGCTTTGGCTGCGTCGTTGGCCGCCGCCGCAGGTTTGTTTGCTTCCAGACGTTCCAGTCGTCTTGCGGTTTCCTCGGCTTGCTTGGCGAGGTCCTGTTGCTGTTTGGAAAGTCGCTGAAGTTCGTTTTCGTCCTTCTTCTTCGCCGCGTCGCTGAGTTGGCTTTCAATTCGACTCTCACTCGATTGGAGATCGGCCAGCGCGGAATCGATTTCACCGAGCTTGCGCAACTTTCGATCGAGCTCATCTTCTCGGCGGTTACCTAAAATGTTGAGTAACTCTGAGAGGCCTTTGTTGACTTCGACCTGCTGTTGTTTGGCCTGACCGACTTTGTTGGCGCTCAAGCTTCTTGCGCTCTCCCGCATCTGCCCGCTTGTCGCCATCCGCCGGCTCGCCGCAACGCCGTCAGCGAGAGTTTCAGCCGTGAGCGGATCGCTGTCTCGAAGCGCATCGGACGCCTGGCCCATGCGGGCCTGCAGCTTGTCCAGACGTTGAGCAAGTCCCAATTGTTGTTGTGCGAGCCTCAGCAGTTTTGCTCGTTGCTCCGGCGTCAGCGAGTCGACATCATGCGCGAGGGTCTCCAGCCGAACCTGATCGCTTTGAGATTCCACGTCTGCCTGTTCGCGCTGAATACGGCCGACTTCGCGAGCGAATTTTCGAAAGTTTTCCCACTGGGTCATTTCGCCGAGCAAGCGCTCAAGCGAGGCGATGACTTCGTCTTGTTTGACGCCGGCGACGCCCAAGTGGTCCGCCGTTGTCGAAGCAATCGCGGCGTTTGCATCGCCTGTGACCTCGAGCAGAGCCGGGCGCACATCCTTGAGCGCGCTGATTAGGGGGCGCTGCACTTCAGGCAGAGTTTTGACCACGGCGCCGACACCGTCAGCCAGCTGGTCGACTCGACGCTGCAATTCGGGATTGTCGAGCCGGTTGTTTTCAATATCTCGGGCAAGCGCGTCAATCAAGCTCAAGGTGCCATCTTGCGGCCCCGCGAGCAAGCGTGTGACCTGCCGTTGATTCATCTCGGCGCTTTGCAATTGGTCGCCATCGGTGCGGCGAAACGCCTTAGTCTGACTCCACTGAATCTCGAGCGATTTGATCTGCTTGCGCGACTCTTGCTGAGCTCGCAGGGCCTCGGTGATGCGTTCAAGAATGAACGCCTGGTTTCTCGCCAATCGATCTTCTAACTCGGAACGCGACACGATCGTCAATCGTTGTGACGGAGACGAGCCCTGTTGATCTGCGAAATCCGAGCCGATGATATGGAATTCGAGCACATCGCCCGGTTGCAGGCCCGGAACCGCGTCGATCTGCCATGTGTGCTCCAATTCAATTCGCTCATCCACCGGCTGATCGGCCTCGGGCTTGGGAGCTTCGGCGCGTGACCAGACATCGACAGATTCAGCCTCAGCGTCGCTTTCTTGGGTACGGCGGAAGACAAGCTTCGCATCACGCAAGGCAATGTCGTCTCGTGCAACGGCGTTGAGTGGCACGACGGCTGTCGGTGTGGCGAACCGAGGCGCCGCGCTGCCGCCAAAACCGACGCTGGGCGGCTCATCCTCGATCGCTTCGACTCGCCATTTTACCGGCTTCACCGATCGCACATCACGCTCGTCGAGCAGCTCAATCCAATACTCGCCAGAGACACTAAGCAAGCCTGCATCTAGATTGCGAAAAATGGCGCCGTCAACTTCGAGTTGCGTGCGAATGACATCTGTCTCCGTGCTGCCAGGCTCAAACACCATTGCCGCTTCTTTCAGACGCTGATTGGCCTTGCCATCAATGGACAAGCTGCTGCCAACAAGCCCCCTGATGTCGCGATCGAACGTTTGGTTGGGCCAACCGCTGTACGAAGGAGGCGTGACTTTCACTGCGAACGTCGTCATGCCAGGCGGGTCGACAACTTTCAACTTTCTCCAATCCATGTCGTGATCGTCGCCGCCAACGGCTCGGTAGCGAAAGCTTTTGGAAAGATTGTTGACACGGGCAATCATCCGACCGCCGACAAAACCCGCGTCGCGAGTTTGAGGCTTCTCGCCATCTCGCCAAATGACGAATGCGACATCCAGCGGCATCTTGTCGTTTTGGTCGATAATCTCAACTTCAAAATCGTCGCCGTTGGCCAAAGCATTGGGAGGATTCACGAACTCCAGCGCATTGCGCCTCGGCCACGGCAAGTCTCCCCAAGGCAACAGCAGTCGAGTTGCCGCGTGCGTCGCTGACGGAGGCGAAGCGCCGTAGATGCCGCCAAATACAAGCAGCGCGATGAACGCCGCCGCAACCGCTCGCCGAACCGACCGCGCATCGAGGCAATCGTTCAGATTGATTTCATCAAGATCGGCCATCGTTTTCGACACCACCGCTCGACGCATCGCGTACGAGCCGGCGAGAGGATCGTCCGGATCCTGATCCAAGAACGCGACCGTGTTGGCGAGCTGACCTTCAAGCGAAGGAAACCTCCGCTCAATTCGTTTGGCCACTTGCAAGTCGCTTAGCTGATTAGCAGCGGCGGGTCGCAAGAAGCGATTGTAGCTCCAGGCGATCGCGGCCAGTAAGGCACAGCTGGCGACAACCCGTATCGGTGTCTCATCTGAACGAATAAGAAAATCAAACAGGCCGGCGGCGGTACAGGCTGCGATCGCCACCACGCCAAACCAACATGCCGCGTGGCCGAACGTCAATCGACGCGCTCGGCTGGCAATCTTCCTCAGGCGTTGATGAAGTGGATGCGACATTTCAGTCCCGTGGAATGTTCTAATTGCATCTGAATCGCAGTTGCTTCTCCGTTGGTCGCCGATCCCGAATTATAGCATTCCAGCACGTTTTCGTAGCAACCATTCGCCGACGATCAGACCGACCAAAAGGCAGGCGAGGTAGTTGGAATTCCAAACGGGCTCCGGCGGCATCGACTCAATCCGCACTTTTCGACCCTCGGGCAAGTCGTCAAGCAAATCGCCCAGATTCTCGAGATAATAGAACTTTCCGCCGGTCAGTTCCGCCGTCCTCACCAGTTCTGTCTGTTCCATTTGAATCCGCGCCTGTTCGCCGAGAGGCGGAGCGATGACGAATTCGTTCGACGGCGGTTGGCCGTCGAGCGTTGGGTTGGCTAACCAGGCTCGGTAGCGCCCGTCGGCAAGTCCGTCAACTTTCGCCTCGAACGCGCCGCGTCCGAGCCCGCTTCTGCTCAACTGAATCTGACGGCGTTTGCCGCCCTCTTGTTCGACGACGACGATCACTCCATCGTCTTCGGCCGGAGCTTTTCGTTCGTCGAGAAAGCGAACACGAAGCGACACCGTCTCGCCTCGATGATATTCACGCCGATCGGTTTGAACCTCGGCGCCACGGTCTGCGCCCAGCAACCTTGATCGGCTGAGGAAGCGAATTGTCTGCAGCCAATACCGGTCGTAGTATTCGGAGCCGTCTTCATGCCGCGACCAACGATACGATTCGTCGGTAGCGTGGAAAATGACCTTTCCCGCGCCGACGAACTGCGTGGTCACCAGAGGCAACGGCACGCCGTCGGGGCCGGTCTTCGATTGATGCTCCAAGAGCACCCGAGCACCGGAGCGGAGATTTGGCGTTCGTAGTAGAAAATGCATGTCCGGCATTTCTCGCCATGCCCTCAACGAGTCAACTAGATTGTCGCCGACCTGAAGTTGCGGGCTGGCCATGCCAAGTTGGGTCGCCTGCATTCGGAACTTGTACGACTCGTCCATCACGGTGCCGACCGGCGGCCCAGAAGCCGTCGCAAGCTCGAAGGGCATCAAGCTGGCCAGCGGCGTGTCGCGATAGTCGAGAGGCATGTGACGCGGGCCAGCAATAAAGACAATCCCTCCGCCTCGCTCGCGAACAAAATCGGCGACAAGCTCCAAGGTCGAGTCGCCAAAGAGTCCACGATCGACGTCGCCAAAAATAATCACGTCGTATGCGAAGAGCTCGTCACGGCTGACCGGAAAAACTCGCTGAGCCGAAGCGTCCGATTCGGCGTAGTCCAAGTCCGATTCTTGAAGAATCGTTGTCAATTCGATCAGTTTCTCTTGGCCTTTCGATTCTCTTTTGAGTCCCCGTTCGAGCATTGTCTTTAGGAAACGAAAATCAAAACTTGGATACTCTTGGACGAGCAACACGCGAATGGTTTCTTCTCGCACCTGGATCGTACGTGGAACGCTGTTGTTTTCGACGTTCGTCTCTTTTTCCAACACGTCCGCTTCGACAACAAATACGAATTCGCCCTGATCTTCCTGACGATGCGACAGTCGAACGGCTCGAGCAACATCGTTTTCACCAAGCGTGACTGTCTTTTCATCGAGCGTCTGCGTATCGCCCTGCTTGTGCAAACGAACGCGAACGGATCTGCCCTTGTACCCTGACGACGCGATTTTGAAGTCAAAGTGGATGAGGTCGCCTGCAAAGGCAACTTCTTCTGCGAGCAAATCACCGACTCGAACATCTTTGGGAGTTTGGTCGTCGCCCGCGCCGACGGTGAACACATGCATCGACGTGCGCCTTGCGTACGCGGCGGCTGAGACGAGCGATTGCCCCGCCGTTGTCACGCCGTCCGTAACGAATACCACGCTAGAAGTCGGACGCCCTCGCTGGAACTCCAAAACCGAGCGCAAGCCGTCCCCAAGTCGGCTTTGTTCGCCAGTCGGGTTTCCAGCGGCAAGCATCTCCTCAAACGAATCGCCTGACTGCGACGTCGTCGCGCCCGACACAAAATAGAGCTTTAAGTTGTATCGCTCGTTCAGCTCATCGATCAGTCGGCGACGGCCTGAGAGAAACGCTGCCTTGGCGAGCTCAAGTCGCGATGGTTGGCTGGATTCAATCGACTTGGCCAACGTGTCGACTCTTCGCTTGCGAAACGGATCTTGATAGGCGTCGACGGTCGCCATACTGCCGGAAACGTCAACAACCAATGCCAAGTCGGGGAGATCCAATCGGTGTTGCCTGAGCATCCATCCGTACATCATGAAAATGGCAATCGCCAATGCCGCCGAACGCATTGCCGCCATCGTCCATCGAGCCAGCTTGCCTGACGACGAGGCTTCTCGCGAATAAATGAAAAACGCGCCGGCGGCGAGCAAGATAACGAGCAGGATTGTCGTGCCTGTCGACAAGGGCCACGAGTGTTCGTATACAGGCGTTACGTTCGGCGCGCGCCGAACGAGCAATGCGTTGGCGATTCGCTCCAACAGGTTTGGGGGTGTTTCATTCATGCCGACGAATTCCCGAAACGCCAAGCCAAAAGTGATTCAACAACCATGCACAAGGCCATCAACGCCAACAGATGGCGAAAGTAAGGTTGCTGGGCGTCTTCCACCAATTGTTCGTCTCCCTTCGCAACTTGTTGATCACTCAATTTAAATTGCGATGGCAACAGGGCCGTATCGACCCGAGACGGGACGCCCTCTTTCGTTTCCACATTGACAGCGAACGTGTCGACTCGGTCAGCCTCGCCATATTCGGCTCGATACAATCCGGACCAATAGGCGTTGCTAAAAGTCCATCTGCTGTGCCCGCCTTCATAGGTTAGCGGGATTCGTTCACTCCATTCGGCGCCGCTGTCGTGAGGAGGTCCGCTTAGCGAAACGGCGTCTCCAAGATTGACGCCCGAGGCAATTCCGAGGATCGGATCTCCGACTTTGACGTTGCGGTCGTTCATGCGATCGGTAACCGCCAAACGCAACATCTCCTGGATGACGGGTGGGAAGCTAGGCCAAGTCGCCCAAGCAGACCAAGGAGTCGTCTCGCCAGGTGCGATCTTTGACGCGGTTGAGCCTGCCGTCGCGCAAAGAATCACGCGACCGCGAAGGATCGGTGCTTCGACGATTGCCGCCGCGCCGTTGTCGAATGCGAGAGCCGTCGTGGCGTTCGCCTTGGGGTTCGCAATGAGTTCGAAATATTTCCAGACGGGAGTCGTCAGCAGCCCCGCTTGTTCGTGACCCCGGAACGGCGCCACTAAGGGGTGCCGATAGTCGACCGGGTTAAATCCGTATTGAGCCAAATCCTGTTGGGCGTCGCCGATGATCGCCGGAAGCAACGGCGGCTCGCCATCTTTGGCGTTGAGCCACCGATTGTAGGAATCTGGCTGAACCTGGTCGCCCAGAAAGCAAACCATCGAACCGCCTTGGGCAAGATAATCTCGAATGACGCGTGATTCTTCTCGCCCGATTCGACCAACATTGCAGAGGAATAGGCAATCGTACTCGGCTAACTCTCTCTCCAACAACGCGGGTTCCGTGGCAACTTCGGCGCGAATCGGATTGGGGCCGTCTTGTCGCGGCGCCAAGGCGAGGGCGACAAATTTCGCGGCGTTCGGCTTGCCCTCAATGCACAGCACCCGTATCGACTCGCGAACCTGGAAACTCAACCAGCGACTGTCGTCGAGCGACAATGCGTCGTCATCCATCCGGACTTCCACGGTATGGTTTCCAATACGAGCAAATCGGTGAGAGAAGGACACGGAAGCGGGCTGATCCGCGGCGATTATTACCGACTCATCCTTAACTCGGTGCCCGTCAACGACAAACTGAACTCGTCGCCGCGACTCGCCCCCTTGGAATTGTTGCAGCTCGGCGGAAAACCTGATTTCGCGTCCCGGCGTCATCACCGGTTCATCGGTTCGCAAGTTGACGATGGCGGAATTCTCACAGCCATCGCGTCCGACGTCGAATAGCCTCATCGTCGAACTCTCCGACAGCGAAGCGATCCGCTTTCGAATCGAGGCGGAGTCGACTTGTCCCCAAGTCGTGCGGCCGAGATCGGAAAAGATACAAACTTGAGTTCGCGTCAAACGCGAGTGCTCGTCTCGTGCACTGTTGACGACTCGCTCCAACTCGGCCAATGTCGCTTCTAGGTTCGCGCCGCCATGCCGCACCGAAAGCACATCCAATTCTCGAGAAACGTCGGCGGAGTCAAAAGCGGGCTCTCGAATCACAACGGTGGGCGGATCGGACATGATAATCAGCGTGAACCCGTCGCCCTGTTGGCTGTCACGTGCGATCTTGCCGGCCATTTCTTTCGCAGTCTCGAAAAAGGATTTGTCATCCTCGCGATACGCCATGGAATAGGAGCCGTCCAGCACCAACACCCAATGCGTCACGCCTCCTCGAAAACGATCTCCGATCGAGAGCAGCGGACCCAAGACTGGCTCGGCCAACGCCGCGGCGAGCAAAAGCAAAATCAGTGTTCGCAAAGCGAGCAAGAGCAGCTGTTCGAATCGAATCCGCCTTGAGTTCTTCTCGACTGCGGCGAGCAGGAATTGCATCGCGGCCCAGGTCTCTTCGCGATACCTTCGTTTGCTGAGCAAGTGAATCAGTATCGGCGCAGCCGCCGCCGCCAGCCAACCGAGCATGATCGGATTGACAAAGGGCCAAACGGCAAAGAGCGGCGAGAACATTGAGGCTATCGAACTCGGTGCATGCGCGAATTAAGAAAACTGGATAATGCGACATCGACCGGCTGATCCGTGGTGATCTGCCGGTATTCGACTTGAGCTCCACGGCATCCGCTTTGGACGGCGTGCAGAAACTGGTTGAATTCTTCGAGGTACGCCCGGCGTAGCGAACGGGGATCTGCGAGTAACTCGGGGTATTGTTCGAGTCCGTGAAACAGGGTCGGGCGATCGAAAGGAAAGCTCGTCTCAGCCGGATCCAGAATTTGCATGACCACCACATCGTGTCGTCGATGTCGGCAGTGCTTTAGTCCGGCCAGCACCGAGTCGACGTTGTCGAATAGGTCAGACAAGACCACGATGACGCCGCGTTTGTTGAATCGTCGAGCCAACTCGTGAAAGATGGGCCCCGAATCTGTCTTCGCCTCCGGCTTCGATTGCTCCATCAACTCCAGCAGTTGCTTCATCACCGCGGAGCTGCCCGTCGGAGGCAGAAAACTTTGAATTTGCTGATCAAACGAAGCAAAGCCCATTGCGTCCTGCTGCTGCAGAACGAGCCAGGCGAGCGAGGCGGCGACGCACTGCGCGTATTCGAATTTGGAGAGTGAATCCGGGTCACTCTTGTACGCCATGCTCTCGCTGGCGTCTAAGACGAGATAACAAATCAGGTTCGTCTCGTCTTCAAAACGTTTGAGATAGAGTTTGTCGGTGCGGCCAAACACCTTCCAGTCGAGATACCTCAGGTCATCGCCTTGCGCATATTCGCGGTGCTCGGCGAACTCGATAGAGAAGCCTTGATAGGGGCTGCGATGCAATCCCGAGACGTAGCCTTCGACGATGTGGCGAGCTCGAAGTTTGAGCCCGCGAATCTTAGCCAGCGTCTGCGGATCGAAAGACTTCGGGTAGGTTTCCGGTTGGCTCACAGTCGTCCACTGCTGGCGGTGCGTTTTCGAGTAAAGTCTCAACAATCTTGTCGCTAGTCACGCCTTCGGCGTCGGCGTTGAAGTTGGTCTTGATGCGATGACGCAAGACCGGCAAGGCAACCGCGCGAATGTCGCTTTCTTCAACGCAATTGCGGCCATGGAGTACGGCTCTCGCCTTGGCGCCGAGCACCATGAACTGGCTTGCGCGCGGCCCGGCTCCCCACATGACGTAGTTGCGAACGTGCTCGGCCGCGTCGGCTTGGTCGTGCCGCGTCGCGCGAGCCAGTCGCAAGGCGAACAGCGCCAAGTGATCGGCGATGGGAGTTCGCCTGACAACTCGGGTTACCTTGAGAATTTGTTCCGCGTCGAGCGTGGCTGTGATCTTCGTATCCAGATCGGCCGTCGTTCGTTTGACGATCTCCAACTCTTCTTCTTCGCTCGGGTAAGAGACATGCACGTTGAACATGAATCGGTCGAGCTGGGCTTCGGGCAGTGGGTAAGTGCCCTCTTGTTCAATTGGGTTTTGAGTCGCCAACACGAAGAAGGGATCGGGGAGCGAATGCCGAACGCCGCCGACGGTGACTTGCCGCTCCTGCATGGCTTCGAGCATGGCGGCTTGCGTCTTGGGGGGCGTGCGGTTGATTTCGTCGGCGAGCACCACGTTGGCGAAGACCGGCCCTGGGAGAAAGCGTAGATTGCGGTCGCCGCTCGACTTGTCTTCATGAATCACTTCTGTGCCAGTAATGTCCGATGGCATCAGGTCGGGCGTGAACTGAATTCGACTGAACTGAAGCGACATCGCGTCCGCCACCGTTCGAATCACGAGCGTCTTGGCGAGACCGGGAACGCCGACCAACAGGCAATGCCCTCGGGCGAATAATGAAATCAGCAGTTGCTCGACAACTGCTTGCTGCCCAACGATGACTTTGCCGACTTCCCTGCAAATCTGATCGTAGGCGTCTCGAACCGCTTGAACGGCCAGGAGATCATCTTCTTGCTGCATTGCTCTCAACCAAATCTGCAGAGGTGGAATCAGTTTACGCGGTGACTAACGTGGTGCTCTAACGCCGTGATCTCGAACGCCTTCGCAACAGCTTGCGGATTCGGCTACGGCGCGCGTTGTTCGTGGCGCGTTGCGATCGAGGCGGTAGGTGGCCGCCCGGATGCTCATTGTACCCCGCCCGTTTCTTCGCGTCCTGTAACAACGGGCGTGGTCGAGAAGGCGTAAAACCGATCATGGCCCGCCACCAACAAATAGCGGCCAGCGACAACGAGGTTGCCGCCCTGCAAACCCCTGCTTACAAGGCTGATCGGGGCTCGAGGCGACACCGGCATCCAGCCCCCCTCGACCGCCCTCGGCTGTTGCCGAAAGACCAAAATGTTCTTTTCTGTGGGAAAGTAGACATTCCCTCCCGACAGCACGCCTCGGCCCTGCCCTCGCGATGGATGCAACGCAAACCCGTCGCCTCGATGCAGCGACGGCGGGAACTGGCAGAGCGCTTCGCCGCTGGCTGCGTCGATCCAGTAGAGCGAGTCGCCGCCGAGCAGCAAGACGCCGTCGGCAACACCCAGGATGTGAGTTGCGTCGGTTGCGATTCCGGGACGAAGCGCCCACACGATGCGTCCCGTTGCTTGCTCCAGCGCGAACACTCGGTCGCAATCCGTTGGTGCCGCGATGACGAGACCTCGCCAGGTCACACACGGATTCAGATCACGAAAGAAATGCCGGTCGCTCTTGTCGATATCAACAGGCCTCGGCTGTTGCCGCGGATAGCTTGTGACCCAATCGACGGCGCCGTCGGCAACCCGCAGAGATCCGATCGCGCCGATGTTCGAATTCACCAGAAGACGTCCGTTGTCGAGCGTCAAGAGCGTGTGGCTTATTTCACCCGCAAAGCCTTCGCCATACGGATCTCGCGAAGCCAAACGGGTTCGCCACTTCCGCCGTCCCGTCGCTGTTTCGAAACAAGCAACGTGAAGCTCAACTCGCGCCGGATCGCGATGACGCATGGCGACATACAAGCTCGAGCCATCGCAAACAGGCACGCCGTCGAATGCCCAATCGCTGCCGTCAGGATGCAAAGGAAATCCCGGCAGCAACTTGCCTTGGGATGCAAGGTCCAGCCCGACAATGGCACCCCATTGCTCTTGCTTCAGCGGTTCTTCTCGACCACGCGGCCAGCAGGTGTATGGCGAGCCAACTCGAGCGAACAAGAAACGCTTATGGCTCGACAAGGTATATCGAGCCACGCCAAACGTCAGCACTTCGTCTGTTGCCTGTGGATTAATGTGGTGGCGGTAGACTTCGCGAGCGATGGCGTCGTTGGTATTGTCGGCCAAGAAGCCCGGGCTGCCGGTCGCCAAGTCGAAACTGAGAACCGAATTCTGCTGAGGCACATAAACTCGATCGCCGAGCACAAGCGGATGGACGCTGTAGAGCCGTTTGACGCTTTCTCCCGTTCGTTCGCGGCCCGCGGCAAGGGCTTCATTCTCGGCCGTTTCGACTTCGAGCGGAGCGCTCCAGACGGCCCGCATGCCAGGGTCTGCTTGCTGGCTCGATGACGCGGTTCGTCCTAGTGCACCGGCAAACTGAGTCCATTCCTGCTTCTCCGCCGGCTGGCTCCATTTGCGACTCGAATCGAGAAAGTCGCCAAGCAACTTCGTCCACTTGCCGCTTCTTCCAGACAGTCGTCCTACCGCCGTTGGATGCGTCAAGCGAAGGACTCGAATCTCAAGCGTCGCTCGGTCGAGCGAGCCCTCCATGACCGACGCCAGCACGAGTCGGGCCAATGTGTCTGCTGCCGGAAGATCAGAATCGGGATAGACCAGGCGCGTTGTCGACTGACGCGGTTCGCCTAACCACTGTTTCAAGCGCTCGTCTCCGACGTCCTCGGCTATATCTTTGCCCCCTAGCCAGAGGGAACGGTCGGGCATGGCGCCGGGGATATCGGACGGCGCTGTTGGCGTCAGCGCCTCGGGCGTAATCTGACGCCAATACTCTCGAGCCAGCTGAAACTGGCCGCGTTCCAATGCCAAATCGCCCAGCGCCAACAATGCCTGATCTGTGTGGCGACTGGCGTAAAGTTGACGGACGACCCGTTCCAGCGAGGCTGCATCTCCATTGGCGAGCCCTTCATCAAGCCACCTTTTGGCGAGCGGATCGATACGATTCCGGTAGGCTTCCAGCGCAGCAGGCGCGTCGCGCGCAAGCCGCACGAGCTGTCGATGACAATATTCGCGGATCGGTACGTAGCGAGCGAAGTCGTTCGGCTCGCCTTCGAGCAACACCAACTCGTCGCTTGGCGACTCGAGCACGGCTGATAACGTGTCGACCGCCTCGCTCCATTGCTTGTCGGCAATGAACCTCGCGAACCGCTCTAAATGCACTCGAGTCGCGTTAGAGGCCAGCTGCAACTCAACTGGCTTAGGAAGCGTCTGAGCTGTCGCGTGGCTGGGCGCGGCAAACAGCGCGAACACGGCGGTGACGGCGGTGACGGCGAGGGCGAGTCGTTGTTCGGGGCGTTGGCGTTTCAATTGGCTCCGATCCAGCGCCGAGTCAACGCGGAGCGGCAATGCGTTCCGAATCGATCCGGCTCGACACGCTAGAGGCTTCGAGTTGCCAGGCAATCGAGGTACCGCCCGAGGGCGAACAAACAGACTCCGAAAACCACCATGATCACCATTTGGGCGATCGGCAGACGTCTCGGCAAGTTGCCGGTCATTTCTAGATAGCAGGCGAGCGGCAACATCGTCAGGCCCGCAATCTGCATCGTTTTAGCAAGCGACTTCATAGGTGCTGTGTCGGTTGGGTCGAGACGGAAAATGTGAAAACTAATATCGAGTTTGCGACGAAGTCGCGTCGCCATGCTCGCCCATCTACGTTGGATCCAAGCCAGCTTCCCCTGCTCTCGCTCGTCTCGCTCGGCAAATCTCCCAATAGAAATAGCCGCCGAGGCCAAAGAAGATGACGAACGGCATCGACATCATGAACAGAATGCTCCAGAAGTAACCGTTGATCATGCCAGCGGTCGCCGGATCGTTGCCTAAGCTGTCTTTGCACGTCGGGCATGCCGTCGCGACACCCGCGAAACACAAGACGACCGCGACCATCAACGAGAATCGAATCGCCGGCTTCAGCCATCGCATTGTGGACTCAATCGACATGGTTTCGCTTTTTGTTCCTGTCTTGTCGACGCCTTATTTTCGACGCTCTTCTTTGTCGCTGTGAGCGAACTCAATTCTACGCTGCAAATCGCGGCACGGAAAGGCGTTTCCTGTTCCCAACCGACTGCGGCGTTTCGACGTTCTACGCGGCGTAAAGGTGATAGAGCATGACGTAGACAACAACACCTGTCGCCGATACATACAGCCAAATCGGAAATGTCCAACGAGCCCACCGCCGATGGCGAGCACGTTGATCACGGAGCCCAAAGTAAATCACCGTCAAAGCCAAAAAGGGGACGCTTGCGGCCAAAATGACATGGGACGCGAGTATAGCCAGATAGACGTAGCGAACGGCACCGGCGTCAGCCGGGAAATGACGGCTCCCGCCCAGCAAGTAGTGATACAGCAGATAGCTGCCGAGAAAGAACGTCGAAACGGCAAACGCGGAGAGCATCGTCCACTTGTGGGCGGCTTCCTGGTTCTTCTTGATCAAAAGATAGCCGACGACAAGCAACAGGCCTGAAAGGCTATTCAAGCTCGCGTTGAAATGAGGCAATATGTCGACGAGATCCAAATCGACACTCTCCGGCGATTGAAGGAGCGGAACGAGTCGCGCGAGTTTATGCGATTGAACGCCGTTACTTGACGCGACCGTCATCGTCCTCGGGCTCTTCGTCCGGGGACTCACGAGGCTTGAATTCCGCTTTTTCCTCTTTCGGCGGCTCTGTTTCCTCAAGAAGCGTATTGATCATTTCGTTCATCTTCTTGACTTCGATTTCCTCCTGCCACTTGAATCGCCCGCGGAGCTTACCCCATTTGTCGACGACGGCAAGACGGTTCATATGTACGCCCTCCTCGACATGCATCTGATAAAACTCGGCGCCGATGCGACGGGTGTAATCCAAGTCGCCTGTGAGGAACAGCCATTCGGTCGGATGAGCGCCGAACAGCGAAGCGTATTCGCTGAGTGTTGCAGGCGTATCTTTCTTGGGATCGACCGTGATACTCAGAAAGCGGACACCCTTTGAACCGAATTGTTGATGGAGAGTGCGGAGGGCTTCGTTTTGTGCTCGACACGTGCTTGGACATGTCGAGAAGAAAAAGCCAGCGACATGAACCGCTCCGTCGAGTTCTTTCGATTCGAATTTATCGCCGCTGCGTTCGGTCAACGTGTAATCCGTCAGCAACTCATCAGCCGGATTATCAGGCTTTTTCAAATGATCGGGAAGGGAGCCAAGATTCCCCGACGCAATCGCCTCGCGTTGCGACAAACGATACGCCGTCACGACTATGGCTGCCCCGCAAAAGAGCATCAATAGGGCTGCGAAAAACAGAAATGTCTTGTTCATAATAAGTCTCCTCGCGTGCGCTGTTCCGCGATCTTCCAGGCGGCCAAAAAAGCAGCCAACGCAAATAGCAATGTTACGCTCCAACTGGCTGCAAGCGAAGGTGCCCAAATCGCGGAATAATCCAAATTGGGCGACAGCAGGCGACGAACGCCGGAAACCGCGTAGCTGAGCGGATTGAGCCGCATCGCCCAATGCATGGCCAATTGCCCCCATTGCTCAGATGTCGCGGGCGGAGCTGGAAAGAATGCTCCCGAAAGTAACCACATCGGCATCAACAGCAGATTCATGATGGCGTGAAAGCCTTGCGTCGATTCCATCCGCCAAGCCAAAACAAACCCGAGCGATGTCAAAGCCAGGGCGGACACGAAAATCAACAAGATCAACTGCAGCCAGCGCAGAGGCTCAAAGTTGACTCCCATCGTAAATGACAGCAAGAGAAAAATGACCGCTTGCACCATCGCCAGCGTCGATCCGCCCAGGACTTTGCCCAGCACCATCGACCACCTCGGGACCGGCGCGACGAGAACTCCCTGCAGAAAACCCTCCTTACGGTCCTCAATTATCGAAATCGTCGCGAAGATTGCAGTGAACATGATGATCAACATCATCGTGCCGGGAAAGAAGTACTCACTAAAGGAAAGGTCATCCGCGCCTCCCATTTGAAACGCGCCGTGCAATCCGGCCCCGAACAAAAGCCAGAACAGAATTGGCTGACCCAGGGCGCCGATGACGCGATTACGCTGCCGCACGAAACGCACGATCTCACGCCAAGCCAAAGCTCGGACGACGCGCCACGAGGTCGCTCGACGCTCGGTTGTCAATGTTGCGTCCGTCGTCATCTCAATATCTCGTTGGCGATACAAAGGGCTCGCATTCGCTCGGCAATCATTTCCATTATTGGTCCTCGACGCCTGCGGAAAATGAATGGCCTGTCTTCGAAATGAAGACGTCCTCCAGAGTCGGCTTGCCCAACTTGATGGCGGAAATCTCGTCGGGAAACGACTTGAGAAGGTCGGTCACCCAACGCTGGCCATCGGGTTGCTCGAGCCTTACTTGGCCTACCATGACTTGAGTTTTCACATCGAATCGCGATTCGATTTGCTGGCTCAAGTCGTTCGCGTCCGAGCACTCGATCATGATCGTGTCGCCGCCGACGCCGTGTCGCAGGGCGTCGGGAGAATCGAGCGCGACAAGTCGACCGCGGTCGAGGATGGCGATTCGGTCCGCCTTCTCCGCCTCTTCGAGCAAATGGGTAGTCAGAGCGATTGTAACGCCCATCGACTCTCGCAGATGCAACAACCGTCGCCAGAGATCAATCCGAGCTCCCGGGTCAAGCCCTGTGCTCGGTTCGTCGAGCAGCAACAGTTTCGGATTGTGCAACAGTCCTTTGGCGAGCTCGACCTGCCGCCTCAATCCGCCCGACAACGTCTCAACCAGATCCGCTGCCCGCTCGGACAAACCAAATTCGGCGAGCAGTTCGTCGATTCGCTTATTGGCGAGTTGAGGCGCCAACCCATAAAGCGCCGCTTGATGCGCAAGATTCTCTTTGACCGTCAACTTGCGATCCACACTCGGTGACTGAAAGACGACGCCGATTTGATGTCGAACAAACGCCGTTTGAGATTGGATATCTGCGCCAAGAATTGAAAACTCGCCCGATTGAGGCGGCATCAGCGTCGAGAGGATTCGGAACAACGTCGTCTTGCCGCTCCCGTTCGGGCCCAACAAGCCAAACACCTCGCCGACGCCGATCGAAAGAGACAGGTCGTCAAGCGCAACACGTTCGCCATAGCGATAGGTGGCGCCTCGAACGGCGACTGCAGGGCACGACAAAGCTTCCGCCTTCATGATGGGTCGGCACGCGGAAAACTTCGTATGAGATCCGCAAAGCACTGGCCAGATGGTCTAACCGAGGTGACTCAGTTGGCCGAAATACGCGTTGTGTCTTCGTTGAAGCCTCGCCCTCACATCGGAGAACGATTGCCGCTGGTCTTCTTCACTTGGACGCAGCTCAATTCGAGCCATCGTCATGCGATTCTTTCGGCTCCGCACCGTCATCGTCATGCTCGCTCTCGCCGTTGGCATGTTCGCCATCGTCGTCGGCATGTTCGCCTTCGCTGTGGTCTTCTCCTTCGCTGTGCGCGGCGTGACCGTGTGATCCGTAGGCGCTCAGTTCGGGGGCGTGTCGAATTCGCTCCTCGGTGTAGTTATCAGCTCGCCAGCCGATATCAGGGGTCAAGGCGAGCAGAAGCAACGTGCTCATGATGATACAAGGGATCGTCAACACGTATTTCCAGTTGGCTTCCCAGAGCAAGTGCATGAAGATCGCCATCACCAGGCCCGCCTTGGCGCACGAGACGGCCATCATGAACGCCCATCCAACAGACTTTGTTGTTGGATCGGTAACATTCGGGCCAGAAAAATAGGTGCCGGCGCCATAGGACAAAGCGGTAAGGACTAGCAGAGCGATAAATACAACCGCGTACTTGCCCATGCCGCCATGATCATCGTGTCCGTCGCCATGTTCGTCGTGATGGTCGGTCATTGAGATTCCAGGAATTCGTTTTAGATTTGTTCGATGTATTGATCGTGGCCCAAGCGGCCAACCATTGCCAAGCCGATGAGGTTAGAACAAATACAACAAGGGGAACAAGAAGATCCAAACGAGGTCAACAAAGTGCCAATAGAGTCCCGTGTTTTCAAGGAAGTTCGCCTTCTGCTTATCGAGCCGATACGGTAGGGCTGTGGCGAAGACGATGAGTCCGATCAACACGTGAACTGCGTGAAAACCGGTCATCAGGAAATAGGTGCTGGCCCACATGTTGCCGCTGGGAATCTTGATGGGCAGTTTGAGCCAGTGGTTTTCTTCGTTGAGTCCCTTGTGGGCCGCTGCGGCCATCAGGACCGGAATCATGTCCTTCCGGTTTTGATAACGCTCAACCGTGGTCTTGGTCGTGCCCAGGGCGGCAGCCGCCGTCGCCGATTCGGCAGCGTTCGCTTGCGACTCCGTGGCGGTTTGCGCGAGTCGTTCGTCGATGCCCGTTACTTTGGCCTCGGCCGCAACAATGCTCGCATCCAGTTTCTGTTTTGCTTCGTCCGTCGTGTTGTCTTGCTTGCTCGCTTCATCGAGTTTCGCTCTCGCTTCTTTCAATGCAACGACCGCGTTGTCAGCGTCAGTCTTTTCGCTCATGAGTTGAGCGGTAAGAGCGACGAGGGACTCGTTTCTGGCATTGAGTTCCGATTGAACGACATTCAGCGATTCCGTCTGTACGGCGAATTGCTTTATGGCTTCGTCGATCGCCTTAATCTCGGCATCGGCATGCAGCTCCATGGCATGCTCATCGG
Organism: uncultured Pirellulaceae bacterium; assembly: GCA_964567745.1. Lineage (GTDB taxonomy): Bacteria > Planctomycetota > Planctomycetia > Pirellulales > Pirellulaceae > CAZMNY01. Next base: position 192,619 of record CAZMNY010000001.1, on the reverse strand, counting down.
CGTGCAACGGATAAATGGCATAAGCGGCGAAGTCGAATGCTTTTTGCTGCAAGGTCGGATCGCTCTCTTGCATCGCCCGCCACTCCGCCCAGCCGACCATGTTGCTTTGGAGCTTGTTCACTAGCGCGAACTTACTTGCCTCGGCTGGGTCGAGCGTGACGCCGTCATCGATCTTGGCCTTGAATTCCGCGCTAAGCGTCGCCAAGCGTTTACGGACAGCCGACATGTAATAGACGTCCGCTTTGTCGTGCATCAAACTTCGCTTGTGGACGGGGTAAATCCCGTGGGCGAATTTAGCGCTGTATTCGTAGCACTTCACACCGAGAAATGCCGAGCCCATCAAAAAGGTTGCGAACAGCGCCGCTTTCGAGAGGACTGGCTTGTCGCGCTTCGCGTATTCGTACGCCAGCACGATTGTCAGACTAGAGAACAGCAACAACGCCGTGTTGGCCGTTCCAATGAATTCCGAAACGTGCACATCGTGAGGCGTCGGCCAGATGCCATTGGGCGCGCCGAAACGGAGCACAATGAACTCGCCAATCAAGGCGGCAAAGAACATGATTTCGGTCGACAGGAATAGCCACAGAAACACCTTGCCGTTGTTGAGCGGCAATGCGGGCTGATACTGAAGCGTGATGTGGCCGTGTCCGTCGTCGTTATGTCCGTGTTCCGACATGGATCTTTTCGTATTTCTGAGCCAATTAGTGACAGTGAATAGACAGCAAGGAACCTACAGCAACGGAAAGACAATCAACAATGCCATCTGAAGCGGCAGGTAAATCAACGAAGCACGAAGTAGCAGGCGAGCTGCTGAATCGTCTCGTTTCATGAGAAATCGAATCGCACAAATCAACTGGGCGAAGCCCAACACAAAGGACAAAGCGACAAATACCGAGCCGTACGCCTCAGGCGCCACAAGAGCCGGCGCGAAGCTAACGGGCAAGAGAACCAAAGCGGACAGCACCGCTTGCACTCCAGCTCGGCGACCGCTCGGATCCGCGACAGTCAGCATGCGAAACCCGGCTTCCGCGTACTCATGGCGATGAAGCCAGGCGATCGCCATAAAGTGCGGGAATTGCCAGAGAAACAAAACCGTGAAAAGCGAGCCGACTCGCGCGTCCCATTGACCTCCTTGAGCAGCCCAGCCGATGCAAATCGGAAGTGCGCCCGAGATCGCTCCAATCGCCGTATTACTTGTCGTTCGCGACTTCAGCGGCGTATAGATGCAGGCGTAGACGACCCACGTCGCCAGGGCGAACGCGGCCGTTAGCAAGTTGGTTGTCGCCAGCAGATACACGCATCCCGCAACAATGGTCACCGTCGCGAATGAGTAGGCTTGTCTCGGGGTAATTCGACCCGAAGGCAGAGGCCGGTTGCTCGTCCGCTGCATCCTGGCGTCAAGGTCTTTCTCGAAACACTGATTTAGCGCGCTAGCGCTAGCGGCAACCAGTGCGATCCCAACCATCGAATGCAGCAGCAACCAGAGGTCGGGTTGCCCCCAGCTCGCCATCGTCCCCGCAGCGGTGACTGTGACGAGTATCAGCATGGCAATCCGCGGTTTGGTGAGCTCGACATAATCGGCCAAACGCGCTAGTAGTGACGCGTCTGGTCGATCGATCGGCAACGAGGTGCTGGAGATGCTCATGTCGACAACTCCAGCAACAGGGGCGCCGAACTCAAAGCGATTGCGCTGTGGCGAAAGTGGCGATAGGTTTGCAAAACGGATACGACTGAAACCCCCAAAATCAGCGAACCCGCCGCGACGTGAGCCGTCGTCAGCATGGCTTGCCAGAAACCGCCTGCGATAATTTGATGCCCCGCGGCAAACGAGAAGTAGTCTCCCATCCCGCCAGGCCAACTGTACTTCATCACCCACGTCAAAACGCCCAAGCACATCTGAACGAAGATCAACAAAGCAAGGATGCGAGCCGGCCGTGAAACTTGTCGGACCGGGCACTTCCAGGTCTTCCAATTCAACAACCCGATGTGCAGAGTCAACACAAGGGCAAGGACAAGGTGAAAGACCACGAACAGTTGGAATGTCTGATGCGATGTTGTCGCTGCGACATGTCGCAATTGGGCGCCGAGCAGTAGTTGGATAAAGGCGAAAGCGGGAATCAAGACGACAAGCGATCGGACCGAGTCGGCACTCGCGAATTCGTCGCTCGACGTTGCGGTCCGCCAACTTTTGGATGTGAACACGACCATCGCGACTGACAATGAGAAAAATGCGGGACCAACGCAGCCATGAATCATGGCGACCGTTCGTGAATCCATCAGCACTCGCGCTCCGCCGAGCAACCCTTGGGCGATGACAAGAGCCAACGCCGCCAGGGCCAGACGCCGCATCCAAACGCGTTCATCACGCCGCCAGACCACAACCACAAGCAGGATCGCGACCAAACCGGCCAGCGAACCCAGCAAGCGGTGGCCGTGCTCGATGAACAGATCGAAGGGGCCGGCGATCCAAGTCGAAATCGGATACAGAAACAAGTTGTAGCCATAGGTTGACGGCCAATCGGGAACCGCCATACCCGCCTTGTACGTCGTCACCAAGCCACCGACCCAAATCAATGGGAAAGTAACCAGCGCCAGCAGAATCGCAATGCGATTCGGCCAGGGGCTTTCGAGTTGGGCGGTTTGTTTTGTCACGGCGGGCGACATTGAGTGGCTTGAGAACTGAAAAAAACAGAGTCGATTCGTGTGTTGGCGAACTACGACTCTTGCGAGCCGCCATCGGCGGACGGCGGGGGCATTGTTTGAGGGTAGTAGTCGATGTCGACTTCGGGCGAACCGTATTCGTAAGGTCCTCGATAAACAATCGGTTGGAAATCGAAGTTCCCGTGACCGGGCGGGCTGGGCGCCGCCCATTCAAGCGAATTGGCTCGCCAAGGATTGCGCCCCACCGTCTGGCCGAAGAAAATACTGTAGATGAAGTTGCCGGCGAAAATGAACTGAGTCGCCACCATTCCAATGGCGCACCAGGTCATGAATTCATTCATGGGGCGGAGATGTTCAAACGTTAAATACGGGTAGGGGTCAGCCAATCGGCGTGGAAAGCCGACAGCGCCGAGCATGTGCATCGTGTAAAACGTGCCGTTGAGGAACACGAACGTCAGCAGGAAGTGTACTTTCCCCAGCGACTCGTTCATCAAACGGCCGAACATTTTGGGGAACCAAAAGTAGATCGCGCCGAAAACGGCCATCGCCGTGCCGCCGAACAGCACGTAGTGGAAGTGGGCGACAATAAAGTACGTGTCGTGGATGAAAATATCGGTCGGCGTCGAGGCCATGAAGATGCCGGACAGCCCGCCGATGATAAACATCGAGACGAACGAAAGTGCAAACAGCATTGGCGTCGTAAACTCGATCTTCCCGCCCCAAATCGTGCCGAGCCAGTTGAACACCTTCACCGCACTCGGTAGAGCGATCAACATCGTGGCGACACTAAAGGTCATGCCCAGCATTGGGTTCATTCCCGAGACAAACATATGGTGGCCCCAGACAATGAACCCGAGTCCGGCAATCCCCGAAATCGAGTAGACCATCGGCTTGTAGCCAAAGATCGGCTTTCGCGCGAAGCAGGCCACGATGTCCGAAACCATGCCCATCGCCGGCAGCAACATGATGTAAACGGCCGGGTGCGAATAGAACCAGAAGAGGTGCTGCCACAATAGCGGCTGTCCGCCGCCGCTCAGCGGCTCGGAGTTATTAACGACAAGCGCTTCGGGTATGAAGAATCCGGTTCCAAATAGCCGGTCTGTCACTTGCATGAACCCAGCCGCCGTCAAAACAGGCAACGCGAAAGCTTGGAGCACGGCGGTGATAAACATGCCCCAGATCGTCAGCGGCATGCGGAACATTGTCATGCCCGGCGCTCGCATCTGAATGATGGTGGTCATGTAGTTGACCGAACCCATCATTGACGAGATGCCGACGCAAGTGACGCCCAGCAGCCAAAGCGTTTGAGGCCACTGGCTGGCTGGAGCTGCATCCCAAACGGTCGATAGAGGAGGATACGACGTCCAGCCTCCGCCGGCTCCGTAGGGTGGATAAAGAAAGCTTAAGCCGATTAAGACAAATGCCGGCCACATCATCCAGTAGCTGAGCATGTTGAGGGTCGGAAACGCCATGTCATCGGCGCCGATCATCAACGGGATGAGGAAGTTGCCGAAGGCGCCGGCCAAGATCGGAATGATCACAAAGAAGATCATGACCGTGGCGTGCATCGTGAAAAGCGTGGTGTAGAACTCGGGCGATATCTGTCCGCCTTCAGCCGAAAACAGCAGGTTGCCGACCAAGGGCATATCGCCCCAAGGGTACGCCAGCTGCCAACGAATTCCGAGGGCGAGCAGGCCGCCGACGAAGAACCACAGCAGTGTCGAGAACAAGAACTGCAGCCCGATGATCTTGTGATCAAGCGAAAAAACGTAAGTCGAGATAAACTCGCCAACTGATCCCGAATGGCCCTCGGCGTGACCGCCCTCGTGGCTATCAATTGCAGCAGTTGTCATTTCTTATTCATCCTCATCGCTGGCCGGCGTGAATTCAGTAGCCTGTTGGGCCTCATACTGCTCGGCAAGCCATTTTTCGTACTTGTCTCGAGGCTCAACAATCAAGCGGCCTCGCATCTTGTAGTGTCCCCAACCGCAGAGCTCGGCGCAGACGATGTCGTAAACGCCCTGTCGATCGGCTCGGAACCAGGTGAGTTGTTTCAGGCCGGGCACGACGTCTTGTTTGACACGCAGGTTCGGCAGGAAAAAACTGTGGAGCACATCTTCACTCTTGATCACCAGCACGACGTCTTCGTCCACCGGCACGTGCAATTCGTTGACCGTCAGGATGTCGTCCTGGTCGTAGAGAATTCCGTTTTCGCCCGCGTATCGAATTCGCCATTCAAATTGGCGTCCGGTAACCTCGGCGATCGGCGCCTTATGCTTGCCTGACTCGTCCGTGGGGCGTTGCATTTTCGCCGTCGCCCAGGCGTTCATCTGGTAAATGGCGATAAAGAGCAACGTCGCTGCGGGAAGAATCGACCAAACGATTTCCAGTGTATGACTGCCGTGGACGTACTTGACCGGCTCGTTGTTCTTGTCGCGGTCGTATTTCCACATGAACCAAAACAGAGCCAAGCTGGTGCCGACGAACACGAAACCAGTCAGATAGAGAATAAAGGTGAAGAGCTCGTCGATCGCCTGTCCTTCACGGCTGATATTCAGCGGAAGCCAATGACCTTCCATTGGGTAAAAGCCGGCAATCGCCCAATAAATTGAGCCGACCCCAAGAATTGGCACTGCCAAAAATAGAATGCTCCAAAGCCGTCCCACGGTTATCCTCCAACCTTGTCGCGTTCGCTCGTCGCCGAGCGCCATTGGTGATTTGGATTTTCCAGTCTCGCCATCATCTCGATGTTCGGATTCCGGATTTTGTTTTGTCATTCGAGACGCGACACAGCGTGGCGCCTCACTTCACGTGGCATCATTCCGCGGTGGCCTAGAGCCGCTCACGATTATTTGTTGGTTGCTGCAAATTGGCCGGTTTGCTTAGCGGTTCGTATGGCAAGTGGCGTATGTAATCGATCAGGCTCCAAATGTCTTTGGGCGTCAATCGCGTGTCATTTTCAGGCGCACCATCCGGTTTCATCGCGGCGGCCGGCATGGGAGTTCCAGCGATTCCGTTGTGGATTCGCCAGTAGAGGTCGACGGGCCGCCTGCCTCCTCGATAAACATCCATCCGTAAGTTGCGCGGACGGCTGTTGCGAGGCGCCAGGGCGCCCAGGGACAGAAACCGTTGTAGCGGTTCTTTGTTCGCTGGGTTGAGTTCTTTCGTCCACTCGTCGTAGTCGTTCGTGACGCCGTCGCCGATTCCCGTCGGGCCGTGGCATTTGACGCAGTTGGCTACCGGGCCAAAAAAGAGCTCTTTCCCCTTGGCGATCGACTCTTCCATGGGCATTTCGGGCCGAGCCGGAACGGGAGTCGCAGCGGCTTCGGCGTCAATCCACTTTTGAACAATGAGCGCCGCCTCGGATCGAACGAAATCGTACTGTTCTTCGCCCGCGACGGAAAAATCGATGAGCAATTCGCCTTCGTCCAGTTCGGTGACGAGACCGTAGATAAACTGCCGCTCCACTTCGCCTCGAATTGCCAAGTAGCGGACGTAATGGACCAGCGATTCAAGTTCGTTTCGCGGCAACAGTTTGAAGGAGGGCATCGAAGTGCCAGGGAGGCCTTCAAATAGCGTGCGGTGCAGGTCGTCGTCCGTCGGAGGCGTTAGATTCGGCGTCGACTTGAATTTGAAAATGCCTCGGCGGTAGTCGCGCGGATAAGGATTCAAGAATGCAGCCGTCGGGCCGGCGCCATCACCGGTGATCCCATGGCAATGCACACAATGCTCGCGATAAAGACCCGTCGGCGAATCAATGCTCTCGCGGTGCACCGGACCAGCCGCCAAGTCAAGCTTCCGCTGGTCCAACACGCTGACGAGGTCGACGTCAGGTAGATTCGGGACGATGGGGCTGTCAGGCGTTCCGAATAGAGCCGTCACGACATCGTTGACGTTCTGCATCTGAGGTTCAGTAAATGTGACGTTGTTCCGGCTCTCTTCCACCGCCGCGTAAACGCGGTTCAGGCGAAACTCTGCTTCGGGAGCTCCACAACCTACGGCTGCAGCAACAGCGAGCAAGCTAGTTGCCACGAGACAGCGCTGGGCTTGGTTCAGCAAAACGTTCATGGATGGATTTATCGATCTCAGCGACATGGTACTGCGAAAGTGTTTACCGTTTGGCGACGCCGGCCAGCCGACGTCTTCGTCCACCAGTTTCTATTCAAAAACCGTCGCGTTGATAACAACGTCCAGGTTGACATCTTCGTCTGCGTTCAAAGTTGTTTTGAATCGCCCCTTGGACCATTTTTCCGCCGCGCCGTTGACGGTCACCTCTTGTAGGAAGCCCGCCTTCTCCTGCCACACTCGAAACGTCAAAGGAACGCCAGTCGGCGCGTTCTTGATTTCAAACGAACCGTCCTTATTCGTCACCGCAAAGTAAGGGTTGCTGCGGGTGATCATGTAGGCTTTCATCCACGGGTGGATGCTGCACGTGACCGAGAAAGGCGCCGGTGACTCGCCGCCCGGCGCGTAAACCGAAGTGCTGTTGGCTGGCAGTGAGTTGTTCGAGGGTTGTGCGCCTTTGATCGGCTGGATGTTGGTGTTGTGCCCGACGCCATCGCTATTGATGATTTCCACCGTTTGCGTGGAACGCATGGCAAACACATGCGACAAAAACAAGCATTGTTTCTGATCGAAACCGTTCTCGCCAGCAAGCAACGCGTCCCTCGTCGCTGCATAATCTTCGTGTTCCCATTCCTGCGGGATCTTACTGTCGAGAAAGATGACCACATTCGCGAGCTCCCCGCCCGGTCCAGCCACCACTTCTTCCGACAGCGGTCCCTGGCCGCCCGGTGCACAGAGACTGGCGTCGTCACCAGTCACTGCGAGCCGAGCCATCTGCGGGGCGTTACCAGAAATCTTGAACATGCCGCGAATCGTCGCGAAGCCTGTCGGATCCGCCAACTCCGCTGCGGCCCCGCCGCCTGCACTTTGCACGACGAGCTTTTCGCGAAGCTTCTCGGCCACATCGGGCGAGGTATGGTAATTCGCCGTCCGAATACCGCCTTGATCGCAACCGAGGGCGGCAGCCACGAGCATCGCGGCTACTCCCAATACCAGACATCGCGACACGACTTGCCTCCAATGTTGCAAGACCAACTTATACGGACGGTTGTTCAAAATTTTCGATCACTTGTATGCCAAACACAACGAGCGTTACTTAGCGAACGCCGATGCGGGGACTTTGACTTCACCGAGGTCCAGACCACCTTTTTTGATGGTGACTTCGTTGCGGCCACGCTTCCATTTCGTCTTCTTGCCGCCAACAGTGACGTCCTGCAGGTAGCCCGCTTTCTCTTGCCAGAATTGGAAGGTCCACTTGCCAGCCGGCACGTTCTTGATCGTCAGCTCGCCATTCTCATCCGTGACGCCCATGTAAGGGTGCTTCTTGATAACGAGCCAACCTTCCATCCAAGGATGGATTGAGCAACTCGCTCGCGCCGGCAATCGCTCTTCCACCTTCAGATTCACGTCGATCGACTTGGTCGGCGGAATGATCGGGTTGGCCGGTGAATTCGAAAAGAAGTCAAGCTTCGAGTTGTGGGCAATCCCATCGGGGTTCAAGACACTCAGTTTCTGCCCCAACCGAACGCAAACAACATGCGGTTCATAACGGCAATTTTTGTTGGCAATCGTAACCTTGGCGCCTGCGTCCTTCGCGTAATCGGGATGAACGGGCACTTTCGTCGAACCGCGCGTATAGAGAAAGACGACGATGTTTCTGATCCCTTTGTTCTTGGGATTCACAACCAGTTTTTCGTCAACCAAGTTGTGTTTGCCACAGAAGAGTTTGTCTTTCGTGACAGAAACCGCGGCCGGCTTGGGGGTGGCGCCGTCGTATGTGAACTTGACCTTTAAGTCACCCCAATCGGCGGCACTTGCAGTTGTGGCGACGAGAAGTCCAAGCACAGCAAACATTGTCGAGTTTCGCATCTTCATTCTCCTTGCCGATCCCAGCTTGTGTGGCAAGCTGAGTCGTACGGTTATGGTCTCCCGATGATCGGGAGTCGAAACGTGGTACGCCGACTTGGGTATGATTCGTCCGGCGTATCACGACGAACCCGCGTAGGCTCGTCGACGTCAGGTAGGTAATTTCATTATAGAGCTGCCTAGGCGAGTATTTCAAAACCGAGGCGACTCGCGCCGACCGCCGATTCAGAAACGCCGCCCACACTTAAAACTCTACTGCTCTCCTTGCGCTGGTGTTTCCGTCTTGGCCGGCTTAACAAGCGGCGCAATCAAACTGCGACTCTTCGCGTATTTATCAAAGTTCATGAGCAGATCGACAAGGGCGTCGACCTGTTCAATCGAATTGCCGTGATAGAGGTCCTGAGGAATTTCTGTCCCTAAGTTTGGCGCATTTGGGTCGTACTTGACATTCACTGGCATCGCCGTGTAGGGCAGGACCGAGGACGGCATGGCAATCCATTTTCGCGTGTAATCTGGCCTCAGTCGACGATAAACCTTCGCCAGGTCCGGCGCTTTCGCTCGATCGGAACTGGTCGGGTCGAAGTCGCCCACAATATGGCACTTCACACAGTAGTCTTGGCTCGTCACCATCTTCATCGCGTCGCCGAACCGAGTGCCCTCGGCGCCGGCGGCTTTGAGTTTCTCGGCATATGACGCGTCAGCTTTCGCCAAATGATCGTCCCCCTGCCGTCGTTCGTACTCGTACGGATATTCGACGTTGTCTTTAGCCGCAAAGTAGTTGACCAGCTTGGTCGCCTCTTCCGGCGACATCGCAAACTTTGGCATCCGCATGAATACCGCCGGGCGAATCGGATGCGGGTCGAGCAGGAACTCGTGCAACCAATCGGTTTGCACTTTGACGCCTTCGCCAACAAGCGGCGGAGGCACCCAAGCCCACGCCTCGGACCCCTTGGCGTTTGGGTTCACCTGCGCTTCAAGGTCACGTACATGCGGCAAGAGATACTTTGCCAAGTCACCGCCCTCGGAGGGCAAACGGCGTTCAATACTCGACGAAGGAACCTCAAGCGGCAGTCCGCCAACTTGGAAAGGCTGGCCTTCCACCAAGGTCGGCTCCCACAACTGCATCAGGTAGGTCAGCGAGTAGGGGTTGTAGTCATCTTCCTGCAGCACATCATCGCCGTACTCGTCGAACATCATTGCCACACCGTCGTTGTTTAGCGTCGGCATCCCACGAAGTGTGGCGCGAATCAGGTTACGACGATCAGGCGTTTCCGACGTCGTTTTTGTATCAGGCAGGAATCGTTTCGGAACGAACGGATAGAGCTCGTCGAGCGATTGTTCTCCATACGTTTCGGGCTCGAACGCGATGTCCCACCGTTCTGTTTCCAGCAAGTGGCAGCCGCCGCAGTTGTACTTGGCCAGCACTTCCTTGCCCTCTTGGATCGCTTGCTCGCGAGGGCTTGGTTTGTAGACGTACTTAGCCGGCGGCGGATCAGCGAACAATCCCAGCACAAACGTAATCACGGCCTCGCGGTCGCCGTCGTCAAAGGGAAACTTCGGCATGCGGAGTTTCTCGTTGTACTTCTTGTACTCGGTCTTGTGGTAATCGTAGCTTCGCGGCTCGGCCAACTTCTGGTAGATGAAGCCGATTCGATTGCCCGCGTTGAGTTGATCTTTATAGAACGAGGGAACCTCGTTGGGCTGGATCGTGGAGTTGCCCGCGTGTCCATCGTCGTCCGAACCGTGATCGGCGCCGTGTCCGTGGCTGCCGTGACCGAGGAACTCCTGAATGTGCTCGAACGCCAGTTTCGACGGCTCCTTCTTACCCCACTCAGCAAGCCCGGCGCCGATTGGCTTGGCCTGTTCGAAACCGGGAATGTCATGGCAACCATAGCAACCGTATTTGGCGATTACCTTCTTGCCGACATACATCAGTTTCTGTTGCTGCGGCAAGACCGATGACCCCGATTCGTACTGCTCATTGGGCACAAGCAATTCGACTTCGGCGCCCTTAAGATCGCCACGCATTTCCTCAGGAATGCCTTGCTTCGCAAACCTCGCCGCTTCGTCCGTGTAGAACGCATCGAGCAGGTTTCCGTGAACGAGTTCGTCGAGCACGGCCAACTGATCGGGCGTCGGGTCGACAATCGTACCTTCCGCCGGTTGATAGTCGGTTTTCTCCGACAGCAAGTACTCCACGATGTCCGCGGCCGGATCGGTGCGCGTCACAGCGCCCTCGGCGTCTTTCGTCTCGAGCGGATCGAGGACAGCGTTCGGCATCACCGTGCGAACGTGATATCGATTCGGCTCTTTTAGCCACGTGTACATCCAAGCTCGCGCGTTCGTGTTACGCCGCTTGTCAAACTTACCCGACAGTCCCGAGAGATCCGGGCCCTGCTGGATTTTGTCTTTGGCTCGGTACTCGGCCACATCCGGGAAATCCTTGTGGCTGTGGCAGGCAACACAACGCAGTTGGAATGCGGTCTTGCCTCGAGCCGAACTCGGAGGGTCGACATTCTTTTCAAACGGCAAGTACTCAAATGGTTGCGAACGGTTCTCCAAGTACTTCACCGCCGCAAAAATCTCGATCGCTTCGAGACGCTTCGCCGTCTTGAGCGATTCGCCTTCCAGGTGATTCCACAGCCCGAAGAACTGGGGCATCCGCGACGTCGGTCGGAAGTGTTTCGGCTTGCGAATCCAATCGTAGAGGAAAGCGGAGTCGAGTTTTGAGCCGACAAATCGAAGGCTCGGGCCGGCTCGACGAAGTTTTCCGGGATTCTCGATGTCCTTGAGCAACGGTGCGATTCGAGTCAGCGTATCCTCGCTCAGTCGCCGTTCCGAGCTCGACTCGTCCTGGAGAAGGACTTGGTAAAGTTTCCGACGCACGTCGTCGCGTCCAGGTTGGCCGATCAAATCGTCGACGTATTGCTTTTCCAGATCCGTCAATTTTGCAAATCCGGGATCGAACTTGATTTGCTGAGCGGCCGCAAAGTAATTCGGCTCAGAACGCAAGTCGGGACCAACTCGGTCGCCACTATCGTACCCATTGAACTCGTGGCAGCCGTAGCAGCCATACTTCTTGATGAGTTGGTGGCCTTTCGTGACTTTCGGCGCCGGAGCTTCGGCATACCGCTCGCTTTTCTCAAGCTCGGTCACATTGTGGTGGCACTTCAAGCAGCCGCTTTCCATGAACCGTTTCGGGTACATGGGGTAGATCCAGTGGTGATTGTCGAACCAGCCCAAATCCTGTTTCCATCGGGCCATATCTTTCGATGAATCCGGCGCGTGGGAGGACCATTTGAATTCAGTGGCGCTCCCCTGACCTTCGTGACACACCGTGCACGCAAAGACGGCTTGCGGATGAGGGCTCAACGATCCGACGAAAAGATCGAGTCGCGGGTGACTCACATACGGATTCGGCAGGCCTCGTCGTACCGTAATGGTCAGAGATTGACCGTCGAGTGCGGCATCGCGAAGTCGATGAATCGCTCGCTGCGCCGACTCGACCGGATCCCCATCGATATTGGTGATCACGTCGCCCGGTTCGAAGCCTGGTTTGTCATCTTTGGAGGGCGCGATCTTTGAATTAGGTTGCAAGGGCAAAGTCAAAATGGCGTCGCCCGGCAACGTTGCTGCGGCAGCCGAAAGCAACGCCGCTTTGGCGCCTCGCGATTTTGGCTTGGTGTAGGCGATCGTCAAATCGCCGGAGTCGAGCAATCCTTCACTGGCGAACTGAACGCCAAAAAAGGCTTCCACATAATCCGTCGACGTCGGCTCTCTTGTTAACTTCTTGCTCTTGAGTAGAGCGGCGGCTAGCTCGGCGGCCGTCTTGTCGACGCCCTCTTCCACGGCGCCGCTGAGAAGCAATTCAACACTGCGATCGCGAACATAGGCCGGCTCGGTGGCGTCGCCGGGCGCGGTCTTGTCCATCATCCGATGGCAGGTGGTGCAGCGGTCGAAGCGACGGACTTTGAGAAAGTTGTAGTCTTGAACAAGGTCTTCATGCCACAAGTTGTCGATTTTGAGAGGCGAATTGAACGCGGTCAGAATCGGCAACTCAAGCCACTTTTTGCCAGGAACCGGCATCACGCCGTACATCTCGAAATAGTTGGATCGCTTTTCAATCAGCGCGTTCGCGATTCGAACGGAACCGGCGTTGGCTTCCTCGAGTTCCTTGAGGAGCTCCTCTTCGCCGGCCTCCATCTTTCCGATCAGGTCGTTCAGGTTCGTGTACGTCGTCGACAACCGTTCCCACTCGAGATTGAGTCGTCTGTATTCCGTTTGCTTCTTCTTGACTTCATCTGCCAAGCCCTCCATCGCATCGGGGCCAAGCGAATCGCGGATTCCCAGGCCAACGTTGGCTTTGGCGACGTCGAGTTGAGCGGAGGCGGCTTTGCGCTTGACCGACTTGTTTTCCATTCGATTCTTGGCGGCCAGCACGAAACTAGCCGCACGGGCGAGCAATCTCTTGCGAACGGCGGCTGATGCGGCTTCGGCTTCGATGGCGCCATCGAGCATTCCGGCCAGTTTCGCGTTCTCGTCATCGTAGGCCGTTTGGGCCACCGTTCGCTTGGCTTGAGCGGCGTCGAGCTGTGTTTGGGCCGCCGCCTTGGCGCTGTCTTCAGCAGCGTCCAACGCATCGCTCGCCGCAGTCAGGGCTTCATCGGCCGTCCGCAAGGCGTCCCCTTTTTGCGCGACCAAAATGACCTGTTGATTGTAAGTCGCTCTCGCCGAATTGGCTTTGGTCGTTTCTGCTTTGAGCGAGTCGCCGATAGCGCCGAGCCCGGAGGAGTCGCCGACTTCTTCTGAGTCGACTTTGTCGCCGAGTTCGCGCCGGAATTCGAGCAGGTTGTTCGCGTCAACTCCGCGTCCACGAATCTCCGCCAGTGCTACATTCAGGCGGTCGAGTTTCGCTTGGTGGTCGATCGCCTGATACTGGAGATCGCGCCAAGCGGTGGTGGCGATATCGATTGAGCGGGCGTTTTTCTGGTAGGGCTTCCATGGCCGGGCATGATCGACCGCTAGCATCCACACCGTCGAAATCAGCAGCAAAACACTGCTCACTGCGAAGATGATGTGCATCAGCTTCTGGTCACGCCATGTTTGTTCCGTTGCTGGCATGCTCGAGTCTCCCCCGCGAGGGGTGGCGTTGCGTCCTAGTGGTTTGTGTCGAACTAAGGTCGTGTCGACTAAAGGTTCGTAAAGTACTCGGGGATCGCTATGAAATACTTAAGGTTCAGCGTCCAACGAAAAACCATCTTCAAAGGCAAGAGCCCCATGAATAGCAGCAAGTTGGACAGCACCATGAACCGCAAGAAACCCATCTTGAGAAACATGTCTCTCAGCCCGCGACTGTAGAGCACCATGGCGGGCGGCAAGGCGCCGAAGTATCCAGCCAAAAGCAGGAACCCAGGCGCTTCGCGAAGCAGGATATATAACAGTCCGGAAAGCGCGCCTGAACCGTCCGGCGCTTCTGGCTTGTTTGATCGCAGCAACTCGATCCAGAACAGGTCTGAGAGATCGATGTTGTTGAGCGCTTCGACTTTGTGCGAGTCCCAAGTTTCGTAGAAACCAAAGAAGTTCCAGTTGGGACCGCGTAGGAAGGTGCCCATCACGATCAGCGTGACCCACAGCACGAGGAATCCGAATTGGAAGGTGCAATAGGCAAACTTGCGTTGATCGATTGTGTAGTAGCCGTTACCTCGTTTGTTGAAGTCGAGGAACGGAATCGCCATCAATCCGAACACAACCAAGTTGGGTAGAACAACACCGGCCATCCAAGGGTCGTAGTAGACGAGCATCTCTTGGAGTCCGAGGAAGTACCAGGGAGCTTTCGATGGGTTGGGCGTCTTCACGGCGCTGGCCGGCTCTTCCAGCGGGGCTCGCAGCACGATTGCCCAAACGAGCAAAACGACGACGAGCAATACCATGCAGATCAGCTCGGAATAGACCAAGTCGGGCCAGACCAAGATCTTCTCGTTATTGAGCTTCTCAAGCGGCTCGAGCCCTTCGCGATCGCGTCGATCGTTTTCGACTGCTTGCGCTGCGGCGAGCCAAGTAAAGAATCCGAGCAGATAGATCATCGCCACGATCGGCACGTTGTCCGGCTTCATCACGATCGCAGCAAAGTCGCTGTCCGTCATCGACAAGCCCATCGTGAGCAGCGACAAGTTGAGTCCGGCCCAGGCAATCGCAGGTTTGACGAAGAAGCGGCGACCCAAAAAGAGCACGATCAGGATCGCGAGAGATCCAACCGAATAGGTCATTGGGTTGAGGAGTTTCTGATCGATGAACGTTCGCAGTCCCTCAGGAAGCGAAATCATCCAAACCGTCGACCCGCGACCGCCCAAGGCAATCGCGGCGATGACGGTGAAGCCAGCGGAGCAGGCCAGCCAACCGAGCACGTTGGTGCACTTGAACGAGCCAAGTTGGAACCACGTTTTCTCTTTGTGGCTGCGCCACAAATAGAACGCGGCCAGTCCGTTCATGGCGGCCAAGAAGAAGTAGTAGCCGCCAAGGAAATGGCGGATACCACCGAAAAACTCTTCAACGTTTACGTGTCCGTGCATTTTGCGAGCACCAAAGGCGTTCGTCGATCCAATCCAAAGCGAAGCGATCGTCGCTTCGCAACATTCCATTCCATCCGCAGTTGCCGACTACAGCGGCCCACTGATCCCGCCGTCCTTTCGGACTCGCCAGAAGTGAATCGCCATCAATAACGCCGCACCCAGAGGGATCGCGACGCAGTGCAAAACATAAAACCGGTTGAGTGTTTCCTCACCGACAAATCGTGCTCCAAGCAATCCGAAACGAGCATCGGATGCGTTCGTAATCATGCTGATTCCGTCAACCGCCAGGAATGCGGCGCCGGGACCTTCATATCCAAGGAATGGGGTCGCTCGAGCCATGTTCGAGCCGACGGTAATGGCCCAGATGGCCAATTGGTCCCAGGGGAGCAAATAGCCGGTAAAGGACAGCAAGAGCGTCAGCAAAAGGAGAATGACGCCGAGCACCCAATTGAACTCGCGCGGCGGCTTGTAACTTCCCGTCAAGAACACTCGATACATGTGAAGCCAAACCGTGATCACCATCGCGTGAGCCCCCCACCGATGGAGCTCGCGAAGGATCCCCAGCGAGGTCACGTCGCGAAGCGCTAATATGTCGGCATAGGCCCATTCCAAGGTCGGGCGGTAGTAGAACATGAGCAGTACGCCCGTGATCGTCTCCACTAAGAACAGGAAGAAAGTCACGCCGCCCATGCACCAGGTGTAGCTGAGTGCGATTCCTTGCTTCTTGATCGACACCGGGTGAAGGTGCAAAAAGAAGTTGGTAAGCACAACGACAATTCGATTTCGTCGATCCACGGGCGCCGGATGCCGGAAGAGACTCTTCCAAATCTGCGAACCGCGAATAATCTCACTGAGGCTTGGCATGGCTTCTGACTTGCTGACTTTCGTTTATGCAACTGAGGCTGGTCGTGGTCGCGGGCGTTTGAGCCGCGAGTCGAACAAAGCGGACAAAGAGAAATTAGACGGTGTAAAAACTTGCCGAATCGCTCCATTGTCCGAGCTCTTCGTTGAATTTTCGACTCTTGTCGACTTCCAACTGACCGTCATCGGAAAGCTTGATTGCGTATCGCTCTAGCGGGCGAGGCGCTGGGCCTTCGAAGTTAATTCCGTCTTTATAAAAACCGCTACCGTGGCAGGGGCATTTGAATTTCTGCTCGCCTTCAAGCCAGTTCGGGGTGCAGCCCAAGTGGGTGCAAACTGACTTGAGAGCATAAATCTGCGACTCGCCTTGGTATTCGTATCGCACGATCCAAACGCCAAATTGGGCTTTAAACTTGGTCTCGACTTGTCCAGTCGAGTAGTTGTCCGGGAAGCCGACCTTAAATCGCGTCGGTGGTTCGGTGAGAATGTTGGGGAACATGAATCGAGCAAGTCCCAACAACCACAGCAGATGGGTCAACGCTAACGACGAGAATCCCACTGCGATAGCGGAACCCATGAAGGCTCCAAAAACCGTCGCCATGAAACCACGGCGATCTTCCGCAGCCGGCGCTGCAGCGGCCGATGCGGGTTGAGCGTAAGCGGGACGTTCAGGCATTGGGGGCGCGACGACTTTTGGTTTGCCGCTCGCCTTGCCCTGCTCTTTCGCTCGAGCTTTGGCCTCGGCCTTTGGAATCGGCCCCGGCTTTGCCGACGTTCTGGCGGCAGCCAAAATGCTGGCCGTATCTTTGGGACCAGTCGCCGCTGGTTTCGCGGCCGGCTTGGCCGCGGCTGGTTTTGCTTTCGCCGCCGGCTTTGCCTTGGCCGCTGGCTTCGCCGCAGGTTTCCCTTCTCCGCGAGCCGCCGCCAACATATCGGCAACCGACATCTTCGAACGGTCCATTGGCACCGCAGGGCCCGAGGCGGCAGGCACCGCTTCTTCTTCAGCCTCGTCGTCGGCTTCCGCCGTTTCGCCACCCGTTTCGCCTCCGGCGGAGTCGGCGGAACGCGCCGCAGCGAGCATGTCGGCTACCGACATGCCCGAACGGTCCATGGGACCCGAGGCAGCTTTGGGAGCAGATGGAGTTTTCGGCGCGGGCGCTGCTGCCGGTGGGCTGCTTTCCTCGGATGAGGCACCCTCCGCCGCGCTTCCACCGCCGTTTTCGCCGTCCGCCTGACGACAATAGGCGAGGATTTCCTCGACCGACATTTTGCTTGGATCAACCATTGAACGCTCGCTATCCCTCGAGCACCTAAAAACGCAACAAGACTACGGGCTGTCGCAGGAGTTTCGGCAAATTCGCCTAAAGGGGGCTCCGGAAACAACTTGCGCAGGTGAATTCCGCGCAAAGACCAGGCAGTCTGTGACTTTTTTCACGAACCTCACCAATTTGTAACCCAGCGGCAAACAATGTCAACCGGATTGAACCCCCGTTCGATGCGGCAAATCGTCTCAGTCACCCACTTTCCGTCGCGGCGGAACCGACGCCATTCGCCGCAGCTCGATCGAGCTTCGCGAGCATCTCGCAAGCTCCAATCCTCTCCCAAAACTCGATTCGATTTGCCGAGAGCCAGCTCCGCCGGATGGCTCATCGTCTTCCCACCGCACAAGGAGCGAACCAGCACGATGATCCTTGCACGCTCCGCCGTGTGGCGAACGAAGCCGCCGCGAAGTTTCTCGTGCCCCACCTCGCCTGGGTTGGAAAGGAGTTTTAGAATCGCATTGGCGACGGAGAAACAATCGAGCAAAGGATTACAGGTCAGGCCATGAATGTCTTGATAGTGGGAAGCGGCGGTCGCGAGCATGCGTTGGCGTGGAAGCTTTCGCAAAGCAGTCGAGCCGACATGGTTTTTGTCGCTCCCGGCAACGCGGGCACAGCCGTCGATGCTGTCAATGTCGACATCAAGGGCGACGATTTTGAATCGTTAATTGCATTCGCCAAAAAAAACTCGGTCGGTTTGACCGTTGTCGGTCCCGAAGCGCCTCTGGCCGCCGGCATCACGGACGCGTTTCAGTCCGAGGGGCTAAAGGTATTCGGCCCGAGCAAATCCGCAGCTCAACTTGAAGGCAGCAAAGTCTTCTGCAAGAACTTGCTGCGAACGGCGGACGTCGCCACTGCGGACTACCACGTTTTCCGCGATTCCGACAGCGCCGCTCGATTCGTTAAGGACCGATATCCGCTTGAAGACGAGACGGTTCCGCTGGTTGTCAAAGCAGATGGACTCGCAGCTGGCAAAGGCGTTGTCGTCTGCTCGACCCGAGCCGAAGCGCTTGACGCCATCGATCGAATTGGAAGGCAAAAGGAATTCGGCGACGCCGGCGATCAGCTGATTCTCGAAGAGAGACTCGATGGGCAAGAGGCCAGCGTGCTGGCGATTACCGATGGCCGCACCATTGTCACCCTTCCACCCGCGCAGGATCACAAGCCCGCCTACGACGGCGACTCGGGGCCAAACACAGGCGGTATGGGCGCCTACTGCCCAACGCCCATCGTCACCGAAAAGATGTTGAGAGACATCGAAGCCGATGTGCTGGTGCCGACCGTGCACACGATGAAACGCTCTCGCCATCCGTTTCGAGGCGTCCTCTACGCTGGCCTGATGCTGACCCATCAAGGCCCGAAAGTACTGGAATACAACGTCCGCTTTGGCGATCCCGAATGCCAACCCCTGTTGATGCGCCTCAAAAGCGACATGCTCGATCTGCTTGAGGCAACGGCCGATTGTGAACTCGATCGGATCGACCCACCCGAATGGGACACCCGTCCAGCGGTCTGTGTGGTCATGGCGAGCGACGGATATCCGGGGCCCTATGAAAACGGTCGAGTCATTCGAGGCCTCGAAGATGCCGACGCCATCGAAGACGTCAAAGTTTTTCATGCCGGAACCAAGAATGTCGATGGCCAAGTCGTCACCAACGGCGGCCGTGTCTTGGGTGCCACGGCCATGGGCAATTCCATTTCAGCGGCCAAGCTGCAGGCGTATCGGGCAGTCAAGTGCATACGCTGGCCCGGCGCCTGGTGCCGCAAGGACATCTCCGACAAAGCGCTGGTTGAGCAAAGCTAAAACTGTTGAGCAGCGCTAGGCTGTTGAGCAGATCTAAACTGTCGAGCTAAGCTCGTTAGAGTAGCCTGCGTCGTGCTTAGTCGTATTCGAGATGTTCGAGGATAGCGCGTACGATGGAATCGTTACTTGGGGTGTCGGCGACGGCGGCGGCGCGAACGCCCAAATCGTCGAGAGCTCCGGCCGTCTGCTGACTGATAGCAACCCATTTGGCTTGAGACGCCTGCGGGCTCAGCAACCGGTGTGCTGAGACGGCCGACGCACTGCTCGCCGCAACAATCCAGTCGGGCGGCGTCTTCACCAGCTGAGCCAGAACGGATTCGTTCAGTTGTTCGACGTCACGGCTCTCGTACGCCACAACTTGCTCAACGATCGCCTCAGATCGTTGCAACAAATGGGCCAGCGTATCTCGGCCTCGCGAGCCCCGAACCAGCAAGAATCGCTGTTGCTCGGCTGAGCCGCAAAGTTCGTCGGCGAGTCCGTCTTGGTCCGACTTGGAGGCGGTCACGTCGGCGCGGAGTCCGAAACCGTTGAGTGCGGTGGTCGTTGCCGGCCCGACCGAAGCGATCTTGGCTCGGCTGAATGCCCGAGCGTCCAAGCTGAGCTCCGCCAATCTTTGCATCGTGAATGCGACGCCATTGCGGCTGGAAAACACGACCCAATCGATCTCATCCAAGCGGCTCAGCGCATCGTCCAGATTATCTCTCGCGACATCTTCAACAGGCCGAATTTCGATTGAAGGTTGCTCAATGACCAGGGCACCCAACTCTTCGAGCTGTTTCGTCAAGTCTCGCGATTGGCCGCTCGGACGTGTCACGACGATTCTTGCGCCAAAGAGCGGCCGCTGTTCGAACCAACTAGCGCTGGCGGAGCGAGCGACCTCGCCGATGACGAATACGACTGGTGGGCGAATTCGTTTCTTGGCGATGACGTGCACGATTTCGTCAAGGCGACAGGCGGTCGTCTGTTGGTCGGGCAAGCTGCAACGCCGAACGATTGTGCATGGCGTCGCCGCCGCCTTTCCAGCCTCGATCAGCTTTCGCGACCAACTTGCCGCGGTGACGACGCCCATGTAGACGACGAGCGTGCCTGGGAATTTGGCTAGTGCATCGAATTCAAGCGCCGCCTCTTGTTTGTCACACTCGCGACCGGTGAGCAGTGCGACAGCGGAAGATTGCTCACGATGTGTCAGCGGCGCGCCGGCAAAAGAGGCCGCAGCCAACGCCGCGGTCACACCTGGAACGATTTCCATCGGAACGCCGGCGGAGCGAATCGCGTCAATTTCATCGCCAGCTCGAGCGAAAATCGAAGGGTCGCCCCCTTTCAGTCTCGCCACGGACTTGCCTGCCAGGGCCAGTTCGAGTATCCGGTCGTTGATTTGTTCCTGAGACCAAACCGCTTGCCCGGATTCGTCGCGTGGTTTGACGCCATGCTTCCCAACACACTGAATCGACGCGTCGGCTCGGGCGTGCTCGAGCAACCGCGGGTTGGCGAGAAAGTCGTAGAGGACGACGTCCGCCTTGCCGAGTATTTCGATACCTCGAAGGGTAATCAGCCCGGGGTCGCCCGGTCCGGCACCGATCAAGTAGACTTTCCCGGGCGGAGTGGTTGATGCTTGCGGCGGCGTGTTCATCAAACTGATTGAAAACGGTCGCGGCTCAGTTTGCAACTACCCGAAGTCAGAACGAGAAAATCGAAGCCGTCTCTTTTCGAGGCAAATACCATTAGTTATCCCCTCGATCACGAGAATCGTCGCGAGTTGGCGGCAGCGTTCGAGCAGGGCCGCCAGCTGTTTCGAGCCGGCCGGTTCGAGGATGCGCACAGCGTGTTTCAACGTTGCATCGAGCAAGAACCTGGAAGCCTGCTGCCGGTTGAAGCGATGCTGCAAAACTTGGCCTCGCTTCACGGCGACTCGGCACCAAGTTGGATGGGGCGATGGACCGATTCCTCGGCCAAGAGGCTCACAAGGGCCTGCAGTGAAAGCAATTGGCTCGCGGCGCTTCGGCTCGCGCCGGCTGCACTCAAGGCAAAAGGGCAGAACGGCAAGTTGTTTCGCGCGATCGCGATCGCGGCGCAAAACGCTCAATTGCATGACGTCGAACTTCGCTATTGGCACGCGGCGCTTGAATATGATTCCGGAGACCTGGCGACGCTGGTCGAGGCTGGACGCGGTTACGCTCGGCAAGGCACCTTCGCGGAAGCTCGCGAGTGCTGGACGAGAATTCTCAAACTCGAGCCGAATCACAGTGCCGCCGCAACGAGGCTGGAAATATTGGGGCGATTTGGCGAACCGAATCAGCTCGAAATGGCGAAGCAGTGGTTGAGCCAGGAGCCAGATCGATCAACCAAAGCGATGCTTTTCAAGGTCGATGAATGGGAAGCGGCAGGATTGTTTGACGCGGCCGAGTTTGTGCTCAACATCGCCTCGGAATCGACATCGGGCGATTGGGGAGTTCGCGAGCGTTCGGAGGGGCACGAGATCAGACGCAAGTCGGCTCAATTGGCCATTGCAAGCCAGATGGCCAAACTCGAACAATCTGAGTCGGCTGCGGATTCTGAGTTGGCGGCGGATTTGGTCCAACGGCTGGCCGAGGACCTGAATCGCCTGGAGCTCGATTTGTTCAATCGCCGCAGCCAGCAGTTCCCGGCCGAGCCTCATTGGCGGCTCGAGCTGGCCCGGCGGCTACGAATCGCCGGAATGTATTTTGAGGCAGCTGACCAGTTCGAAGCGGCAGCGACTGACGAGACGGCGACTGAATGCCAGTTGGAACAGGGTGAATGCCTCCAACAAGTCCGTCAATTCGATCGAGCCATCAAATGCTATTTGACCGCTGCGGATTTGCTTGATCGAGCGGTTACGCCGGCCGCGGAAGACGCTGAAAACCAGCTCGACTATCGCGTTTGGCGTCGACTCGCCGTACTTGCCGAGGCGATGGGGCGTCCCGCCGAGGCGGTGCGGGCTTTAAAAGCCCTCCAGGCGATTTCCCCAGACGATGAAACGCTGCAAGCACGACTGGACAAACTCGCCGCGATGGGTGATAAAGGTTGATTCGGGATCGGTTTACCTTCCGGTCCACCCGACATTGCCTCTCGGTTCGAGTGGCCGGACGATTTGCAAACTGCAAGGAAACTGAGCTCCAATGCCCCACAGCCTTAGCGCCAAGAAACGACTCAAGCAAAACGGAGAGCGACGTTTGCGAAATCGCGCGCGAATGTCTGACTTGCGCACGCAACTTCGCAAAGTTCGCGAAGCAGTTGCCGCTGGCGAAATCGAGACCGCCGAGACTGAATATCGCAGCACCGCCCAGAAAATTGACCGAGCCGGCGCACGCAACTTGATTCACCCGAACCGTGCTGCACGTACGAAGTCGCGATTGCAGAAGCTGATCAAATCGGCCAAGACGGCTAGCTAAACGGGCTCAATAATAGCGCCCTGGGAACGACCGTTCGCCAGGGCGCAGTGAATCGGCTGTTTTCTGCGTCAACATTCTCTACGTCAAAAGGCGACGCCTTTTGCAGGTTCTCGACAGCTACCACTGGATCTGCCGAGCGGGAAACACGGGGCCTTCCACGCATGTGCGTTTGTAATCCCACTCGCCATCGTCGCCTTTGACCTTGGCCACGCAGGTGAAGCAGATTCCCACGCCGCAGGCCATGGGCGTTTCCAAGGAGACCTGGCAGGGGACATCGAGTTCGCCAGCGACTTCCGCCACGGCTTCCATCATCGGTTCCGGGCCGCAGCAGAGAATCTCTGTTTGCTTGTCACGATTCTCCGCCAATGTCTGACGCAGCAGTTCCGTCACGAGTCCATGGTGTCCCGCGGAACCGTCATCTGTCGCTAGTCGCAAGTCGACGCCGGCCACTCGAAAGTCGTCAAGCCCCGCAAACGACTCGACGTTGCGAGCTCCATAGCAGAGGACAACGTCATCGATCTTTGCGGAGTCACGGGGGGGCGAGCCGTAGCGGCGGAGGCCGAGCGCCTCTTTTGCGACGGACAGAAACGGAGTTTGGCCGATCCCGCCCGCAACCATCACCAGCCGGCTCGTTTGAGGTAAGCAGAAGCCGTTTCCGAGCGGCCCACAAACTTCCACTTCTCCCGCCCGCATCGTCGCGGCCTGTGTGGTGAATTTACCTTTGGCGAGATAGACCACATCGATCGAATCAGATTCGCCTTGGTCGTTGTCTACGACGTCGTACATCGCCAACGCCCGGCCGATCAACGGATCCTGCAAACCCGCGATTCGAATCATCAGAAACTGACCCGGCAAGAATCGAGCCGCCATTTCAGGTGCTCGGAATCGCAAACGGAAAACCCCCTTGGCGATCTTCACGTTCTCAATGATCTGGGCCGTCAGCTGCAGTGCGCTGTCAGCAAAATAGGCCGGGTGGAGCGGATTGTCTGTCACTGCCTAACCTCTTTGGTCGTCCGCACGGTTTCCTGAAATTCGGGTTATCCGCGACCCTTTTTTCGTCGAGCTTCCTTGCCCGTCGAGCCCTTGCCTGCCGAGCCCTTGCCCGTCGAGCCTTTGCCTGCCGAGCCGCTCGACCGTCCCTTACTGCCTGAGCGAACCTTACTACCGGAACGAGCCTTGCTTGCTGCACGGGTCTTGGCCGCTTTGCGTTTCGCCGACTTCTTCTTGGTCGTTTTGCTCGGTTGGGGCTCGCCGCCGATAATGGTGCCGGCCGTCGGGGCCGCTTCGGCGGAACCTAGCCGTGATTTGGATCGCGGCTTGCTCGGTGTTGAAGCGGCCGCTTTGCCGCGTGATTGTTTCTGCTTCGACTGCCTTTGGCTCGTCGCTGAACTTGAGCTTCTCGGGCTCTTGGCTTTGCCCTTCAATTCGCTCGTGCTTTTGCGGGTCGGCTTGCCACTCTTGTCTGCGTTCTTGCTTGCCGCTCCCTTGCCGCTCGGTTTGGTGAGTCGTCGCAGAGATTGCAATTCCTGTTTGGAGAGTTCTCGATAGGCACCGGAGGGGATCTCGCCCAGTTTGATGGTGCCGAGCGCCGTTCGCCTCAGCTTGAGGACTTTGTGCCCGACTTTGGCGAGCAGGCGACGGATTTCGCGGTTGCGGCCTTCGTTGAGGACGATCTCCAGCACGGCTTGTTCACGTAGCTTCTTCTTAATGTGAACCGAGACGACTTTCGCTTTTCCTTCAGCGAAGTAGACCCCTTTGCGAAGCTGGTCGAGCTGATCTTTCGTTGGATGCCCGACAACCGTGGCGAGGTAGGTCTTCTCGACTCCGAAGCGAGGGTGGGCGAGTTTGTTGGCGAGTTCGCCATCGTTCGTCACCAGAATGAGGCCCTCACTCATCCGATCGAGCCGTCCGACAGTGAAGAGTCTGTCTTTAGACTGAATCAGATCGATGACGCGCATGCGACCGTCGGGGTCGCGGTTCGTCGAAACGACGCCTTGCGGCTTGTTGAGTACGAAATAGGTGCGTCGACGAATCTTGATTAACGAACCGTCGACTCGAATCTCTTGTTTGTCGGGGTCGACGCGGACGCCAAGCTCCGTGACAACCGATCGATCGACGTCGACTCGACCATCGAGAATCCACTGTTCGCATTCGCGGCGGCTGGCAACTCCCGCGCTGGCGAGCACTTTCTGCAGCCGTTCGCCCACTTGAGTGGCTTTTTTCTTCGTTTGACTTTGAGCGGACATGGGGGACGGCCACCACTTGAACGAGAAAGACCCCTGTGGTCGGCGAGAAGCCGAAAACGCTCGATGGGCCTGAGGAGAATTTCATCTTATCTTCGCGGCCGTGGTTGCGGGAGTGGCCTTTCCCTTCGGTTTGGCGCCGAACTGGCAAGTCGTTCGAGCCGTAACAATTAACTAACCGGTCAAACTTCACACAATTGGGGGCGTCATCCCTAATTTCGCCGTCGCTTTGGGCAATGGCGAGAGGTGGTTCAAGTCGATGGGGTAAGAGACGATGACGAATTACGCCGGGTGTCTGGGTGGCTGAGCCGTCTCGTATTCATCTTCCCCCAAGCGTGCTCGGCCCCTATAATCCGCCGCCCATTTCCCTGGCGGGCTCCCGCGAGGCTGATTCGTCACAAACGAAGAGTGAGCCGAAGAGGCCAATCCAGGACATCGGCGGTTTTGGTAGACGCGGCAACGAAAGGCAAGGAACGCCCAATGCGACGGACACTCAAACCATGGATTTGCAGCCTGCTAGCTGCCCCGGCCATAGGCGTTTGCGGTTGCCAGCTCCCACCGCCCCTGTTCGGTCCTCGCGGACCCATGGGCTATCAGCAGCGTGAAGCCTCGGTGTTCGACCCCTACGCCGACAACGATCTGGGCCCCGAAGTCGTCGGCGGACGACCTCGCGACTACCAGAAGCAAGCCCCGGAACCGGTTCGCAGCAAGTGGTATTCAAATACCGTCTGGGGACAGTAGATCGCTTACGGTTCGTACGTCTCTTCGTTAAACGGATTGCGCCCTCGCGGCATCCACTTGCACAACATGATGCCGAGGAAGTAGAGCAACGTCAGCGGAACGGCGAGCATCATCATGCTGACGGGATCGGCGGGGGTGAGCACCATCGCCAAGACGAAAATCGCCAAGATCGCGATCCGCCACTTCTCCAACATCGTCTCGACTGTCAGCACGCCGATTCGGTTGATGAACAGCATCACCAGCGGCAGCTGAAACGCGATGCCGAATCCGATCGGTAGAAACAACACGAAGCCAACCCACTCGCTGATACGGGGGTCGGGATCGATGTTCATCATCTGATTGAATTGGAACAAGAAGTCCAAGACCGGCTTGAACACGAACAGAAACGCCATCGATGCGCCGGCCATGAACAGCAATATGCTGAACGGCAGATAAATATGAACGTAGCGTCTCTCGTGGGGATACAAGCCGGCGGCGACAAAGCTCCAAATGTGCCAGAACATGTAGGGGCTGGAGATGACGAGCCCGGTTACAAAGGCGGCCTTGAGCCATATCATGAACGCCTCTTGTGCGTTCAAACTCGTAATTCTCGTCTGCACCGGCCGAAAAACTCGCACCTTTATGAACGAGACGCCTGGGAAGGGGAGCTGCTCTTCGAGTAACGCGCCAAGTTTCTTCGGTGGTTCGGTAAGCGACTTCTGAAACCGCGCGACCTCATCGTGTTCGACGAGAAACTCTTCACTGATCAGCTTGTTCTTCTTGATAAAATCTCTGGTTGTCTCGTCGATCTCTTTGTTGTCATTCGTCGACTCCAGCTTGGTGATGTCTTTGTTGACGTAATAGGTTTCAAGTGCGTTGCGAAGCGGGGACTCGATATAGGTCACCACGTACTTGGCGAGGGCCAGCCCGATCCCAAAGCCAATCATCAGCCCGATCAAGGCTCGAAACAGAGTCACGCGCAGTTCGTCCAGGTGGGCGCCGAACGTCATTGTCGATTTGTCGAAAAGGTCGTCGATGTGTCGTCGATCGGACATGATGACTCCGAATTGGAGAGAGGTTCGCGCAGAATCGCCAATGCGCAGGATGTTGGGGCAACTTGCTTCGGCCCGATGGGAAGGGCGAAAGAGTGTACGGAAGGAAGCTGCCGCACCAGGTGGGAGGTCGGGAGAAACTCCAACGACGCCCCTATCCTAATCGGTTAACCAAATCGGATCAACACTTCGCATTGGGTTGGCGAAAGGCTCCGATATGGTCCAATACCGAGGCGAATCGGCGTGTTTTGGGCGAGTTGCCGGCTGGTCGAGTTGGATTGGGGGCTCGCAAGGCGTATGACCGGCGGCGGCTCGGTCGGGAGTAAGAGTAAGAGTAAGAGTAAGAGTAAGAGTAAGAGTAAGAGTAAGAGTAAGAGTGGAGAGTGGGAGTGAGAGTAAGAGTGAGCGAAGGAGACACATGAGTAGCTTGGTCCCAACACCGCTTCGATTCCAGCCGGTTTTTCGTCGCTACATTTGGGGCGGTCGTCGCCTCAGTACGATCCTGGGCAAAACGATCGATGATGGAGATGACTACGCCGAGAGTTGGGAGGTCGTCGATCACGGGAAAGACCAGAGTGTTGTGCTGGCTGGGCCGTTGGCAGGCAAGACGCTAGGCGAATTGGTTGCCGGCCATCGCGAGTGGTTGCTCGGGCCCGACAGCGAGGCGACGAGTTTCCCGCTGTTGCTGAAATACCTTGACTGCAACCGAGACCTGTCGGTCCAGGTCCATCCCGATGATCGGAGAGCTGCTCTGCTCGACCCGCCCGATCTCGGCAAGACGGAAGCATGGTGCATCGTGGACGCCGAGCCCGGCGCCCAAGTCTACGCGGGACTCCGAAATGGCGTCGATCGAGCCGCGCTTCACCACGCGATTACCGACGGAGATGTGCGAGGCGTGCTCGACTGCTTGCATTCATTCGACCCTCAAATCGGCGATTGCCTTTTCATCCCGGCTGGCGTCGTTCACGCACTCGGCGCAGGGCTGCTTGTCGCCGAGATCCAGCAGGCGAGCGACACGACCTACCGATTGTTCGATTGGAATCGATTCGACTCGAGCGGCCAGCCGAGGCAACTGCACGTCGACAAGGGGCTCGACGCCACCGACTTCGAATTCGGTCCTGTCTCACCCAGCAAGCCGATCGCCACCGCCGATCCTCGAGTTGAACTGCTCGTCGACTGCGACAAGTTTTCGCTCAGGCGAATCGAGTTGCAAGGCGACGAGCTCAAAGTCGGCGGCGACGGGCGCTTTCACCTGCTCACGGTTCTCAACGGGCGCGTCGAGATCGGCGGAGATCTGACCGGCGAACCGCTTGGCCGAGGCCAAACCGCGCTCATGCCAGCCGCAGGCGCATTCGATCTCGCCAGTCGCGGACGCGCCGTCTTGCTGGAGGCGATGCCGCCCAACTAACGCGCACGATTTTCTCGCAAGAAAGACCCCCACGAGCTTGCCTCGTGTCGGCGAATCAGGTTCATGGGCTAACGATGTTGACGGGCGGCTGCGCGTTGCCCCGAAGGCCCGAAGGGGCGCAACATACCAGCCCAGGGGAAGTCTTGAGGCGAAGCCGCAAGCGCCGCCCTGGGTTGGTCTGAAAGGGCGAAACATCCGTGCATCGCAACGATCCGATGACGTCGTCGCTGGCGAGGGCGTGGGTGTTACGCCCTTTCAGGGCTGGTGGCTACATAGACACCCAACCCAGGGCGGCGCACTACGGCTTCGCCGATAGTGCTTCCCCTGGGCTGGTATTTTCCACCCCTTCGGGGCAACGTATTCGATTCACCTCACAACGTCTTACAGCTAGTTGCGTAGCAACTAAATCAACAGGCCGCTCGCCCCGTGTCGGTGAATCAGGTTCGTGAGCTAAACGCGCCGCCGATTGCCGACAGCATCAAATCGCCTCTGGGCCTCGCTCGCCGGTTCGGATACGAACGCATTCATCGAGCGGTAACACGAAGATTTTACCGTCGCCAATTTCACCCTCTTCGCCGCTACGACCGCCTTTGAGAATTGCTTGGACTGTCGGCTCAACGAACTCTTCGTTCACCGCGATTTGCAGCTGGACTTTGCGTAGCAGGTTGAGTGTGATTTCGTGCCCGCGATAAACTTCGCGCTGCCCCTTCTGTCGGCCAAACCCTTGGCAATCCATTACCGTCAAGCGAACAACTTCCACTTCGCTCAACGCATCCTTCACTGCCTCGAGCTTGTTGGGCTGGATGATCGCGATGATCAATTTCATCGATTGAAACCTGTGTCAGAATCTCGGCCGGGCTTGGGCATGAAAAAAGGGCACGACAATGAGTTGTCCGCCGCTCAAGGCATCCAAGCCTAGCGAGCGGCCGAAGAAGCGGCAACCTGTGCGAGGCCGAGTGCGCTCGCGATTCAAGTTGGGACGCACGCTCAGGCGTAGCCGTTGGGCAAGAAACATCCACGGCCCCATAGAAATTGGCGGTCTACGGGGCCGATGGACGATTTCCCGACTCAAGCAATGGTCGGTTCGAGCTTGCATCGAACAGGTCAAAGATTGACCGATGCGTTGGGGCTTTATTGCAACGCCCGTGCCCGAAGACGGCTCGACACCTCGCGAAAACCATCACTAACCTACTTGACGCTAACGATTTGCGAATAACTTCAGTTCATTCAATTCGCATTCTAACCAGCGCCTCGACTGCCTGATTACTATGCACGAGTAGCTCAAAACCTATGCAACCGACACGAGGCAAGCCTTTGGGGGTCTGCTTGCGTGAGCCGTGAAGCACCTGCGATCTTCACCAGCACGACCAAACGAGCTTGCTCGTTCGGTGAGCGAGATTCGCAGCTAGCCCTCATGCTCAAAACTGAAGGATCGCGTCGATCGCGAAGGTGAGTTGCTCGGTCTGAGTTCCGTCGTCATAGGGCAGACCCGTTCCGTCGTACCAGTCCCAGCGCATTTCGGGTCGAACGCCGAGATTCGATCTCGGCGTCCAATTGGCTCCGATCGACACTTCATAGAAATCGCCAACCAGATTTGCCGGCGTCGGGTTGCCTGCTCGAATGCCGCCAACTCGCGTGCCGTCGTCGTCGCGGAACCACTCGAAGCGAGCACCGAGTTTCCAGCAGTCGTTGACCGTGTAGTAGGCGTACTGGGTTAAGCCATACCATTCGGCGTCGAGGCCCGGCGCGGGGCCGCCTTCCTTTTGGCGTCCGCCGTCGAATTGCAAAACGAATTGAGTGCGGTCGCTATAGTCGAAGTTCAGCATCAGCGTATACAGCGTGCGCGCGTCGCGGTTGGCCCGCAAGACGGTAACTTCGTGGTCGGACACGATCATGCCAGAAACCGAATACCAGGCGCATTCGGGCCGATACTGAAAGCCGCCTAGGAAACCGGCGGTGTCGTCAACTCCATCGAAGCGATCCCAGCCGTTGACGACGCCGGCCGAAAGTGTCAGCTCGTTGCTCCACCCCCAAGTCGCCAAGCCGCCAGCGTGGGTGAAGGGAGATCCGTTTGTGAAGGCGTAGGAATGGGAATAGAAAAAGTTCTCCGGTGCCATCACCGATTCGTAACCGAGCAACGTATAGAACCGACCGACTTTGAGTGAGAAATCGCCCTTGGCCGCCTCCAAGTACGCTTGGGGCGTTGAGAATCCATAGTGACTGCGGTTGTTCCAACGCGGCGCGCCGGTTTGAGTTTGCTCCCAGCCGACTTGTTCTGTTACCACGTAGTCGGTGCCGAAGAGCATATCGACGCGCCCGCCAAAGCTCCATCCACAGCCGCATCGATCGACCGGTTTTTCCAAAATGAGATACGATTGGTTGGCTTGAAACTCATCTCGATCGTTTAGACCTTGCGGGCCGTTGTAGCGCGACGCGGGGCTGCGATCGTTCGCGGTGACGCCAAAGTTCAGCCATCCTCGTGCGCTGATTCCTCCGTAGCCGTCGCCGAACATTCGATACGGTTCGCAACCGCAGTCACCGTAAACCGCGTCGCATCCGCAGGTCGAATCCACCACATAGGGACTTGGGCCGAAGTTGCTTGGCGTGAGCAGCGGCGCATCGCTTGGCGACGGCGCGTCGCTTGGAGAGGCCTTCGGCGGAGCATCACTGGGCGAAATCTGAGCCGGTTCGTAGTACTCGCGATACGTCACAATATCCGCTGCTTCCGCCGCTTGGGCGAAGGACTTGCCAGCAAGACTAAGAATGCTCATTCCAACACAGATCGTCAAAGCAAGTCGCAGCATTGTTACGTCCCCACGTACGTCTGAAAGGAACGCCGAGATCCTCGACGTCGTCGCGCAATGCTTGGCCGCGAGATCGCGATATGCAATGCCGCGTATTGTTCGTATCGGAACGGCACGCGAGGAACTCACGGTTTTGCAATACGGTTTGCCAGAGGACGAGGGGCGAATCGATGTGAATTGGCAAGGCGTGCAGGCCGTAACGGTTCCAACGACGCGGACTTGCCGGAGAAGCTAATCTCTGCCGCATGCGCGGGTCGTAAGAGCTCCGCTTAACCGACGTCGCCCAAGTCAAGCGCTTCGCCGAATCGGCGAAACACCATTTCGCGCACTTTACGCCACGCCTTATCGGTCAGCTCCGGGTCGGCGTCAATCAACCGGCGGGCATCTTCGCGAGCGGTTTTCACAATCTCTCCATCTCGCTGCAGGTTGGCGATTCGGAACGGAGGCATGCCATGCTGCCGCACGCCGAAGATGTCACCCGGCCCGCGCAGCTTGAAATCGATTTCGGCCAGTTCGAAACCGTTGTTCGTTGCCGCGAACGCGGTTAGCCGTTCACTCGCTTGCTCGCTCTCCGGCGCGGCGAAAACGCAGAGGTAACCGGGCCTCGCCCCGCGACTGATTCTGCCTCGCAGCTGATGCAATTGAGCCAGCCCGAATCGCTCGCCGTTCTCGATCGTCATCAGAGTTGCATTGGGCACGTCGACACCCACTTCAACGACGGTGGTGGCGACGAGCACTTGCGTTTCGCCTCGATGAAATCGAGACATGACGTCCTCTTTCTCGTCACCGCCCATTCGCCCATGAAGCAGGCCGAGCCGATAAGATTCCAGGCGGTCCGACGCGAGCTCTTCGAAGGCTTGCTGTAGACTTCGCACCCCGCCGTCCGTGTCGTCTGTCTCCTCAATGAGCGGAACGATCACGTACCCCTGACTCCCCTCGTCCAACTTGCGTCGAAAGAACTCCCACCACTTCTCGCGCTGGCTCTCTTCGCCGATGTAGCTATGCACCGTTTGCCGACCCGGCGGCGGCTTGCGCAGCGAAGAGACATCGAGGTCGCCGAACAGGCTGATCGCAACGGTTCGAGGAATCGGCGTTGCCGTCATCACGAGGTAGTGCGCATCGACACCCGCTTTCTTCAGTTGAGCGCGTTGGCGAACGCCGAACTTGTGTTGTTCGTCGATGATGACCAGACCCAGCTTTGGAATCTGCAATTCACTGCTCTCGAGTGCATGGGCAATCGCCTGGGTGCCGACGAGGATGTCGATCTCTTCTTCCGCCGCGGCGCGGATCAGGTCTCGCCGCTGCGCGGGTGTCAGCGAACCGGTCAACATGCCGATCGCAACTTGGCTCTCCGCAAGGTCGCGTTCGAGGGTCTTAAGGTGTTGACGTGCGAGCACGTCGGTCGGCGCCATCATGACGGCTTGGCGACCAAGCGCGACGCTGGCCAGCATGGCGTATTCCGCGACGACCGTCTTGCCGCTGCCGACTTCGCCCTGCACCAACCGGTTCATTGGGGTCGGCTTCGCCAGGTCCGCAACGATGTCGTCGATCGCCGAATTCTGGTCTTCCGTCAATGGAAATGGAAATCGCCGGCGGATGCGAGAATCGATCTTCGGACTGACCTCCATCTGCGGCGCCGGACTCGCTTGCATTCGTTGCCGCTGAATCGCGACGGCCAGTTGAAGTATCAACAGCTCCTGGTAGATCAGGCGACGCCTTGCTTGTTCGAGCAACTCGGGACATTGTGGGCCGTGGATCTCGCGCAGGGTCTCGCCAATTCCTAGCAGACTCTTCTCGGCCAAAAACGGCTCGGGAAACACCTCGGGAATCATCTCCGCGTATTCGTCGACTGCCAAATGGACGAGCCGTCTCATCTGAGTTTGGTTGACGCCCTCAGTCAGCGAATAGACCGGGACCACTTGTCCTTGAGCCGCATCGGCATCACCGAGCAATTTGGTCTTCGGGTGGGTCATTTCCCAACGGCCGGCCTTGAGCTTGGCTGTTCCGGAGATGAGTAGTTTTTGCCCCGTCCTCAGCTTCGCGTGAAGAAACGGTTGGTTGAACCAAGTGCAGCGCAAATATTCGTTGTCATCCTTGATCAACACCGAGAGGATCGAGCGGTCACGGCCGATCTCACGTAGATCACTCTCGTCGACAACACCAACAATGCTGTTTGTCTCGCCAGCGATCATCGTCGCGATCGTGCGGATTTTGGTCAGGTCTTCGTATGAGCGAGGGAGATAGAAGAGCAAGTCGCGAGCTGTGCGCAGACCGACCTTGGCGAGTCGCTTGGCGCGGTCGGGTCCGCCACCCTTCAGGAATTGAACTGGCGTCGCAAGATCTTGCGACGCGTCGTTTGCCTTACTCATGACCACAGATTCTAGACGCTTGACCGTTTGCAGGGGAGCGTATGACAGCGGCCTGTCAGTGACGCGTTGTCACGCATGATTGGCAATTAGCGCGAGGTCATTTCGTCGTCTGCCAGAGTTTCGAGTCGTGGCGAATTCGATATCGTTGCAAACGACCCTTGATTTGAATCAGAGCGTCGGCGTAAAAGCCACCGGCGGTCGACTTGAATTCGATTGGTTTGGCGAGCCCGCTTGGTTTCGCTTTGTCAAAACCGAGATCTGTCCATTTGTCCGGCCAGCGTTTATTTTTCTGCTGATACGCTTTGGCTCGGTGGTAAACAGACAGCAGAGCTTCTCTTGCAGGTGCCGACGGGTCGCGTACGAAGGCGACGGAACCGGGTGTTTTTTTACTGAATTGCACGTAGCCCCAGCGTTCCGGGCGGTGCATATCGATGATGCCTTGCGGCGACCAAACCCAGTTGTCTTCACGTAGGCCCGGCCTCTTGGCATACTCGCCCTCCCTGAGATCGTGATGCCATTCAACTCGAGAAAAGTTGACTCGCCATTGGTCGCCCTCCTTTGGAGGAGAAGGCTTGCCAGCGTATTCAGCTAGGACCTTCCAGGGAATGGCGATTTCCACTGACCAGCTTCGGTCGGTGTCGCTGGAATCGTTGAGCGTGCCGTCGACATGAACGGCTGTCTTCAGGCCCGGGATCTCCCAGCTGTTGTCGGCCTTGCCGCTGTTCTTGTAGGGCCGATTGAGAAACAAGTCCCAACCGGTGTTCAGCGCATTGATTTCGAACTCATAGTAGTTGTGGTTGTCTCCGTCGGGATCGATGAACACTTCGAAATCGTTGTCATGAAAAATAACCGAGTCGTGTTTGGTGAGCGTGCTCCAGACATGCGGCTCGCGCAACATCGCGGCAATGTAAAAGTAATTGTCGTCCCACATCATCTTGGCTCGAGTTGAAAACCGCGGTTTCGGTTTCCTCGGTCCTTCGATGTCTTGGAACTCACTCGTCCATCTGGCTTCTTGCCATTGGTCGTCGAGTTTTCCGTCAATCACGACCGGCCGGGGAGCTCGATAGCAGACGTAGCCTGACGGCACGATCGATTTCATCTTCGCCCAATCGGCTTCCGAATCCGCCTTGACGCATTGACCGAAGGCTAAAAAGAAGGCGATTGCGATCGAGAAGGCGTAAGCGGGAGAGAAACGTGTCATAAGAGCTGGGGTTGTGAGTTGAGTGGAAGGTTTGGCGAGTCATGCAACGCGTGAGTCAGCCTCGAGAGAGTGAGGCGTCAAAGGCCAAACGCGTCTTTGTAAGCCTGCACGGCGAGCTCATCGCATCGGTCGTTTTCGGGGTGCCCGCTATGGCCGGCCACTCGGGTGTACTTGACCGTGTGGATCTCAAGGGCGGCATCGAGCCGACGCCAAAATTCTTCGTTTTTGACGGGCGCCCATTTCTTTCCGTCTCGTCGACGCCAGCCGTTGACTTTCCATTTGGCCATCCACTGGGTGATGCCTTGCCCAACGTAGACGCTGTCTGTGAACAGTTCAATGTTGCAAGGCCTCTTCAATGCTTCCAGCCCGCAGATCACCGCCATCAGCTCCATTTGATTGTTGGTCGTATGCCTTTCGGCGCCAAACGCCTCCTTCTCTTTCCCGCTGGCGACATGCCGGAGGATATAAGCCCAGCCGCCGGGCCCCGGATTGCCGCTGCACCCGCCATCCGTGAATAAGTGAATCGAATCGAGATTTGTCATGCTAGTATCGTCAAGCGCTTTGCCGTCGGTGTTTGGAGGTTTGGAAAAAATGGGCCTGAATTGGAACGGAATCCCAAGAAACGCGAAAGGGCGCGTATCCAGTTTAACCCGTTGCCGCAGGACTGGACCCCATGGCCGGAATCGCTGGAAGCCCCGGTCAATGTTTTCACGATCTTCGAGTGCCACTGGCAGCGACAACGCGGCTAACGACTTATCCGGAAAAACTGTCCGGTATCCGAATTTGCTTTTCGTGGCCAGCTTCGTCTGACGAGAAAGGATGAGCCGCGAAAAACACAAGAATCCACGAAAAGAAGAGATGCCAAGCGTCACAGTGGGCACGGCGTATTGGTGCCTTAGTTTCTCAATTTGATTCACCAGCACGAGGCAAACTCGTGGCTCTGATTCGGTACGCGGACCCTTCACTGATTTGCTATTTGGATCGGCGAACACATCGTCTGCCTAGATAAGGTATTCGCGCGCCGCAGCTTGACTGATGGTCCGCGACGAAGCGATAACCAATAGCGCGTGCTCGTTCGCGGCAACGATCCGAATTTCTTTTTCGTGCCTCCTTGTGCTTTTTTCGTGGCCAGCTTCGTCAAGAGGGGATTGCGGAGATTTAAGAACGCCGACCGCGCGAAGATATTGAAACGCTGGACGAGCGAATGAGCAGCCAAGGCTAGCCGACTCGGCGCGAACTCGAGTCTTCATCGTCCGTCGCGTTGCTCGCATCGTCACCGGTCGTCTGTGGTTGGCGATCGAGCAAACGCTTGGGGATGGACCCCAGCGCCGAGCCCATCGTGGAAGCTCGATTGAGCTCGTCGAGTTTCGAAGTGAGTTTCGGTTTCGCACGCTCAGACAAGGCCCATGGGAGCGTAACGCGGAAGGTGCTTCCTTTGCCGAGTTGGCTGAAGACCATGATCTCGCCGCCGAGCAGTTTGCAGAGTTCTTTCACAATCGAAAGGCCCAAGCCGGTGCCTGAGTATTCGCGGGTCAGTCCGTCGTTGTCCAGCACCGCCCTGCTCTGCCGAAACTTTTCGAAGATCGCTTTGCGGTCTTCTTCGGCGATGCCGACACCCGTGTCGGTGACGTTGAGAATCAGGCGGTTGTCGTCGATTCGCTCGGTCGAAACGGTGATCCGCCCTCCTTCGGGAGTGAACTTGATTGCGTTGGACAACAAGTTCGTGAGGATTTGCAAGACCTTCGCTTGATCCTGATACATCGGTTCATCGTCAGACGAAGTTTGCGAAACAAGATCGATGTTCTTTTCGTCGGCCAACCCGCGAACCATGTCGCACTGGACTTCGATCAAATTGGAGATCTTGAATTCGCTCAACCTCAACTCCATCTTGCCCGCTTCAATTTTTGCGAGATCGAGAATGTCGTTGATGATCTCGAGTAACAGTCGACCAGAGGTTTGAATGTTTCCGGCGTAACGTCTCTGCTTTTCGGTCAAGGCGTCGAGTCCGTGGAGCACTTCGGAGAAACCGATAATGCTGTTCAGCGGCGTCCGCAGTTCATGGCTCATATTCGCCAAGAAATCGTCTTTGAGCCGATTCATTTCGTAGAGCCGCATGTTTAGCTGAGCCAGCTCGTCGACCTTGGCGTCGAGGCTTTGGTTCGCATCTTCAAGACCTACCTGGGCGTCGGTCAGGTGGTGCAACATTCTATTGAAAGACTCGGCCAAGTCTTGAAACTCGTCACGCGTCTCGAGATCCGCTCGCAGCTGCGTGTTGCCGCGACTAATATCGTCGCTCACATCGCGCAGGTGTCCGAGAGGCTTAATGATCAGATACTTGACGATCACATACAACGCGATCATGGCAAGGAACCAGGCACCGCATCCGACCGCGAGCAAAATGGCTCGAATCTGATTCTCAGCGGTCATCTCGGCTTTGATCGGCACGACGACTTTGGCGATCTCGATCGGCTCGCTTCGATCGATTGGCACGCCTCCCTCTGCGGCCGAAATTGCCCCGACAGAGACAAGCGAGTTGTGGCAGAACTTACATTTGTCCTTGTAATAAATCGGCTGGTAATAGTGATACTGCTGCTCGGAGCCATTATCGACGACACGTTCGGTGAATAGAGTCGCCACGCCGCGACGAGCAAAAATGGATAACCCGGGCGCTTCCTCTTCTTTATCGAGTCGCGGGGGCTCAAGCTCCGGGTCGGGCGTCGTGCTCAGTGAGTCGGCGAACTTCGACTTGGCCTCTTCGGCGAGCTGAGTGAGATGTTCACGTTCCCATTCGTTCGCGGTGGCGGCTCGGCCGTCCGCAATTAACGTGTACTGGAAACCCTGATTGTCAAATTCTTCGCTCACCGTGTCCAGAAAGTCTTGCCACTCTTTCAACTCGTTCCACTCGTCGGCGTCGCCTTGCGGATCATCTTGGGCCGATAATTCGCTCTCGTCCGGCGTCGCTCTTTCACGCAGGGCTTTGGCAATCTTGCGAAAATGCAGCTTCATCAAGCTGACGTCAACATACGCCGCGCCCTGCTCGCGTTTCGCTTGGTAGACCTTGTCTCTTCGCTCTTCGACAAGTCGCTCGGCGACCCAGTCAACGAGCAGGAAGGCGATGAAGATCGAGAGAAATAGACACGACCCGAACAGTAATCCACATTTCCGTTCGAGGTTGCTTTCGCCAAAAACTTTTCGGAGGGGGCGGTAACCCATGCGATTTATTTGGGGGCAGAAGAGGGGATGGCTTAGGTCATTCTAGAGAGCCAATCGCGCCGCGACCAGACGAAAGCACCGCATCGGTGCGATTTGGGATGAGCCGCCCGAAAGAAAAAGCCAGTCAGCTTGACGACTCTACCTCGTGTTCGCCGGACGTATCCTCGTACCAAACACGAACAAATTGATGCCAATGGCTTGGGAGGCTGCTGCCGAGCGAGGAGTCCGTCGTTCCCTGTTCATGTTCACTCCAGATGTTGGGCAACACGACGGTTTCGAAGCGAAGCACTCGAACGCCCTGCTCCTCAATCCAGCGATTCGCTTGAATGACTGCGTTTTCAAACGGCTCGTATTCCGCCAAGCGGAGCAAGCCGGGCTGTTGCGTCCGGCGCGGCACGAAATCTTGAAACCAGAATCTCGCCATGGTCGCTCCTTTTCAAACCAATCGGTCGCAATTCGCCGAGACACCAGCGCCGAGACACCAGCGCCGAGACACCAGCGCCGAGACACCAGCGCCGAGACACCA
>CAZMNY010000001.1:0-154428 GCA_964567745.1 uncultured Pirellulaceae bacterium | reverse complement strand
GCGCCGAGAGCACTCGTCTCGAGCACACGCAGTCTATCGGATGGGGGCCGAGCTATCCTGCGCTGCATTGATACAGCCCGCTCGACTCAATGTACTTTTCCACAGCTCGGGGGACTTGGTATCGAACGCTCAGCCCGTCGCTCACACTCTGTCGAATCGCACTGCTGCTCAATTCGATGAGCGGCGATTGCACTTGATTCGCCGCGATCTTTTCGATTTGTATACTGTCGGCAAACGGCCGAAATGCGTCGAGCGACGGCGACGGCGATCCCGTACGGCGGACGACGACCGGCGTCGCCAAGCGGCAAATCTCATCCGGCGCCCTCCAACTCGGCCAGTCGGCGAGCGAATCGGCGCCCATCAAGAAGAAGAGCTCGGCATCGCTCCGTTGCACTGAAATGTCTCGCAGCGTATCGACTGTGTAGCTGAGTCCGTCTCGATCGATTTCGATTCGTGAAACGACGAACGGCTCGTGACCTCCGATCGCCAAGTCGAGCATTTCGATTCGCTCTTGCCCGCTCGCCAATGACTCGCCCTGCTTGTGGGGCGGCCGAGCAGCCGGCACGAACCAGACTTCATCCAGCGCACACTGCTCCCGACATGACTCAGCCAAAAGCAGATGGCCGTAGTGAACTGGATTGAATGATCCGCCGAAGACGCCCAAACGCATAGTTTCTTCGCTTTGTCGAAAGAGAATTCGAACTCCAACCGCCGCTTGGACCCTTCGCGGCGTTCTCCCGCCCCCAGTTGGACTCTGCTATCGTATCGTATCGGACTCGCGGGTGGTCGGCCATCGGCGCCGCGCCCTTAACGGCCAGCCCCTTGCGACCAACCCTTTGCGACCAGCCGTTGCCATCCGCAATTCAACCAGCCGTTGCGCGAGTCGGCTGCCATCAACGTTACTGTCGAGAGCCGCCGAAGGGGTGGCCGCGTCGCCATGACAAATCCACAGCAGAAGAGCCTGTTCGAAATCGAGCCGGTGCCATGGGAGGTGGATGAGGGCGAGGAGCGTCGTATCGCGCGGGTCGTGTTCTCCGAAGGCATGGCTGATCCGCTCGACTACGCGATACCAGATTCGCTTCGCAACGATGTCGAGGTTGGGCGTCGTTTGCGAGTTCCGTTGGGGAGATCGAATCGAGGCGTCGTCGGATATTGTGTCGAGGTGTTTGAATCGGAACGCGCGAGTTACGGCGACGATTCGAAGGTGCCCGCTCGGCGTTTTCGCCTCAAGGAAGTCTTGAGTGTGGTCGACAAAGCGCCGCTCATTTCGCCGCCCATGGTGAGGCTCGCCCACTGGATGGCGGACTTTTACCTTTGCACTTGGGGGCAGGCGTTGGAGACCGTCGTGCCGGCCGGCGTTCGCGACATGGCCGGCACTCGCGAAGTCCTTTTTCTTCACGTGCCGACGCACGTCGCAGCCCGCTTGACTCAGCTGCGTTTGCCGCCCAAGCAACACGCCGCTCTGCAATGCCTCGCCTCGTCCCCCCAACCGCTGACAGCGCGAGAACTGGCAGCCGCGGCGGGATGCACGACAGCGCCGATCAATCAGCTCCGTAAAAAGGGGCTGCTCACAGAGACGATTCGCCGAGTTGCCTCGGAAATGGATCAGGGCGAGCCGCCGCCGCGCGACGAACCTCACGAACTAAACGAGTCCCAGCAAAACGCGCTCGACATTATCGTCTCGGCAATGGAGGCCAAGAAATCGACGACCGTGCTGATTCGCGGAGTGACCGGCAGCGGTAAGACGGAAGTCTACATGCGAGCCATTGATGAAACGATTCATTACGGCAGGCAAGCGATTGTGTTGGTGCCCGAAATCAGCTTGACGCCTCAAACGTGCGAGCGGTTTCGAGCTCGGTTCGACAATGTGGCTGTGCTGCATAGTCATATGACCGGACCTGAACGTCATTGGCATTGGCGACGGATCGCTCGTGGCGAAGTTCAAGTCGTCGTCGGCGCTCGTAGCGCCATCTTCGCTCCCTTTCCCCACCTCGGGCTGATTGTGCTTGATGAAGAGCATGACTCTTCGTTCAAGCAAGACATTTCGCCTCGATACCACGCTCGCGATATTGCTCAGTATCGAGCTCGAGCGGAACAGATCCCGCTGGCGCTTGGCTCCGCGACGCCATCGCTCGAGAGTTGGCTACGAGCCAAGACGGGGCGCTATCTGCTCGCCGATTTGCCTCACCGCGTCCTCGACCGGCCGCTGCCGGAAGTTGGATTGGTTGACATGCGCGAGGAGTTTCGCAATCGAGCGATGCATGGCGGCGCCATCAGCAAGCCGTTGGAAGACGCGATTCAAGCCGCCTTGGATGATGACGGCAAAGTCATACTGCTGCTCAATCGCCGTGGCTATTCGACTCACATTCAGTGTCCGGCGTGCGGCTTTGTGCTGAAGTGCGACCATTGCGATATCGCGCTCACTCATCATCGTGAGCGAAACCGAGCGGTATGCCACTATTGTGAATACGAACGGCCCGCGCCGCCCGTTTGTCCTGATTGCCGTTTTGAAGGGATCCGGTATGGCGGACTCGGGACACAAAGGTTGGAATCGGAGGTGCAGGCTCGATTTCCCGGTTATCCATGTTTGCGGATGGATAGCGACACGATGCAAAAAACGGGGAGCCATGAAGCCGCGCTGTCGCGATTTCGTGATGGCGACGTGAGGATTCTTGTCGGCACGCAGATGATCGCCAAGGGGCTCGACTTTCCCGACGTGACTTTGGTGGGCGTTTTGAATGCCGACTCGGCGCTCAACTTCCCCGACTTTCGCGCAGCCGAAAGGACCTTCCAACTCGTGACGCAAGTTGCGGGAAGGACGGGCCGAGGCGCCAAGGGCGGGCGAGTCGTTGTGCAGGCCTTCGACCCAGATCATCCTGCGATCCAAGCAGCCGCGCGACATGATTTCGTCGGATTCGCCGACGCGGAATTGCCAGTCCGCCATGAGCACCAATATCCGCCGTCCTTCGCGCTGATGCGGCTGGTCATCCGGGGGGAATGCGAAACAACGACGCTGCACACGGCCGAGCTATTGGCGAAGCATCTAAAAGAGGGTTTGCCCGATGCCGATCCGAACATTCGTCTCTTGGGGCCGGCGCCCGCGCCGCTCAGCAAGCTGCGAGGGAAATTCCGTTTTCATCTGCTGCTCTTCGGTCGCGAACGGCGAGCAATGCGCAGTGCGTTAAGGGAGGTCGAGAAGAAGATGACCAAATCGACTCCCAACGGCGTCCAGTGGATTGTCGACGTCGATCCCAACGATTTGCTTTAGACCGCGTGTTGTTTGGTGCGGACTTTTTCGAGCCTAGTGATGCAGAAGCCCATGCGCGCCGGGAGGACGACTCGGCTGACCTGCGCCAAGTCGATATTGGATCTCGAACAAGATCTGCTGTTCTAAACTGGGGTCGCGACCAATTTGAATCCAGCCCAACGTGACGGCCTCGGCACCCCGAATTGGACTGGTGCGAACAATGGTGCCGTCGTGTCGTTGAGTTGAACCGCCGACGGTCGAGAACTCGGGCCGACTGACGTCTTCTAGCTCCTTCAACACGGTCACGAAGATCTGATATCCCTCGGGCCCCGGTGCCACTCGCACCAGTGCGCGACGTCGAATCGATTGGAGTGAGGCGAGTGTTTTCTCGGGTCCTCGAGTTGAGTCTCGTCGCCAGGGTTCGAGGTACCCGCTGCCGGTTTCCGGAAACGTCTCGATTCGACCCTCGCTGACCACGCCCCCCATCACTCGAACTCGGTCTTCTCGCTCAATCTTAAAATAGTCGTCGACCGTATCGACGATTTGATTCCACATGTAGTCTTCGTTGAGCAACGGCACCGATAGCGGGTTTTCGATCACGGCAGGACCTGTGATTGGCGGTGCTGGGCTGTTGTGATGGAGCAGACCGCAACCGACAGCCGTGGCGGCCAACGTCATGCTCAAAAATGCCAGACCAATACGCATCGCTTGCCGCCGAGAATAGTGCAGCTGAAAATCGTGGGCCGACCCAAGAAACGGTGGCGTACGGTCGCAGAATCGGCGACGAATCGCAAGGGCAGTCGCGGCAGGACGCCGGCGCGCTTGAAGCTCAGAGTCACATCGGTTCGATGACGCCTCGAAACAATGCGAGGCGCGCACGACCGCTCGCTTTGAAAAACGCCGCTTGTCTAGCCGGCTTTGCCTGCTTGCCCTAACTTGACGAGATGGAGTTGGGCGAGGCGATGGGCGCTGCTGGCGGCAACCCGGCGACCGGTGGCGTTGCAACGGTTGGCGTCGCAACGGTTGGCGTCGCAACGGTTGGCGTCGCAACGGGTGGCGTCGCAACTGCCGGAATTTTCTCTGGCTTGGTCTTCTTCTTTGCCGGGGCAATCGGAAGCTTGATCGTGAACGCGGTCCCCTTTCCAGGGCTGCTATCGACTCGAATGCGTCCTCGATGGTTTTCGATAATGTCCCGACAAGCGGATAGACCTAGGCCTGTCCCGCCCTTGCCGGTTTCGTCAGGGCCCGATTTCGTGCTGAAAAACGGCTCGAAGATTCGCTGCAGCTTCTCGGGCGGCATCCCTTTGCCCGTGTCTCGCACGACCAGATCGACCGCTCGATTCTTGCGGTCATGCTTGAGGCCGATGATGATTCGCCCGCCATCGGGCATCGCTTGGCGAGCGTTAATGAGCAGGTTGAGCAGCACCTGCTGGATTTGGTTTCCATTGGCGAGCACGGGCGGAGTCGGCTCAAAGACTTCCTCGACGCTGATGCGGTATTTTCGCATTTCACGTTCGAGCAGAACGAGCGCGTCTTCGATAATTCGATCGAGGGCCGTCGGTTCGAAGCTGTCGCTGCGGTTCTTCGCCATGCTCAAGACGGAATTCGTGATTTTGGCTGCCCGTTCGCTGGCTGCCAGAATCTTCGACAACGACTTATCACGAGTTGCCTCGTCTTTGTGACGCAGCCCCAACTTGGCGTAGTTGATGACGGTCATCAACACATTGTTGAATTCGTGGGTTGTCGTGCCGACGAGTTCGCCTAGCGCGGTGAGCTTTTGAGCTTGCGCCAATTGAACCTTGAGATCTTCGATTTGCTGTTCGAGGCTGGGCGAGTCAATTGGTTGCATCGTCTTTTTCACTGCCTGTTTTTCTTGCTACGTCTTGTCGATGGTGCCTATTTGCTGCAAGTTGCCACGCATCGGTGTTTCGCCGATCTTCCCGCATCGCAACAAAACGGATTCCCTTGCCATGCTTGCGCTACTTAAGTTGTTCTAAGGTCGATGCTTATGCATCCCTAGTTGCTATCGTCGGATCTACCTGGGCGACTGTAACCGATCCGGCTATAATTCGCCGACCTATTGCGAAGCGTAGCCGCAACGGCTTTCAAATTCGCTCAGCAATTCCGCCACAAGCCTCGACCCACTCATATCATCAGGTCGCACGCGGTTTGGGTAGGAAACCAATATTCAGGATTCGAGTCCGGCAGGACGTATCGACAGGGAATCGTCGAGGATGGCAGTGATGCATACCGTGGAATTGATGGAACGCGCTTTAATTCTTGCCGAG
This sequence comes from uncultured Pirellulaceae bacterium, assembly GCA_964567745.1. Classification (GTDB taxonomy): domain Bacteria; phylum Planctomycetota; class Planctomycetia; order Pirellulales; family Pirellulaceae; genus CAZMNY01. The sequence continues at coordinate 148,893 of CAZMNY010000001.1, read as the reverse complement.
CAGTTCGGCTACGAAGTTCGACACGAATGGCTGGGCGGAACAGGTGGCGGCGGGTGCGAGGTCGCTGGGCGCAAGTATCTATTTGTCGATTTGGCTCTCAACTCGATTGAGCAATTCGACCAGGTGATCGAGACGCTTCGCAACGATATTAGTCTGCCGTTGACGAGCACGCCCGCTGAGCTTCAGCACTATCTCGAACGCGCCGCCTAGCCGCCTAGTGCTGTGTTACAGCTTGGAATTACCGGTCCAGATTGCCCAAAGGGGCGGCAGACGCGCGGCTTCGATCTGATTATGATTTGATTCTGCCGCGAGCGATGTCACAAGTCTTTCTGGGACGCCAGCGGTATGTAGTCGATCGATCACAACAGTTTCGCGAGACGAGAATGCGTACGCTTGAACGGTGGGAGCGACGATTGCGCCCCTACGCAGTCCCCTATTTAACAAATGGGATCGTTGCGATTCAGGCGGTGGTTTATATCGCGGCGTTGGTCCGTCAGATTGGTCTCGACGAGCTCACGATGGAATTCGGATTGGTTCCGTCGAAGGTTTTTGCGGGCGAAGTCTGGCGAATTATCGCGTTTCCACTAATTCCTATGGAGGCTGGCAATCTCATATTCGCATTCTTCTATTTTTATCTCTTCTACCTGATGGGAAATACGCTGGAGACTCGATGGGGCACTGTTGCCTTCAATCTCTATGTGCTTATCGGTTTGAGTGCGACCGCGTCGCTCGGGCTAATTGGGGCCGCAATGGCACCGGGCGGGTTCCCAGCTGAGTTGCCGATCGCAAACGGATTCCTTTACGGCACTGTCTTTCTTGCCTTCGCCTATCTGTTCCCCGATTTCACTTTGATGTTGTTTTTCATCTTGCCAATCAAGATCAAGTGGCTTGCCTACTTGGTCTGGGCGGGGTATGGATTTTCGATCTTCGCTGCGTTCGCGACGGGGCATTGGGCTCTAGCGGCGACCGTCTTGGCATCGGTGCTCAACTTCTTCTTGTTCTTTGGTCCGGACATCATTCAGCGAATGCGAGCCGGACAGAGGCGGATGCAAGAGGCGGCGCAAAAGGTGGCGTTCGCCAATCGCCCCGCCCACAAATGCACGACATGTGGCGTAACGAATCTGACGAATCCCGAGGTGGAGTTTCGTTACTGTTCGAAGTGCACGGGAACTCCGGCCTACTGCGAACGCCATTTGCGCGAGCACGAACACGTGTAAGTTTCGCATTCACTGATAAGTATCGCTCGGCGGACATTATGTAATGGACAAGACGTTTTGCGAATTCTTCGCTGGGATTGGGCTTGTCCACGAAGCATTGCACAATTCGGGGTGGCGATGTTGCTATGCGAATGACATCGCGCCGAAGAAAGCGTCGATGTATCGTGACCGTTTTGGCGAGTCGCCTTACTACCATGTGGGCGACGTCTGGTCGACGGATGAGGTTGTCGGCCGAGTCGAGACGGCACCGTTCTTGGCGACGGCTTCGTTTCCTTGCACCGACATGTCGCTCGCTGGCCGTATGCAAGGTTTTGACGGCGCTGAGTCGTCGGCGTTCTTCGGGTTTGCGAAAGCTGTCACCGCCCTTGGGGACAAGCAGCCGCCGATGTTGGTGCTTGAGAACGTGGTCGGCTTCTTGACGTCTCGGGGGGGAGCTGACTTCGAGGCCGCCGTGCAGACTTTGGCTGACATGGGCTACTGGATCGACTCGATCATTCTGGATGCTAAGCGGTTCCTTCCTCAGAGCCGAGCTCGCTTGTTTGTCTTCGCGTTCCATGAATCGCTCAGAATTCCCGAACTCGTCAAGCAGAGCGCCGACGTGTTTGGCGACCGTTGGGATGCCTTGATCGCCGCTTCCGCACTTCGCACCGATCGACTTCGCAGCCTGATGCGAAACACCGAGCTTTCCACTGGTTGGGCGACTCTTCCGCTAACATCGCCGACCTCAGCGGAGTACGAGCTCGACGGCTTTCTGGACAGCGACGATGGTCAAGCTTGGTGGGACGAGCCGCTTGTCGAAAAACATATGGCGATGATGAGTCCATTGCATCGGGCTGAAGTTGATGGATGGATGGCTTCCGAGCGACCTCGCATGGCCACCGTGTTTCGACGCATTCGACAAGGCGAGCAGCGAGCCGAGGTGAGACGTGATGGCGTGGCAGGCTGCTTGCGCACTCCGCGCGGCGGAAGTGCTCGGCAGATTGTGCTCTGCGCCGGGCAAGGCCGTTGCCGCATGCGGTGGATGAGCGCCCGCGAGTACGCTCGGCTGCAAGGCGCTCCGGAATTCCCATTGAACGGCTCCGACAGTCAATCGCTGTTTGGTTTTGGCGACGCAGTTTGCGTCCCGGTCATTCGCTGGATCGACGACAACATTCTCTCCCCCTGTTTTGACGCTGCCTGCGCCGTGGGGGTCCGAGTCGATGGCTGACGTGTTCACGACCAAGGAGCGATCGCGTGTCATGCGCTCCGTTGGCTCAAAGGACACCAGACCCGAGATGCAAGTCCGCCGAGCGGTGCACGCGAGGGGTTTTCGATATCGCTTGCACGTCGCCGAATTGGCTGGGAAACCCGATCTGGTTTTCCCACGACTACACTCAGTGATCTTCGTCCACGGTTGTTTTTGGCATCAACATCGCTGCCGTCGTGGTCGTCGAATGCCGAAGTCCAATCACGAGTACTGGGAAGCCAAGTTGGCGAGAAACGTCGAGCGAGATCGCAAGAATCGTCGGATCTTGAGAGCCGACGGTTGGCGAGTGCTCGTTGTATGGGAGTGTCGCGCGTTGCTTGTTGTTGGCGACGACGTTTAGATAAATCACCTCAGTCTTGCCGAATTCAGCGCCCTTGGTAGCGGAGACAATGATTCCATCGAGTGTGCCGTCGATTTCATCTTGATTTGGCCAGGCGTCGGTCGATCGGCGTTTCTCCGGCGGGCCGACGGCTTTCAAGGCGTTTTCCACGAGCGTGCGATTTCTGGCAATTTCGAGGATTGTGTCCTGAGCCGTTTTCATGGCGTCGAGGCTTTCGAATTCGCCTCGGTTGCTTCTCTGGCACGTTTGGTCGCGGACGATCAATCCTTGAGTGGCCTTCCAGGTTGGCTGCCGAGTGAGCGCGAAGACGAGCGCCATGGCGGTCAACAGGGCGGCCGGGGCGACGGCGACAAACCAATATTTTCAAGCTGTCGCCAAGACGTGTTTGGCCTGAGTCATGATCACGTTGTTATGCATGACAATTTCATCGTAACGAGAATTCGGCGGCGCGAAAAAAAGGCCGACCCGCGGAACTTGCGCGGCTCGGCCTGTAGGCGATCAAAGCGAGGATTACTCGAACATGCCGTCCATGCCAAGTCGCATGCGTAATTCGCAAAACTGTTGGTAGTAGGTGTCGCTGGACGAGTGCACGTGTTCGGCTTCGGTAATGAACTTGATTTCATCATCGCGGCGAACGCCGTAGTGCTGGAATTCGCTCTCGTAGCGTTCAAGCGGCTTGCCGTAGACGATCAGCAACTTGTGCTCGTCAAACTGCACTTCCTGCGGCACGTTGGGATTGAGCACGGCGATACCAGTGCAGCCGTCGTTTAGAAGCATGTCCTCGTAGTCGTAGAGGATGCTCTTCAAGACCGACAAATCGATGTGTTCGCGGTAAAGGTCTTGGTGCCCTTCGGCGTCGCGGTTGTGGCTCGTCTCGAGAACGACGTCGACTTCGCTGCCGAGCGGTTCGATCAGGTCGAGGAAGAGATCGAAGACGCGATCTTTGCTCGCGGTGCCCATCAGCACGGGCACGCTGGCTTTGGAATCGTCGTCAAGGTAGACATCGTGGCGAAAGCCCTGCCGCGGAACGACCTGCAGGTCGTATGAGGGCCGGACGGCGTCGGTAAGTTCAAAGTCGCCGTATCGGCCAACGCCCAAGTGAGCATCGAGCTCATCTTCGCTTAGGTGTTCGAAGCTGCTTCCGACCTGAGTGCCGGAAACGCCCTCGTGAAAGACGCTCTTGAAAAACCGTTTAAGTAAGCCCATTTCGACCTCTACAATTAAAGCGAATTCGCGGGGCAACGCTGGGAGTCGCGTTTCGCCAAGTGAGTCTTGCACCAACTTAGACAACGGTTGAGTTAATTCTGAGGAGAACGAGCCCTTGTACTGTCTGTCCATCGACCGATGAAGGTTGCTGGAGCGGCGGCGATGACGGCTTAGGCCGATTCTCTTGCCTGCAAACAACGACTTGTGGGTCAACCCAACATCCGGCCTAGGAACTCATCCCGCGACCGAACTAACGAAGTCTAGCACCGAGTTAACAGTGTGCTTTTAGGTGGAGAACGATGAGTCGGATTTTTTGAGAGTTGCCGGCGTGCTCGTGCGCGTGGGCTGAGTCTCCCGGTGCAATTCGAGAAGGTTTTTCAGCAGTTCTTTGATATACTGCGCTGCTTCTGTCGGTTGTATCGATTCTCTATGGATGGAAACGAAAAAAAACGATGCACAAGTCAAACGAACGATGCGTTTGGACCACTTGTTTCGAAACAGTTTTTTTCTTTGCTGTTTTGACCGTTTTCTGTTTCGGCGGCTGTGATACGAACATCGATTCGTCACAAGATCCCGATTGGCAGGCCAACAATAGCGAAGCCGACATCGCTTCTGACGACGGCAAATCGCAGTCGAAAGACCCCAAGGAAGACGAGCTGCTCGAGGGGTATGAACGCACTGGTGAGGCGTCTGTCTCGTGGCGAGTCACGTGTATGGGCGATTCCAAAGTCGGTTATTCCCAGGTAACGGAACAAGAACTGAAGAGCCCGACTGGCGAACGCTTTATTCTCGTGGAGCTCAAAGACAAGACGCGCGTGAAGCGATTCAAACAGAAGACCAACCAGTCCTACTCCTGTCGGTCGTTGCTGGACGGCGAGGGCAAGTTGATTGGATTCGTGAGCGAACTCGATGCGGGCAGCGGTTTGTTGACCACGCGAGGCCGTGTTAAAGGCGATCGCCTTCGACTGGAAACGGCGAACCGCGCCGAGACTCAAATCGATTCGGTGGCTTGGCAAGCGTCTTACCGCGGACACGGCGCCGACGAATTATCGCTTCGCGAAACGCCATTGAAGCCTGGTGAGACTCGCACGATTGAAATGCTTGCGCCGCTTGTGCATCAAGTCATGAAGGTGACTTGGAAAGCAAAGGACTACGCCGACGTCGTCTTGCCCGATGGCAAGACCATGAAACTGCTAGAGATCGAAGAGACGTCTGCCTTGCCGGCGATCTCCATCGAAGGCACTCGGTGGGTCGATGAAAAAGGGCTTGTTTGGATGGTCTCGCTTCCCACGCTTGCTCAAACAACGTATCGCACGACGGAGGCCAACGCTTTGGCCGACGATGGCGGTGCGTTCGACTTGGGAATCGCGTCGGTTGTTAAGGCCGAGTTTCCGGCTGGCGTCAAGGACGATCCGCACGGGTCGAAGCGAGTCGTCTATCAGGCGAAACTCAAGCGTGCGAACCCAGCCAAGTCGTTCTTGCAAGGCACCACGCAATCGATCCGGCAGGTCGATGATCGGACGATTGAGGTCGACGTTATCGCCGTTCGCCCCAACGAGCCGATGGAGATCGAGATGAGGTCTGATGTCCCGCCAGTTGCCGGCGACATCGAACCGAATGCGCTAATTCAGTCGAAGGACAGCCGAGTGCTGGCGTTGGCCAAAGAAGTCGCTCCGGCGGACCCATGGAAGATGGCACAGGCTGCGGAGAAACTCGTTTTTCAACGAATTAAGAAGAAGAACTTTTCGCAAGCAATTGCTTCTGCCGCTGATGTTGCTGAACATTTAGAAGGGGATTGCACAGAGCATGCTGTCTTACTGGCCGCGATTTGTCGGGCAAAAGGGATACCGGCTCGCGTCGCCATTGGGCTTGTTCATTTCGAACACGGATTTGGCTATCACATGTGGACCGAGGTTTGGATCGGCGAACGTTGGGTGCCGCTGGATGCGACGCTCGGGCGAGGCGGAATCGGCGCCGCCCATCTAAAGGTGGCCAACTCGAATCTCAAAGGCGCCAGCCCGCTGGCCTCATTCCTGCCGGTCGTGCCGTTGTTGAGTCAGTTGGAATTGAATGTGCTTTCCGCCGAGTGACCTAGCGGAGTTCGGCTTCTCGAACTCTCCATTTTCAACCAACCGTGCACAGAATCAGTCGATTGCAGCCCGTGGACAACTTGGTTTTGGCCGACGAACTGCGAGCTTGTCGAGCGAGATGAAGGGGCAATTCGCGTTGGATTTTTGCGGCGATGGGTACAAAGACCGGAAAAAAACGTTGGCCCCGAACCTGCCGCTCGCACGCAAGCTCTTGTAGTTATGGACCTTATGATCAATTGTCGGTAGTTGGATTCGGCCCTACGATGTACTAAGATGAGGGCTTACGAGCCGAATACCAATGCGATGGCAGCCTTTCCTATCGTCAGAATCTGCCAAATCGAGTTGGTTGGACGTTTTCTGCTGCCGGCCCACTTTCTCTCGATGCCTACGGAGTAGCAACACATGTCGAATGAGGATCGCAAGGGAACTCGGGTCACATTCTTGGACCAGACCGGTGCGAAATCCGTTGACGCGGTCATCTCAGACACAGTCACGGTAAAACGGATCTTGCCCAACATCATTACCAAGATGAATCTTCCAGTCATGGGGCCCGACGGGCAGCCGATGAGCTACAGCCTGGACCACAAAGAGGGTGGCAAACGGCTGAGGGAAGATGAGACTCTTGTCAACGCCCAAGTGTCCGACGGGGATCACCTGATCGTATACCCGGAAATCGTCGCAGGCTAAGGGTCGGCGCGCGAATCGCTTGCGTCGCCGACCGCTCAATCTGGCGTCTGCTCGCGGGCTCGAATGTCGACGGCGGGTTTTCAATGCGGTTGCGGCAATCGACAATAGATCCAGTTATTCAACGACAAATTTGGTGGCCGCTCGCGTTGGCGGTTCCTGAGTTGTGTCGCTTTCTGCGGCCAGTCGGAATAATGTGGAACAAGCTGGCGAGCCCGTTCGGGCGGCGCCGCTGCAACCGAGAGGAGTAACTTCTATGGCCTCGCGCGAGTCGCCGCGAATTCGACGTCTGCGCACCGATCTTCGAGCACTCGAAACGCTCAGATCGGAGAGCACGGTCGTAGACTTCACGGTGCCGAGTAATCTCTACGGCGGATTGCACGAGTCCTATGTGATTCGGTTTTATGGCAAAGGATTGTGGAAGCCGGAGAATTCGGAAGACGTCTTGCTTCGCGAGCGGCACGAGATGACAGTCACGCTGGGGGCGTCCTATCCTCGCATGCAACCCGAGCTGCAGTGGAAGACGCCGATCTTTCATCCGAACATTTCTGCCGGCGGCGTCGTGTGCCTCGGCGGATATCAAACTCACTGGGTGCCGAGCGTCAACTTGGACGAGTTGTGCACGATGTTGTGGGACATGATTCGCTATGCGAATTACGACGTCGAGAGCCCTTACAATCGTGAAGCGGCCCAATGGGCTCGAACTCAAAGCCAATTCCAGCTGCCGTTGGACGATCGTCCAATACGAGATCGGGTCGCGACCGGCAGACACGTCGAAACACCGCCGTCTCAGTTTGCCGCGAATCTGACGCCACCCGAACCCGATGTTGTCTTTCTCGACTCGCCTTCCGAGCCGGAAGACACGATTGTTCAACCGGGTCCCGGCCAATTTGTCGAAATAGTGCCAGGTTTAGATCAGACCGATGCGTATGAGGTCATCGACGCGGAGATTGTCGAAGCCGAGATTGTCGAGGAAGCCGAGCAGCCAGATACAGAACGCCCGTACGGTTTGAGCCCGTTTCAGGCGTCTTCGACAGCCGGAGAGAATCCATTCTCCACGCCCGACACCGATAGTGATTACTCCAATTCAGGCGTGAACAATGCCGACTCGAATGGCGGCGAGTCGAGTGAAAGTGGTTCGAGCGATTCGTCTGGGGGCGATGTCGTCGTTCCTTCAGCGACCGCCTCCGATTCGGACGATCCCGACATCATGTTTATCGAATAGTCCGGCGTTGCAAACGAACATGAAAATGAGTACCCGATAGGCCACGGCCACGAAAGGAGGGGCGTATGTCGATCAAACCAATCCCCAAGCCCATCCCCAACCGAGAGCACTCGGCGTTGCGGCCGCCTGTCGGCGTGATTCACGAGGACGCGGTTCCGGTCGTCATTCACGAGCAAGTGCTCGAGGAGATCCTGGAGTACTCGGAACGTGAATTGAGCAAAGAGCTTGGAGGGTTTCTGCTTGGGGGCCTTCATGAAGACGGGCGGCCTTACATTGAGATTCGCAAGTTTTTTCCTGCCACGGACGCCGAATCTCGAGCGGCGTCGCTGACGTTTACGCACGACACATGGGCTCAATTCCATCGTCAGGCCGACGAGAAATATCCGGGCGAGTTGATCATGGGGTGGCAGCACACCCATCCTGATTTCGGCGTATTCCTCTCCGGCTATGATCTCTTCATTCACCGCAACTTCTTTTCTCAGCCTTGGCAAGTCGCGTTGGTCGTTGATCCGGTTCGCCATGAATTCGAATTCTACCAATGGCGCGGCGACCAAATCGCCAGCTGCGGATTCATCTGCATCCAGCAAGCGGATTCCAAATCAGGTAAAAAGGCGTGAACAGCGGCGATTGTTCGGCCAGCGATCTGAAGCGTGTCGAACGATTTCAACCGACACGCCCGTTTCAAACCGATGGCTTGAACGTGCGTGGAGAATAGCGTTTGGGTTTCGAGACGGGGGTTGACTAGGCAAGCAATGACTGAAGAAGAACTTGTTATTGACGATGACGATCGCTACTCGCGGTTGCGGCTGATCGCTTGGTGGGACCAAGAGCGGCTGGCGAACTCCAAAGTGCTTGTCGTCGGCGCCGGCGCCTTGGGCAATGAAGTGCTCAAGAATCTTGCCTTGCTCGGCGTCGGCAGTGTTTACGTCGTCGACTTTGATTTGATTGAAGAGTCGAACCTGACGCGATCCGTACTGTTCCGCTCGCGCGATCGAGGTCGTCCCAAAGCTGAGGCGGCGGCCGACGCGGTCATCGACTTGAATCCAGACACCAAAGTCCAGCCCTTGATGGCCAACGTTATTACGGAAATCGGGCTGGGCGTGTTTCGCGACGTCGACGTGGTCATCGGGTGCCTGGACAACCGCGAAGCCCGCTTGTGGGTGAATCGTAGTTGTTGGAAGGTCAACACGCCGTGGATCGACGGCGGCATTCAAGAAATCAATGGCGTTGTGAAGACATTTCGCCCGCCGGACGGATCGTGCTACGAATGTGCGATGACCGAAACGGATTATCGCTTGATAAATTTGCGTTACAGTTGCCCGCTGTTGCGGCAAGAAGATCTGCAAGCGGGTAAGGTGCCGACGGCCCCAACCATTTCGTCGATGATCGGCGCGCTGCAGACTCAAGAGGCATTGAAACTGCTTCACAAAATGCCCGTCGCCTCGGGTGAGGCTCTTGTCTACAACGGGATCTCGAATCAATTCTACAAGACCAAGTTTCAGCATCGCGAAGATTGCTTGAGCCACGAAACGTATGGCGATCCGTTGGTCTTGCCTCTCAGTTGCAAAGAGACAACAGCCGACGAGCTGATGAATGCTGTGGCGGAAGCGACCGGAGACGAAGGACCTTGGCGGCTTACGCTTGACCGTGATCTTGTGGTCGAAATCGACTGCGCCATGTGTTCGGCCAAGTCGCCGATCATGCGGCCGATGCAATCGGTTGGCATGCGAGAAGCCGCTTGTCCTGAATGTGGCGAAACGGGCCGGCCGGAATTCGCCCAGCATGTACCGCAGTCCAGTGAGCTGGCTCGGGAAACATTATCGGACTTGGGCGTTCCATCGTACGACATCGTCAAAGTGCAAGGCGGCGAATCGGTGCGATACGTCCTGCTCAACGGCGATCTAGACGACTGGCAATTCTGATAAGAGGATTTGGCTTGCAACATTTTCACGCCACGAACGAATTGCCCTGGATGGGCGGAGTCCTATCGTTTGCGCGGTGCCTCCCAATCAGCGAGGCGCGGAAGCTACCGACAAGAGTCGTTTTGGCTGGTTTGGGGATTTTTCGCAGAGGTCCAAGCTACCATCCCCGAGTCGCGGGTCCGGAAGGTTTACGAGTGGTGACCGATGGAAGCTGATGTCCATTTTGGCGATCTTGAAGAATCCGAGCCGGATACATCGCTGCGCCCGGACCAAAACAAGCAGTTCGCTGTGGTTGCCATCGACGGTCCCGAGGATCGAGACCTACCGGTTTATGTCGACCTGGACGTCATGGCGGACATGGAGGACCACGCACTCGAGGACACGAGCGTCGAGTTGGGCGGCGTAATGCTTGGCGGTCATTTTCTAGATCAAGATGGCAAGCCGTTCGTTGTGATCTCCGACAGCTTGCGAGCGAAACATTACGAGAGCACGAAGGGCAGCTTCAAGTTTACTCACGATACTTGGTCGGAGATCACCAAAGAGCGAGAAGAGTTTCCTGACGACTTGCAGATGGTCGGATGGTATCACACGCATCCCGATTGGGGAGTCTTCCTCTCCGGGATGGACATGTTCATCTGCGACAATTTCTTCAACAAAGAACTTGATGTAGCGCTCGTTATTGACCCCTGCCGGGACGATCGCGGCATGTTTCAATGGACGGGCGATCCGGCAAACCGTATTCGCCGAGCTGGCGGGTTCTATCTGATCAGTTCGCGTTTTCGACTCGATGAGTTGGAGGACGCGGCGGACCAACTTTCTGGCGGTGGTGGAGACATGGCAATGACACGCATGCGTTCGTCTGGCGGCGGAAACCAACCGACTGTGGTGCAAATCCCGGATTCGAATTCGTGGCAGGGTACCGCCGTCATGGGCATGATGACAATGCAGTTCCTGTTGGTGCTGCTTGTCGCCGTCAAGCTGATGTTTCCCAGCATCCAAATCGGCAACGAAAAAATCGATGAACTCGAAGCTCAAGTGGCTCGACTTTCGATCGCCGAGACGAATCGGATTCGCGACGATGCTCAAAATGAAATGCTCGACGATCTGATGGCGCGGATGGGCGATGGCAAGAAAGCGTTTTCCGGAGCGGTCAAAGCGAAGGAAGACGCCGCCCAGTGGAAAGCTTCCGCCTTGGGCCAGAGCTACCACGTTAAAACGCTAAATCAAAGACTCGCCGCCGAGACGGTCGCCAAGAAGAAGTCGATGGCCAGTTATGATCGAGTGAGCGAGGAAAACAAAGTCATCCGAGCTCAACGCGACAGGTACCGAAAAGAACGCGATGGTTTTGCGAAGAAACTGAATATCGACGTGCCCTCTGACGACACCGAGCCGAGGGAATTCTTCGGAATCGTCTGGTATTGGTGGGCGATTGGCGGCGGGCTGCTATTTGTGCTGGGCGTGGGGACCGTGATGACGACCATGACCGCTCAGAAAGAGGAGTCGCCGTATCGTCCGGACGAAGACGAAGAGCAAATTGACGATGTGAACTTTGACACTGCGGACGACGACGCGTCGGACGCCAGTGAAAACGACGAATAGCCCGCACCCATGGGTTGAGACAGGAGGCCCAGCATGTCAGACAATGCTCGAACTCAACGGCTTAGTGAGGATTTGCGAACTCTGCAGGCGCTGCGGGATGAGAGTACGATCTTCGAGTTCGTCGCGGACGATGGCGATCCAGCTGATCAATTCACTCTCATCTTTCGAGGCAAGGGGATTCGCCGAGATCGCAACGCAGATGAGGGTTACGAAGAGGTAGGCGAGCATCGTTGCGAGATCCGCATGGGCTCGGCTTATCCCGATCAGGTGCCGGATCTACGTTGGCTCACGCCGGCCTATCATCCAAACATTACCTACAGCGGCTTCATCAGCCTCAAAGATCTCGGATTGCCGTGGGACAAAGCGGTCGGGCTCGACGTGGTCTGCGAACGCCTATGGGATGCAGCTCGGCTCGCCTACTTCGACCTCGACCGAGCCTCAAATTACAATGCTAAGAATTGGTTCGAAACGGAAGCCAAACTAGAACTACCAGTCGACGTGCGTCCGCTTCGAGATGGCCCGTCCGAGCAAATTGATGCGGGCGGCAACGTGGTTCGTTATCGTAGAAAGAGCGACGAGCCGTTGTCGATTGTTGAAAATGAACCTTCCTCGCGCGGCGACGTCTTTTTCCTCGAGGACCCTCCACAGGCAATCGTGTATGAGTCGCCGATCCGACATCGCGGATCACCGACGTCACAGGATGGGGACGATATTCTCTTCATCGAATAGACACAGCGGCTCGCGCGATTCGCGGTGACTGAATTTCGCCGGAAGTTGTCACCGCCGAGCCCAAACGAACACGCTCACAAGAAGGGAATGTCGATGGAATGTGTTGTAGCATTCCTGATTATCGTGGTCAGCCTGATCGCGATGAGCGGGTTCGGGGTCTTGAGCAAGTTTCGCTTTGGCCGCAGCAACTCGGCTCTCGCCAAATTGGCCAAGCGATGGGGCGGCGTTTACATCTCCGGCGGATTGTTCAACGCCCCGACGGTGCAGTTCCATTACGGACGTGACCGCATTCCCGTCGTCGTCTACCCCGCCAAGCATTCCAAGCGCGGCTACGCCCACGTTGTTGTGGCTTGGCCTGATGCGAGTTTCCGATGTGAGATTCTTTCACGTTGGTCCTATGTGCCTCAACAGCACGAATTCCGAGGCCTCGAAGAGATCGCGATCGATTTGCGATTTGGGCAACGATACGTTGTCCTTACCAACAATCCGCAAGAGGCTCGAGCATTGCTGAACACGGCGGTGTGTTGGCAGATCGAGCGTTTGCGGTCGCTATTCGGGGACGACTTCATACATATCTCGCTTCGGCGAGGCGAGTTGGAAGTCGTCAAGCAGCGTCTATTCAGCAGTCTCGAACAGGCAGACGATTTCGTTCGAGCGATTCTTGAACTTTACGACCAGGCCATGCTGACTCGTTCCGTTGGCATCGAGTTCATGCAGGAAGAGGGGTTGCAAGTCGTCCAAGATGCCGTGTGTCAGGTGTGCGGCGACGAAATCACAACGGACATGGTCTTTTGTCGGCGCTGCAAGACGCCGCATCACTTGGAGTGTTGGCAGTACGTTGGCTCTTGCGCCATCTATGGTTGTCAGGAAAAGCACTACGTCGCGCCTCAAATCGCGCAGAAAAACGTCAACGCCGTGACTGAGAATTCGGTTTCGAGCAACGCGGAGTCCAATCGCTAGGCGGCTAGCAAATCCATGCGCATCGCCTCAGGAGAATGGTCGCACGATGGAATTCGGTTTTGTCATCATCGGAATTATCTCGGTGATCGTCTTCCTTGTTGTCATGGGAGCGAGGGCCAGGCAGCGCGAAAACCTCTCGAAGGCTTTCCTCGCATTAGCTCGCAAACATCACGGGCTCTATCGCCGAACGGGTGCGATTGAGCAGTTTGTCGAGTTTCGCCGCGAAGGCGTTCGGTATCGGCTCGCCATTGAAAGACGACGACGTTGGATTCCCGTTTACGCGACGGTGATTGAGGTCACAGGATGGGGCGCGGCCGAGCTCAATGCGACGATCCGGCCACGTCAATTGACTGACTTGTTTCGCTTGGGATCCGTTGGCAGTGGTAGTATCGCGTTTAACATGAAGTACTTGGTTCTCGGCGGGCCTAGGGAGCGACTGAAGAAGCTGTTGTCGCTAGGAGTCCGCGCGAGAATTTCATTGCTGCGCCAGGCGGCTCAATCCAAAAGTCTGGTGATTCACTTGTATGACTCCGAGTTTCGCGTCTCGCGCCGCGGTTGCCTTCTTCCTTTCAGCAACCTCGACAGATTCTGCGACGCGGCGATTTGGCTGTGCGATGAAATGGTCGGCGTGTTGGCCGTGGGAATTGACTTCGGTCAACCTGCGCAGATTTCCACGGAAGAAGCGATGTGCAAAATCTGCGGTGATGACTTGAGCGAAGACGTCGTTTATTGCCGAAAATGCGAGACGCCTCATCACAAAGATTGTTGGATCTTCAATGGTGAATGCTCCGTTTATGCATGTGGCGAGCGACGCTTTCGCAAGGTAAAGCCAGCATCACTTCAGGCAACCTAGCGAGCTTAGTAGACGCTATAGAGGCAGCAAGGCTGGCGAGCACGCAATCGATCATTGGCTCAAGTGTGATTTCGCATGCGCGAGTAATGGGTCGATCGTTTCCAGTTGGATCTGGTGCGGCGGCGACCAGGGAAACCACTCGAAACCTAAGTGCTCGGTAATCGCCAACTCAACGGGCGACTCCAACCATGCTAGAAAAATCGTGAGCCGTTTTTCTGCGCGCCGATTCAGCCGATGAGAGAAGACTTCATATTCGTTGGTGAATCGAAAGCCCGGATCGATCGCGATATCATTTTCGGTAATCCCCGTCTCTTCGACGAGCTCGCGAAGGGCACACTCCATGTCGGATTCGCCCGCGTCCAGATGCCCTTTGGGCAAGTCCCAACGATCCGCATGGCGCATCAGTAAGAAGGAGAGTTCCGGCGAACGTCGGAAAACCAGAAAGCCGTATGAAAAAACTTCGACCATGATAGTCCGTTCGGTTGACGATGACGATGGAAGAGCGAGCATTGCGCGGGGGTGGGGGATTGGTTCAGCGAGTGCGACGAGCTAGGTTTGGTTGTCGACGAGCATGGCTTCAATGAGTGCGTTGAGGCGTCTGTTGTCGGCGTTTTTCATTGTGGGGATGGCGGCAGATTAAGTGACCTGAAGGCGGACGACATGAAAATCTACACTCGTACAGGTGATGAAGGCCAGACCGGATTGTATGGGGGCGGTCGAACTGACAAGGACGATGTTCGCATAGAAGCCATTGGCGCGGTTGACGAGCTGTGCGCGAATATCGGAATGGCTCGCATTGAAGCAAAGTCGACTTTGGACGTTCAACTCGAACAAATCCAAGGGGATCTATTCTCGGCCGGTGCCGAACTCTCCAGCCCGGACCCGACTTCGATGGGGACTCGAATGATCGACGACGCCGATGTTTCGAGATTGGAGAATTGGATCGACCTTGGCGAGACCGACCTGCCAAAGCTGAAGTTCTTTGTGCTGCCTGCGGGCGTCCCGTTCTCGGCGCATTTGCATGTGTGCCGCGCTGTCTGTCGCCGAGCCGAACGTCGCGTTTGGACGCTTGCAAAGCAGGAAGGGGTTGACGTTTCGATGGCTCAGCTTCGCTACCTCAACCGCCTGGGCGACTTGCTATTTGTTTTGGCTCGAGTCGCAAATCACCAGTCGGGCACGCCCGATTCGCCGTGGATTCCGAACCAGGGCGAGTAGACCCTGCGGCCTGGGATGCTCGAATTCCCCTTTGACGCTTCCTCGAATATTCGAAGTCTCGTTGTCTCGCTTTTCCATTCTCTAACTTGAGCCCATTGGTTCGACTGAAGTTTCGGCGTCAGTCGATGTGAGTGCGGGTTCTTGACGACGGGCCGTGAGCCGATTAGCTTACCTACGCTACTGCTCATTCTTGTCTGTTCCATTCAAGCAAACGCGGACTCTTCGCGTGTGGAACGACACATACTGGCGGCGTGGCTGACGAATTGGCACCCTGGCGGGGGAGCGATCGGCGGCGACGCTCTGTCCTAGGTGTTTGTATGCGCTCCCTCTTTCCCTTCGCCCTGCCTTTGTGCGTTCTGTTGCTTGTTGGAATGCTTGTCACTCCACTTTACGCACAGGATTCTGAACCGGTCGATACAGGCAATAACGCTTGGATGCTGGTTTCTAGCGCGCTCGTGCTGTTCATGACGGCGCCTGGATTGGCGATGTTTTATGGCGGCCTTGTTCGCAAGAAAAACGTCCTGGGCGTCATGATGCAGTGCATTTTCCTGATGGGCTTGATGACCGTCGTCTGGGCGCTTTGGGGCTATTCGTTGTCATTCGGCGGAGATGGTGCCTACATCGGCAATGGCGAATACCTCTTCATGCAAGGCGTACAACGTTATTACTCGGAAACGGCGAACGGGCCGGTGACGCCGATGTCTGGCGACATTCCGATGTTGACCCATATGTTGTTCCAAGGCATGTTTTTTATCATCACGCCCGCTTTGATTTGCGGCGCGTTCGCGGAGCGCATGAAGTTCAGCACGATGGTTGTCTTCAGCGTGCTTTGGGGAACGCTCGTTTACTGTCCGCTTTGTCACTGGGTGTGGGACGGCGGCATTTTGGCGTTCAATTCGACGGCCGATATTGATGCCGGGAAGGGTGCCGCTTGGGCCGGAGGTGCTCTGGACTTTGCGGGCGGAACAGTCGTTCATATTAGTTCCGGCGTATCGGCCTTGATTGCGGCGTTGCTTCTTGGAAATCGTCTGGGTTTCAGAAAAGACTCGATGCCGCCTCACAACTTGACATACACGACGATGGGTGCCGCGATGTTGTGGGTTGGGTGGTTTGGGTTCAATGCGGGAAGCCAGTTGGCCGCTGACGGTGTTGCCTCAAGCGCCTTCGTCGTGACTCACTTCTCCGCCGCGTCGGGCGCGGTCGCTTGGGCGCTGATGGAATGGATCATGCGAGGCAAGCCGAGCGCGTTGGGCGCCGCCTCGGGCGCGGTCGCAGGTTTGGTCTGCATCACTCCGGCCGCTGGTTTCGTCAATCCGATGCCGGCGATCTTGATGGGGGCGATTGCGGGCATCGTCTGTTATTACGGCTGCACGGCGCTCAAATCAAAACTTGGTTATGACGACTCGCTGGACGCGTTCGGCGTGCACGGTTTGGGTGGAACTCTCGGCGCCATTCTCACTGGCGTTTTCGCGACTCGAGCGGTTTCGGACCTCAACGGTGCCGATGGCCTGGGGCTAATCGATGGAGAGGTTCGCGTGTTGATTGGCCAAATCGTTGCTGTGATCGTCACTTGGATCTTTTCAGCCATTGTGACATTCATTCTTTTGAAAGTACTCGACCTGACGATGGGCCTTCGAGTTAAGCCTGACGAAGAGATGCAAGGGCTTGATCTAAGCCAACATGGTGAAGAGGGCTATATTTTCCTTTAGTGGAACAGGTAAACTAGTGCTGTGTTACAGCTTGGAATTGGGATCGACAATTCGTTTGGTCAACGCCCGCCACGGCGAATCGGGTGCGCCACCCTAAAACTAAGGCGTAACGCAGCACTAGTAGCACACGAACGACGAATGTTTCGGTGCTGCTGGCTGGCAATGGCTTTTGCAGAAGAACGTCATTGGGGATAGCACTGGTCAACCAGTGCCGCACATACGGAGAATCGATTTTCGGATCGAAAATTGGTAGTCCGACGTACAGTGAGCGCATGCGGAGTCGGCGCCGTTCATAAGGAGAACGTGATGAAAAAAGTTGAAGCGATCGTGCGTCACTTTAAATTGGAAGACGTCAAGAATGCACTCACCGAAAAAGGCGTGTACGGGATGACCGTGACGGAGGTGAGGGGATTTGGTCGACAAAAAGGCCACACGGAGATGTACCGCGGTACGGAGTACGCGGTCGACTTTGTGCCCAAAGTAAAACTCGAAGTCGTATGCTCCGAGTCGACTTTGCAGGTCGTCGTCGATACGATTCTCGGCGCGGCGCAGACCGGCCAAATTGGAGACGGAAAGATTTTCGTTTCTGATTTGCAGGACTCAATCCGCATTCGGACTGGCGAGACGGGCGAGGAGGCGCTTTAGTTTTCCCCATTCTTCTCTACGTTGATTTCTATGGACGCACCCGAGAATCCTCTCGACATTGAACACTTGCGAGAGCGGTTGCGGGCGGGGCGCGAGAAGGCTCGCAAGGCCCACCTGAGCGGTACGCCGGGCAGTCAAGTTTGCGCCAGCCTGACCAATCTCATGGACGGCGTGATTCTCGACGTGTTTCAGGCTTCATTCGCGGACGCCGAGAATCCTGAGGACGCCGCAACATTAGTTGCCCATGGCGGCTATGGACGCCGCGACATCGCCCCGTATTCCGATGTCGATCTGATGCTTCTCCATGAACCGGGCGCCGAAAACGTCGTCGCGCCGTTGGCCAGGCGATTCACCCACGGCATTTACGACCTGCGACTTGAACTCGGATTCAGCGTCAGGACCGTTCGCCAGGCCTGCCAATTGTCGCTCCAAGATCCGACTATCTTCACGTCGCTCGCCGAATCACGCTACTTGGCCGGCAGCAGGCAGCTCTTCGATTTCTACATGACGACGTTTCGCCGGACGGCGAAGAAGGGCCTGCGCCGACTCATTCCCGAGGTGGTGAGGGCGAGGCGGAAGGAGAGAAAGCAATATGGCGAGACGGTCTATCTTCTCGAGCCCAACGTCAAGCGGTCGCGAGGCGCGCTTCGCGAGATTCAATTTATGCGTTGGGTCGGATTCACTCGCTACGGCCATCCTGAGCTGCATAACTTGCGTGACATGGGCGTGTTGCTGCCACAGGAGAGGAGACGACTGCGCGAGGCGCGCGAGTACTTGCTTCGCTTGCGAAATGAACTGCACTTCCACGCCGGTCGCGGGCAGGATGTTTTGGATAAGTCGGAGCAGTTGAGAATCTCAGAGCTGCGCAATTTCACTGGCGAAGAGGGCGTCTTGCCGGTCGAGAAATTCATGCAGGAGTATTTTGAACACACGTCTTACGTGCGGTACACAGTCGCCCATTTTGGAAAGATCGCCCGACCCCCGACGCTCGGCGCCGTGGCGCTCGGGCTAATCGCAACGCGCCGAGTCGGCCCTAACTTCAAGGTCGGCCCCAAGCACATCTTGGTGACTCGAGCTGGCTTGGCCGAACTCAAAGGCAACTTGGCCGAAGTTTTACGTTTGATGGAGTTGGCGAATCTGGCGCAAATGCGGATCCACCATGACACTTGGCAAGCCATCCGCGAAGACATGATGGATTCGGTCGAGGTGGAGGTGAACGCGGAGTCCATCCAACAGTTCCTCAGTTTGATGTCGCAGCCCGGGCGATTGGGCGAACAACTTCGGCGGCTTCACGAATTGCGCGTGTTGGAGAAGATTATTCCTCCCATGAAACACGCGCGCGCGCTGCTTCAATTCAATGAGTACCACAAGTATACGGTCGATGAACACTCCCTTCGGGCTGTCGAGGCGGCTGCCGCGATGGTTGATGATCCGGGGCCGATGGGCGACGCGTATCGAAGTTTGAATCGAAAGCTGATTCTCCATTTGTCGCTCCTGTTGCACGACCTCGGCAAGGGATTCACGAGAGACCATAGCGAACTTGGCGCGGAGATGGCGGGCGAAGTCGCCGAACGACTGAGGATTCCCGACGCAGATCGTGAGTTGATCCAGCTTCTTGTGTTGAAGCACTTGCGGATGGCTCACATCGCCTTTCGCCAGAATTTGGAAGACGAGTCTGTGATCGTCGGGTTCGCCGTCGAAATCGGATCGACGGAAGCACTGAAGATGCTCTATTTGTTGACTTGCGCCGACATCGACGCGGTGGGCCCTGGCGTGCTAAACGACTGGAAGATTGAACTGCTCACGGACCTCTACAGACGGACGCGACGTCAGCTGGCAGGCGGCGAATTCAATGTTGACAAACAGAGCGAAGAGAAGCGGGCTGAAGTTTTGAAGCGAGTGCCGGAATCGGAAGACGAGGAGGCGTGGGAGCGTCTTGTCGCGTCCCTGCCAACCGGCTATCTCGCCGTTCGAGACGCGGACGTCGTTTCCCACGAGATGGAGTCGCTGCGCGAATTGACGGTTGAGCAAGTCGCGGCCTGGGGACGGTATGTGGAGGAACGGCAGGCGGTCGAGTACACGTTCGCGGCGCATGAACAGAAAACGGATGGCATTTTTCATCGCCTCACAGGGGCACTGAGCAGCCACCGTTCGAAGATTCTCTCGGCCGAGATTCACACGCTGGCGGACGGGCTCGTGTTGGACCGATTCTACGTCGTCGATCTGGATTTCGCAGGTGAACCGCCGGAAGATCGTTTGCGAGAGATCAGTGATGCTTTGGTCGCCGCCGTGAAAGACCCGAGCGCCAAGCCGCCGGTCTTCAGAGCGGGTTGGCCGACCGATAAGAGCGACAAACGCAGCGGTCAACAAATGCCGACTCGAGTTTGGTTTGACAACAATACGTCCGACACCCACACCATCGTCAACGTGTTCGCCTATGACCGGCTCGGATTGCTCTATTGCATCTCGCGCACCTTGTTTGAACTTGGCCTATCCGTCTACTTCGCCAAGATCGGCACTCACTTGGATCAGGTGGCCGATGTCTTTTACGTCGATGACAAACAGGGCAACAAGATCGTCGATCTCGATCGCCTAGACGAAATTAGGCAGGCGATCTTGACGGCGATCGCCAGTTTGGAGAGCGACGAGGGCTAGTCGGATCCGTCGTCTTCGCTGGCCTTGCGCTCACTCGCCTTCGCGTAGCCGTATTCATCCATGAAGAAGCCCCAGCGGCGATCGACTTCGGCGGCCGCTTCCGGCGGAAGGTCGTGCCTGTTCGTCTTGTAGTCGCGCTGTGAGCCAAGGTAGTCTTCGAAATGCGCCCGCTGCTTCTCGAAATCGCCTAGATCGAGTTCTCGATAGATACGTTCAAGTTGTTCGATAGGATTGGCGACCAGATCCTCGTAGGTGACATCAATAATGTCGCTTGCCGGAATTTCGCCGCGTTGCTGAAAGAACGCTCGATACATTCGCTCCATCGACGAGTGAACAAATTCATCAAGATCTTCGTGTTTGGGGATTTGCATTCCCTGCGCCTCGTCGAGCGATCGCCAAAGTCGCTGTGTCGAAGGAAAGACGGAATGCGGGTCTCGCGCGATGTGAATAAACTTGGCTCCGGGAAAGACGTCGGCGATGGCTTTGATGCGCCCGGTGTGCGGCGGAGACTTGAGGATGATTCGGCGCTTCTTGTCAAACGTAAGCAGACGCACGAATTGCCTTAAGTCGGCCTGCCATGACTTAAGATCCGATTCCGACACGCCGGACATGTCGAGAAACTCTTGATGGCATGGCTCGTCGTTGGGAAACGCCATACGGCGATAGGGCGTTGGCGTTCCCATTGAGCAGAGTGCGAATTCGTCTTCCTGAGGCCGGTCCCAAGCCGCGGCCATGTTGTCCATTGGACGTTTTCGCGGCAGCAGCCAACCGCCAAACAGAATCATCGGCTTGCGGGTGAGCAGGAAATGGTGAGGCGCGAAGCACTCATAGGTCGTGGGGTATCCGAAACCGGCGTCGCGAACCATCAACTCGTGCAGATGGGTCGTTCCGCTTCGCCAGTGCCCAATGATAAACACCGGGGGTTGTTCGATCTCGGTGGACTTGATCCGAGCGCCGTACATGAGCGACTGGATTGTGCCGAGAATCGTGTTGATAAACGAAACGACGGTGACGCCGAACGCGAGCGGCCAACGAAACGGATGAATGCGAAAACCGTGTTCGCTCACGAGCCGAAACCAAGCGGAGACTCGCATCCCATGCCAGAATCTAGGCGACCAAAATGGGTAACGGTGAAAACTGGATTTCGACACAGGGCTGGACACATTTCAAGATGAAGGAGCGATGAACGGACGAATGCTATCCATAGTAGTTTCTTCGTCCATTCGCCACACGATTCTCCAACCCGACCCGCCCTCGAACTTTCAAGCACCCCAACTCCGGACCCACACAATCCCCCCATCCGCCACGGCAGCACCGCAAACGCCACTTCGATCGCGACTGCACAGCGGCGGGGAACGCGACAATCATCTGTACCGGTTATGGCATTCGGAGCTTGTTCTTGCCGTATCGAATCGGCTCACCAAATACCTCGACGAGCGTCTTCTTGTCGAGCGACGAGTAAAACGGACCATCAGGTGAATTGCCAACTTGGTAGTCGGCCAAGTCGAATTTGGCGAACACGAGTTGTTCGCCTTCAAATGAAAACTTGGAAACCCCATACCAAAAACTTCGTCGTTCCGTCGACGGTGTGGAGAATTTCTCGACATCCAACTGTGTTGCTCGGGCAACTCGTGAGGGAGTTAGCTTGTCGAGGCGAAACGTTCCGCCGTCCTTCACATTGACCCTTACGAAAACGGGCAACATCTTCTCTGACGACGCGTCCGGACCTGCTTGGCACACGGTAAACTCACCGTTTCCAATAAACACCACGTTGTCGAAGACAGCGATGCGTTCAGTCGGCCGGATAATGCCTAGTTGTGGCAAGATATGAAACCGAAACAGTTTTCCATCGCGGTGATCACGAGTCGATCAATGAGTTGAATCGGGACGTCGTTTTGCGGTTTCACATTCACGACAACGTCGGCATCTTGCGAGTCGCCCTCAGCATCAACGGCGCGAATCGTCAGCCGAGTTTTGCCGTGCGCATCGCGCCGAGGCGTCAGGGTGAGTCGGTGGTCGTTGAGAATTGCGACGATGAGCTGCGGATTGCCTTCGTCAACTAATGACAGTTCTAGCGGGACCTGATCGTTGATGGCGAAGGGAGCTGAGTTGGCTGGCGGGGTCGGCGCTGGCGCGGGTGGAGTCGGACCGGGTGTGGGAGTTGGCGGAGTCGGTCGTGGCGAAGGGAATGGGTTGGGGCCTGGCCACGAGTAAGGAAAGGCAAAGAACCCACCCCAAATGAAGCCGCCATAGAACGCTCCACAGTGGTGTCCATACTCATCTGTCGTCGTCGAACTAGCATTCGCACCAAGCGAGTTTGGCGAGAATGGCCAAGTCGGCATCGCGCCGAGTGGAGTGAATGGGAAGTTGCCGAGTGGGAAGGAAGAGAACGAGTTGGCAAGCGGAGTTTGATCGAGCGGTCCGCTGTTGCCTTGCGGTGTTGGCCAGTGGGGCCAGGTTTGCGTCGCCACGCCATCGAGTCCGCCGTTTTCGGGCGGCTCGATCAAGCTCGGCCCGCTGACAGGGTTGGCCGGAAGGGAGGCAGCTTGCACTGTTGGGTCCGATGCTCCTTCGTCGCTGGCGACGCCACCATCGTCAAGCAGTTCGTAATGCGCGATGTCGCTTGCAAGGAGTCGCCGGTCTTCCAACGACTCCATCGTCAACCGGCGCCACGTCCGGCGGCGATGTTGTCGGATTCGTTGTTTCTGTCGCCGATTCGCCCGTCCGCCGAACCACCCTTTTCTCGCCATCTCATCCTCCTTGAGAACGCTTCGCTCACGGTCGTTATCACGT
Source organism: uncultured Pirellulaceae bacterium (assembly GCA_964567745.1). Classification (GTDB taxonomy): domain Bacteria; phylum Planctomycetota; class Planctomycetia; order Pirellulales; family Pirellulaceae; genus CAZMNY01. The sequence continues at coordinate 125,805 of CAZMNY010000001.1, read as the reverse complement.
TGACGAAAAGCGGGGGCGGAGTGAACGATAGAGGCGGCCGAGAAACGGGCAAGCTGTTCACTCGGCGTTCGTATGCAGTTGCAAACACCGCGTCGAACACAGCGTCGATCAATCTTGCATGAACCGCGCGCCATTCGATGTCATGACTTTGGCACTCGTCGGGGCATTTCCTGCGTCAGCCGGACTAATACTTTCAGAAACGTCGCTAGATTTTTTGACGACTTTCCCCGAAGTCTCTCCGAGACAGATGAGCCACCGCGCTAGTGTCGCCTTTCGCTCCGGGAAGTGGCGATTAGGTTTACTTTCAGAAAGCAGTTGGTCACGCGGAGACGTTAAGCACGCGGAGACAGATTGAATCAGATTTCTCCGCGCCTCAGTGCGACCTCGCGTGAGACATGGCTCGTCGTTTGTCTCGGCTTGTACACTGCAAGCCGAATACCCCATTTCACGCTGAAGTACAATGGAGTAAGACGTGGTTGTCGTCGCGCGCAAAACGCGCGGATTCGAAGAAAATCTGAAAATGGTCGATGAACGAGCCAAAGGACGAGAACCTGGTAGGGCGCAGCGGCGAGCCGATCTTGGAGTTGGCGGACGTCTCGAGGACGTTTTCCATGGGCGAGGTCGATGTGCGGGTGCTTAACGGCGTGTCGTTTCGAGTTGAGCCGGGTGAGTTCTTGGCGATCGTAGGGCCGAGCGGCTCCGGTAAGACGACGATTCTGAACTTGATCGGCGGACTCGACTCGCCGTCGTCGGGTGAGATCCTCTATCGCAGCAACGACCTCGCTCGAAGTAGTCGCAACGAACTGACTCGTTACCGTCGAGATGCCGTTGGTTTCGTCTTTCAGTTCTACAACCTGGTCCCCAATTTGACCGCGCGTGAGAACATTCTCGTCTCGACGGAGATCAGCCAGAATCCGCGCGATGTCGATGAGATGCTCGAACTTGTCGGCTTAACGGATCGAGCGGATCATTTTCCCGGGCAGTTGTCAGGCGGCGAGCAGCAGCGAATCGCGATCGCTCGAGCGGTAGCGGGAAACCCCGCGATGTTGCTCTGCGACGAGCCGACCGGAGCACTTGATTTTGAGACGGGCAAGCGAGTGCTTCGCGTTTTGCTCGACTTGAATCGGCAACTCGGCAAGGTCGTCATCGTCATCACACACAACTCCGCGCTGGCTCAAGTTGCCGACCGTGTTATCCATCTCCGCAGCGGCGAGATTTCCAGCGACCTGCCGAACGAGGCGCCGATCATGCCCGAAGAGGTGGTCTGGTGAGGATGCTTCAGCGCAAACTCATTCGCGAGCTCTACGACGCAAAGGGTCTGTTGTTCTTGATCGCCAGCATCATGGCGGTTGGGATTACATGTTTCGTCGGGATGCAGTCGGCGTTTCACAACTTGGACGCGGCGAAATCACGCTATTATCGCCAATGCCGAATGGCCGATTTTTGGATTGGCCTGAAGAAGGTGCCGCTAAGCGAGCTGGAATCGCTCGACTCGCTTTCGGGCATAAGCGAAGTGCGCACTCGGATTCGATTCATGGCGACCGTTGATATGGCCAACGTTCCTGAGCCGGTTAACGGCGCAGTGCTGTCGCTGCCCGATCGGCGTCAGCCGGTGATTAACGGCATCGTCTTGCGGCAAGGAGATTATTTCAGCGACCGCCGTCAAAACGAAGTCATCGTTAGCGAGAAGTTCGCGAAAGCTCACTCGCTCGCGCCGGGGCAATCGATTCATCTCGTCCTCAACAACCGTCGACAAGATCTTGTCATTGTCGGCACGGCGATCAGCAGCGAGTTCACGTATCTCGTTGGCCCTGGGACGCTTGTGCCGGATCCGGCTCATTACGGCGTGTTCTATGTCAAGCGATCGTATGCGGAAGAGATTTTCGACTTTGAAGGAGCGGCGAACGAGGTCGTGGGGATTTTGGCGCCCGAGGCGCGTGAGCGAGTCGATGATATTCTTCGCCGTGCGAAATTGAGACTTGAAGCATACGGAGTGTTTTCCACGACGCCGTTGGAACTTCAGCCGTCCGATCAGTTTCTGAGCAATGAAATCAAAAGCCTCGGCGATATTGCCACCGTGATTCCAACGATCTTTCTCGTCGTGGCGGCGCTTGTGCTCAACGTGCTCATTATGAGGATGGCTCGTCGGCAACGGGTTGTCGTCGGCACCTTGAAAGCGCTCGGTTACTACGACCGCCAAATCTTCTGGCACTTCATGATGTACGGGCTGTGTGTCGGCTTGCTCGGCGGGGTGTTAGGGAGCTTTCTCGGTTATCTCTCCGCAACCGGAATGACCGCCGTTTACCAATGGTTTTTCGAGTTTCCCGATTTGCGCAGCGGGTTCTCGTGGACCACCCACGCAATTGGCATCAGTGTCAGTATCGCCTGCTCGCTGCTCGGGGTCTTTCGCGGCTCTCGCGCGATGCTGCAGCTGCAGCCGGCGGAGGCGATGCGGCCCGAGCCTCCAAAGCGGGGCGGACGAGTTTGGCTCGAATCGCTGCTCGGCGCGGCTTGGCAGAGACTCAGTTCAAGCTGGCGAATGGTCATTCGCAGCTTGCTTCGACATCGCACTCGGACAGCAACAGGAGTCTTCGCAGCAATGATGGGAGCGGGCTTGCTGGTGTCCGGCTTCATGATGGCGGAGGCTCAAGATTTCCTGCTCCAGTTTCAGTTCCATAAGACGGTGCGTAGCGACATCGAAGTCACTTTTGAAAACGAATTAGGGCGAGGTGCGTTGGCCGAGCTGCAGCGCGTCGCGGGCGTCGATCATGTCGAGCCGATTTTGAACGTGGCGTGCACTTTTGAAAATGGACCCTATCAACTCAAGGGCGGCATCACAGGGCTGGCTTCCGGCGCGCGTTTGACGATTCCTCACGACAGCGACGGCGAACCGATTCGCATCCCAGAATCGGGAGTCGTATTGACGAAACGATTGGCCGAGCTATTGCACCTCGGGCTTGGCGACCGTTTCACGATGATCCCGGTCAAAGGCGAGCGGCGACCAATGGACGTTGTCGTGATTCAGATTGCCGACAGCTATATGGGGCTCGCCGCGTATGCTCGGATCGATTACCTCAGTCGCGTTGTCGGCGAACCGTTTATCATGAGCGGCGCACAGCTGACCACGGTTCGCGAGCCTGCCAAGATCCAGTCTCTCTATCGCGAGCTTGCCGGCAAACCAAACGTGCAAGGAATTCAATCGCGTCGAGCGATGATAAAGCAGATCAATGAGACCCTGCTGCAAAATCAATTCGTCTTCATCGGCATCCTCGTGTTGTTTTCGGGCGTCGTTTTCTTTGGCAGTATTGTCAACGCGTCGATGGTGAGTTTGGCCGAGCGGCAGCGCGAGGTCGGCACGCTTCGAGCGTTAGGTTACAGCGAGTGGCAAATCGGCAGCATGTTCTTGCGCGAGAGCATGTCGACCAGTTTGACCGGCAGTATTTTGGGGTTGCCCGTCGGTTGGTGTCTGACTTGGCTGACGGCGACTTCGTTCAGCAACGACCTGATTCGGCTTCCCGTCGTCAGTCCGCCCTGGATTTGGTGGACTACAATGGTAATTGCGGTCGTCTTTTCGCTAGCGGCTCACGCGGTCGTTCAGCGATCCTTGTGGCGAATGGACTACTTGGAGGCATTGAAGGTCAAGGAATAGCGAACAGTCGTTCGCCGAGCGGCAGTCGTGACGTCGGTTAATCGTGACGCCGGCAAACATGACGCTGGTTAATAGTGGAGAGTGTGGAGCCGTTCGAACAATGGCGCGTCAAGTTTCGTCATTTCATTCGGTTCGACTTTGCTATGGAACAAGACAATGAACCGTTGGCTGCTTGTCGGCATTCTGGTATTGCTCGTGGCGGCGGTCGCGCTGGGCTACGCGACCATGTCGACAGGTCTGCCCGTACAAACGGCTCGCGTCGACCGAGGCGCGATTCGCGAGTTTGTCGACGAGCGAGGCAAGACGCGTTTGCCGGAGGAGCATCTTGTCACGATGCCGTTTGCGGGCCGAGTCGAGGCGATCGAGTTGCTTGAGGGCGAAAAGGTAGCGGCTGGTCAGATTGTTGCTCGGATTTCCACCTCGGATGTGGAAGAGGAAGTGGCTCAGGCCACCGCGGCAGTTGAACGGGTCGCCGCATCGCTTATTGAAAACAACGATTCAACTGTCGAGAGCAGCACGCGTGAGCAGGCGGAGCTGTTCGTGAAGTCGATGATCTCAACGGTCGCCGCTGCCGAAGCGAGGAAGATCGCGGGCAAGAGTCGGCTCGACTACGCTGAGGGCTTTCTTCGCAGGATCCGTAAATTGGCCGAGAGCGGCGCGGAGACTCAGGACGAACTGGACAAAGCCGAACTGTCTGTTGTCGAGAGTCAGATCAACTACCGCCAAGATATCTTGACTCTCGAAGCACTCAAGTCGATGCAAGCGGCGACGAATCTGTTGCCTCGCATCGTGACTGAGCAGATCAACAAGAAGACGCTATCAGGGGCGGTCATTCGGCAACAGAAGGAAGAGTCCGAGGCGCGCTTGCGGCAGGCGATCACTCGCAAGACTCGCAGTGAGATGAAGAGCCCGGTGGACGGCGTCGTGCTTCAACGGCTGATCACAAACGAACAACAGCTCGCGGGCGGCGCCGTATTGCTTCGTATTGGCGAGATGGGGCGGCTGGAAATCGAGGCCAACATTTTGAGTGAGGATGTGGTCCGGATTCGGCGAGGCGATCCGGTTGAGATTTATGGTCCCGCGGTCGGTGCTGCCGCGGGGAATGGCGTCGCCGGCGTCGTTGAGCGAATCTATCCGACGGGGTTCATGAAGATCAGTTCGCTTGGGGTTGAGCAGCAAAGGGTGACTGTGATTATTCGCTTCTCACCAGGCGTGTTGGCTCAATTGAAGTCGCAGGGTGAGCTCGGCGTCGACTATCGAGTTCGCGTGCGTGTGTTTACAGACGAGCAAAGCGATGCCTTGATTATACCTCGCTCGGCAATCTTTCGCGGCGACGACAACGGTTGGCAAGTATTCGTCATCCGCAACAACCGAGCGGAGAAGCAGGCGATGGAAGTCGGCTTGATGAACGACGAAATCGTGGAAGTCAAATCGGGACTTTCCGAAGGCGAAGTCGTCATTTTGGCGCCGGAAAGCAATCTGCAAGTTGGCGCTCGGGTCTCCGACGCCGGATCCTGAGACTTCCTATTCGTGGGCGCAGTTCAATGGAAATAGAGGTCGTTGACGGTGATCTTCTTGACCAAGACGTCGATGCCATTGTCAATGCGTGGAACCGAAACATCATTCCCTGGTGGCTGCTCTTGCCGCAAGGCGTTTCCCGAGCGATTAAGAAACGATGTGGCTACGGTCCTTTCCGGGAACTAGCGAAGCACGGTTCTATTCCTCTTGGCGGCGCGGTCATCACGGGCTCGGGTACTCTCCCGTTCAAAGCGATTATCCATGTGGCGGGCATCAGCATGTGGTGGCGCTCGTCGCAACAGTCGATAAGCGACTCTGTCCGCCACGCCGTCGAACTGGCCGCCAGTCATGGTTTTCGATCAATGGCCATTCTGCTCATCGGCGCAGGCATTGGCGGCGGCTCCGCCGACAAAGTGCGCTCACTGATCCAAAATGAACTCGGCAATTGCGTCTTTGATGGATTGGTGCGTGTTGTTCAGTTTCGCCGCTAGACAAAAGTCCGCTATGCTGCCGCACCGTCGGGTTGTCAAAGTGAGCGTCATGTCAGGCGAAACGATCCGCGAAGCCGCAGCCAAAGCCGTGCTGGCGCGCACAATGAAACGGTGGCATCGAATCCATCCAAGCGGATTCGTCGGCAAGCTATTTCGCCCCCCTTTTCGGTTCGGCAAAAGTCAACGGCATCTTTGTCGTAGAACATGACGGCGTTGACGATTCACAAACGGTTTGCCTCGGAACACCGCTCGCTGCTTGGTTCGTCGACGCTCACGGTGTTCGCGCCGTCGACACCGATGACGTTGACACCGGCCCAGTTCACGGAACGGTCTGGCATAAACAGCTGGTCGAATTTGCCGTTCATGGCGACAATGGCCAAGTTCTGCTTAACGAATGGGACGGACCCGGCGATGGGCGGCGAATCCATTACGCGGTCAAGTCTACGGCAACACAATCCGACTCAAGTGTCGCGGCGGATCCGTTGTCTTGCCGGACTCACTTGATTGAGTCGACGTATGACGCCTTTGCGGTCACTCACGCTCGCAACTTACATCACTCGATCGTAAGCCCAGGGGTATCGCCGGCCGGTCTTGAATTGCTTGTATTCGCTTGAAGTCGGCTCGTGAATTGTCTCGCGTTTGAATGCGGTGTTCACGGCATCGAGCACTGGCACGATGTCTTGATGCTCGTATCCCAGACTGAGGATTTCGAAGCGATCTTGATTGACATCGTAAATTGCGAATCGATCGGTCCAAACTCGCACAAAACGAAGTTGTCGCAGTTCGCTTCGGGTCCGTTTCAAGAACTCCAACGCCGACGAAAGTTCGCCGGCCTCATATTGATGAACGGCGACTGGTTCGATCTCTCTTGTCATACTAATTGGCTCGGGAAATCGTCTAGACCTGGCAATCGTGAGGGCGATTCGCCCGATACAGTGTAACCCGCTGAGCGTCTAAGTGGTCAACTTCAATACTGGCCAAATGCGTGAACTCGTTTTTTTTCAATAAACGGGACTTGAGTTTCGATGACATTCCCATTGGCGTTGCCAGCTGGCAGTCCGTGCAATCGGTGAATTTTTATGGACACGTAACACAAGGACAGGACATTCCCGTTCGCTACGACCCGAATATTCGATATGGCGAACGGGTACGGCGGCCACTAAGCTAATCCGCTCAACGGGCAAAGGTGAGTCGCCTCGAAGACAAACACGTCGGGTCAGCGATGCTCTTTGCCGTTACCGCCTTGAAATTCGATCTTGGTGACGAATACTTCATCAACGAAGCGCGGGGGTTTCTGTGGCTGGGGCTTCCCGCAGTTTCTAGTCGCAGTGTTTGTTTTGGGTGCGGTCTGCGACAGGAGCCGCAACCACGATTGTGAGCCACGTCTCCCTTTTCACGCCTTCTTTTCATCCCATCCCAAACTGTGAATTGCTACGACCCATCCTTGGCATAATGTGACTCCCGGAGAAAACTTGCCGGGCGAGTTTGTTGGCGTGATCGAGATCCCCACTGGATCGAAGGTGAAGTACGAAGTGGATAAGTCGACGGGCCTGCTTCGAGTTGATCGCGTGCTTTACTCGGCAGTCCACTACCCCGCCAACTATGGGTTCATTCCACAGACGTACGCGGAAGATGATGATCCGCTGGACGTGTTGGTGCTCTGCCAGGAGCCGGTTGCGCCGCTGACGCTCGTTAAAGCTCGAGCAATCGGCGTGATGACGATGCTCGGCAGCGGCAAGCAAGATCATGAGATCCTCGCCGTGGCAGTCGACGATCTTGAGTACAACGGTTTCAAGGAAGCGAGTGAACTTCCGCTTCATCGACTTGCTCTGCTACGTCGCTTTCTTCAAGACTACAAAATGCTGGAGGGCAAGGCGGTTGAAGTAGACGATTTCCAGCCGATGGAGATCGCGCTGCCGATCATCGAAGACGCTCTCGAGCGGTACAGCACGCAGCGACGTCGCGGCTTCTAGCGATTGCCGTCGGCTTCGCTCTGTCGGGTGCAGCGTCTAGTTCTCGTTTCAGCCGTTCAGCGAGCTCAACGTCTTCACCACACGCTTCAGCCAGAAAAGCATCTCGGGACTCCACGGAATCAAAACTGCTCGCTTTACGGCGAATTTCGTTTTCGTCGGCGGGGTTGTCTGCGGGCATAAGAATCGCTCTCCGAATGTTGACTCGGTTTGATCCATCGGCGAACAGTAGAAGGGGCGTTGACGGGCACTCGCCGAATTCTCTGCGCGAGATCGCGCCGCAAAGGAGGCAACTTAAGTCGTTGCGGTTCGGTGTAGCCTGCGATTGCCAAGCCGATACCGCTTTTCGACGATTGGCTGATCCGGAACAGAGAATTGCTCCGGAAAGTATACCAATTGACAGAAACGGTGTTGCTTATCGTCGACAAGGCCAGGGCGAAACCATCGACGATCCCAAGTTGTGGCGCGTCATTCGAAGGTGGACCGTTGAAAGTCCTTTCAATTCGCGCAGATACAAATGTTTGTCGTGATTAAACTCGGTTTTAATGGGCGCTCGACGGCGGTTTGGGGTATGTCCGCGATTCCAAGTGCGTTCCTGTGTATTCTTGGCGTGTTGCTGATATTCTGCGACCATCTGGGTAAGATGGAACGACGTAGACGCCTCGAGGCGGAGTTGATTCGGCGATCACCGGTTGGGTGAACTGCCTTACTCGTTAGTGAGCCCAAAACGTGTCGATTCCTTGGTATCGAAAACTGCTTTACTCGCTGATCACCACTTCGGCTTTTTTCCTGGCGTTGGAACTGGGGTTGGCAATCATCGGAGTGCGACCGGTTACGGACACGGAGGATCCGTTCGTCGGATTCTCGTCCGACATTCCGCTTTTTGTTCCGCTGGAGGACGACCCTCAGGTTCTCACGACGGCCGAAAACAAAACGCCCTGGTTCAACCCGCAGACGTTTCGGCGAGACAAAGCGGAGGGCGCCTATCGGATCTTCTGTGTTGGTGGCTCGACCACTTTCGGGCGCCCGTTTCGCGACCCAACATCCTATTCCGGATGGCTGCGAAACTACTTGACGCAGTCCGATCCATCGAAGAAATGGGAGGTCATCAACGCGGGCGGGGTGAGCTACGCGAGCTATCGAGTCGCGGCGGTGATGGAGGAACTGACGCAGTACGATCCGGATCTGTTTATCGTCTACACCGCTCAAAACGAATTCCTGGAGTGGCGTACTTATGACGACATGTTGACGGGTAACAAACTCGGCCTGAGTATCGCCGGCAAACTCAGTCAGACTCGCACATGGACTATCGTCGAGAGAACCACTCGCGGACTGCGCAAACCGCCGCAAAAGCCAGAGCGTTTCGAGCTGCCAGGCGAAGTCGATGAGATCCTCAATCACACGATTGGCCCATCGAGCTACCAGCGCGACGAGGCTTGGCGAGCTCACGTCATTGAGCACTACGAGAAGAACTTGCTGAGGATGGTGGCGATTGCCCGGAACGCCGGCGCCAAGATCGTGTTTGTGACTCCGGCTTCCAATTTTAAGGATTGCTCGCCGTTTCGCAGTGATGCAAAGGAAGGCTTGTCCGCAGAGCAATCCGACCGATTCTTCACGCACGTTTCGATTGCCGAAGAGCATGCGGAGCAGGGAGACGTTGAAGGCTCGCTTCGCGAATACGAAATGGCTCGGGACATCGATGACCAGCAAGCTCTGCTGCACTATCGCATTGGCCAGAGCCTCTTTAAATTGAAACGGTATGACGAAGCGCAAGATTCCTTCTCGTTGGCGCTTGAGAACGACATCTGCCCTTTGCGAGCGGTCGACGATATCGTTTCGGCTATCCGCCGGACGTCCAAGTTGCGCAATGTCCCATTGGTCGACTTCGCATCGAAGCTGCAGCAACATTGCGTCGACACCTACGGGCACGGTAGCATGGGCAACGAGCTGTTTCTGGACCACGTCCATCCCAAGATCGAAGGCCATCGATTGCTTGGCCAGTGGCTATTCGAGACGCTGCAAGAGAATGGAGTCGTTGGGGCGGACGCCGAATTGAGTGACGAGATTAAGCAGGAAGTCGCTGGCCGGATCGAAGGCGGCATCGACTCATTTGAACGAGGCGTCGCATTGCGCAACCTCTCGAAGGTTTTGCACTGGGCGGGCAAGTTTGACGAGGCCGGACCACTCGCCTTGCAGGCGCTCGACTTGATTGAAAACGATTTCGCCAGCCTTGTTGTCGCCGCCGATTGTTTGCGCGAGACGGGCGATGGCGACGCGGCGATCCCGCTCTACCATGACATTATCGACCAAGACGTGATGTACTACCCGGCTCAGATGCGTTTGGGTCAATTGCTTGCTGCCCGCGGCGATTTGGAAAATGCGAAGCACTTTCTTCTAACTGGGCTTACAATCGAACCCAATGTCGCATTTGCCCAGTACGAGTTAGGACTCGTCTACATCGGCCTCAAAGATTATGGGAATGCGATCAAAGCACTCAACGAGTCTCAGCGGCTTGCGCCGTTGGATGTTGACACAATGTTTTTTCTGGGACAAACGCACGCTCGCGCTGGAAACCTAAAGGAAGCTGAACAATGGCTGCGCGGCGCGGTTGAAATCGCGCCGGGTGATGTTCAAGCCCTAAACGAGCTCGGCTTGGTGTTGATGCAACGCGACAAGCCGGCCGAGGCGGTCAAGCAATACGACGCCGCGCTGGCTGTCGATCCCGACTTCGAAGACGCGGCAATCAATCGGCGGAAAGCATTGGAAGCGTTGAAGTAAGTCGTCGAGCGGAAATCCAATCGTCAGGCCGAGTCAAAGCACACCACACGAGCTCGCCGCGTGCGCATTTCAACTTTTCGTCGTTTCTCGTGTTTTTCGCGGCTCGTCCTTTCTCGTCAGATGGAGTTGGCCACGAAAAGGCACGAAAGAAAGTCGGATAGAGGACGACTCTTTAGGCTAGATCGTTACCTGCCCACCGTGGCGCGCGAAGTCCGAGCTCGTTAGGCGGCGTTGGCCGGAGTCGGCGGTTCGATGCCTTTCAGCTCGTAGACGTATTTGAGCAATTCGGCGACGGCCGTGTATTGCTCGGCGGGAATCGGCTGGTTGATTTCGACACCTTTGTACAGAGCGCGCGCCAACTCTTTTCGCTCGACAATGGGAATCTCGTGTTCGAGCGCCATGCGGCGAATACGTTGGGCTAGAACGCCAGCCCCCTTGGCAACCACAATCGGCGCCTCCATCGACGCCATGTCGTATTTGATCGCGATAGCGAGTTCGGTTGGATTCGTTGCGACAACATCGGCGTTTGGTACGATCGTCGACATTCGGTTGAGCACAAGCTGGCGCTGGATTGCGCGGCGGCGGGCGATCATGTGCGGATCGCCTTGCATCGACCGCATCTCTTCGCGCATCTCTTGATCCGTCATGCGGATGTCTTGCTCGTGCTTCCATCGCTGAAACATGTAATCGAGCAACGCCAGGATGAGCAGCGCTACGCCGATCTTGAGACAAGTCCAAAGAGTGACTTCGACAATGTACGTGCCGATTTGCAGCCCAGATTGGCTGCCGAGCGTGATGATCGCATCTCTCTCGCCCCAGAGACTCCACAGCCCGACGCCGGCGACCACGAGAATCTTGAAAATGCCGAAGGCCAATCGAGTGAAGTTGGTTATCGTCACCAACCGGCCAAGTCCCTTTAACGGATTGATCCGACTCGTGTCAAAGGCGACCTTCTCAGGCAAAAACATAAAGCCGACTTGAGCTAAATTGACGCCGATAGCGATCAGAAGAAGAATGCCCAAGAACGGCAGCATGACATGGCTCAGCGCATAGATGACACTGCGACTGTTTGCCACCGCGCCGCCTTGATCCATGTCAAGCCACGCTGTTTCAAACTGGAGTTTGGTGTAGCTGACGAAGAAATTGGCGATGCCATCGCCAAAGTACATCAGGGCCAACATAGCGCCGACCAGCAGAGCGGCTGAGGCCAAGTCTTGACTCTTGGGAGTCTGCCCCTTCTGCCTCGCCTGCTCGCGGCGATGCGGCGTCGCTTCATGTTGCTTGTCGCCCTGGTCCATCACGGTTGGCTAATTCCTCTGACTCTTGTCGCCCGCCATCTGCTGACGCGTGAAACGCAACTCGCCTTGCTATGGGAACGGTCTGCTATGGGAACGGCCTACTACGGGACGACCGTCAACGCGGATCTCAGATGTTCGATCGCCTGTATCGCCTGCTCTTGAAACACATAGATGATGGCACCCAAGGCCATGAACATGGTTCCCATCATCACCATCATATTGAGACTGAAACCGACGGCCAAAATGTTGAGCTGGGGCAAGGTTCGGCTGATCAGACCGAGCACGAGCATCGACATGAGCAATGCCGTGATCATCGGCGCCGCAGTGCGAACGCCGACGACAAATGCAACTTGCAACAGCTGAACGAGCGCGGGCGTCATTTCGGCGGAGAACGATGCGTCGCCCGGCGGGATCCAGGTAAATGTGTCGAGTAGGGCGCTGAGGACCTGGCGATGCCCGCCAATGCCGAAGAAGACTGCCAGTGCAATCAATTCGAGCAACTGCGCGAAGACAGGAACGCTCGAGTTGAACGTGGGATCGAACACATCGGCCAACTGCATTCCAGACATCTGGCCCACGACGTGTCCGGTGAGCTGCAGGCTGCTGAACAGGAACATCATGCCGACGCCAATCGTCAGGCCAACAACCGCCTCTTGGCCCATCAACGTGACCATTTGAAGCAGATTTTCAGGCTTGCCGATTTCGGCGCCCCAGTACAAGGGGGCGACCAGAAACGAAATCGCGACAGCCAACAGAGCTCGCACTTGCATCGGCGCCGAGCGGGTGCCGAAAACCGGCGCGGTAAGCGCAAGGCCGGTGAAACGTGTCAACACAAACACGAACACCAGGAATTGATTCAGAAATTGTTCGAGAATGAACACGGCGTTGTCGCTTGACCTCACAAAATGCAAGACGCCCCAACGGGTGATGCGGCTAGTGCTGGCGCATCACGATGCTGGGAATGTTTGTGTAGAGTTCGCGCGAGTAGTCGACCCAACGTTGCATGAGCCACGGCAGGCAAAACGTCAACATCAACACCATGGCGGCGATTTTGGGGACAAAGGAAACGGTCTGATCTTGCACCTGCGTCAAGGCTTGCAATAATCCGATCGTGAGTCCGACCAACATTCCCGTGATCAGGATCGGGGCACCAATCAGAAGGCTTGTGAAGATCGCTTGACGACCGATATCAATCGCGGCATCGGGACTCATCGAACATTTCCTCTTAACAGTCTTGGTACGCGTGACTAGCCGGTGCGCATCGCCGCATCGTCAGGTGTAGGGAACGAAGCTCTCGAGCAACATACCGACCACCAGGTTCCAGCCGTCGACGAGAACAAAAAGTAAGAGCTTAAACGGCAGGGAAATCATCACCGGCGGCAGCATCAACATTCCCATGGAGATCGTGATGCTGGCTACGACGATGTCGAGAATCAGGAACGGAAGGTAGATCTGAAATCCGATCATGAAGGCGACCTTGAGCTCGCTCAACATGTAAGCCGGGATCAAGACCTGTAAAGGCACTTCTGCGTAACTCGTGGGAGGCGTCGTGTCCTTGTTCGCGTAATAACGATAGAACATCCAGACGTCTTGGCGATTGTGCGCATTCTTTATCTGCAGCGACATGAATCGACGTATGGGGCGAACGCCGGCGTCCCAAGCTTCTGCGGGGCTCATGCCCGACTCGGGATCCGAATAAGGTGCGATCGCGTCGTTGTAAACCTCCGTCCAAACGGGCGTCATGATGAGCAGCGTCATGAACATCGCGATGGAGGTAATCACTTGGCCCGGCGGCAGCTGCTGCGTTCCCATGGCTTGTCGCAGCAGCCCTAAGACGACAACGATTCGGACAAAACTTGTGGTCATCAGCAGTACGGCCGGCGCCAAACTCAGCACAGTTAGCAGTAACATGACTTGCAGCGAAGACGAGAGTCCTTCGGGACTGGTCCAAACGGGCGGGCCACCCAATGCCGACCACTCGCTGTCAATCTCGGGCGCTGATTCCGCAGCGCGAATAATCTCGGCGCCCGGATTCGTCTGGCCATAGACGATCGTGCATGCCGTCAATCCGAAGATTGCCACCCAAAGCGCCGTGAGCACTTTGCCGCGAGGCGCTCGCCACCGCGAAAGAGCTCGTAGCGAACTCTTGAGCGTCCGTTTTTGTTTCTTGTTTCTTGGCATCGTTGCCTTCCGCGACATTCTGTTCTCTTTGATTCACAGTCGATCAGCCGTTCGTCCTCGACTGAGACGATTAGGCGAGTCTCTCAAACTCGCTCACCGACTCCTCAGCCGTTGGCTCGTTCGACGATTCGCTTTCCACAAAACCGGACGTTGTCTTGTCCCTCGAGAATTGGTGAAGCACTTGTTGGAAGGAACGCGTCACGCTGTCTGGACGATGTTGTTGGCAAAGCCCGGCAACGCGTTCAACTTCGTCAGGCGACGTAATCTCGGCGAGTGATTCCACTCCGGTCGCACTGACGGCCAGCAGAATCAGCTTGTCGCCAAATCGGACGACTTGAGCTTGTTGGCGTCCGGCCAAAGCAGCTCGCCCGAGCACGTCGAACGCCTCTTTCGGCAACGCCATGGTGCCGCCGGCAGCCGTGCGGCGACTGATGAACACAACGACAAAGAACAAGCCGAGAACCATTGCCAGGCTCGTGATGACCGTCCAGATCTCGCCCGTCGGCGTTTTTGGAGGTGCCGATTGCGACGCCGATTCGTCGGGCGGCTCCAAAGGAATCGGTTCGTCCGAAGACAATTGACCTCGGAACGTTGTTACGGGCGCGTCGTTGGTCGCAGTCCGATTGTTCTCGAACCGCTCGTTCGGTCGTTCCGAGGACGGAGCGGATGAGGGTGGAGCGGACGACGGTGGAGTGGCCGAGGATGGAGCGGCCGGTCCGCGAGCGAATGGGCTCGGCGACGAAGATGCCGAATTGTCTGGTTGTGTTTGCCTTTGGCCTCGAGTTGATGCGGGGGCATTGGCTGCGGGCAAGCTGCCATATCGAGTGTTCAACGAGGGGCCAGTCGCATCGGGTTGTCGAGCCGGTGGTCGTTCGGCGCCGATATAAGGTTTAATTTGCCGGCCAAGCCCGCCCGCGTCGCTGTTGTCGAACGCCTGTGCTCGAGCTGTTGTGCATAGAGACGAGGCTGCGATGACGAACACGACGAGACGCGCGATGTCTCGCCAACTCGCACTGCGGGATACGACCAGCATCATTCGATGGCGACACAACGTTCTAGTGTGCGTCGTTGCGGTCGCGGTTCCCAATGGCGTCGGGGACATTTCGGCTTCCTTGCCTACGTGCGTTTCAGTTTTTTCGCACGACTTGGATTTAAGTTGATTGCGCGAGGTGTCGATTCATGATGACGGGTCGGTGTACTTCCTTGACTGGACGACCTTCGCGCGACGTCTTGATGAGCTGGTTGCATTCATGACGACATCGTCTTCTCGCCTCTCGGCATTTATCTCAAGTCGATCTGCACTATGATGCTTGGTTGCCGGCGACGAGTTCGCCAACACGAATGCAGAAATTGTCATTGAGCACGAGAACTTCTCCGCGTGCGATCAAGCGTCCGTTGACAAACACATCAACCGGATCGCCCGCGAGTCGGTCGAGCGATACGACGGAGCCCTGTTTGAGTTGCAGTACTTCGTCGAGCCGCATTTTGGATCGCCCGAGTTCGATTCGTACGTCGAGGCTGACGTCTTGAATCAGTTCGAGCGTTGCCGCCTCGTTATTGGCGGGCGTTCCACTCAGATTCCGGAACGAGAACGGGATCGTGTCGTCTTGCTGAGGGCTCGGGGAATCGATGGACGCGATTGCCTGTTCGGCCTGACTCAACAGCAGGTCGATGTCGGTTGGCCCGACGGCGGCAGGAGCGCCCGCTTGCGGCACCTCGGCGACAGGCTCTGGCTCGCTGGATTCGTTCGGATCCGGATGCGCCAAGTCGGTGGGCGAACTTCCCTGCCCGGCCTGTGCTTGGCGGAGAAGATCTTCGATCTCATTTTGGCCAATTTCGTCGTTTTCGTCGGACACTGGAATCCATCCCTATGTCGCGAACCGCGAGGGCCTATTGATCGACGAGCGAAAATCCTGTGATCAGGATCTCTTTGACAAGAGTTTCGCCGAAAAGGCGATTACTTTTCGTCAAAATCTGCCTTTGAATCAAGCCCAAACCTGGGTCGTTCAACTCGCTGATCTCGGCATTTCGAATGACGTACTCGACATTGGTGGCAAAACGGTACTTCTTCGCCTCGAAAAGTTCTTCGACTTTGTCCTTATTCTCCTTGGCGACCGTGCCGGCGACTATAAAGTCGATTCGAAGCGAGGAGTTCGTTGACGGCTGTGCCGCAGTGATATTGAACTCGCCGAAGTCGACTTCGACCAAACCGGCTGTTTCAGCGGACTCGACGCCCAAGTCGTCTTCATTTCGCTGAGCCATATCGTCAGCTATTTTCGCCTGGGCTCGCGCGGCGATGTCGTCGGCACTGGGAATCCAGAAATAAGCCAACAGGCACTCGGTCAGAATGACAAAGCCCATAAAGCCCGCGATCATCAGTTTGCCAAGCATGCCGCTGCCGCCGCTAGCTGGGGCAGCTTCTTCTGGTTGCTGCTCTTCGGCCATCGATTGCACCCTATTCTGTGAGAATTTCCAGTATTCATGGAAAGCCTAGCTCACAGAATGCCGCGAGGCGGCGTCGCGGGCCCAAATCGAGCTTGCTCACTTGGGCGCGGGTTCCGCTGGGTCCCATCGGTAGGGCTGGCCCGGCACGGGTGCTAGCTGAGTCGTAACCGGTTTATGGCAACGGACCTTCGGTTGTCGTTTCGTGTTCGCGGTTCTCGTTGGAGCCACGAAATTGGTTCACGAACTCCGCTAGCACATGGACTTCGACGCGCGGGTTGCGAGCCAACAATTGAGGGTCGTGCCCCGAGTAGAGAGGCTCATTCGGCCCAGCCACCGAGACTCGAATACGTTTCGAGTCGATATGGAGCTCGTCAACCAGAAACCGTTTGGCGGCCATGGCCCGCTTTGTAGCGAGGTCGTCATGGTCTCGGGCGACAGCGGGCGGAACGGGTTTGTAGGAAGTGTGGCCGCGGATATCGAGCTTCTGCGGCTTGCCGCCGATCTGCAGGGCGAGCGTTTGCAACGATTCCTTGTGCTTGTCGGTCAACTCATAGGCGAATTCGTCGAACACGATCATTGCGTCGATCGAGCGATCTTTGTTCGGCCGAATCTCATGCACGAGCACAAACTCGCCGATTGGCGCTTGAGTCGGACCGCCGCCCTGATGAATATCCAACTTACGGGCTCGCCCCATTGTGGCTGAATTGGAGATGGCCGAACTGCGAGGCTTGGCAGGGCCAGGCACGATGCTGGCTTTTGACATTGTGTGCCCAAACTTCTGCCGTACGGATTCGACCAACGCCTGATATTTTTCTTCCTCTTTGATCTCGCTCAGCGACACTAACATGATGAAGAAGGTCAGCAGAAGCGACATCATGTCGCCAAAGGTAACGACCCATTCCGGAATTTCCGTAGCACCATCATCCTCGTCGACCATGGCTACGCAGCCTCCTCGTCGGGGCGAAGTTTCGGCGGTAGGAACGAATAGAGCTTTTGTTCAATCACTCGAGGGTTTTCGCCCGACTGAATCGCCATAATTCCGCGGGTGGTGATTTCGAGTTCGATTAGTTCCTGTTTGTTGAGGAAGCCAAGCTTTTCTGCGAACGGACAAAACATAGTGTTTGCCACGATGGCGCCGTAAAGCGTGGTGATCAAAGCGACCGCCATTCCCGCACCAATACTAGAGGGGTCGGACATATCGCTGAGCATCATGATCAAGCCCATCAGGGTGCCGATCATTCCATAGGCCGGCGCAAACCGACCCATCTGATCCATAACGCCTTTGCAATCTTTGTGGCGCGTGGCGATGGCGTCAATTTCGGTGCGAAGGATGTCTTCGATGACCTCAGGTCGAGTGCCGTCGACGGCCATTTGGACTCCCATTCTCACGAAAGGATTCTCGACGTCGCCCATTCTGGATTCCAGAGCGAGTAGCCCGTCGCGTCGCGCGGTCTCGGCCAGTCCAACAATCTCTTTGATGAGCTCATTGATGTCGGCCGGTTTGTTCAAGAATACTTTCTTGACGACCATCGGCACGCTTAGAATCACTTTGAGTGGAAAGCAGATCAATGCCGCAGCGATCGCGCCGCCGATCACGACCATCGCTGAGGGGATGTCGATGAAAGCGGTTATCGGCGCCGAACCCATTAGCATGGAACCGACGATCAGGCCAGCTGCGAGCAGAAACCCGACTAAACTTGCAATGTCCATTTTCCGGTCCTACGTTGTCTCTACTGGCGGCTGGATGGGCCGGGGAATCATGTTTTTCGACTGCTGGTAATGCAGTGTGAGTTCGAGCACGTTATCCATCGTTTCGCCGACGACAATGCGGTCGCCGCTCGTCAATGTAATGAACGTGTCGGGGCGCGATTCGACGTATCGAATCAGCTCTGCATTCAGAATGAACGGTTCACCGTTCAATCGTGTCAGTCGGATCATTCCTTCAACGGAGTTGGCTGCCGAACGCGATCATGAGCAACGCATTATCACTCGCAGAACCGCGACAAAATCGACCGCCGAATCCGCCTCCCTCGAACATACGTCATGCACAAAGCAAAAGCGGGCAACCTCGCCCGCCTCACAATTGCTACTATCGTCGCAAGTTGAGCAACTCGTCGATCAGCTGCTGAGCTGTCGTAATCACTCGGGTGTTGCCTCGGTATTGGGTTGTCGCCAGAACGAGGTCAATCAAGTTTTGACCAATGTCGGTGTTGGAGAGTTCGACGGCGCCTGCGATGAGACTTCCCGCTCCGTTTTTCCCCGGATCGGCCCGAACGGCCAGTCCGGAGTTGGCACCTGAGCGATACAGGTTCTCGCCGCGTTGCTCCAGCCCCGACGGGTTGGTGAATCGAGCCATTTGCACTTGGCCCAGCGTTCTCGCAACCCCGTTGTCGAACACGCCCGCAATGACTCCGTCCTCACCGACACGGAAGCTCGTGAGAGTTCCAGGTGGCGAGCCGTCTTGTCGCGATGCCGCCAACGAAGGATTCTCAGTGGCCAGACCGGACATCAAGTCGTACTGCAACGTGATTTCCAGCGGCGAGGCTGCCGGGCTGTCTCGTCGGTGGATGGACGCCGTGTTGTTAGCCGACGAAACGAAGTTGCCTTCGCCGTCGAAGATAATTCGGCCCGTGCCGACCGCGATATCATTGCCCGACAAAGGTTGGTTGTCGGTCGAGTCGGCAAACCATCGGTATACCGTTTGACTGCCCGTCTTCTCCTCTAACACCGCGGTAACACGCACGTTGATAGGCGAACCGAGCGTATCAAAGACGAGGAAATCCGTCGTCGTACTCTGGCCAACCGCGTCTTGGACGGAGGCGAAACCGAGCGACGGCGTAGTGACCTCATTGTCATCCGCAGCGATCAACTGGAATGCGGACAAGTTGATGTCGACCGCGTTGTCGACACCGTTGTTCGAGACGACGCGGATCCTCCCATTGGCTTCAATTGAAACGCCCGGGGTCAGCGGAGCGCCGCCGGCAACCAAGGTGTTGAGCGAGCTCGGCACGGGAATACTCGAATCATCGGCAGCGACCTGAATCCCCATCGCATCGCCGAAAAAGTCGACTATGTTCTGAAGTGTTGTTGTCGCGTCAACGCTGAAGTCTTGACCGCCCAAGCTCCTGCCGCCCTTGCGGCCCTCAAACGTGATTTCGCCGATCTCAAATGGCGACTCGTAATTCAGATCGTCGCGGACAAGCACATTGGACAGCAACGTGTTCGGGCCAGCTTTCGGCCCGTCGAGGTCGACCAGATCCGCTAGTTCAAGCACGTCATCCTGGACGTTGTCGACGAACGACTCGCCGGGATTGAGCGTGGCGAGTTCGAAATAAGTGCTCGAATCTGAGACCGTGTTTCGATAAAGGCGGTACTGGTTGTACGGTGGGAAATCGTCATCCGGTCCGGGCACTGGGATCGGCGGAAGATTAACGATCCGGATTCGCCCGTCGACGACGCTAACGGGGCCAACCAAGGGACTCGGTCGACTTTCCGGCGAGCCGTCGCGGAGAAAGGTGACGAGGTAACTGTAGTTGCCGATCAGATTGGCGTCGTCCAGCACCGTGCCGCCAACCGCGCCCGTGTCGGTATACGTCGTCGTCG
Source organism: uncultured Pirellulaceae bacterium (assembly GCA_964567745.1). GTDB lineage: Bacteria > Planctomycetota > Planctomycetia > Pirellulales > Pirellulaceae > CAZMNY01. The sequence continues at coordinate 105,872 of CAZMNY010000001.1, read as the reverse complement.
CGACTGGAACATCGGCAATCGCCTTGAATTGCGTGCCACCCGAGTCAGTCCGATAAATTCGGACGTCGGTCCAAGGCGAACTTGGCGGAGGCGTCGGCAGTGGGTTTATCGTAATGGTGTTGTCATCGCCGCCAGAGCCGACCGGGACTGTCTGTGGTATGGCTTCGGTCGCCTTGGACTCGTTGCCCGTCGAATCGAGGAAGACGAATCGATATTGATAGGTCTGTCCCTCTTCAAGCGTGCCGCCGCCGTCGTTGTGGGTGAAACCGACTCCGAGCGTTTGCGGAGGCGTGGCGATCGTCGCGGTGACCGTCGCATCAGGACGCGGCACGGCGGCGTCACCCAGGACGGCGCTCTCAAGGACTTCCGCCGTATCGGCAACGTCGCCCTTCGGCGTCAGTGTTCCCTCGAAGAACACGTTTTCCGTCGCTGTTGCCACGACCTTCTGACCCAATGGGACTTCTAAAGGGACAATTGCTTGTGTGCTCAAATTGAACAGCTCATCGACGCCGTAGCCCAACAGCCGGTCGCCGCCGACTGTTACCAACTGGTTTTCTGAGTTCGTCTTGAATACGCCGTTGCGAGTATAAAGGCGTTCGTTTCCGGGGCCCTCGACAATGAAGAATCCGTCCCCCTGTATCGCCAGGTCGGACGGGTTCGAGCTGATCTCGATCGTACCCTGCGTAAAGTCGGGCGTGATCTCGGCGATTTGCACACCCAGACCAGTCTGCCGCGGGTTCGTTCCGCCATTGTTTGTCGTGGGTGACGAGCCGAGGCTGAGTGTCTGAAGAAACTGAGTGGCAAAGACGGTCTTGGAGGCTTTGAACCCGACTGTCTGTGAGTTGGCAAGGTTGTTGCCGACGACATCAATCTGCGTTTCCGCGGCCGTTAATCCAGTCAACGCAGTCGTGAGTGCAGATGCTAAACCCATTGATACTTCCCCCTATTGTTTGTTTCAGCGACGGTCTCGACAGCCAAGTCGCCTCGCACGGTTGCTCGCCGCTCGTCATCTGAACGTGAGCCAATGCTGACTTGGACGTGATAACTACGAGCCCTCGTTGATGATTTCTCGAATATTGCTAAGCTCCACGGAGCTATCATTAATATGAACTCGAACGCTTCGCACGTCGTTGTCGTTCGTTTCCAACGTGACTCGGTCGACAACACCCTCGATGTTCTCGCCTTTGTCATCCAAGGCCTTGACTGAGTGGCCAATTAACGTGCTCGCCGTCGTTAGATTCTGACCGTTCAGAACCGTCTGCAACGTTTTGGTGAGGGCGTCATTCGCGCTGATCTCGCGCATCTGCCCGATTTGATTCATAAGGTCTGCGTTATCCGTCGGACTGAGCGGGTCCTGATTCTGCAATTCTGTGATCATCAGATTCAGGAATTGGTCCAACTCCAAGTCGGCCAATCCGCCGCCGCGCGTATTGCCCGCATTGTTGGAGTTGTTGGCCGCTTGAATGAGGGACGCGGTGTCATTTGCTTGGATTCGCGCCATGGCTCGGTCCTTCGACTAATCGTCAGGTTGTTTGCTGAGTTTCGTTTGCCTGAGTCTTGTTGGCCTCAAAAAACGGGCCGGATTCTTTCTTGGTCTCATACGACGACGTTGAGCCGCTCTTCGCCATCAGGATCGTTCGAAATACTGCCGTCTTCGTGTTCACCTGCTGATTCGTCTCGGCTCAGTTCGATGCCGGTTTGTCGCGCCCGATTGTCCCCTTCGTCCTCGTGGTCACGACCCATTTCAGCGTCTGTGTTGCCGGCGTTGCTTTGCACGTCGACTTCAAACTGTTCCACTCGCACGCCCTGCTCCGCCAGTCGCTCACGGAGCCCGCCCAAGTTGTCGAGCAAGGCTGTTCGGGCCGCGGTGGTCTCGACTTCGAGCTTCGCTGTCATTGCCCCGTTCTCGACCTGCAATTCAATTTTCAGTGAGCCGAGTTCTCGAGGATGTAGTCGGATTCTCAGCGGACCGCCTCGCTGCTGCGCCGACTGAAATGCTTTCGCGACGCGGTTCAGAAGCCTTGTTGCGTCCATGCCGCGGACACCCGATTGCTTCGCCGACGAACGGGGCGGACCAAGAATGTGTTCCGGCAGTTTCGACGTCGTCGTGGCTGCCGATTCGTTCGACGTGACAGGCGTCGTCGGGGCCTCGCCCTCGCCATGCGTATTGACAGGTGCGGCGTGCCGGTTCGCCGGAGCGCGATCGATCGCGTCGCGGGACGCGGCTGTTTCCAGCTGAAACTCGGCTTTCGCATTCGCCGACTGCTCAGCGGATTCGGTCTTGGCATTGGCTTTGGCCGAAGTTGAGTCGACTCGCACACGCCGAGATTTCCCAGAACGTGAAGCAGATTCTTTCTCGCTCGTCCACTTAGCGTCTTCGCCATCACTCACTTGTTGCGTCTCGTCGATTTCGGCGTCGACCGCGCGGTCCTCTTTTGACTTTGCAATCGGTGAGACGTCTACGGTCTCTTTCACTTCGCCGTCGTTGCGAGTCGTCGGTTGGTTTTCGGTTTCGACAACACCTCGCTGCTGCTGCTCGGCGGTCACGTTCGTCTCGACCGGTTTATCGGCGGCTGCCGTCGCCTCAACGGGCTTCACTGCGACTTGGATAATCTGCTGTTCAAGTTCTTCATCGACTTGGACGTCGAGTGCTTCTGTATCACCCGCCTCGCTTTCGGCTTCCTCTTGCTGTTCATCGCTCGTGATTTCAACGTGCGAGACCGCTGTCTTCGTTTCCGCGAGTTCCGTTTCGTCTTGCTTGTCGTCACTAGCATTCGCCGTCTCGGACTGCTCGCTCGTCTCTTCGCGCGAAGCGTCGTCGTCAGCTTGATCTGCCTGTGCTTCGGCGCCAGTCGAGTGTTCAAGCGGTTCGGTCTTTGAGTCGTCGACGGATCCGTTGGGCTGCGATGAGTCAACCGGCTGGCTTTTGGGCTCTTCCCGAGTGTCGTAGTCCGTCCGCGAATTGCGCGGCGGTTCGGCCGTGGTCGCTGATGGCTCGGTCTTGATGGTCGTGCGAAAAACGGCGTCGAACGAATCGACGAGCGACGTTGCGTCACTGCCTGTGCCGACGACCGGAAACTGAGCGGCTGGCGCTTTTGACGGTGCGACACTGTTGCTTGGAATTGAGGTCATCCTTGCCCTCGTCCTTCTTATCTACTGGCGTCAGGTCGTCCTCGATCCTGACGTTGGCTTGTAATTGTTGACTCTCTTCAATTTGTTGGCCTACGGGGCCGGCGTGGACGTAGTGACTCCGCCCAAGCCAGCTCGCGTGTCGTTGAGCAGTTGGTTTTCAATCTTGCCGTTGCGGATTTCCGCAAGCAGCCGATCCATCGTCTCTTTCTCTTCCGGCGTCTTGAACTCGGCGATCACTTTCTTTTGCTTGTCTGTCGCCATCGTGGTCAACAGCACAACCACATCTCGGATGTCGTCGCTCTTCTCCTTGACCATTCCAATCAAATGGTCCTTTGCCTGCTTGGGCTTCATACTCTCCAACACCCCCTGCACGTTTCGAAGGCGAGCATCGTTGTTGACGGTTTGATAATCTTTGAGCCGTTTTTCGAATGACCTGACAACTTGCGTGTGACGTTCTCGTTGGATCACGACGCCGTTTTGCAGGTTGTGCAATTCGCCCATTGTCTTGTCGATCGCCGATTCTCTCAGGTCGATGTCCAGGCTTTGCCGAGTTCGGGCGGCCAAGACATTGGCATAGGCGATCTGTATCTTGGAGTCGTCCGCTTGTTCTTCGCCCAGTTCCGATTTGATCTCCGCCAGGTCCACGCCATACAAGGCCGCCAATAGATTGAAGGCGCGCGGCCCGTCCAAAGCTCCTTTACCCCAAAGGACGAACCCCGCGACAATCAGCGCTAGAAATGATGCGGCGCTAAAGTAAAGGACTCCGCCGCCTAACCTTCGTAACCACTTCATACTCGTACTCGCTTCTGATTCTGATGAAGCCGCTCGGCGACCTCGTCCATCATCTTCGCCTCGCGAAGCGTTTCGGCCCGTTCAAAATCTCTAAGCTGCCTCTCTTTGAGCTTCACCAGCACTTGCACCGCGCGGTCGGCTTGGACCAGTGCCTCGCGTCGACGTTCGCGCTCCGCAATGATCTGCTCGCGCTGATTCGCTAGCCGCATAAGATCCGCTTGCAACGCCATTCCGTGCCGACCAAGATTCATTAATCCATCCACATTGATCGGACCGGGCTTTGCGCCGTTTCGCTGGGCTTCCTTGGCGGCCTGAATCTCCTGTCTTGTGGTTGTTATCCGCTCGTCAATAATCGACTCGGCCCTTAACGCTTTGGCCAATGCCTCGCGTCTTTCATCGCGTTGCGCCAGTCGAACCTTGAGCAGCGTTTGCAGTCGAAATCGAAATTGCGGCATCTTTTCGAATACCCTGTTGAATCACACGCTATGACATCACGTAGTAGCGACGCTGTCTTGCTGTTGAGTCTGTGCATGCACAGTTGAGCTTGTTTGGTTTTGAAGGTTCTGTTGAAGCAATTGTGCTCGATTCGCCAGTTGCAAAATCGCCTCCTGAGTCTGCGGCATCGTCGAGGCAAGTCCGATTTCCTGTCGAAGTACAGTGTCGAGTTCATCGTGAAGGGCGATTGCCGCGTCGACGAGTGGGTTCGATCCGGCGCGGTATGCGCCGATGTTGATCAGGTCTTCATTTTCTTCGTAGGCAGCCAACAGTTGGCGAAGCGCGTGGGCGGCTTGCCGGTGTTCGGGCGAGGCGATTTCGGTCATGAGTCGACTAATGCTTGCCAGTACGTCTATCGCCGGATAGTGTCCTCGCGCCGCCAGTTTGCGGCTCAACACGACATGGCCGTCGAGCAGGCCTCTCACGGTGTCGCTGACGGGTTCGTTGACGTCATCGCCCTCGACCAACACGGAGTAGATTGCGGTGATGCTGCCTTTGGGGCTGCGTCCGGTGCGTTCGACCAGTTTAGGTAGGAGGGCGAAAACCGATGGCGGATAGCCTTTGGTCGTTGGCGGTTCGCCCGCGGCCAACCCGATTTCGCGTTGGGCCATTGCGAATCGTGTGAGCGAATCCATGATCAGGAGTACGCTTTTGCCTTGATCTCGAAACGACTCGGCGATTGCTGTCGCCGTCATGGCTGATTGAACTCGGCTGAGCGCCGGTTGATCGCTCGTGGCGACAACGACAACGCTGCGGGCGAGACCTTTTCTGCCGAGGTCTCTTTCGATGAACTCGTTTACCTCGCGACCTCGTTCGCCAATCAGCCCGATGACGATCACGTCGGCGGTGGCGAACTGGGCGATCATGCCCAGCAGGACGCTCTTGCCTATACCCGATCCGGCGAACACGCCGAGGCGTTGGCCGTGCCCGCAGGTGAGGAACGCATCGATGACTCGGATTCCGGTCGACATCGGCGTGTCGATACGAGGTCGCTCGACCGCGGCGGGCGGCGCGCGGTGGAGGGGCGATTGTTGGGCCGCCGGCGGTTCTGGCTTGCCATCGAGGGGCTGGCCATGGGCGTCGACGACTCGGCCGAGCATCGATTCGCTGACGGGAATACGTCGCACTGTTTGTTTCAGAACGACTCGGTTACCTTGTCGAATTCCCTTCATTTCTTGGAAGGGGTAGACCCAGGTGTGTCCGTTGCGAAACCCAATGACCTCAGCTTCGATCTTGTTGCCCGACTGACAGTGAATCTCCACCACCGAACCAACGGGCGCCGGCAGCCCTGACACGGCGGCGGCAACGCCTTCGATCAAGGCAACGCTGCCGACAAGGCCGGTTGGCATAATGGATTTCAGTCGTTTTGTGCGTTCATCCATTGGTGGTCGTTATTTCTTTTGTCGCAGACCGATGTGAGTTGTCGTTTAAGTTCGTTGGCAACTATGCGGGTGGCGAAGTCACTGCAGCTCCGCCACGATGCGGCTGAGTTGAGTCTCGAGGGATTGATCGATCTGCCCGAATTCGGTGCGGATTTTGCAAAAGCCAGGTTCGATCGTCTCGTCCGGGCAGAGAATCGTCTCGCCCAGCGGCGCGAACTGCGTTTGCAATTGGTCTTTGAGTGGGCCGAGCGAGTCCGCATCTTGGGGATGAAAGAGCAATTGAATCTGTTTGGCGCCGGCGGCCAGTTCAATCGATTCGGCGATCAGGTCTTGGGTAATCTCCGGTTGAGTCTGAAGTTCGCGCCGCACGATCTTACTGGCGATTGCCGCCGAGAGATCGAGCACGGATGAATTCCAATGTTTCTTCCATTCTTGTTTTGCGAGCTGCAGTTCTTGAAGCAGTTGTTCGACGGCGGGGAGGAGCGTGGTGGCTTGTGCGGCGAGTTCATTTCGCACGGTTGCTTCGGCTTGCTGACGGGCGTCGTCCAATCCGGCTTTGGCAGCGTCCTGGCGAATCACCCCGGCCTCTTGTTGTGCCTGTTGCAGGATGTCTTGCGCTTGCGAACGCACTTGGGCGAGCAGCGCGTCGCCGCGAGTCTGTATGTCTTCGAGCGTGAACACAGTCTGCGACTGCTCGCGTTCCTTCTGCGACTGAAGCGTTCCAGCTTTGATGACGCCTGCCATCTTTTGTTCTCCTGCTACGCGGCGGCTGCGAACCGTTTGGTTTTCGCCAAGTTGATTTTTCCATTTGCGGCTAGCGTGAGGGCAATCTCGGCTAGTTTTCCTTGAGCAAACTCGACGTCGCTGAGCCGAATGGGTCCAATCGATTCAATCTTGCGATTCAGCGAGTGAGCATCTTTGCTTGGAAGTTGTTTGAGCAGTCGCTCGACGAACGGACGCTTCGCACCGGCAAGCGCCGCCAAGGCAATCTGGCTTGGAGCCGTTCGAAAGACCAAGGCCAAGGCGTCGTCTGGCAGCAGGTTCAGTTCGTCGAAGCGAATCGCTGGTGTCGGCAGCTCGGCGCCCTGGGCATCGGGCCGACCGTCGCGCGCACTAAAACCAAACTCGGTTGACCTCTCTGATGAGCCGTTCAGTGTTTGGCTTGATGACGTTGACGTTGACGTCGCGTCACGGATCGGCTTGGCGACCCGCTGACCTACTGGCTCGGGCATTGCTTGCGTTGCGTTGGCTCGCCTGGCTGACGAATGTGCCGTACCGTGTGGCCCGGTCTTTGTTTGTCGTGTCGATTCGTGCTTTCCCGGGGCTCGATCGTTCGATTGGGACACGCTCGATTTTTGCGATTTGATTCGTCGCGACATCTCGGGGTCGATTCTCTCGATTCCCTGCAGCCAATCATGGCTGTGGTTATCCTGCGAGGCCGCCAGAATCGCTCGGAGCGATGAGAGACCCGGGCTCGGCTCAGTCGTGCAGACTCGAGCGGAGAAGACAATCGCCATCTCCTCTTCCACTTCACGCAAGATGTCGACATCAAGCGCATCGAGTCCCGCGACACGCCGAAGTACATCGGTTCGCAGCGATTGTTCGAGTCGTCGGACGACGGCCGCGGCTTGAGTTGGCGGTAGGTGGGCGAGGACGAGGGCGGCGGTTTGCGGGTGTTCGGTCTTGAGCAGACCATAGACCGTTTGCGGATCGGCGTCGTGCAGAAACTGGAACGGCTTGTCGTCGCGCCCAGTCGGATTGTGAGTTGCTTGCATGGAAGGTGTGAACGTCACTGGCGATGACTTGGTCGCTTCGTGGACTGCCGGGCTCGCCGCCGTCGCCGGTCGCGTTGGTTCAGAGGCGGCCGGTTGTTGCGAGGTCATGAACGCTTGGATCACGGCCTCTTGTTCCTGTGGATCGATATCGCTGAGATCCATCACCGCGCGGCGAACTGCGGAGGCTTGCTCATCACCCATTTGATGGAGCAAAGCGTCCGCGGACTTGGAGTCCAACGCATCGATTAGGATGGCGGCTTTGCGAAGCGATCGCGCGTCCATGAGTTATCCCTTTTACAGTGTTCGCAAGTGCGTTTAGTGATCGCCGATCCACATGCCCAAGACAGCGGCGGCCGAGTCGGGATCATCGCGGACCAACCCTGTGAGTTCCTCACGAAGGGTCGGGCCTTCCGATTGTGCGAAGCGTTCGCGAAGCGACTTAGTGAGAGGATCTTCTTCTGAGTCGCCGCCCACGCCGCCCAAGCTTCCACCACCTGCGCCGCCCGATTCGGCTCCACCCAGCATGGAGCCGTCACCGGAGCCACCGGCACCACCCGCTTGGCCCGCGGCACCCGCTTGTCCCGCGCTGCCAGCCAGACCGGCCTGCCCCGATTTCACCATGCCGCGAAGAAAGACGAGCCCGATAATGGCGATCAATCCCATGCCGATGGACGTCCAGTTATCCTGCAGCCATTCCATCATCAGCAACGATTGCGACGGGCCGGGGTCGGGCGCGACTGACAGAGCCGTAAAAGTGGTCACGGCGACACGCGGAAACGGATTGACGCCGGCGTCGACACTAGGGAGGAGATTGTTGACTGTCTTTTCAATGCTCGTCGTTACCTCGCCCTCAATTGCATCGAGTTGGTTCTGGTCGGGCGTACCCGGCTGCTCGCCATCGGCAGGTGGGTTTTCTTGGTGCCAGACCTTGGCGATGTAGCTCTTGGGCACACCAATCGAGACGGTTACTTTCTTGGGACTAAACGGGAGCAGTTCTCTAGTCGTTCGTTCCTGCCCGACCACCGATCGCTGCTGTTCGTTACTGCTGTTGCGAGTCGTTTGCGTGGTTTGGTTGTCGACACTCGCCGCCGAATTGGCGAACCCGCTGGGGTCGTTGTTGGCCGCGACGCCAGGGCGACCGCCCGTGTTACCGCTGGTGATCGTCTCTTCATCCGCTTGGGCCGACGTCTCGATGGCAGTCGGTTTTTCGTTGTATTTGATCGATGTAACCTCATGTCGCACCTCCGGAGTCAGTTCGATTTGAACTGCGATCTTGGCGCCGGGGATGAAGTCGAGCGCGTCGAAGATTTTTTTCGTCAGCTCGTTTTCCCGAATGCTCTTGTAGGATGAATAGTCATCTTCACCGCTGGCGAAATCGCCCATCGAGTCGCCTGAATACGTGCGACCGGCAAGCATGTCGAGAACGCCAACATCTTCCGGCCGCATGTTGAGCCACGACGCTGCGGCTTCGCGCACGGTTCGAATCAGTTGCCCATCGATGGGGACTCGCGAGGTCGGCGTGATCGCGACGAGGCAACTCTTCTCCGAGCCGCCCACGAGCGAATTCGATGACTCAACGTTGAATTGGACGGTCGCCAAACGGATTCCGCTCATTTCAGCAAGGGTCCGCTCGAGCTCACGCTTCTTCTGATACTGATTTCGCCACCGCTTCACCTCACTCGATTCCAGCAAGTTGCCGTCGAATTTTTGCTTCCAAAGATCCGTGGCTGTTTGCGGCAGCGCATTGGCCTGTGACATGGCGGCAAGGTACTGGTACCGCTTTTTCCTGGGCACGCGAATCTTGTAGTTTTCCACCGAGTAGTCGTTCAGCTGAGCGTCCGCGAACGAAGCGAGCGCCAACGAAAGATCCTCTTGGCTAAAGACGTGGCCGGCGAGCACGTACTCGTCGCCGCTCAGTTGATCCGACTGAAAAAGAAACGCGACACCGACGACGACGGCGGCGAGCAGCAACGCGGTCGTGATCTTTGCTGAAGCCGGCATCGGCTTGAACATTTCGATCAGTTGAGTGTAGGCGTTGGTCAGGAAGTCCATCCGTGAACCTCGAAGCAATGACTAGTTGAATTGAATGTGACGTGGGCGCGAATCTCTTCGCCAGCGGCTAGATTCGAATCTCGCGAACCTCTTGGTACGCTTGGACAAGTTTGTTTCTCACTTGCAGCATCATCCGAAACGTCATATCTGCCTTTTGTACAGCGGTGAGCACTTCTGCGGGGTTGACGTCGCCCCCCGTAGCCAGCTCTTGAACCGCCTTGTCCGCATCTTGCTGCATGGAATTGACGTGGTCCAAGGCTTCCAGCATGAAGTCCTTGAACGACGGCCCGTCGGCTGCCTGTCCGCCATCAAGCGTGAGCGGCGGAAGCGACGCGGCTGTCGGGTTTATGCCTTGAATTGGGTTCATAGCGTGTTGCGTTCCACTGTTTGTTTGAGCGGAGTAACGGCCGTTCCTGCAACGGCCAATTTGACAAAGCTTCAAATCGAGTTCGTCATGCCTTAGACCAGGATCCGCAATGTCTCCCGGCCTAAACTCTTCGAGATCTCCATCACGCCCAGGTTGGCCTCATATGCGCGGGTCGCCTGCAACGCGTCAACCATTTCCGTCGTCATGTTGATGTTGGGATAGGCGACGTAGTCTTTCCACTTGCCTGTCTTGATTGCGTATGGCGAGTCGGGCTCGTACCGATAGTTCGGCTCGCGCTTGTCGGTCTCCACCGTCGCCACCTTGACTCCACTCGCCCCCGAAGTCGTCGATACGTCGTTATCCGTTTGAAGGACCGCGTACCGAGGCTGGTAAGGCTCGTACTTTCCGTCTTCATTAACGACGGTGGAGATGTTGGCGATGTTGGCGGAGATCAAATCGAGTTGAGTTCGTTGCGCCACTAAAGCGCTCGTGCTGATGTCGAGTGCGGATGCCATCTTCGGACTCCTCTCTTGGCTACGGATGTGGGCGGAGCAGTGGAGGGAGCGAGTTCGTCAAAGTGACCGACGAAACGTCCCTTTGTGGACTATTAATCAAACGCGTTCGCTAATCGCGGCTTCCATTAAACGAAACTGGCTGTTCATGATCGAAATCGCGAGGTTGTGCATGAATTGGTTCTTGCTGATCTGGGTGACTTGGTGCTCGAGACTCACGTTGCTGTCGTCGTGGTAGAGAACGCTGTTGAGTGAATCGCGGACTTCTCGCATCGGATCGCCATCCTTGACTTTGGCAATGCCGGGCGAGATCGCACCGCTTCTCGATTGATCTCTTGCTTTGATCGCCTTTTTGAGTTTGTCGTGAAATACTTCTTCATTCAGGTCTCGCGTGCGATAGCCAGGCGTATCGATGTTGGCAATGTTCCCCGCCAGGATCTCGTGTCTTGCCTGAGCAAAACCGATGACTTCCTGAAGCATGGGGATCGTTGAGCTGTCAAACATTGTGGATATCATGTTGCCGCTCCACTGAACTCGTTATGCAACCCGTGCGCCAATTACCTCTCGTTGGCATTGGACGATTCGTAACTGCTTGCTTTGTTTGTGATAGCGACGATTGCTATCATTCCCCTCTCGCGGACCGCAAAATGCAAACCGGCAAAATCTGCCGATTGCATCCGCCAATTCTGCCGCTTGAGGGGCATTTGTGCCTGGTTTTCATTGACTCTATTAGGCCGCCTTCGTGGGCGACTTCGCTCGAGGGGCGTATCCATAGCTGCGGAGTTTGTTGGTCAACGTTCGCACCCCGATGCCCAACGCTTTTGCTGTCTTTTCTCGGTGCGCATCGAATTTTTTTAGTGTGGCTTCAATCAACTGGCGCTCCATATCCTGGAGACTCATACCGGCGGCCAGTGTTTCGTTGGCGCTGTTTTCATTGGGCGTCTCAGATGATTCGGATTCGATCAGCCAAGGCCGAAGCTCATCCGCGGAGACGATGCCGCCTTCATTGAGAACTGCGGTTCGCGTAATCAGGTTTTCAAGCTCGCGCACGTTGCCCGGCCAGTGGTAGGATCGTAGGAGTTCTTGCGCGTCGGGCCGCAATTCCAGAGGATCGCATTGCAGGCGATTGGCGGTTTGCCGGCTAAAATGGGACGCCAGCAAGAGGACGTCGTCGCCCCTTTCTCGAAGCGGCGGCACATGGAGCGGGACGACGTTGAGTCGAAAGTAGAGGTCTTGCCGAAACCGATTCGCGGTCACTTCGGTCTGCAAGCAACGGTTGGTTGTCGCCACAACTCGAACGTCAACGTTCTTTGAATGGGAATCGCCGACGCGTTCGTAGCACCGTTCCTGTAGAACTCGCAATAGTTTGGCTTGTAGGACCGTATCGATTTCGGTGATTTCATCCAGGAAAATCGTTCCCTTGTCAGCCAACTCAAATCGGCCGACTCGCGGCGCGTCCGCGCTGGTGAACGCGCCTCGCACGTGCCCGAACAACTCGCTTTCCATCAATTGTGGAGACAGCGCGGGGCAGTTCATGCTGACCAACGGCTCTTGAGCTCGATTGCTCTTACTGTGAATCGCTCGGGCGACGAGTTCCTTGCCGACGCCGCTTTCGCCCGTGATCAGAACGGTCTCGTCCGTTGCTGCGATTCGGGCGAGCTGAGTTTTCAATTGTTTCATCGGTTCGCTTTCGCCGATCATGGGATCGGCGGCGACGACGGGTTGTTGTGCGGGTATCGACGAGCGGGGTTCAGCTTGTCGAACCGCCCGTTCAACGACATTCTCCAACTGGTCAGCGTTGATCGGTTTCTCGATGTAGTCGAACGCGCCGTGCCGCATAGCCTCGACTGCCGAGTCGACCGACGCGTGTGCGGTGATCATGACAACTTGGCTGTCGACGCCTCGCTGATTCAGCCGTTTAATAAAATCCAGGCCGCTCATGCCCGGCATTCGCAGGTCGGTGACAATGACGTCGCGGCTGTTCTGATCAATCATCTGCAGCGCGTCGACGGCGCTGGGCGCAGTGCTCGTCTCGTGCCCTGCGCAGCGGAGTATGTCGGCCATCGATTCTCGGGTGTTGCGATGATCGTCGACGACGAGAACCGTTGCGGCGAGTGTGTCTGTTGAGGGCATTGTTCTAGCCTTGGTTTCGCGTTCTGATTCAATGGGGTTCATGCGGCGGCCTCACGGGACGGCTGACGTGGAAACCTCAATGTGAAAGCGGCGCCGCCTTCCGGGCAGTTTGCGATGGCGACTTCGCCGCCATGAGCCTCCGCAATGCGACTCACGATCGAGAGTCCGAGTCCGGTGCCGCCTTGTTTTGTCGTGAAGAATGGGTCGAGGACTTGCTGCATCGATTGGATTTCAACGCCCGGTCCGGAATCGGCCACCTCCAGTTCGAACCCTTGCGGAGAAGAATAGGAAGTGATCACCAACTCGCCACCGTCCGGCATGGCGTCGAGCGCGTTGAGGACAAGGTTCAGCAGCGCGCGGCGAACCATCGAGTCATCAATCCAAAACGTTTCATGTCGCGGGACGTCAACTTGGGTTCTGATTCCCTGCGCCGTGCATTGCGGCAACAGGGATTGGCAGACGTCGTCGACAGTATTTCGAATCAAGCAGGGCTGACGGTTGGGCTCTCGGTTCGCAGTGAATTGCAGCAAGTCATTCACGGTTGCCTCCAGGGCGGTGAAGCCGGATTCGAGTTTGTCGACCACCTCGTGGGCGTCGGATGCCTGAGGCAGCCGTCGACGTAGTAAACTCATATAGAGAGTGATGGGAGTCAGACAATTGCGGACTTCGTGGGCGATGCACGACGCCATTCGGCCGAGGTCGGCAAGTCGGTTTTCACGAGCCAGCTCTTGGTTCTTGAATTCCAATTCGTCGGACAGACGCCGCACCTCTTCACACAGCGTCATGTGTGTCTGCTGCAGCCGGTCTGTTGCCGAGTGCCAGGCGTTGAGCACGATTTCCAAGTCGTAATCTTCGCCTTGAATATGCGAAAGATCGAATTGATCGTTGCCGGCAGTCGGTTGGGCGGTCATCGGTTTGCTTGGCACCATAGGTTGATTCGTTGAGCGTAGTTTTTCGGTCGGCGAATTGGATTGATCAGTGACGTTAATTTGTTCGAAACCTAGTCGCTTGAGATGTCGAGTTGAGGTCGAGCCACCACCTTGCCGGCGTAGGCTTGGCGAGCTTGTGCGGCGCAATGAGCCGCGTCGATGCGAGCTGCTGTGAGGTCGCGTTTTTCGGCCAGGTCTTTTTCACATTGTTGTTCAGAGAGCATCACTTCGACGAGGATCTCTTTGCAACGATCTGAATCGCGCCGGCAATCCGCGCGGGCTTGCGGGCTATCCCAGCTTCGTTCCTCGGGGTCGTCCGCGTGAAACGGCCTTAGTTGCACGCCGATTGCCTCGAGCCCGCGAAGCAGCCGAGTCTTAGCGGCCAAGATTTTCATCAAGCGCTGAAGTTCCGATTTCGAGATCGCCTCAGCCTGCATTTGGGTCAACTGTTGAACCTGTTGCAGGATGCCGAGCTTTTGCCCTATCAACTCGGCCAACAGCGGCGTGCCGTCGAGTGCGGTGTTGTTCGGATTATTCATGGTTTGGTTCCGACCTTGTCTAGATTTGACTGAGCCACTCGAGAAAGTCCTTCCAGGCGACGAAGGAATTTCTGGTTGTCGTTTTGCCGAAGTCGGCGTCTTCCCCGATTCGGCTCAACACGACTTTGGCCTGCTCCAAGGTGCCTCGCGCCTTATCGTTGTTGTCGAGGCGGCGGTAACAGGCCGCGATTCGAACGAACGCTTCGAGTGATTCGGGCATGTGTTGGTAGCGATTGGACGCGGACGAGTAGGCTTGGATCGCGTCTTCGAATCGGTCCATATCGAACAGAACATCGGCTCGGGAGAAGTAGCAGTTTCTCAGCGTCTTGCCTTCAATCTCGCTCAGCTCAACCGTGTCTTGAAGTTTGTCGAGATCTCGCACAAGCTCTTGATATAAGTCATGCGCCGTTTGAAGCTCCTCGATGATCTCCGCTCGGAGTTTTTCTCGAGTCGTTTCAATCGGCTCATCAATCAGCCGATGCCGCGGTAGTTTGGCGAGATGCTCGTGGGATTTTGCCAGCATGTAGCGAGCGTGAATGGACCGCGAATCGTCGGGCCACCTTTGGATCGCATGGTCCAGCCACTGGATCGACTCGCCATACGTCAGATACGATTGACCTAGCGCCTTGGCTGCTTTGAGATCGTTGCGAGGCCTTGCTTGCTTTGGAGCGACGGGCGACGTCAAGCCGGCCGCCCTGGCTCGAGCCAGATGCTGAGTCGCCTCAAGATAGAGAATTCGACCCAGATCAAATAACGACTCACGCCACACCAGACTGTCGGGCGTTAGTTCGCTCTCGAGATTGTCTCGAAGCGTCTGCTTGGCTTTGGCAATTTCTTGCTGCTCGCTGAAAACGCGACTAAGAACCAGACGAGCCCGGTAGCTTTCGGGCGACTGGCGGTGTCTGGCAATGCATCGCTCCAGGGGAGTGATCGCCTCGTCGAGCCGGCCGAGGGCAAGTAGCGCGCGACCCTTGATGACGAGGGCGAGCGAGATCTTGTCTTGGGGCCGCGAGTCGAAGAACATCTCAATCATCTTCACCGTCTTGCGAAAATCACTGCCCAGCAGGTAGGCGTCAGCGCTCTCGAACAAGTCGTTCGGATACTCTGGCGAGGCGACCCGCAACGCCGCCAGTCGCGAGTAGGCTTCGCCCGCTTTGCGGAGCTTGCCCTCGGCCTGCCGGCGTATCTTGCCTTGAGCTGATAGAGGTTGCTCGCCGGCGTGCGCGCTGAGATTGTCCGCCCAAGCGCGATAGGTCGAGGCCTCGAGCCCCGTCGACTCGGCTTCGGTCAATACGATCCGCATCGACCTAGCCAAGGAAATCGCGTTTTCGAATTCTTTTCTCTCGTGGTAGTCCGACGATGCTGCCGCGAGCCGTTTGCGCAGCGACTTGAGCGAGAGCAGAGGGTTGCCTTCCAAACCGGCTTCCTTTACTTCGCGAAGGACCGCGCGATAGGCTGTGACCGCTTCGTCATCTTGTCGCAAGTACCTCAGCAATTCAGCCTCTTCAAATGCGGCAGCAAGCGACTCCGGGAAGCCGAAGTAAGTTCGGCGGACGTGGGCGAACTGTTGCAAGGCCGCTTCGATCTCGTCGAGTTTCAGCTGGCACTCGCCGAGCAGGTACTGGGCGAGCCGCGCGGGATCGGATGATCGCTTGAGCTGGACTCGCGGATCCTGCAATGCTTCCGCAGCAGCTGAATAGAGTTGCCGCACAACCGATTGATCCGGCGTTTCTTTTTTGGCCTCCGCGCGGGCTTTGATAATGGCGACCCGGGCTCGAAGCACGATGGCCTCGCCGAGCTGTGCATTGTCTTTGATGGCGTCGAGCTGGCTCAAACAGTCCTCGTATCGGCCCATCTCGAATAGGATGCTCGCTCGGGTGAGTGCGGCGTCGCTCCGCTCCTCAGGGGTCAGAAGTTTGTCTGTTAGATGCCGATCGATGTTCTTCAGCGCTTCGTCCCAATCGGGCGGCGTCGTGTGTTGATGACAAGTTGACAAGAGTCGATTGAACTCGATGGTGCGCTCGGGTGCCCGCTGAATGGCTTCTTCGATGCGAGGAATTGCCAGCGCGTATTGTTGAGCCTTGAAAGTCGATTCGGCGAGGAGCACCAGACCTTGCTTCTCGCGTCCAGCTGGAAATCCGCGTTTCTTCGCCTCGTCGAGGTACCGCGAGGCGACGAGGTAGTGTCGGCGTTTTTCGAGTCGACTTTGTTGACTCTCGGCGTCGATCGAAATGGCGGCGCCGAGTACGAAAGCGGGGCCGCCAAGGTCTTCGAAACTGAGCGCCTTATTTTCTCTGAGTTTTATCGCAAGCTCTCTCGCCAAGACGATGTCCTCTTCGTCCAACGCGTTGAGCGCCTTGGCGGTGGCGTCTTCGATCTTGAACGATTCCTTCTGATGTCGCAGCGAGAAAAATGCGACGAGTCCGACGATGCCCAGTCCCAACGCGCCGGCGATCAACAGATTCGTGCGCACAGTGCCCCCGCGTTGAGGGCGGCGCGAAAGCGCATTCGTTGTTCGGAGTCGTAGTCTTTGCACGAGGTGTTGAACGACTTTGTTAGGGCATGCCAATAGGGCGGACGGGGAAAATCGGCGGGTTTGTACTAGAAATCGGCAAGCCGTGTCAACATATTTCGCAGTTTGACTCAAGATTCACAGCCGGTTCGCCGGGCCTGGCGTTGATCGGCGGCCAACGGGCTGTTCGTCCGCCGCTTCCACGCGTTCATCAGGCGCTATTTCTCGGGTAAAATCGAGGCTGCCCCAACAAACTGCCCTTGGACGAATCGTGCAATGACATCAATGACAGCACTCAAGTTCCCGCTCGTCTTCGTGTTTCTCGCCTCGGCCGCTGTCTCGACTGCAGAGTCATCGGCTGCCGAATCGAAGCCATGGCGACGACACACGATTGACCGATCGTCGCGGGGGGCGGATGGCGTGCGGATGGCGGATGTCAACGGCGACGGACTGTTGGACATGACGACCGGTTGGGAGGAAGGCGGCCGCGTCCGCGTCTACATCAATCCGGGTTCGACCAAGGCCAAACGTGAATGGCCAGCGGTGACGGTTGGCGAGGTCAAGTCGCCGGAGGATGCCGTGTTCGTCGACTTGGATCGCGACGGCGCGGTCGATGTCGTCAGTTCGTGCGAGGGTCGCGTGCGAACGATGTTCGTCCATTGGGCACCCAAAGACGGGGCGGACTACTTGGATTCTGACCGTTGGCGGACGGTGGCGATACCATGCACCCAGGGCGAACAGGCCTGGATGTTTGCGACGCCTTTGCAGTTGGACGGAGTGGCAGGTCCCGATCTGATCGTCGGCTCAAAGGGCGGCAACGCTTCGGTCGGTATGGTCATTGCCCCCGACGATGGGCGTGACGTTTCCGCGTACCGCTACAAGCGAATCTGCGACGCGGGCTGGATCATGTCTCTGCACCTACACGACATGGATCGCGACGGCGACAAAGACGTCGTTGTCTCGGACCGTAAGGGTGCGAATCGAGCTGTTTGGTGGCTCGAGAATCCAGGCGCCCAAGCCGTGGCGATGAACCGCGATTGGCCAAAGCACCTGATTGGCGGCAAAGGCATGGAAGTCATGTTCCTCGACGTCGCCGATCTTGACGGGGATGGAAGTGTCGAGGTGATCACGTCTACGCGCAACGGGAAGATTCTTGTTCATCGTTTGAACAAAGCAAACGGCGAGTGGGTTGAGCGGAGTATCCGCAATTCCCAAGACGCGCCGAACGGCAAGTCGGTCCGCGCCGCCGACATGGACTTGGACGGTCGAGTTGACTTGGTGCACTCGATCAACAACATGGGGAAACGAGGTTTTCACGGTTTGACGATGCTGACCTACCGCAACGCCCCGCGCGACTCGGTTTGGGACTCGACGACAATCAGCGGCAGCGAAGGTGTTAAGTTCGACCTGATTCAACTGCTAGACGTCGATGGGGATGGCGACCTCGATGTTGTCTGCTGCGAGGAACGAGACAACTTGGGCGTCTTCTGGTACGAAAATCCAACGCGATAATCTACTGACGCGAGCTAGCTCGAGCGATCTTTTCGTTCCAAGTCAGAAAGAAACTCGTGGGTCGTTCGCGGCTCTGGAGTTTCTTGCTCGGGCGTCTTCTTGCCGTCGACGACACCGTCTTCCGCATCGACTCGATAAATCGTCTCGCCCAGTTTCTCTCGCGTGATCGCGCCGCTTGCGACACACGTTTCCGCTAGCGCGTGGGTCAGCAAAGAGAGTCGAGCGACTTCGTCTTCCAATTCGGAGATCCGGTCCAACATAGGACGTCGGCTACTTGAGATGTTTTGGCTTTGTCGTTTCAGCTTCTCTTCAATTCGATGGAATTCAGCGGCCGTGAAGAAATCGTGCATAAAGTATCGCGACCAATTCATGGAACGGCTCCTGTCAAATTGTTATTAGCGACGCCGGGCGAGAAATCTCGCCATGCGGCGAAGTGACGGCCTCGAAGTATAGACGCGGCGGAAATCCCCGAGTTAGGCGCATTGTAGTCCGCCTCAGCATGTTGACAACCGATAGCTCTCCGCTGAGCTGGCGAAGGCATGTTCTCGTTTAACCCGTCGCCGCAGGCCAGGCGGGCCCTCGTTGGTTCGCAAGTATTGACAGGTCCGCGCGTTGTCCCGAAGCGGCGCAACAACCAGCGCGGGGGAAGTCTTGAGGTGAAGCCACAAGCGCCGCCTTGGGGCGGTCTGCAAACCTGCTTCGCCACCACGACCCCAACGAGCTTGCTCGTTCGGTGAGCGAGATTCAGAGCTAAACACATCCCTCCAGCCCTCGCTCTCAGCCTTGCGGCGCGGCCTTTTCTGGATGCCATTGTCGGCCCAACTTGTCGGCTTGCCAGCATTCGCCGGAATGGACGTCATAAGCTGTTAAGCAGCCTTCCCCGAAACAGAGCGTGTCGATGCAGACGACATGTCCCAAGTCGAGGATTTTACCGGACTGCGGCGTGTGCCCCAGGATAACTTGTTTTCCCGATTCATGAGGCGTGGCGGCGGCGCCTTGCAAATGGCGCCAGAAAAGGTCGGCCTCGCTGAGCTCCTCGACGGGAAGATGAGAAACGTAATTGGCGTGGATGAAGATATGCGAACTTGTCTCAAAGTGGGGGCGACAGTTCGAAACGAAATCCCAATGCGAAGAGGGAACGTCCGAGATCGCTCCGCCATAGCTGTCGAGAGTCTCCCGACCTCCGCATTGCTCCCATAAACCGATGTGGCTCGCGTCGTTGCGCGACGCCAACATCATCAATTCGTGATTGCCGAGCAAAGGTCGCAGTTCGCATCGTGTCGACAAGGCAATCAACTGTTCGATCACATCGCGGCTATCGGGACCGCGGTCAATGTAGTCGCCCAGTGTGACGATTCGATCGTCTTGTTCCGGGGCCACGAGTTCAAGCAGTTTTTTCAACGCGAGTGAACAGCCGTGTATGTCGCCGATGGCGATAGTGCGGTTGGGCATAGAACCTAAAGTTTTAGATCGAATCCATGACGGTTTGTTGATCGGCTCAAACTCAGCCATATCCAATCCAACGGTGCCTGAACACTCCGCGGTCTGGAGACCAATCAGTTGAGTGAAGGATCGTCGGGCGGGGCCATTCCATCAAAAATTGGCGTCATAATTTCCAAGCCAATGTGCTGCGAAACTCGATTCCACAGCTCTTCTTCGTTGGCAAAGATGTCGTCGCAATGTGCGTCCGTCGTCATCCAGCCTCCCTGGTCGAGCTCTTGATCGAGTTGCCCGCCTCCCCATCCGGCGTAGCCGCTGTAAATGCGAAACGGGTATCGTTCTTCGCTGACCAGCCGTTGAATCGCGTCGGGCTGAGTCGCCAAGTAGACGCCGGGGAGAATTTCCGTCTCCGAACAATCCTCTTCGGTATGAACGGCCAAAAGGGGGCCGGCAACGGGCCCGCCCAAGTTGATCGTTTCAAAACACTCGCACGACTCTTCCGTCAGCATTTCCCAAATGTCGGCCACCGTGTTTTCCGTCGGCCGGTTGAGCACAATGCCAAACGCCCCTTCTTCGTCATGGCGAACGATCAACACGACGGAGCGAAAGAAATTCTCGTCTGGCAGATGTGGCGAGGCGACAAGCAGCTTGCCTTCGAGCGAATTCACGTTGGACCTCAATCTGGCATCACGAGTGGACGAGTCGATGGGATACACGAATTATATTCACCCAAGCCTCGGATGGGAACCAACTCCACAACATGCCAGTACCCGCATGCCAAAACCACTGCCAATTACCATATGCCAATAACGGTGCTCGCCGGCCGCAGGTTTCACGACGTCAGAGTTACGCGGCGCGGCCAAATGGACCTGGCGTCTAGCAGCACCAAGACAAACAGCACCGAGACAATTGGCGCAAGCGACAGGGGCAACGGGGCCAATCGCCAGCGGCGGAAGCGGCTCGTTAGGCGGTCCAAACGCAGCCGGCCCAAGACCATCCGACTCCGAATCCAATCAGCATCGATTGGTCGCCCTGCTTGAGCTGCCCGTTATTGCGCATTTCATCAATCACGATGGGGATGGTCGACGAAACGGTGTTGCCGACGTTTTCGAGCACGATCGGCATTTGCTCTTCGTTTAGAGAGAGCCGTTGGCGCAGTTGGTCGAGCATCTTGTAGGTGGCTTGATGCAAAATGAAGTAATCGATGCTCCCGCGGCTCACATCAGCGGCGCGCAAAATGTCGTCCATCAGTTTGGGAACGGCACCGACCGTGAAGCTGATCAAGCTGGGGCCGTCCATATAGAGATCGCTCTTCCAGCGATGTCGATGGCGTGGTTTGTGAGCGTCGCAAGCAAGTCGCGCGCCGCCCTTGGCGACGAGCAAGGTGTCGGCGCCCGAGCCGTCGGTGCCGAACTGAAAACCGCTCAGCGTCGGTTCGTCGTTGGCTTCAATCAAAGTCGCCGCCGCGCCATCGCCGAAGATGGTCCGCAGACTACGATCATTGGAGTCAATAAATTTGGAATACGTTTCCGCCGTGATCAGAAGAACTCGCTTGGCCGCTCCGCTTTGAATCAATCCGTTGGCCATGGAGAGTCCGTAGACATAACCGGAGCAGCCCAGATTAAAATCGAAAGCGCCGATATTCGTCGGCAGTCCCAACCGCTCTTGCAAGAGACAGGCGGTGGTGGGGAGTGGGTAGTCGGGAGTCTGCGTGCAAAGCAGAAGGAAATCGATTGAGCCTCGATCGATGTCATTTTCGCGAAACAGTTTTTCTGCGGCAGCGACAGCAAGGTCGGACGAGCACTCGCCTTCCGCTGCGATGTGGCGCGCAGCAATTCCGGTCTTGGAATAGATCAACTCCATATCCCACGAGGGAAACTCCGCCTGAAGGTCGGCGTTCGTCTCCTTTCGTTCGGGGAGGTGAATAGCGATTGGGCCGATCGCGGCGTGTTTCACTCCGAGGACGTCCTTATTCGCAGCGGTGTATGGGAATGTGCGGCAAACTCAAAATCGTCGTGAGTCGAGGCGCTGTTTGATGGGAGGCGGGCATCGTAACCGGAGTCTGCGTCGCCCGACAATCAATCGCCGCGTTGGCTGGCTATCGCCGCCCTCTCGCCCATTGAGTGATTCTGAAGCAACAACGAAGCAACATTTCAGGGGACGAAGTCGATTGCCCCCACAGGTCGCGCTGCTTTCAGCGATGGCTGAAGTCTTCACACGATACCGACCGAGTGTAAGTCGGTCAATTGCGCTGGGCTTCTCTAACGCCCTGGCAAGGCGATTACTCGCTCCAATTGAGAAAGTGGCGAGTGAATTGCTGGTCGAGATCGGGGACTCGCCGCCGCAATCGCTCGCTCAATACGCCTGGGGGCGTATGCGATTGAATATCGTGCAGGTAGGCCTGCAACTCTTCCTTTAGCGGTTTAGGCCCGTGCAACATGAAATGCACCCAAGCCCACGAATACCGATATTCGCTTCGCCCCATCTGCTCAAGGCGCTCAAGCGCCTCAAGCGACTCGATCTTCGTTTGTTGACGAAATCGGACGGCCCAACGTACTTTCGACAGATGCGAATTCTTGTGCTGTCGATCTTCGCGCTTTGCTTCGAAGTACTCCGCCAGCCCTTCGTCGAGCCAGAGGGGGACCATGGGGAGAACGGAGTGCAACAAGGCATGAGTGCCCTCGTGTTGAATGTCCGATTCTATTTCCTTGCTTAAGGCGGCGAAGACCATCCCCGGCGCCCTGCCCTCTTTGACATACAGAGCTCGCCGAGAAGGCGCTTCCGGGAAATAGAGTTTCACGTAAGCGTTGTACGTCTCGCTGTGCTCGAACAGAAACATGTGAATCCGTTCGCGCGGCGCGTCAATCTCCAACTCGCGTTGCAGATCGAGCTGCAGGCTGCCAAGTTGTTCCAGCAGTGACTTGTATCGGGCCAAGGAATGATCGGCGTGGCAATCGAACACGCCCGCCGTCCGTTCGTCCGGCCACGGTTTGGGTTGAACGTTTGTCGCCCCCCGACCTGTCGTCGCCCTACCCGACGCGCCTCGGCCCGCAATAACTCGACGCGTTGCCTCGCGGCCATTGCCTCGACGCTGAGCTGTAGCGACGGCGGGGAAGAGCAGTGAACAGGCGAGGCAGAGTGCGACCCATGAAGAGACAGACGCGCGCGGCGATCGAGCTGATTTCGCTCGAGACGAGCGTCGGCCGTCGGAAGGTGGTGGCGAGTGTTGAGTCACGAATGGTTGAGCTGTTTGAGGATTCCGCGAATTGCCCGCGGCTGCTTGTCTTGCCGCTTGGGGGCGCGCGGCGTTTGTGAGGCGGCGCGATGTGGATTGAATCATGCGGCCCAAGGTAAGAATCGAGCGAGCATGCTGCGTTTCTTCCGAGGCCGAACGCCATCGGCGACTTCCGTTCCGTTCAACACCAAGCTGGGGTTTTCGCAACAAATCGAGTTTGCCGTTTCCTCGTCGATTAGGTCAACGACACGGTCGTATGCTCGCCCCATCAGCGGCCGGCGCGATTTCGGGCCGTGGGCGTCTGTGGCCAGGAAATGCACCAACCCGTCCTCCAACATCCGCTCCGCCAACTGTTGGCTCAGCGGACCGAACGTACCCATCAGGCTTCCGGCCGTGACCTGCATTAAACAACCCCGCTCGACAAGAGGTTCGAGCAGACTTGGATCCTGCAACAGCCCTTGGTTTCGCTCGGGATGCGAAAGGATTCCAACCATTCCCATTTTTCCCAGGTTGTCCAGCACGCCCTCGAGGGGCAAATAGATCTCGTGCGGCAATTCCAACAGCACATGCTTCTTGTGGTCTGCGAGGCTGACAATGTGCCCGCTTGCCAAGCCCTCGAACATGCAGGGTTCAATCCGCACATCGGCTCCCGGCAGCACACGCAGTGGCAAGTTGTTCCGATTCAATTGATTTTGAAGTTCACGGACCGTCGTGCGAATCAACTCGCCCGAATTGTGGGCGAACGAACCCAACTGATGCGGCGTGCAGATCATCGCTTCGAAACCATCAGCGACAGCCATCTGAGCCATCTGAAACGACTGAGCCCAAGACTTTGCGCCGTCGTCGATACCGGGCGCGATATGACAATGAATGTCAACGAAACGCGGTGCATCCATGCAATCATCCTCTTGTATTTGTTTCGTCAGCCAGCGGGCGTGTCCGCTTGCCAACTCCGCAGTCACCAGGCCTTCCTCGCTGATCTGGTGCTTCTCGCCGCGTCGTCGCCACGGCGAAGGGAGTATATCGACAGCGCGGAGACGGTCAAGGCGTTTTTCGGAGCCAGAATCAACGCGCGGACGGACCGAAGCGGGACGCCATCAAATTGCCCGGTTTAGCAACACGTCCCAACCAGTCACCGCAGGAGGCAAGAGGCGTCCCGATGGGGCACAACATATCAGCCCAGGGGAAGTCTTGAGGCGAAGCCGCAAGCGCCGCCCTGGGTTTGTCTCACCTCAAGTTTTCTGGGTGGGCGCGTTCGATTGTCAATATAGGGGGACTGCGTCGTGTTTGCCGATTGGAGATTCAGGATCAATGGTCCAGGCGACCGAGGCCGATAACCCCATCGTTAGACCACTCTCATAAAATGGAAAACGGGCACTCGAAATGCGAATCGTAGAAAAAAAAACCCTATGTGCTTTGACGCTGGCCGCCTTGGGCATCGTGTTTCCGCAAGCCGGCTTGCTTGCCGCAAATGCAACTTCGCGACAAGCGGTTGCCGATGTGGCCCTTGATGGTTCCGGAATCCTCCGCGGCCAACTGGTCAATCCGCAAGGCGTTGCCATTTCGAGCCAAGAACTTGTTGTCCTGCAGAAAGGTCAACCAGTCGCCAAAGCCAAAACAAATCATCGCGGTGAATTCCAATTTGAAAACCTCAAGGGCGGCGTCTATGTGATCACCGACGGTTCCAATGCTGTCGCTGCTCGAATCTGGACCAACCGCATGGCGCCCCCAAGCGCCAAGCAAGGTGTCTTGCTCGTCTCGAAAGAGCTAACGACCCGAGCTCAATTGGGACATCATCACGACCTGCTCGGCGGAATGAACATGGGAACGCTGTTGATTGCTGGCGTCGCTGGCACCATCATTTACACCGCCACTCACGACGGCTACCGCGCAAGCCCGTAGTTGGCCATTCGAGTCAGGAGTTGGCGAGCCAAGACGAGTTTATTGAGCGAGCCACCCGAGGTCTTCCAAACGAGAGAGCCTTGGCCGCAGAAGCGGTCAAGGCTTTGGTCTCGTTCTTGACCTTTTTCAAATTTGGCTTCACCCGGCGGGCGATGGCGACCGATATGGCACTCTGTAGTGGATTGCATCTCTCTCAAAAACAATCGGTTGAAGGATTAACCAATGGGTTTGCTAGAAACGACGAAGAAGGTGGCTGTGTTGTTGGCTTGCGTTGGCATGCTGGCCTCACCTCTTCAGGCTGCCCATCCCCGCAACGGCGCCGCCAACCTGATCCCGGATGTTGCACTCCAGAACGGTGGTGTGATTGATGGCGTCGTCGTTAGCCCCAACGGACACAAACGAGGCGGCTCCATCGTTCGAGTCATTTCTCGCGGCGAGTTGAAGGCCCAAACAACCACCGACAAAAACGGTCGTTTCCGAGTTGAGAATCTCCGCGGCGGCATCTATCAGTTTCAAACAGAAAAAGGCGTGAGCACCGTTCGAGTTTGGACTGTCCAAGCGGCACCCCCCTCGGCTGCTCGCCAATTGCTCATCGTCGATCAAGGCGACGTTGTTCGCGGTCTTTGGGGTGATCATAGCCATGGCGGTCAGATCATGAACGCACTGAGCAACCCAATTGTGCTGGCTGGAATCGTCGCTGTCGCGGTCGCTGTTCCGCTGGCATTGGATGACAACGACGCGAGTAACTAAAGCGTTGCTCAAGCGACGTCGCAGCTAAGAACCAACAAACTCCGCTGTTAATTCAGTGGGGTTTTTTTGTGCGCGCACTCCGCCTCTCGCTCCGTATGAAACGCAGCCCAATATTGAGGTTCTTCGAGTTGGGCGTCGCCGGCAAGGCAAGTTGGGCAAGACGCGGCGACGCGCACATCTTGGCCGTGGTGCATCCATCGGCGGGTCTCTTTGCCCTTTTGCCGAACCGCCATTTCTACTAACATCCCGCCGCTTCGCGCCAAGGGCTGCGTTCGCGCCGCGTTCGGACTGCGGCGAACCGCCCAGCACGCTGTCATTTTGGCCACGACCTAGTCACACAAACAAAAAGCGCTGAATTGGAGTGGAATAATGAAACGTCGAGGACGGATTCAGGTTGTTTTGGCCTTCGCAGCCACCCTATCTTTCATTCTTCCGCCGCACTATCTGTTGGCTGCGGACGCGAGTGGCCTCGCCACGAGCGGCCAGTCACATACCACGGCGCTTGACGTCCAACTTTCGCCGAGCGGCGAGTTGGTTGGGCAAGTCTTGAATCCCGCGGGACACCCGGTCGAGAAGATGTCGTTGCAGCTGGTTCACCGAGGTCGAACGGTCGCGACTGCTTCGAGTGACCGCAACGGCGCGTTTCGCTTCTCCAATGTTCGCGGCGGTTCGCACCAAATCGTCACGCACGGCGGAGCGGTCCCGGTTCGATGCTGGAAAAACCAAACGGCTCCGCCAGCCGCTCACGACGGCATCTTGCTCGTCTCGGACGGCAAGACGGTCCGTGGTCAACACCCGATTTCCCATTTGTTTACGAACCCGGCAGTGATCGGGCTCGCCATCGCGATGGCCATCGCGATTCCGATCATCATCAACAACTCTGATAGCGGAACAGCGAGTCCTTAGTCTCACAAGCAATAGATGCTGTGGACTGACTGAGTAGAGTACGGCCGTCACACAACCCGGCTCGCCGCTCTGCTCGTCGCCAACTGATCGAACAAAAGATGCAACGACCGGTGCAATCGATGGAAGTAGCTACGAATTCGGGGCGGAACTCTCCCAAGAAATCTGGCAAGTCAGACGAGTGCTTGTTTCTCGAACCTGCCATCCGCCCAACAAGATGTGCGTGCTTGAGCGGTGACGATATGTCGGGCGCGAGACCGCAGCGAATGGTTTGGCTTCTTCTCGCGGTTGTCAGTCTCTCACTGGCGAGCGGCTGCGCGCAAAACAAAATATCAGCTTCGCGGCTGCCGCTCGACATGCAAGCGCAGGTCACCCAGGGCGCCGACCGCCTTCCGCTTGGGCGTCTGACCGGGGCATGGGCGCCATCGGACGTGGTCTACCCGGGCGATTCGCTCGCCGTTGTGATTGCAACGGGCGTCGAAGACAAGCCGCCCGCGCCGTGGTTGGTTCGCGTCAACGACAACGGCTCGGCCGACGTCCCCATCATCGGTCAATTGCAGTTGGGGGGATTGCGATTTCCCCAAGCCGAAAACGCCATTCGAAGCGAAGGAATTCACCGAGGCATGTACGTCAATCCCACCGTCTCAGTCGGCTTGGCCGCCCGCCACACAAGGCGTGTGACAGTGACCGGCGCTGTTGAGGAAGAGGGAGTCTATGACGTCCCCGCCGTGAACTCCAACTTGTTGGCAGCGCTCATGAAAGCCAAGGGGTTGAGCAAAGATGCGGGGCTGAATGTCGAGGTCAGGCACCCGGTGCCTAACCCTCAAGGGCGAGTTGTTCCGGCATCCTATAGCACCGCTCAAGGAAGGACCGCGATGGTCAACTTGGCTGATGTCGCTCACGGACGAAGCCCGAACATCATGCTGGAGGATGGCGCCACAGTTACCGTCCTCAAGAAGCCGCTGCGGACGTTTCAGGTGATTGGGCTGGTGCGTAAGCCCAATCAATTTGAGATGGAACCTGATCACGAGTACCGACTGCTCGAGGCGCTCGCGCTCGCGGGCGAACGAACTCTGCAGCTCGCCGACAAGGTGCATATCATCCGACGATTGCCGAATCGCCCCGAACCGATCGTGATTGAAGCTTCCGTGGCGAGGGCGAAATCAGGCGGGTCCGCCAATATTCTGCTCGCACCGGGCGACGTGATTAGCGTCGAAGAGACCGCGCTGACTTTCGTGGTCGGCACCGTTCGAGACTTCGTCGGCTTCGGCTTCTCCGCTGCGGTCCCAGGACTGTAAGTGACGCTCCGTCAGCGGTTCCCCCCCGCTCCGAATCGCAACCACTCAAGAAAATCGAATGCAATGACAACACTGCCGAATGCCTCCGTCTCTGTTGTGCAAACGCCCACCGACGCGATCCACATGGCTATGCGTTTCATTAGAATGCTTCGAGCGCAAGTGTGGGTTGTCGTAGGGTGCATGACCGTCAGTTGTGGTATTGGCGCCGCATACTACTTCACCGCAGCTCGAGTCTATGAAGCGACCGCATCGCTGCTGGTTGAATCGACCGGCACCGATGGTTGGAACGTCAACGTTACAGGTAATCAAGCGGCCGATTCACTGATCCCAACTCAAGAACTGCTGATCACCAAAGCGGTCGTCTTGAGCAAAGCGGCTGAGGCATTGCGCGACGCGCCGCCAGAGCTGCAAGTCGACTTCGAAGAATATCCGTTTGAGAAGTGGCCCGATGTGATTCGCAAGAATCTGACGGCGCGCGGATTTCGCCGTACTCAGATTATCGACCTGAACTATCGCGCGAGCAGTCCCGAGAGCGCTGAAGCCATCTTGGGTGCCGTCGTCGACGCCTACTTGGGATTCATGGCCGAAAATCATAAAAGTGTCTCTCTTGAAATGGTCAAGAGCTTGGAGAGAGAGCGTCTTGAAATCGAAAGCAAGTTGGCCGCCAAACAACAGCAGTTGATTGAAACTCGACGGCGAGTCCGAGTTTTGGACGTCAAGGACGGATCGCAACTGATTCATCCGGCCGTCCAGACGGCGATCGACATCAGCAAGAATA
Source organism: uncultured Pirellulaceae bacterium (assembly GCA_964567745.1). Lineage (GTDB taxonomy): Bacteria > Planctomycetota > Planctomycetia > Pirellulales > Pirellulaceae > CAZMNY01. Next base: position 77,434 of record CAZMNY010000001.1, on the reverse strand, counting down.
TGGTTGAAGTGCAGAAGGAGCGGATTCGTCTGCAGGCGACTCTCGCATCGGTCCGCGAAGCCCATCGGACCGGCGCAGACATGCGAAAACACCTATTCGATGTCGATCCCGACCTAGGTCGTCAGATGCTAAGCGGTGCGCTTGGGCTGAACGAATTTTTTCAAAAGTCAGCAACCGACATCGAACGCCAACTCAACGACTCACGTGCCGAACTCGCGAAGCTGAGCCGCGCTTATGGTCCTAACAACCCGACCATTATCGAAATCCAGTCAAGCATCCAACGCAACGAAGCCTTCTTGGCCAACTACCAGCGGGAGCTCGACGGAAAGTTAAGCGAAGTTCAGGCCCGACAACTCGGACCGACTTTGATCGCGTTGCTCGAGGAGGATTTAAACAAGACCTGGAAACATGAATCGGGTCTGCGCGAACGCTACGCCGAAGCCGAGGCGGTTGCAGTCAAATTTGGTGACGACGTCGAAATGCTGGCCATCGTCGAACGCGAATGGAGGCAAATGAATAGCCTCTTCGACACACTCGTCGAACGCATTAATAAGATCCAAATCAAAGAGGACTCGACAGATGTCCGCGTGACGCCCGTGACCGACTCAAAGGCAAACGATGCGCCGGTCTCGCCAGTGAAACTGATCGTGGCCTTTGTCAGTATCGTGATGGGGTGTTGCGCCGGCGCCGCGATCGTGTACATCAAAGATCTGCTCGACGACCGATTCCGTTCGCCGGAAGAATTGCGAGATCAGCTCGGCGTGCAAGTCTTGGCCATGGTTCGCAAACTCAACGTCACGGCCGAGACGGGTCTCGATGCGATTCAGGTTCACGCTGCTTCCGCCGCTGTGGAGAGCGAAGCGTTTCGAACCCTTCGCACGGCGCTTGCCCTGGCCCAAGAGGACATTCAACGGATCGCGGTGACGAGCTCGGAGCCCGGAGATGGCAAGACCACGGTACTGGCGAACCTTGCTGTCTCCTATGCTCAGGCCGGCCGGCGAACCATTGTGATCGACTGCGACTTGCGCCGTCCCGGACTCACCAAGCTGTTCGCCATGCGCCGCGGCGCCGGCGTTTCGCAGCTATTGCGTTTGAAGGACGACGTGGCCCAGACGGCCACAAGTTTCGTGCGAGCGTCTGGAGTCGAAGGGCTCGATATCATTCCCTGCGGTCCCAAACCGTCCGATCCAGCGGAACTCTTGAGCAATGGCCGACTGGCGGAACTGATCGCCTGGGCGGAGACCGAATACGATCAAGTCCTCGTCGATTGTCCTCCGGTCATGGCCGCCAGCGACGCCGCCGTTGTGTCTCGACTGACCGACGGTGTGATGCTCGTCGTTCAGCCTGAAAAGAACCACCGCCGTTTGGTGCTCCGCGCCGTCGAACACTTGCGTTCGATGCATGTCAACCTGCTCGGCATCGTTGCCAACCGTATCAGCTCGGAGAAAGACAACGGCTATTACGGTTATGGCTACGGCTACGGCTATGGCTACGGCGAGCAAGGCTATGGGCTCGACGACAACGACCACACTGGCAACGCCGAAGTCGATGTCGACGACGTGCACGAGCAAGTCGCGGCGCCTCTAGTCGTCAGCCAGCCACGGGTCAAACCAACAGTCGAATCGGAACAACCACAAACGGTTTCCATCTCTTCTCCGATAGTTCGCTCATCGAATCGCACCGATACGCCGGGCGGAAATCCCGCCGTTCGGCGCCGCGCGGCGTAGGTTCTTCAGGCGTATTAGGACAGAGAAATAATGGCGCGGAGGCTGTCAGCGGCGCGTCGTCTGCGACGCGTCGCCAGGCCGCGATGGCCGACAGCGATCAACATGAAGGGTAAGCCATGAATCGAGACTCTTCGAAGTCGAGCACAACTGCATTCCTGTCTCGCGGCGTCGAGTTCGGCCTCGGTGCGATTGTCTTTGCAGCGCCGCTATTCATGTCCGGACGCCACGCCATCGGGCAGTTTGTCTTCGTTTCGCTGTGCGCGATCACGTTCGTACTCTGGATCTCTCGACAAATCTCCGTGGGTCGACACAAGTTTTACCTAAGCGGCGCCGAATGGTTGTGGGCCGCGGCAATCACCATCGTGTCGATTCAACTGCTTCCCCTGCCGTCGTCATGGTTGGCAAGAATCTCGCCGGAGTTATCACAGTTGCTTCCGCTGTGGACAAGCGAGTCGGGCGTGCAACTGGGGCTGGGACAATGGAGTCAGATTTCGCTTGATCCCGAGTCGACGCGATCCGCTCTAATGTTGCTGGTGGCCTACGCGATGTTTTTCACTGTGGCTGTGCAGAGCATCCGCACGTTTGACGATGCGAAGCGACTAGTGAAATGGGTCGGGTGCTCGGCCGGCGGCTATAGCATTCTGGCAATCGTCCAGATGTTCGGCCTGAAGAACAATACGCTTCCCTTTCTCGATTTCACGGTGTTCACCCACACCGTCGGCGCGCGAGGCGCATTCCCGAATCCGAATCACTTCGGGCACTTTGCAGCATTGGGCATTGGTCCGCTGTTGATATGGGTTCACGCCGCTTGGGCGGGACAATCAAAGCGGGACGCAAGTCGTTCGCGACGCCGCGACCAAAGCGATCGCGTTGATATCATCGGCCGGTTTGTTGCTCCCATCTTGTTGGCTTCGTGCTTGTTCGGCGCCATGTTGACATTTTCGCGAGGTGCGGCGATTAGCGTCGCGGTCGCCGTTGTTGTGACCGGCGCGATTTGCCTCGTCAAACGACTCGTCGACGCGCGCTCGCTGGCCATTGCCGGCGCTTGCCTGGCAGTCTCGGCTATCGGCATCGCGCTGCATAGTTACCAGCGCGTCTCGGATGAACTGGCGACATTGACAGGTGGGATCGAGCAGCTTGACAACTCCCATCTACGCCGGACGATTTGGGCCGCCGACCTTAAGGGTGGGCAGGCGTTCTCGGCGCTCGGCGTCGGCTCGGGAACCCACCGGGAAGTCTATCGCACTTTTCTCGACCGACATTTGCAACAAGAAATGAGCCATGCTGAGAACGGCTACGTGCAGATCTGGCTTGAAATGGGTTGGGCCGGCATTCTGCTGCTCGGTGCGGCTATATTGCTCGGCCTGTTCTGGGTCGGCCGCTCGTTAATGGGCGATCGCGATCGCAAAGCCGCGTGGCTCTGCACCGCTGCCTGCGCGTCCGGTCTGACCGCCTCACTCGTTCATTCCGTCTACGACTTTATCTGGTGCGTTCCCGCTTGCGTTTCGATGGCGCTTCTACTGCTCGCAGTCGTTTGCCGCGCCGGCAGAATTGGCTTGTCGTCCTCCAGTCGAAGCGTTACCGCGCCACAACATGCCTGGATGGGCGCCGCCGTTGCCGCCGCTTGCCTGGCGGTCGTGATGATTCATCAGGGAGTGGCGCCGTTACGAGCTTTCCCGCACTGGCAGGCCTATCTCGACCTGTCGTTGCGGAGCAATGAATTCAATCACGCACAGTCCGAACAAGAAGTCGGCGCCGTTGATCCGCTCGCCGTGCGAAATATCGATCGGATGCTAAAGCACCTCAAGCGAGTCACCGAGATCCAACCCGATTTCGCTCGGGCGCACGCCAGACTGGCGGGGCTGCTGCAAAGGCGTTTCGAGATTAATCAACTTTCAGCGGACAATGCGATGCCACTGTCTCAGTTTCGCGATGCGGCCTACGCGTCTCAATTCAAGTCCAAGGAAGAGCAAGAAGCCTGGCTGACCAGGGCCATGGGCGAGAACCGTCGCGACTTGGACGACGCCATAAAGCATTCTCGTCTCGCGCTGAGAAACTGCCCCATGTATGGGGAAGCCTATTGTCACTTGTCCGACCTTGTGTTTCTCGAAGGTTACGGACCTGAAACCGCCTCGTCGCTCATCAAACAAGCGCGACTTGTCCGACCGCAAAACAGCATGGTTCTACTCACGGCAGGCATCGAAGCGGCGGCTCGAGGCAATGGCGAAGAGGCCCAAGTCTTGCTCAAGACGGTGTTCAACCAAGAGCCTCGCTTACAACTTCAGGTCATTGGTCTGTTTGGCTACGCGCTCGGACCCGAGCAGATGCTGCAGACGTTCGAGCCGAACTACCAGGGGCTCAAGACGCTCTACGGCTTCTATCGAAGCACCCGCAATCCCGTCGGCATGGAAACGGTCGGCGTTGCCTACGCAGCCGAGCTGGAGCGTTTGGCGGCAGATCAGCCGAAGGCCCACGCCTCGAAGAACTTGCAATACGCCCACTCAGTCTTTGCTGAAATCGGACATCTTGACGAGGCCATTCGCTGCGTTCGAAAAGCAGCTTTGCTCGCGCCTCGAGATGTCACGATTCGGCGCGATTTGGGGCTCCGCTTGGCCGACACCGAAAAGTACGACGAGGCGATCGAGGCACTGCAATGGTGCCTCCAACGCAGACCGAGCGACAAGGGGCTCCGCGCCCAACTCGCCGAAGTCAATCGCCTCCGTCTCACATCCAAGCAAGTCGGCAACCTCGACCCATCGACCGGCCAACCGCGTCGCTAAACGCGGATAAGGCAAGTGCGATTGACTTCCTTCGACGATAGTTTCGCCACGTATTAACGGTAAGAATCTATCCAGCTTGCGCAGAAAACCTGCGAGAGGAGTGACGACGTCGGTATGCTAGGAAAGGGGTTCACGCGGAGAGTTGAGTTTGAAAACGAATTCATTTAACCCGCCGCCGCAGGCAAGGCCGACAATCGAGGCAGAACGTCTCCCCTCACTCGGCTTCCTTCCGTCTGCATTTGTAACGACTCGCCGAGCGATACGGCGTTACACGAGCCAACGTTGTTGGGTTGAGACGCGGCTAAACCAAACGAGCCCCATGGCGGTCAGGGTGATCATGATTGGCATCACCATGGAAGCCTTGCCCTGCACCTCAAAGACATTGCTGAGGAAGAACATGTAGGCCATTTGAGCCAGCACGCCAAGCAGCGAGACGATGAGAACCGGGAATACCAACGACTTGCGCATCAAGAGCAGCAGGCACCCCAAGACGCCGCCAATCGTCGCCGCTCCGAACGCGATCATCACCCAACCCGGCTCGTTCTCTTAGATCGCTTGGACCTCAGGCTCCATCGACGCGATCGCCGAGTCGCTCAGACTGACTCGCACGCCAAAGGCGGCTAGCCCGAGGATGTTCCAAAGCAAGGCTAGGAGACTGACAATTCAAAACCAATTCGGAGGTTTTACTTGCGCTTCACTGGTTTCCATGGGCAGTCTTAGCTCCACCAATCGCGGTTCGTGACCAAATGCCTGGCAGTGACGATCTTGGCGAAATGGCCAACCCGTCGCAAGTCCTAGTGCTGTGTTACAGCTTGGAATTGGGATCGACAATTCGTTTGGTCAACGCCCGCCACGGCGAATCGGGTGCGCCACCCTAAAACTAAGGCGTAACGCGGCACTAGGCAGCTTTTGAACTTGTCTTACGGTCGGCCGATTCCTCTTGCGTCTTTTCGGCCTGGCCGCTGGCGAGTTGCAGCGAGAGCAACGCCTCGTCTGCTTTGATTTCACGACGGTATCGCCACAATGCGGCTCGATACCCGTTGTTACCCATCTCGTCGCGGCGCTGAGGGTCACGCGCGAGACTGCGAATGGCGCTCACCATCTGCTCGGCGTTGCCCGGTGCGGTGCAGACGCCGCAGTCGGTCGAATCGACGATTCCCGCGACTTCGCCTTCCACGGCCATCAGCACCGGCTTTCGCATCGCCATAAACTCAAACAACTTGGACGGGATTACGGTGCGAAACACTGGGTCCGGCCGGAGGTGAATGATCGGGATGTCGACGGCCGCTAAGTACTGTGGCACTTGATCGTGGGGCACTCGATCCGAGAATGTGATGTTGGGCAAATTCAATTCCGCAGCGCGTTGCTCAAGCGACTCGCGTCTTGCGCCTTCGCCCATTATGGCGAAATGAATCGTCTGGTCGTCGCGGCATTTTTCAGCGGCGTCCAAAACGGTTTCCAGTCCGTGAGCCATTCCGGTCGTTCCGATGTAAGCCGCCAGGACTTGACCTTCCGCGGCGCCTAGTTTGCGGCGAGCCTCCGAGCCGTCAACGTCGGGTCGGATAGCATTCATGTCGACTCCGTTGGTGACGACATCGATCTTGTCTGCGTCGATATTGCGATCGATCAGGTTTTGGCGAAAGGCCTCGGTCAACGCGATCACCCGATTGGATCGGCGGTAGAGAAACAGTTCGAGTTTTTCGAGCAACGTAATCAGCAGGCCATCCGAGGCGCCAACCGCTTTGATGCTGTCGGGCCATAGGTCCCGCAGTTCAAAAATCCAAGGACGCCAGCGAAGCAGTGAGACGCAATAGCCAGCCACGGCGGCAAAAAACTGAGGCGACGTTGCGTGGATAATGTCGGCCTTGGGGAACCGCCAGCATTGCAGCACGACGGAAACCATGAAGCTGACGTAGTCGAGCGTCCGCTTGAAGAATCCCTTGTTGGACGACATGTACGACCACAAACGAATGACACGAACTCCGTCGATCGTCTCTTCTTGATAGAGTTTATTTTCGTAGCCCTCGAAGGGGCGTCCGTGCGGCCAATTGGGGACGCAGGTCACGACCGTCACGTCGTGGCCTCGCTCAATCCACCGCCGGGCGTGCTCCATCGTGCGGAACGAAGTGGCGGCGATTTCCGGTACGAAGTTATCCGCGATAACTAGGATGTGCATGCCCCATCCCTTTCTTCGTTGGCCGCGTTGTTCTTGAGACCGTTGAGATCAACTAGTGGCGGCGGAACGGCACATGGTCGAGCGATCCTTTTCGAGGGCGTCGCGATGAGCTGCGAAGCTGACTCGACGATCGTGCCGAGTGTGAATGGCAGTTGACCAGTCCACCGCCAGACAAGTCGCTCCGTTGGCAATGCTTCGTGATAATTTGGGTGGACCGTCGCCTCCTCGACAGAAAGACGCAGCGATTCCGGGCCGTCGATTACGACCTCGATCAGCTCGACATTCGCATGCTCAAGTCGCCAGCCGGTGGCCGTCGTTTCCGCCTTCCAGCCCGGTTCGAGCAGCCAACCTCCTTCGAGGCAATGTTCTCCACTTGTCGGGGAAGCAACGCCGCTGTTCACCGTGTCGCGAATCGATAGGGAAGCATCATGACCAACCGTGACCGTTCGCCGATGCATCGGTCTGTCGGCCAGACTGCGATACCCGTCGTGCTCCGCGGACGCTCGCATCGTCTCGTGTTCGACAAGCACCTCAGCATTGCGCACACGGGCTCGCCGACCGACACGAAAAATGTGCCACACCTCGCTTGAGTTGTCCCGATCGCAGGTGATCGTATTGTGAGCCGAAGTGGAGCGTTCGTGCCGCCGAAGTTCCGTGTCGTCATAGGTCGAGTTGCCCGGGTCGACAAAAAGGCGTTGTCCACGAAACGAACACTCGACGGCCAACGTGCTCGCATGGGCGTGCCCAGGTTGGCAGCTAGGACCGAGCGAGCTCATGTCAAAAAAGACATGAAACACATCGCCTCGCCAAACCGCCAAACCCGCGTGCCCGAGCCATCGGCCCCCACGATACCCTGCCAATCGACCGGCGCTCCGGTCGCCAACTGCGGCCGTGACCTCGCTGCCTTCGATCTCGCCGCCATCGAGCTCGCTGCCATCGAACTCATCGTCCGGGCGACACCGCCGACCATCGTTCCACTGAACTGTTGAGCCATCGGGGTGCGTCATCCAGTTGAGCGCGTCTCGCATCTTCACGCTCGCCTCACTCGCCTTGGCTGCGAATTGGTCGTCCTTGAGCAACTGCGACAACGTCGATAGATCGCGCATCCATTCGAGGTGATACATTGGACTCCGCTCGAAATGGCAGCCGTCGGGCAACACCTGTTCGTCAATTTGCGATCGAGCGATTCGCGCCGCCGTGCTTCGCCATCGCTCGGCTTGTCCGCCGCGAAAGAAGCTGGCGCCCCAGGCGAGCCCAACTGAGTCGCGAAACAGGTGGTTCGCGCGCAGATCCCACTCAATGTGCTGATGCAAGTGTTCGCATTGCCGCCACAGCGATGCAACCATTCGCTCTCGCAGCCTGCTCCAGGCGGGCGAATCGGTCATAGGCAAGTGCAGGATTCGGACCCACCATCCGATTCGAGTGGCGATGGCAAAGCTGTTCCAAGCCAAGTGCCTTGTCGTGTCGTCGTACTGACCGCATTGGTCGAGCCAGTCATCGAGTAATCGCATGGCCAATTCATTGGCTTCACTCGACGTGGGATCCGTCGATTGCTCGGCGAAACGGAGCAATTCGAATACCCAACGGTGATAGTGCAAAGTCACCGCGGCGAGCCGGTTCTCTTGCTGCGGCCCCAAGCGCCAATTCGGATGGGCGGCGTGAAACGGCAGGGCCAGATTCGCGCAAGTCAGCTGGCCAAGTCGGAGTTCGTTGAAGAGCCGAATGCCTGTCGCACCCGTCGAGGCGGGTTCGGGTGGAAGCGAGGTAAAGCGTTCTGTGTTCAGAGCTGCCGGCTCACACGTCTTTCGAGTCAATCGAAAGGCTGTTGACGATCGCCGCTCGGCGGTGTACCAGAGTCGCCAGAGAAGTTGCGACAAGTGTAGATGCTTCGCCGTCCTGAAATAAACCGCGTAGTCAGCCCAATTCATGTTTGCTTCCGTTCCCGCTAGGCGGCCGCCGGTTGTCGCAACCAGGTGCGATCCGCGGAGAGCCAGCGATTGAGAACAAGGAATCCCCACAGGAGGGTCGAATGGTCTCGGCGACGACTTTCAAATTCGCTCAATTTTTGTTCTATGAACTTGCGCCCAAGCACGTCCGACATCGGCGAGTCTTTTCGAGTCAGCAGGTCTCGCATCGAATTCAAATGCGTGCGAAGGTAGCGCCTCATCGGCGGGTTAAATGGCCGCTTCGGTTGCTTGTGCACAAACGGCGGCAACTCGCTCTTAAACGCATCGGCCAGCAGCGGTTTCACTCGGCGTCCGCTTGTTTTATAGCGTTCGGGGAGAGCCAGTGAATAGTGAATCAGGTGCGGCGCCAGAAATGGGCAGCGAAGCTCAAGCGAATGGGCCATACCGGCTCGATCCGAACAGTGCATCAACTTGCACGGTACGAACGAATGGAGGTCGACGAGGCTGGCTGCGACGAGTGGCCTGTTCTGATGGCGAGCAAACAGTTCCTTCAGCGATTCGTAGAACCCACTGTCGCAAGTCAGTCCAGCGTCGCCTTCGATCTCTTCGCGGCGAAGAAACGTCGTCCAACGCAGGAAGCTCTCGGCGGGTGTCGTCTGCAACGTCTCGGTGAGTCGTTTGAGTCGGTCGATCTGGATTTCCCATTTTCCGAACGTGGGAATCCGATTTGTCGCCGCATGAATTGGGCCGCCCAATGGGCCGACAAGCTTACTTAGTGTCCGCGCCCAACTCACGGCGCGATGCCGCGGGTAGCCGTTGAGCAATTCGTCGCCGCCGTCGCCCACCAAACAGACTCGCGATCGTTCGGCCGCTCGTTGCGAAATCGCCTCCGCGGCAAGCGCCGTGGCGTTGCCGTAAGGCTGGCCGAACATCGATAACGCTTTGTCAATCGCCAGTTCAAGCGACGCGTGCTGAGTGAAATTGGAGACGTGATGTTGGATTCCGAAGTGGCTTGCCGACTGCTTCGCGAGCTGACTCTCATCCCCATCGGCGGTGCCTTTTTGATCGTAGCCGATTGTGTATGCCTTGAGTTGATCGACCGCACCGAGCTGTTTGGCGGCGGACAGGATGGCATTCGAGTCGAGCCCTCCGCTGAGAAACAAACCGACGGGCACATCGCTCTGCAAACGCAGCCGAACGCTTTCGATAAATCGTTCGCGGAAGCCCGCCACGGCATCGTCGTAGCTGAGCGCTCGCGTCTCGCCGATCTCGTTCTCCATTTGGTAAAACGGCTCCGGCGTTTGCACAGATTGACCAGGAGAAAAACGCATGAAGCAGCCCGGCGGCAGTTCGCGAATTCCGCGGTACAGCGTGTTCGGATGGGGCGTGTAGAGGAACCGCAAATAGTCGGCGAGCGCCGTCGGATTCGTCGAAGCGTCCACCCAGGGCAATTGGAGCAGCGCTGTCGTTTCCGAGGCGAAAGCAAAACACTCTGTCCCGCCCGCAAGTCGGCTTGAATAGTAGAGCGGTTTTTCGCCGATGTGATCTCGAGCGAGCAGCAACGAGCCGTCCTTTGTGTCGAGCAAGCCAAACGCGAACATGCCTTCGAGCTCGGCGATCCCCTCGGCGCCATGATTCAAGAGCCACTGCAACAGGACTTCCGTATCGCTCGACGTTCGAAAGACGACGCCCTTGGTTTCTAACCGCTCCTTCAACTCGAGATAGTTGTAGATCTCGCCGTTGAAGGTCAGCCAGAATCGGCCGCATGTCGATGAGAACGGTTGATGGCTGCGCGGAACGAGATCGAGAATGCTCAGCCGAACGTGGCCGATGGCCGCGCGATAGAGACGGTGTTCAAATCGCTCCGTTCGCATAGCGTCGGGGCCGCGCGATCTCATCGACTGAAGCATCGTTGCGAGTCGCTCTCGGTCTTGCCCGAATATGCCGGCGATTCCGCACATGAATCCGTCGCTTCCTGTTTGTGGTTGGACCGCTGACTCGGTCGGTTACTATTGAGCGAGCACCCGCTACGCCGCTCGGCCAAAGTACTCGACCATCTTGGGAATGTTGTTGAGTTTGGCGATCATTCGCTCTTCGACTTCGGTGTCAAATTCGTCTTCGAGGGCCACAACGATCTCGGCGTGTCGGGCGGAGGTCCAGGCACCAAGCGTATGTTGCCCCGACTCGTCTCGGAGCACCTCGCGACCTTGCTCGTCGACCTCAAGCACATCCGCAACTATATTGATGATTGTCTCTTTGATATCGCTCATGGCGACTCCTCAAGTTGGCGCGCGATCGCATACAGAAACTTGGCGGCTTCTGAGCCGTTGAGTACACGATGGTCGAACGCCATCGTTAGCGAATAGGAAGCTGCTCCAGGCCCGTCGATACGGTCGCTCAAGGCAACAATGACTGATTGGTTCGGGGCGATAATCGGAGTTACGCTGTGCACGTGACTGCCTACCAAACTCGTCACCGTGAGCGCTCCGTCATTGAGATCGGCCGGTTTCAGCGCCCGCCGAATCGCCGCCTTTTGAAGACCGCGAATGCGACCCACCAGGGATTCGAAGTCCAGGTGGTCGGCGTCTCGAATGACCGGCACGAGCAGGTCGCCGTTGCGTTGGTTCAGGGCAAAGCCGATATTCACTTGCCTCGCCTGAAGAATGCGGCCATTCGACCAACGTCGCAAAACGCGCCCGTCCTTGGCCGCTTGCGTTACAGCGGCCTCGACCAGGAGGTCCGACACAGAGACCGACATGTCGTGTCGTTCGCCCAATCGACTCGCCCTCTCCTCGATGTTCTTGGCGACAAGGAATCGACTGATCAGGGAGTGCGGAATCTCCTGCCACGATTTGGAGAGCGCCGCTGCTGCGTGTCGTCGGATGGGCGAGACATCAATCGAGTCGCAATCGAGTGAATGCTTGGGGCCACCGTTGGATTCCTCGAGCGACCCTTCCTGTTGCCCCAGATACTTCAGCACATGTCGCTCTTTAATGATCGCGTGTTCGGCGAAAAGCTCCGGGCTCAATCCATGTTCCTCGATAACGCGCTGAGCCTTGGCTGTGATTCGGAAATCGTGGTGTGCGTGCTTGTCCGAATCGGAATCTTCCGCCGAGCCGCCTTGCCGCGTTGGAATCGTTGGAATCGTTGGCGACGGAGCGCCATTTGACGGCGATTCAGTTGGCCGCGTCTTCGCGGATTCTTGGTTGTCGACGCCTGGCTCTTCGTCTGAAATGAAGGCCAGCGTTTCGCCGACGGGCGCTTCGTCGCCTTCGGCGAAACGATGCTGGATGAAGCCGGTGACGTCCGATTCGATCTCGACCACGGCTTTGCTGAATTCGAGTTCGCAGATCACGTCGCCCGCCTGGACGCGGTCGCCCGAATGTTGCAGCCACCGCACGACGATGCCGTAGTCGTCATTGGCTGAGTCTCTCGGGACGGTGATAGCTTGAGCAACGCTGGACACGGGGGGCTCCTTCACGCGAACACGCTCTTAATCGCGCCGACGATACGGTCGACGCCAGGCAAAGCCTCGTCCTCTTGGACTCGGGAATTTGGAATCGGCATCGCCAAAGCTCCGACACGGGCGACCCGAACGGGTTTGCCGCTCTCGGCGGCGGTCGCTGCGACTTCGGCGCCAATGCCATACGCTTCCGGCGCCTCTTCGATCGTGACCAAACGGCCGGTGACCGCGACGGACTCTTGAATGGGTTTCGGGTCGAACGGATGGAGTTGAGTGAGAACGAAATAGTCGAACTCCCATTCATTCTCCAGAATCAGCTGCTCCATCGCCGATTCCACTTTGTCGGTCAGGCCGCCGTAGACGACGACAGTGCACTCGGCTCTTACATCCGGTTCCGCCGATGTGAAGCTGAGCGGCGGATAGTCGCCCATTCGTTCGGGCTTTTGTTCGATGAAGCGAAACCCTCGCGGCGCGGCAACGTGGGGCGGCAGCGAATAGAGCAACTTGTTTTCCACGAACACGACGGGATTTGGATCACGCATGGTGGCCGTGTACAAAAGCGCTGCCGGGTCATGCCGCCGCGAGATCGCGAGCACCTTTAACCCAGGCGTTCCGCAGAACATTCGCTCAAGGCTTTGGCTGTGAGTCGGGCCGTAGCCGCGATAACCGCCAGACGGCAGTCGAACCACGATCGGGACGGTCGCCTTGCCGGCGTACATGTGATGCATTTTGGCGGCTTGATTGACAATCTGATCGACAGCCAACGTGGCGAAATCGCCGAACATGATTTCCGCAATCGCTTTGCCGCCAGCAAGCGCGACTCCATTGGCAAAACCGACGATGGCCGCCTCACTGATCGGCGTCGAGAAGACTCGATCGGGAAACTCGGTCGAGAGACCTCGAGCGACTTTGAACGCGCCGCCGTAGGGGTCGGCGATGTCCTCGCCGAGGAACAAGACGTCGTCTTGCTCTTGAAGGCAAGCCCGTAATCCGTCGCCGAGCCGATCGTTGATTCTTCGATTGGCCGGCCGACGCGCGGACAGCTTGTCCGCGGACGTATCCTGCTCGGTTTCGGATTTGTTTTCAGGTTCGGGGGCTTGGGCCAACAGCGAACTGGATGATTCGCATAACTGTGCCGAAGGACTGGCGAAGACGGCCGCGCTATGATCCAGGTTTGCCAGAGGGGCTTGTTCCAGTCGGTCGGCAATCGATTCGACTTCGTGCACCGCGGCCTCGCGCGCCGCAATAGCAACCGGATCTTCGCGTTCGAGAAGTTGGGCGAAATAGTCTCGACTCCAAGCGGCTTGGATCACATCCTTGGGACGATCGTCGTCGCCTTTGCTGTGCGCCATCAAACGAAACGTATCGAGGATCTGAACGGCCGGCCTGCCCTGCCGCACCGAGGCAACGACGTCAGACAAATGGTCGCTCAAAGATTCCGGGTCATCTGCGGCGCGCCGATCGACGTCGAAACCGAACGCTCGGAATCGATCCGCAACGTCGCCGGCGGTTGTGGCCGCTGTCTCGGTCGACTGGGCGACCGCATTGTGCTCGACGACAACCAGCAGCGGAACTTCGGCGATCTTGGCCAGATTGAGTGTTTCATAAACGAGCCCCTCGCCCAACGTGCCGTCACCGATGTGAATCAGTGCGAGGCTATCTTGCTGTTGGCGTTTGAGCATCCAGGCGTAGCCTGCCGCAATCGGCATGCTCGCGCCTTGAATTCCCTGCGAGAAGAAACGCTTATGACAAAGGTGCTGCGATCCTCCGCGACCATCGCAGACTCCGCCTTCCTTGCCCATGATCTCCGCCATCAGCGCCTGCATCGAACCGCCATAGGCGAGAAAGTGTCCGTGGCATCGGTGGTTGGTAAACACCGCATCGCGACCTGAGTCGATGTGTTCGTACAGGGCCGCTGTGCAGACTTCTTGACCTATTGTGGTGTGAGTCGTGCCGAACAGTTTTCCAGCGGAGAACAACGCCAGAAGTTTCTGTTCGAAACAGCGAATCCGCGCGATGCGGCGAATCATTCGAGTTCGCCTGGCGGTGCGGATGGAAGCGTCGTTGTCCGACTTGGCGCCCGCTGCGGCGCGCGTCAACGCCATTCGCTCCGACGGTCTTCCCGCGGTCTTGCGTTGTTTCATGATTGCAATCCGAGTTGAGGATCGGGGAGTCGCAGCCAAGAGTTGAGCCACGCCATGGGGTAAATGCTGCGGCCCCGTCGGACTTCATCCTGCATCCAATGAATCGTCGGGCGAGCGTCCGCTCGTCGCCACGGCGTGTCTCGAAACTCAAGATCCCAGGCGAGTTTGCGGCGGTACATCCGGCTGGTCCAGCCGAACAAATGCAAATACCACCAGAGCCACGGCGCTCGTGTGTGGGCGACAATCTGCTTTGACGACTCGGGATCGCGCACTGTCACTTGTTGCTCGGTGTGGAAATTCGGAATCCGCAATTCGTCCCGCAGCGCGTCTTCGGCCACATGCAAAATCGTCATGCGGTCGAGCGGGCATCCGATGCAAAGGCACTTGCCATCGACCTCGGCCAGTTTGGCGTAAGGCGATTTCTCATCGTGCGGCGCGAATGACTGTTCGTGTTCGTTCAACAGGTAGCTTGAATTTGGCCCCGAGGCCGCAGCGGACGAATAAGGAAAACTCGAACGCTCGACGCCGCCACGGCGCCGAAACAGTTCGGTCAGCAGTCCGACTTGCGACGGACTTCGCTTGACGTTGTAAACCTCGCCATCCTCGAGCTGCTTGAGCTTGGGGTGGCTGGGCATGACCAGCGTGCCTTGGCTTCCGAGGTGTTCTTGAAGCAGGTCGAGGAAGTCCGATGGTGTCCAGCCGAGCTCCTCGACTGCTTTTGCGGACGAATGCACAATCAACGTGTTGCCGTGTTGAATTCCGAGACGGTTGAGCAGATCGCGCAGACTGCTCGCTGTTGCGGTGAGCGTTTTGGCGACGGGCGAGATGTGTGGCGGCTTAAGTCCCACTTTGGGGCCATCGACCCGACGCCATCGTCGGCGGGCGACCATGGCGCACCGCATGCCGAATTCCACCGTTGCCGGCAAGTTATGCCGCTTGTCGATCATGGCGACTCCCCTCTTCACTGGCAGGAAGGGAGTACACGAGCATGGCGCCGGCATACGGCCGCAACCCGATCGGCTGGCAGACAAGGCGCCCGCTGGTGTTTTCGCCCTCCGGGAAGAAGACTCGCGGGTATTGAAACAGCCCGCTGCGTACGAGCGGCGACTGAGACATGCGTTCCCAGCCATCGATTTGCATCGTCGCGATTCGACTAAAACGATGCTCGCTCGAGCCGAGCCAAATGTGACATGCGGACGTGTCGTTCAACTCGCTCGGCTCGACGTTCGTCGACAATATGGTTTCACTGCCCACTCGACAGCCATAGAAGTTCGTATTCTCGATCCGGCCGGCGACTCGAGCTTCACCCGTGCTCTTGTCGATCGTGACAATATGGTTCTGCTCGTGGGGCGTGTCGGTGGCCGTGATAATCTGGCGTTTGAGAACTTGCAGGAAGTAGAACCGGTTTTGCTGTCCGCCTTGACGACGGATTTCAACGCGCGAAAAATCGGCTGATGCGAAAAGGAGTTGGTTTTCGTTTTCCACGTCGCCAGTGCAGATCCAATAGCCATCGAGCCAACGGTCGTAGGATATTCCGTGCACGTGCCGGATCGATCCAGCGTCAAACGTGTGCACGATTTGCCAACTCGCGCCTCGATCGATGCTGCTGTAGATGTGGACTTCGTCGCGCTCGGAGTTTCGAAAGTATTCTCCGAATACGATTCGGTCATCGGCGCCGACCGCCAGCGAAACCGGGCGGCTTCCACGCGGCGGCCGAAACGTCAGTTGAGCTGTGGCTTCACCGTTGCATTGTCGGTAGACGCCTCCACGAAACACGTAGACGCCGCTTCCATCCGAGAGGATTCGCATTCGGTACACAGCGCTTCGAGCGACGCGTTGCGCCAGCGGCGACCAACGAAGCAATCGGTTCACTGCGGGAAGAGCAAGACGGCAAACGAGTCTAAAGGTTTCGGCTAAATCCGCGGTTGCGACGATTTCGTTGAAGCGCGAGCAGTAGAGCTGTCCGTCGTGGAAGAGAAGAGGCCGAGTGTGCGGCACGACACGGAGCGGATCACCCAACTGCGTTTCGCATTGGGGCGTCGCTTTCCGATTCGCGCTTGCATCGATGGGGCACGCCGCCGCCATGTGGCCCTCCCTGGCCAGCTTGTTGAGGTCGCCTCGACGTCTCTTTGTGTGAACGCCGTCAGCGATTACGGGTGCAACAAAATATCAATTTGCGAAAAATGGGTCAAAGGGGATTACTCCATTTTTCACCGCATTGGAGGAACATGCGGACCGTCGCAAATGACCCCAGGGCGCCGTGCGGCCTTGAGGATGCTGAAGGCGTCAGAGCCCAGCTGAACACCGCGTCAGCCTTTCGGTATCGAACCGTCGTCGTTCACCATGCAAGCAGAGCATGCAGCAGGAGGTGATATTGACTCTGCGAGGCGGTGTAGGGTAAACCACCGGGCACTACGCGTCACGGAAGGCGCGAAAGATGGAATTGGATTCCCGAACACCCGCAGGTTCACGGATGAAGGTCGGCGCTGTTATTCAAGCCCGTATGTCGTCAACGCGACTGCCAGGCAAGGTTCTGCGCAATTTGCTTGACCAGCCGGTCTTGGCGTACGTCATTGAGATAGTGCGGCGAGGCGGCGCGGATGAAACGGTTGTCGCCACGTCCGATGACCCGTCTGACGATGCGATCGAAGACTACTGTCGGATTCACAATGTGAAGTGTGTCCGCGGTTCGCTGCATGATGTCGCCGGTCGATTCGCCAAGGCCTTGCGAAACTCCAATTGGGACGCGCTGATTCGAGTTAGCGCGGACAGTCCGCTGCTCGACTATCGATTGGTTCAGTGGGCCGTTGAAGCCATTGGCCGAGATGGTTGTGATGTCGCCACCAACGTCCACCCGAGGTCGTTCCCGCGAGGGCAGTCAATCGAAGCGGTACGCCGCTCCGCCTTTGAATCGGCCTTGAATTGGATGAATCGCGACGGCGACCGAGAGCACGTGTTTCCAGCGTTTTACCGCAATTCGCAGCGATTCGGCCTAGTTAACCTCTCATCGCCGGTCGAGTTTGAAGACGTGCATTTGGCCATTGATTCGCCCGAAGATTTTGTCCGGGTCGAATCGACACTGGCCGAACTGGAACGAATGCCCTGGAACTATCGGTTGGAGCAAATCGTTGAAGCCTACGGCCGCGCGGAACAACACATGACCAACACGTCTGGCAACGTGGCGACTCGGACGACAACGAATACGGAGGCGGCATGACTTCTCTCGGCGCAGCTGTCATCGGCCTCGGAATCGGCGAGCAGCACATCTACGGCTACGATTGTCCTCCCAAGTGCGATGTCGTCGCGCTCTGCGATTTCTCGTCCGAAAAACTGCAATCGGTCGCACCCCAATATACTCGAGCGAGGCGCACGACGGATTGGCAGAACGTTGTCGACGCCCGCGACGTAAATGTGATTTCGATCGCCTCATTCGACGACGACCACTTCCCTCAAACCGTGGCGGCTTTGGAGGCCAACAAGCACGTCTTCGTCGAGAAACCGCTCTGCCGAACCCACGACGAATTGGTCCAAGTCAAGAGACTCGTGGCCGACAGAGGCATGATGCTTGGATCGAACCTGGTCCTCCGCGCCGCACCCGTCTATCGGTGGCTCAAGCAAGCCATCGCCAACGATGAACTCGGCACCGTCTACGCATTCGATGGCGACTACCTCTACGGACGCATCCACAAAATCACTGGCGGATGGCGAAACAAGATGGGTGAGTACTCCGTCATGCAAGGCGGCGCGATTCATCTGGCCGACCTGATGCTCTGGTGCACCGGTCAACGACCGGTCGATGTGACGTCTCATGGAAATGGCATATGCACCGAGGAGAGCAGTTTTGAGCCGGACGACTTTGTCTCGTCCATCTTTCGGTTTCCCTCTGGGATGATCGGACGGATTACGGCCAACTTTGGCTGCGTGCATTGTCACCACCATGTGATGCGAGTCTTCGGAACCAAGGCGACTTTCATTTACGACGATCAAGGCCCGCGAATCATGAGAACTCGCGATCCGGAAACGCCCGCTGAGATGCTCGATTTGGAAACGCTTCCGAATTCCAAATCCGTGCTCATCCCCGGACTGCTCGACGACATTCTCAACGGTGCGGACCCGGTTCGCCGCGCACAAACCGAGTTTGACACGATGAGTATTTGCCTGGCGGCCGACGAATCGCTCGATTGCAATTCAACTGTGGAGATCAACTACGCATGACCGAGACAAACCAGCAGCAGAAAACCGAATCGGCGGAAATTGAGTCGACGGGAACTGGGCCGACGGGAACTGGGCCGACGCGAACAGTGCCGTTCGGACGCCCGTGGATTACCGACGGGGATCGGCAAGCCGTTGCGGATGTGCTCGACGGATACATTCTGACTCACGGTCCGAAATGCCATGAGCTTGAAGACGATTTTGCCAAGTTCATGGGACCCGACGCCCACTGCGTAAGCGTGTCGTCGGGAATGGCCGCGCTGCACCTCTCCTACTTGCACTTTGGAATCGGGGCGGGCGATGAAGTGATCGTTCCCGCCATGACCCATACAGCGACCGTGCACGCCGTCGAATGGGTCGGGGCGAAGCCGGTTTTCGTCGATGCTGACAGCGCAACCGGGAATTTGACAGCCGCCGCTATTCAAGCTGCCGTCACCGAGCGAACGAAAGCGATTTCCGTCGTCCATTTTCAAGGCATACCATGCGACATGCCCGCGATCATGGAGGTCGCTAACCGCCATGACTTGAAAGTGATCGAAGATTGCGCGCTGGCAGTCGGCGGTCGCATCAACGGAAAACATGTTGGGCTGTTCGGCGATACCGCCTGCTTCTCGTTCTATCCAGTCAAGCACATGACTTGCGGCGAGGGAGGCATGTTTGCGACGCGACATGCGGACGTTGCCGCTTCGGTCAACAAACTCCGCGCCTTCGGCGTCGATCGACGACACGACCAGCGCGCCACGCCCGGGATGTACGACGTGCCGACGTTGGGTTTGAACTACCGGATGAGTGAACTACAGGCGGCTCTAGGCGTCTCCCAGCTCACTCGCATCGAAGACATCCTGCGTATCCGCGCGGAAAACTTTGACTACCTCAAGGCGGGGCTGGAGAAGATCGACCACCTCCGCGTTTTGGATTCGCAAAGTGAAGAACAGACCAACGCTCATTATGGATTGTCGCTGGTCCTCGAGGGCCCGCTCGCCTCAAAACGAAACGAGTGGATTGCGCGACTCAAGGAAAACGGCGTCGGGACAAGCGTTTATTACCCGCAGCCCGTCCCTCGAATGACGTACTACCACGACAAGTACGGGTACGACTCGAGTTGTTACCCGGTTGCCGAGCAAATCAGCGACGAGGCGATCGCCCTACCCGTTGGACCGCATCTCTCGCAAGAAGATCTTGATTACATTCTCGAACACGTTACCGCACTTGGCAGGGAGCTCTAAAGCAATGACCACACTTCAAGGACGAAGAATAGCGCTCATCGGAGGAGCGGGTTTCATCGGGCACAATTTGGCCATCGAGCTGGTCAATCGGGGCGCCGAGGTGCACGTGATTGACAGTTTGCAGGTCAACAACCTACTGGCTTTTGCCGCCGGCGTTCACGACGACAAAAGAGAGCTCAATCTCAAGATCTTGCACAATCGCTTGGAAATTATCCAACAGGCCGGCGTCACGCTGCATCCGCTCGACGCCCGAGACTATCACGCGCTGAGTCGAGTGCTCGACGGGATCGATCCCAACGTGGTCGTTCAGCTGGCCGCGGTGGCCCACGCCAATCGCTCAAACAAAGATCCCTATTCGACTTTTGATCACAGTTTCCGAACGCTGGAAAACGCGCTCGACTGTGCACGCGGACGAGCTGAACACTTCGTCTATTTCTCGTCGAGCATGGCCTACGGGAACTTCGAAACCAAGGTCGTCGACGAAGAGCATCCGCTGAACCCGATCGGCATCTACGGCGCTCTCAAGTTGAGCGGTGAGAAGATTGTCCAGGCGTATCAGCAAGTCTTTGATCTTCCTTACACGATCATCCGCCCCTCGGCGCTCTACGGCCCTCGATGCGTCAGCCGACGTGTTTGCCAGATTTTTGTCGAGAACGCGGTTGATGGCCGGCCGTTGAAAGTGCAAGGCAACGGTAATGAGTTTCTCGATTTCACTTACATCGACGATCTGGTTCAAGGCATCTGCCTGACGATCGAAAAACCGGAAGCCAAGAACGAGGTCTTCAACCTAACCTACGGCGCCGCGCGAACGATTCAAGACTTGGTCAGCATCGTGCGACACCAAGAGCCGTCAACCAAAGTGGAGTACATTCCTCGCGACAAACTGATGCCGTTTCGAGGAACGCTGTCGGTCGACAAGGCGAAAACGTTACTCGGCTACGCCCCGCAGAATCCTATCGACGTCGGTGTCATCAAGTACCTCGATTGGTACCGAGGGCTGGCTGGTCGTCCACAACTGCGCGTCGCCGCGTAGGGCGGACTCGTCGTACTCGACGCGACACTTGGCATTCGGGCGTCCGTTTTTTGGGCACAATTTGAAAGGCGACTCAATGTCGGCAAGGGAGGGTTTCGTGACAAGTCGTCTTGCGCCAAGTCGTGAGACCGCGACGTCGCCCAAGACTCTGCGAGCCGATCCCTGGCTTTCCGATGTCTGCCGGCAGCCAGTTTGCCGAGTCGGCTTGTCGCCCGACGAGATGGTCGAGCCTGGAGTTGCCGAGCGACTTTCGAACGAATTGCGGGAGACTCAGACGGCGTTCGCATTTGCGAAAGTCGATACAAAACGAGTCGACGCTGTCAGCGTTCTGCAGGATGTCGGTTTTCGCACTGTCGACGTGAATTTGACTCTCTCGCTGCAGTCGGGAGCGGCGAGAAGACCTGCCGTCGCCGTGGATGGCGTGAGCGTCAGCGAGGTCGATACGGTTGATGACGACGTCGCGGAAAGCCATCCGTTGGCAATGATTTCAGGCGAATGTTTTCGGCTCTCTCGATTTCATTTGGATCCTCGTTTTTGTGACCAAACGGCAAACCGAATCAAACATCAATGGATCGCGAACTACTTGCGAGGGCGTCGAGGCGATCGGCTCTGGGACGCTCAAGTCGACGGCAGTCACGCCGGATTCTTGGCGGCCTTGCACTTGCCGGACCAGCGAACGGCCGTAATCGATCTGATTGGCGTCGCTCCCGGCTTCCAAGGCCGAGGCGTTGGCGGCACCCTGATTCAGGCGTTCTTGAATCATTATTCAACCACACCAGATTCCTGTTTCGTCGGCACGCAAGCGGCCAACACGCCGTCTCTGCGGCTCTATCAGAAACAGGGCTTCTCGTTTGATAGCTCAGCCTATGTGCTCCATTGGCACGCACAGTAATCAGTCAGTAATCAGTCAGTAACTAGGAATGGCCATGAAGATTGGACAGTTTGACTCGGCGGAATCGCCATTGGTTATTGCGGAGATTGGCAACAACCACGAGGGCGACGTCAAAGTCGCAGAGGAAATGGTTCGTCAGGCCGCTTCGGCTGGCGCGCATGCGGTGAAGTTTCAGACGTTTCGCACTGAGTTGTTCGTCCATCCGAAGAACGAAGAGCGATTCGCCAAGATGAAGCAGTTCGAACTGTCTCAGGACGAGTTTCGAGGTCTTCACGACTTAACGCGATCGCTTGACCTCGCCTTCGTCTCCACTCCGCTCGATTTGGAGAGCGCTCAATTTCTCGCTCCCCTGGTCGACGCGTTCAAAGTCGCGTCGGGGGACAACAACTTTTACCCGCTGCTCACCGAGATCGCTTCGTCTGACAAGCCGGTGATCGTCTCGTCTGGCGTCAGCGACCTCAAACAGATTCGTCAGAGCAAGAACTTTGTCACGAGTCAGTGGAGTCTGGGCGGCGTCGAACAGGAGATCGCCGTGCTCCATTGCGTGAGCAACTATCCGACGTTGCCAGTTGATGCGAATCTGGCAGCCATTCAGACTCTGGCCGACGAACTCGACTGCGAAGTCGGCTACTCCGACCACACACTGGGCCTACAAGCGTGTGCGATGGCGGTCGCCCTAGGCTCAACGATCATTGAAAAGCACTTCACGCTCGACAAAAACTATTCGGATTTTCGCGACCACCAAATGTCGGCGGACCCGGACGAACTGCGGCAGTTGGTCGAGCAGACTCGTACGGCTGCCGAGATGATGGGCAATGCGGAGAAGCAAGTCCTGGACGCGGAATCCGACATGCTGCCTCTGATTCGCCGATCGATCGTCGCCGCCCGCGATCTTCCGCAGGGAAGGCGTCTGACCGAGGAGGATTTCATGTGGATTCGTCCGGCCGACGGATTGCAGCCGGGCCTTGAGCAACAGTTGATTGGCCAAACGCTAGTCGAAGCAGTTCCTTACGGCGACCCAATCCGCTTGTCGGACGTCGCCTAATCGAGCTTGAAGACTTACCGCTCAAAGAGGAGTAACCCATGTGCGGAATCGCCGGATACTTTGGCAACGTTGAAATTCCGAAGGCGCGAGTCTACGCGTCGTTGGAATTGATGCGCCGTCGCGGGCCGGACCGCCGTGATCATCGAGAATTTCGAAACACGCAGGGGCGGATCGCTTGCCTTCTGCATGGCCGCCTTAGCATCATTGATCTCGACCCGCGGAGCAGTCAGCCGTTCACGGTCGGTTCAAAGTCGATCGTCTACAACGGTGAGCTCTACAACTACCGTGAGATTCGAGCCGAAGTCGAAAAGACCGGCTACTCGTTTCGCACCGAATCCGACACCGAAGTCATGCTTGCGGCGATCGACGCGTTCGGTTGGGATGTGCTCGACCGTTGCGAAGGCATGTGGGCGATGGCCGTCTATGACGACGAGGATGGCTCGCTTACGCTCTGCCGCGATCGATTCAGCGAAAAACCACTCTATGTTTTGAACGACGACCACGGCGTCTATTTCGCTTCCGAACCCAAAGTGGTGGCGTGCCTTCGCGGCCGTTCCCTCGACGTCAACGAGCAGCATCTGCGGCGTTACATGGTGAATGGCTACAAGTCACTCTACAAAGAAAAAGGCGAGACGTTCTTTCGAGGGCTGAGCGAGATTCCTCCCGCTCATATCGTGCGTTTTGATGCACACGGCGCCCGAACGCAGCGGCCCTATTGGACGCCCAAATGCGACATTGACGAATCGATGTCGTACGACAACGCGGTCCAAGGAGCGAAGGAACGGTTGTTTCGCGCGGTCGAATTGAGACTGCGAGCGGACGTCCCAATCGCTTTCTGCATGAGCGGCGGCGTCGACTCAAATTCGCTTATCAGCATCGCCAAGCGCGTTTTCGACTACGACGTGCATGGCTTCACCATCGTCAACACCGACTCGCGATACGAAGAGCAGGACGTTGTCGAAGCGGCCGTTCGTGAACTGGGCGTCAAGCACACGCAGGTGCCCGTCAACACCGACCGCTTCCTTCCACAGCTGCGAAAGCTCATCCAGTACCACGACGCTCCGATCTACACGATTTCCTATTACGCCCATTGGCTGCTCATGCAGGCCGTCTCCGATCACGGCTATCGCATCTCCGTCAGCGGCACAGCGGCCGATGAACTGTTCACTGGCTACTTTGATCACCACAACCTCTACCTGCACGACGTGCACGGCACGGAAACTCATACCGAGGCTCTGGCGGATTGGAACGCCCACACGGCCCCCATCGTCCGTAACCCACATCTGCAGCAGCACGATCTGTATGTAAACGATCCGGATTTCCGCGACCACATTTATCTCAACGCCGCGACGTTTTCCGGCTATCTCACCGAAACGTTCAGCGAGTCGTTTCGGGAGACGAAGTATAGCGACCATCTACTGCGCAGCAGGATGATGAACGAGTTGTTCGAAGAGGCGACGCCGGTGATCTTGCATGAAGATGACCTGAACGCAATGTACTTTTCGATCGAGAATCGTTCGCCGTTCTTGGATCGTGACTTGTGCGAGTTTGCTTATTCGATCCCGACTCGACACTTGATGCAAAATGGCTATGCCAAGTCGGTTTTGCGCGACGCGGTTCGAGGGGTCGCACCGGATCAAGTTGTGAACAACCGGCGCAAAGTCGGATTCAACGCGCCGATTTTCTCGTTCCTCGACATTCACGACGAGTCCGTCGTCGAACAGTTGCTGGATGTTAGCCCGATCTTCGATCACGTTCGCCGCGACTGCGTCGAGCAACTGATCAAGAAACCGCAGCTGGCAAACAGCGAAAGCAAGTTCCTCTTCTATTTTCTCTGCAGCAAGATGTTCCTCGAAGAGTTCGGCTGCGGCATGTTGAAACAAGGGCAAGCCGCGTGAAATACTGTACTCGATGCATCCTACCCGACACTCGCCCGAACCTCGTCATCGAGGAAGACGGCGTGTGCAATGCGTGCCGGGCCCACGGTACGCGTCCCGATATCGACTGGACGCAGCGTGAACAACTTTGGCGCGAAGTCGTCGCCAATGCCAAGTCGCGCAGCGGCGGATACGACTGCATGGTGCCCGTCAGCGGTGGAAAGGATAGTACCTGGCAAGTCGTTAAGTGCCTCGAGTACGGGCTGAACCCGCTGGCCGTGACCTGGAAGACTCCGGCGCGAACCGAGATCGGCCAACGGAATCTCGACAACCTTGTCCGGCTTGGCGTCGACCACATTGACTATCAAGTGAACCCGAGCGTTGAGCGAAGATTCATGCTCAAGGCTTACGAGCGATTCGGCTCGACCGCCGTGCCGATGCATTTGGCGCTCTTCAATATTCCTCTTTCGATCGCCGCCAAGTTTGAGATCCCGCTCATCATTTGGGGCGAGAACTCTGCCTTCGAGTATGGTGGCGCCGAGCAAGAGCGAACTGGTTTTCAGCTCGACGAAAACTGGTTGAAAAAGTACGGCGTGACTCATGGGACGACGGCAAGCGATTGGCTAGGCGACGATTTCACTCGTCGAGAACTGACACCCTACTACGGCCCCACGGATGCTGAGCTGAATGCCGGCGGCGTGCTGGCCGTGTTCCTTGGCTACTATTTCGCCTGGGACCCGGAGGAGACGGTTCGCGTCGCGTCTGAGAACGGATTCGAGTCGGCCGAAACCGCTCGCACCGGCTGCTACGAGTACGCGGACATCGATGACGACTTCATCTCCATCCACCACTATCTTAAGTGGCACAAGTTTGGCTTCAACCGCACATTCGATAACCTTAGCCTCGAAATTCGCAACGGCCGCACGACGCGCGAAGCCGCGATAGATAAGCTCCGCACGTTGGGGCCTCAGACTCCGGTGAGCGACATCGAAAAAGTCTGTCAATTCATGGAAATCTCGGTCGAACGATTTAACCAAATTGCCGAGACGTTTCGCAACCAAAACATCTGGCGAATCGAGAATGGCCGCTGGGTTTTGGTCGACTTCCTCATTCCCGAATGGAACTTTTGCGAGACCGCGCCGAAACGCGCTGCCTAGTCACTCTTATCCGATACGCAGAATGGAACTCCACAGCAACAATCCGCCACGCGAGTTTCAAGTCGGTTCGCCGCCGCAGATCACGATACGTGACTGCGGACGAGTCGAGTTGCAGCCCAATGAACAATTGACGTTTGTCTCGGAGAACACCGAGTACGACGTCGCTCGAAAGAGCTGGGGCTACTACGCGACGCCGTCCACAAACGGGCGGTTGCGAAACCACAATCTTCGCACCGCGCTTGTCGCCAACTCGGCGGACAAAATCTACGTCATGCTCGTCGAACCTGATCGTGAGTCGGAGTTCCACGAGTATTTGCGGAAAGACAATCAGCGAGTGCTGCTGTGGCTGGACTCTGATGATGCCGTTGAACAGTTCGCCGCTCGGAGTTCGGCCGGAGAGAAGTCATGACCGACCTGGACGATTTGACTGTGGGCAAGACAAGCCCATTCGCGAGTGTAAAACGCCAAGTGCGACAAGGCGAAAAGACTGTCCAGCCAGTTCACACGATGCGCGACGTACTCGTTCGCCTGAAAGAGCAAACTCCGCACGCCCAATGGTTGACGATTGTCGGTGAGGATTCGAAGTACGTCAGCACGATCGAGGAGTTAACGGACCGGATTGCCGATTACTGCCGCTTGTATGAACGAAACGGAGTGGCCCAGGGCGACACAGTGCTGATCGTTCTCCGCGAGTCAGTCGACCTATTCGCGAGCTTCCTGGCGGGAATCATTTACGGCGCCCTGCCCGCCTACTTTGCATATCCGTCACCAAAACAATCGACTCGAGATTTTCTCCGATCGATTGAGAATCTGGTCGAGTACAACCACATTCGCCTGGTCGTGACCTTTGACGAAGTCGCCAAAGTGTTGCAGTCCGACGACAGTTCACTCGGCGTCAGCGCGGCTGACGGCGCTGCGAACAACCGCTCACGATTCGTCGGATGCTTTGTGGCGGACCAAGTCGAAAAACAGAACGATAAATCGCTGCCGACGGCGGACGCCGAGTCCTTTCTTCAATTCTCGTCCGGAACAACCGGAGCGAAGAAAGGCGTGAAAATAAGCTCGCAGGCGCTCTTCCGACAGCTCGACGCATACCGTTCGTCGGTGGCGTTCAAGGCGAATAGTCGAGTCGTATCGTGGCTGCCCCATTATCACGACATGGGGCTCATCGCCTGCATGATGATGCCGATTTGCGAATCGACGCCGATCGTGATGATGTCGCCCTTCTCTTGGGTCCGCCGCCCGGCGATGTTGCTGGAAGCGATCGCCAAGTTCGGCGGCACGCATGTCTGGCTTCCCAATTTTGCGCTCGGGCACATGGCGAAGAGCGTGACCGACGAGCCAAACGCGTCGAACAATTTGTCGAGCGTCGAACAAATCATTTGCTGTTCCGAGCCGGTACTTCAAGACACCGTCGATCGATTCGAGGAGAAGTTTTCTTCGTACGGGCTCAAGCCTGGCGTGATGCGAGCTTGTTACGCGATGGCGGAAAACACGTTTGCGATGACGACGACTTCGGGCGAACCGTTGCGGTTTCTTGAGGTGGATCGCGAGCGTTTTCAACGTCAAGGCGAGATCGTCGAACAAAAGGGCGGCAAGTCGATCGCGTCGGTCGGGCGGCGACTTGACAATACGCAGCTGCGAATCGTCGACGAAGATCGAAGTTCACTCGAGGATAACCGCGTTGGCGAAGTCCGTATTCGCAGCGACTGCATGCTCGACTGTTACCACAACAATCCGCAGGCCACCGAAGAAGCGCTGGACGAGGGTTGGTTTCAGACGGGTGATTTGGGTTTCATTCGCAATGGTGAGTTGTTCATCACAGGACGGAAGAAGAACATCATCATTGTGGGCGGCGAGAATATCTACCCGCAAGATATTCAGCTTGTGTTGAACGAGCAGCCTGGATTGATTCCTGGGCGCAGCGTTGTGTTTGGCGTGCATGACGATCGCGTTGGCACTCAGCGAATTGTTGTCTTGGCCGAAGCCAAGGACGGCCATGAAGGCGATGACACAACGGCGATCAAACAGCAAATCCTAGGTTCGCTGAACATTTCCGTCTGCACGATCCAGCTGTTGCCCCATCGAACATTGAAGAAGGGCACGGCCGGAAAGATATCGAACTACCTCAACAAGCAGGACTACCTCGATGGCGCGTTTGAGCGACACGCTCAGGCAAGCCCGAGCGAGCCTCAAACTGAATGCGTTCTCGACGTTGTCCGTTCCGTCTTGCCTGCCTCAAGCGCGCAAGCCATACAGCGTGAATCGCGGCTCATGTCGTCGGGCATGATCGATTCGTTCGCCTTTGCCGATTTGGTTTTGGCATTGGAGCAACACTCGGGACAGTCCATTCCGCAAAGTTGCTGGATCGCCGAGAATTTTGAGTCTGTTGTGGCCATCGAAGCGACTCTTGCACGTTGTGCGAACGGTGAGGTGTTAGAGTCGCCTACGCTGAGCTCTGAGATAATCGCCAATCGTCAGGCGAGCCTACAGAGCTTGCGCGAGACAAAATCGGGGGCCGCATCGCGAAGCGGTTTTTGGGAATGGGTGACCAATCACTGCCCGCTTCGCGGCAGCGGGGTCTTTCGGTTTCTCTTGCGGCGAGCCGGAATTCAAGTTGGTCGCAACGTCACCTTTCTAGGCGGCATTCACTTAAAGATTCGCGGTCGAGCAAGCAACATTCGCATCAGTGACAATGCTGTGATCGGCGATCGAGTCGACCTGCGCAATCGGGAGAACGGCCGAATCGAGCTGGCCGAGCGAGCCTACTTGGATCAGAACGTGCGACTCGTTGCGGCTCGCGAAGGCTGCATCGAAATTGCCCATGGGGCCGAGGTTGGCGCCAACACCGTGGTCAATTCCGGCGGGGAAACTCGCATTGGCCAGTTCGCCATGATCGCGTCCAACGTCAACATTAACTCGTCGAGCCACGGCGTTGACAGTCGCGCATTCATCAAGGCTCAAGCCCACCAACACGGGTCCATCACCATCGGCGACGACGTCTGGATCGGCTCGGGCGCTTCGATCCTGCTCAACACCAACATAGGCGATGGTGCCATCATCTCGTCGAATTCCGTCGTCAGCGGAGACGTCCCATCCATGGCGCTAGCCGCCGGCGTCCCGGCAAAAGTCATCAAATACCGCTCGGCCGAGGCAGCGTAGCCCGGGCGGTGGTTATCGATCAACGCAGTCAGTCGTCCGAATCGAAGACTTGGCGCATGAGATGACATGGCGGCAAGCTTGCAAGGCGGATCTGCGCAGGACTCGCGCACAGGCGGCGCGTAGACAGGCGGATTCTTCCAGTGCTTCCGCATTGACCCATTTTGACGTTTTCAGTAGAAGCGACCCCGGTTGGAGCTCCGCCCATTTTTTCTAACGCCTTTGAGGGAAAACGCTCGTGTTGTTAAGAGCATTTGTGCGTGCGAACAAGCGACTTTGCCGTTGGCTTATTGATTCCGGTTGGGCTCGGGAGGAGCAGGACGTCGTCGCGCAGATGAGGGAGGAGATCGAGCAGGCGATGGATCTGCAGGCAGCAAAACGCGGCCCAACTCGATTGCTCGAAGTTGGCGGAACGCGGCGCCCCTTTCTGCCTCGAGACGATGCGTATGAGTACCACGGTTTAGACATCGACAACGCGCCAGGGACTCAGGAACAATACGACGAGTTCAAGGTGCAAAGCGTGACCGACCCGATCGACGAGAAGTATCAGATCGTCTTTAGCAAGTATCTTTTGGAGCACGTGCCGGACAACGCATCTTCGATCAAGGAATTAGCAAACTGCCTGGTCGGGGGCGGCGAGATGATTCACCTCATCCCCTGCGGCTACCACCCATACAGCGTTTTGACTTGGATCGTCGGCAACCGCATCCAGCGCCTATTGATTCAGAAACTGCGTCCCGAGTCCGTTGGGATTACCGGCTATCCAGCATTTTATGATTGTTGTACACCGCAGGGCATGCGGCATCAGATGGAAACAAATGGGATGGAAGTGACGTCGCTCCATGTCTATTGGGGCGCGTCGGAATACTTCACGTTTTTTGTCCCGTTTTTCCTAGGTATCAAGGCGATCAATTGGGTGATGAGGCGGCTGCGCATGGCGCCATTGGCTTCGGCGATTGTCATTCGCGCTCGCAAACGATGCGATGTCGCCGAGCCGGATGCCAAAGTCGTCGAGCTCGACGCTATGCCTCAAATTGAGGAACAAGTAGCGTAACGTCCGTTCCGTGTTACGTCCTCGCGAGAGTCAATCGCGTTCGAGCGACTCGGTCACCCACGTTGAGAATCACCCCTGTTAAGGACCAATTCATGGCGACGGTCGGTATTGCCCAAGCGGCGCCAAGACTGCTTCCTCAAGAGCTCGAACTTGCCTCGCAACGGCGTCAGGTATGGCTCGTTTCGCTTTCGTTTGCGATCTTTGTGTTCGGAAGTCCCTTCGTTTCTCTGATTCACGTCACGTCGTTGGCGGCTCGTAGCGAAGGCGGCGGCATGCATATCCGCTTGCATGCGCTGGCGTTCGGATTGCCGTTGTTGGTGGCGTTCTTCAGCAGCAATCGCTTTCGTGGATTCCGGATTTCCTTTGCCGGGTCTTGGCTGCTCGATAAATTGGCGATGTGCATGTTGCTTTTCTGGGCTGGCGAAGCCGTGCATGGATTCGCCGTTGGCAACAACCCTAAATACGTCTTGAGCAACGGATTCAGCTTTAGCGTTCCCATGCTTAGTTATTTTGCGATGCGGAACATCGACTATCCCGGGCTGCCCGACCAACTCTCTCGAATCTTCCTGCGAGTCTGTTTGTGGTCGATCGTTCCCAACGTTTTGGTCACGGTCTACGCTGCGGTTTTCATGGGGTTTGTCGGCGCGGGTGGTGTCAGCCACTTGTTGCCAATCGCGGTGGCGGCTGTTGCGATGATGCGCGGTCGAAGCCTGCTTGGCTCGATAGCATTCCTAGGCGCCTTGGCGACAATTCTCGCGTCTCTGAAACGAAGCGTTTGGGGAGGCGTCGTGTTGTTTCCGATTGTCTTCCTGTATGCGATCCAGCAGACGCGGCACGTATTCAAGTTCATCATCGTCGGGTTTGTCGTGTTCGCATTGATGTTGGCGTTTGACGACTACTTGCCCGAGCGACTGAGTGTCAATGCGTTTGCATCGCGTCTAGAGAGTATCCAGAAGGAGACGCAAGGATTCAGCAGCGGCCAAGCGAGGCAAGATGAGTTTATGGGAATTTGGGAGGAGACGGTCGCGAACGGCACATGGGGAAATGTTCTCTTCGGGCGTGGCATCGGAGCTTCCTATACCTACTATATGTCGACAACGCACCGGCTCGTTATCTACAACTATCGCAATTCGCATTTCACGCCTATGGGCTGGTTGTTGCGAGGCGGCTTTGTAGGCATGCTTCTCAATCTAGCGTTCTACGCTTGCGCATGTGTTGCCGGTGTCACAGCCGTGAGAAATGCTCGACCGGAAGACCGCATTGAGGTCGGCGCTTGGGTCGGATTCTTTATTGTTGCCGTTCTCATCTCCGCGACGGCGTTCAGTCTGACACCGAATGCGGCGACCCACATGGTGCTCATGGTCGTCCTGCTGCGAGACGCATCAACGCGCCGGTCGCAGGCGTTTGGCGAGGGGGCCATATGAGTGGCCGGCGATTTTGGAGGGCATTGAGCGGCAATTGGATTGGCGAACTGATGATTCGCGCGCCGCAGTTGGCGATCGATCTGCTCGTGATGAGAATGCTGTCCGACACGCAACTTGGCGTTTGGGTTGGACTGCGCGCCGCACTGCAACTGGCGGCATCGCTTGGCAGCGTACCACTGTCGGGGTTGGACTTAGAGTACTCCTACGCCATGGGGGAAACCGACCGGCGACGCGCGCGCGACGCTGCCGGCTCGGCTTCGCTAGCGGTCGCGGGACTGACGCTGGTTACGGTACTCGTGCTACTGCCCGGCATCGTGTCTAGCGGTTTTCGCAACATACTTGTGATAGGCGCCAGCAGTTCTGACTTTGCAGCGTTCGTGGCTTTTGTCGCCATTCAAGGTGCCTACAACTTCTTTGTCACCCACCTTCGCAACCAGCTGAAGTTTCTACATGTCAACGCGACCATCCTTGTCGGCAGCGTGCTGACTCTAGGGTTGGCGGTGTTGCTTACGCCAATATGGGGCGTCTGGGGAGTTCTCGCGGCATACAGCGGATCGTATACGCTCTGCTCGGTTGTTTGGTTTCGCTGGAGCGATATGCAACTGCCGCCGTTGCCACAAGTCCGAGCCATCGTTTTCAAGTTGTGCGAAACAGGGGCTGCATTGGCTGCCGTTGCCGTGGCCATTAGCGGACTTCGGCTTGTTACGCGCTGGTTTATCGGGCAACAGCTCGGCGAGTCAGCGTTAGGACGCTATGGAGTTGCAGCGACGGTCGCTGGAGTCGTGTTGCTTGCTGGCAGCGCGACGTCGCGAGTCATCATGCAATTCGCCGCCAGAGCCGTCGGCGCCAAGATAAGTCCCAGCCAGCAGACGATTCAGTTTGCG
The DNA here is from genome assembly GCA_964567745.1 of uncultured Pirellulaceae bacterium. GTDB lineage: Bacteria > Planctomycetota > Planctomycetia > Pirellulales > Pirellulaceae > CAZMNY01. The sequence goes on along the minus strand of CAZMNY010000001.1, from coordinate 45,274 downwards.
CTACTTCCCGGAATTGCAATCGCCGGGGCAAGCGCCATGGCCTGCATCGGAGTCGCTGGGGCATCGCAATGGCTGATTCCAATTTGGGCGCCGCAGCATGCGCAAGCTATTGAGACGGTCCGTCCGGTTCTCTACGCGGCCTCCGTGCTGGGCGTTGCACTTGTCCTCGTCTCGACGCTGAGAGCCCAATCTCGACAACGCGAATTGCTCCTCGCCTGCGCAGCCGCTTGCGCGATACAGCTCGTCCTGCTTTTTGGATGTGCCTTGTCGGGTTGGGGGCTTTGGGGGTTTGCGGTGCTGGAGATCGCGACTTATTTCGCCTTCATGATCAGTTTGTTGCGTTTGCTCGACTGTCAGGTTCATCAGAGACGAGTGTTTGCCTATTGCGTGTCCGCAGCATTTGTGCTGATGGCGATCGCGACGGAGACATCGATGCTCTTGTCGCCTCCGACAAGTCTGCCAGCAGTCGTGGCATGCACTGCTTGCGCCACCGCGATCTTTGCGCCCTGGTTTCTATTCGCATTCTGGGCCGTTCGACGTCTTAGACGTATCGACACGGTTGAGCCCCAAAATCTTCTCGTGGCTGGCGAGCCGAATCGGATAGCCGCGTAACCCGTGCGCAGGCTCATTCGACGGCAAATCAAGCTTGCCCCAGCGTGCGGATTCTCCTATCTTTTCGCACCGATTGACGCTGAATTCCGCACCCGCAAGCGAAGTCGAACCGTATGAAAACCAAGCACCATTTGGCCTGCCGTCCACTTCTTGTGGTCGGGACCCGACCCGAAGGCATCAAGATGGCGCCAGTGATCCGGCACTGTCTCGCCAGGCCGGACGTGGAACCCATCGTCTGCTTCACCGGACAGCACCAGCAAATGTTGGCTCAAGTCGCCGACTACTTCGAGATCGTGCCGAACATCGATCTGGGACTAATGAAGCCAAACCAATCGCTCAGTTCACTCACCGCGCGATGCCTGCAGAGTCTGGATGAGGTGATCGAAACGGAATCGCCTGATTGTGTCGTCGCGCAAGGCGATACGACTACGGTCCTAGCAGCATCGATGGCGGCGTTCTTTCGACAGGTCCCATTCGTCCATGTCGAAGCTGGCCTGCGCACAGGCGATCTCTACTCACCCTGGCCCGAGGAATTCAATCGCCGTGCGGCAGGCATCACTGCCGCGATCCACTGCGCTCCAACTCAAGCTGCGGCGGAGAATCTACGCCGCGAAAACGTTGCCGAGTCGGCGATTTGCGTGACCGGAAACACGGTCATTGACGCTCTGCTCTGGACCGTCGATAGGGAGCGAACCAACGCGGACGACTGGCAGGAGAAATACAACTTTCTTGGCGACGGCGAGGTCGTCCTAATCACGGGGCACCGACGGGAGAATTTCGGACTCAAGCTGAACGCCGTCTGCTCAGCCATTGCGGAACTCGCGGCGCGTTTTCCAAAAACAGAGTGGATCTACCCGGTTCATCTCAATCCCAATGTCAAAGGGCCTGTGCATGACCTGCTCGGCACCGCGTCGAATGTTCACCTGACGGCACCGGCGTCCTACCCCGAATTCGTCTGGCTGATGGATCGGAGCAAGATCATCATCACCGACTCGGGCGGCGTGCAAGAAGAAGCTCCCTCGCTCAAGAAGCCGGTTCTGGTGACGCGCGATACGACGGAACGCCCCGAAGCGGTCCACGCCGGAGCCGTCCAGCTTGTCGGCGCCGACCAGACGACCATCGTCGAAACCGCGAGTCGCCTGATGCTCGACGAGCACGAGTACGCCAAGTGGCAGATCGACGACAACCCATATGGCGACGGCAACGCGGCAAGTCAAGTTGTCGAGGCTCTTCTCAGTGTGAAACAGAATCAAAGTCGAGCGGCCTAGACAGCTGCAGACGCGCGTTGTCAACGGCGCATCACTCTGCATTGCATAGCACGGATCTATCACCTACCACTCTCCAACTCAATTGGCATCGCATGGACGCTTCAACCTCTCCCCTTCGACGCGTTGACGATAGCGTCAATCAAACAAGCGTCTGCGTTGTCGGACTTGGATATATCGGGCTGCCGACGTCGGCCGTCCTCGCTGATGCGGGTATGCGAGTCTTTGGATGTGACGTCCGTGAAGATGTTGTCGAGACGATTAACCGCGGCGAGATTCACATCTACGAGCCTCAGCTCGATCGACTCGTCCACTCCGTCGTCAAACGTAAGTTGCTGAGTTGCGCAACCGAGCCCCATGAAGCGGACGTGTTCATGCTCTGCGTGCCCACGCCCATCGGAGACGACAAGAGTCCGGACCTTTCGTATGTCGAGAAGGCAAGCCAAGCGATTCAGCCCTACGTTCGCGAGGGCAATCTTATCATTCTGGAGTCGACGAGTCCGCCCGGCACCACGGATGACGTCGTGGCTCAACACGCGATTCCTAGCCATCTTCAAATCGGCACCGACGTGTTTCTCGCTCACTGTCCCGAACGTGTTTTGCCGGGCCGCATCTTAGAGGAAGCGATACACAATGACCGTGTTGTCGGCGGAATTACCGAGCGTTGCACCGAGCGAGCCGCGGAGTTCTATCGCCAATTTGTGAAAGGGCAAGTGTTGGGTACGACCGCGGTCGGTGCCGAGCTTGCCAAGTTGGCTGAGAATGCTTTCCGCGACGTGAATATCGCGTTTGCCAACGAGCTGTCCGTCGTCGCCGATCGTTTGGGCGCCGATGTGTGGGAGATCATTCGACTGGCCAATCGCCATCCGCGAGTTGACATATTGCAGCCGGGCCCCGGGGTCGGCGGCCACTGCATAAGTGTCGATCCCTGGTTCCTCGTTCACTCGGCCCCCGATCATGCCAGGCTGATGAAAACGGCTCGTGAGGTGAACGACGCTAAACCGAATTTTGTCGTCGAGCAAGTCGTTCAAGCGGCGTCCAAGTTTAAGCGGCCCGTAATCGGCTGCCTCGGGCTTGCGTACAAACCCGACGTCGATGACTTTCGGGAAAGTCCGAGTCTAGAAATTGTCGAGGAGCTCGCGGAGCGCAACGTGGGTGACTTGTTGATTTGCGAGCCGTTCGCAGAGTCAACCCAGTTCAGTGATTTGCATATGGCGACGTTGGATCGCGTCTTGGAGCGTGCCGACATCGTGGTGCTGCTGACCGATCACACCGAGTTCCGTGAACTCGCGCCGGCCCGCCTCGCAGGGAAGACAGTCATTGATACTCGCGGAGCTTGGCGAGAGCAGTTGAATTCGGCAGCGCCTATCGTTAAGCGGCGGGCTGCCTAGAATCGGACCGTGTTGTTGCCAGCCAAAACAAGTTCTACGGAATTGCTTCCCCAATGCTGCCAGACAAATCAACCGACAATGTTTGTGAAGTCGATGCCGGAGCGCTGTTGCTATTTGACGAAGCACTGCCGTTTTTCCACAAGAAGAACTCGTCGGCTCTCAACGTCATGCCGGTCAAGAGGCTTCACTGTCTTCGTTGGGAGTCGACCCCAGCTGGCGGTTACGCGATGACGCTGCCTGTTGGTGAGCATTTGACTGAAATAGGCAGCCTTGTTGGCGTGCCGGTTTCCGAATGGCCTGTCCAACTCGATGCGGAATCTCATCGAAGGGTCTGTCGCAAAGTATCGGATCGCGCTTGGGAGATGGTCTCCGCGTCACCACTCGCTGTTCGCGACGATCCAGTCTTGCGGATGAAGATCAATGACCGCGTGTTCAATCGAATGGAGCCAATGGCTCGTGTTGAGCAGCTGCTTGAAGATGCGGTCCATGGCTGGGGGTTGAAACACATTATTGTGCCTTGGACGGCTGATCGATATGACACGGTGGAACGGCCTGGGATGCTGGGATTTGACTGTTCCGGATTGAGGATTGTTTCGCTGCTTGAACGACTGAAGCGCAAGTTTGGCGTCGAAGTTTCTCAACTTTGGCCCGGAGCCGACTCACGTCAACGGCGCACTGTCGTCTACTCAAGGGCCGTTATGGCAAGCGCCCGCGTTTCTGTTCTCGCGGCGCGGGCGGTTCGGGATGCGGTTCGTCCTCGCCCCGTCAGCACGCCGAATTCGGCTCGAGCAGCACCGTCACTTCCGCAGATTGGCTTCATTGTTGGCGGCGCCGCGCCCTGGTATCACACCAAGCCGCTCGTTGATCGCTGTCAGGGCGCATTCGATCCAGTGATTATCGCCCACGACATATTTCGGAACCCAACCACTTACAAGCTTCTCAAGAAAGAGGGCATCCCGTTTACGCCCATTGATGGGCAAATTTCGTTGGCTGACAACCTGTTGACCATTGCGAGGGGCGTTTGGAAAACAGCCAAGATGAAGCGTCGCCTTAAGCAATGGATGAACGAAGACACAGCGACTCGTCGTGAAGTTGCGATGGAGCTTAGTGCGGATCTGAATTGTGTTATGGAATTGGATCTCTACGTGAAACAAATCCGAGCAGCGATTCGCAAACACAGATTACGGGCCGTCGTCACGTCAAACATTCTCGATAGCTTGCTGAGCGCCGGAGCTGAGGCGTGCCGTCGCGAAGGCGTGCCGCTTGTGTGTATCCAAAACACGACGGCGGCTTACATTCAGCAACCAATCTACGCTGATTGCGATCTTTACTTGGCTGAGTCTGAGGAAATGGCTGCCTTCATGCGCTCCTCGGGGGCCATCGGTCAAGTTCAGGCCTTAGGGTTGCCGTTTTATGATGACCTTGTCGAGGCGCGCACCAACGCCAGCGGAACGCTTCGCAAATTGCTCCCCAACATCGGTGAAAAGAAGACGGTTTCCTTGATCGGCGCCCCGGAGAATCACGATTACGAACCGCTTCTCAAGCCGTTGATGGATATGATTCGCTCTCGAGAAGACACTGCAATGATCATTCGACTGCATCCTCGCTCCAAGCCGAATCAACACGAAGAGCTTGGTCGCGAATTGGAGTCATCCGGTAAGGGCGGACGAGTCCACCATTCACCGCTGGCTAAGTTTCTCGGCGACTCCGATTTTGTCGTTGCAACGGTAAGCTCGACCGTTCAATCAGCCCTAGTCATGGGGGTCCGCCCGTATTGTTGGATACCGCCGCAATGGCGAATGTACGCCGATGAAGCAAACCAATTTCGTCCCGAGATTCAGAATCGTTGGAACGAACCATCCAACGTAGTCAAAGCGCTTGAGCACACTCTTGATCACGAGCAAGAACAACGCGACTGGATCAAACGATGGAATCGTATTTCCTCAAAGTACATGACGGGAGCCGACGGCAAGGCTTGTGAGAGGATCGTCAATCGTTTGCGACAGATTGCCGCGTGAGTTTTTCACGCCATCGACCGCACAACCATGTATTTCATAGTTTGGAACACGAAACAAGGATGTCGATAATGACTAACAATTCTATCAAGACGTCAGACTATCTCAGTTGCAATGACCAATATTGGTCCAACGGATACGCGGCCGAAAATGTCGAGAGTTTCGTTTTCAGACCGTACGGACGTATCCTCAAATATGAATTCGGTTTGGATGGTACGCATGCAGAACGACTGCTCGACTTCGGCTGCGGACAAGGCGCTGCCCTGCAGTTCTTCCATTCAAAAGGGTTCGACGTCCACGGCGTGGACATTAGCCAGACGGACATTGCTCACTGTCGCAATCTGATGCCTGAAATCGCGGATCAATTTCGCGTCGTTGACGCGGACAAGCCTAGCCCGACGGACGAATTCTGCGGCGGGTCGTTTGACGTAATCACCGGCATTCAGTCACTCTACTACTACTCCGACGAAGATATGGCGAATCGGTTGGAGTCGCTATATCACATGATGAAGCCAGGTGGCGTGATTTATGCGACGATGATTGGCGAAGGCCACTACCTTTACGATCACTCGACCGAGCACAAAGATGGGCTACGCCTCGTAGAATTTCAATCGGACCGACTCTCCGTGGACAATTACTTTATCAACTTCACGAAGTCGAAAGAGCAGCTGGCCGAGAGGTTCCACTTGTGGGAGAAGAAGCACATTGGCTTCTACGACGCCGAGTACCGCGAAGGCGAAGGGCGGAGCTTTCACTTCACGTTTGTTGGACAGAAAAGATGATCTCGTAAACCTGCGTAGACGGGGCATGCGCCGCAGCGGCTACGTCCAATCGCCGAGTTCTTCAAAGACGTAATCGACCGAGTCGATGTCGGTGTCGGGCGAGCCGCCTGAGTCGGAGTTGGCGTCGAGTTCTTCGAAGTCGTAGACGGTGACGTCTTCACCTTGGCTGTCCGTCAGCGCAAGGTAATTGTCTCGACCATAGAGCGCATCGCCGGAACCGAGTGACTGGAACACGGCCGTATCGACGCCGCCGTTGCCGAAGGCTCGAGTCGTACCGAAGCCTTGCGCTCGGTTATCAAAACTGTCTCCACTTAGCCGCTCATAGGACGACGTCCGCAGGAACGAATCGGCGTTGGCGGAACCGAACAAATTCGCTCGGTCGTTGCCGCCTTGGTTCGACGTTGCCGAAACGGAATCGAACTGATGAGCAATGTTGATGAAGCCGCCGCCCATCATGTACGAATACGATTCGCGGCCATAGAAATCGTCGCTGCCGGCCGAGTCGGTGAAATACGCTGAGTCCGACCCGCCGCTGGCGAACGCCTCGACTCGATCGAATCCATTGGCGACATTCAGGAAACTCGAACCCTGCAAAAACGCATAGGTCGGTCGCCCATAAAACTGCTCGTCGCCCGCCGTATCGAATAGATACGCCGTGTCGTTTCCTGTCGACGCGTAACTATCGACTCGCTCGAAACCGTTGGCCGCGTTGAGGAACCCGTCGCCCATCATGAACGAGTATTCGCTGCGGCCGTAGAACTTGTCGTTGCTGGCCGAGTCCCAAAGCTTGGCTTGGTCGGTCCCGCCGTAAATGGCAAACGCGTCGACTCGGCTGAATCCATTGGCTGTGTTGACGAAGCCGTCGCCTTGCATGTGCGAGTATTCGGTGCGCCCGGCGAAGAAGTCGTTGCTAGCCGAATCGAAGAGCCGAGCTGTGTCGTTGCCGGCCGATGAATACGCGTCGACCGAATCGAAACCATTGGCTGTATTGGAGAACCCGGAGCCCGACAAGGTGGCGGCGCTCGCAAACGCCACAAACGTCTCGTCTCCCGCCGTATCGTACATCCTCGCCGTATCGTCGCCCGACGAAGCGAAAGCCGAGACTGAGTCAAATCCTGTCGCTGTGTTCGAGAATCCGGCGCCAAGCAAATAGGAATAGGAGTCGCGACCGACAAACGTGTCGTTGTTGGCTGAGTCGAAAAGCAGTGCTGAATCGCTTCCGCCATTTTGCGAGTAAGCGAGTACGGTGTCGAATCCGTTTGCTGTATTCACCGAACTGTCAGTCGACATGAACGAGTAGTTTTCTCGACCAACAAAGAGATCGCTGTTCTCTGAGTCGTACAATTTCGCTGTGTCGCTGCCGCCCGACGAATACGCTTGTACCTTGGCAAAGTCGTTGGCGACGTTGAGGAAACCGGCGCCGAGCATGTACGAATAGCTCGTACGGCCGACGAACTGGTCCCCGCCTTCCGAATCGTAGAGTCTCGCCACGTCGGTTGATTGGCTGGCGCTCGCGTCAACTCGGTCGAACCCGATGGCTTGATTGAGATAGCCGCTTCCCATCATGAACGAGTAACCGCTGCGGCCATAGAACTGGTCGGCGCCGGCGGAGTCGCAGAGGACTGCGGTGTCGTAGCCGTCGCTGTTTCTCGCGTTTACCTGGCTGAAACCATGAGCGCGGTGTTGGTAGCCAGAACCGCTGAGCGTTGCTGTCGTGGGGCTTGCCGTAAACGAGTCGTCGCCAGCCGTGCCATTCAGGTCGGCGGTCCCGCCATTGGAAGTCGCTTCGAGCTGCTCGACGCTCGACGTGGTCACGGCGTAACCGCTGCCGCCAAACGTCATGGAGTCCGTGTAGGCCGACAGCGACGCCGCTCCCTGATTGTCCGTGACGTTGATGGAGTCGTTGCCGCCCCCGCCCAGGAAACTAAAGCTGTCGGCCTGGCCGCTGCCAAAGCTATACGCGACGTCGTTGATCGTCAGCCAATTGGTTGAGCCAGCCGTGAAGCTGAACGCATCGTCGCCGGCGGCGCCATTGACTGTGACGAGGGTGCCGTCGTGCGAGACGAGATTCGTCAGGCGGAAATCGACCTCGCTGTGCTGACCGATGACTCGCAGTGTGAAGACTTCGCCCGCGGTGGCCGTAACATCGAGTCGTTCGTTGTCGCTCGCCGTGGCGCTGGAAGCGACGACGGCACCGTTCGAATTGAGCATTTCCAGATCGACGTTCCCGCCGGCGTGGGCGAAAAACGCCTCGACGCTCAGCAGACCGGCTCGCGACGCTTCGACTTGAAACAGATTCACATTGTTCGTTAGTGCGACGTCGTTGTGGTTGAGTGAAGCAACTTGGCCCCAATCGGTTGTGCCTTCGCCCTCAGCGGCCTCGAGCTGAGCCGAAACGTCATAGTGGCCAATCCCATCGAGAGTCGAAATCGAAAACGTGTAGCTCTGTCCTGAGACGACATCGAACGTAAAACTGTCGGCCGATGATGAGCCGCCGCCTACGAGTTGCCAGGAGGTGTCGTGGTTGAAAGAATCGGCAGTCGTTAGAGTCAGCTCGCCCGTCGCCGCGGCAGTGAACGTAAAGAAGTCGGCGTCGTCCAAACGGCCGATCGATCCGCTGAAAGCAGCGGAGGCGCTAAGTGAGCCAAGGCTGTGCGCGGCCCCAGCGGTCGACCCGTAGTCGTCGCTTGGAATCAACGCGTCGATGGCCGACTGGATGTCAATGCGGTGATAGTTGGCGGATGTTGCGGAGTCGAAGAACTGAGTCGCCGTGTCTCGCAGATGATCGTAGATCACATCTTGCGCGATCGTTTGAAGCCCTGCAAACTCCATGGCTTCACGAACGAGAACCGACGCGCCGGCAACGTAGGGCGAGGCCATGCTCGTGCCTGACGCGCTGCCGAAGTTGTTGTGGTTTCCATCGGCGCCGAAGGTGTGATCCGGAACCGTGCTGACGATCGAGCTGCCCGGCGCAGCGAGCACTCGGTCGTGCCGTTGGCTAAACGAACTCATCAGGCCGTTGTCGTTGACGCTGGCGACCGGAACGACGTAAGGGCTGACAGCAGGATAGGCGAGGCCGGCTGTGTTGTAGTTGGAAAACGAATTTCCGGCGGCGACCGCGATGAAGATTCCGTCCGCCTCCAATTGTGCGAACTCGTCTTCCAAGTTGGCCCAATTCGGAATGGAATCGCTGTTCCACTCGGCGCCGAGCGAGAGGTTGACGGCGGTGATCGGGTTGTCGAAGTCGTTGCGATGGTCGTGGACCCATTGCAGCGCTTGCTCGACCCAGTGGAAATAGCCGGCGCCTTGATCGTCGAAAACTCGCAGCGCGACAACGTCGGCTTCTGGAGCGACTCCTCGATGACTTGCGTGATCGCTGCCGACGATTCCAGCGACGTGAGTGCCGTGAAACCCTGATGGGCCGTCGTCCATCGGGTCGGCGTCGTTTTCAGCAAAGTCGTAACCGCCGACGACTCGGTAATTCGCGCCCAATCCGCCGCCGAGCGAGTCGTGAAGGTAGTCGACGCCGCTGTCGATGACGGCGACCGTCTGTGAGCGGCCGGTTAGTCCGAAGTTGTCGAAAACGTAGTTTACGCCCGTCAGGTTGTGTGCGCTGTTGAGTAGCGAGGAGACATCGCCCGCTTGAGCGTCGACGACTTGCGATATGGTTTCCATGCCCGAATTCAAACGGAAATCGGGCTCGCCCATGTGCGATAGCGGCGGGGCTTCGCTGAGCATGTGCTCCAGCGAAGGGGCCTGCCCAAACTGATGAATCGGCATCGGCGTCACTTCGCCGAACTGCTCTAAGGCCGGCGCTTCATCGACCGGCGCCAAAGAGGAAAGCGGTTGAGCGGAAAGAGCCAATCTCTCTTCGAAACGTTCAAAACGAGCGGAGCGCAGCACGGAACGGCGTTGTTCTTTTTTGCGCATTGTGGCCTCATCAGAGCTGTCTGCAAAACGAACGTTTTCGCGCCGAATGGTGGAAGGTCGAATGACCGTCGAAAGGTGTTGGCGAACGAAGAGAATCGGCCGCCATAGGAAACTATAGGTCACGTTTCCCAAGTCAGCGTTGCGACGAATCAATTACGATTCGCGCAGTTCGTTACACCTGCGACTGCGATAGAAAACGACGCGTCAACGCAACGTGTTGCAATGAGTCAACGTCCGCGTCGTGCAGATTCGCGACAGAAATGGTGAAAAGAGGCAACGGCCAGGTCCCTGTTTGATGGCCGACTGCAACATTCAACTCGTCGGTGTGCTCTCATTCTCACTCTTAATCTTACTCCCGTCCGCGCAAGCAATAGCTCCAGTCAGCTATTCGCTTGGTCTTGTTCTTCTCGAAAAAGCCCCCCACGAGCCTTGCCTCGCGCGGTGACTCAGGTTCGTGAACTACTCGCGAACTTGAAATTGACGTTCATTCAAATCGTTGGACCGAAATCCTAGACATCTGAGGTTTTGACAAGTGGTTTTCAGGCGATTTCACCGGCAAGCTCGATAAAACGTGTCGGCATCTCATGCATCCGCGCGACCCAACTCAGGTAAAACGGATCGATCGGAATGCAGTGACCGCCCAAACCAGAGCCGGGGTAAAACGCCTGGAAGCCAATGGTTTCGTCTTGGCCGCCTCGATAACTTCCCAGATGTCGAGCCCGATGCGCTGGAAGAGCACCTTAAGTTCGTTCACCATCGCAATGTTGACGCTGCGATATGTGTTCTCCAGAATCTTGCAGGCCTCGGCGACCTCGCACGAGTTTACCGGAACCGTGTTGACGACGGCATGTTGATAGAGCGAATTGGCGATCGACAGACTCGGCTCGTCAAAGCCGCCAACGACTTTGGGGATACTCGAAGCGTCAAACGACTTGTTGCCCGGATCTTCCCGCTCGGGACTGTAGGCAAGAAAATAGTCCTTGCCGCATTCAAGGCCAGATTGATCGAGAATCGGTTTCAGCACGTCGCGAGTCGTCCCAGGATAGGTCGTGTTTTCGAGCACCACGATTTGTCCCGGACGTAGAACGCTGGCGATCGTCTTCGCCGTCGACTCAACAACACTGAGATCCGGATCGCGACTCGTCGACAACGGCGTGGGAACGCAAATCAGCAACGCGTCCGCTTCTGCGAGACGAGCCGGGTCGGCGGTTACAGCAAACTTGCCGTCTTGCTGACAACTGGCAATCCACTCGCTCGAGATATGGGCGATGTAACTTTCGCCCGCATTGAGTTTTTCGATCTTTTCGGGGTCGACGTCGAAACCGAGCGTTTCAAATCCTGCGTCGATGAACGCGCGAATGAGCGGGAGTCCGACGTAGCCCAAGCCGAGCACGCCAACCTTGGCCGTTTTGTTTTCCATTGCGTTATGTAGAGACGTCGTTGATTTCACGATGCTCATCATATCTGCCAGTTGTTTCGGTTCGAACGATTGGCACCGAAGCTCGTCGACGGCCACCACTGCTCGACGCTAGATTCCTCGGGCCAAAGGCGAATAGTGCTTGCACGGGACCATAGCCCAAACGGTCCCACCCAACTACTCCATTTCTCTATCTCCTCTGGGCATCGCCTGAGCGACCGCACCGGCTCAACGGCGCTAGGCACCTTCATGCTAGCGGTGCATCCTCAAAAACCAAGTATTGTTCTCGCCAAGCCATGCCTTTTGACAGCCGACAAAACTCGCTTGACGCAAGTTGGCACCCCGCTATACTCGCCCCGCCTTTTGAGCCGCCTCGTCAAATCCTCTTGAACAATGCTTCGACAAGACGCCCGACATGGATGCAATGTCCGCACTCATTCTCTTTGTGGCGGCCGGGATGACGGCGTGGTTCCTGACCGCCGTGGCTCGAGCGGTGGCTCCGCGTCTCGGTATTGTGGACCGGCCTGGAGGCCGGAAGAAGCACCTTCGCACGACTCCATTGCTTGGCGGCGTCGCGGTCTACCTCGCCTTCTTGGCAATTATTTTGTCGACTGAGTTAATTACGCGGACACGCCCCGCAGGGTTCACTTTCTGGCTCGCCGCCTGTGGCGGGCTATTTTGCCTGATCGGACTTGTCGACGACAAATGGAATCTGCGAGCTCGCGACAAATTTGGCCTGCAGGTGATCGCGGCGATCCCATTTGCGCTTTGGGCTCAATCGATTCAGTCGATCCACTTGCTGGGAATTGACTTTGAGCTGGGGTGGTTGGGTGTGGCGATCACGGTGTTCTGGCTTGTCGCCTGCACCAACATCGTCAACTTACTCGACGGCATCGACGGACTGGCGAGCTCAGTTGGCGTGATTATTTCGCTTGCGGTGTGCGCACTGAGTTTGATCTACGGAAAATATGAGGTGGCGGCGGCATCGATCGTTCTATCGGGCGCGCTTGTCGGCTTTCTCGGGCACAACCTGCCTCCCGCAAAAATCTTCTTGGGCGATGCGGGAAGTCTTACGATCGGCTTCCTAACCGGCGCTCTGGCAATCGAAGGGTCGACCAAGACAGCGACTGGGTTCATGCTCACAGCGCCTCTGATCGTGATGAGTATCCCCGCGTTTGATGCATTTCTCGCAATCGTGCGACGCAACCTCAATGGGCGAGGCATAGGCGCGGCGGATCGCGGACATATCCATCATCGATTCCTAGACCGCGGCTTCAGCGGGCCGCAGACGCTGATAGCGATTGTGAGTTTGTGTTTGTTGATGGCGACTGCCGCAATCGCCACGACCTATTTTCAGAGTGACATTCTCGGGTTGGCGATCTGCGGCCTGATCATCGCCGGGCTCATGGCAGCTCGAATCTGGGGCGGTCACGAGTCGGAGCTGTTTTTTCGCCACCTACGGCTTGCTGGCGGCGTCATGGCGGATGCAACAGGGCTATTCCGCTCGCGGATGGTGATCACACGCCTCGAAATGGGGGACGCCAATCAGCGCGAATCGTTCTGGGACACGTTCTGCAAGACAGCTCAAGCAGCGGGAACTAGCGAACTCTGCTTCCGCCTGGACCGTGGCGACGAAAATGGTTGGCAACGGAATTGGCGGGCCGATTCGGGCGCAGGTGATTCGAGCGCAGCCGAGGCGCCCGACCGTCGCCGTTCCGATCAATCGGCCTCAACGGATCAAGCGGCTCGCTGGCAGATCGAATTCTCGGCGGATCGCTCGTCTGGGCGGGCCACCATTGAATTGCAGGGAACCAACGTGCAAGGGCAGCACGCCAAGGGCATGGACGAATTGTTAGGCCTCGCGTCAGTGCTATGTCAAACCTGGCCGATGAACGCTTCCCCCGAACTTGCGGCTGAGCAAGATTCGACGCAGGTCCTCGGCTTCCCGGCTCAGACGGACGATGCCGACGCGGACCAGGATTCAGAATCTCATCGTCGCGCCGCGTGAATCGCGCTGGGTGTGACAGGCGTTTGAACGCTCGAGGTCGACTATTTCGAGTCATTCGTCATTGGCGAACTCGATTTTTTCGCGCCGCAGTCCGATTTAATAAGAAGTGGGAATTCCGTGCCGCTTCAAGGGACACTGTTGTGAGCGTGATAAACTTCGTCAAGCGATCCTATTTAGCCTATTTCTCCAAACCGGCCGGTCGCCGGCAGCTGTTTCGGATTGTCAGGCGCCAGCCGATTCGGACGATCGTTCAGATCGGTATGCACGATCTTGGCTTAGTCGAGAATCTGCTGTGGGTAGCCAGCCAATCGCCCAATGACGGCCCGTTGCGGTTCATAGGCATTGACCTGTTTGAGATGCGAGGCGATGACGAGACGCCGCTCGGGCTCAAGGAAGCTCACCAAACTCTGCAAAACAGGGGGGCTCGCGTGAAGCTGGTCCCTGGCGATCCCCATTCGGCACTGTCTCGAAACGCCAACTCACTGGGCGACACCGATCTGATTCTGGTTTCGTCCAACGTCGATCGCGAATCGATGGGTAGGGCTTGGTTCTACATTCCCCGCATGCGGCACGAGCAGTCACTCGTGTTGCGGCAGACGGGTGAGGGGCTGAAAGAGGGGTACGAGCAAGTTGGGCGGAGCGAAGTTGACCGCCTTGCCGTGGGAGGCTACGACGCGCGACGTCGAGCCGCCTGACGCCGCAAAATGGGGTTCGTCGCCGACCCCGGTTTTGTTACGATTCTCCGCCGCGCCAGCAGTGTAAATTGCGCGCAAACTAGCGGTTGGAGAGAGTACCCATGTGTGGAATCGTTGGCTACATCGGACAACGCGATTCGGCTGAGTTTCTGTTGGAAGGCCTGCGGCGTCTCGAGTATCGAGGGTACGACAGCGCAGGGCTCGCCCTAATCTCGGGCAAGCGGATTCATGTCCGACGCGCAGTCGGCCGCATCAGAACGCTTGAGCAAGTGATTGAGTCGTCGCCGATGGATGGGGCGACCGGCATCGGCCACACCCGTTGGGCGACTCACGGTTCCGCGAGCGAGGAGAACGCCCACCCGCACCTAGACCAACGCAGCTCCGTCGCGCTCGTCCACAACGGCGTGATCGAAAACTACCATGCTGTCAAAAGCGCTTTGCTGGCCAAGGGCGTCTCCTTCCAGTCGGAGACAGACAGCGAGGTGATCGTCCAGTTGATCGCCCAATGCCTCGAACGGCGAATCGCGGCCGGTGAAACGCCGACCGCCGACGACAACTACAAGACACTCATCGATGCGGTCACCGACGCCATAGCTCAGTTGCGCGGCGCATACGGTTTGGCCATCATGTTCCGCGATTGGCCAGAAGTCCTGATCGCAGCTCGGCTCGGTAGCCCGCTCGTGATCGGCGTTGGCAAGAACGAGCATTTCATTGCCAGCGACGCGACGCCGCTCGTCGGATTCACGGACAAGATCGTCTACCTGTCTGATCATCAGATTGCCCTTGTCTCCGCGGACAAGCTACACGTCAGTCATCGCGAGCAGGGTCGAGTGCACCCGCTGGTCCACGAACTCGAAGGCGAAGCTGGCGACGTTGGGCTCGACGGATACGAACACTTCATGCTCAAGGAGATCTTTGAGCAGCCCGAATCGCTGCGCAATGCGATGCGTGGTCGCTTGTGCGAAGACGACGCCACGGCCAAGTTTGGCGGACTCAACCTGACTCCCAGCCAACTCCGCAGCGTCAATCGAATTCTGTTGACGGCTTGCGGCACGAGCTGGCACGCGGCGTTGCTCGGCGAGTATATCATCGAGGAACTGGCGGGACTTCCCGTCGAAGTGGAATACGCCAGCGAACTGCGTTACCGCAATCCGCCCGTGGATAACGACACGCTCTTGTTCGCGATCACTCAAAGTGGCGAAACCGCCGACACGCTCTCCGCGCTCCGAGAAATGAGGCGGAAGGGCCATCCGACATTGGCAATCTGCAACGTCGTCGGCAGCAGCATCGCTCAACAGGCCGACGGCGGCGTTTACCTCCACGCGGGTGCGGAAGTGGGCGTGGCCTCGACCAAGGCGTTCACTTCGCAATGTACTGTTCTCGCCATGCTCGCCCTCTACTTTGGCCGACTACGCAATATGAGCTTCGAGCGCGGGCGCCAAGTTATCAAAGCGTTGAAAGAGATGCCGGACCAAGTCGGCGAATCGCTTCAAGAAAACGACCGCGTTCGAGCCATCGCCGAGAAGTACGCTGACTCGACAAATTTCCTCTACCTCGGGCGTCATTACAATTTCCCGGTGGCGCTGGAAGGCGCCCTGAAGCTGAAGGAAATCAGCTACATCCATGCCGAAGGCTATCCGGCCGCGGAGATGAAACACGGTCCGATCGCCTTGGTCGACGACAAGACTCCCAGCGTTTTCGTCACTCCGCAAGGTTTCATCTACGAGAAAGTGCTAGCAAACCTGGAAGAGGTCAAAGCGCGGGGCGGGCCGGTCATCGCGATTTGCGAGCAGGGCGACGAGGATGTGAAGCGTTTGGCGGACGATGTGATCGAAGTCCCCAAGTCCTCTCCCATCATCCAGCCAATTTTGTGTAGTATTCCGCTGCAGCTACTGGCGTACCACATCGCCGTCTTGCGAGGTTGCGACGTCGACAAGCCTCGTAACCTGGCCAAGAGCGTTACAGTCGAGTAGCGGCAATCGACGTTGTGACCCGAAACAGACGACCCGTCACTGTTTGAAATGTCTGTCGGCCCGTCCAAGGATGGACCCGCGAAAGGAATGGACCCATGGCAAGTCTCGGACTCCGCTACAACACTCGAAAATCACTCTGCGTGCAAATGGGCGAAGGTCCCGGCAACGAAATCGCCGACCTGATCCAAAAGATGGCCCAGAGGATTGAGGCGCTCGAGCGAAACAAGGTCAACGTGACTTGGATCGTCCCAGCCGACGCGCCCATTCCGCTCGTCAATGTGCCCGCGCTTGATGCAACCGTCTCAAACGAGGCTCTCTAGCGGCTCGTAAGCGAAGCACAATAAGACGCCGTAGTTCAGCTCTTCCGAGCCAAGGCTTTCCGGCCGCTTGAACTTGACGGCGATACACCGCTCTCGGGCTTCGCCCGACTTCTGCCGAAGCCGCTTACGACGGCGTGGGATCCTCGCGACAGAGGCCTTAGGACGATAGAAGTCCGTCGTTTGGCTCGCCACAGCTCGGGTTTCGCGCCTAGGATTTGCCTTCCGCTGCGAACCCAAGGGCTCTCTTCCGCATCCGACTTTCGGCGCCGCCTCCCCAGATAGGCGTGTTGCATCTAAAATGGCGGCCGGTGATCGCGGCCAACCTTTGACATGCGGCAGCGAATTCAGGCCACAAATTGACGAAAGAGCGGACATGGCGACAACGGCGCCTCGAACAATGTTCGAGAAGATTTGGGACAACCACGTTGTGCACACCGAGGACGGCCAGGAGACGATTCTCTATATCGACTTGCAGCTTGTGCACGAAGTCACTAGTGCCCAAGCATTCGAGGGTCTTCGACTAGCTGGCCGATCGGTTCGACGCCCTGAGCGGACGATTGCAACACCGGATCACAACGTGCCGACTCAGAATCGCGAGCTCCCCATTGCTGACGAGATCGCGGCTTTGCAGGTCGCCACGCTGCGCGAAAACTGCAAGGAGTTTGGCATCCGTTTGTACGATCTCGACGACGCCAACCAAGGCATCGTGCACGTGATCGGCCCGGAACTTGGCTACACGCAACCAGGCATGACGATCGTTTGCGGGGACAGCCACACCGCCACTCACGGCGCTTTCGGCGCGTTGGCTTTCGGGATTGGGACCAGCGAAGTCGAACACGTCTTGGCGACTCAGACTCTGCGGCAGAATCGGCCAGAAACATTCGAACTTTGTGTTGAAGGCGAGTTGTCGCGCGGCGTAACAGCGAAAGACCTCATCCTCTATGTCATCGGTCAGATTGGTACGGCGGGCGGCAAGGGTTTCGTGCTGGAGTACACCGGTTCGGCGATTCGTGCGCTGAGTATGGAAGAGCGGATGACGGTGTGCAACATGTCGATCGAGGCGGGTGCGCGGGCCGGCATGATCGCGCCGGACGACGTGACGTTTGACTACCTTCGCGGCCGCAAACATTCGCCAGAAGATTTTGACGACGCGGTCAATCGGTGGCGCGAGCTGGCAGGTGATCCGGGCGCCAAGTTCGACCAACGACGCGAGTTTCGAGCCGAGGACATTGCGCCTCAAGTCACGTGGGGAACGAATCCGGGCCAGGTCATCTCAGTTGATCAAGCGGTTCCCGAACCCGTATCGCTGGGAGACTCAACGACTGCCGCCTCGGCTGAAGCAGCGCTTAAATACATGGGGATAAGCGCAGGCGCCGACCTCCGCGAAGTTCCGGTCGATGTAGTTTTTATCGGTTCCTGCACCAATTCGCGAATTGAAGACTTGCGAGCGGCTGCGGCAGTGGCTCAGGGGCATCGAGTGGCATCGAACGTGACCGCGATGGTTGTGCCGGGAAGCGGAGAGGTGAAGCGGCAAGCCGAAGCGGAAGGTTTGAACGCCACCTTTGAGCAAGCCGGTTTTCAATGGCGGGAAGCCGGCTGTAGCATGTGCTTGGCGATGAATCCCGATCGTCTTTCGCCTGGGCAGCGATGCGCGTCGACGAGCAATCGCAACTTCGAGGGTCGGCAGGGCGAGGGTGGAAGAACGCATTTGGTCTCGCCCGCGATGGCCGCCGCCGCTGCAATCGAAGGAAAGTTCGCCGACATCCGCGACTGGCAATTCAAGTAAGCCAGCGCTTCAACCGCTTGAACTCATGAAATCACGACGGAAACCGAACGGACAACAGGCTGATGCGAGCATTTACGAAACATCAAGGCAAAGTCGTCACAATGGACCGCGCCGACGTCGACACGGACCAGATCATCCCCAAGGACTTTCTCAAAAGGATCCAGCGCACGGGGTTCGAAGACTGTCTCTTTTACAGCTGGAGATTTGATGACGAAGGTCAGCCTCGCAGCAACTTCGAATTGAATCAGCCCAAAGCGGCTGGCGCCAGCGTTCTTGTCGCTCGACGCAATTTCGGTTGTGGATCGAGTCGTGAGCACGCCGTGTGGGCCCTGGAAAACTACGGCTTCCGTGTCGTTATCGCTCCGTCGCTGGCCGCCATTTTCTACAACACCTGCTTCAAGAATGGCGTCTTGCCGGTCTACTTGAGCGAAGAGCAAGTCGAGCAGATTTTCGTCGCCGCCAGTCAAAATGACGACTACGCGCTCACGGTTGATCTACATGAACAGACGGTTTCGGACGGCGCTGGAATCGAATTCAGTTTCGAGGTCGAAGCGGCGAGACGCGATTGTTTGCTGCAGGGGCTCGACGAAATCGCGGTTACCTTGCAGCACGAAGAGAAGATTGCCGCGTTTGAAGCGAGTTGCGACTAGACCTCGGGCGACTATTCACGTCGGCGACAGGATGCAGGTCGTTTTTCGACTTCGACATGCTGGCGGACTAGGTTAGTATTTACCTTCGGTTTTGAACGCTCGTTGTTCGATCGCCGTTCCGCCCCTATGTTCGCCGAGGCGACTCGATGAGACAACTTCCCGCGATCATCGTCGTCATGTTTTGCGCATGTGCACATGTTGCCCATGGCCAAGTCGTTCCAGAGCCGGTCGTCAACGGGCTCGACTTGCCGTCGAGCGTTGCCTTTCAGCCCGGCACAGGCGTCATCTTCGTCGCTGAAAGCGGCGGCGGAAGGATTGTTCGCTTGCGAGCGGGGAAGCCGGAGATCGTCGTCGACGACTTGTCGCGTTTCGAGCCTGACGCATCGCGGCCGCTAGGGCCGTTAAGCTTGGCTTTTCTCGCGTCGGATCTCTTGTTTGTCGGCACGAAATCGGAAGCGGAAAGCGAACAAGTTCGCATCTACGTGGTTTCGAGTGAGCCGGACCCGAAGGCCAAAGATAAAAAGGAAGAGAGCGCTAAAGAGCAACCTCAGAACAAGCCGGCGTTGCTCAAGGCGAGCTTTTCGCTCCCGATGAATGAAGGTGAAGCGAGCGAGTCGGACGCGTTCGGAATTGTCATCGCCGACAAGTCGATATTTCTCACCAGCTGTCGAGCCGACGGGCGCGGCCGCTTGGCTCAGTTTCCGCGAAACGGAAGGAACATCAGCCCGACGGCGGGACTGCTCAATGTCGACGTGCTGCAGCGACCGACCGCCATTACCGCTAGCCCCGCTCGCGATATCGTCCTGGCGGAGATGGGGGAGTTGAAAGAATCTGGCGATAGTCTGCTGACGTTCTTCAGCGAAAACGGAAAACGGCTCGCCACCTTCAAGACCGGTCTGAACGACATCAGCGGCCTTGCCTACAGCCCCCGCGGCAACCTCTACGCCACCGATTTTTCGGCGGACAATCGCTCGGCTGGCGGACTGTATCAGATCATTTCCGAACGCAAAGGCCGCTCGCAAATTGTCAGCGCCAAACGCATTCTTAAGCTCCAGCATCCCTCATCGCTAGCCTTCGCTGACGACGGCTCGCTCTTCATCACGGTTTACGGCGCCGGAACCACCGGTGCGGGCAGGCTCGTGCGGATCAAGCCCGGGCTGTAATTTCGGCAACAAGCCAGACGGGGAGGGAGACGGGCGGCGAGGCCTGCTTCACGTCCTGTATTGGACAGGATTGACATGATTGACAGGATGAAAAAAGGCTGAGTATCCATTTTTCCTGAGGCGCTACCCAGTGCTACCCCGGGCTACGATGAGGTTGACCTTCGGCCAACGGGTGCGTTGATGACGTTGGTCTTCAGTGCGTTCGTTCAGCGTTCATCATTCCTTGTTCAATATTCGATATTCCCGTCCTTTTCTTTCCGTCCGTCGTATCCTGTCGATCATGTTGATCCTGTCCATCCTTCGCGGCCTTGTTTTCGACTGGATGAACATAGCTTCTGTTGGTTTAGCCGTAGGGTGCCATTTTTCTCGCTGCTCAAGATGGGGTCGAACATCTAAGATGGCTTCACCAGACTCGGCTACCTGCTACATTGGTCCGTGAAATTGATGCTCTTCGACTCGGCGTCATGTCGTCACATTCTCGGGTAACATCTTGGCCGAACAATACTTGATTCAAGTTGGCGCGATGGGCGCGATCGGACGGTTCGCTGCGGTCGATTGGTCGGCCTACCGCCGTGGTGATCGAGTCATCTGCCGGACGTTGCGCGGTCTTGAAGTCGGCCGAGTGATGTCGGCGGCGGATGGGGCGGCGGGCGAGCAAGATGGCGAGCTATTACGTCGTGTGTCGATCGAGGATCAATTGTTGATCTCGAGGCTCGAACGTCATCGCGACGAAGCGTTTTCCGCTTGCGAACGTTTGTTGGCCCAGCGTGAGCTGGATGCCTTGTTGGTCGACGTCGAACACCTGTTTGACGGGAAGACGGTCGTTTTCTATTTCCTGGGCGAAGTCGATTCGGCGACTCAGGAGATGACTGACCAACTAGCGGCGTCGTATGAGAAAACAGTTCGGTTTAGAAAGTTCAGCGAGACGTTGTATGAGGGCTGCGGGCCCGATTGCGGGACTGAGTCCGCGGCGGGTTGCGGAGACGGTTGCTCGAACTGCTCTGCTTCCACGACGTGCGGCGTGACTTCGCTCAAATCCAAATAGACCATCATGGAAATATCAATGATCAAGAATGCCTCAAGTCTCGAGGGCGCGCCGGATTGGAATGGACTAGCCTTGTCGGTCTTGGCCGGCGAGAAAATTACGTTCGAACAAGGGCTGCAGATCTTACAGGCTCCGGATGACCAAGTGTTGGACATTCTGTCCGCCGCGTTTCAGATTCGGCAAAAGCACTTCGGCAAGACGGTACAGCTGTACTTCTTGATGAATGCGAAGAGCGGACTCTGCCCAGAGGATTGCAGCTATTGCTCGCAGTCCAAAGTCGCTGAATCCGAGATTCCCAAATACAACATTCTTAGCCGTGACAAACTGATGGACGGCGCCCGGATCGCAGCCGAGCGACAATCAAAGACGTACTGCATCGTGATTTCGGCCCGAAGTCCGAGCGAGCGTGAAATCGAGACGGTTGAACAAATTGTTCCCGAAATCAAAGCTCAACACGATTTGAAAATCTGCGCGTGCCTCGGTCTGCTCTCAACAGACCAGGCGGAGCGACTGAAGGCCTGTGGCGTCGATCGAGTGAATCACAACGTGAACACGAGCGCCGAACACTACGCAGAAATCTGCTCCACCCATTCCTACCAAGATCGTTTGGACACGCTTCGCAACGTGAGAAACGCCGGCATCGAAATCTGCTCCGGCGGAATCATCGGGATGGGCGAGTCGGACGAAGACGTCGTTCGCATGGCGTTTGAGTTGAGAGAGATTCAAGCCGATTCGATCCCGCTCAATTTCTTGATTCCAGTTGAAGGAACGCCGCTTAGCGAAGTTCGCACCTTGAATCCTCGTTACTGTCTCAAAGCGCTCGCCATGTACCGCTTCGCCAACCCGGAGAGCGAGCTGCGGATAGCCGGCGGGCGAGAGGTGCATCTGCGAAGTTTGCAGCCGCTCGGCATGTACGCGGCCAACTCGCTGTTCGTCGGCGACTATCTAACCACCAAAGGCCAGGCGCCTGAATCCGATTATCAGATGATCGAAGACTTGGGGTTCGAAATCACTCAAAATCATGAGTTCGCCACGACGGCCGCGGGCGATCAGAGGCCATGACGTCGCTTGCAAAACAAGCCGATCTTGTACGAAACGGCCAGATTGACCCGGTCGCGATTGTACAAGATCACCTGGAGCGAATCGATTCGCTCGAGTCTTCGGTCGGCGCATGGGTGGTGATCGATCGCGATGGTGCGATCGAAAAGGCCAAAGCGATTGCCAGGCGAGTTGAGTCGGGAACGGCCAGCGGAAGCCTTCTCGGCGCGATCATCGGCGTTAAAGACATCGTTGATGTGGCGGGTCTGCCGACACGCTCCGGAGCGACCTGGACCGACGACCAACCGGCTGCTTCGGACGCTCCATTGGTGAGCGGGTTGCGGCGCGAGGGCGCTGTCATCTTGGGCAAAACGGTCACGACCGAGTTGGCTTGTTTCGACCCGCCCCAAACGCGCCACCCTTTGTTGCCCGACCGAACGCCAGGTGGTTCGAGCAGTGGCTCGGCTGTCGCGGTGGCATTGCGAATGTGCCAAGCGGCCGTTGGCTCCCAGACCGGCGGGTCAATCACTCGTCCCGCCTCGTTTTGCGGTGTGAGCGGGCTCAAGCCAACGTTTGGAGCCATCTCGACGAAACAAGTGACGCCCATCAGCGAGCACCTCGATCACGCCGGCCCGGTCGCCGGCTGCGTCGCCGATTTGTACGATTGTTTTCGAGCGATGCTCGATCGCAAGATGGCGCCTTCCGCTCGTCTCGAATCGCTCGAATCCGTCGATCTTGACGGTATTCGAGTTCGCCGAATCGACTCGTATTTCAGTGATAACGCGGATGCGGAGTTGTGGAGTATCTACGATGCGGCGCTCGCAAAGCTGAACATCGAGGCCACGGTGTCGCTACCGAGCTCATTCTCTGACCTCCATCGGATGCACCGTCGGTTGATGGTCGCCGACGCGGCGCAGACGCACCTTCGAGCTTGGCGCAATTATTCAGACCAATTCGCCAGCGGGATTGCTGGTCTAATCGAAGAGGGATTGGCGACGTCAAAAGAGGATTATATCGAAGCCGCCAAGCACTGGCTCCAATTTCGGCAAGACATCATGAGTTGCTTCCAGAATGCGGACGTGCTTGTCACGCCCGCCACCGTGACGACCGCCCCCACGGCGGAGACAACGGGCGATCCAAGCTTCAATTCGCCATGGAGCTATTGCGGATTGCCGACGATATCCATTCCCTGCGGGCGCGACGCCCTGGGCTTGGCTGTCGCTTTCCAATTGATCGGGCCACCCTTCAGCGAAAACCGTCTCGCCGCCTATGCCCAGGCAATCGAAACGTAGCTCGCGTGAAGAAACCTTAAACTCTTTGAACGTTATCGCGTCGCATTCGACGAACGATGCGTGTGGCCCAAACCTGTGGCACCCTTTCAGGGCTTCCTATCCTTTTCGCTGCTAACCCAGGGCGGCACCTTGCGACTGCGCCGCCCTGGGTAGGCACCCCAAAACATAACCAGCCCTGAAAGGGCACCATATGTCGCCGCACCGAACACTTCGCAATTTTCGCTGTCTCATTCACCCGCATTGCCGAGCTGCGCGAGCAAGTCAGCCATTTCTGACGCGGCATGCGAGTCGTCTTGATCTCGCGCCTGCTCAATACCGTCGCGCAATGCGGTGCGGGCGGCGTCGATTTGTTGCAGCTGAACGAATTGTTGAGCTGCCATGAAGAAGGCGGGGACATGAGGCGGCGTGTCGGTCATCAGCGACTTCAGCCGGTCGATGCTTCCAAGCAGATCACCCTCCGCTCGCAGTTCCATTGCTAATGCGTAACGCAGGAAAGAGTCCGTAGGGTCCTCTTCCAGCATGGTTTCGATTTGTTGTCGACGTTGCGATGGGGCCATAGGGTGAACCAGTTGAAAACTGCCTATTTTAACTAACCGTCATTTTTTGCGGAATGCTCAAACTGAACTCAACCCGAACGACCTACTTGGCCGATATCGAAGGCGAAGAGCGAATGCGCGGTTTTCGCATTCGTTCGTGATTGTACCGCACCGAACTAAGTCGCACACCGCTTCGGCGGATTGCGGATCCAACCCCCCATCATTCAGGGCGATTCGATGTTCCGAAAAGTTTCACTCGGTCTTGCTTTTCTGGTCGCTGCCATTTTAGTGACCGCATCCATTCGCACTCGCGTCGGTCTTGGCGATGAAAACGAGCGGTCGGTACTGCTCCAGCCGCTTAAATCCGACACGCAACCCGGTTCGGAACCGCCTTCCGTGTACGACGGTGCAGCCGCGTCCATTTCGGACTCGACGCCGCCCCCCGTGCCATCGAATTCGCGGTACGACGATTCCACTCCACGGACATCGTCTCGAACGAGTTTGGTTGACCGAATCAAAAAACTGAATCAGCAGCAGCCGTCGGCGCCGGTTACCCAGTCGGCTTCCCCGACCGTGCCATCCCGTCGACCTGGGGGCGCTCGGCCGACATCGAGCCAAATCCAATCGCTGAACGAAGGCGGCTCGTCCGCCACCAGCGCCGCGCCGCCTGTGGAGCTTGTGTACACTTCTCCGAAGCCGCTACGCCGCCCGATCGAAACCGTGTCGCCTCGCGAAACCATTCCCGTCGCCGACGGTGCCATCATGCGAAGTCCTGGACCGGCCGTTGTTGTCGAAACGATCGGTCCGGAGGCCGTTCAGCTCGGCAAGCCCGCCACGTATCGAATTGCCGCGCTCAACGCCGGCGCTTTAGCCGCTCAGGACATTTACGTTCGTCTTGAAGCGCCCGCCTCGGCTGAGATTCTCAACCACAACCCGACCAGTGGTGATAGCGAAGTCATCGACAACGGAGACGGAACCGTTCGAATCGACTGGCGGATCGATGAGTTGTCCGCTCGTGCTCGTGAACAGCTCGAGATCACGCTGGTTCCGCAAGACCGTGGCGCGATGTCTTTGAAGATGGAATGGGCCATGCGGCCGCGTCAGTCTGTCGCCCAAATCGTCGTTCAAGAGCCTCAATTGGATCTGTCCGTCGTCGGCCCTCGGGCCGTTCTGTTCGGTGAGACGGAAGTCTTCACGATTTCCATCAGCAACCCCGGCACAGGACCTGCCGAAAATGTTGTCCTCGATGTCGCCACGGGTGACGGGCCGAGCGAATCGAAACGCATTGGCTCGATTCCAGCGGGCGGCCGCGAGGTCATCAAGCTCGAGTTGACTGCGGGCGATTCCGGCGAGATGCCGATTCGCGCCTCGGTTCGAGCTGAAGGCGGATTGGCGAAAGAATTCCGCCACGATGTTGTCGTCCGACGCGCCAAACTTGAGATCCTCGCTGAGGGTCCGGGGCTGAAATACGCGGGTGCCGTGGCAACCTATTCGATCCGAGTTCGCAACACCGGCGACGCTCCGGCCAATCAAGTCCAGGTCGGGTTGCAACTGCCGACGGACGCCAAATACCTGTCCGGTCTCACCAATCACGAAACGCAAGGCCAACAAGTGGCGTGGCGAGTTGGTACGCTTCAACCGGGCGACGAGCGGATTTACAAGGTACGTTGCGAGCTGACCCTTGCGGGCGAAAACCGACTCAACATCGTTACGACGTCGGCGGACAACCTTCGCACTTCGGTCGCCATCGCAACTCGCGTGGAAGCGATCGCCGACCTGAAACTCGTCGTCAACGATCCTCAGGGTCCTCAGGCGGTTGGCGAAGAAGTCGAATACGAAATCTTGGTTCTCAATCGCGGCACGAAGTCAGCCCAAGCGGTCGATGTGGTCGCCCACTTCGCCGACGGAGTTGAGCCGGTCGCGGCCGACGGACTCGAGCATGAAATCGAGCCGGGCCAAGTCATCTTCAAAGCGATTCCTCGAATCGCTCCAGGTCAAACGATGTTGCTCAAAGTGCGAGCCAAGGCCAGCAAGGGCGGCGACCACCGATTCCGAGCGGTCGTGAAATGTGCTGAGCCCGATACGACGCTTGTCGCCGAAGAGACAACACGCTACTTCGGCGATGAACCGGCCGCCACAACAGCTCGCAAGTAATCGTGGTGAATCACTTCGAGTAGACAAAGCCTTCGACGCCAAGGGGGAGTCGAAAGACGGCCTCCTTGGATTCGATGGCGATGTAAAGAGTTGTGTCCGCGAAGTGGCAATCCGAAACTGAGCCGAGCGTCTTATATCGCCTCAGCAATCGGCCGGAGGGCGTTTCCACGACGTTGATCATGCCGCCGGCACCCATGCAAACGTAGAGTCGGCCGCGGCGATCAAAGGCGAGTCCTTTGGGAGCAAAGTCTCCTGCCGCAAAGTTGCCGTCTGACTGCATTGGGAAGCGAATCAACTCGCGTCGCCGAGCGATCTGGATATCCTCGATGTCAAAGATCAACACGCGTCGCGTTCCCTGTTCGGCAACGCACAGTTTCTTTTGGTCCGGCGAAACCGCGATGCCGGACGGACGGTCCATGCCACCGGCGAGCAGCTCGGTCTTTTGAGTGCGAATGCGATAAACGAACAGGCGCCCCGTCGCCTCACTTGCCGCCTCATCCGAGGGCTTGGTGTCGGACGGCCGCTCAGTAAAGTAAATGTTGCCGGCTCGATCCAACGCGACATGAGACACTTCGCGAAGACGAACGCCCTGATAGCGGTCCGATAAGACATCAGCTCGTGAGCCGTCGACCTCCACGCGAAGTAAACGACCGCCGCCTGCATCGGCGACGATTAGGCGACGCTGCGTGTCGAGACGCAAGCTCTGGGCAAACGGAGTTCGTCCTTCCACCGGCGCAAGCTTATCGAGGCGACAGAGCAGACTTGCTGTCCCGTCCTGCTTGATTTGGCCAATGCCGCCGAGGCTGCGGTAGTTTGGTGCGAACACATTAAACTCTTCGTCCACCGCCACGCCGCTTGCAACCTCCAACCCAGTCGCCGCCACAATGGGCTCCACGGAATTTGTCGGCGGTAAGTCGGCGTGGTCATCCGCTTGCTCGCCGCGAGCCGTCGCGGCAACAAAACAAGTCAGCAGCATGGCCAAATAGAGTGATCGCATGAATCGACGTTGCCCATCAATGATTAGAATTGGGTGTGCTAGTCGCCAAAATACAGATAACCGGTACTCAATGTTTTCGCAGACGCTCGCCAAAAGCATAGGCTCAATGAACTATACAACGACTCGGTGTGCTGTCCACGTCCCGCGGCCCGTCGAGGCAATAATCCCTGGCGTGTGCGTGTGCCCGTGACACGATCATCTGGGCGCGTTGTGTTCAATCGACCTGGCGGAACGACAGCGGTTGAGCGTCCAAGGGGTCGTCGATCACGACGGCCAGTTTGCCATGCAGCAAATCATCGATCATCGAGCCGACGATCTCGGCGCGCCAGCCTTGAGCCAACGCCGGTGTCTGATTGTCCGTGGTCAACCTGAGTTGAAACGCGATCAAGTCTCGAACGTCCTGGGCCGTGCCGACAATGCTTGGAGCCAGTTTGGCTTCGCGACAAATGGAGCCCAAAGCTGTTGATAGAAACTGTCCGACCAAGGAGAGTTGGGGACGCCTTGATCTCGCCGGCGGACGCGGGCAATCTTCGTCGCTCAAGTCCAACGCTTCTTGAACCGCTGCGGCGATGCTGTCGATGTGCCGTCTTACGCCGCGGTACTCGAGCCCTCGAACTGCGCGGATCCGTTTCTCATCCGCACTCTTGCGTTTGGCCAACTCGACAATCAAGTCGTCTCGCAGCACTCGACGAGGCGGTCGGTCTTCCGTTGAGGCGACTTGGTTTCGCCATCGCCAGAGCGATCGGACTACGGCTAAACTGCGAGGCGATAGGCCGTTGATTCCGGAAACCTTGCGCCAGTTTTCTGTCGTTTCGGTCAGTTCCAACGCGTCTTGCCAAACGGCGAGTTCCTCCGAAAGCCAAGTGCTGCGCCCAAGGCCTTCAAGGCGTTTTTCGAGCAGATCGTGCATCTTCTCGAGATAGACCACGTCTTCCAAAGCGTAGTTGAGTTGCTGCTCGGAAAGCGGACGCCGACGCCAGTCCGTGCGAGTCTCGTGTTTGCTTAGAACCTTGCTCAGTAACTTGGACAACAACGAGCCGTAAGACGCGGGGTAATCGAAACCGACCAGCCCCGCAGCGAGCTGAATGTCGTACCAGTCTTGAGGTCGCTTGCCGGTCGCTCGACGGCAGAATCGAAACTCTTCCCGGCCCGCATGAACAATCGTTCGCCGATCCCCGTCCGTCAACAGCGACCAAAATGGCGTGAGGTCTTTGACCGCCAGCGTGTCGACCACTGCATAATTTCCGTCGGCCGCAATCTGCACGAGACACAACTCGGGAAGAAAACGATCTTCCGAAACGAACTCGGTGTCAAAAGCGACCACTTTGCTGTTCGCTATCGATTGACAGTAAGATTCGAGTTCGTTGGAGTTGGAGATGAATCGATAATCCACGATACAATGAGTCCGATCCGAAAGTGTCAAGCGAAGCCTGCGTTCATGTTCGTTGGCCGACGACTCAGATGCAGATTATTGTAGCGTCCCAAGCTTTGACGGGGCCCGTCAGAAGGCGAGTCGCGGACGGGCCAACTGGAGCGAGGACGTGCAAGATGACGGCCGTCATCGTGTCCATCGAGCTGGATAACCAGTCAGATGATAGTTGAGGATTGTCACGCGTGGCAAGCCCCGCGACGACGAACTGGCGGACGCCCGAGATGGCGCGGGACCTGGATTTGAGCGAGCGAATCACGTCACGTGGCGTCGCCGGATCTTCTCGATTTGATACATTGTTGGCCCCCACCTCTCGAAAGGCAATGAAGTCGTGGCCGAAACCTGGCTCAAATCGAATCAGCGCGCCCTCCTGTTTGCGATGGTCTTTCCGTTCGCTGCCGTGGTGGCCGGCGGGCTTGTCGGTTGCTGGTCCGACGCGTGGCTCCGCGTCCTAGGCCTTTTGGTTGCGGGGCTCGGACTATGCGCGATTGGAGTCCTCGCCGTCATGCTTCGGCGTCCGGTGTTAGCCCTCGAGGGCGAACATCTGCTCGTCTTTCTCAGCAGTGGTGAGCCGGAGCGAGTTCCGATCGAGTTCGTCGAATTCTTCTTTCGCGGGGAGGGGCCAGTCTCGCCCGACGCCGAAGACGACTCGGCGAATGCCGCCAACATCGTCGTGCGACTGGCCGAGCGAGCCGTGGATTGGAAACAGCGAAAAATCAAGTCGTCGCTTGGGCAGTGGTGCGATGGCTACATTACGATCCGGGGGATGTGGTGCGAGCCCATCGATCGGCCCCTCTTGGAAGAACTCAATCGTCGCCTGGTCGCGGTTCACCGCCAGGCTCGTCAGGAACGGGAGTCGACGTCATGACGCAGTTGTTAGTCAGCGTTCGCGACCGCGCCGAGGCGATTGCGGCTTTCGATGGCGGTGCCGACTTGCTGGACGTCAAGGAGCCGGATGCAGGGTCGCTAGGGCAAGCGAGCGTTGACGTGATACAACGCTGTTCGGATTTGGCCAGCGAAGCATCGGTCCCTTGCAGCGCCGCGCTCGGTGAGTTGTGCGAAAGCGAACGGTCGGCCGCCGAACGCTTGGCCGGGACAACCGGCTTGGCCTTCGCCAAAGTCGGACTGGCAGGCGCGGCGCTCGATCGGGGATGGGCGAGCAAGCTTGAATCGTTCTGGCGAGGCGCGCCGTCAACGGTAACTCCTGTCGCAGTCGCCTATGCCGATTGGCAACGCGCGCACGCGCCGAGACTCGAAGAGGTTCTGGAGTTGGCCAAGGGGTTTTCTTGCGGCGCGTTGCTTGTCGACACCTACCACAAAGATGGTGGAAACCTTTTGGAAATCCTGGGCGAGGCATTGATCAGGGACTTGGTGGAATCATCACATCGCGTCGAACTCCGCATCGTCCTGGCTGGTTCGCTCAGAAGATCCGATATGGCCGTCGTCAGCGAGATGGGCGCGGACATCATCGCCGTGCGCGGCGCTGTTTGCCGAGGCCCGCGGACGTCGAGAGTCGAAGCCCGTTTGGTTCGGCAGATCAAAAATGAACTCACATTGTCTCGGTGCTAAGAACTCGTTGGCGTCGAGGCGGTGCATGAGCAGACCGCCACCAGCTTGCGGCTTGTCGATGATTCAGGTTCGTTAGCTAATCGCGTATGTTCAAGTTTAACGATTACGCGGGCTGCTCTTGCCGGAATCTTGTTGAATAGGCGATTCGCGCTTGCGTTTGCCGCCGTAATCATTGTGGCCTTGAAGGAGTCCAATTAGACTCCAATGTATCGCTCGTCCATTGCGGAAGAGCTTACCATCGGCCCCTTAGCGGCACTTGAGACATGGACCGAAGCGAACCGCGATTGAATCGCCTTTACTTGCAATTCCTAGACACCGAGGATCCGGCCGGATTCATCAAGTCGGTGTCTGCGAATTACAACTTGGGCAGCCTTTCTCGGTTGGCCCTGGCGGGCTCGCGGATTTCACGTCGAGCTGCAATTTTGGCGGTCGGCTTCTTGGGCGATTTTTCCCACAACGCTGTCATGGGAATGTGTTTGCACGACGAAGACCGCGGAGTTCGAATGATCGCCGAGAACGGCATTCGAGAGATCTGGCGTCGCGACGGTTCGGCTGAGCACCGCCAACGACTCGACGTGATTATTCGACACAACGGCTGCGAGGATTCAAATCGCGTATGCCAGTTGGCCGATGCGCTGCTTATCGACGCACCTTGGTTTGCCGAAGTCTGGAATCAGCGCGCTATCGCTCGCTATCAACAAGAGCGGTTTGAAGCTTCTATTGACGATTGCCGGCAAGCACTCGAGCTAAACGCTTACCATTATCCCGCTGCCGTCGGCATGGCGCATTGCTACCTCGAATTGGGCGACGCGTTCGCGGCTCTAGAGAGCTTTCGTCGATCGCTTCGGCTCAATCCCGATATGGAAGGCGTGCGCACTCAAGTCGAGTACTTGCAGAAAACACTCGACGGACGCTAATCGGCGCGTTTCGCATTCCGAGCTGTGCTCGCCTATTCGGAATCGTCGTACGAGCGGCGGTCGTTCGGATGCCAGAGGGGCAGTCCCTGCTGGACTCTGCCAGCCAAGATCGTCAACTTCTGGTCTGTGCCTGGAAGAGCATCCGTTGGCGTGTTGTCATAAGACGGAAAATCTTCTTCTGGTTCAAAGTCCCAATCGCCCCGCTTGATTGCCTCGAGCACAGATTCGGCCACAAGAGTAACTCCCACAAAAACTATTTAGGACATGAACGATTCGCGAACTTCATTGTTTAACAATCGTCGTTTCCGGATCCATGAATTCCGCCCTCGGGTCGCCGCTGCTCAACCGGTTTCGCATGGTTGCAAAATGGTAAGCATCGATGCACCGCAAGTGCGGTAATGACTCTGGGGACGAGGCTTCGGCGATCATTTTGGGTCGATGAATCGCGACTAAGAATTGATGACGTGAAGCCGCAGTATCACGCCTCGCCTTAGCGTAAGTCAAGCAAATAATTTTGAATTCTTGCGCGATTACTCCAATGGCCTGCGACGTGGTATGTTGAAACTGTCGTTGGCTTCGGATTCGCTTCTTGTGCTTTGGAAAACACTCGCCCGTGCAACAGACGAATCATCGCCGCACGTTTGCGAACTGCCATGCTGCGTGGATGCTCCCGCTGGTAGTTACTGCTTCACTAGTGGGTCCGTTCTTGACCGAGGTTGAGGCGGCGGACTTTGCCTCGGGCCGCGAATTTCAAACAGCGATTCACGCTCGAATCGGTTTGAATTGGTCCGACAACCCGATTCGGAGCGGCTTGCAAAACTTGTCGCGTGCAAAGAAGGTCGCGATCTTTCTGGATCGCCGCGTACCCCCCCAAACGTTGATGGAGTTTCAGTCGGATTCCGCGCCGCTGTGGGCCGTGGTCGATGGCTTGGCGCGAACCCAGTCGCTCGATTGGTCGATCGTTCAAAACGTCGTCTACATTGGCCCGAAGGGCCCAGGCACCCGCTTGAATTCGCTGTCCGATCTCGCTCGAAAGCAGCTCGCCACGATTCCCGCATCCCGTAGGGCCGCGATGCTCAAGAGCGGCCCGTTGGAGTGGCCGCGATTGAGCCAACCGCGTGAACTCGTGCGTCAATTGGCTGCTGAAGCGGGGCTTACCGTCTCCAATCCCGAGGCCATTTCGCACGATCTGTGGCCAGAAGTGGAATTGCCCAAGATGCCCTGGGTCGATCGAGCGACTCTGCTACTGAATAACTTTGACCTCATGTTGCAGTTTCGAGCTGATGGGCGTGCGGTCAATTTGATTCCAATTCCACAGACGGAGTCGTTTGAACGCGTTCACCGGCTCCCGACAGGATCGCGACTACGAGTTTCGGATCGGCCCGACGCGCTGAAAGAATCGTCGATCAAGCGGGATCGTCGAGGACTTGTTGTCAGCGGGACGTTTGCCGAACACGACATGGTCTTCAAATGGATTCTCAGCCACTCCGGACCGACGAGGCCGGACAAGACCGTGGGAGCGAAGCCGAGCCAGGTTTATGATTTGCGAATCGACAATCAACCGGTGGGCGGCGTGATCAAATCGCTCGCCCAAAAACTTGGCTGGACGCCCCAAGTCTCCGCGGCGGCATCGCAAAAACTCGGCGAGAGAATTTCGTTTCGCGTTACCGGCGCCACGGCCGAGCAACTGATCGAAGCCGCCGTTAAGCCCGCCGGGTTAGCCTACCGATTGAACGGTCAAGTGCTTCAGATATTCACAGCCGAAGAGGCGAAATAGCGACGTCGCGTTGGATTTCGCTTGCGAGCAACAAAGCAAGTTACTGGCCGCGGTTCTAATTTAGCGGCGCTGGTTTGCTCGGCTTGCTCCGATACACCCCGTCGTAGACGAGCGTGTCTGGGTGAGCTTCCAGCCAATCCGCCCACTTCACGCGTTCGAACTTGAAATCTTCGAAGGGGAGTTCTTCCGAAAAATGCCGATAGTGTTTGCCCGCGTGCCAAAGAACCATGCCCGGGTCCTTCTTCGTCATCAGGAAACCGCCAACGCCGACCCCAAGCAACTGGTCCGGTTCTTTCGACGTGAAAACTCGCGCGCAATCGTTGCGGTCGCAATAGGCAATGGTTATCGGCGTGCTGCCGAAGAGATCGTTGACCACATGTTGATCCAACGGCGTTAGAGCCTCGATGGTGTAAGCTCGGTGTATCCCGTTTACGCTCACTCCAATGACGTCGTCCGTCGACAGCACTCTGGCTTCCGACGCAGGAACGAGTCGCGGTTTTTCGACGCCAGGCGTGTCGAGCCGAATTAGCTTTCCGTCTGCGGGATCGATCGTAATAGGGTCGGTCGTGACGAGTTTATTCGGATCCAGAACGTCTTCAACTTGATTGTTTGTATCGCCGTTTGGCGCGGCGCAGATAGCCGCGACGAGGCCGGCAATCGCTCCGAGCGCGACGATCACGTACGCCTTCTTCATTGGTGCTCCATTGCAATCGCGGTGCAAACAAGCTTTGGTGGTGGCCGTCTATCGGACCCGTGAAGTCCAGGACATGGCTGAAAGTCGCCGTGAGAATTCCACGACGAGCAATGATACATTGATATTAACTTACCCGCCCGCCTAAAGTTTCGTCATTCATAGCGTCCGCATGGCGTTACAACGCGCGGACTCGCCCCCAGGACTTGTCGGAATGCCCGCATTCTTCCGATTCGATGCTCGTGCTGAACTCTCTTTAGCTCAGCGCCTTCTGCATTTGTTCGGAGATGCCGCTTTCAATTTTTCCACGAAACATGGCGGCGGCAAAGGGCAGAGTTCCGTCGATTCGGGCGACAGTTTCTTCGACGGTGAGGATTCCGGAGATCTTGAACCCGAACGACTTGAAAGCGAAAGAGAGCACGTTGTCGCTCCACTCCCCTTCCATATCGCTGACTTGATCTTTGTAAACCTCTTCGACCTTGGCGAGAAATCCTTTGAGCCTGGTGACGGCTTCGTCTTGGCCAAGGCCGTGGGGAACTTCGGTGTTGAAGGCGGGCATGCTGTTTCCTTTTCAGTCCTCAACGACGAATTGGCAAAGAATTCCATCTCATTTGTTCAGAGCCTGCATTTTAACAGTCGCGGTCAGATCCGCGAAGAGCGCTGACTTGACCGTGCCTTGCGTGTTAGGCTGTGTGTGTCGACCAATGGGGCCGAACTTTTAGAGCAACCAACCAATGGGATTCGCCTTTTAATCGGGGCGAGTGACCGGAACCGCGATGATAGGCATCCGAAAACCTTGGTTATTGGGTTTGGCCCCCGTAACCGCCGTGCTCGCCGCCGCTGGACTTGCCTGGAATTGGCTCTCGTTGCCCGAGCCGTCAAAGGCTGATCGGGAGGGATTGGTGAAGTGGTTGGTGTTAGCCGAAATCTCAGAGCAGGACGCCGACACTCAGCTCGCCTTGCTCGATCGCATGCAGATCGAGTTCGGCAGCGATTCGAATTTGAGTGCCGAACAGGCAGGCTTGTCTGAGTCGCTTCAAGCGCGGCTCGATCGAAACTTGATTTATGTGCAACGTTTCTGGTTCTTCACTCGAGTTGAGCAGCTTGCGCAGATCAAGGCGGACGCCAAGGACAAATTTTTAGATGACCAAATCTCGTTCGCTGAACAATGGGCCGTGCTGACCTCGGCCAACCCAGATGCTCCCGACGTGTTCGACATGATTGACCAGTGGCTGTCGAGTTCGGTGGGCAAGCAGAAGGCGGTGGCGCAAGATGGAGTTCGCGCGGGGCTGCAGCGGTTTCTACAGACGCGCGAACTTGTCGACTACCCGAAAGATCTTCGTTTGGAGCTCGCCAATCGCATCGTCGAGGACTTGGAGCTTGGAATGTCGCTGGGCGGCGTGACGAAGTCGTCGAACGATGAGGATGCGACCAAGCTCCGCAGTAACGGCATGTTGCTGGTTGAGGCGTGGCTTACCAACGAGTCGCGTCAGTACGTGGCGATGAGTATGGCGAAGCGCGCGGCCTACCTCGACTTGCGCATCAAGCAGATTCGGAAATGGGGAGTGCTGGCGATATTCTCGGACGGCGGCGGTTCGCCGATCGCCGCGCTGACGGCGTTTGCCTCGAAGTCGAATGAGTGGATCAAGAGATCGAGCGACGCCGATCGCCCTGGCTTGCAGGTCCTTTTTCGTGACGTCACGCAACGCCTGCTGTTTGGCGGCGGTTAGCCAATGTGTGAGAAAAAACGAAAGCCGGTGCTGATTCTTGGCGGCGGCATCAATGGTTCGGCCATCGCGCGCGAACTCGTGCTACGCAAGATTCCGGTTGTTCTCGTTGAACCCAACGATGTCGCGTTTGGAGCAACATCTCGCTCGTCGCGATTGATTCACGGCGGTTTGCGGTATCTAGAATACGGCGAGTTCAAGCTGGTTCGCGAGTCGTTAAACGAGCGCACTTGGTTGCTTCGGATGGCGCCCCACTTGGTCAAGCCGTTGCGGATGCACACGCCGGTTGAGTCCAAGCACTCCGGTTGGTGGCAGGCGTTTCGTCGGTTCTTTGGTTTTAAGGTGGCCAAGCCGTCGCCGCGAGGGCTTCGTCTTCTGCAAATCGGACTCTGGCTCTACCAGAAGTACGCCGCCGACCCTCAGTCTCGTCCGGTCGCCACCAACGCGCCGGGCGAAGGTGAAGCTCCGAAAATCAATCCGTCTCACTATCGTTGGGTTTGTTCGTACGACGACGGACAAGTCATGTTTCCCGAACGCCTTGTGATCGAATGGCTCGAAGACGCTCGACTCTTTGCTGACAGTCACGCAGTTGAATTCCGCGTCCTCACCGGATCGACAGCAACACTCCGCGGCAAATCCGCCGAACTCCACTCGCCGCCTAACCGTGAGCAAACGGCAGGACGTTCCGAGTCGCTCGATCCGCGACTAATCATCAACGCGACCGGCGGCTGGGTCGACCGCACTTTGGAAAAACTCGAGACGCCCTCGAAGCGGCTGATTGGCGGAACGAAGGGGAGCCATTTGTTGTGCCGCAACGAA
This sequence comes from uncultured Pirellulaceae bacterium, assembly GCA_964567745.1. Lineage (GTDB taxonomy): Bacteria > Planctomycetota > Planctomycetia > Pirellulales > Pirellulaceae > CAZMNY01. The sequence goes on along the minus strand of CAZMNY010000001.1, from coordinate 9,276 downwards.
GCGCTTCGCAGCGCGCTGCATGGCGACGCGGTGTACGTGGAAGCGACCGACGGCAGACCCGTGTTTATTATGCCGATGGGCGAACTGACTTTGATTGGCACCACGGATATCCCCTTTGGCGACGCACCGGGCGACGCGATTGCAGACCAATCTGAAATCGACTACCTCGTCGAAGCGATCCGCCGCGTCTTTCCCGACGTCGACGCACGCTCGTCCGATGTCGTCGCCCACTACGCCGGCGTGCGCCCCCTGCCCCACTCCGACGCGTCGACACCTGGCGCCGTTTCTCGCGGTCACAGTCTGCACGTTCACGATCAGGCCGAGATTCCGATCGTCAGCGTCATCGGCGGGAAAATTACGACGTGCCGTTCGCTGGCTGAGGAAGCCGCCCAGTGGGTGCTGGATCATTACGGCGCCGGAGGAGAAAACGCCAACACACATTCAAGGCCAACGCCGGGCGGCCGGAATTACCCGACTCGCAATGAACAGGAAGGGCGGCTCGAGGCCCTGGCGGACCAAACCGGATTCTCCTGGGAAACGGTGAACGCGGTTTGGAATCTCTATGGCACTCGCACTCAGTCCGTCCTGAGTCAAGTTGCAGGTTACGGTGAAGCCGCTAAAGTGTTGCTCGACCAGCAGGCGCCGTTGCCGATCGGACTGGTTCGATTCGCCATGGAAAACGAATGGGCTCGCAGCCTGGAAGATATCGTTGAGCGACGGATGATGCTCGTTTACGGTCCGACGATTCACCGATCTTGGTTAGACCGCATCCGTCGTGAGATGCAACCGCAAGCGACCGATGATGAACACAGCGAGGTGGTCGAGCAATGCGTCGACCGACTGCGGACTTATTTTGGACGCGAATGCGTCGACGACAAGTGAGCGACGGACGGTGATATGTTGCGTCGTGTTTGAATTTATGGCTTTTGTGCGACGACGAAACGCGGGCGATCGAACGTCGCGTAATGGGAACGCCCAAGACGATGGGAGGGTGACGAGGTGACGCAGAAATATGTGTTGGCTCTCGACCAAGGGACCACTTCGAGCAGAGCGATCGCGTTTTCGCCCGATGGCCAGGCCGTCGCAACCGCTCAGGAGGAGTTCCCTCAGATTCTGCCGCAGCCAGGGCATGTTGAACATGCTCCGGAGGCGATTTGGGATTCGCAGATTCGCACGGCCAAACGCGTTGTGGACGAGCTTGGCGGTGCCGAGAAAATTGCAGCGATCGGTATCACGAATCAACGCGAAACAACGATCGTCTGGGATCGGCAGACCGGCCGACCTGTCGCCAACGCCATCGTTTGGCAGAGTCGAATCACAGCCGGGATCTGCGAGCAATTGCGATCCGACGGGTACGAGGAGAGCTTTCGCAAGAAGACCGGGCTGGTCGTCGACGCTTATTTTTCCGGCACGAAACTCAAACACATTCTCGATCAAGTCGATCCCTCGCGAGAACGGGCTCAACGCGGCGATTTGCTTTTCGGCACGGTCGATGCATTTCTACTCTGGCGATTGACCGGCGGTCGTGTTCACGTGACAGATGTGAGCAACGCGAGCCGAACGTTGATGTTTAACATTCATACGCTCGAATGGGACAGCGAGTTGCTCGACGTATTGGGGATACCCCAGGCCATGCTGCCAACCGTGCTTCCCTCGAGCCATGTCTATGGCGAGACGGATCCGGATTTGTTTGGGCGAGCTATCCCGGTGTCGGGTATTGCGGGCGATCAACAAGCGGCCACGTTTGGGCAGGCTTGCTTCGAAATTGGTTCGGCCAAAAACACGTTCGGCACTGGCGCTTTCATGTTGATGAACACGGGATCGTCGCCTGTCGAATCCAAGAACAACTTGCTCACGACGATCGGATGGTCGATTGGCGATCAGACGACCTATTGTCTCGAGGGATCCGTTTTCGTCTCCGGCGCGGTCGTTCAATGGCTGCGAGACGGGCTCGGCGTCATCGCGGAGTCGGCGGAGGTCGAGAAGCTGGCGGCCGAGGTTGATGATAGTGGAGGAGTCTACGTGGTGCCGGCGTTCGTCGGCATGGGTGCGCCCTACTGGGATCCATACGCGCGGGGCGTAATTCTCGGTTTGACTCGAGGCACAACGGCGGCGCATATTGCCCGCGCATCAATCGAAGCCATGGCGTTTCAAACGCGTGATCTCATCGAGGCGATGGAGGCCGATTGCGGTGCTCGGCTCGCCGAACTCAAAGTCGACGGCGGTGCCTCGGCAAATGATTCACTGCTTCAGTTCCAATCGGATTTGCTGGATGTCGCCGTGCGGCGTCCCGAGGTGGTTGAGACGACCGCGCTGGGTGCTGCGTATCTTGCTGGGCTGGCCGTCGGCGTTTGGTCCGGGCTCGACGATGTCCGCAACAACTGGCGGCTCGATTGCGAGTTTCAGCCGAGCCTGGACGATGCCATTCGGCAGCGACGGTATTCGCGTTGGAAGAAAGCGGTCGAACGCTCTTTGGATTGGGAGGAGAGAGATTCGTGAACGGGCAAGATTTGTTTGTCGGCGGCATCTCGATTACGTTGGGCGTTGTCGCGTTGGCCGCTGCGATTGGCAATATCAGCGTCTTCTTTCAGACTCGCCGCGCCGCCTGGCTTGAAGGTCGTTGGGGGCGAGGCGGCGTGCGATTGACGTTTGCTGTCGCCGGCACCATCCTGATCCTGCTCGGCTTCACGATTATCGCTGGATTTCGTTTGTACGGCGCCGATGGGGCAAGAGGCAATCAAGAATGGAGAGGCGACGGGGGCGGTTCGGTTCGATGCTAAATCGCGCCTAGGCCGCTCGCCAATTCCGCCGATCATGAGACCGTAGTTTGCGGAAACCGTAGACTGCTTTTCGGATTGCATCACAACGACAATAGCGGTTGCCATGCTGCTGGTCTATTCGACAGGCACGCCGATATACACTATCCAATCGCCACGGTCAGCGCGATAGTGCTCTGCGTCGTGGCAAGCGTCGAATATCTGGCCGTGGGCGGCTCGGAATTGCTCCTGTCATGGGGCGACGGTTACCATCCGCTTCAATGGGTGACGTCCATCTTCGACCATTTGGGGATCGTCCACCTCGCTTTCAATTTAATCGCCTTATCCTGTTTTGGCTTGATCGGTGAAGGGAAGATCGGCTGGTGGCGATTTTTCTGGCGATTGACGTGACGCAGTGTTTCATCGAGCAGACGATGATGTTGGGCGTTGAAGACGGGGCGTCGGTCGTGATCTTCGGCTTGATGGCGATGGCGTTCCTGTGGGCGCCCAATTGCAATCTCAAGGCGTTTTTCTGCTGGCGGCTGCACGTTCCAAGGTTCTTTGACATTCTCATTTCCGTGTTCTGCTTGGGCATGGTGTTTCTGCAGTTTCTTATCATGCAGTTCGAAGTAAAACTCCTCGTGCACGGGGTAGGCAGCGCAACTTTACACTTGATGGGCGCTGCTATCGGTTTTGCCATTGGCTTGGCGATGCTGAAATTCAATCAAGTCGAAGCAGAGCGCTGCGACATCTTCTCGATCATTCGTGGCAAGACGCCCGAGGACGATGACGTTGGATTTATCGGTCGGTCGTCGGACTTGGCGAAGCAACTGACTGAAGAACAGGCGTTGGGCGATGATGAAAACGATCGCCGTCGGAATGAATTCGCCGAGGTCGTTGCGAGAAAAAATGGGCCGCTTGCGTGGACCGCTTATCAACGATTCCTATCGGACGATTCCGAGTGGCGCTCGGATGCGATTGACCTGTTGAAACTGATCGGCCTGCTGACCAATCAACAGTCGTGGGACAATGCGATTGCTGCTATGGTAGATTACTTGCGGTCGTTTGAGCAGCGTTCCGGCGCCGTTCGAATTCAACTCGCTTCCGTCTTGCTTGACCACTCAGGTCGACCGACGCAAGCCTTGCATGTGTTGGCAAAGATCAACCGGCAAGACTTGAGTAGTGACCACTTGGCGCGGTACCAGAAGCTCGTCAGTGCAGGCCGAAGACGCGAAGGCGAAGATGCTCTTTTTGTAGTCGAAGATTGGTGACAAGCGATGACACTCCCGGAACAGACACCCGCGCCAAACAACATCAACAATCTTGCCGAGCGTGGATGTTTGGAAGTGGTTTGGGCGGATCGAGCCGTTGAGATTCCGTTTCGAAATTTGCGCGACGCCTGTGGTTGCGCCCACTGCGTGCACGAGCTGACGGGGCAAAAACTCGTGCAGCTAGCCGACATCCCGGAAGATATTTCGATCCAGAAAATGGAGCTTGTCGGGGCCTACGCGCTCCGCATCAAGTGGTCCGACGGGCACGATACCGGGCTCTTCACTTGGGAAAAACTCGCAGCCTTCGCGAACATTCCGAAAGAACAAGGATAGCTGCTATCGCCAACGACCCGTGCTCCGTTCGTGCGCCATGGCTTGCTGAATGCCTTGCATGTACAGCTCAGGTTGCTGGCTGAAGGCGGCGAGCGAAGCTTCGCTGGAGAAGAGGAGCATCGATTGCTCATGCCAGATGCCGAATTCGCGGCGTCCGTCGACCAACTCGTTCGTTTGAAGCAGGCGGACGGGATCGAGCCCCGAAAGCAGCGGGCAATAGAAATCGGGCTTCTGTTTGAACTTGGCCAACTCGTCCGGTCCTGCGCAGAGGAATACGCGACCTCGATGAACGACAGCGTATGGCTGACCGCCTTTTCGCCACACACGGTGCTCTTGCAAGGTGACGGGACAGAAGCCATCCATCCCGATGTTTCGGTCGGGAGCTTGAGGCGGAACAGTGGTGGCAGGCTGCCCGATTGATATCTGCGGCCCGTTGAGGCTTTGTGGCGTGACGGCGGCTTGTGACCCGTAACGTGGAGGAATGATGCCGCCCTGTTGCTGCGGAGGCTGTTGTCGTGTGCGATTCGAGTCGGCTGTTGCCTGACTTGGCTGACTCCCGTATGACTGACGAGTCTGCGACCGCGACTGTTCCGCGTAGGGTGGTGAGTACGAGCTCCGGTTTTCGGCGACGTATTGGTTTTGACCGACTGGCGAGCTTGTGCCGGGACGACGAGTTTGATTGGAAGCGGCTTGACGCGAGTCGGCTTGACGGGGCGGCGCTGCTGGCGAACCGTATCGATTGGCGGCCGCATCGGGGGCGCCGGAGCGGCTAGCTCCAGCCGCAGGCGCGCCGTAACGACTGGCACCAGTCGTGTAGGCAACTCGAGCCGAGGGCGGCGCATCGATCGTAGGTTGTCGGGAGGACGGCGCTTGTGCAACTGACGGTGCAGCTGACGGCGCGGCTGGCGGATTGTTGGCCTGTTGTCGAGCGGCGAATTGTTGGGCGGGCGACCGCCTGCCGTAACGAGATGACGGGTCTGTCGGGACTGGTGCCGTTTGATGATGGTTATTTCGTTCAGCACGATTTTGAGCGACAGGAGTTTGAGCGGCTGGAGTTTGCCCTGCTGGTCTAGTTGCATGAGCCTGCGGACCGGAGTAACGCGACGGAGCGCCTGCGCCTGAGGGCGGGGCCGGACTTGGGTTTCGCGCTATGTAGGGGTTGATCCGCATTGTCGGCTGTGGTGGTGCGGGCCGAGTCGCAAACTGCGGTGCCGCGTTGGTGGCTGGCCGTTGGGGCGGCTGTCCGTAGCGGCTTGTTGCTTGCGGGTTGACTGTTCGGCGTTGTGAAACGGGTCCTTGGCCGCTGGAGCTGAATCGACTCGGCGGCTGGTTGGGCGCGGTTGCGGCTCGAGGCGTTTGCGCGGTTGCGGCGGCGGTGTGTTGAGCGGGCTTATTGACGCGAGCGTGCGCGACGACCGTGTCGAGCAGCCGGATGTATTTGTTGGGATCTTGTGAGCTCGTTGTGCGATAGATTTCTCGCCCGTCCGGAGTCATGATGATGTCGGTGGGCCAGCCGCGAACGTCGAATTGTTCGGTCAGATGGCGAGACTGTTTGCCGTGGATTTTGACGGCCACATACCCGGCCGCGATCGATCGTTGAACTTCGCTTCGCGGAAAGACATTCTTTTCGAGTTGTCGACAAGGCGGACAATCGTCGGACCAAAAATGCAGCAGGACCAAACGGCGGGTTTGTTTCGCCAATTGTTTTGCCGACTCAATATCTCGCTCCCAACGAATGATGGCCTGCGCCGGGGCGGCGAGTGCCATCGTGACTGCGATCGTCAGGGCGGTTAGAGTCAGTTTGTTACGCATGGAAGAAGTCCGTTTGGAAACTGGTGGAAACGTTGCGGCGGCGAACGGAGGCGCTGACGGACAGGTCAGTCGCAGTCGACATACAGCGGTACTCGGCTTATCGGCCTGGGCGTTGGGCTCGATGCAGGCGAATTGTGAAAATGTCCGGTTTCTAGCGGATATAGGGCCTAAATCCGGCGGCAGAAGCACAAAAAAACTCCCTGTTTTCCCATATTGGCTGCGAGGAATCGCTTGACACAACCGAAGACATGAGTAAGATTCCCCATAGTTTTGAACTCTGTCTGGCGTAAAGATGCGCCGCTGGTCCAAGAGCTTTTGGACCTCCTCCCCAGTCCAAAGTAGTTGGGATTGAGGATTACCAGGGACCTGAGAAGGCTTCTTTAACTCCGCGGCGCGATGACAGTCGTGTCTCATTCCGGTGGAGCTGACCACATCTCTCGTTGTGGATGTTTGGTCTGCGTGGTTAAGGACCTGGCGGCGATCGATAGTCGAGGTCGACTATGGACGCGGACAGTTAATTCTAAAAGGCGGACGAACGCTTTGGGAAGCGTGAGATTCCGTGTCTAGCTAATGCGTACGAGCATCGGATTGCGACGTCGTGAGTGCCGTTTCATGATGGTTGGCATTGCCAGTCAATCGACCACGGTCCGCGTTTTCTTGTCTCAACCGATGGCGCTCCCACTGCAGGAATCGTAGGTGAGTCATGGGGAAAAAGAAGCGTTTTCGATCCCGCCAGAACCATTCGGGCGGAGGCGGAGGCGGAGGCGGTGGCGGAGGACGTCGTCACCATCACAAGCGTCGTCGTCCGCAAGGACGTTCGATGGACCGCGAGTCGTTTGACGCGGATGCGCCGTTGGAGGCCGGTTTTGGCCTGCTCGAGATGCACCCCAATGGCTATGGATTTCTGCGAAGTCCCTCCAATAACTATTCCCGTGAACGATCGGATCCGTTCGTTCCCGGCACCATGATCGAACGCTATGGACTCCGCGAAGGCCTCTTGATTCGAGGTTTTGTCCAGCATGCTCGCAAGCAAACCGGACCGCGTTTGCGCGAGATTGTCGACGTCGATGGCGTCAAGCCGGAAGACTATCTCAAGATCAAGAAGTTTGAAGATCTGACTCCGATCAACCCGGAACAATGGTTGAATCTGGAGACCGGACAACAGCCGCTCACAACGCGAGTGATTGACCTGCTGACGCCGCTTGGCCGCGGTCAGCGAGCCCTGATTGTCGCGCCTCCGCGAACTGGCAAGACGGTGCTGCTTCAGCACGTCAGCCAAGGCATCGCGCAGAATCATCCCGACATCAAGTTAATCGTCCTGCTAATTGACGAGCGGCCTGAAGAAGTCACCGACATGCGGCGCAACGTCAACGGCGAAGTCATCGCCAGCAGTCTCGATCAGGACGTCGAGAGTCACGTGCGGCTATCGCAACTGACCGTCGCTCGCTGTAGGCGACTGGCGGAGATGGGCCAAGATGTCTTTCTGCTTTTGGACTCGATCACGCGGCTTGCTCGAGCGTTCAACAAGTGGGTCGGCAACACGGGCAAGACGATGTCGGGCGGTGTCGATATCAAAGCCATGGACATTCCCAAGAAACTGTTCGCCACAGCGCGAGCGTTCGAGGAAGGCGGTTCGCTAACAGTCATGGGCACCGCCCTGGTCGATACCGGAAGCCGCATGGACGAGCTGATTTTTCAGGAGTTCAAGGGCACTGGCAACATGGAATTGGTGCTCGACCGCAAACTATCGGATCGGCGCGTTTGGCCGGCGGTCGACATTTCGCAGTCTGGAACGCGACGAGAAGAACTGCTCCACTCGCCGGAGATCTTGAGCGCCACGACCATGTTGCGGCGGACCCTGACGTCCATGCACCATGTGGAGGCGATGGAGCAGCTGACGAAACAGCTCGCTCGCTACAAGACCAATGCGGAGTTCATCGACCTAATTAGCCGCGCCTCCGTGATAGACTAGTTGGCCAATCATGGCGGTTAGGGTGAGGCAGGCCAACAGGGATTCGCGTCATTCGTCGACCTGGCGGGTCGAAGCAAGATGTGAACCTTAATCCTCAGATGAACGTCTTAATGGCGAATCGCAGTTGAACGAAAAGACGCGAACGACATAATGAACCGGGCCAAAGAGCTCGGAGGGTAAGCGAATGGCTAGCGGCCTCATTGGAAATGAGGTGCTCCGCAAGGAGTTGCGAGTTCGAGTCTCGTGCCCTCCGCTTTCTAAGATCTTTGAAAATCTAGAATTAGGCATGACCCCTTGAGCCGGGGTCGACCCTTGTTTTTGCGCACGGTCCCCTAAAGTGTCCCCCCAGACGCGGCCAGCGAGTTCCTCCGTCGTCGGGGCGTGATAGTAGCGAAGAGTTGTATCGCTCGACGTATGCCGCATCCATTTGGACAGTTCGGCCGTTGAGAGCCGCCTTCCGAGTCGACTCGTAAACGCGCGGCGCCTGATATCGTGACTCGTCGCATGCTTGTTCGTCGAAGCGTCCGTTAAGACCATTGCTCGCTTGCCGATTTCGCTGATCGTCGGAGAGCGCTCTTCGTCGTCATTTGGCCGCGCTTATTGCGACAGGGAAGTGTGAAAGGCATTCCAAAAGTGCAGCGCCAGACGCTGCACTTTTGGAATGCTATTCACACGCAACTTCACAGACCGTATTTCGCAGCCATGCTTGCCGCGGAATGCACCACGAGAATGGAAGTAACCTCGTCGACCCAACGACCATCCGATGACCCCAGGTTTCCCGCGTTACTTGAAGCACTTTGTTGCGTGATGGCAGTGGACGGCAAGGTGAGCAGGAGCGAACGCAAAACCATTACTGATGTCTTGCTCAATCTCAAAGCGCCTTTGACTCCTGAAGAAATTGAAGCTGCGATCACGCAATTCGTCTCGAAAGTCAAAGCCAGCGAATTCTCATCGGTTGTGGAAACTGCCATTCAGCAGTTGGTCGCACATACAGCAAACCAACGTGACAAAAGAGTGTACGTTCAATCACTTGTCATGGTTGCCAATGCAGACAAGTCCGCCCATCCGCAGGAAAAACGGAAGCGTCCCAATAATTGTTGAAAGTTGAAAGATGGTCTCCCGAAGGGCAGAA